>CAWJDE010000013.1:0-133201 GCA_963841545.1 uncultured Chloroflexia bacterium | reverse complement strand
GCCGTGGGCGGCCGATTCTAAGCCGAGGCCATGCTTCGCGCCAACTCGACCGGCGGCTTCCGGAACGTGGTGGATCACCGGCCGAGCCGGGCGCGGGGGCGAGTGGCACGCCAACGCCGACGTGCCCCCGGGAGGTCCGGCCCGGAGCCGGGCGCGGACGCGAAGGGGCCCGCCGGCGTTCGCCGGCGGGCCCCTTCGTTGACGTTCTGCCCGGACGGGCCGCCGTCAGTGGTGGTGATGCTCCTGCTTCTGCACCGCGATCGTCGAGCGCTCGATGGTCACGCCCGGGACACCCGTGGCGGTCATCTCGGTCTTGACGACCCCGGTGCCGGCCCTGACGCCCCGGACGAATACCGAGTAGGTCGCGGACTCGCCCGGGATCGGATCGGTCGAGGTGATCACCGAGTCGGTGGTCGGGAGGACGGCCTGCATGTCGCCCTGGCCGAGCTGGTTCTCGGCACCGACCAGGAACGGCTGGCCGGCGGGGTCCGCCTGCGGGTAGCTGTCGAACGCCCAGGTGATGTCCTGGACGCCGTCCGTCCCGACCCAGACCTGGAACTTGCGCAGGTCCGTCGTGCCGTAGACGTAGACCTCGTACTGGAAGACGGTCCAATGGAAGCCGCCGCCGGTCAGGCCGGCGACCCGGATGCCGCCTGTCGTCCCGTCGCCGGCGGTGCCGTTGAGATCGGTCCACAGCGGCGCGATCACGTTGTTCGGCCGAGCCGGATCGGGTCCCGACGGGATGTTGCAGCACTCGTTGTCCTGCGAGCTGTCGCTCCCGCCGACGATCAGGTAGCCATTGGAATCGACGCCGATCCTGTTCCACGTCTGGCCGTCATAGACGAATGGCGCCAGCCCGTAGTTGAGGATCTGCTCGTCGCCGATCGGCGTCAGGCCGACGCCGAACAGCGACAGATCAAGGAAGCCATCGGTGGTCGTCGAGCCGTTAGGCGTGATGCCGGCCGCGCGCGAGGGAACGCCGGGCTGGGCGCCCGCCAGGGTGACGTTTCGGATCTGGGCCTCTCCCCGGCGCACCCGCGCGCCGGTGGCGCCGAGGATGTCGAGGTTGCCGTTGGTGGAGGTGTCGGCGCTCACGCTCGTGGTGTCGAACGAGTTGTTGGTGACGCTGACGTCGCACCGCGCCGCGTCGTGCAGCGAGATCGACGTCGGGCTGCAGTCCTGGGTCAGGTTGACCGCACCCTGGGTGTGGATGAACGCGACCGGCAGGTGCTGGGTCACGGTCCGATGCTGGAAGCCATGGTGCGCGGTGAAGAAGCCACCCTGGCTCGTCGAGATGGAGATCGCGCCGAACTGCTGGGCGCCGACGGGCGCCTCGGTCTCGATCACGATCCGCAGTCGCTGGGACCGACCGGCCCGCAGCGCGAAGTGGCTGGGCGAGACCGAGATGGTCGAGCCGGTGGGGGCGCTGGTGGCAACGTTGAACACCGAGTTCTTCCCGCTCACGTTGGTGACCGTGCGGGACGTCTCGATCCGGCCCGGCAGGACCGGCGCGTCGATCGACGGGACGTTGAGCTGGATCGCCTGAACGGGGTCGCCGCCCATCGCGTAGAAGTCTGAAGCCGACTCGTCGAGCACCAGCGGGGCGCTGGCGGCCGCGCCGATGTCGATCCGGCCCGCCCCGAAGTCAAACGGGTCGGCCGGCGTCGTGAGGTCCTCCTTGACCACCTTGGTGGTCGCCGTGGTCATCAGGGCCGACTTGATCTCGCCCGGTGACCAGCTCGGATGGACCGCCTTGACCAGCAGCGCCGCGCCGGCGACGTGCGGGCTGGACATGGACGTGCCGGCGATCGCCTGGTAGTACTCGCCCGCGGGTCCGGCACCGTTGTCCGCGTCGGGCACGGGCGGGGTGGGCGTGTTGCCGGCCAGGATCTCGACGCCCGGCGCGGTGACGTCGGGCTTGATGAACAGGCCGCCGGGGCCACGGGACGAGAAGGCGGCCATCACGTCGCCCTGCCCGTTGCGCTTCTCGGCATTCGGGAACGACCCGGTGACGGTGTCGCCCGCGTGGGCCGCCATGAAGGCGACGAAGTCGGTGCCGTCCGCCAGGTGAACGGTGGGCACCCAGTGGTTGTCCGTCTCGACGTCGGCGAGCGACGGGTTGTACAGGATCATGCCCTCGCCGCCGCCCTCGTACACCACGAAGCCCTTCCAGGCTCGAGCCGTGGTACCGCGCTGGCAGGCAACGATCATGCCGGCGAACGTGTCGCTCGCCGGTGGCTCGCTGGCGCACAGGGGATCACCGTACCCGGGGATGTCCTGGGCCAGGACCACGGTCGCCGGACCGGCGCCCATGGTGATCGAGGCGCCGTCGGCGGTGAACGTGTCGCCGCCCGCGGTGAGCGTCAGCGTGGTCGCGAACTCGCGGGTCTCGGTCGACGCGGCGACCGTCGTGACCCACGGGGAGAGGTGGTCGCTGGTGCCGGCACCCGGTCCGCCGTTGCCGGCCGACGCCGCCACGAACACGCCCGCGTTGTAGGCATCGAGGAACGCCAGCTCGACCGGGTCGCTGAACGGGTTCGCGCCACCCGAGATCGAGAAGTTGATGACGTTGACGCCATCGAGGATGGCCTGCTCGACGGCGCGCGCCGAGTCCGAGCCGTAGCAGCCCTGCGGACCGCAGACCTTGTACTCGATGATCCAGGCACCCGGAGCGAGCCCATGGATCGGGCCGCGGTCGACGCCCAGCACCGGCGCCGAGTCGACGATGTCGCCGGCCGCGGTGCTGCTGGTATGGGTCCCGTGGCCGTCACCGTCGCGCGCCGTGCCCGCGTAGGGGTCCGCGCCGGCGGTGCCGTTGTAGACCGCGTCGTAGGTCTGGGTCTCCCACACGCCGCCGATCAGCTTGTGGTTGCACACGAACGGATCGTTGGCCGGCGTCAGCGGGTTGTCGCCGAAGTTGCACCCGTAGGTGCCCGGAGGCGCCGACAGGTTGCCCAGATCGGCGAACGACGGATGCTCGGGCCAGACGCCCGTGTCGAGGTCGCCGAAGATGAGGCCCGCGCCGGCGTTCGCCGTTGAGCCCTGCTCCGCGTACACGGGCGGAGCGTCGAGGAACTTCGGGCTGGCGTCGGTCAGCGGATGCGCCAGGGTATCGGCCTGGACCGCGACCACGTCGGGCAGCGCCGCGACCTTGGCGACCGAGTTGGCCGGGATGGTCGCCGCGACGCCGCCGAACACGACGTCGAAGCTCTCGCCCACCGCCGCACTGGGGACGGCAGACTTGAGCGCGGCGGCGAAGTCCACCCGCTGCTGCTTCTGGTACCGCCCGTAGGCACGCTCTGCGGCTGACTTGCCGGTCAGCCTGTGGCCCGTCACGTCGGGGGACGTCGGTGCCAGCCCGTCGACGCCGCCCGCGTACGAGGCGGTCGGGTCGTAGTCGAGCTTGATCATGACGTGGACCTTGGTCGAGTCGGTCCGCCCCAGGAGGCTGGGGTCGGTCTGCGCGAGTCGACTGGACGGCGACTTGAACCCGGTCACGCTTCCAGTCGGTGTCAGGGCTTGCGCCGTGAATCCGGACGCCCGTCCGGAGGCAGCGCCGGCGCTGGCCGGCAACCCGAGAATGAAGACCCCCGCCGCCACGGCCGCGAGAATCCGACGGCGTTGAGATCCGTCGGCCATCTGTCCACCTCCTCCAGAAGACCCTGAGGCGCGTCGTCAGGGAGCTCGACGACGCGGGCGATGACCCTATGATGCCCAATTCTTCGCCCGGGCCGCACGCGGTGACTGCATGGCCGGTGCGCATTGTCAACACGAACCGCGCCTGGCGGTCCGATCGAAAATCGGGATTGTGAGCACGCGGCCCAACGCCGACAATGCAGGCGCGCGCCAGCGATCAACACCACCCGGGGAGGGAACGATGTCGAGCGAACCGCCGCGGCAGGGTGCCGTGCCGGGTTGGGGCCAGCAGCCGGGGCAGGGCGATCAGCCTGCACCTCCGGACCAGCCGGGGTCTGCCCCCGACCCCGGCGCCCCGGGAACCGTGCCCGGCTGGGGCCAGCAGCCAGGGCCTGCGGCGCCGACGCCGCCCGCGGCCGCGCCGCCCGGATCCGGCCCGGGAGCCGCGCCCGGCTGGGGCCAGCAGCCAGGGCCGGTGCCACCCGCGCAACCGCCGATGCCCGCGGCACCTGCCCCGACGTCCGCCCCGCCCCCGGCCGCACCGTCGTTCGTGACACCTTCGGCCCCGCCGGCGCCGACCCCCGCCCCCGCGGCTCCGGCGCCCCCGGCCGGCGGCTGGGGCGCACCGCCCACGGGGCCGCAGCCGATGGCAGGTGGGGCGCCGCCAGGCAGCTGGAGCCCGCAGCCCGCCGCGCCGTCGGGCAACAGCGGCTGTCTCAAGGCGTGCCTGATCGTGGCCGTGCTGGGCATCGTGCTGGTCGCGGTCCTCGTGATCGGGTTCGTCTTCATCGTCAACCGCGCGGTCCAGGAAACCGGGATCAACTCGGATGGCAGCATCGGGACACCCTGCGGGATCATCTCGGACGCCGACCTGTCGTCGGCGCTCGGCTCCGAGGCTTCGGCCGTCGAGCTCACGGGGCTGTTCGATCTGTCCATCGGGTTCGTCCTCGACAAGCGCGTGCTGCCCGACGCCCACGACTGCTGGATCACCTCCGACGGATCGAACGCGATCGGTCGCATCGCGCGGTATGACGGCGGCGATGCCGCGTCCGTGTTCGCGCAGGAGCGCCAGAACGCGGAGCCCACGTCGCAGGACCAGGGCAACGGGCTCTCGATCGAGAGCAGCGGCTACTTCGGCGGCGACGTCCAGGGGCTGGGCGACGAGGCGTTCTGCACCGGCGTCACGCTGACCGGCCAGGCGGGCGTGCTGGTGCGCAAGGGCGACACGCTGGTCTACGTGAGCATGAGCTCACCGGCGGACGACACGACGCCGAACTTCGACTCCACCGACCAGGGCGTCGTGACCGCGCCGACGATCTGCGACCAGGCGCAGGAGGTGGCCAGGGCCATCCTCAAGTAGCGAACGCCCGCACGGGTGGCGCTTCGGGCGCGGGCCGGGAGACCGGCCCGGGCCCGGCGGCGGCCACGCGGCCGTCAGGCGCTGCCGAAGACGAGGTCGCCGGTCACCAGCGCGGCCAGCAGGAACAGGAACCGGATCACCCAGGTGAGCCACGTCGCACCGGGATCGGCGATGGCCCGGGGCGCGGCGACCAGCGCCGCGTAGAGCACCGCCACGACGCCCACGATGAGTGGCAGGAACGCGCCCGTCTCCGGCGGCGCCTGCCCGGTCAGCAGCTGCCGTGTGACATCAGCGAGCCCGCTGCCCATCAGCTGGTCGAACACGCCCGTGGCGAGGATCCCGATCGGCACCACCAGCGTTCGCCTGACGGCGACCGGCACGACCGGCAGCCAGCGATAGCCGAGGACGCTGACCGTGACGGCGACGAGGGTGATGCCGAGCACCGGATCGCCGTCGATCCCGATCCCCGGCAGCGACTGCAAGGCGACGATCCCGACGCCGGCGACGAGCGGAAACCTCGCCCAGCCCTCGAACGTGAGCTGCCCGTCACCGAACGGCGCAGGCTCGCCCGCGCCGCGCGTCAGCAGGCACGCCAGCACCCCACCGACGGCGATCAGCCCGAACGCCCCGGTCAGGAACGACGGGTTGTCCATGGTCACCACCTCGGGCGACCCGAGGCCGAGCATCCGGCCGAGCAGCGGCAGCCCGAACAGCCCGAACGCCGCCAGCAGCAGATCCTCGACCCGCAGCCAGCGGGCCAGGCGCGCCGGCATCGCCCAGGGGCGACCACGAACGGGGACGGTGCTCCCGGCGGGCTGCTGTTCGCTCATGGGACGCGCGGCCGGCCGCCTCGAGGCAGCTCGACCTCAGTGCGGCGCGCCGGGGCCTTGCCGGCCGCGCTGGTACTCGTCGAGGAGCGTTCCGATGGTGAGGTCGCCGTAGCGGGCCTGGAGCTGGCCCCGCGCCGCGCCCCAGAGCGTACGGAGCGTTCGTGGGCCGCTGCGCTCGAGATCCCGCAGCCGCGTGCCGCCGAAGCGCTCGATGCCGGGAATGCCCTGCAGCTGCTCCGCCAGCCGCGAGGCCGCCTCGTTGAGGGTGACGGATCCCACCGCCGATCGGGCAGCCGCAGCGGCCGAGGCGGTCGGCGCCGCCTGCCGCCGCTGGTCGCCCGGCAGCAGGTCGGACACCGGCGCCATCGGCGGCAGCGCTGTCCGCAACGCGCCACCCGTGCCGGCGGTGAGCGCGTCACCGGTCGGCAGCCCCGCATGCTCGGTGGCGTCGCGCATCGCCTGGGCGGCACGCGCGAACTGCTCCTCCGCGGTGAGGGCCGGTGGCTCGGGTTCTGCCGTCGGTGCCCCAGGCTGCTCGGGCGACGCTGCCACCACCGGCGCCGACCCGGCCTGCGGGATGGGCGCCGATGCGGCGCCCTGGCCGGCCGTGCTGCCGCCGGACGATGGAGCGGCTCCGCCACCCCGGGGCGCCCCGCCGCCACGTGACGGCCCGCCCCGGCCACCCGCGGGCCGGCCACCACCGGGCTCCCCGCCACCGGACTCGTCGCCGCCATCGCGCCCGCGGCGTCGCGTGCTCGGCGCCGCGGGCGCCGGTCCGCCGGGCTCGGGCCGGCTGCTGCCGAGCGCGTTGGCGAGCAGCTCCGGGATGTCGATGCCGGTCAGGCCCTTCACCGTGGCCGAGGCCTCGGCGACCGTCCGGGTCGCGTTCTTGACCACGTCCGTCGCGCCATCCGACGAGAGCACCGTCAGGTTGTCGATCGCCGCCAGCGGCTCTGCGGCCGCTCGCACGATCTCGGGCAGCATCGAGAGCACGGTGGTGATGATCGCCGCCTCGTTGAACTGGCGGTAGGCCTCGGCCCGCAGGGCCAGCGCCTTGGCCTCGGCCTCGCCCTTGGTGAAGGTGATGCCGGCCTCGGCGTTGCCCTCGAGCGTCGTCTGCTTGGCGATCGCCTCGGCGTTGACCTCGGTGACCCGGGCCTGCGCCTCGCCCTTGGTCACCTGGACGGCCGCCTCGGCCTGGCCCGCCAGCTTCACCCGCTCCGCCTCGGCCTGCGCCTGCGCGATCCGGGCGAGCTTGTCGCCCTCGGCCCGCTTGACCTGGGCATCGGCGTCCGCCTCGGCCGGGCGAATGGTGCTCGCCACCAGCTCCTTCTGCTTGCGGTCCGCCTCGAGCTGGGCGAGCTCGGTCTGGCGGCGCACGACCTCCTGCTGGGCCTCGGCCTGGGCAAGCGGGCCGGCCTGGCCGGCCTTGGCCTCGGCCGCGGCGGTCTGGGCGACGACATCCGCCTGGCGCAGCGCGACGTCGCGCTGGGCGTTGAGCTTGACCTGCTGGGCCTCGGCCTCCCGGACGGCCGCCTCCTGGTCCGCGGTCGCCTTGGCCATCCGGGCATCCCGCTCGCGACGGGCGGTCTCCTGCTGGCCGATGAGGTCCATGTAGCCGACCTCGTCGCGGATCGCCTGGATCGTGAAGTTGTCGATCGAGAGGCCCGACGTCGCGAGGTCGGCCTTGGCGGCGCTCTGGACCTCCTGCTGGAACTTCTGCCGGTCGTAGTTGAGCTCCTCGACGGTCAGCGTGCCGACGATCGAGCGCAGCGACCCCTCGAGGACGTTCTTGACGATCGAGTCCAGCAGCTGCTCGCCGTCGAGGAACCGCTCGGCGGCGTTGCGGATCGATTCCTCGTCGCCGCCGATCTTCACGGTCGCCACGCCCTGGACGGCGACCTTGATGCCCTGCTTGGTCACCGCGTCGGACAGCGCGATGTTGATCTGGCGCGCGGACAGGTGGAGGCGGCCCAGCTTGTGGACGAGCGGCAGGACGATGACCCGGCCGGCTCGAACCACCTTGAGCTGCGCCGGGGCTCCGCCGAACACGCCGCCGGTCCGGACCAGCGCCTCGTTCGCCCCGGCCACCTTGACGCGACTGGTCGCGTACGCGAACAGCAGCGCGATGATGACGATCGGGATGACGACGGCGATCACGCCGCTGCCCAGGAACTCGAACAGGCCCTCCACGTCCTAGCCCTCCCCAGTGGTGACGGGCGTCGACGCGGGCGCGTCGCGCACGATGACCGCGTTGCCGGCCACGCCGACGATCGTGACCGAGCGGCCGGCCGGGATCTCCGCGTCGGCGGTGGCGGCGAACTCGTGGGTCTGCCCCTCGGCCTTGACCAGCACGCTGCCGAACCGGCTGGCCGGGATCGCGACGCTGACGTAGGCCGTGCCCCCGACCAGGTCCGCGAGGCTGAACGGCTCCTCGCTCTCGCTCCTGCGAAGGAAGGCGAACAGGCCGGCGGAGATCCCGGCGCCGCCGAGCCCGGACACGACCCCGACGATCGCCGCCTGGGACCCGTGCACGTCGAGCACCTGGGTGGCGAACAGGCCGCCGGCACCGAACATGCCGATGAAGCCCAGCAGGATCGGGGTGATCGACGTCTCGCCGAAGTCGAACCCGACGCCGACCGCGTCGAAGATGCCGCCCAGGACATCGTCGAGCAGGAGGTTGAGCAGCAGCAGGACGCCGCCGAGCAGCGCGGAGACGGCGAACACCCAATCCTCAACCGGGATCGTGATCATCGGGCTTGCCCCACCCCTCCGCCTGCCAGCAACCGTTCGGGAGCTTCTGCCAGCCCGGCTGGACCGACCGGGCGCGTCCGGGCAAGCATAGCCACTGGCATCCGCGCCGGAGACCCTGCGCGGGCGAGCGACGGCGTCCCGGCCGGCGCGGTGGCGGTGGCGGCGGGCTCAGCCCGGGGCGAGGGACCGGCGGCGGTCGATCACGGGGCTCCGTCCGTCGCCCCGGGCGCACCAGGGACGGCCGCCCCGAACAGCAGGTCGAGCCATGCGTCGAGCGGGGTGCGACGGGTGACCGTGGCCCCGAGCTTGACGGACGCCGAGCCGGGCGCGTCCGCCGCCAGCGACGGGGCGTCGTCCGCGAGGATGAACGGGATCTCGTCGGTCGTCCCCAGCCGGTATTCGCGCGCCTGCTGGTCGATGTACGCCGGACGCTGGATCAGCTGCCGCTCGAGGGTCAGGGCCGCCACCTGCGCCTCGAGCGCGGCGTTCGAGGCGCGCATGGCGTCCGCCCGGCCAGCGGCCTCGCTCGCCTCGCTCACCTGGCGGGCGAACAGGACGATGACCCACGCGGCGACGACGGCGGCAATGATCAATCCGATGCGGCGCCGGGTCAGGCCGGCGACCGGCAGGTCGGTCAGCGAGCCGATCGCCGCGACGGACCCGGGCGATGCCGTGCCACGCCCGCCCCGTGGCGACCGCTCGGCGGACGCGGCCGGCTCCGGACCCGAGGTGATCTCGGGCTCGGCGTCGGCGGGATCCTGGCGCGCCGCGGGTCGAGGCATCGCGCCGAGGGTAGCTTCGCTCGATTCGGCTGTCAAACCCCATCCGGCCCGTCGGTCGCCCACCCTGGCCGGAACGAATTCGTGCAGGCCGGGTCCGCGGTTCCCGTTCGCGCCACGCCGTGACACCCGAGCTGTCACAACGGCCGACCAAGGTCGGGTAGACTGCCACGAAATCGATCATCCGTTCGAAATCGAAGATCCACCTGTCCGGAGGTCGCATGCGCACGTACGCCCCGGCTCCCACCAGGACCGTCCTCGAGCGCGTCCTCGAGGAGCCGTCGCTCGCTCGCGGGGTCGTCCACCACGAGGTGCGCGAGGCGCAGCCGGCCATCAACGCGGACTGGCCGGCATGGCTCGATCCGCGGATCCGCGGCGGGCTGGCGAAGCGCGGCATCGAGCGGCCATACATCCACCAGGCGGCGGCGATCGAGGCCGTCCACGCCGGGCGCGACGTCGTGGTGGTCACGCCGACCGCCTCGGGCAAGTCGCTGTGCTACACCGTGCCCGTCCTCCAGGCGCTCGCCGAGGACCCGTCGGCCAGGGCGCTGTTCCTGTTCCCCACCAAGGCGCTCGGGCAGGACCAGGTCAGCGAGCTGTCGGAGCTGGTCCGCGACGCCGGCCTCCAGGTCTCGTCCGCCTGCTACGACGGGGATACGCCGGCGCCCATCCGCTCCGCGATCCGCAAGGCGGGGCAGGTCGTGGTCACCAACCCGGACATGCTCAACTCGGCGATCCTCCCCCACCACACGAAGTGGTTCCAGCTGTTCGAGCAGCTGCGGGTGATCGTCGTCGACGAGCTCCACACGTACCGCGGGGTGTTCGGCAGCCACGTCGCCAACGTGCTGCGCCGCCTGCTGCGTCTGTGCGCCCATTACGGCAGCCATCCCGTGATCGTGTGCTGCTCCGCGACCATCGGCAACCCCGGCGAGCTGGCGGCGCTGCTGACCGGACGGCCGGGCCAGGTGATCGACCGCAACGGCGCGCCGGCGGGCGAGAAGCACCTGCTGCTGGTCGACCCGCCCATCCTCGACGGGGCCACCGGAGCACGCGGCTCGGCGCTGACCCTGGCCGAGCGCTGGGCGCTGCCGTTCCTTCGCGCGGGGCGCCAGACGGTCGTCTTCGGGCGCTCGCGCGTCGCCGTGGAGATCATGCTGTCGAACCTCCGGGAACGATTGCGCCAGGACCTGGGGCCTCGAACCCGCCTGCGCGGCTACCGTGGCGGCTACCTTCCGACCGAGCGTCGGGCGATCGAGCGCGGCCTGCGCGATGGAGAGGTGCTGGGCGTCGTCAGCACCAACGCGCTCGAGCTCGGGGTCGACATCGGCCGGCTCGACGTGGCGGTGCTGGCCGGCTACCCGGGATCGATCGCCGGCACCTGGCAGCAGATGGGTCGGGCGGGGCGGCGGGGCGATGTCAGCGTCGCCGTCCTGGTGGCGTCGCCGGCGCCCGTGGACCAGTACGTCATCCACCATCCGGAGTTCGTGCTGGGCGGCAATCCCGAGGAGGCGCGGCTCGACCCCGACAACCTCCACGTCCTGCTGGCGCACCTCCGGGCGGCCACGTTCGAGCTTCCGTTCGAGCCGGGCGAGACGTTCGGCCCCGGGCCGGCGGACGAGCTGCTGGCATTCCTGGGCGAGGGCGGCCAGGTCCGCCAGGCCGATGACGGTCGCTGGTACTGGAGCTCGGAGAACTTTCCAGCCTCCGAGATCTCGCTGCGCGCCGCCGCTCCCGAGAACGTCGTGATCATCGACACCACGCCCGATCGGCCGCGCGTGCTGGGCGAGGTCGACCTGTTCTCGGCCCAGGTGCTCGTCCACGAGCATGCCATCTACCTGCACGAGTCGGCCCAGTACCACGTCGACCGGCTCGACTGGGGCGAGCGCAAGGCGTACGTCCACCGGATCGACGCCGACCACTACACCTACGCCAACCGGGCGGTCACGCTCAAGCCGCTGGACGTGTTCGCCACCGCCCCCGCCATCGGTGGCTCGCGCGTCCACGGCGAGGTGATGGTCGCGAGCCTGGTCACGCTGTACAAGAAGCTCAGGTTCGTGACCGACGAGAACGTCGGCTGGGGTCCGATCGACCTGCCGGAGATCGAGCTCCAGACGACGGCGTACTGGCTGACCGCCGAGGGCGCCGGCGCCGGCTGGCGGCGGGACGAGCTCGACGTCGCCCTGATCGGGGCCGGGCGGGCGATCCAGGCCGTGGCCGCGGTGCTCCTGATGGTCGATCCCCGGGATCTCGGGCTCGTGTCGCAGGTGCGTTCCCCGCATCACGAGGCCCCCACCATCTACCTGTACGAGGCGATGCCCGGCGGCGTGGGGCTTTCGGAGCGGCTGTTCGGCCGCCACGAGGAGCTGGTCGCCGGAGCCGCGGAGCTGATCCGCGCCTGCCCTTGCGACGCGGGCTGCCCCGCCTGCACGGGGCCGCGGCTCGAGCCGGAGGTCGACGGCAAGGCGATCGCGCTGCGGCTGCTGGACGCGCTCGGTGCGCGCGCGAGCCGGGCAACGGATCACCGCGCCGCCGTCGCGTGACCGAGGTGACCGGATCCGCCGTGAGCCGCGAGCGGCGGCTGGCCAACCTGCGCGCGACGCTGGGTCGAGCCGGTGGTCCGCCGGTCGGGCCCGACCAGCCGCCGGCGCGGGCACCGTTCGCCGGCCGGCGCAGCCCCGTGCTCGCAGCCCGGCTCGCGCTCGCGCTGGGGGCAGAGGTCGTCAGCTCGGCGCAGGGGACCCTGGTCAGGCGGTCCGTGGCGCCGGTCCCGATCCCGGTCGACCGAGAGCGGCTCGCCCGGCTGCCCGGGCAGCCCCCACCGGGCGCACCGCTCGTCTGCATCGACACCGAGACCACCGGGCTTGCGACCGCGGCCGGAACGCTCGCATTCCTGGTGGGCCTCGCGCGCTGGGACGGCGACCGGTTCCGACAGGTCCAGCTGCTGCTCCCCGATCACGCCGACGAGCCGGCGCTGCTGGCGGAGATCGCCCGCTGGGTCACCCCGGACGCGTGGCTCGTGAGCTACAACGGGCGCGGGTTCGATTGGCCCCTGATCGAGGCCCGGTACCGCCTCGCGGGACGGCCGGCGCCGACCCACGCCGGCCACCTCGACCTCCTGCCGTTCGTCCGCCGGGTGTTCAGGCACCGCATGGAGGACGCGCGCCTCAAGAGCGTCGAGGTCGAGCTGCTCGGCGTCAGCCGTGCGGGTGACGTCGAAGGCTGGGAGATCCCGAGCATCTACCTGGAGGTGCTGCGAGGAGGGCCGGTGGACGCCCTCGCGGGCGTGGTGATCCACAACGAGAAGGACGTCCGCTCGCTCGGCCTGCTGCTGGCCACGATCGAAGCCCGCTACGCGGACCGCGCGTCCCGCGCGGGTGCGCCGCGGGGCGATCTCGCGGGCCTCGCGCGTGCCTTCGGCCGCGAGCATCGCCACCTGGAGGCGCTCGAATGCCTCGACGATGCACTGGCAACGCCCGGGCCGGAGCGGGATCCATTCGGACGCTCCCCGCTCCCCGTGCCATCCGGACACCATCCGGGCGAGGATGACGCGTGGTGGGTGCCGCGCCAGCGACCCCATTTCGGGGGGCGGCCCCCGGCGAGCGGCTGGCGGGGCGAGCTTGCCAACGGCCGCGGAGGGCCGCTCGGTGCGTCCCCGGCGCAGGCGGCATGGGACGCCGGCCGCCGCTGGACCGACGAGCGCCTTGCGGCGGATCGCGCCCGCGTCCTGCGACAGCTCGGCCGACCGGCCGAGGCCACCGAAGCGTGGCAGACCGCGGCGGCCGCCGGTGGCGCGCTGGGAGCGATCGCCTGGATCGAGGTTGCCAAGCTCCGGGAGCACCGGCTGGGCGATCCGGCCGGGGCGCTGGCAGCGACCCGCGCCGCCTGGCGGGTGCTGGAACGATCGCGCCTGCTCGGCCGTCCGCACGCGCGGCTCGAAGCGGATCTCGCGCGCCGATCAGCGCGCCTGACGGCCCGCATCCGCCGGATGTCGGTCGCACCCCGGTCCGCGGGCGCGACGGTCGAGGCGGCGGTGCGCCAGACGATGGCACAGCCGGGCCGCACCCGGATGGCGGACCGGGATCAGCGCGGGTAGCGACCACCGCCTGCCGGCCGGCGGCGTCGCGTCAACGCCGCGCCGCGTCGCCGGGGTCGCCCGCGTCTCGATCGCCACCTCCGGGTGCGCGCTCGACGAGGAGCTGTGCCGGCGGAGGGGCATGATCCGCCCGCTGCCGGAAGGCGTGCAACGCCTCGTCGAGAACCCCGGTCATGCGCCGGCGCTCGGCCGGATCGGCGACCGCAGCCAGGCGGGCGACCCACGTCCGGGCGCCCTCGATGACGGCCTCGATGACCCTTGCATCCTCAGGGTCCGGCCGGAGCGGGCGGCCGGGCACCTCGACATACACCGGCGAGGTATGAGCGGCCATCGAGCTCGCGAACGCGGACTCGATGATCGACTCGCTCCGCGACCGGGCCACGATCCAGGCGCTCGAGGTGACCTCGATGGCCTCCTCCAGCTGCAGCCGGTCGCCGGCCGGTCGGGCGGACGTGGCGGCGACCACGCGTCCGTTCACCAGGAGCTCGAGGTCGCCGACCACGGGCTGGGTCGCCCGGACATCGGCCCGCACCGCCAGCCGGCCACCGCTCGCCGGCAGGTGAACGACCTCGCCGGGCTCCGAGCCCTCCACCGACAGACCGATCACCGGACCCGAGGACGCGAATGTCCGGCCGGCACGGATGGCGCTCGCCCACGCCTCGAACCCCAGCGGCCGATCACGCTCGAGCCGGGCATACGTGCGCACGGCCCCGACGGGCACCTCCGCCGACATCTTGTCCGTGCCGGCGACGATCGGCAGCCGATAGCCCGCCGAAAGGAACCGGTACCACTCGGCGATGCCGGGGTCGCCGAGGTCGGGCGCGAAGGCCTGCACCTCGACGGCATCGATCCGGCCCAGCACGATGTCGGCCGCCACCTCCGCGTAGGGCAGCGGGAAGTGTGCAGCGACCACGAGCCCCCCGGCCCCCCGGCACCGGTCCGCCCAGTCGGCGAGGAGCGCCGTGAGCGCGCCGGCCATCCGTCCCTCGGGCGGCCCGGCGCTGGCCATCGGCATGACGGGGTGCCGGGCGCCCAGCAGGCCCAGGTGGCCGAGCACGTTCTGGCGGTTCTCGGTGCCCAGGACGACAAGGTGGTCGCCATCAGGGTCGGCAAGATGGCCCCACGGCAGGTCGGTCACATTGGTGAACAGGTCGCCCCACTGGGTCGCCAGCAGGTTGACCAGGTTGATGCCCTCGGCGGCCGCCTGGAGCAGCGCCGTCGACGGCGCCAGGAAGTGGACGTGCGCGTCGGCGCTCACCCAGCCGTCGGCCCGCACCTCGATGTCACGAGCGAGGTCGATCTCGAGCGGCGCGCGCGAGCCGTCGACCTCGATCGCGCCCGTGTGCGGCCGCCGCTCGAAGCCCGCGACCACCTCGAGGTCGACCGGTCCCATGGGCAGGTCGATCTCGAACCGGCCCGGGACGTAGGCGTAGGTGGACGAGCCCAGCTGCAGGTCGGCGCCGACATCCTCGTACAGGCCCGGGTTGACCTCGTCGCGATGCGCGACCGGTGGCAGGTAGCGCCCGTCCCGCGCCGTGAACCGCACCCGTGACGGGATCGGACGCCCACTGGCCGCGTCACGGACGATGACCTCCCGCCGCACCGATGGCGATGGCAGGACCTCGATCGTCGTGCCCCGCCGCGGATCGCGCAGGACGGCGCCCGCCTGCAGCTGGGCGCCCTGGAGCGCCCAGCCCCCGATCGCGAGCTCCGCGTCGGGCGAGACCGCGATGTCGACCAGCCGGCGGCCCGACCGTTCCGCCTCCGGCGTGGCACGCGGGCCGCCCCAGCCGACGACCGCCGGCGTCGCCCCCGCCCGATCCGCCGTCCCGGGCGCGACCGGCCTGGTGCGAATGACCGTGCCCAGGTCGGTCTCGATCGGGAGCGGCGGGCCGTCGACGAGCATCTGGAACCGGGGGCCGACGACGAGCGGGTCGCTCGATCCGGCGTACAGCGTGATCGCGGCGACCGCGACGTCCCGCCCGGGGCCCGGCTCGCCGAGCGGCTCGAGCCGGAGCTCCGCGGGTTCGGCGGGAGCGTCGAGGGGGATGGCGTGGAGCCAGTAGAGGGCCTCGTCCGAGGCGCTCGGCACGTAATCCGAGACGCCGGTCTGGCCCGCGCCCCAGCTCCCCGGCAGGATGGTCAGCAGACCCGACTGGCCGGCCGGAGCGTACCGGCCCGGCGGCTGGCGCGGGTGGGGACCGCGCCAGTCGATGACCTCGTTGTCGCGGTGGCTCACGGCCGCGAACGAATTCGAGCCCCAGCCCAGGATCCCCTCGTTGATCTCGAACCGGCGCCGGATCGTGCGCGTGGTCGCACGGCCCGCCTGATCGACGACGGTGTAGCGGGCGAGCGGCTCGCCGACCGGCTGGACGTAGCCCACCGGGATCGAGGGCCTGCGGCCGCCGGAGCCGTCGCGTGCCGCATCGCACAGATGGGCGACGATCACGTGGCTGATCGTCCCGTGGCCGCGGAGATCAACCGTCCTCGGGCGGTCGACGAGGATCCAGCGCGCGTGCGCGCCGTGCACCGCGAGCGAGAACGGCAGGCCCCGAAACACCTGGTGGCCGGCGGGCAGGCGGGTGAGCGCCGTGCGGTACAGGGGGTGCAGGCGCCGGGCGAGCTCCGCATCGGTTGCGTCGCGGACCGCCGACAGATCGATCGCCTGCGCTCGCGGGCTGGCTCGCATCAGTCGCGACTCCGGTGCAGCGCCCGCCCACGCGGTGTTGACGGGCAGGCTTAGTATACGGCGGTAAAACGTTTGCACAAGGAACTGCGTCCTGATGCCAGGTCCGGGCCTCGATCTTCTCGGGCAGGAGGAGATCGACCAGGTCATCCAGGTGCTCACGAGCGGCCACCTCAGCCGGTTCGGCCCGGACGACGGGTCGTTCCCGGCCAAGGTCCTTCGGCTCGAGGAAGAGGTGGCGGCGCTGACCGGCATCCGCCATGCCCTGGCCGTCAATTCCGGCACGTCCGCGCTGCTGCTGAGCCTGCTGGCGCTCGGCGTCGGACCCGGCGACGAGGTGATCGTGCCGGGCTTCACGTTCGTGGCGACCATGTCGTCGGTCGTGTACGCACAGGCCCGCCCTGTGCTCGCCGAGGTCGACGGGACGTTCAACCTCGACCCCGCCGACGTGGAAGCCCGGATCACGCCCCGGACGCGCGCGATCATCGCGGTGCACATGCTCGGCGCGCCGGCGCGCCTCGACGCGCTGTCCGCGATCGCCCAGCGACACGGCATCCCGCTCATCGAGGACTGCGCCCAGGCGTTCGGAGCGACCTTCCGCGGTCGCTCGGTGGGCTCGTACGGGACCCTCGGGGCCTACAGCTTCAACGAGTACAAGACGATCACCTGCGGTGACGGCGGCATGGTCGTGACCGATGACGAGGCGCTCTACCGCAAGGCCTTCGCGATGCACGACCAGGGGCACAGCCCGAATCGCAAGGGTGAGGAGGTCGGGGCACGGCCGTTCCTGGGTCTCAACTTCCGCATGACCGAGCTCGAGGGCGCGGTGCTGCTCGCCCAGCTGCATCGCCTGGATCGCATCCGCGACCACCTGGCCGCGAATTGGGCCATCGTCGCCGACATCATCGGCGAGGTGCCGGGGATCGAGTTCCGCGACCTCGCGGACCACGCGGGCGACCTCAACACGCACCTGGTGGTGGTCTTTCCCGACGCCGCCACCGCCACCGCGGTCACCACCGAGCTGGGCTCGATCACCCTGGCCGCGTCCGGCTGGCACGTGTACACCGAGATGGAGCACCTGCTGGCGGGACGGACGGTCACCGGCCGGGGCTATCCCTTCGACGGCAACGCGGCCGGCGGTGAGCCGGCCGACTACCGGCGCGGGATGCTGCCGGCAACGGACGCGCTCCTGGCCCGGGCGATGAGCTTCGGGATCGGAGTGCTGGATCCGAACCTGGCGCCGTTCGGACTCCGGATGCGCGACGGCGCCGACGTGGCAGCGCAGCGGGCCGAGACCTTCCGCGACGTCGCACGGCGTCATCTGCGGTAGCGGCGGCATGAACGTCAGCGCGAGCACGATCGCGGGACGGGTCACCCTGCTCGACGTGGCACGCGAGGCGCACGTCTCGCCGGCCACGGCCTCGCGTGCCCTGCATGACGACCCGCGGATCAGCGCCCCGACCCGCAGGGCCGTCCAGGATGCGGCCGAGCGGCTCTCGTACATTCCGAACGCAGCCGCCCGCAGCCTGCGCGCGCGCCGAACGCGGACGCTCGGCCTCGTGATCGCCGATCTCAGCGACCCCGTGCACGGGATGGTCGCGTCGGGGTTCGAGATCGAGGCCGGAGAGGCCGGCTACACGGTGATCTTCGTATCCGGCCAGAACGACCCGGTCCGCGAGCGTCGAGCCCTCAAGATCTTCACCGAGCAGGGCACCGACGGGATCGCGCTCGTTTCCAGCGTGCTCGATCCGAGCGAGGCGCGGAGCCGCACTCGCGCTGATCGGCTGATCCTCGTCCAGCCCGATCACCGGACGCTGATGCCCGGCCGCGCGGCGAGGCCGGGGGTGGTCCAGGCCGATGACCGACAGGGGGTGGAAGCCATCATCGACCACCTCGTGGACCGCGGCTACCGGGACATCGCGTACGTCGGTGGCGGGGTCAAGCCATCCAACACGATCCGGCGCGAGACGGCGGTCCGGCGGCTGCGGCATCGCGGCGTCCGGACGCCGCTGCGCCGGCTCCAGGCGGGCCTGAACGGGTTCCGCGCACCGGGGCCGATCTCGTCGGCCATCGCCCGTGATCCACCCGAGGCGATCGTGTGCTATGACGACAAGCTCGCGCTCGCCGTGCTCGACGGGCTGCGGGAGCTGGGGGTGAGCGTCCCGGAGGACGTCGCCGTGACGGGGTTCGACGATGTCCCGTTCGCGGCCATCTCGAACCCCCGGCTCACCACGGTCGCCGCCCCCACCCACGAGCTGGGTCGGACGGCCGCCCGAGCGCTGATCGCGGCCATCCAATCCGGGGAGCTTCCTCCAGCGGTGCTGCTGCCGGTTCACCTCGCCGTGCGGGAGAGCACGCCTCCACGCGGGCAGCGATCGCGGCCCCGGTCGCGCGGGAGGACGCCGACGCGCGTGCCCCGCCCGAATCCACCCGACTGGCCGCAGGCACCCCTGGATGCTCGAGGTGGCTGACGTCGCCATGACCGACACCGTCCCCGCCATCGAGCTGGTGGGCGCCACCAAGCGCTACGGGGACGTCGTCGCGCTGAATGCCGTCTCGATGGTCATCGACCCGGGCGAGTTCTACTGTCTGCTCGGCCCGTCGGGCTGTGGCAAGACGACCACGCTCAACCTGATCGGTGGGTTCCTGCCGCTGACCGAGGGCGAGCTCCGCATCGAGGGGCGCGTGGTCAACGACCTGCCGCCCCACAAGCGCAACGTCAACACCGTGTTCCAGGACTATGCGCTGTTCCCCCACATGACGGTCGCGCAGAACGTCGCGTTCGGCCTCAAGATGCAGGGCCTGGAACGGGACGAGACCGCCCGCCGGGTGCGCGAGTACCTCGAGCTGGTCGGTCTCGAGGGCTACGGCGAGCGCATGCCCGCGCAGCTGTCCGGGGGCCAGCAGCAGCGGGTCGCGCTGGCGCGGGCGTTGGTCAAGCGGCCGGCGGTGCTGCTGCTCGACGAGCCCCTGGGTGCGCTCGACCTCAAGCTGCGCCGGCAGATGCAGACCGAGCTGTCGCGAATCCACCGGCAGGTGGGCACCACGTTCGTGTTCGTCACCCACGACCAGGAGGAGGCGCTGTCGGTCGCCACCCGGATCGCGATCATGTCCGGCGGCCGGGTGATGCAGGTGGGCACGCCACGCGAGGTCTACGATCGCCCGACGAGCCGGTTCGTGGCCGACTTCGTCGGCGAGACGAACTTCCTGGCCGGAACGGTGAGCATCGATGCCGGCCGACCATGGTTCGTGCTCGAGCGCGGCGGCCGCGTTGCGGCGCCGGCCGGAGCGTCGGCGGGGTCGAGCGCGCTCATGGTCAGGCCGGAGTCCGTGATCCTGCGCCCGGCCGACGAGCCCGCCGCGGAACCCGGCCTGGACGGGACGATCACGGGCATCGCATTCCTCGGCAACCACACGCGGATCACCGTTCGCACCACGGCCGGAGACCTGGTTGCGGTCCGCCCCCACAACACCAGCCTTCGCGGCCCCAACGTGACCGAGGAGATCGGAAAGGAGGTCTGCATTTGGTGGGCGGCGGACGATGCCGCACTCATCGAGGACTAGCCAGCGCGACACGAGCCAAGCACGTAGATGGAGGAGGGCGTCATGGCTGAACTGATGCGCGATCTCAGCAGACGGCAGTTTCTCAAGGGGGCCACCGCCGCGGGCGTTGCCGTCGGCATGGGCGGGATCATCGAAGCCTGCTCGAGCGCGGCGACGCCGGCACCGCCGACGTCGCCACCGGCGACACCGGCGGGAACCAGCGGGGCGAGCATGGCCCCGTCCACCCCGGCGGCGACGACGGCTCCGACCGGCACCTTCAACTGGATGACCTGGAGCGACCACTGGTACCAGGCCCAGCTGGACATCATCTCCAAAGACAACGGCATCAACTCCAGCATCACGGAGTTCAGCGACAACATCGAGGCGTACACCAAGCTCAAGGAGGTCGGCGGACAGCTCGACATGGTGTCGGGCGACGCCCTCTGGGTGCCCCACTACTTCGACGCCGGGCTGATCGAGGCATGGGACATCAACAGCCTCGAGGTCTCCAAGCAGCTCTATTCGATCGCCCGCACGTTCGACATCTGGACCAATGCGCAGGGCTACCTCGGCTACCCGTTCGGCTGGTCGCCGGTCCAGATCTACTACGACCCGGCTCAGGTGTCACCGGCACCCGACTCGTGGCAGGTGCTGCTCGACAAGAAGTACCGCAAGCGGGTGATCGTAGAGGACCAGCCCGTCGAGCTCATGGCCTACATGGGCAAGGCGGCGGGCGTGAAGGACCCCTACAACATGACGCCCGATGAGATCGCGCAGGCCAAGGACCTGCTGATCCAGCTCAAGCCGAACATCCTCCGGCTGGCTCCCCAGAACACCGACACGATCGCCGCGCTCAAGAACGGCGAGGCGTGGATCGCGACCGGCAACCTCGGCACCGACATCCGGGTCAAGGAGCAGGGTGGCCCCGACCTCAACGTCTTCACGCCCAAGGAGGGGACGATCGGCTGGATGGACTCCGAGATGATCGTCAAGGGCGGTCAGAACACGAGCCTCATCCTGCCGTTCCTCGAGGTCGCCGAGCAGGCCGAGTACATCGCGGCCAACTTCCTGCTCAACGGGCGTCCGCTGTTCAACGAGAAGGCCTACCAGCTGCTCATCAACCAGGGGCAGCAGGAACGCGCCGACCGGTTCCTCTACAACAAGCCCGAGACCGTGCTGACGATGACCCTCAAGGGGCCGGGGTCCTCGACGCAGGCTGCGACCGATGCCTTCAACGAGGTCTTCGGCGCCTAGCAGCGTGACGAGCGAGCGGCAGGCATGACCATGCTGGCGCCCGGCGAGGCCACCACGGCCTCGCCGGGTCGTGCCCGCGCCGTCGCCTTCCGGCTACGCCGGGCGGCACCGTTCGTGCCGGGCATGCTGCTGCTCGCGTTCCTGTTCCTGGCGCCCATGGCGATCATGCTCGTGTTCAGCCTGTGGCGCACGAACAACGATTTCGACATCGTCGTCGACTGGAACATCAACAACTACATCCGGTTCTTCGCGGTCGGCACGTACCTGCGGACGTTCGTCAAGACCCTGATCATGGCCACCGCCGTGACCATGGCCGGCCTGGCGACGGCCCTGCCGTTCGCCTACTTCCTGGTCCGCTACCTCAGCCCCCGCCTCCAGCGAGCGATCCTGCTCGCCGTGATCGTCCCGTTCTGGACGAGCTACCTGCTGCGCGTCTACGCGTGGCAGGCGATCCTCGGCGAGCAGGGCGCGCTCAACCAGCTGCTGATGGCGACCGGCCTGATCAAGGAGCCGACGACCCTCCTCGTGTACAACGACCTGGGCGTGTTCCTCGTCCTGCTGTACGTGTACTTCCCGTTCGCCGCGCTGGCGCTGTACGCGGCGCTCGAGAAGTTCGACTTCACCCAGCTCAACGCTGCCCAGGACCTGGGAGCGAGGCCGGACCAGGCGTTCCGCCACATCCTGCTGCCCCAGATCCGGCCGGGCATCGTGACCGCCTGCATCTTCGTGTTCATCCCGATCCTGGGTGAGTTCCTGACACCCACCCTGGTCGGCGGCGCCCAGGGAAGCCTGATCGCCAACCTCATCGTCAACTACTTCAAGGTCGCCCAGTTCCCTGAAGGCGCGGCGCTGGCGATCGTCATCGCGGCGTTCGTGACCGTCGTGCTCATCGTGTTCCGGAACTTCCTGCGGGTCGAGGACGTGGTGGCCCGTGGCTAGGAAGATGAGCGCGCTGGACACGATGCCGGTCAGCCCGTTCGCGCGGCAGACCCGCTGGCTGCTGATCGTGCTCACCGGCGCGATCCTCGCGTTCCTCTACCTGCCGATCGCCTTCCTCATCCTGTTCTCGTTCGAGGAGGCGGCCACGCCCGGCCTGCCGATCACGGGGCTGACCCTGCGCTGGTATTCCGAGATGCTCGGGGACTCCTCGATCCACACCGCCGTGCTCAACTCGCTCGAGGTCGCGGCCGTCGTGGCGGTGCTGGCGACGTGCATCGGGACCATGGCCGCCTTCCCGCTGGTGCGGGGTGGCATCCGGTTCGCCGGCACGGCCCGGCTGTTGTTCACGATGCCGATCATGTTTCCGGGCGTGCTGATCGGGTTCGGACTGCTCATCTTCTTCCGCCGTGCCCTCGATCTGCAGCTGTCGCTGGCCACGGTGGTGGCCGGCCACCTGGTGTTCACCACGCCCTTCGTCGTCCTGATCGTGGCCGCACGCCTCCAGGGGTTCAACCGCGGCCTCGAATGGGCGGCGGCGGACCTCGGCGCGAACGGCCGGCAGACGCTGCGGCACATCGTCCTGCCGCTCATCTCGCCCGCGATCATCGCGGGCGCCCTGCTGAGCGTGACGCTGTCGATCGATGAGTTCGTGATCACCTACTTCACGATCGGACCGCAGCTCACGCTCCCGCTGTACATCTACACGCAGATCCGGTTCGGGGTCACGCCCGAGATGAATGCCGTCGCGACGGTGATCCTGTTCGCGACGCTGGCCGCGTTCGCGATCGGCTCGATCGCGCTCAGCGGCGGGCGCCGCGTCCTGCGCCGCGGCGCCCGGTGATGCGCGCCGCCGTGTTCCTGGGTGAGGGCCGCCTCGCCATCGGCGACCACCCCGAGCCGCGGATCGAGGCCGCCGACGACGTGCTGATCGAGGTCGAGGCCTGCGGCGTCTGCGGCAGCGACCTCCAGATCCTCAACGTGCCGCCGGGCCACCCGTCGACGCCACCGGTCGTGCTGGGGCACGAGCTGGTGGGCCGCGTGGCGGCCGTCGGCGGCGCAGTGCGTGGGATCGCGATCGGGGACCGGGTGGTTGTCGATCCCGACCCGAAGTGCGGATCCTGCGTGTCCTGCCGTGCCGGCCGGCCTGCCAGCTGCACCGGCATCGTGGCGCTGGGCGTGCATCGCGACGGCGCGTTGGCCGAGCGGGTGGTGGCGCCTGCCGCGTCCGTGTACCACATCAGCGAGGACGTCCCGGGCCCGATCGCGGCGCTCGTCGAGCCGCTGGCCTGCGTGATCAACGGCACCAACCGCGCCGCCCTCCGGCCGGGCGAGGCGGCGCTCGTGTTCGGGGCCGGTGCGATCGGCTGCCTGTTCACGGCTGTCCTCAAGGCCTCGGGCGCCAGCCCGCTCGTCGTCGTCGAGCCGAGCCAGGCTCGGGCGCCCGTCGCACGCGCCGTTGGGGCTGACGAGGTCGTGACGCCGGAGGCGTTCGCTGACCGGCGCGAGGCGCTCCTGCCGGTGGGCGCGGATGTCGTGGTCGACGCCGTCGGCAACGTCCTGCCCGACGCGATCGACGCTGCCGCGATGAGCGGGCGGATCGTCGTGTTCGGGATGAACGGCACGGCCCGCCCGCCGGTCCATCAGATCGACATCACCGCCAAGGGCCTGACGATCCTCGGGTCCTATATCTCCAACTTCACGTTTCCGGCCGCCATCCGGCTGATCGAGAGCGGGCAGCTCGCCCTGCAGCCCCTGGTGAGCGCGGTGGTGCCGCTCTCCGACACGCTCGACGGGCTCGCCCGGCTGCGGTCGGGGGCGGCCGTGAAGGTCATCGTCACCCCGTGACCGGGCACGTGCCGCTCGGCGACCGGCCGCTCGGCGTCGCGATCGTCGGGTGCGGCAACGCCGCGGTCAGATACCACCTGCCCGCCTACGCCACGCGCGGCGACCTGCTGCGGATCGTGGGCGTCGCCGACCCGTCCCCGGATCGCCGCGCTGAAGCCGCCGCGGCCGCCCGGCTCGACGGGGACCAGCTGTTCGCGGACTACCGCCGGCTGCTCGAGCGCCCGGACGTCGACTACGTGGACGTGTGCGTGCCGCCGCGCCTCCATGCCGAGATCGTGCTGGCCGCGGCCGAGGCGGGCCGGCACATCCTGTGCGAGAAGCCGCTGACCACGGTCCCGGCCGAGGCGGTTGCGATGCTCGACGCCACCCGGGCGGCGAAGGTCCGCTTCGGCGTGATGCACAACTACCTGTTCTACCCGGAGTACCTCGCCGCACGGCGACTGATCGCGGCGGGCGAGATCGGCGACGTGCGGCTGGCGATCGTGAACTACCTCGGTGTGCCGGACCTGCCAGGCGCGGGCGAGGCCGAGTACACGTGGCGTCACGATCCGGCCGCGTCAGGCGGCGGCGTGCTCATGGACATGCAGCACGTGCTGTACGTGGCCGAGCTGCTGCTGGGGCAGCGCGCAGCCCGCGTCTCCGCCTTCGTGACCGGGAACGAGAGCCACCGACGGGTCGAGGCGACGGCCCTCTGCCGGCTCGAGACCGACGGTCCGGTGGCGATGGTCAACGTGGGCTGGGGGGCCGGTCCCGGCGGTGTGTTCGTGGAAGGGACGCGGGGATCGATCGAGATCCGGTGGCGCGGGGGCGGCACCAACCCGTTCCAGCCGCTCGAGTGGCTCGAGATTCGCACCGCGTCGGGGAGCCGCCGGGAGGACGTGGCCAGCCTCGAGCTGCTGCCGCAGGTGATCCATGGCGTGGGCGGGATCCTGGACGACTTCAGTGATTCGATCCGGCGCGACCGCGCCCCCGCGGCGACCGGCGACGACGGCCTGCACACGCTCGAGCTGACCCTGGCCGCCTACCAGTCCGCGGCCCAGGGCAGGACGATCGAGGTCCCGCTCGACCGGGCCGGCGCGCTGTTCCAGCACGGCGCGACGGCGATTCCCGGGCTGCCCGGGCCGGCCTGGGCGTCCCCGGGCCGGCAGGCGCTCTATCGCACCGGACCCGATCCGGCCATGACCCGCGGCTGAGGGCAGGATGGACGTCGGGCTGTACACCGACTCGCTGAGCAGCTTCGGGTTCGAGCAGGCGCTCGACATCGCTGCCGAGGCTGGCGTCACGTCGATCGAGATCGCGGTCGGCGGGCAGTCCTCGGCACCGCACCTGCGCGTCGACGAGCTGCTCGGCGAACCTGCCAGGCGGGCCGCGTTCGCGGCGGCCTTCAGCAGCCGGGGTCTGCGGATCGCGGCCCTCAACTGCTCGGCGTGGCCCCTGCACCCGCGCGATGGGGCCTTCCACGACGCGATCATCGAGAAGGCGCTGCGCCTGGCCTCGGAGCTCGGCGTGGCCAAGATCGTGTCGATGTCCGGGTGCGCGGGCGACGGCACGGGCGCCACGACGATCAACTGGGTCTGGTATCCGTGGCCACCCGATGCCGTCCTCTTCGCGCAGCAAGCGTGGGACGCGGCGGTCGAGTTCTGGCGCGGGAAGGTGCGCCTGGCCGAGCAGCGCGGGGTCGACCGGATCGCGTTCGAGCTCCACCCGCTGCACGTGGTCTACAACGTGCCCACGCTGCTGGCCTTCCGGGCACAGGTCGGACCGCGCATCGGCATGAACATGGACCCGAGCCACCTCATGTGGCAGCAGATGGACCCGGTCGCCGTGGTGCGGGCCGTCGGCGACGCGACCTATCACGTGCACCTCAAGGACACGCGGGTCGACCCGGCGCAGGTCGCGCTGGCGGGAGTCCTCGACAACCGCCCGTTCGACGACCCCGAGCAGCGGGCGTGGGTGTTCCGCACCGTCGGCCGCGCGCACGATGCGGCGTGGTGGGGGCGGTTCATCGACGCGCTTGCCGAGGTGGGCTACGACGACACGCTGTCGATCGAGCAGGAGGACCCGTACGCTTCGCAGGAGGATGGCGTCCGCGAGGCGGCGGCCTTCACCGCCGCGCTGCTGGCAGCCCGAGAGGCACGCGCCGGTCGATGACGGAGGAGGCATGAGCCGCCCCGTGCGCATCGGGGTGGTGGGTACCAGCTGGTGGGCCGACGCGATGCACCTGCCGGCGCTGACGAGCCACCCGCAGGCGAGCGTGCGAGCGGTGGTGGGCACGAACCTGGACCGCGCCCGGGTGTTCGCCCGCAGGTGGGGAGTGCCGTCCGCCTACCCCTCGCTCGAGGCGATGCTCCACGCGGAACCGCTCGACGCCGTCGCGATCCTGGCCCCCAATCGCCACCACCACCCGATGACGATGGCGGCGATCGAGCGCGGGCTGCACGTCCTGTGCGAGAAGCCCCTCGGCATGAGCTCGTCCCAGGCGCGCGAGATGACCGAGGCGGCCGAGCGGGCGGGGATCGTCAACATGGTGCCCTTCACCTACCGGTTCATGCCCTTCGCGCAGCACACCAAGGCCCTGGTGGACGGGGGGTACCTCGGCCGGCCCTACCACCTCAACATGCGCTATCTCTCCGGCTACGCGCGTGGCGGCGACTACCTGTGGCGGTTCGACCGGGGCGAGGCCGGAGCCGGCGTGTCGGGCGACCTCGCGTCGCACTGGGCGCACATCGCCACCTGGCTGTTCGGCGATGCCGCGGCCGTCACCGCCGTCTTCGGCCGCGCGGTGACCCGCGGCCCGCGGCCCGATGGGGCGGCGTACCCGCAGGCCGAGGACTCGGCGCTGATCACGCTCGAGTTCGCGAACGGGGCGCTCGGGTCCATCCACGTGTCGGCGGTGGCCCACGAGCCCTCGGAGTTCGGTCAGCTCCACCAGTGGGAGCTCCACGGCTCGGACGGCACCCTCCATGTCCTCTGCGACTGGGCTCGGACGCAGCGCGTCGACGGCGCCCGAGCCGGGGAGCCCGCCGTGCACGAGCTGCCGATCCCGGGCGAGCTGCTGGAGGGCCTGCGGACCGACACCGTCGCGAACACCTACCGGGACGTGTTCCGCGGCACCGACGTCATGGACCGCGGCTTCGTCACGGCGATCGCGACCGGCGGCGTCGCAACGCCCTCGTTCCGCGACGGCTGGTCGGTCCAGCGAGTGGTGGATGCGGCAAACCTGAGCGCTCGAGAGGGTCGCCGGGTGACGATCGAGGAGATCGCCGCCGGCGAAGGCTGACTGCGCGCGGTCAGCCCAGCCCGGGCGCGACGGCCGCCAGCGCATCGAGCGTCCGATCGTCGAACGGGGCCGGCCAGTCGACGATCACCTCGGCGGCGCCCGCGGCGCCGTAGGCGGCGAGCGCCTCGGCAACCCTGGCGGGGGTCCCCACCAGCGGCGACGCCGCCGCCGCCGACCGCGCCTCGTCGGGCGCCAGACCGTTGGCCTCCAGGCGCTCGGCAAGGGCAGTCACCGCCGCTTCGCGGGTCGAGCGGATCGAGGCCGGCGGCAGGCCCACCGTGCGCCGGATCGTCGACGGGTCACGGCCGATCGCGGTGCAGTGCTCATCGAGGATTCGGTTGCGGCGTGCCCAGGTCTCGACGTCGCCCTCGCCGTTCCAGGCGTCCGCGAAGCGGGCGACGATCCGGAGCGTCCGGCGCTCGCCACTGCCCCCGATGAGGATCGGCATCGCCGCCTGTACGGGGCCTGGGAGGTTGACGGCACGGTCGAGCACGACGTACGGGCCGCCGGCCGTGACCGTCTCGCCGCCGAGGAGCGCCCGGGCGGCCGCCACCTGCGCCTCGAGGCGGTCGAGGCGCTGACCGATCGGGAGCAGCTCGAACCCGAACGCCGCGTGATCGCGAGGATGCCAGCCGGCCCCCAGGCCGAGCGTCATCCGGCCGCCCGAGACGTGGTCCACCGCGGTTGCCTGCTTGACCGTGACGCCGATCGAGCGGTAGCCGGCCGCGCTGACCAGGATCCCCAGCGGGATGCGCGTGGTGAGCGCCGCGAACGCCGCCAGCGTGACCCAGCCCTCGAGGAACGGTCCCGGCGGCGCGTCCGGCGTGGCCGCGGCCTCGCCGGCAGCCGGGAAGAAGTGGTCGTTGGTCCACAGGCTGGCGAAGCCCAGCGCTTCGATCCGGCCAGCCGTCGCGGCGAGGTCCGGCCAGGTGGCATGCTGGCCCCAGACCTGGAACCCGATCCCGGGCAGGACCGGCGGCGACTCGGGCAGCCGCGACGAAAGCCGCGACGAAAGCCGCGGCGTCATCGGATGGACACGGCGATCGGCCGACCCTCGGCCGCTGACTGCCGCGCGGCCAGCGCGATCCGAAGCGCCGCGAGGCTGTCCTCGCCGTCCGGTGCGACGGGCCGTCCGTCGAGCACGCTCCGTGCGAACGCCCGCACCTGGCCGGCGTACGCATCGGCAAACCGCAGCCGTGACGGGTCCACCGTGTCCTGGGCCAGCGTGCCGGCACGGCCGAACGCACCGTGCGTGATCGGCAACCGCCCGACGAACACCGCGCCGTCGGTGCCGAGGACCTCGGTCCGCACGTCCTCCCCGTAGCGTGCCGTGCGCGCGAGCTCGACCGCGCCGATCGCGCCACCGCCGAAGCGGAGCACGGCGACGGCGCTGTCGAAGTCGCCGGCTGCCTCCAGCTCGGGGACGCCCGCGTTCGACCCGTAGGCGTGGACCTCCACCACCTCGTCGCCGACCAGCCATCGGGCCAGATCGAACTCGTGGATCCCCATGTCCACGAAGATCCCGCCCGAGACCGACGGGTCGCAGAACGCCGGCGGCGGTGGCTCGGGGTCGAACTGCAGGCTGCGGAACACGACCGGTCGGCCGCAGTCCCCGGCGCGCAGCCGGCCGTACGCCCGACGGTAGTCGTCGTCGTGCCGGCGCATCAGCCCCACCTGCAGCCGGACGCCCGCCGCCGCGACCGCATCGAGCGCCGCCCGGCAACCATCGACCGTGAGCGCCAGCGGCTTCTCGCACAGGATGTCGCGCCCGGCCGCGGCCGCGCCGGCCACGTCCTCCGGGTGACGGACCGATGGCGTGGCGATGAGCACGGCCTGGACGGCCGGGTCGGCTGCCAGCGCTGCGGTCGACTCGTACACGCCGGCCACACCGAGCTCGCCGGCCACCTGGCGGGCGCGGCCGAGATCCACGTCAGCGACCGCGACCAGCTCGGCCTCGGGCACCTGTGAGGCCACGTAGCGAGCGTGCATGCCACCCATGCGTCCGAGCCCGACCACGCCGATCCGCAGGCGATGCACGGCAACCCTCCCATGCCTCGCGGCGATCCGGCCGCCCGACGATCCCTGCCGCGGGTCGCGGTCGCTCAGGTTGGCCGGCTCATGCTGCCACGCGGCGCCGGCGTTTGCACCCCACGCGGGGCGGTGCTCCGACCCGCGCAACGGGGCCCGTCACGCCCGCACCAGGCGGACCTCCCCCATCCATGGGCCAGTCGTGCGTTGGCTCAGCGCGCAGGGCCGACGGCGGCACCATCGCCGTCGCCTGGGTGGGCCGGCTCGCCGAGCATCCGATGGCGGGCGGCGGCGAGATCCGGGACGCCGAACAGGCCGGGACCCTCGAGGACCAGGGATCCGCACGCGGCGCCCATGCGCAGGTCGGCATCGGCACCCGGCCAGCTGGCCGTGATCGATGGCTCGAGGCGGGCGGCAAGCACCCCGGCGAGGAACGTGTCCCCCGCCCCGACCGGATCGACGTAGCGCTCGACGGGGAGCGCCGACCAGACGCGCGATCGGAGGGGGGCCCCGTCGGACCCGACCTCGATGGCGCGCCCACCCCGGACACCGTCGGTCAGCAGCATCGTCGCGCCGGGGTGCATGAGCCTGGTGAGCTCGGCCGGCTCGGTCGATGGGTCGATGTCGTCGCGGCCGACGCCGATCAGGTCCGCTCGCCTGACCACGGCCGACGGCCCGGGCGCCAGGTGATGGACCACCGCCCCCGGCTGCATCACGCGCAGCAGGCCCTGCCAGCCGAGCGCCACCGTCGCCTCGCCGGGCGGGACCGCCGCCCAGGCCTCGGGCACCTCCGCGGCCACCGGCGCGAACATCCAGGCCCGGGCCGTCCGCCACCTGGCCGGCAGGTGCCCGGGATCCACCGGGTCCGAAACCTGCGGGCTGCGCTGGATCCGGCCGGTCGGCGTCTCGGTGTTGATGAAGATCGGCCCCTTGGTGTCGGGGATGACGAGGACCTCCACGCCCGCGTCCCGGACCGCGTCGAGCTCGGTGGAACGCGCGGCCGGCGGATCCGCCACCACCAGCGCCCCGACCGAGAACCCGAGCCGGGCCAGCGCAAGGGCGGTGTACGACGCCCCGCCTCCGAGGCGCCAGCCGCGCGGATCGTCATCGACCAGATCCCGACAGGCGGCTCCCACCACGACGACTGCCGGTGCCTCGCCCATCCCACCTCCATCCGAACCCGTCCGGTGTCCGGCCTATACTTGCCGTCCCCGCGCGCCGTCCGGCGCACGCGCGGCCAAGGCCGCGCCCGACCGAGGTCCACATCATGCACTTCTACGAGCTCCACGAGGGCGACGACGACGTGTACCACGACCTCCTGCTCGTCCGCGAGGAGGAGATGGAGCCCGACGAGTTCTTCGAGGTCGTCCAGTCGATCCGTCACCGCATCCAGGACTCCTATGAGGGCGACACGTTGATCGGGGCGATCGCCGAGGAGCTGGAGAACGACTACGGCTTCATCGCGGTCGGCGACGACCGCCTGACCGCCGCCGTGAACGTGTCCAAGGACGAGGACGAGAACTTCCTCGCCGATCTCGAGGCGCCGCCCGACGACCCGGACTACGTCTCGATCCTGGCCGATCTCCAGGCCGGCGACCCGCGCCTGAACTGACGTCGCCGGGCTGCCGGCACGGCCCCGCTGACCCGGTCCGCCCGCGAGCTGCCGGCACGGCCCCGCTGACCCGGTCCGCCCGCGAGCTGCCGGCGCGCCCCCGCTGACCCGGTCCGCCCACGGACCGGCTCGGTGCCTGTCGGACCCGTCCCGTCACTCGGCGACCGCCGCCGGCCCTCCGGATCGGGTGGCCGCCGGTCGCGCGGTCTGAACCAGCCACAGGCCGGCGAGCACGATCACCGTTCCGACGACGATGAACGGCCCGACCCGCTCCCCCAGCAGCCACACCGACAGCACCTCGCCCGCGAGCGGCACGAGCACGATGAACGCCGATGCCCTCGGGGCGCCGATCCGTCGGATGGCCTCGGCGAACGCCACGAACGCGACCACGGTCCCCAGCGCGCCAAGGTAGCCCAGGCTCCCCAGGGCCTTCGGCGACGCCATGAGCACCGGCTCCCAGCCGCGCTCGAGGATCACGGCCGGCAGGAAGGCCAGGGCACCGATGGCCGCGGGCGCGAGCGTCGCCGTGACCGGATGCAGCCGGGTGGTCGCCGCCCGGGACAGGACCGAGTACGCGCCCCAGCACAGGGCACCGGTCACGTACAGCAGATCCCCGCCGAGCCGTCCGCCGCCGCCCTCGAATGCCGGGCCGATGACGAGCACCAGCCCGACCACCGCCAGCCCGAGCCCGGTCACCCCCCGCCGGGCGGGCACGACGCGGTACCGGATCGCCACCAGGATCGCCACGACGACCGGTGACAGGCCGGGCACGATGATCGCTCCGTCACTCGCGGGCGCGAGCCTGACGCCGTTGAGGAAGCACAGGTTGTAGGCAACGATCCCGCTGGCCGCCATCGCCACGACGAGCGCCAGGTCCGATCGTCCGAGGCGCATCGGGGCGCCGATCAGCCGTCCCCAGCCCCAGAGCAGGATCGAGGCGGTGGCAAAGCGCAGGAACGCCGTCGTCAGCGGCGGCACCTCGTCGGTCGCCCAACGGGCCGCGACCCAGGTTCCCGCGAAGCAGCCGGCCATGACCAGCAGCAGCGCGTAGGCCACCGGATCGTGGTGACGCCGTGGATCGGGCCGGTCGACCGGGCGGATCTCGGCGCGCCGGCCGGTCACCGGCTGAACAGGATCTCGATCACGTCGCCGTCGCGGACCCGGTAGGTCCTGCCCTCGGATCGCACCTTGCCGTGGCGCCTGGCCTCGGCCATCGAGCCCGCGTCGAGCAGCTCCTCGTAGGCGATCGTCTCGGCCCGGATGAACCCGTGGGCAAGGTCGGTGTGGATGGCCGCCGCGGCGTCCACCGCCGTCGAGCCATCCGGGACGGGCCAGGCCCGCACCTCATCGGGCCCGGCGGTCAGGAACGAGATCAGGCCCACCAGGCGGTACGAGAGCGCGATCATCCGGTCGAGGCTCGACTCGTGGAGCCCCAGCTCGTCCATGAAGGCCGCCGCCTCGTCAGGCTCGAGCTCGCCCAGCTCCATCTCGATCTTCGCCGACATGGCGTCGACCATCGTGTGGCGGTGGTGGTACGGCGCCTCGATGCGTTCGATCAACACGGAAACGGCCGCGATGTCGGCCTCGCCGACGTTGAGCAGGACCAGGACCGGCTTCTGGGTCAGGAACCGAAAGCCCCGGATGGCCTTCTCGTCGTCGGGGTCGAGCTCCTCGTCGCGGATCGGCCGCCCGCCCTCGACCACGGCCTTCAGGCGGAGCAGGATCCCCTCCTCGCGCTCGTTCGCCTCGCGCTCGGCCGGCGTCCCGTGACGACCGCCTCCGGCGTGGAGACGCTCGAGGCGGCGGTCGATGTGGGCGAGATCGGCCAGCGTGAACTCGAGGTCCAGGCGCTCGAGGTCGCGGGCAGGGTCCACCGTGCCGTCGGGATGCGGATGGTGCGGGTCGTCCCAGGCGCGCACGACGTGGACCAGGGCGTCGGCCTCGCGCAGCCGGGCGAGGTGCTCGGCCGGCAGCTCGTCGGTACCGACCCGGCCCTCGGACGATGCGGGCGGTGCAGGCAGATCGACATAGGTGACGTCGGCGTGCACGATCTTCCTGGGGTGAAACAGCTCGGCCAGGCGGTCGAGGCGCGGGTCGGGCACCTTGACCACGCCCACGTTGAGCTGGAGCCCGCCGTACCCGCCGGTCTCGGCGTGGCCCCGGGTGAGCGTGTTGAACACCGTGGTCTTGCCGGCCGCGGCGAGCCCGACGATCGCGATCTGCATGGGCTGATTGTGCCCGGGGTGCGCGGGGTCGCGCTGCGCGGACGGCCATCCTGCGCGCCCCGGTGAGGCGCCCGGTGGCGGTCAGTAGCCGGCGGAGGGGTCCACCACGTTGATCAGCCGCTCGCCCGCCGCGTACCGGCGAAGGTTGTCGCAGAACAACCCCACCGACCGATCGAGCACCCGGGTCGAAGACCAGGACGTGTGCGGGGTGAGGATCATGTTGGGCAGGTCGTACAGCGGCGACGAAGGCGGCAGCGGCTCTTCGTGGAACGTGTCCAGCACGGCCCCGCCGAGCCGCCCCTCCCGCAGCGCCCGGATGATCGCGTGATCATCGACCAGCTCGCCGCGTGCGACGTTGATGACCCAGGCCCCGGGCTTGAGCCGGGCGATGGCCTCGTCGCCGATCAGCCCGTGGGTGTCGGCGGTGAGCGGGGCCGCGAGGATCACGAAGTCCGCCTCCGCCAGCAGCTCGGGCAGGCGCTCCGGCGGCAGGACGCGATCGAGCATCAACGTGCCCAGCGGCACCTCGTCGGAGGTCGCCTCGGCTGCGCTGGCATCGGTGGTGGCAGCGCTGCCCGCCTCCGGGCGACGTCGCGTCGCGACGACCCGACACCCGAATGCGGTGGCGAGGGCGCCGACGGCGCGGCCGATCGACCCCAGCCCCACGATGCCCACCGTGACGTCGCGCAGCTCGCGCGACTCGAGCGGCTGCCAGGTCCGCTCGGCCTGGAGCTCGAGCAGCTGCGGCAGGCGCCGCGACACCGCGAGGATCATCAGCATCACGTACTCGGCGATGGGGCGCGAGAACACGCCGCGCGCGTTGGTGATGACCAGCCCCCGCGCCCGGCTGGCCGGCGTCAGGACCCGCTCCACCCCGGCCGTCGCCGAATGGACCCAGCGCAGCGACGGCGCACGGGCCAGGATCCGGTCGAACGTGTCCGCCGGAAGGCGTCCGCGGAGCATCACCTCGACGTCGTCGAGCGACCCGTCCGGGTGGCCGTCGAACCCGATCGTGACGATCCTCGAGCCGGGCGCGGCCGCCCGGATGGCGTCCAGATCACGCGCCCGGTAGCGGGCGGCGAGGATCGGTGTCAGCGCGATGGCCGTCGGCGCGCCGCCGGGCCCCGAACCCGGGCCCGGCGAATGCGATGCCGCTTGGGTCACGGAATCCTCCTAGCGCCGACCGGCGCCGACCCTGCGGAGCCAGCGCTCGGGCGCCGCGATCTCCTCGGGCGTGGGCAGGGTCTCCGGTCCGTCCCACAGCCGGTGGAGCGCCGCGGCCCCGCCCTCTCGCTCGATCGAGGCCACGAACGCCTCGCCCTTACGGTACTGCTCCATCTTGAGGTCCATGCCCGTGATCCGCAGCATGGCGCGCTCGAACGGCGTCCGCTGCTCGCGGCGGCCGTGGAACCGGCTCGAGATCCGCTGGACGCCGGGCACGAGGTCACGGCCCACCGCGTCCATCACGTGATCGCCGAAGCCCTCGAGCAGGCTCATGACGGCCTGGGTCTCGCGGAACAGGCGCCGCTGCTCATCGGACATCAGGCGTTCCATCCAGTGCTGGTCGTCGCGGCGACCTTCGCCGCGCAATGCCGCACCCAGCGTCCGGACCGCGTCCCGGCCCAGCGAGGAGGCGTCGCTCGAGAACATGCTCAGCTGGCGCTCGAGGCGCTCGGCGAGATAGGGCCGGAGCCACGGGTGCGCCTCGAACTCGAAGGCGTGGGTGGTCTCGTGGAGCGCGATCCAGGTGCGGAACGGTCCCAGGGGCACGCCCATCACGGACGCCGTGTGGCGGATGTTCTCCTCCACGAACAGCAACCGGCCCGGGATGGTCTCCGCGGTCAGCAGGGCCAGGTCGTACTGCCCGAGCACGCGCTGACCCATGAACCCCAGCAGCAGCCCCAGCTGGCGCGTCGTGATCCAGCGGTTGGCGAGCGTGACCGTGGCCTTCGCGAGGCCGCTGCCGGGGGGCAGCATCTGCTCGAGCAGCTCGCCTTCCAGGCGGCCGATGAGGCCCGCGAAGGCGGCGGTGTTGGCGTGCACCCAGGCCGCCCGGTCGACGACCGAGACCCGTTCCACGACCCCGGGCAGGTCCGCGCCGAGATGCGCCGAGAGCGCGGGCACCACCCGGGCCATCGCCTCGGCATACGCCCCCTCCGTCGCCCGCAGCTCCTCGCGATCGAGCGCGCCCGGTGCTCGCCTGAGCCGCGCGATCGCGATCTCCTCGACGCGGTCCCAATCGACGAGGCCGCCGCGGCGCGCCGTCCGCTCGATCTGGCGACCTGCGACGGTGATCGCGGCTCCAAGGACCGACCCGACCAGGAACCCGATCCCCCACAGCCGCTCCTCGGCGAGCCCGGCCGGTCGCCCACCGGCGTGGTCGCCGCGAGGCGGCTCGCCTCCGGGCCGCGGGGCGGTGCCGCCGGCGCGAGGGTCGGATGCCATCAGCCGGCGCCCTGCCGGTGCCCCGGCTCGCCGGCGCGCCCGACCCGGTCCGGCGGCCGCAGCTCCACCGGCTCGATCTCGGGGAACGCCTGCCCGAACATCCGTGACGCGATCGCCCGGAACCGCTCGAGGTCACCCGTGGTGAGCTGGACGTGGGTCGGCGGCGGTCCGTACGACTCCGAGGGGCGCGAGTGGCCGGCCGCCCCCGGATCCGCCGCCGTGCCGCGCGACGTGCCGGGCGCCTCGAGCCCGTTGACCGACAGCAGCTCGGCCAGGGACGATGCCGTGGCCGTCGCCGAGTCGACGATTGCGACCCGGTCACCGACGGCGGCCGCGAGCGTCGACCGCAGCAGCGGATAGTGCGTGCAGCCCAGCAGGAGGGTGTCGATCTTGGCCGAGGGTGGCCGGGGAAACACGAACTCGCCCGCCCCATCACGCTCGCCCAGCAAAGCGGCCAGCTCCTCGGCGACGGCCGTCTCCAGCTCCGGACCGCCCAGGATGCCCGCCTCGACCATGGGCACGAACCGGGGGGTCGCATGCTCGTACACCTCGACGGCCGGGTTCTCGTCCTTGATGGCGTTGAAGTAGGCATGCGACCTGACGGTCGCGGGCGTTGCGATCACGCCCACGCGCCGATTGCGGGTCGCGAGCGCGGCCGCCGCGGCACCGGGCCGCACGACGCCCAGAACCGGCAGGTCGTAGCGTGCCCGCAGGTCGGGCAGCGCCACCGCCGTGGACGTGTTGCAGGCGACGACCAGCGCCTTGACGTCGCGCTCGACCAGTGCATCGAGCGCCTGGGCCGAGAAGCGGCGCACCTCGTCATCGGTGCGCGTGCCGTACGGTGCCCGGGCGTTGTCGCCGAGATAGATCGTGGACTCGTGGGGCGACCGGCGCAGGATCTCGCGCAGGACGGTCAGCCCGCCGACACCGGAGTCGAAGACGCCGATGGCCCGGGGGTCGGACACGTGGCGCGGCTACCGCCGTCCGGCCAGCGCGACCGCGTGACCCGCCAGCTCGGACGCCGCGCGGACGACGTCCTGGCTGATCGCCGCGGAGGGATCGGCGAGGACGAACGGGATGCCCTCGTTGTTGGCACTCACCACCAGGCCGCCGCCGGAGCTGACCGCGTGCTCCGGAACCCGCCCGAGCGCCCGGCTGAGGACCTCCGGGTCGAGCCCGCCGGTCGAGTCGGCCCGGTTGACCAGGTATTGGACCTTGGTGGGCGGGTACCCGATCATGCGGAACGCGTCCGCCATGACCATCGTGCTGTGGATCGTGGTCGAGTCGTAGGTCACCACCTCGAGGATGGTGTCGGACGCGTCGAGGAAGGCGAGATTGATGTCGTTGACGACGGCCGGCGTGTCGACGACCACCACGTCGTACACGCGGCGGAGCAGCGACAGGGTCTTCTCGAGGTCACGCACGGTGACCATCTCGGCCATCTCGACCCGAGGCGGGGCGAGCAGGATGTCGATCCCCGAGGGGTCGCGCCACAGCACGTCATGCAGGTCGGATTCCTGGATCCGGTCGGTCGGCAGGTCAAGGAGCGACGGGGCGTCGATGGGCACCTTCAGCAGCGCCCGCAGGTCGCCGAACTGCAGACTGCCGTCGATGAGGACGGTGCGCGGCCCGAGCTGGCCCATCGCCACCGCGAGGTTGAACGCGATCGTCGTCTTGCCCACGCCACCCTTGGGCGCGAACACGGTGATCATCCTGGCGGTCCCGACGTTGTCCGCGGTCGCGGCCGCCTGGTGCACCTGCTGCAGGCGAGTGACCAGCTCATAGCCCGTGAACGGCATCGACAGCACGCCGTTGATCCCATGGTGGGGATCGGGCGCGACCGGCTGCTGTGGCACCGTCAGCACGATCACGGGCACCCGCGCGCCGGATTCGTGGATCCGCTCCACCAGCGTCATGCCCTTGACCCGGCCCTGGAGGAGGGCGTCCACGAGGACGACGTCGGGTCGCAGCTCGTTGAGCAGGTTGACGACGCGCGACCCGTCGCTCACGACGTCCAGCAGCTTGATCGCGGACTGCGAGTTGAGCAGCCCGCGGATGTACTGGGCGACCTGGGGAACGTCCTCGACGACGAGGAGACGGAGCTGGTCGGGCATCGTCGCGACTCTACCACGCAGCCTGGGGCGCAGCGCCGCACCCGGTGGTCCCGGCGCCGGTGGCCGCTCGGGGGCATGCGGACCGGACGAATGGCGACGCGACGCAGGGCGACCAGGAGGTCGCCGCGGGACCGGAGATCGCCGCGCGACCGGAGATCGCCGCGGGACCGGAGATCGCCGGCGATCTGCGCGCCGGGCGATCAGGGGCGCCGGGCGATCAGGGGCGCCGGGCGATCAGGATCGCCCGCTCGCTGCCCGGGCCCATCGGCTCGAGGTCGTAGTCCCCGGCCAGCGTCTCGACCACCAGACCGGCCGACTCGGCCATCGCGGCCAGCTCGTCCGGACCGGCCAGCCGCAGCCGGTCGACCCGGATCCAGCGTGCCGGCGCCTCGCCCGGCACGCCCTCCTCGAAGATCGTCGTCAGCCGGACCAGCCCGTTCGCGGGGTCGTAGATCGCGCTGCCGGTCTTGGTCACCGTCGTCCCCGACGACGGTTCCTCTCGCACCCACTCCAGCATGAGCCGGCCGTCGTAGCGCGCCAGGTCGTCCGCATCGGGGAGCCAGGCATCGATGACGGCGAGGCCGCCGGGGGCGAGGTGCGCCGCCATGGTGCCGACGGCGGCCGCCTGCCCGCCTCGGGTCCCCATGAGGAACAGCGAGTTGAGCGGGATGATGGCCAGGCGGAACGAGCCTGCGCCGGGCAACCGGACGGTCCGGACGTCGTCCTCCACCAGGGTCACCCGTGCGGCGGTCTCCGGCCCGGCGGCTTCCGCGGCGGTCCGCGCCCGGGCGAGCATCGCGGGATCGAGGTCGACGCCCGTGACCGCATGACCGGCCGACGCGAGCGGGACGGTGACCCTGCCGCTCCCCGCGGCCAGCTCCAGCACCGGACCGCCCGTGCGCGCGGCCAATGCGAGGTACAGATCGAGATCGCCCGGATCGTCGGCCAGATCGAGGTCGTACAGGCGGGCGAGGTCGTGCGCCTGCCGCTCCCCGCTCACGCGGGCTGCCCGGGCCGCATGGTCGGCGGCCGCGGGGATGGGCGGCTCACGGGCGATCCTGCGGAGCGTGGCGCACCGAATGACCCGCCTGGCGCTTGACGGCCAGGGCGCAGATCGCCTCGAGGGCCACGCGGTTGGCGGCCATCGCCGTGACCTCGGCGTGGTCGTAGGGCGGCGACACCTCGACCACGTCCATGCCGGCGATGTCCACCGCCCCGGCGATCCGGCGCACCGCGCGCAGCAGCTCCCGCGGCAGCAGCCCGCCGGGCTCCGGCGTGCCCGTGCCCGGGGCGATCCCGGGGTCGATGACGTCGATGTCGACCGAGAGATAGATCGAATCCGGACCGTCGAGCGCCTCGGCGATCGCGTCGTCGATCACGGTGTCGAAGCCCCGCTCCTCGATCTCGCGCATCAGGTGCCACCGGAGCCCCTGCTCGCGCATCCAGTCGAACACCTCCACCGGCGGCCAGTAGCCGCGCAGCCCCACCTGGACGAAGTTGCGGCCCTGGACCGCCCCCGACTCGATCAGCCGTCGCATCGGCGTACCGTGCCCGGCGAGCACGCCCCAGTCCTCGTTCGCGGTGTCCGCGTGGGCGTCGAAGTGGACGATCCCGATGCTCCCCGGACGGCGGATGTCGGCCACCGCCGTCGCCGACGGCCAGGTGATCGAATGGTCGCCGCCGAGCACGATCGGGATGGCGCCCGTTGCGGCCACGTCGTGCACCTTGCGGTAGATCAGGGCATGGGCGCGGTCGATCCAGGCCGGCACGATGTTCGCATCACCCGCATCGACGACCGTGAGCACCTCGAACGGCTCGACCCCCAGCTGGAGCGAGTTGATCGAGCCCGACGTGTACTGGGCCTCGCGGATCGCCCGCGGACCGAAGCGAGCGCCGGACCGATGGCTGACCGCGTCGTCGAACGGCGCGCCGACGATCGCCACGTCCACGCTGCGCGCCCGGAGATCGACGGGATCGGGCACCCAGGGCAGCTTCTGGAAGGTCGGCAGGCCGACGTAGGTGGGCAGGTCGAAGTCGTCGTACGTCTCGTACTCGCGGTCCCAGCCGTTGCGCGCCGCAAAGTCGACGTCGCCCGGATGGTGGGGACGCTCGGCCACGATGCTCCTTCGGCGGCAGGCGACCGTGCGCACTGTGCGACCGGCTGCCGGTTGAGGCCACCTTCAGCCTGGGCGCCGCCGGTTCGGGTCCGCCGTCCAGCGGGGCGCGCCGCCCGGAATCGTACCCGCTCCGCACCACGCCCGCGCTCGCTCCCGGCGAGGGGCCCGGCCGGTCTGCCGCGTCGCCCAGCTGGACGATGGTCCGGCGCGACCGGGCGCCGGCCTCGGTCAGGGCGCGCGCTCGCCCTCCGGCCGGTGGAGCTCGCGCCAGGCGGCTTCGACCAGGGTCCGGTCCAACAGGAGGTCGATCGCCGTCTGCGCCACGAGCGTCGCCGCCAGCAGCACCGTCCGATCGGCGCGCGGACGGGCCGCGGCGTCGCGGAACTCGATCGAGTGCCCGGGCGTGGGCCGGTCGGTGATCGCGAGCTCGGGATGGATGGCCGGGACGACCCACGATACGTTGGCCATGTCGGTCGAGCCTGAGGACGGGTCCATGCCCTGGTCCACCACGCCGTAGGCCTCGCCGTTGGCGACCCAGCGGGCCGCCAGCGTCCGGTTGTGGCGCATCGTGGTCGCGGCGCCCGAGAACTCGACCTCGACCTCGACGTCGGCGGCCTCGGCGGCCGCCTCGCACAACCGCCGGAAGCGTGCCTTCATGACCTCGTAGTACGCCTGGTCGGCGCTGCGGATCATGAACCACGCGCGGGTCCGGTCGGGGATGATGTTCGCGGCCGTGCCGCCCTCCTGGATGATCCCGTGCACCCGGCAATGCGGGGGCAGCTGCTGGCGCCAGAGACCGACCGACACGAACAGCGAGACCATGGCGTCGAGGGCGTTTCGGCCCGCCCAGGGCTCGGACGCGGCATGCGACTGGAGTCCCGTGAACACCACGGACACGTCCTCGGACGCCAGTGGCGCGATCTCCACGTGGCTGCGGTCGCACGGGTGGAACAGCAACGCCGCGTCGATGCCCTCGAACAGGCCGTCCTCGATCATGATCGCCTTGCCGCTGCCGCGCTCCTCGGCGGGGGTGCCCAGGAACACGATCTCGCCCGCCCAGCTGTCGCGGACGGCGGCCAGCCCGATCGCCGCCCCGACGCCGGACGCCGCCATGGTGTTGTGGCCGCAGCCATGTCCGAGCCCGGGCAGGGCGTCGTACTCGGCGAGCACCGCGATCCGCGACCCGTCCGAACCGAGACCACCCGTGAGCCGGCCTCGTACGGCCGTGGCCAGGCTGCCGGCCGGGTGTTCGACCGCGTAGCCGTGCCGGGCGACGATCTCGGCCACCCAGGCGGATGCGTGGTGCTCCTCGAATGCCGGCTCGGGGTTGGCATGGATCCGGTGGGAGAGGTCGAGGATCTCCGCGCGAGCCGCCTCGATCGCGTCGGCGGCGCGGGCCTTGAGCTCGGCGAACGGCTCAGCGGGGCGGGTGGCGGCCGGCGACTCGGTCACGGATGGTCTCCTAGCGCTCTGCGGACAGCGTGATCTCGGCGACGATGAAGATGGCGGCGAGGAACAGGACGATGGCGACCTGGAAGGCGTCGACGAGACGCAGGACGACGATCACCGCGACCAGCAGGCCCGCCCAGCCGCCGCGGCGAGCGGCCCGAAACCAGTCGCCCTGGTACGCGATCCGGCGATGGCGCGCGAACACCGCCAGCCAGAACAGCGGGATCGCGCTGACCCCGACCGCGAGGCCGATGAGCAGGCTCCCGACGTATCCGGCCGTCGGATCGACGTAGGGATCGCGGGTGGTCACCAGGACGGCGACCAGGACCCAGGCGACGGCTGCGGCCGCGAGCAGGCCGAGGTTGGCGGCGCGATCGCGGGGCTCCATCGAGGACCGAGTCTACCCATCACGATCGCGCGTTGCCCCGGTGGTTCCGGCGCGCTCGAGCGCTGCCAGCCCGGGCTCGAGGTCGGCCAGCGTGGCCAGCTCGAGGTCGGCTGTGACGGAATCGTCACGCGGGCTGCCGGGGAGCGGCGAGTCATCGGGCCGGTTGCGGAGGTAGGCCGCCCGCCAGCCCGCCCGGCGGGCGCCGGCGACATCGGCCAGCCAGTCGTCGCCGACGTGGATGATCGACGCTGGCTCCGGGTCCCCGAGCGCCGCGCGGGCCGCGGCGAAGATCGCCGGGTGGGGCTTGATCGCACCGACGCGCTGCGACACCACGACCGCCGCGAGGTGAGGTGACCAGCCGGCGGCCTCCACGTAGCGCTCGATCGTGGCGGCAAGCGGCCAGTTGGAGAGAATTGCCAGCCGGTAGCGAGGGGCCAGCCGCTCGATCATGCGTCCGGCGTCGGGAGCGGCCGGCAGCGAGGCCACGAACGCCCGCGAGTAGACCTCGACCGCCCAGGCGATCTCCTCCGGTTGGCTGAGGGCCGCCGCCTCGACATCGTCCCAGCGCTGCTCGGGCGGTGGCGGCGGCATCCCGCGCAGGCGCGCCAGGATCCGGGCCAGCCGCTGCGCGAGGTCCACCTCGCGGAACTGCGGCACCTCCTCCCGGAACTGCCGCTCGCGCTCCTCGGCCCAGGCGTGCCGCACGTCCTCGACGTCGAACGGGCCGAGCCGGATCGCGAGCTGCCGTGCGGTCTCCTCCACCACGCCCCGCAGCCCGGCGGCCGAGACGGGCACCAGCGTGTTGCCGAAGTCGAGGGTCACCGCGGCGATGGCGGTGGCCGCATCGGTCGCCGTCAATGGGGCTCCTCGGCCGCCAGCCGCGCCTCGGCGATCGCGGTCGCCTCCGGGTTGCGGTCGACGAGGAGCCAGCGCCGGCCAAGGCGGGCTGCGGCCACCCCGGTCGTTCCGCTGCCCGCGTACGGATCCATGACGAGATCACCGGGTCGGCTGGACGCCGCCACGATCCGCTCGAGCAGCCGCAGCGGCTTCTGGGTGGGATACCCGGTGCGCTCTGCGGACGCCGGCGGCACGATCGTCAGCCACCACACGTCGGTCGGCAGCTTGCCTCGCGCCGCCTTGTCGGGGCCGACGAGCCCCGGCGCCATGTACGGGATGCGCTCGATGGCGTCGCGATCGAACAGCCATCGGGTCCCCTTCGCGTACCACAGGATCGTGTCGTGCTTGCGCGGCCACCGGTCGCGGGCGCGGCCACCGTAGTCGTACGCCCACACGATCTCGTTGAGGAATTGGTCGGCACCGAACACGCGGTCCAGCAGCAGCCGGACGTGGTGCGCGGTGCGCCAGTCGACGTGGAGGTACAGCGAGCCGTGCGGCGCCAGCACGCGCCGGATCTCGCCGAGCCGCTCGCCCAGGGCGACCAGGTGGTCGTCGAGCGAGAGGTCGTCCGGCCATGCCACGTCGGACACCACCCGGTAGGCATAGGTCCGCCCGCCGAAGCCGCGGCGCCTCCCGTCACCCGTTCCCGTCCGGATCGAGGCGAGCCGGCGCGCGCCGCCGGTGGAGAAGGGTGGATCGGCGTACACGAGGTCGACCGCGCCGTCCGGGATCGCCCGCAGCGCTTCGAGGTTGTCGGCGAGGATCACGGCGCCCGGACGACCACCCTTGACCACGGCCGCGATCGCCGCACGGGCGGTCGCGGTGAGCGCCGGATCCGCCGGGGCACGCACGTCAGCGGGCGACGCTCGCCGGGCAGATCTCCCGGAAGGCGCACCACGTGCAGGCCAGGTAGTCCGGGCGAGGCTGGAACTCGCGGGCGCGGATGCCGCGGGCCGCGGTGCGGATCGACGAGCGTGCCCGCTCGATCCGCTGCCGATCGACCGGGACCACGCCGACCAGGCCCGACTCGAGGAAGTGAAGCGCGACGGCATCCGGGAGCCGCCCGGTCATCGCCTCGTAGCCCATCGCGTAGATCGACAGCTGGAGCGAGTTCCTTGCCCGCTCGCGAGCCTTGGCCGGATCGCGCACGTCCGAGGACTTGTAGTCCGTGATGACCACCCGCTCGGGCGACAGCTCGAGCATCGGCTCGATCACGTCCGCTCCCCCACCGTCCGCAGCCGCTGCGTCGGATGTCACCGCGGCCGGCTCGCCCGGTTGGCGCGGCAGGATGTCCACGCGATCGTACCTGCCACGGACCCGATCCCCGTCGAGCAGGAAGCTGAACTCGCGCTCCACGTAGGCGGGGATCACCGCCCCGGGCGCCAGCTGCTCCTCGCGGAAGCGATGCAGCGCGTCGCGCCCCGCCGCCCGCCGCGCCTCCTCGTGCTCACGAGACAGGAACCCGTCGCTCGACCAGGCGCTCTCGAACGACGCCCACAGCTGCTCCTCGCTCATGACGTCGCCGCGCGCGTGTCGCCGGTGGAACTCGGCCACGGCGGCATGGAGCGCCGCGCCATAGATGATCGAGTGGTGCGGCGCGAGCGGCACCCGCAGCAGGTGCGCGTAGCGATACTTCTGCGGGCAGGTCAGGTAGTCGTCGATCGCGTAGAACGACAGCGTGAGCGGCTCCCGGCCAGGCTCGGCCGGGGTCGCCGGCTGGGGTGCCGTCCGCTCCAGGGACGCCAGCCGCTCGAGCGGCGTCGAGGCCCGCGCCCCGGCGCCGGCGGTCCCCGCGGCGACCGGGAGATCGAGCGCCTCGAGCACGAACGGGGAGACCCGGCGGGCGCGCTGACCCCCGTAGTCCGCCGCGTGCGTGAGCACCAGCTCGTCGCGCGCCCGGGTCATCCCCACGTAGAACAGGCGGCGCTCCTCCTGGAGCTGGTAGTCGCCTTCGGGCAGCGTCTCGCGCACCAGCTCGAGCGGCAACGCCAGCGGCTCGCGGCGGCCGAGCGCCGGGAAGCGCCCGGCGACCAGCCCGGGCAGGTAGACGACCGGGAACTCGAGGCCCTTGGCCTTGTGGACGGTCATCACCGCGACCGCGTTGACGTCGGGGTCGATGTCGGCTGTCGGCGGGTCGTCGCCGGCCCGGATGAGCGTCTGGAGGTGCTGGGCGACGAACACGGCCCGGTCGTCGGCGAGCAGCGCCGACTGGGCGCGGATGATGTCGAAGAAGCGGGCGATGTTGGACAGGGCCTCCTCCGCGGCGATCGACTCGGCGCCGGCCAGCCGCGCCAGCCAGCCCGTGCCGCGCAGGAACGCGTACAGGACCTCGCCGGCAGCACGCTCGTGCGCGAGCGCGACGTAGGTGTGCAGGTCGGCGACGAGCCTGGCGGCCGCGGCCCGCGTCTCGGGAGCGAGCCGCAGGATCCCCGGCTGGCGCCCGAGCTCCTCCAGCACGTCCCACACGGAGCGATTGCGCCGACGCGCCATGTTGACGATCGCGACCAGGTCCTCCCCGCCCAGCCCGTACAGCTCCGAGGCCGCCAGCGCGTACACGTCGACCGATGACGACGGGTCGGCGATCGCACGCAGGAAGGCCAGCAGCAGCCGCACCTCGGGCCGCGCATACAGCCCGCTCGTGCCCGAGAACCGCCACGGGATGCCTTCGAGGTTGAGCGAGCGCAACAGCGGGTCTGCCGCCGCGTTGGCCCGGACCAGGATCGCGGCGTCGCGGGGCTGGGCCCCCTCGCGGATCCGGCCCGCGATGTCGGCGGCGATCCAGTCCGCCTCCTCGGCCCCGGTCGCGAACGCCTCGTGACGCACCGGCCTGGCGTCTCCGGTCCGCTCGGCGACCAGCTGCTTGACGATGCCGGCCCGAACCTCCAGCCGGTCGGGGTCGTTGTGCCGGACGAGCCGGTAGGCGGCGTCGAGGATCGGGCCCCGGGAGCGGTAGTTGCGCCGCAGGACGACCACCCGGGCGCGCTGGTAGCGCTCGCGGAACTCCAGGATGTTGCTGATGGCCGCGCCCCGGAACTTGTAGATCGACTGGTCGTCATCGCCCACGACGGTCACGTTGCGATGACCCTGGGCGATCAGCGCGACGAGCTCGGCCTGGGCCCGGTTGGTGTCCTGGAACTCGTCCACCAGGATGTACCGGAAGCGAGCCTGGACGGACTCGCGCGCGGCGGGCGATTCGCGGAGCAGGCGCAGCGCGAGCGCGACCTGGTCACCGAAATCGATCGCGCCGTTCGCGGCCAGCAGCGCCTGGTACCGGGCGTAGGCGTGGGCGAGCTCGCGCTGCCGGCCGGCACTCTCGGCCAGCGCGGCCGCCGCCGTCCGGTCCTCCTCGGTCGCATCCACGGCCGCCGCCTCGATCGTCGCCACCGCGGTCGCCGCCTCGGCCTCCAGGCGGCCGGCATGCTCGCCGAACGCCTCGGCTGACACGTCCTCGTCCTTGGCGCGGGAGAACAGGGTGGCGAGGGCATCGAGGAAACGGGTCGGATCGCCCAGCGGCCGGTACTGGTCGAGCTCGAACTCGAACAGGTGCTCGCGCATGAAGACGACCGTCTCCGGACGCGACAGCACCCGGACGTCGGGCGGCAGGCCGAGCTCGTAGGCGAACTCGCGGATGAGCCGGTCGCCGAAGGCGTGGAAGGTGGAGATCGCGGTGTCCGTGTAGCCGTACGGGACGAGCTGGTCGACGCGAACCTGCATCTCGTCCGCGGCCTGGTCGGTGAACGTGAGCGCGAGGATCTCGGACGGCCTGGCGCGCCGCGTCGCGATCAGCCAGGCGATCCGGCGCGTGATCACCTGCGTCTTGCCCGTTCCAGCACCCGCCACGACGAGGAGCGGTCCGTCGCCGTGCGTCACCGCCCGCCGCTGCTCCGGGTTCAGCCCGTGGAGCAGGTCTTCGAGCCCCTCCACCGCCGGCTCCTCCGGCTGATCGGCGAGGGCCTCCGCTTCGGCCCACACGGGGATCTGGACCAGCGGCAGCGGCTCACCGCGGGCGCGAGCGCGCCTCACCCGTGGCGCTCCGCCGGACGATGGTGCTCGGGCCGACGACGAACCGGGGGTCGTACGGACCCGGGAACCCTGCGTGCGCGGCATGTCCCCAGCCTGGCCCGAGCCCGTGTCAGCTTGCGTGTCACGGCCCGAGCCACGGTCAGGTCGTCCGGTCCCCGGCCGGGCGGGACTGGAGGGCCAGCTTGACCGCCTGTGCCTCCTCGCTCGACAGCGTGGACTCGGAGCCTCCTCCGGTCACCGACTTGCCGTAGACGCGGGTGCCGGACCTCGCGTGCAGGCTGCTGATCACCAGCCCGTCGCCGCGGGCATCGAGCAGGGCGACGGCGAAGCTCTGGTTGCCTCCGGTGTCCTCGAAGGGGTTGAACCGCACCAGCCCGACCCGCTGGAACGCCTGCGGCTGTGCCCGCTCGAGGCTCGCCGTCCGCGCGGTCAGCCCGTCGAGGTCGCGAGCCACGGCGTACACCTTGTCCAGGTGCGCGTCGAGGACGGCTTCAAGGCTCTTGCCATCGCTGCCCCGCGTGAGCTCGGCCAACCGCCGGTCGAGGCGCGCGGCCCGGCGCGTGGTCAGGATGGTGACGCCGAGCAGGACGATGATGACCACGCCCAGAGCGACCGAGATCAGGCCGATGTTCGAGCTGATGAACGCGTTGAGATCGTCCAACGTCTCCTCCGGGACAGGGCGCTGCGAGTCTAGCAGCCGGTCTTCACCACCCACGTACCGGTCCGGGGTCGACGCCGCGGCTCCCGGACTCGCGCCCCGTCAACGTGCCGGGAACGCCGGCTCCCGGGCGAGCCGTCGATGGGCGGTCGGGGCGAGGAGCGCCGGCCTCCACGGGTGCTCCGGAAGCGGGGGCGAGCGGCGGATCGCGGGATCGACCGCCCGCCCGGTGTATCCTCTGCCGCCGACGGTATCGTCAGCCCGCGGCACCGATCCCGAACACTGGAGGCCCATCCACCGCCATGGCGAAGCGCGTCCGCGGCAGCTCCCGACCCGGCCAGCGCCGGCCGATCGCTCGGCGCCCGGGCTCCGCCGCCGCCGGGTCGTCCGCCGCACGGCCCGCCGCCTCCCCGTCGTCGGCGACACCCTCGGTGCCGGGCGGAGCCACCGTCGCACCCCGGCCCGGCGGCCTGACCGACGCCGAGGTCCAGCGTGCCGCCGAGATCGAGGCCGCCATGCTGGCCGAGGAACGCGCCGCGGAGTCAGCCCGACGCCGCTCGCAGGAGCGCGCTTCTGCCGCTCGTGAGACCGCCGGTGCTCGCGCCATTCGCCCCGAGGACGAGTACGCGTACGTCGCCCGCGACGTCCGGGACATCGTGCGGATCGCCGCCCTCCTGCTCGTGATCCTGTTCGGCCTCTGGATCGCGATCGACGTGGCAGGGGTCGTCAAGATCAACTGACGTGTCCGCGGCCGCCGGTCTTACCGGAGGGCCCGCGAGCTGGCCTGCCGGCCCGGACTGTGGCTTACCATCGACCCGTGCCGACCCGGCGAAATCCTCCCGGCGCCAAGCCCGAGGCCCTGTTCCGGCCGCCGCCTGATCGCCAGCCGCTGGCGGCCCGGATGCGTCCGCGCAACCTCGACGAGTTCGTGGGGCAGGAGCACCTGGTCGGGGAGCGAGGGCCGCTGCGTCGCAGCGTCGCGCGGGGTCATCTCGCGAGCCTCCTGCTGTGGGGCCCGCCGGGGACCGGCAAGACCTCGCTCGCGCGCCTCCTCGCCGACGCCGTCGGGGCCGAGCTCCGCGGCGTCTCGGCCGTCATGTCGGGCGTGGCCGACATCCGCGCGACGGTGGCCGCCGCGCAGGAGCTGCTCAGCCTCCAGGGCCACCGGAGCGTCCTGTTCATCGACGAGATCCACCGCTTCAACAAGGCACAGCAGGACGCGCTCCTGCCGCACGTCGAGGACGGCACCGTCACCCTGATCGGCGCCACCACCGAGAACCCGTACTTCGAGGTGAACTCGGCCCTGCTGTCCCGGATGCGGGTGTGGCGTCTCGAGCCGCTGGCCGACGCGGACGTGGCGCAGATCGTCCGGCGGGCGCTCGCCGATGTCGAGCGCGGGCTCGCCGGGTCGCTCGGGCCGGACGGGGGGGTCGTCCTGGCGGACGAGGCGTTCGACCATCTCGTCGACCTCGCGGGCGGCGACGCCCGCCAGGCGCTCAACGTGCTCGAGGGGGCGGTCGCCCTCGCAGCGGACGAGGACCATCGGTCTCCCGACGGCGCCGTCGCCCCCACGCTCGCCGACGTCGAGGCGGCCGCCCAGCAGCGCGTGCTGGCCTACGACCGCGCCGGGGACGGGCACTACGACACCGTGTCCGCGTTCATCAAGAGCCTCCGGGGCAACGATCCCGATGCCGCCCTGTACTGGCTGGCCGCGATGATCGCCGCGGGCGAGGATCCCCGGTTCATCGCGCGCCGCCTGATCATCAGCGCGTCGGAGGACGTCGGCAATGCGGACCCGCGCGCGCTCCAGGTCGCGGTCGCCGCGGCCCAGGCGCTCGACCACGTCGGGCTCCCGGAGGCCCAGTACGCGCTGGCCCAGGCCGCCTCGTTCATCGCCACCGCGCCCAAGTCCAACCGGTCGGGTGCCGCCTACTGGGCGGCGGTCGCCGACGTCGTCGATCGAGGCTCGCTGCCGGTCCCGCTCCACCTGCGGAACGCGGCCGACCGGCGGATGAAGCATCACGGCATCGGCGTCGGATATCGCGATCCCCACGCCTTCGAGGGCCACGACGTCGACCAGCAGTACCTCCCCGACGACCTGGCCGATCGCCGCTACTACCTGCCCAGCGACCAGGGCTACGAGCGGACGATCGGTGAGCGCATGGCAGCCCGCGAGGCCGCGCGCGCGGCGGCCCGGGCGGCCGGAAGGCCTGTGCCCGACCCGGTCCCCGGACCGCGGGTCGACGGCATGGGCGCCGCCGGGCGGATCACGCGCGTCCGCGAGGAGAGCCGCCGCCGGGTGGCCGACACGGAGCGCCGCGACGCCGGGTGACCTCCGGGTGGCCACGGCACGCCGCGATCCACCGGCGGGCGTGACCGGCGGCCCGGGGGGCGCCGACCGATCCATGACGATCGGCCCATCCCCGCGGGCGATGGATCGGACGTAGAATTGACGCTGGCCGAACCTCAGCGATGAGGACGGGGGACCCGATCCCCACGGGGCGAACCGCGGAGCGTCCGCGGGGGCCGAACCAAGGCCGGCCCAGCCCGACAGCTCACCTCGTAGGCCTCGCCCGATATGCGCGAGGTCAACGTGGTCGCCGACCGGCAACCGTTCAGCAGGGCACGCGGCATCCGCCGCAACGTGGCCCTCGATTCCCTGCTCGCCGTCGGCGGCGGCATCACCATCGCCGTCGCGGGTGGCCTGCTGCCGTCGATCGCCCGCCAGGCCGGGCTGCTCCCGCTCGGGATCGCGCTGCTCGCAGCCGCCCCCTACCTGGCCAACCTCCTCAGCGCCCTGTCGGGTCGGTACGGCCCGCAGGGGGTGCGCGGGTTCGCCGGGCTCCGGGTCACGGGGGCCCTCCTCCTGGTCGGGGTGGCCGTCGCACCCGATCCGCTGCTGATCGTGTTCGCGGTCGTGCTGTTCTGGCTCGCCTGGTCGTTCGGCGTGCCGTTCCAGACCCGCCTGTGGGGCACGATGTACCCGGCCGACATCCGGGGTCGCGTGATCGGGACGCTGGGGATGGCCAAGGCGGCCGCGGCGGGAGCGGCGGCGCTGGGCGTGGGCATCCTTGCCGATGCGCTGGGTGCGCCGGTCGCGGTCTCCGCGGCGGGCGTGCTGGGTGCCTGCTGTGCGCTCGCCGCCCTCGGCCTCCGCTCAGTCGGCGCCGATGGCCACTCGGTCCTTCTCCGCACGCGAGGCGATCGCGGCGTTGACCTCGAGGCCCGGGCTCGGTCGCGTCGTGCTCGCCCAGGCGTTCTTCGGCGGCGGCCAGATCGCCGCCGCCCCGCTCTACGCCCTCGTCTACATCGACCGGCTGCACCTGGTGCTGGCGGATGTCGGCCTGATCGCGGTGCTCGCCGCGGCCGCGACCACGACCTCGTACGTGGCCTGGGGTGCGCTCGCGGATCGCCACGGCCATGCCGTCGCGCTCCGGGCGGGTGCGCTGTTCGGCGTCGTCTCGCTCGGCATCTACGCGATCGCGCCCGACGTCCGGGTGCTGTGGGTGGCGGCGATCGCGAGCGGGCTGTCGGCGGCGGCCATCGACATCGGGATCCAGGGCGCCCTCACCACGTACACCACGCTCGAGGATCGCGCGGCCGCGATGGCCGGCTGGAACGGTCTCACCGGGGCTCGGGGCGTGGCCATGCCGCTGCTCGCCACGGGGCTGGTGCAGGCGCAGGTCGTCGACCTGACGACCGCCCTGCTGCTCTGCCTTGCCCCGGCGGTCGTCGGCCTCGTCCTGTTCCTCGAGCGTCCCCTGCCCGTTCGTCTGACCCGGGTCCGGGCGCGCACCGTGGTCATTGCCGCGCACCTGGGCACGCGACCGGCTGCCGCGCTGGCGAACGTCCGCACGATGCGAACCCGCCGCCTGCCCGATCGTCCCGCGGCCTGACGGCCTCGGGCCCGGGGCCGGTTCAGGCGATCGCGCCGGACGGAGCCGGCTCGTCGGCCAGCACGGCGCCCAGCGACAAGGACACCGGGCCGCGTGGCCGGCTCGTCCGCTCCATCCCCCGGCCCTTCGAACCGGGCCGCGCCATCGACCGCGCCCGGGCACCTGTCCGCTCGGCCACCGCCACCGCCGCCGCAACGGCCGCCGCGGAATCGGCGAGCGTGGTCTCGATCTCCTGGACGACGCCGGGGATCTCGTCGGGTGGCATCGGCCGGGAGAAGTAGAAACCCTGGCCGTACGTGCACTGGAGGGCCCGCATCCGCTGTGCCTGGGTGGCCGTCTCGATGCCCTCGGCAACGGTCTCGATCCCCAGCGACGTCGCCATCGCGACGATGGCGGCAGAGAGTGCGGAGGTCCGCGTCGTGTCCGCCCCATCGCCCTCCTGCGTGAACTCACCCGCGATCTTGAGCGCATCCACCGGGAACTGGCGCAGGTGGCTGAGCGAGAAGTAGCCGGTGCCGAAGTCGTCGATCACGACCCGCACGCCGATGCCGCGCAGCCCGGCCAGGGTCGAGATCGTGGTGGGCGTGGCGCGCAGCAGAGCCGTCTCCGTGATCTCGATGACCAGGCGGGCGGCCGCGACGCCGAAGTCCGACAGCGCCTCCCGGACGCCGTCGACGAAGCCGGGCTCCTGGACCTCGCGTGCCGAGACATTGACGCCCACGAACATGTCGTCAGGGGCGACGCCGGCGTCGACCCACGCGGCCGTCTGCCGGCATGCCTCGCGGAGCACCCATCGCCCGATCGGCAGGATCGACCCGTGCTCCTCGGCGATCTCGATGAACTCGCCGGGCTGGATCAGACCCTTGTCGGGGTGGCTCCAGCGAACGAGCGCCTCCACGCCCGCCAGCCGCCCCGACGCGAGGTCGATGATGGGCTGATAGCGCAGCTGCAGCTGGTCGAGCTCGACCGCCTGCTTGAGCTCCATGGCGAGCTCGTGGCGATCCCGGATCGCCTGGTGCATGCCGGGGTCGAACACCGCGAACCCGGCCTTGCCACCCGCCTTGACCATGTACATCGCGACGTCGGCGTTGCGGACCATGTCCACCGCCCCATCGACGGCGTCCTTGGCGCTGGCGATCCCGATGCTGGCCGAGATCCGGACCTCGTGGCTGCCCAGCTGGTACGGCGCCCGGAGCTCCCGCACCAGCCGCTCGGCCATTGACCGGGCGCGGCGAAGGTCCGGATGATCCTCGGTCATGACGGCGAACTCGTCGCCGCCCAGGCGGGCAACCATGTCCCCATCGCGCACGATCGACGAGATCCTGTGCGTGACCGCGACCAGCAGCTCGTCACCAGCCGCGTGGCCCAGCGTGTCGTTGACGATCTTGAAGTCGTCGAGATCGATGAACAGGACCGCCGCGACGCGGGATGAGCCGCCTGTCGCCTCCTCGATCACGCGCTCGAGGCTCGCCTGGAACGAGCGGCGGTTGGCGGCACCGGTCAGCGAGTCCCGCTCCGCCAGGTCGCGCACGCGCCGGAGCAGCACCGCGTTGCGCAGGTTGAGGGCCGCGATCGACGCGAGCTGGGCGACGACGCCCATGACCCTGCGCTCGACCCCTGCCATCCCCCGGCCGCGGTGCTCGAGGACCACGACGCCGACCGGACGCCCGTCGGCACACATCGGGGCGACGATCACCCGGCGCGCATCGGGCAGCAGCCGGGCGAGCTCGGGCTCCCGCCCGGGATCCGTCCGGCGGAGGGCGATCGGCGTCCGGTCGGACCACGCGCGCTCGACGATCGGGTCCACGCGCATCGGGCCCCGGGCGTCCTCCGGCACGCCGTGCGCGGCAAGGACCAGGAGCCGGTCCTCCGACGCTCCGAGGATGGCGCCCCTGGGGAAGCCGTATCGATCGACGAGCGTGTCCAGCACGATCCGCGCCTGGAGCACCGGGTCTCCCTCGTCGTCGAGCCGGGAGCCTACCCGGACCAGCGCCTCCAGGTCCCCGCGGCGCTGCCGAAGCTCGCGCTCGTTCATCGCCGAGAACAGGGAGGTCGCGAGCGCGAACAGCCAGAAGGCCGTCACGTTGAGCGCCGGCATCCCATCGAGCGCGACGGCGCCGCCGGCCTCCACGTCGACCGCCGGCAGCAGCGCCGCCGCCTGGGCGTACAGGACCACGAACAGCAGGAGGGAGTCCCACAGCGCGATCTTGAGCCCCGTCCGGTAGGAGGCGAGGAGCGAGACGGCGACCAGGTGGAGGTAGATCAGGAACCGCAGCGGGCTCTGGGTCCCCCCTGTCGCGTACATGGCGGCCGCCAGGTACAGCCCGTCGACGAGGAGCATCACCGTGAGGGTCGCGAACGACACCCGGGCCGAGCGCTGCCCGACCGCCCCCATGGCCAGTGCCAGCACCAGGTAACCGGCGGTCATGGTTGCCATCTGCGCCGGTGCGATCCCGAGCTGGCCGGGATCCGCGATGCCGAGGCCCAATGCCACGCCGGCGAGGGTGAACCGGAGCAGGAGCAGGTAGCGCAGCCGGTCGGCGAGCGCCGCGTAGTCCATGCGGATCCGGTCCTCGTTCATCGGGCATCCTCCTCGAACGCGACCAGCGTGTCGGCCATGGAGTGGGGCGCGGAGCGGAGCTTGGGATCCCGGGCGTCGACGCGCGCCTGGGCGAGCAGGAACAGGAGGACCAGGCCGGCAAGGACGATCGGGAAGCTGAACGTGGTGGCCACCGACGCGGCGGCATCGGGCTTGACGACGACGCTCGCTCCGTCGGCGGCGAAGCCGACGATGGCATCCACCACCGTGGTGCCCGGACGGCTGCGATTGGACGCCAGCTGGTCCTTGGGCGGATTCGCGTCCTGAGCCGGAGGTCCGCCCTCACCGCTGTCGACGCTGAGAACGAACGCCTCCGGTGTCGCCGAGGGCGATGCGAGGAGGTGCCCGGGACCTTCGGGCCTGGGGGTTGCGGTCGGGGTGGGCGTTGGGGTGGGCGTCGGGGTCGGGGTGGGCGTGGGGGTGGGCGTTGGGGTCGGGTCAGGCGTGGGGGTCGGGGTCGGGGTCGGCGCGGGGGTCGGCGCGGGGGTCGGCGCGGGGGTCGGCGCGGGGGTCGGCGTGGGAGTCGGCGCGGGGGTCGGGGTCGGGGTCGGGGTCGGCGTTGGCGTCGGGGTCGGGTCGGGCGTTGGCGTCGGGGTCGGGTCGGGCGTTGGCGTCGGGGTCGGGTCGGGCGTGGGCGTCGGGGTCGGGTCGGGCGTGGGCGTGGGTGTGGGGTCAGGCGTGGGCGTCGGGGTCGGGGTCGGCGTGGGCGTCGGGCGTCGGGGTCGGGGTCGGGGTCGGGTCGGGCGTGGGCGTCGGGGTCGGGTCGGGCGTTGGCGTCGGGGTCGGGTCGGGCGTGGGCGTCGGGGTCGGGTCGGGCGTGGGCGTGGGCGTGGGCGTGGGCGTGGGCGTGGGTGTGGGGTCGGGCGTGGGCGTGGGTGTGGGCGTGGGCGTCGGCGTGGGCGTCGGGTCGGGCGCGGCGACGATCGTCAGCTGGATCGTGTCCCGCCCATCCCGGCGCTCCGGGGCGTGGACGGCCTCGGTGCACGATCCACGACCTCTCGATGTCGATGCGCAGATCGTGTCGACGCCAGGTCTGGCGGCGACATACATCACACTGCAGTGTCCGCTCTGGCCGGTGCGACAGCGGAGGTCGGCCCAGCTGCCATGACGTTTCGGGTCGTTGGCACTGCCGGCGAGGAAGTAGAACCGGACGCGCGTGCTGGTGAACCGCCCGGTCAACGGCGTCGACCCGTCGGACGCGAAGACCGACGCGGTAAGCGTCACGGTCGTGCCGATGGTCACGACATCGACGTCCGGCTCGATGTCGAGGATCGGGTCGTGGCTCGCGGCGATCGCGACCTGCGGCGGTGTGAGGATGAATGCCACCGGCCAGGCGCCGAACATGACCGAAGCCACCATTGCGACGGTCGCCACCAGCCTTCTCGGCAGTCTCATCTGGGTCAATGCACCCCCGGCGCGCACTGGACTCGCAACCTGCGGCGTCGCCTCGCTTGCTGGGACGCGTCGCCACTGTCGCGCCGAACGTCCTGGCAAGCCATCGGTCGATGGGCCCAGTGCTCCCGCGCACCACCATGTCGAGCCAGTCCACGGCCTCGTGGGTCCTGCCGCAAGACCGGGACCATCGTCCGGACCCGGCGTGCGGTCTGCGACGGCGGGTGGTGGTTCGGGGCGGTGGAGCCGCCGGCCCGAAGGACGTCGCGGTGCGCCGGGGCATCGGGGTGAACCCGGGCCACGGGCTGGAAGTCGGCGCCTCGAGCCAGGGCCGGATGCGCGCGGCCGCCCGTTCCCCTACCGTCCCACCAACACGAACCGGCGCGTCAAAGGGCCGGCCGGCGGCTCCGTCTGAGGCAAGGGAGGCTCGTTGCTCGACTCCACGCGGCGCCTGCTCGCCCGGTTCCTGCCGCAGGGGGCGATGCTGCTCGCCACCCTGACGCTCGCCAGCTATCTCGCCGGGCTGTTCCGGGACCGGATCTTTGCCAGGACGTTTGGCGTGGGCTCCGAGCTCGACGCGTACAACGCCGCCTTCCAGCTGCCCGAGCTCGCGCTCGACGTCCTCGTCGCGGCCGGGCTGACGGCACCGTTCGTGCCGGTGTTCACCACGATCCGACGCTCGGATGCGGCGGCCGCGGCCAGGTTCGCCCAGACGGTGCTCACGCTCGCCGTGCTCGTCATGGGGGGTGCGAGCCTGATCCTGCTGATCCTCGCGCCCGAGACGATCGGGCTGATCGCGCCCGGGTTCGACGCGGAGAACCGCGCCCGGTACCTCGACCTGTTCCGGATCATGCTCCTGACGCCGGTCATCTTCGCCGCGTCGATCGCCCTGGGCGAGATGCTGGTCGCCGAGCGCCGGTTCCTCACGTATGCGCTGGCGCCGATCCTGTACAACGTCGGCATCGCGGGCGGCACGTTCCTGCTCCACGGTCAGCTCGGGATCCGCGCGGCCGCGATCGGCGCGGTGGCGGGCGCGTGCCTCCACCTGGGCATCAGGGTGATCGGCATCGCCCGCAGCCCCATCCGGATCCGGCCGCGGCTCGATCTCCGGATGCCGGCCGTCCACGAGTTCCTGCGGCTCATGGCGCCCAAGATGGCCAGCCAGCCGATCGAGCCCCTCACGTTCCTCTACTTCAACAACGTCGCCAGCACGCTCGCCGCGGGCAGCGTCACGGCGCTCAGCTTCGCGCGCAACTTCCAGAGCGTTCCTGTGTCCCTGGTCGGGGTGGCGATCGCGGTTGCTGCATTCCCGGGTCTGTCCGCCGCCTGGGCGGCCGACGACCGGACGGAGTTCCGTCGCCAGGTCCGCATCAGCGCGCTGACGATCGCAGGGCTGACGATCCTCGCAACCGGTGCGCTGGTGATCATCGGACCGCTGGCGATCGAGATCCTGCTCGGAGGCGGTGCATTCGACGCCGAGGCGGTGCGCAGGACTTCGCTCGTGCTCGCCAGCCTCGCCCTGACGACCCCGTTCGAGGCGCTGGGGCACCTGTTCGCCCGGGCGCTGTACGCCACCCACAACACCCTGCTCCCGGTGCTGGCATCGCTGGCCGGCTTCCTGGTGACGGTCGGCGTCACGTTCGTGCTGGTGGAGCCGCTCGGGGTGATCGCGATCGGGCTCGGGTTCGCAGCCGGCGCCATGGTCCGCTCCGGACTGCAGCTTCTCGCCCTGGTGCTGCGCCTGCAGGCGCAGCAGCGCGCACACGGCGGCGAGCGGGCAGCCTGAGCGAAGCGGTGCCCGGGTCGGCGGATCAGCTCTTGAGCGGCTTGGTAGGCACCACCGCGATGAACAGCCCGTCGCGGTCCGGGTAGTGGCCCTCCGGCCGCTTCCAGGGGAAGTAGTTGTCGCGCATGCTCTGGAGGTTCTCGAACGACCCAGGCGGGTCCGACGGGCCCCAGATCGAGGACACCAGCGGGTACCACGGGTCGAGGATGTAGGCGCCGGTGACCTTCGCGTCGTCGAACACGACGGGGTCGGCGTCGGCGCGGAAGCCTGTCATCACCCAGGTGTGGGCGCCGTTCCAGGCCAGCAGGATGGCCGGCGCATGGGTGGTCTCGATCGCCACGGCGGCGTCGAGCAGGGCATCCCCCCGCGTCTGGTACGCGCGGACCTGATAGCCGGGCACGCCGTAGGCCGCGAGCGCAGACGCCATGGCCGAGGGCCCCCAGCCGCCGTTGTGGCTGTCACGCTGGCTCTCCCACTCCCCGATGCGCGACGCCAGCTCCTTCTGGAAGGCGAGTGTGAGCGGTGCCTTGCCCCACATCGCGAGGACCATCTGGGTGCCCGCGACGGCGCACCAGGTGTGGTCGTACTGCTCGCTGATGAAGTGGTTCTCGGGATGCGTGAGCAGGTTGACGTCCACCCGCACGCGCTGCGGCGCAGGGCTGGGCGTGACCGACGGCGTGGCGGGCGCCTGGGAGCCGCCGGCGGCGACCGGAGCGACCACCGCCGTGGACGGGCTCGGTGCCGGGGTGTGGGCGGGGCGCGGCGTCACCAGCACGGTCTCGGCGATCGGGCGGTCGGGCGGCGGATCGATGAGCTCGATCGCCAGGCTGTGGAGCCTCGTCCGGATGCCCGCCGGGTTGACGACGAAGACCGATGCTCCGACCGCGAGCACGACCAGCAGCGTGAGCGGCACGACATAGCGCGGTCGGAGGAAGCGGCGATCTCGGGTTGCGGTCACGTTCGGTACTCCGGGGGCAATGCTGACCGCAGGGACGCGCGAGCCCGAGTGGGTGCGACGGAAGGGTCGGCAGGCCCTCAGCGCTTTGGTTTTCGGCCGCGCCCACCGGGCAGCTTGCCCGAGGAAAGATAGATCGTCCGGCCACGGATCGCCATGTTGGTGCCCGGCTTGTGACCCGCAATCGCCTTCTTGACGGCGGCACGCATCGTGGGGACCTTCTCGGCCGGATCGAGCTCGAGCGCGATCAGATCGTCATCTGTCTTCAGCCTGCCGAGCGCTCGCCGAACCTCCTCCTCGCGCTGCTGGGCGGCGAGCTGGCGGGGCGACAGGGCGCGTTCACGTTGCTTTGGCACGAGCTCTTCGATCTTTGCCGCTCGGATTCGCATCTTCGCTTTCAACTCCTGACGCATGGCGCGACGGTGGGCAACCTTGATGATCGCACGAATCGATGACGTCGCCAAACGACTCAGCGAAGGAATGAACCTGCATCCCTCCACGACTCGTGCCATGCGTTGACCCGACGTGATTCACCTGAACCATACGTTTCTGCACGCGTGGGGCCGGCGGGCCAACGCCCGATAGGGCAGCGTACCGGGGTTCCCATGCGTGGCACCGGCGCCGTATGCTTTGCGCGAACAGGCGCGTCCGCGCCCCAGAGGGAGAGGTGTTCGATGACGGAACCCACCGGGGGGGCACCCACGCCCCCGCCGCCGCAGGATCCCGGGAGCTGGCAGGCACCGTCGGCAGCGCCGCCGCCCCAGTTCCAGCAGGCGCCCGTTGCGGCCGGCCCGGCCCCGGGTGTGGCGTATGCGGACCTCGTGACCCGCATCATCGCGATGTTCATCGATGGCTTCATCCTCTGGATCGTGTTCGCGATCCTGACCGCGATCGTCGGGATCGCGGCCCTGGCCTCCGGCACCGCACTGCTCATCGGTCTCGTGATCGGGCTGATCTGGGCGGCCGGTACGGCGGTCTACTACGTCTACACATGGACCACCATGCGTGCCTCGCCTGGCCAGAAGGTGCTCGGGCTCGAGACCGTCAACGCCGCCGACGGCGCGACCCTGACCCAGCAGCAGGCCATCCGGCGATGGGCATTCCTGTGGGGCCCGTTCGCCCTCGGCGAGATCATCCCGATCCTGGGACTGCTGATCCTCCTCGCCGCCTTCGTCTACGCGTTGTACCTGCTGTACACGGTGTCGCAGAGCCCGAAGCGACAGGGCTTCCACGACCTGCAGGCGGGGACGGTCGTCGTCAAGCGCAGCTAGCCGCCACCACGCCGGATCGGAACGGGGTCGGCCAGGCCGGCCCCGTTCCTTCGTCTCCCGGAGCTCAGGGCTCGAAGTCGAGCCCCCGGACGTGCCGCGGCCGAAACACCGCGAGCGGCCGCCGGTCGAACGCCGCCACGCGCCTGACGCCGAGCCGCTCCGCGCTGGCGACCAGGAGGGCGTCGACGAGCCGTGGCCGGTGCTCGGCGGCCTCGTCGAGAAGCGCCGAGGCACGGGCGAGATCCTCGGGCGTGGGTGCGACGAGCCGGATCGAGCCGGTCACGACCGAATCGAGCACCGCGCGCGTGGCAGCGGCGCCAAGCTCCCGCTGGAGCAGCAGGTCGAGCTCGGCGAGGCCCAGGGCACCCAGCAGCAGCGGCTCGTCCGCGCGCTCGAACCAGCTCACCGCCGCGCGGTGGTTGAGATCCGCGGCATCGGCGGCCGCCAGGATCGCCGAGGGGTCGAGGAGGATCGCCACCGATGACCGTCAGCGATCCCGTGATCGGCGACCGGCCTCGCGACGTGCGATCGATCGGCCGTCCAGCGACAGCCGGCCGTGCGCGCTGCGTCCGATCCCGAGGAACGGGAACTCCGGGGTCGCCTCGTGGCCGTCGAGCCAGGTCTCGATCGCCGCAGCGATCACCGACGTCTTGGTCGTTCGCTGGCGGCGGACATGACGGTCCAGCCGGTCGAGCAGATCGGCGTCGAGCAGGATCGTGGTCCGCACGGTTGCCATATGACGTCATATCTACCACGGTGGACAGATCGTTGCCACGTCGATCACCATCGGGTGGCACCCCGCGATCGCAGGAGAGCCGCCGTGAGTCGCTTCGAGCCGAACCTCCGCATCCCCGGGCCCACCGCCCTGCCACCCTCGGTGCGCGAGGCCGGCGGACGCCAGATGGTCAATCACCGCGGCGACGAGTTCAAGGCGCTGATGGGTCGGGTCGAGGCGGGCATGCGACCCTACTTCGGGACCCGGCACGAGGTGATCCTGCTCACCTGCGCCGGCACCGGGGCGCTCGAGGCGGCCGTGGTCAACGTCCTGTCCCCGGGCGATGCGGTCCTGTCGGTCTCGATGGGCGCCTTCGGCGACCGGTTCGCCAAGGTGGCCGAGGTCTACGGCGCCGTGGTCACCAGGCTCGACGTGGAATGGGGCGAGGCCGCCGATGTCGACGCCGTGCGCGCGGCCGCGCTGGCGATCCCCGGGCTCAAGGCGGTCCTGCTCACCCACAACGAGACCTCGACCGGGGTGACCAACCGGATCGGGGAGCTGGCAGCCGCGATCCGGGAGGTCGCGCCCGACGCGCTCATCCTGGTCGATGCGATCTCCGCCCTGGGTGCCGTGCCGTTCTCGATGGACGCCTGGGGTCTCGACCTCGTGGTCACGGGCTCGCAGAAGGCATGGATGGCCGCCCCGGGGATGGCGATGGCGGCCGTCGGGCCGCGCGCCTGGGCCGCCGCCGAGATCGCCCGCATGCCCCGCTTCTACCTCGACCTCCGTCGTCATCGTGAGATGGCGGTCAACGGCGAGACGCCGTGGACCCCCGCCGTCGCGGTGCTGTTCCAGGTCGACGAGGGCCTGCGCCTGATGCAGGCGGAAGGCGATGGCGTGTTCGAGCGTCACGAGGCGTGCGCGGCCATGACCCGGGCCGGGCTGCGGGCGCTCGGGTTCGAGCTCCTTGCGCGGGACGAGGTCGCATCGAGGACGGTGACCGCGGCCTGGGTCCCCGAAGGCGTCGACTGGAAGTCGTTCAACGGCGCCGCCAAGGCGCGGGGGCTCGTCCTCGCGGGTGGCCAGGGCAAGCTCAAGGGCCGGATCTTCAGGATCGGACACCTCGGGTCGGTGACCCCGGACGACATCCTGGCCGCGATCGGCGTCCTCGAGGAGGTGGCGATCGCGCACGGGCTGGGCGTGCAGCCCGGTGCCGCGGTGGGGGCCGCACAGCAGGCACGGATCGCGGTCCGGAACCCGCGGGCGGTGCCGGCGTGAGGATCCTGGTCGTCGAGCCGCTCGCGGCGCAGGGCCTCGAGCTCCTGCGCGCCCATCACGAGGTCGTCGAGCGGCTGGGGCTGCCCAGGGACGAGATCGTCTCGATCCTGCCGGACTACGACGCCCTCGTGGTGCGGAGCCAGGTCAAGGTCGACGCCGGGATGATCGCCGCGGGCACGCGGCTGGTCGTCATCGGGCGGGCCGGGGTGGGCGTCGACAACGTCGACCTCGAGGCCGCGACGCGAGCCGGCGTCACCGTCGTCAACGCCCCGACCGGCAACACCATCGCCGCGGCCGAGCACACGCTCGCCCTGCTCTACGGGCTCGCCCGCCGGATCGCGGCCGCCGACGCCTCGATGCGGCGGGGCGAGTGGAAGCGCTCGCAGTTCACCGGCGTCGAGCTGCGCGGCAAGACGCTGGGGATCGTGGGCCTGGGCAAGATCGGACAGGCCATCGCCGTCCGTGCCAGAGCGATGGAGATGACGGTCCTCGGCAGCGACCCGTTCGTCACGCCTGACCAGGCCGCCAACCTGGGCGTGGAGCTGGTGTCGTTCGAGGACCTGATCGCCCGAGCCGACGCGATCACGGTGCACGTGCCGATGAGTCGCGCAACCCGCGGCCTCATCAACGCCGCCGCGATCGAGCGCATGAAGCCCGGTGTGATGCTGCTCAACGTCGCTCGCGGCGGCATCCTCGACGAGGGGGCGGTCGCCGAGGCGCTCGTCGCGGGCCGGATCGCCGGGGCCGCGATCGACGTGTACGAGAAGGAGCCGCCGCTCGACTCGCCGTTGCTGACCGCCCCCAACACGCTGCTCACGCCGCATCTCGGCGCCTCGACCGCGGAGGCGCAGGTCGCGGTCGCCGAGGAGGTCGCCGAGCAGATCCTCGAGGTGCTCGACGGGCGCCCCGCGCGGTACGCGGTCAACGCGCCGCTGCTCACGCCCGAGACGGCCCAGGCGATCGCGCCCTACCTGCCGTTGGCGGAGACGCTCGGACGGTTCCTCGCCCAGCTCGCCCGCACGGCACCGCGGACGCTGACCCTCGAGATCGCCGGTGAGCCGGCCGCGTACGACGCCTCGCCGCTGGTCGCCGCGGTCCTGCGCGGGCTGCTCGATACCGCGACCACGGACCGGGTGAACCTGGTCAACGCCGCCACGATGGCACGCGCCCGCGGGATCACCGTGGTCGAGCGCAAGACCTCCAACGCCGGGGCGTTCGCGTCGCTGCTCACGCTGACGGCGGAGGTCGACGGCACCGACTTCACGGTGGCCGGCACCGTCGCCAACGGCGAACCGCGCATCGTTCGCCTGGACGAGCACACGATGGACCTGGCTCCGGCCGACTCCATGCTGGTCACGCGCCACCGGGATCGGCCCGGCACCATGGGCCGGATCGGCATGCTGCTCGGGGAGGCGGACGTCAACATCAGCGCGATGACCCTCGCGAGGTCGGCGCCTCGTGCGGACGCGTTCATGGTCCTCGCGCTCGACGACGACGTGCCCGCTGCGGTGGCGGACGCGATCCGCGGCGACCCGGCCGTGCTCGACGTCTGGACGATCCGCCTCGGGGGCGACCGGTGACGGACGGCTCGACCACCCGGGGCCCCCTCCCGGTGGTACCGCCGCCGATCCCGGACGGCCTGGACGCGACGCTGGTGCTGCTGCGTCACGGCGAGTCCGAGTGGATCCGCGAGGGGCGGTTCCAGGGCCAGGCCGAGACACCGCTGTCCGAGCTCGGACGTCAGCAGGCAGGGCTGGCCGCCGACCGGCTCGCGACGCCCCACGCCTCCCCCGCCCTGCCGGTGCCCGGCGGGCGACCGCTCGAGATCGTCCACTCGCCGCTCGCGAGGACCGCCCAGACCGCCACCGCCGTGGCGGCGGCGATCGAGCGCGAGAGCGCCGCCTCGGTCCCGTCCGACACCGCCCCGGTCCCGGTCCGCTCCGAGCCGGGCATCCTCGAGATCGGCCAGGGCGCCTGGGAGGGCGAGACCCACGACGAGATCATGCGTCGCTGGTCGGCCGAGATCGCGGCCTGGCGGCGCCGCCCGCACGAGGCGTGGGCGCCGGGCGGCGAGTCGCTGGCCCAGGTGCAGGCGCGCGTCGCCCCGGCGCTGGCGGCCGTCCTCGACCGGCTCGGACGCGACTACCCGCGCGGCACGCTCGATCGATCCCAGGTCGGCGGCTATCGAGGCGGCGGTCCCGATCCCGGCCAGCCGTGGTCGATCCTGGTCGGGCACGACGGCGTGTTCAAGATCGTGCTGCTCACGCTGTTCGGTCTGCCGCTGACGCACTTCTGGATGTTCACCTTCTCGCTGTGCGCGATCAGCGTGGTCGAGTTCCGGGGCGGGCGGGCGGTGCTGCGGGCGCACAACCTGACCGAGCACCTCGCGCCGCTGCTCGACGACGCGTCGATCGCGGCCGCCGACCGCCGGGCGCGATCTGGAGCGATGTAGTCACCGGTGTCGGGCCCCGGGCGACCGCGATGACCCGGTGACCGGCGACGCTCCGGCGACCCGACCCCGGCGATCCGCGCTCGGCGATCAGCGCTGACGCGGCCACCGCCGCCGCCGACCACGGCGCAGCACGAGGCGCAGCAGCGACACCCGCAACCGGCGGGTCGCGACCCGGACGGCATGCAGCCGGTCGTCACCCAGGTGGTGACGGGCGTAGGCGCTCTCGACCTTGGCCTCGGCGACCGTCTGCAGATCGACCCGCGCGATGGGCACCTGGTCGCCGAGCGACGTGGCGTACTCGTAGATCGTCTCGTTCGGTCGCGGTGCAAAGCCCAGCCGCGACGCCGCGCGCGACAGGACGATCCACGCGGTGTCCGGTCCGAGCTCCCCCCGCGGGCCGCGCAGCCACGACACCGCCAGCACCCCCAGGGCAGCCAACGCGAGCAGCCCGACGATCGCGAGGAGGAGGGTGACATCGACCGGCGCCGAACCCGAGCCGACCGAACCGCCACCGTCGACCGGGCCCGGATCTCGCTCCTGAGCTCCGCGTCCAGCCGGGTTGATCGCATCGGCACCGGGGCTCCGTGACGGAGCCGGCGTGGCGCCGGCGACCACCGGCCCGGTCCGGATCACCGAGGGCAGCCCCACGCCGCCGCCGGTCGGATCGAACGGGATCCAGCCATAGCCCGGGAAATAGACCTCGACCCAGGCGTGCGCGCTCCGGTTGCGGACGACCTCCGTGGTTCCCGTCCGCTCACCGGGCAGGAAGCCCTGGACGAGACGGGTCGGGATGGGGGCGTCGGGCAGCGCCTTGCGGAGCAGGATCGCCATCGTCGACGCGTACTGGAGGCAGTAGCCGGCATGCGTCGCGGCAAAGCACTCGACCGCGCTCCGGTCGTCGCACGGGAAGCTCCGCGTGTCGGTCGTGTAGTGGAAGTTGGAATCGTCCTTGAGGTAGTCGCGGATGGCGATCGCGAGGTCGTACGGGTTGTCGGTCTTTGCCTGCTGCAGGATCGTCGAGAGCAGCGCCGAGGCCTTGGGGCCGATCGCCCCCTCGGGGACCTGCGTGTAGCGGGCCGCGATGTCGGCCGGGTAGTCGCGGGACGCGACCCGCAGCAGGTTCGCGCTGATCACGTCCTGGTCGCCCAGGTTCAGGATCCGCGCGTCCACCGAGTAGCTCATGCCACCGTTCGGGAGCTCGACGCCGGCGAACGACTCGCCGGGCCCCGACAGCAGCACGTCGGCGGTGCTGTTCACCGACACCGGGGTGCCCGGGCTCAGCATCGCGCGGTCGACGAAGGCGTCGCTGCCGATCTCGACCTGGACCTCCGACGTCAGGTCGGGAGACGCCTCCTCGGGCGTGCCGGCGAGCAGCGGCTCGCCGGGGGCAACCTGCACGCTGTCGACGTCCGTCTGCTGCCAGGCGTCGAGCAGGAACTGGTCGTACGTCGCGGCCCGCCAGTAGGTGTCCTTGGGGAGCGTCGTCGGGACGGTGGCGACGAACGCGACGCCATCGTCGCTGAACCAGCGGCCGCCGATCCGCGCCGTCGAGCTGAAGGTGACCCCGCCACCACCGCGGATGTCCCCGCCGACCGGGAACAGGCGACCGAGCGTCTCACCCACCTCGACCAGCTGTGCGTCGACGCCCTGCCACGCGCCGGCGAGCGGCGCCGAGGCCGCGCGCTGCGTCAGGAGCAGCGAGCCAACCATGGCCAGCGCGATGAACACCGCCCCGCTGCGCAGGTAGAGCGACGCGATCGCGCTGGGGTCGCCGATCTGGCGACGGACCCAGGTCAAGCGCTCCTCGAACGCGTGCATCTCGATGAGCAGCAGCAGCGACGCGGTCGCGAACAGCACCAGATAGGGCAGCTGGTCGCGGCTGGTCAACGCCATGTTCGCGAGCAGCATCAACCCGGTCACGATCACCCCGTTGAGCGGGCGACGGTGCCCGAACACGGCATAGGCGGTGAACTGCGCCGTCCCCCACACGATCCCGCCCAGGACCAGGACGTAGTGGACCTCCTGATCGGTGAACTGGCGGCCCCGCCAGGCGATGTCGAGGTACGCCTGGACGGTGCCCGAGGCCGTCTCGTGGAACGCCTCGGCGATCGAGGCGCCGGGCAGCACCGCCCAGCCGGCGATGATCGGGATCGCGATCGCTGCGGCAAGCGCCCCGACCAGGTGCGTGGTCCAGCGGCCCCAGCCGAGCTTTGGCCCGGCGAACCCGACGACGACCCCGAGCAGGGCGCACGGAACGAGGCCGTCGGTCAGGGCCTGGCGACCGTTGACCCAGGCCGGATCGTCAACGGCCGTCGCAAGCACCAGCGACACCACCACGACGAGGCCCAGGGTCAGCCACCCCTCCTCCGGTCGCAGTTGCCATCCACGATTGGTCATCGACCGAGCGCCTCCTCGAGTGGCTCGTCCGGGCCGATCACGTACGTCAGCAGCTCGAACTCGGCCAGCGCGTGGCGGACGGCCCGGACACGCTGCCGGTGGAGCTCGGCCGCCTCGGCATCCGGCGCAGGGGCGAACAGGGTTTGATCCAGCAGCACGACGACCGCGCTGATGCCGCGGCTGCGGAGCGTGGCCAGCGGCCGGATGAAGCCCGGGTCGAGGGTCGACGTGATCACGATCGCGGTCATGCCTCTCCGGAGCCGGTTGAGACCGGTGATCAGCGTCTCGGCCAGCGGTGCCGTCCCGTCGGCATCGACGGCCGCCAGGAGCTGCAGGATCTTGAGCCGCTGGCGGGCTCCGCGGTCGGCCGGCACGACGGTCATCCGGTGCGCGTTGACGGTGAGCCCGACAGCGCGGTTCTCGCCCAGCGCCTTGTCGGCGATCGAGGCCGCGGCCCGGACGGCGACCTCGGTGGTCGAGCGATCGCCCTCGCCCGCCATGGTCGCGGCGTCGAGGTCGACGAACAGCCAGGCATCGGCGGTCTGCTCGAGATCGAACTCCTTGACCTGGATCTCACCCAGGCGTGCGGTCGTGCGCCAGTGGATCCGGTTCATCGCGTCGCCCGGCGCGTAGGGTCGGACGGTCGTCGCGAGCGGGGTCGTCTGCAGCGTCCGCTCGGGCGACGCGTGGGCGCCCTCGATGTTGGCCGGGGGGAGCCGCCACAGCGGCAACGGCTCGATCCGCGGGTACACCACGAGCGTGATCCCCTGGCCGACGGCCGCCGCCGCCTCGAAGAACCCGAACGGGTCCCCGGTGCGGATCATGAGCGGCTCGATCCGGAAGTGGCCACGCCGGATCAGCGGCGTCCGGACCAGCCACGAGCGCTCCTGCCGCCCGGCCAGGCCCAGCGCGCGACCCGGCAGGCCGCCCGGCAATGTGGTCGGGTTGTGGACCTCGAGCCACGGCTTGGGCAGGCGCCCGGTGTTGCGCAGGGTGTAGGTCACCCGGAGCCGATCGCCGACGTGGCCGCTGAGCTGCGACACGGCGTAACCCGCCTCGAGCTCGGACAGGCCGAGGCGGGTCACCACGTACGAACCACCGCCCACCAGCAGGCCGACGTAGACGAGGAAGAACAGGAACGGATAGCCGGTCGAGAACGCTGCGACCACCAGGACGACGGTGAGGACGATGAGCTGGAGTCGACGCACCAAGGGGTCGGTTCTCCCTGTTGCCGGGACCTGGGGTCGTGTCAGCCGGCCGTCGGGCTCGGCCGGACCTCGCGCGGACCACCGGTGCTCCGGACGGTCTCGATGGGCGTGGTGTCGAGGAGCTCCCTGACCACGTTGGCGGGGCTGACGTCATGGATCGAGGAGCTGGTCTTGATGATCACGCGATGGGCGAGGGCGGGCTCGGCAAGGGCCTTCACATCGTCGGGGATGACGTAGTCGCGCCCGAGCAGCCCGGCCAGCGCCTGCGATGCCCGGTAGAGGCTGATCGAGCCCCGTGGGCTCGCCCCGAGGTAGACGTCGGGATGGGTTCGCGTGGACGACACCAGCCGGACGATGTAGTCGCTGACCGCAGGGTCCACGTACACCTCGCGCACCCCGGCCTGGAGACCCCGCAGCTCCTCGACCGAGCACACCTCGGCGAGATCCTCGAGCGGGTGGGTCCGCTTCTGCTCGTCGAGGATCACGATCTCGTCGAGGAGCTGCGGATAGCCGAGCCGGATCCGGAGGATGAACCGGTCCAGCTGCGCCTCCGGCAGCGCGAACGTGCCCTCGTACTCGATCGGGTTCTGGGTCGCGATGACCAGGAACGGATCGGGCATCCCGTGGGTGACGCCATCGATCGTCGCCTGACGCTCCTCCATGCACTCGAGCAGCGCGCTCTGCGTCTTGGGCGTGGCCCGGTTGATCTCGTCGGCCAGCACGACCTGGCTCATGATCGGACCCGGCCGGAACTCGAACTCCTGCGTCTTCTGGTTGTAGATCGACAGCCCCGTGACGTCCGACGGCAGCAGGTCCGGCGTGAACTGGATCCGCCGGAACGAGCACCCGAGGCTGCGGGCGATCGCCTTGGCCAGCATCGTCTTGCCCGTGCCGGGCACGTCCTCGATCAGGAGGTGGCCGCGACAGAGCAGCGCCACCAGGGCCAGCCGCACCTCCTGGTGCTTGCCCACGATGACGCGCTCGACGTTCGACAGGACCCTGTCGCCAACCTGCTGGATGTTGCTCATCGAACTCCCGTCGCAGCTTGTCCCATCGGTGGATGGACGCCGGCCCCCGACCGGCGGGTGACGTCGCACAACGGGCAATCGGGGCGCGGCGACGTCGTGCCTCCTGGCGCAGTGTACGACCGGATGCCCGGAATGGTTCTCGTTCGTCTCGCTGGTTCCCGGTCCGCCCGGCAGGCTCCCCGGGGCGGTCAGGTCAGCCGCGGATCAACGTGAGCGCGCCAACCCACAGCACCATCGCGCAGCCGATGACACCCATCACGCCCAGAAACGGCTCACCGCCGACGAAGGAGGCGACCGCCACGAGGGCGAACATGGCCGCCAGCACCAGGGCGACGAGGGCGAGGCCGACCCGCTCGAGGAGCGGCCTTGGCCCCCGCTCCGGGTCGGTGCCGTGCGGCGGTGCCATCAGGGCTTGCCGTACAGCTCGAAGTAGCGGCTCATCAGCGAGCCGGCAAGCGGCGCCGCGCGTTCGCCTCCCCGCCCGCCCTGCTCCACGAGGACCGCGATCGCGATCACGGGATGGTCGGCCGGTGCGAAGCCGATGAACCACGAGTGCGGCTCGCCGGAGCCGCCAAGCTCGGCGGTCCCCGACTTGCCGGCCGTCGCGACGCCCGGGACCGCGGCGCCCGCCGTGAACAGGCGGCCAAGGTCCCCTTCGACGGCCTGCTGCATCGCGCCGGTGATCGTCGCCGCGTCGGCGGCGGAGATGGCGCGCCGCCACACCTGCGGCTGGACGGCACCCGCGCCGGGCCCGGTGCCGGTGAAGGCCTCGACGAGATGCGGCTTCATCAGCACGCCGCCGTCGGCCACGGCCGACGCGACCAGCGCCATCTGGAGCGGCGTGACGAACGTCTCGCCCTGCCCGAAGGAAGCGGACGCCAGCTCGACGTCGTCGCGGAACCCGCCCGGGGCATTGCCCGTTCCCGACGTGACCTGGCTGACCGCCGTCGGCAGGTCGAACGGGAGCGGGGCCCCGAACCCGAGCGTGGACGCCTGGTCGACGAGGTTCTGGCCGCCGATGGCGAGGCCGGTCAGCGCATACCAGATGTTGCAGCTCACCTCCGTTGCCTCGACCAGGTCGAGCGCCCTGTTGCCGGTCTGCGGGTGGTGCCCGTCCTTGATCCGGAACCCGTCGACGAGCAGACCCTTGCGCTCCGCGGCCGGCTGTTCCGAGTAGGTCGTCTCGGGGGTGATCGCGCCGGTGTTGAGGCCGGCGATCGCCGTCAGGATCTTGAACACCGAGCCCGGGACGTAGCGCCCGAGGGTCGCACGCGGCAGCAACGGGTTGGACTTGTCCGCGCGGAGCGCCTCGAAGGTGTCGGTCGCGGTCGCCGGATCCGCGATCGCCGATGCGTCGTAGGTCGGCGTCGATGCCAGCGCGAGGACCTCCCCGGTCCTCGGGTCCAGCATGACCACGGCGCCTCGATCGTTGCCCAGCCCATTCACGGCCGCTCGCTGGAGGCGCAGGTCGAGCGTCAGCTGGAGCCCGAGGGCGTCGGGGGTGGCCGAGCCGAACTTGTCGAGCAAGCCGTCGAAGGGGTCCGCGCCGGCAAGCCCGAGCAGCTCGGCGTTGTAGGTCCGCTCCAGGCCGGCGGTCCCGAACTGGCGCGAGGCATAGCCCACCACGTGGCTGATCGTATCGTCGCGGTACTCGCGGACCGCCTCGCCATTCCGGTCGCGCGAGCTCCGGGCCAGCCACCGACCGTCGCGATCCACGATGGGACCACGGAGCGCGCGCCGCGCAACGGCGATCACCGCCGGGTTGTCGGGCGCCCGGGAGAGCCGCTGCGCCTCGACGACCTGCCACCAGCCGGCGCCAAGGGCGAGCACGGCGAACGCCGTGATCAGGGCAATCCCGGTCCGCAGGATGTTGCCGGCGATGGGCGCGCGGCCGGCCGCGGCGTTCATCGACGCTCCCCGCCGATCCCCGGGGCCGCCGGCGCCGGGCCAGCCGGCGCCGCCTCCCGGCGGCCTGGCGCAGCGGCACGGCGGCCCGGTGCGGCATCCCGTCGGAGACCCGGCAGCCACCGGCGCGCGGCCCGGGGCGCGGGCGGCGGCTCCACACCCGGATCGGACAGGGCGAGCAGGAGGCCGATCACGAGCGCGTTGGCCAGCAGCGACGAGCCACCGTAGGAGATGAGCGGCAGCGTGATCCCGGTCAGCGGGATCAGCTTGAGGTTGCCGCCCGCGATGATGAACGCCTGGACGGCGACCACCAGCGCCAGGCCGGCGGCGAGGATCGTGCGGAAGTCATCGTGGGCCGCGGCCGCGATCCGGAGGCCGCGCTCCACCACCACGAGGTAGAGACCGAGGATCGCGAGCAGCCCGATGAGACCAAGCTCCTCGCCGAGCGCCGCGAGCGGATAGTCCGTGTGAACGGCCGGGACGGGCAGGTGACCACCGATCGTGGGCAGCCCGGCGCCGAGGCCAACCCCGAGGATGCCGCCTCGAGCGAACGCGTACAGCGCCTGGACCGTCTGGAACCCGGTCCCGAGCGGGTCCCGGAACGGGTCCAGCCAGTTGTCGACCCGCTGCTGGACGTGGCCGAACAGGTTGTACAGGACCCATGACCCGATCAGGAACAGGATCACGCCGCCGATCACGTACGACGGCCGACCGGTCGTGATGTACAGCAACGCAAGGAACACGGCGAAGAACAGGAGCGCGGCACCGAGATCGCGCTGGACCACCACGATGCCCAGCGCGACCGCCCACATGGCGACCATGGGGGCCAGGTACGGGATCGGTGGCAGCCGGATCGGTCCCAGACGCGTGCTCTCGTCCGCGAGCAGCGTCCGGTTCTCGGACAGGTATCCGGCGAGGAACACCACCAGGATGACCTTGAGCAGCTCCGAGGGCTGGCCGGACAGGGGGCCGATCGAGAGCGTGAGGCGCGCACCGTTGACGTCGGTGCCGAACACGAACGTGGCCATGAGGAGGGCGATCCCGGCGGCCGCCCAGGTGTACTTGTAGGTGCGCAGCCAGGCGTCGGAGCGGACGGCGATGCCGAGGCCGGCGATCACGACGAGGGCGATCAGCAGCCAGCCCAGCTGCAGCTGACCGAGCCCGAGCTCGGTCCCGCCGAACGACTGGGTCACCAGGTCCTGCGGCAGCCGCTGCATCAGCAGCAGCCCGATCCCACCGAGCAGGCTGACCGCCGGCAGCAGAACCTGGTCGATCCGCCGCCCGGCAAGGACGAACGCAGCGTGCACGGCGAACAGGGCGCCGAGGTAGACCGCCAGCGCCGTCGGATCGGGCGGCCGGAAGTCGAGGGCGCTCACGGTCCCGCCGGTCGCGAGCGTGGTCTGGACCCGAATCGTGGCTCCCAGGGAGGCGGCACCCACCACGAGCGTGAGCGAGACCAGGCCGAGCAGCATGAGCTCCGTCCGGCGAGCCCGCGGCCGGACCCGCCAGCGGGATGCCGCGATCGGACGCGCCTGGGTGAGGACGCTCACGCTCGTCCCCGGTCGAGCCGGAACCGAACCTCGCCGACCTGGAGCTCGTCGCCGAACCCGAGCGCCGCCACCTGCTCGACCGGCAACCCGTTCACGAACGTGCCATTGGTGCTGCCGAGATCCTCGACGTACCAGGCCCGGCCGCGAAAGCTCAGCACGGCGTGCTCGGATGAGGCAAACGGGTCGTCGATCACGATCGAATTGTTCACGTCGCGGCCGAGGCTGGTGACCGCGTCGAGCGGGAACGAGGCGCCGACCGGTGGCTCGGCGGCCGGCGCGGCAAGGACCACCAGACGACCGAGCTCCATGGGGCCTCGTGCGGCGGTCCGCAGATCCCGCAGCAGCACCCGGGTCACCGCGAACAGGAAGCCGTACAGCAGGACCAGGAACAGGACCCGAACCACCCACAGGGTGAGGACAAAGCCGTCCACGATCAATCCGGCAGGGTCTCGACCACGAGCACCGTATCGCCGACCAGCAGCCGGTCGCCGAGACCCAGCGCGATCTCGTCGACCCGGATCCCGTTCACCCGGCTACCGTTGGTGCTGCCGAGATCGGTATAGACCAGGGTCCCGTGCCGGGCCTGGAGCCGGCCGTGATGGCGCGAGACCCGTGGATCGTCGATGACCAGGGCGTTGTCGCGCGACCGGCCCACCGTGAGCGGCCGGCCGTTCACGTCGATGGCCGTCTCCCGGCCGTCACGACCGAACACCCGCAGCATGGCCCGTGCAGCCTCCGGAGCCGGTCGCCGGAAGACCTGTGTTCGGTCGCCGTCAACGCGGATGCCGCCTGGCTCGAGCTCCCGGGGCTGTCCGCCGGACGCGCCTGCGGCATCGGCCGCCCCGGCGTAGCCGGGTCCGGTCGCCGCGGCGTTATCGGGTCCGGCTGCCGCGGCGTGACCGGGCCTCACGGGTTCGACCGGGACAGCGGGACCCGTGGGCGCCGCCGCGGGCATGACGGGACCGGACGCCAGCGTCCTCCCGGGCGCGCCGGAGCCGGATCGTGACGCGCTCGCGGGAGCATCCGCGTCACCGGGGGCCGTCCCGGCATCAATTCGCACGCGGCCACGATCGAGCGACGCATCGGACAGCACGGCCACCGTCGGTCGCCCGGGCAGGTGGTAGCCGTGAGCGCGGGCGAAGGCCAGCGCCGCATCGGCGAGGCGGGCCGCCAGGGCCTGGGCGTCAGCGGGCGTCGGCGCCACGTCGGCGAGGTCCGCCGGATGCAGTCGCACGCGGTAGCTCGCCGGCACCTCCGTCCGGGCGCCGTGTCCGGTCCTCGACCGCTCCATCGCCCGTTCGACCCGGCGCTCGATCTGGACGACCTGAACCCGGGTTCGGAACAGGCGCGCGGCGGAGCGCTCGAAGATCTGCTCCAGGAGCTGCTCGATGTCCGCGATGGAAGCCATGGCGGGTGGAACCGTACCATTCCGCCCGCCGGCGGCCGGCCGAAGGACCAACGGGGTCCGGATGGGGTACCTCGGTGTGAGGGGTCCTGGTGTGGCGCGGGTATACTCTGGGCCCTGCCCGGCAGCCAGTCCGGGCATCTCACTCTGCGTGGCCCGGGGTTTTGATGACGGAGATCCTCACCGAGTCGTTCTGCGAACGGTGCGGCACCCGCTATACCTTCGAGTCGAGCGCACCACGCCGGTCGCGTCTCGGTCGCGTGCGGACCTTCTCCAAGGGTGTCCGCAACTTCGTGATGTCCGACGACGCCTCGTTCTCGGAGGCGATGGCGGACGCGCGAAGCGAGCTGGAGATGTCGGCGACGGCCCATCAGCTCGACGCCTTCCACCAGACGTTCAACTTCTGTCTTACCTGCCGCCAGTACACGTGCGGGAACTGCTGGAACCAGACCGAGGGGCGATGCCTGACCTGCGCCCCCGTCCCCGGCCTGGAGGAGCCGTCCATGTCGACGGCTGCCACGATCGAGCCGTCGCTCGATGGCAACGGGCACGCGCCGGCCGACATGGACGGCGCCTGGCCCGAGGCGGATCTCGCCCGCATCGCACAGGTCCTCGGCGAGCCCGCGGCGAGCACGACGTTCGAAACCTTCGACACGTTCGACGACAGCACCGACCACGACGGCGCGCGCGACGTCATGCCGGCCGACGCGCAGGAGGTCGGCGCGCCGCCCCCGGTGGGCGCGACGGATCACCTCGTGGACCTTCCCGCGTCGCTCGGGCCGGCAGAGGACCTGTCGCCCGCCGGCGAGGCAGCGTTCAGCGACGAGGTCGCTCGCTCGGTCAGCGCGCCGCTGCCCGGCGTGGCGCCCGGACAGAGCATCGAGGACGCGATCGCGGCCTACGAATCGCAGCTCGCGGCCGACGAGGCGGCGAGCCCGGTCGCGGCCGACGAATCGCAGCTCGCGGCCGACGAGGCGGCGAGCCCGGTCGAGGCCGACGAATCGCAGCTCGCGGCCGACGAGGCGGCGAGCCCGGTCGCGGCCGACGAATCGCAGCTCGCGGCCGACGAGGCGGCGAGCCCGGTCGAGGCCGACGAATCAGCTCGCGGCCGACGAGGCGGCGACGCCCGATGCCGGGCAGGCCTGGACGCCCGATGCCGGGCAGGCCTGGACGCCCGATGCCGGGCAGGCCTGGACGTCCGATGCCGGGCAGGCCTGGACGTCCGATGCCGGGCAGGCCTGGACGCTCGAGGAGGAGCAGGCCTGGACTCGCCCGGACCCTGCACCATCAGGATCGCCGGAGGTCGCGTCGCCGGCCGCGGCCGCAGGCATGTTCGAGGCAGCGGTGCCAACGAACGCGCCATTCGAGCCCCAGGCGGCGATCGCCGCACAGGCAACGCCGCTGCCGCCCGAGCCGCCATTCCGGCCCGAGCCGCCGGCCGCCCAGGTGGCTTTCGAGACAGCCCCCGCATCCGCCGGAGCACCGCCCCCGCCACCTCCCCTGCCCGCGATCCCGCCGGCCGAATCGCCGGTGGGCATGCCGCCATCCGCTCCGGTCGAGGCGTGGCCGGTCGAGGCCGCGGTCGACGCCGCGCCGGTCGAGGCTGCACCTCCGCCGCCGATGCCGCCCGCGCCGCCAGCGGCGCCCGCCGGACCCGAGACGTTGCCACCAGCGGCACCGCCCGCCGACGTCATCGTCCAGCCAACCTGGCCCGTTCCCCCTCCGTCGGAGCTGCCACCCGCCCCCGCCAACACCCCGGCCGAGCCGGCCGTCGCACCCTGGCTGATGGTTGCGCCCGATGACACCGTCACCCAGGCGGACCCGCAGTGGCCGCAGGGCCCTGCCTGGCCGGAGGTCTCGAACCGCGCCTATCCGCGCACGCTCGCGGGACGGCCGCTGCTGCCCCGGGACGACGCATCGGCACTGTGGGCGGCATCGGCACGCGAGGTCCTTGGAGCGGCTCCGGCGAACCACCCGGCAGCTGCGCCGACGCCGTCGGCGCAGCCGTGCGTGCAGTGCGGGCTGTCCCTGTCCGCCAACGCCCGCTTCTGCCGGCGCTGTGGCAGTCGCCAGGGCTGAACCACCGCCTCAAGTCGCGCCCGCACCCGCCGATCGGGATCACCACCGACGGGCGTCGTCGGCTCAGCCATCGACACCGCCCGGACCCTCGCCCAGCACGCCCCGAGCAGCAGCACGTTGAGGCTGATCGACAGCCAGGCAAGGACGCCGAACACGGCGACGAAGGCGCCGAACAGCGCTGCGACGCCGACCAGCCGCGGTGCCACGAAGGCGAACAGCTGGGCGATCACGGCCATGGCCAACCCGGCGACGAGCGCCGGGGGCCAGAGCGCCCGAGCGGGGACGCGACGCGTCGGCACCAGCCGGTACACGACGGCCGCGCCGAACACGAACAGCGCGAACGAGAGGAACGGGGAGGCGACCCGGAACACCGTTCCCAGCGCCCCCTCGATCACCATCCCGGCTGGGGCCAGATCGATGAGCCAGGAGACGACGGACCCCGCCACCAGGGCGGCGACCGGCGTCGCCACGAGCAGCGCTGACACGACCAGGCCTCGGGCGGTCCGCGCGACGAAGCTCCGGCGCGGCGCCGACCGGAAGATCCTTGCCACGGCCGCGTCCAGCGCGCCGTAGAAGCGGCTCGAACCCCAGACCAGGCCGAGCAGCGCCACGACTCCGGTCGGGCCCGCGCCCGCCGACACCTGCTCGAGCGCGGTCCGGGAGACGTCCTCGAGCGGCGGCACTGCCCGCGCGATGGCGGCCACGATCTGCTCCCGGACCCCGGGGTCGTCGACGATCAGGGCGACCACCGACAGCACCAGCAGCAGGCCGGGCAGCAGCGCCAGCAGGGCGCTGTAGGCGAGACCATTGGCGACCAGGCCGCCACCCGCCGCGTCGTACGTCCGGAGCACGGCGGCCAGCGTCCGCACCGCGGCGATGCCACCGAGCCTGCCGGCGATCCACGCTGCGAGATCCCGAACGCGGTCGGCCCGGCTCTCCTCCTGCGCCTCGGCCGCGTCATCCATGCGCCTCAGCCCGTCAGGTCCTCGAACAATCCCGGCTGGACATCCTCGGCGCGCACCCGGCGAGGGGCGGCGACCAGGGCCTTGACCTCGCCGCGCCGCACGAACCTCCGGCCCCCGAGCTTGATGCTCGACAGGCGGCCGGTGCGCGCCCAGGTCCCGATCGTCGACGGGCGGAACCGGACATTCGCGGCGGCCAGGATCTCGGCAGCCTCGGCGAGCGTGATCCAGTCGGCGGCGGCCGGCACGCGGTCAGTCCTCGCCGCCGGCCGGCTTGCCCGATGCGCTCGATGCGCCGCCCTTGTCACCTTTGTCGCCTTTGTCGCGCTGGTCGCCCTTGTCACCCTGGTCGCCCTTGTCACGCTTGTCACCCGAGGCACCGTCCTGCGAGCCCGCGTCCGCCTTGTGGCCGGCCGAGGGCCCGCTCGATGCCCGGCTGCCGCCGCTCGAGCTGCCGCGGTCCTTCTTGGCCCAGCCCGATCCCTTGTAGTGGACTGCCGGCGCTGCGAACTGCTTGCGCATCGTCCCTTCACGCCCGCAGGACGGGCAGTAATGCGGGCCGGGCTCGTTGATGCCGTGCAGGATGTCGGTCCGATGATCGCAGGCGGTGCAGACGTAGTCGTAGATCGGCATCGGGTGGGTCCGGTCGCTCGTTCAGCCGCGCAGCAGCCGCATGCCGCACTTGGGGCAGTAGAAGGCACGCTCGTGGCCGGAGGCGAAGCCGCAGTGCGCGCAGACGAGCCCGCCTCGCCCGGCCGCGGGCACGGGACGGTCCACCGCGGTCAACCCGAGCGCGAACTGATTGGCCAGGATGTTGGTCAGGATGCCACCCAGGATCCGCTGCGCGATCCGGTCGGTGTCGCCACGGACGCCCCGGCCACCCCAGCCGACCACGCCGCGAACGATCATGTCGCCCGTCGCCTCGTCCCAGTGGGAGGCCACGCCGCCGACGACCGCGTTGTATTCCGGGTAGCCCGACGTGTCAGTCTCGCCGTCGAGCAGCGCGCAGGCGAAGGTGTCGAAGGCGAGGTCGATCGCGTCGATCGACTCGAGGACCACGAGCGCATGGCGGGTGACCGGGCTCAGCTGGTGGTGGGCGTTGAGCCACTGCATCGCCTCCGACGGCCGGGCGATCTGGGGGACCGCCTGGCTGAACTCGAGCGGCAGCGGCTCGACCACCTCGACGTCGTCCCGCGCGACCCCCGCCAGCATCGCCGGCAGCTCGGCCATCGCCCTCGGACCCGCCTGCAGCCGCACCCCCTCGGTGCTCTTGCCCGCGTAGTACAGCTTCAGCTGGTAGTCCTGGGCGACGACCTCCTCGGGCAACCCGACCACGGTCGCCGGTTTGGGGGAGGGTCCAGGCTGCTCGGGGTCACCGCCTCGGCGCTTCAGGAAATCGAGGGGCACAGGGTCCTCCGGGCACAGCGAGCTGGCTGATGGTGAAGATCGTAGCAGCGAGGGAGGCGCCGGTCATCGCGGCCGCCGGATCGCGATCGGCGGCGGGCGGGCTCGAAGGTCACCGCTCCAGGCGCGCCGAGAGCCGTTCGACCTGATCGGCGAGCTCGGCCTCCCGCACCCGGGCGCCGTTCACGATCGCCGCGGGCGCCCGGGCGAGGAAGGCGGTGTCCGCGAGCCGGGCGCGGGCCGACTCGAGGAGCCTGCGGGCGTCTGCGAGCTCCTTCTCGAGCCGTGCCCGGTCCGCGTCGGCCTTCCCCGGATCGGCATCCGCAAGCCCAACGATCGCCTCGACCGGGCCGGTGATCACGGCGAGGCCGCCCCCGGCGGTGGCGTGGAGGTCTTCCGGCGTGAGGTGCCGGCGAAGGGGTCGCGCCCGGGCCAGCCGCTCGAGGGCGGGCCGCAACGCCTCGAGCGTCGCACCGAGCTCGGGCTCGGCGTACACGTCGAGCGGCAGGTAGGCGCCCGGCTCGAGCTTCGCCTCTGCGCGGGCGTTCCGGATCGCGCGCACCACGTCCACCAGGGCGCCCACCTGCGCCTCGATCGCCTCGTCGCGCTCCCCCACCCCGGGCCACCGCGCGACGATCAGGAGGTCCGGGTCCGTGGCCCGATGCGGCAGGGCCTGCCACAGTCGCTCGGTCACGAACGGCATCACCGGATGGAGCAGCCGCAGGTACGTGTCGAGCGCCTCGACCAGCGCCCACCAGGTGGCCTCGCGGCGCTCGTCGGACAGCGAGCCGTCCGCCAGGCGCACCTTGGCAAGCTCCAGGCCCCAGTCGCAGTACTCGCTCCAGATCGCCTCGTACAGCAGGCGGGTGACCTCGCCGAAGCTGTAGCCGGCGAGCGCCCGGTTCACCGCTGCGACCGTCGCCGCCGTGCGCGACAGGACCCAGCGTTCCGCGGGACCGAGCAGCGCGGGGTCGGGAAGCCGGCGCTCGGCTCCCTCCGGCACCGAGTCCGGCCGGGCACCGACCACGAAGCGGGTCGCGTTCCACAGCTTGTTGGCGAAGTTGCGGGCGTTCTCGACCTTGGCGCTGCCGAACCGCTGGTCGCTGCCCGGCGTCGTCCCGTGGACCACCGCGAACCGCAGCGCGTCGGCGCCCATCTCGTCGATCGTGCCCAGCGGATCGACCACGTTGCCCTTGGTCTTGGACATCTTCGCGCCGTACGGGTCGCGGATGAGGCCCGACAGGTAGACCGTGTGGAACGGGATCTCGCCGGTCAGCTCGATGCCCAGCATCATCATCCGGGCGACCCAGAAGAACAGGATGTCGTAGCCCGTCTCCATCACCGAGCCCGGGTAGAAGCGAGCCAGGTCGTCGGTCGCCTCCGGCCAGCCGAGCGTCGAGAACGGCCACAGCCCCGAGCTGAACCAGGTGTCGAAGATGTCGGGGTCCTGGACCAGCTCCGTGGCCGGCCGGGCGCACGCCTCGCAGGCCGTCGGGCCCTCGGGATCGGCGCTGACCGTCACGTGGCCGTCGGGGCAGTACCAGGCCGGGATGCGGTGGCCCCACCACAGCTGCCGCGACACGTTCCAGTCGCGGATGTTGGTCATCCAGTGCTCCCAGACCTTGTCCATCCGTTCGGGCAGGATCCGCGTCCGGCCGGAGCGGGTGGCCTCCAGCGCAGCCGCCGCCAGGGGTCCGGTACGCACGAACCATTGCGTCTTGAGCCGCGGCTCGACGACGTCGTTGCTCCGCTGGCAGCGGCCGATGACCATCTCGTGGGGCTGCTCGCCCGCGAGATCGCCGCGCAGCGCAAGGTCGGCCAGGATCCGCCGGCGGGCGTCGTAGCGATCGAGGCCGTCGTAGTCGGTGCCGGTGCCGGCCACCCGGGCTGCGTCATCGAGGATGGTGGGCATGGCCAGCCCGTGGCGGCGGCCCGTGTCGTGGTCGTCGTGGTCGTGGGCCGGCGTGATCTTGACGGCACCCGTGCCGAAGTCGGGGTCGACGATCGGATCCGCGATGATCGGGACGTCGCGATCGACGAACGGGATGCGGACGAGGCGTCCGACGAGCGCCGTGTAGCGCGCGTCCTCGGGGTGGACGGCGACCGCCGTGTCGCCCAGGATCGTCTCGGGCCGGGTGGTGGCGACCGTGACCGTCGCCCCCGGGTCAGGCTGCCCGGTCGCCGGGTCGATCAGGTGATACCGGACGCGCCAGATCGTTCCCTGCTCGGGCGTCGGGATCACCTCGAGGTCGCTGACGCTGGTGTGGCAGCCGGGGCACCAGTTGATGAGCGCCTCGGAGCGGTACGCCAGGCCGCGCCGGAACAGCCGCACGAAGGCCTCGCGAACGGCCCGCGCCGACACCTCGTCCATCGTGAACCGCAGCCGGCCCCAGTCGCAGCTGCCCCCGACGCGCCGCTGCTGGGTGAGGATGGTCGTCCGCGTCGCGTCCACGAACGCGCGCATCCGCTCGAGATAGCGCTCCCGGCCCAGCGTGGCCCGGCTCTGCCCCTCCCTTGCCAGGATGCCGTCGAGCACGAACTGGGCGGCGATGCTGGCGTGATCGAGCCCGGGCAGGAACAGCGTCGGCCGGCCGAGCATCCGCGCGTGGCGGATCATCAGATCCTCGACCGTGGTCCGCTGCGCGTGGCCGAGGTGCAGGCTGCCGGTCACGTTGGGCGGCGGCTGGATGATCACGAACGGCTCGAGCGCCGGATCGGCGGTCGACCCGCTGCCGTCCGGAGCGAACACGTCGGCGGCCAGCCACCGCTCGTAGATCTCGTGCTCGAACTGGGCCGGGACGTAGGCCTTGGCGAGCGTCGGGGCCGGAGGTTCGGTCGAGTTCGTCATCGGTCGCTCCCGGTTCGCGGGCGCACGCCCGCAGAGACGAAAACGCCCCGTCGTCCAGCGGACGAACGGGGTCGTGGTACCACCTGCTGGTTCGATGCCGGTGCCCGCCGCGTATCGCGGCCGGCCGTGCTCCGGCACCCTCCCTGGCGCGCTATCGGGCGCCACCCGCACGGCTCGCGAGCGACCTTCGGACCCGGCATCCCCGCGCGGCTCGCACCGTCCCGCGCTCGCTGTGGGCCGTTCCGGACCTACTCCTCTCGGTCGTCGCCGTGAGGGCGGGAGTGTACCACGCGATCTGCGGGGTCCCGCTGCCGGACGGCGATGGATCCGGTCACCGGCCCGATCGGATCCGCGGCCGGCCCCGGGCCCCGGGCCGCCGCTGCCGCATAGATGGAACCGAGAAACCGGCTGGGCACCCGGTGCAGCAGGTAGGGCGGCCCGAAGCCCGCATCCCCTGCCAGCCCGCGCCAGCGCCGGAACGAGATGGGGTGCGGGACGTAGGGATTGCCGCGATCGGCGTCGTACTCGACGAGCACGAGCCGGCCATGCGGGGACAGGATGGTCCGGATCACGTCCAGCACCGGGCGCGGGTCGGCCACGAAGTGGAGGCTGTTCGCGGCCAGCACGCCGTCGAACGGACCGGCGGGCAGCTGACGCGTGAAGTCGGCGGTCACGGTGTGGATGGGCGTGCCGGGAAAGCGGGCGGCCGCCGCGTCGGCGAGCACCGTGAGCGGCCACCGGTCGCGATCGAGGGCCACGATATGGCCATCGTTCCCCAGCAGATCGGCCAGCGCGAGCGTGAACGCGCCCTCGCCGGCCCCGAGCTCGAGCCACCGGGGCCCCGCGCCGAGAACGCCGTCCCGGATCAATGCGACGTGGTCGTCGTGCTGCATGGCGTCAGGATGCTCGCCTGAGACGGTTCCACCGGTCCGGTCGGCCGATGGGGCGGCCCGTCAGCGGCGATCCCGATCGGCGTCGGTGCGCTGGTCGAGCTCGCGGCTGGCCGAACGCAGCCAGTCGGCGGCCCCGATCAGCAACGGCATCGCCCCCACCACCAGGAACCACGGGCCGAAGGCACCCGCGAGCCCGATCAGGGCGAGCCCGAGACCAACCGCGAGCGGCGCCGCGCTCCGGGTCGGCACGGGGGCCGATTCGTCGCCGAACGGACCGTCGGGATCACGCGAGCCTGCGGCGTCGACCGGTGACGGCCGCTGTCGGGAGCTTCGCAGGACGAGGAACGCGACGCCGGTGGCCACCCCGAACCCGATGAGCAGCACCGTGCCGGCGCTCTCGTAGCTGATGAACCAGTAGACGACGCCGGCGAGCAGCGCATAGACCGACAGCCGCCCGAAGAACCGCACCTCCTCAGGCATCGGCGGATCCCGGTCCGGCCCTCTCCAGCCCGCGCGCGGCCTCAGCCTGTGCCTCCATGCGCGCGTCGAACACGGGTCGCAGGGAGCGGATCGGCGGCAGCCGGTCGAAGTTGTGGTGCGGCGGCGGCGACGAGGTCGCCCACTCGAGCGAGTTGCCGCCCCACGGGTCGGCGGGGGCATCGGCCGGACGACGCATCGCCCGCACCACGGCCAGCAGGAACGGCAGCATCCCGGCCGCCAGCACCAGCGCCCCGATCGTCGAGAGCAGGTTGAGGTCGGCCCACCCACGGTCCGCGGGATAGTCGGCGATGCGCCGGGGCATCCCCTCGGCGCCCAGCAGGTACTGGGGCACGAAGGTCAGCACGAACCCGATCATCCAGGACGCCCAATGCAGCCGGCCGAGCCGCTCGTCGAGCATCCGGCCGGTGAGCTTGGGGAACCAGAAGTAGATCCCGGCGAACCCCGCGAACATCGTGCCGCCGATCAGGACGTTGTGCAGATGGGCGACCACGAAGTACGTGTCCTGCGCCTGGTAGTCGATGGGCGGCGAGGCGAGCATGACACCCGTGATGCCGCCGATCGTGAACACGTACAGCAGCCCCAGCGCCCACAGCATCGGGACGGAGAACCGGAGGCTGCCACGGAACATCGTCGCGGTCCAGTTGAAGATCTTGATCCCGGTGGGTACGGCGATGAGCAGCGACATGATCGAGAAGAACGGCAGGTCCACCCGCCCGGTGGTGAACATGTGGTGCGCCCACACGCCCATCGACAGGCCGGCGATCGCGATCACGGCGAACACCATCAGCCGGTAGCCGAACAGCGGCTTGCTCGAGAAGACCGGCACCACCTCGCTCATGATTCCGAAGTACGGCAGCACCAGGATGTACACCTCCGGGTGACCGAAGAACCAGAACAGGTGCTGCCACAGGACCGGGTCGCCACCCTGGGTGGGGTCGAAGAAGCCGCCGCCGAAGTGGCGGTCGATGAACAGCATCGCGAGCGCGGCGGTGACCGACGGGAACGCGAACAGGATCAGGATCGAGGTGACCAGGATCGTCCAGGTGAACATGGGCATCCGGAACATCCGCATCCCGGGCGCCCGCCGCGTGTAGATCGTCACCAGGAAGTTGACCGCGCCCAGGATCCCCGATGCCCCGACCAGGGCGACGCCCACGATCCACAGGTCCATGCCCGCGCTTGGCGCGAAGTCGGGCCCCGACAGCGGCGGGTAGCCGGTCCAGCCGGCCGCAGCCGCGCCGCCCGTGGTCAGGAACCCGGACATCACGATCAGGCCGCCGAACAGGAACAGCCAGAACGAGAGGGCGTTGAGGCGGGGGAACGACATGTCCGCGGCACCGATCTGGAGCGGCATGATCGCGTTGGCGAACCCGATCGCAAGCGGGCCGGCAAAGAACAGCAGCATCAGCGTGCCGTGGACGGTGAACAGCTGGTCGTAGGTCGAAGCGTCGACCAGCTGCTGGCCGGGCGCCGCGAGCTCGAGCCGGATCAGCTCGGCGATCGCACCGCCGACGAGCGCAAACCCGAACGCCGCGGTGATGTACAGCGCGCCGATCCGCTTGTGGTCCGTGGTCGTCAGCCACTCCAGCAGGGTCACCCGCGGCGCGGTGGCCACGGGCAGGGTGACGCGGGGTGCGTCGATCGCGGTCATGGGGCTGCGCTCCCACCGGCCGCCCGATCGGCGAGCCAGCGCTCGAAGGTGGCCTGGTCGACGGCCCGGATCGTGAACAGCATGTCGTCATGGCCGACGCCGCAGAACTCGGCGCAGGCGCCCGGATAGACCCCCGGGGCGGTGATCCGGAGGTCGAAGAAGGTGGGTCTGCCAGGGATCGCGTCACGCTTGAACAGGAACGCCGGGACGTACCACGCGTGGTCGACGTCGAGCGATTCGAGGGTGACGTGGACCGGGGTGTCGACCGGCAGGACCACCTCCAGCGGCTGATCGGTCGTGCCGATGAGCTTGACGCCCCCCGCCGGGTAGTCGGCCTGCCATTGCCAGCGGAAGGCCGTGACGTGGAGGTCGATCCCGCCGGCCTCCACGGTGTCGACGGCCGCGAGCGTGCGGACCGTCAGCAGGAACAGCACGAGCACGGTCATCAGGGGAATGAGGGTCCACACGGCCTCGATCCGGAGGCTGCCCTCGATCTGCTCCGGGAGGCGGTCGTCACGGCGGCGGTAGCGGAGGATCGCCCACGTGACCAGGCTCCAGACGACCGCCGCGACCACGATCCCGGCGACCAGGAACACCGTGTACAGATCCGAGATGTCCTGACCCTGCGAGGAGGCAGCGGTCGGCATGCAGCCGCCGATCGCGACCGCCAGCAGCGGCAGCGCGGCGACGGCCGCCGTCGGCGTCGATCGCCGGCTCATCGCTCCGTCTCGGCTTCGCTGAAGCCGCCGGCCGCGTTGCGGACCAGGATCACGCTGGGTGGCTCCTCGGGCAGCCCATCCTCCTCGTGGCGCCGCCGGCTGTCCCCGTAGTCGCGGGCGAGCCGGTACACCAGCAGCCAGGTCAGGACCGGCACCACCAGGAGGAGCACCCGGAACGCGATCGTGATCGCCTCCACCGGGACGTCGAAGATCACGCTCAGGACGTCGTTGCCACCCGCGATCGTCAGCACCAGGAACAAGGCCACGCCCGCGGCGCCGGTCGCCGTCCGGATCGGCGTCTGCCACGGTGCATCGAGCAGGTGGTGCTCGGCGTGGTCGCCGGTCAGCCGTGCCTCGAGGAACGGCCACAGCGCCAGGAGGGTCATGAGCACCCCGGGGATGAGGATGCCCGGCACGAACGGCGACGGGATCGTCACGCCGAGGATGGTGGGCTCGATCGGGAGGCCCAGGCGGAGCGCCCCCTCGAGCCAGCCGACGTACCAGTCGGGCTGCGCCGGCACGGTCGCGACGTACGGGACGTAGGGTCCGTACAGCCAGACGGGGTTGATCTGGACGAGCCCGGCCAGCAGCACCATCACCGCCGACGTCAGGAAGAACAGGCCCAGCGACCGGAACACCTGGCCGGGCCAGAACGAGAGCCCGACCACGTTGTCCTCGCGAGCTGGCCCGCCGCGGTACTGGGTGTGCTTCTGGAACCACAGCAGGGCGAGATGGACCGTGATGCCGCCCACCAGCAGGCCCGGCAGCAGCATCACGTGGAACACGAACAACCGGCTGAGGATGTCGGCGGTCGGATACTCCCCGCCGAAGAACAGCGAGGCCACCCAGGGGCCGACGAACGGGATCGAGAGCATCGCCGAGTCGATGATCCGCAGGCCCGTCCCCGACAGCAGGTCGTCGGGCAGCGAGTAGCCCGTGATCCCCTCGCCCAGGGCGAACGTCAACAGCCCCATGCCGATGAGGTAGTTGAGCTCCCGGGGTCGACGGAACGCGCCGGTGAAGAAGATCCGGGCGAGATGGGCGCCGATCGCGCCGATGAACACCAGCGCCGTCCAGTGGTGGAGCTGGCGCATCAGGAGGCCGGCCTCGACGTCGAACGAGAGCCGCATGACCGACGCGAAGGCGGCCGACATCCCGGCGCCGTCGAGCGTTCCGTACGAGCCCTGATAGGTCACCAGGCGCGCATCGGGGGTGTAGAAGAACGTGAGAAAGGTGCCGGTCGCGAGCAGGATCACGAACGAGAACAGCGCGATCTCGCCCAGCAGGAAGCTCCAGTGGTCGGGAAACACCTTGCGCATCCCGCCGCGGATCGGCCCCGCCAGGCCGGTCCTCCGATCGACCCAGCCGACCAGGCGCTCAAGCTCGGTGGGCCGGTCGCCGTCCGCGGCGCTGCGGGCGCGGTCGGCTGCAGGCCGGTTTGCCGCGGCCTGCTCCGTCGCGGGGGTGCGCGGCGCCGGGTCAGGCATCGGTGATGTCCCAGAACGCCGGGCCGACCGGCTCCGAGAAGTCGCCCGTGGCCACGAACGTCCCGTCGTCCTGGAGCGTGATCGGCAGCTGCGGCAGCGGGCGCGCCGCCGGCCCGAACACCGGCTTCGCGCCATCGAGCACGTCGAACGTTGACTGGTGGCAGGGGCAGATCAGCCGATGCTCGGCGGCGCGGTAGAGGCCGACCGGGCAGCCGGCGTGCGTGCACAGCTTCGAGAAGGCCACGTACCCCTCGGGCGCCCAGGCCGCACGGTCCTGCGCGAGCCGGAGCAGACCGGGCGCGACGTGGATCAGCAGCGTCTGGCCGTCCGCGGATCCGACGAAGCCCTCCGGGAACGCCGTCACCACGCCTTCGAGCGGCAGCTCGTCGGCCCTGATCGGCAGCCCGTCGAGGCCGACGAGGCGCAGGCCGCCGCGCCGCCATGGGGTCTCGAACAGGCTGCGGCCAGGCGCCGGTCCAAGCGACAGCACCGGGATCGCGAGCGCGGCGGCGAGACCGGCCAGGGCACCGCCGAGCGCCCGCACGAGGAGCGACCGTCGCGTGATCGACGCCTCCTCGGCCAGGATCTCCTGCCTGGCGTCGGGATCGGCCGTGGCCTCGACCGGGTGTCGCTCCTCGATCCGCAACGTGCCTGGCAGCAGCTGCTGCGACCACGCGATGATGCCGATGCCGATACCCCCCAGCGAGAGCGCGAGCAGCACCGCCTCGACCTGGGTCTGGCCGCCGGCGAGGTAGACGCCGAGCAGGGCGACGCCGGAGATCGCCGAGACGAGGAACACCCCGGCGATCGCTCGCTCGATCCGGCGCTCGCCGGGGCGCGGGTCCGGGCTCACGGGTCCACCTCGCGCTCATGGCGCACCGCAACCCAGCGCGCGACGAGCAGCAGGCCGAGCAGCGCCACGCCCGCGATGAAGCCCTCGGTCACCGGACCCACGGCCGGCGCGGTCGCGCCTCCGGGATGCGGCGCATTGCGCAGGAACCCGACATATGCCGCGAGGTCGTCGAGCTCCTCGGGGGAGAAGGAGAAGCGGGGCATCGGGCCGGGTCCGCTGATCGCCGCTTCGCCGACGGTGGTCGCATCGGCGCTGGTCAGCGCCGGCGCGACGAACCCGCCGCCCACCGACCCGCCACCGCCGGCGGGCCCGTGGCAGGCCGCGCAGTTGGCCACGAACAGGTCCCGCCCCTTGCCGGTGTCGGCGCCGCTGGTGACGACGTTGGGGATGTCCGGGCCCTGGCCGAGCGAGGCCACATAGGCGACCAGCGCCTGCGTGTCGGCGTCGTCGAACTTCGGGGCGCCACGCCGGGCCGGCGCGGCGGGATCGGCCAGTGGCATCCGTCCGGTCCGCAGCACGAAGTCGGCGAGCGCGGCACCCGCCGAGCGGATGTCGGGCGCGGTCGCCGTGCCGGCGCCCTGGGGCCCGTGACACGAGGCGCAGCTGGTGAGGAACAGCTGCTCGCCGCGCGAGGCGACGGTCACGGCATCGGGGGCACCCATCGCGGCGCTGCCAGCGGGATCCGCTGCGCCCGACACGGCGCCGGCGGCCACCAGGCCGACGATCAGCAGCCCGGTGATGGCGGCGTAGCCCAGCAGCACCTGGCGACCCGACGGCGATCGGCTGGGGCCGTTTCGCCGCCGGCGACCTGGGTCGGGGCCGACGGGGGACGCGAGCGGTCGGTCTACCATCGCCTTCCTTGATGGCTAGGCGCCCATGCTACTCCGGGAGGCCGGCGGACAGGCGGTGCTGCCATGATCCGTTCCGTCCGGCGGAGCGGCGCCCATCGCGCTCCGATGTGTCACTCCGGACGTGACCTCGATCGCGGAGGCGAGTCCACCAGCGGGAGCCAGATGGTCGTCACGCTTCATCTCATCGCCGCGCTGCTGGTCGCCGCCTGCGGCGGCGTCCTGACCCTGACCGTCGTCGCCGGGTCGGCGCTCCACGTCGAGACGCGGTTCGCGATCGATCGCACGATCCTGGCCGCCCTGGCGCTCGTCACGTTGGGCATCGTGCTCGGCCTCGTCATCCTCGCGACCGGGGGCCGGCCGGCCGACCCCCTCCACCTGCTGTACGCGGTGGTGGCGCTGATCGTGCTCCCGCTCGCCCGGTTCTGGCAGCGGCTGGCCGGCCGGCGGTCGCTCGCGGTGGGGATCGGCGGGCTCGTCCTGGCCGCGCTCGTGCTCCGCCTGTTCCAGACCGGCTGACGCCGCACAAGGGGCGCCGTGCCGGCGATCCGGGGCGGCGCTATGCGCTCGCGCCTCGCTCCGCCAGCCACTCCGCGTAGTTGGTCTCGTCCACGCCCTGGTCGACGTCCGACTTGGTGAGGAGCAGCGGGGCGCGCGTCTCGCGGATCGTCTCCTCGGTGATGATGCACTTGCGCACGTCGGTGCGCTCCGGGATGTCGTACATCACCTCGAGCAGCGCCTCCTCGACGATGGAGCGCAACGCCCGGGCGCCGGTCTTGCGGTCGAGGGCGACCTCCGCCGCGGCGCGCAGCGCGCCTTCGGTGAACGCGAGCTCGACCTTGTCGAGCTGGAGGAACTTCTTGAACTGGCGAGTGACGGCGTTCTTGGGCTCGACCAGGACGCGCACCAGGTCCTCGGCGGTCAGCGGCGACAGCGTGACGATCACCGGCAGGCGGCCGATGAACTCGGGGATGAGCCCGTACTTGAGCAGGTCCTCGGGCATCAGCCGCTCGATGATCCTCGCCCGGTCGGCGGCGGACATCCCGCCTTCGGACCCGAAGCCGATGGAGCGCTTGCCGACGCGCTCCTCGACGATCCGCTCCAGACCGTCGAACGCCCCGCCGCAGATGAACAGGACGTTCGTGGTGTCGATCTGGATGAAGTCCTGGTGGGGGTGCTTGCGCCCGCCCTGCGGCGGCACGTTGGCGACGGTGCCCTCGAGGATCTTGAGCAGCGCCTGCTGCACACCCTCGCCCGAGACGTCGCGGGTGATCGACGGGTTGTCCGCCTTCCGCGCGATCTTGTCGATCTCGTCGATGTAGATGATGCCGCGCTGCGCCCGGGCGACGTCGAAGTCGGCGGCCTGGATCAGGCGGAGCAGGATGTTCTCGACGTCCTCGCCGACGTAGCCTGCCTCCGTCAGCGACGTCGCGTCGGCGATGCAGAACGGGACGTCGAGCACGCGCGCCAGCGTCTGGGCAAGCAGCGTCTTGCCCGATCCGGTCGGGCCGACCAGCAGGACGTTCGACTTCTGGAGCTCGACGTCATCGACGGCGGAGCCCGCGTTGATCCGCTTGTAGTGGTTGTACACGGCGACCGACAGGACCTTCTTGGCCTTGTCCTGCGCGATGACGTACTGGTCGAGCGAGCTGGTGATCTGGCGCGGGTTGGGGAGCTTCGCCTGCGCCGGACGTGCCTTGGGCGCGTCCAGCATCTCCTCCTCGATGATCTCCTGGCACAGGTTGATGCACTCGTCGCAGATGTAGACGCCCTGACCCGCGATGAGCTTGCGGACCTGCTCCTGACTCTTGCCGCAGAACGAGCAGCGATAGGGAACCTTCGTCCCCTTGGAGCCAGAGGTGGTGACCGGCATGGCTTCCCTGCGCTATCGCTCCGTGGCCGGCCCGGGCTCGTCCGGTGCCGATGATCGCGGGCTCGTCCCCCGGTCGGCGGACAGCTCCGCGTCATGCGCCTGCGCGATGAGCGAATCGCCGGTCAGGGTGTAGACCGCGTCGATGATGCCATAGTCCTTGGCCTGGTCGGGACCCATGAAATAGTCCCGATCGGTGTCCCTGATCACTTTGTCCAGCGGCTGGCCCGTGTGGCGCGCGAGGATCTCGTGGTTGACCTGGACCAGGTATTCCCACTCCTTCATCTGGATCATCGCATCCGGAGCGGCGCCCCGGAAGCCACCCGAGCCCTGGTGGATCATCACCCGGCTGTGGGGCAGCGCGTAGCGCTTGCCCTGGGCACCCGCGGCGAGCAGGACCGCTGCCATGGACGCCGCCATGCCGATGCAGATCGTGCTCACCGGCGCGCGCAGGTACTGCATCGTGTCGTAGATCGCGAGGCCGCTCGTGACCACGCCGCCGGGCGAGTTGATGTACAGGCTGATGTCCTTCTCGGGGTCCTCGGACTCGAGGAACAGCAGCTGCGCGATCACCAGGTTGGCGAGGTGGTCGTCGATCGCATCGCCCAGGAAGATGATCCGCTCCCGCAGCAGCCGCGAATAGATGTCATACGCGCGCTCACCACGGCTGGTGGACTCGATGACCATCGGGACGAGCATCGTGGGTCTCCCCTGCGTTCGATCAGGCGTCGGTGGCTGGCCGCGCGTCGCCGTCAGGCATCGGCGGTGGCCGGGGTGGATTCGGGGATCGCCCCGGGGTCGGTGGCGTCGAGCGCCGCGGCCGCCTCGGCCTCCGGCGCGTCGACCGCCGACGGTGCGTCGTCCTCGAGGTGCGGCAGCGCCGGATGGTCGGGGTGCGCCGCCAGCCAGCGATCGACGAGCGACTCGACGACCCGCGTGCGGCGGAGCGTGCTGCGGATGAAGTTGCGGCCCCGCTCCGACTCGAAGTAGCGGACCGTCTTGGCATCGCGGTAGCGGGCGCGGGCGAGCTCGACCTGGCCCTCGACCTCCGCATCGGGCACCGCGATGCCCTCGACCTCCGCGATCTTCGAGAGGACCAGGAGCACCTTGGTCCGCTGCTCCGCCCTGGGCCGGAACTCCTGGTGCAGGTCGGCGTCGGACTGCTCGGTCGCCTTGAGGTATGCCTCCTCGCCGATGCCCTGGCGAGCGAGCGTCGCCCGGAACTCGTCGTGCATCACCTCGACCTCCTGCTCGACCAGGACGTCCGGAAGGTCGATGGTGGCGTTGGCGACGGCGTAGTCGATGATCCGGTCGCTGAACTCGTGGCGAGCCCGATCGAGCGCGTTTCGACGCAGCCGCTGGTCGACCTCCGCCCGGAGCGCGGCGAGGTCCGCGTACTCGCCCATCGACCGCGCGAACTCGTCGTCCGCGTCGGGGAGGATCTTCTCGCGCAGCTCCTTGAGATCGACCTCGAAATGCGCTTCCTTGCCGGCCAGGCTCGCCTCCCCGTAGTCGTCGGGGAAGGTCAGGTCGAAGCCCTTCGACTCGCCCGGCTTGAGGCCCACGAGGTTGGCCTCGAAGCCCGGGATCAGGCGGTCCTCGCCGATGATCAACGGCATCCGCTCCGCGGTCCCGCCGTCGAACGGCTCACCCTCGCGCGTGCCGACGAACCCGATCACCGCCCAGTCCCCGTCCCGTGCGCCGCGATCCTCGACGGCCGCCAGGGTCGCGTTCTGGTCGCGCAGCTCGTCGACCACCTTGTCGACCTTGGCCTCGTCGACCGACTCGATCTCGGGCGCGAAGTTGAACTGCTGATAGTCGCCGAGCTGCACCTCGGGCCGGACCTGGACCGTCGCCTTGAACCGCAGCGGCTTGCCTTCGACCGCCTCGACGACCTCGACGTCGGCGTTGGTCAGCGGCACGATCCCCTGCTCGATGACGGCCTCGCGATAGGCGTCCTGGACGAGGTGATCGACGGCCTCGTCGAGCACGGCGCCTGGCCCCAGCACCCGCTCCAGGATCGGCCGCGGTGCCTTGCCTGGCCGAAAGCCGGCCACGCGCGTTCTCCGGGACAGGCGGCCGACCGCGTCGCGCACGGCCCGGTCGAGCCGGTCGGGGGGAACCTCGATCTCGAGGAGGATGGAGCTCTTGGGGGCGGGGGTAGCGGTCACTTGCATCGCCGGCCGAGTATAGGGTGGGTCGACCGTCCGGGGCGGCGGCGTGGCCGGTGCGTGGCGGCCGTGGGCTGGCGGTGGCGGTCGTCGGCGGTGCCGGCCGTGGGCGCCCGGCGTCGGCTACGGGCTCGGGGCGGCCTCGAGATACGACAGTCTGGGCGGCGACGGTGATCCGAAGGCACACGCCTGCCCGGCTGCCGGGAAGACGGCCTCGAGCATCAGGTCGTCGAGCGGGCGAAGGTCGATGTCCTGGGTCACGTCGCGGGCGTCGCTCTCGCCGACGATGGCCGCCGCGGCACGATACATCTCGTCCACCCACGGGCCGACGAGCGCCTCGAACGACGCCGCCCCGTCGGCCGCGTCAACCCCTCGATGCGCCACCGTCGGCTCCATCCACCGCTACAGATCCCTGGTGCGCACGGATCGTTCGATCCGCCATCAGCGCCCCTGCTCCGACGTCCCGGGCGCGTCGCAGGGTTTCCTTGCCGCTACGATCTCACCGGGCGAGTGGCGGAATGGCAGACGCGCCGGCCTTAGGAGCCGGTGTCCCGTGAGGGACGTGTCGGTTCGATCCCGACCTCGCCTACCAGGTTGGCGGACGCGCGGGCGCAGGGCAGCCGAGTTGCACGGCGCCGTCCGATCGCGCTCGCACGTGCGAGGAAGGGATCAGTCGGACGCGTCCTTGCTCGCGTCGGACGGGTCCCTGCTCGTCTCTCCGGTCCTGCCGGCCGTGCGCCTGGCCCTGACGCGCTCGAGCTGGTCGGCGAACGAGGACTGGCTGGGTGACAGCATCTCCTCGGCCAGGCGCCGGCCCAGCCGCTGCACGACCGGCTCCGCGACCCGCGACAGCAGCGAGGCGGTCACGCCGGAGAGGTCGCGCTCGCGGCGCTCGGGCGCCTTCTCGCGCAGGTAGGCCGCGAACTCGCGCTCGATCGTTCCCCGGACCCTGGCCCCGTCGTCGCCCAGCTCCGAGACCGCCTTGTCGATCTCCCTGGGCAGCATCGATTTGGGCAGCGGGTCGGGCTTGCCGAAGATGGCGTTGCGGGCGCCACGCAGGACCCGGCGAGGTCCGCCGAGCAGCAGGAAGCCGGTCCCGGCGGCGACGCCGGCCGTCCGGACCGGGTTCCGGCGCATCTTGGCCGGGACGTCGACGGCGGCCCGGGCCGACGCCTCCAACCGCTCCAGCTCGTCGTCGAACGCGGCGCGTGCCTTGCGCGTCTCGTGCCGCGCGGCGACGACCTCCGGTCGCTCGGCCAGGATGTCGTCCGACGTGGTCATGCCTTCGGCCCGAACGGGACCCTCGCCTTCGCCCACTCGAGCGTCTCCTTCGTGGTGTCGATCGTGGCCTGCGGCCAGAAGCGGGCCTTGAGGGCCTCGCCGTCGATCCCCTGGCGGGCGACCCGCACCCCCATCAGCGTGGTCCAGGCCAGGAGCCCGATGGCGACGCCGACCGCCGCACCCACCCGCCAGCCGAAGGTGATCGCGACGAACGCGCCGAGCACGGCCCCCAGGATCGCGCCCGCGAACAGGCCGCCGACGGCCGCGCCCGCGCCGCCCGGCCGTGCGCCGGCGACCAGGCCCACGACCGCGCCCAGGATCGCGCCCGCGATGATCCCGACCACCAGCGGTCGCCAGGCAGGGTCACCGAGGCTCGCCGCGTCGCCGATCCGTCGCCAGAGCTCGTTGGCCGCGTTCGCGCCGAGCACGATGGAGGCGATGACCCCGATCGCGATGGCGATCAACAGGTCCACGCCCAGGCGCGGCACCCGCAGCGCCACCAGCACGAGCAGCACGGTGACCGCGACGAGGAGCTCGGTCCCGAGCAGCACACCCCACCCGATCGAGCCGAAGATCCACTCGCCGAGGAACAGGGTGAGCCCGATCGGGAGCAGGAAGGCGAGCAGGATGACGAGGGCGAGCGCGAACCCGCCGAGCGCGGCCGCACGCGACACCTCGCCCTTGATGGCGTCCATCTCGGCGCGCGCGAGATCGAGGTGCGCGCGAACGACCCGCATGAGGGCATCGCGGGTGGCCTGCAGCTGGTCGCGGATGCCGCGCGGGACGTCGCGGTCCTCGGGCGGCGTGCCGCCGCCGGTCGCGGGGTCGGGATCGGTCCGGTTCGGATCCAGCGGTCGTCCTCCGGTACGGTGGGCGGGCATCCGGGGAGCGATCGAATCATACCAGCGGCGACCGGCGGCCCACCCCGGTGCGGTCAGCCGCCCGCCGGCGGGGTACCCTCCGCCACATGCCCGGCGAAGCCTCCCCGACGATCCGGCGCGCGATCCTGACGGCCGAGCTGCTGGCCGTGGGAACCGAGCTGACCGTGGGCGAGACGACCGACACCAACAGCGGTGAGCTGGCCCGGTCGCTGGTCGGGCGCGGCGTGACGGTGGGCCGGATCGCCAACCTGCCCGACGACCTGCCGGTCGTCGTCGACGCCCTGCGCGTCGCGCTCCGGCGCGCCGATCTCGTGGTCACCACCGGCGGCCTCGGCCCCACGCCCGACGACCTGACCCGCGAGGCGGTCGCGGAGGCATGCGGGGAATCCCTGACCGTCGATCCGGGCACGCTCGACTGGCTGCGCGAGCGGTGGCGCCGGCGGCGGCTGCCCTTTCCCGCGACGAACGTCAAGCAGGCCTGGCTGATCCCGTCCGCGACCAGCCTGCCCAATCCCCACGGGTCGGCACCCGGCTGGTGGGTCGACCGCCCCGATGGACGCGTCATCGTGCTGCTGCCCGGGCCCCCGCGTGAGATGCGTCCGATGTGGGCGACCGCGGTGCTGCCGCGGCTCGGCGAGCGCGGCGTCGGAGCGGACAGCGAGGTCAGGACGTTGCGGCTGACCGGGATCGGCGAGTCGCAGCTCGCCGAGGACCTGGGCGAGGCCATGCTGCGGGCCGCCAACCCGGTGGTGGCGACCTATGCCCGGCACGAGGCGGTCGACATCCGGATCTCGGCGCGCGCCGCGGACGGCCGGACGGCGGCCGAGATCGCGGACGAGGCGGAGCGGGCTGTGCTGGCCATCGTCGGCGCCCACGTCTGGTCTCGCGGCGACACGACCTGGGCGGAGGCGCTGGACGAGGCCCTGGCGGCACGGGGCTGGACCCTGGCCACCCGTGAGCGGGGTTCGCGCGGCGCGCTGGTCGGGCTCCTCCACGACCTCACCGCGCTCCACCGCGCCGAGGTCCTCGGCGACGCGCCGGGGACGGTTGACGACGCGGCGGACGCCGAGCGCGTCCGCGACGAGGCGGGCACGACCATCGGGCTGGCCATTCGCGTCGAGCCGGCGCACGAGGACTCGGCGGTCCGGATCGCGCTGGCGACGCCCGCGGGCACCCGCGTCGAGCGACGCCTCGCGTTCATGCGCGGGAGCCAGGGGGCCGATCGCGCGGCGATCGCGGCCGCCGCGGTGCTGCTGGCCGCGCTGCGCGACAAGGGCTAGCCGGGTCGTCGCCACGCGACCGGTCCGGCGCGCGCACGTCCTAGCGCCGCGCCGCCCGCTGGAGCCCGGGCAGGTCGACGATCACGATCGCGTCGCGCTCGAGGCGGATCAGGCCGTCGTCGATCAGCCACCCCAGCAGCTTGTTCACGCTCTGACGGGTGCTGCCCACCATCGCCGCAAGCTCGCCCTGCGTGATCGGGCCGTCGAGGCGGACCTCGCCATCGCCGCCAGGCCGCCCCTGCTCCTCGGCCATGCGCGCGAGGCGGGCTGCCAGCCGGCCGGCGATGTCCAGGAAATGCAGCTCCTCGACGTGGTTCGTCAGGCGACGCAGCTCGTGGGCGAGCTGCGTCAGCACGTGATCGCGGATCCGCGGCTCCTCGTCCACCAGCTGTCGGAACCGGTCACGGGGAAGGATCATCGTCTCCGTCGTCTCGACGGCGGTCGCCGTCGCGGACCGGGGCGCGCCGTCGAGCAGGGCCAGGGCACCGAAGAACTCGCCCGGGCGCAGGGTCGCAAGAATCGCTTCCAGGCCGCTCTCGCTGACGGTCGAGATCTTGACCCGACCGCCCAGCACGATGTGCAGCCCATCGCCGGGGTCGCCCTGGTGGAAGATCACCTCGGACCGCCGGTATCGGCGCGTGCGCACCGTGGCGGCCAGCGCGGCGAGGTCCGCGTCCCCGAGGTCGCGGAACAGGGGCATCCCGTCGAGCGCGGCCCGGAGGGCCGACGCGTCAGGCGGCTGGCGGCCCTGGCTCATGGGCGCCCATCCAGCTCCCGTTCGGGTCCCGGGGGTCGATCCGTCAGGACACGGTCAGCACGGGCGCCTGCGCGGTGGCCGCCCGGATGCTCATCTTCGCCGCCACCTGCCCGGCAACCGCCAGGAGGGCGAGCGCCGCGGGGCCGGGCTCGCGCTGGGCGACTGCCGGCACGCCTGCATCGCCGCCCTGGCGCACGGTGATGTCGAGCGGGATCTTGCCCAGGAAGTCGAGCCCGTGCTCCTGCGCGAAGCGCTCGCCGCCACCGCGGCCGAAGATCTCGGTCGCCTCGCCGCAGTGGGGGCAGACGAACGCGCTCATGTTCTCGACCACGCCGATCACCGGCACGTTCAGCCGCTCGAGCATCGCGAGGGCCTTGGCCACGTCGGACAGCGCGACGTCCTGCGGGGTGGTCACCAGCACGGTGCCGCTCACCGGAACGGCCTGCGCCAGCGTGAGCTGCGCGTCCGAGGTGCCGGGCGGCAGATCCACCACCAGGTAGTCGAGCTCGCCCCAGTCCACGTCGCGCAGGAACTGGCTGATCGCACCGCCGATGAGCGGGCCGCGCCACACGATCGGCTGGCCCTCGGGGACGAAGAACTGGATCGAGATCACCTTCACGCCGTGGCGCTCGAGGGGGACGATCCGGTTGTTCTCGCTCGCCGTCGGCTGGCCCTCCGCCCCGAGCATCATCGGAACGTTGGGGCCGGTGATGTCGGCGTCGAGGAGACCGACGGCGGCGCCGGCGCGCGCGAGGGCCACGGCGAGATTGACGCTCACCGTGCTCTTGCCGACACCGCCCTTGCCGGACGCGACCGCGAGCACGTTCTTGACCCCTGGCAGCAGCTGCTCCGCCGACCTCGGCGCAGCCCGGCGGACCGTGGCGCCCCAGGTGATCGAGACGTCCTCGACGCCCAGCGGCCCGAGGGCGCGGCGGACCTCGGCCTCGATCTGGTCCTTGAGCGGGCAGGCCGGCGTGGTGAGCTCGATGGTGAAGGCGACGGCCATCCCGTCGATGGTGAGGTCGCGGACCATGTCGCGGGTCACGAGGTCGCCACCCAGCTCCGGCTCCTGGACCGTGCGGAGGGCGTCCATGACGGCGGACTCGGTGATGACGGTCATGCGCTTGCTGCTCGCTTCTTGGCTCGATCGGGACTGGATGCCGCGACGGCCGTCGCGGTCCGCTCGACGCGGTCCCCTAATCGTACCCGTGATCCCCGGGCCCCTCGCTCGCGCCCCGGATCGGGTGCCGTGGCCGGTGCCCCGACGGTGTCCGGGCGCGCCTCCCCAGAAGACGTCCGGCACCGTGGAGGCGTCGCTCCCGATCGCCCGGACGACGGCCCGGGCGTGCGAATCCATGAGCGTCGGGAGGTCGGGTCTGCGAATCTCGCACGACTCTGCGGCCAAACGGCGATGGATCGTCGATTTGACACCCCCGACTCCGCGCGCCTATCGTTCGAGCCCCCAAGGGGCGTCGACGTGCAGCGTCCGCACGGCCGCCGGATTCGTCGCGGGTCCGGCACCCCCGGTTGCAGTACGAGGAGTGGACCTCACCCGTGACCGACGTCGATGTCAGGCTCGTCCAGGTCACCAAGGCGTTCGGGGATGTGATCGCCGTCGATCACATCGATCTCGAGGTCCGCGACGGCGAGTTCTTCAGCCTGCTGGGGCCGTCCGGCTGCGGCAAGACCACGACGCTCCGCATGATCGGCGGGTTCGAGGAGCCAACCTCCGGCCTCATCGAGCTGCAGGGTCAGGACGTGACCTGGCTGCCGCCCTACAGCCGGAACGTCAACACGGTGTTCCAGAGCTACGCGCTGTTCCCGCACCTCACGATCTTCGAGAACGTCGCCTTTGGGCTGCGTCGCCGCGGCGTGAAGCCCGACGAGGTCAGGCAGCGTGTCCGCCAGGCGCTCCAGCTCGTGCAGCTCGAAGGGTTCGAGGCGCGCAAGCCCGGCCAGATCTCCGGCGGCCAGGCGCAGCGGGTCGCGCTTGCGCGGGCGCTCATCAACCGACCGGGGGTGCTGCTGCTCGACGAGCCGCTGGGCGCGCTCGACCTCAAGCTGCGCAAGCAGATGCAGGTCGAGCTCAAGCGCATCCAGCAGGAGGTCGGGATCACGTTCATCTACGTGACCCACGACCAGGAGGAGGCGATGACGATGTCGGATCGCATCGCCGTGATGAACCGGGGCCACTACGAGCAGCTGGGTGAGCCCGAGGTCCTGTACGAACGTCCCATGACGCGGTTCGTGGCCGGCTTCCTCGGGGTCAGCAACCTGCTTCGCGCCGCCCCTGACGGCACGGCCGACGACTACGCGGTCCTGCGTCTCGAGAACGGCGCACCGGCGCGCGTCCCGAGGAGCCTGACGGAGGGGCACCCGGGCGATGTCGCGCTCGGCGTGCGGCCGGAGAAGATCCGGCTCCACCCTCGCGGCGGGGAGACGGCCGCGGGTGCCAACTGCCTCGACGGCGTGATCCGCGACGCGTCCTACATCGGCGTCAGCACGCAGTACATCGTGGAGCTGGGCGGCGGACGCCTGATCACCGTCTACGAGCAGAACGCCGAGCGGGCGACCCGGGCCGAGCTGTGGGCCCCCGGCGAGGAGGTCACGCTCGCCTGGCACCCCGATCACAGCTTCGTCGTGCCGGACGAGCCAGGCGCGCCGGTCGAGCCAACCGGCCTGGCGGGGGTCGTGTAGCGAAACGGACGACCAGGACCGCGAGCGGTCGGAGGAGGAGAGTCGAATGAGCGAGACGAACAACGCCGGCAACGCACGGGTCTCGCGGCGTCGCGTGCTCCAGGGCGGAGCGCTGGCCGGCGTGGCCGCCTTCCTCGCCGCGTGCGGGACCAAGGGCACTGCGAACACCCCGGTCCCGACGGCCCCGCCGGCGTCCACGCCGGCCCCCTCGGGCGCCTCCGCGGCGCCCGCGACCGAGGAGGCCGCGTCGCCGACGCTCCCGCCCGCCACCCCGTCGGACGTCGTCAACTGGGCCAACTGGACCTACTACATGGACCTCAGCGACGACGGCCAGTCGCATCCCACGCTCGACGCGTTCACCGCCAAGTACGGCACCGCGGTCCAGTACCAGGAGGTCGTCGACGGCAACGAGTCCTTCTTCGGCACCATCCAGCCGGCGCTCCAGGCGGGTCAGGACACCGGCTGGGACATCATCACCATGACCGACTGGATGGCCTCGCGGCTGATCCGGCTGGGCTGGATCGAGTCGTTCAACCTGGGCAACATGCCCAACTTCGTGGCCAACCTGAAGGACAACTACAAGGGCGTCGGCTGGGACCCGGACGGCACCCACCATGCCCCGTGGCAGTCGGGCATGACCGGCATCGGCTTCGACAGGTCGGTGACGGGCGACGTCACGAGCCTCGGCGTGTTCTTCACCCCCGACGAACGCTGGAAGGGCAAGACCGAGCTGCTCGACGAGATGCGCGACACGATCGGGCTGACCATGCTCTACCTGGGCCTCGATCCCGCCAACCCCACGCGCGATGGCTGCGACCAGGCGGTGGCCGCCCTGCAGCAGGCGAAGTCCGACGGCATCATCCGCGCCGTCAAGGGCAACTCCTATGCCGACGATCTGCGCAACAAGGTCGCCGACCTCGTCATGGCCTGGTCGGGCGACATGATCCAGGTGCTGGTCGACACCGCGAACCAGAAGAAGCGGGACATCCAGTTCGTCGTCGCCGACGAGGGCGGCATGCTCTGGACCGACAACAACATGATCCCCAAGGGCGCTCAGCACAAGGGCACGGCCGAGCTGCTCATCGACTGGTACTACATCCCCGAGAACGCCGCGCTGGTCGAGGACTACGTCAACTACATCTGCCCGGTCAAGGGCGCCGACGTCGCGCTCCAGGCGATCGATCCGGAGGTCGCCAGCAACCCGCTGATCTTTCCGCCCGACTCGATCACGGCCAAGCTCCACATCTTCGGCGCGCTGAGCGAGGACGACGAGGCGTACTTCAACCAGCAGTTCGCGAAGGTGCTCGGCGTCGGCTGAGACCGACCGGCAACCACGCTCCGTAACCTGAGGGAGTCGGTACCGGCCGATGGGTGCGTTCCTGAAGCGACACCACTGGATCACTCCGCTGGCGCTCCTCACGCCCGGGCTGCTGTGGCTGGTCGTGTTCTACTTCTGGCCCTCGTTCCAGATGTTCATGGCCAGCTTCTGGTCGGGATCCCTCGCCCGCGGGTTCGAGTTCTCGCCCGAGAACTGGGTCAACTACCCGAACGCGGTCACCCAGTTCGCCCCGTGGTACGGGCGCTCGCTGCTCTACGGCGGCGCGGCAACGCTGACCACGTTCCTGATCGCCTATCCGCTCGCCTACACGATCGCGTTCAAGGGCGGACGCTACAAGAACCTGCTGCTGTTCCTGGTGGTGGCCCCGTTCTTCACCAGCTTCCTGCTACGGACCATCAGCTGGAAGATCCTGCTGGGCGACGTGGGGCCGATCCTCGGCCCGCTCAAGTCGGCCGGGCTGCTGACCGAGGACTTCCACATCCTGGCCACCCCGATGGCGGTCATCGCCGGCATCACCTACAACTTCCTGCCGTTCATGACCCTGCCGATCTACGTCGCGCTCGAGAAGGTGGACATCCGGCTGGTGGAGGCGGCCAAGGACCTCTACGCGGGCCCGTGGCGACCTGGTGGGGCGATCACCGGTGCGGTCGTCGGCGGCCTGCTGATGGCCGCGCTGGGCCTGGCGTTCAACGCCGAGTGGCCCGTGTTCGCCGTCATCGGCGCAGCCGTGGGGGCGCTGATCGCGTGGTTCCTGATCTCGGAATCGTTCGTGCGGGTGACGTTCCCGCTGTCGCTGTCCGGCGTGTTCGCGGGAGGGCTGTTGACGTTCATCCCCGCGATCGGTGACTACATCAACGCCGAGCTGCTGGGCAATGCGGACACGAACATGATCGGGAATGTCATCCAGAACAAGTTCCTGACCCAGAACGACTACCCGATCGCGGCGGCCCTCAGCTTCACCATGATGGCCGGCGTGCTGATCGTGGTCGCGATCTACGCCCGGATCCTCGGCACCGAGGAGCTGTCCTCGGCCGCGGCGAGGGTCTGATGGCGACGGCGACCTCGGTGCTCGTCGCCACCCGGCCTCGGGGATCGCTGGGCGCGCGGGTGGGCCGGTTCGTCGACCGCTGGTCGATGATCGCGTACACGCTGCTGGCGGTCATCTACCTGATGCTGCCGGTGCTCGTGATCATCGCGTTCAGCTTCAACGACCCGGCCGGCCGCAGCAACTTCATCTGGCAGGGGTTCACGCTCAAGTACTGGCTGGAACCGTTCCGACCCCTGGGCCTGGGCAACTCGGTGATGCTCAGCCTGGTCATCGCGTTCGTGTCGACGGGGGTGGCGACCGCGCTGGGCACGCTGATCGCGATCGCGCTCGAGCGCTACCGCTTCCGCGGCAAGGGCCTGACCAACGCCCTGATCTTCCTGCCCATGGCGACGCCCGAGATCATCATGGGCGCGTCGCTGCTGACCATGTTCGTGTCGATCGGGTCACCGCCGTTCTTCCCGCTCAACTTCCTGACCATCCTGATCGCCCACATCATGTTCAACATCAGCTACGTCGTGGTCACGGTCCGGGCACGGCTGGCCGGCTTCCCGCGTCACCTCGAGGAGGCGGCGATGGACCTGTACGCCAACGAGTGGCACACGTTCTGGCGGGTCACCTTCCCGCTCATCCTGCCGGGCATCATCGCCGCCGCCCTGCTCGCCTTCAGCCTGTCCATCGACGACTTCGTGATCACCAACTTCACGGCGGGCAAGACGCAGACGTTCCCGATGTACATCTACGCGGCGTCGCTCCGCGGGATCCCGGTCCAGGTCAACGTGATCGGGACCTGCATCTTCGTGATCGCCGTCGGCTCGGTGGCGCTCACCACGCTCGCCGCACGCCGCCGCCGCTGAAGCGGCCGTTCACCACCCGAGCTCGCCGAGGGACCCGGATGATCGAGACCGATCCCCAGCTGCACCCCCTGCCCGACCGGTCGGTCGTGCCCGCGGTCTGGAGCCGCATCACCAACCTCGTGGTCGACCACGGCGAGGGCTCGTGGCTGGTCACCGCCGACGGCGACCGCTACCTCGACTACACGTCCGGGATCGGCGTCACCAACACCGGGCATGCGCATCCGCGCGTCGTGGCGGCGATCCAGGCCCAGGCGGCGAAGCTGCTCCACGGCCAGCAGAACATCGTCTACCACGAGCCCGGCCTGCGCCTGTACGAGCGGCTGGCCGGCCTGTTGCCCGGCGGTCCGTGGTCGGCGTTCCTGGCCAACTCGGGGGCGGAGGCGGTCGAGGCCGCCGTCAAGCTGGCCCGGGTCGCCACGGGCCGGCCGGCGATCGTCGCGTTCCGCTACGGGTTCCACGGCCGGACCGGGCAGGCCATGGCGCTCACGGCCGCGAAGGACGTCTACCGCGGCGCCTTCGAGCCACTCCCCGGCTCCGTGTACCACGCCGCCTACCCGTACTGCTACCGGGCGACGGGCGGCGCCCACGATCCCGCTGCCTGCAGCTGCGACTGGGAGGCCCAGCTCGACCTCCTGTTCCACCAGCTCGTGTACCCGGACAAGGTCGCCGGGATCATCGTCGAGCCCGTGATCGGCGAGGGCGGCTACATCGTGCCGCCTCCCGGCTTCCTGCCCCGCCTGCGCGAGATCACGCGACAGCACGGGATGCTCCTGATCGCCGACGAGGTCCAGACCGGGTTCGGACGCACGGGCGAGCTGTTCGCGGTCCGCCACTGGGACGTCGAGCCCGACATCCTCGTCATGGCCAAGGGGATCGCGTCCGGGCTGCCGCTGTCGGGGATCCTCGCCCGTACCGAGCTGATGGATCGGTTCCCGCCGGGAGCCCATGGTGGCACCTACGGCGGCAACGTGGTCGCCTGCGCCGCCGCGCTGGCGACGCTCGACGTGATCGAGGACGAGGGCCTGGTCGCCAACGCCCGGACGCGCGGCACCCAGCTGCTCGAGGGGCTGCGGGCGGCGAGCGCGGGCCGGGCGGCCGTGGGCGACGTCCGGGGTCTCGGGCTCATGGTGGCGATGGAGCTGGTGAAGCCGGGCGAGGGCGACGGGCGCGTGCCGGATCCGGCGCTGACCAAGCGGATCCAGCAGGCGTGCTTCGACCGCGGCCTCCTGGTGCTCACCGCCGGGACCTATGTGAACGTGATCCGGATCATCCCGCCCCTGGTGACCACTGCCGGGGAGATCGATCTGGCCATCGGAACGATGACCGAGGCACTGGACGTCGCCGGCGCCTGAGCCCACGATCACGGCGGGTCGGCCGCCCGCGCCCCGCGATCGGCGCGCGTCCGGTTGAGCGCCTCGAACGCCGATCCGCCGTCCACACGGAGGGGCTCCGGATGCTCCAGCCCGGCCGCCTGAGCGTCCCGGGCGAGGGTGCCGTCCGCGCCCGCGTCGAGGCCGTGTTCGACGCGGCGGACCGGCTCAGCCCTCCCGAGCTGTGGCTGCCCGACGTTCCCCGGCGCGATGAGGGCGAGCGGCGGGACCTCGTCGCCGATCTCGAGGAGCTGGCAAGCCGGTACGGGCGCCGGCCATTGCTCGACGAGGCACGTGGCCGAGTCCGGGACGAGCTCATGGAGCGTGCGGTCTCGCGGTCCGTGAGCAGCTCCGGGGCCATGGGGCAACAGGTTGGTGGCCGCGCCGAGGACCTGACACGGCTCCTGGCCGCCATCGAGGACGCCGTCGCGGTGGCGGTCGTCGAGGACGTGCTCGACCCGGCCGCAGCTGCGACGCTCGCCAACCCTGGTCGGATCCTGCTCGGCCTGATGCCCCTCCCCGGACGCCCGCAAGAACCGGCCGCGCGCCCCGGGCCCGTGGTCGCGGACGACGACGTCGCGAGCGACGAGCTTGCGGACGGCGAGCTGACCCAAGGCGACGAGGTCGCGGACGACGCCCTTGCGGACGGCGACCTGACCGAAGGCGACCAACCCGCGGACGGCGAGCTTACCGAAGGCGACGAGGTCGCGGACGACGAGCTCGCGGACGACGAGCTCGCCCGGGGCGACCGGCAGGCCCGCCGGGCCGCGGTGTTCGTGATCGTGGCGGCGGTCGCGGTCACCGCCGCGATGTCCTTCGGAGGGCTGGCCGGCAGCCTGCCGCTGCTCCTCGTCGTCGTGGCGGCCAGCCTCCTGCTCGCCTGGCTGTTCGGCTGAGCCAGCGGCCGGTCCCGCCGAGAGAGCGTCCGGCCGGCGCAGCGCAAGCATCGGATGGCGGCCCGTCGCGCGGCGGCTGGTGTCCGCTTCGGGCGCGCAGCGGATGGCTGCTCGGGACGCCCCGACCGCTACGGGCCCGGCGGGACCCGCAGGCGGCGCAGGATCTCGTCGTGGAGCAGCCCGTTCGAGCCGATGAACGACGGTGCGTCGATCCGGCGGTCGCCGGCGACGTCGGTGACCCGGCCGCCGGCCTCCTCGATCAGCACCTGCGGCGCGGCGAGATCCCAGCTGTGCATCCAGGTCTCGAGCATCGCCTCGGCGGCGCCCTCCGCGACCAGGGCGTAGCCCCAGAAGTCGCCAAAGCCGCGCTCCTGCCAGGCCGCCCTGAGCAACGCGTCGAAGCCCGGCATGAAGCCGCTCGCGACGTTGTCGCGGGCGCTGCCGTAGAGCAGCTCCGCGTCCTCGAGGGCGGCGACCTTCGACACCGTCAGCCGCCGCTCCCCGGCCCGGCCACGGCTCCAGGCGCCCCCGCCACGCCAGGCGAACCAGCGCTCGTGCAGCGCCGGCGCGGAGATCACGCCGACCTGGACCTCGCCCTCGTGCTCCACCGCGAGCAGGGTTCCGAACAGGGGGATGCCGCGCATGAAGTTGTGGGTGCCGTCGATGGGGTCGATGAACCAGCGGGTCGGCGCATCGCCGGCGGTCTCCCCGTACTCCTCCCCCACCAGTCCGTGGTCCGGGTAGCGCGCCTCGATGCCGCCGCGGATCTCGCGCTCGATGGCCCGATCGGCCGCGGTCACGAACGACCGGTCCGGCTTGCGCTCGATGACGAGGTCGCGCCGGAAGCTGGCCATCGCGATCTCGTCCGCGGCATCGCAGGCGTCCATCGCGAACGCCAGCCAGCCGCGCAGGAGCGGCTCGGCAGCGCGCGCCCTGGCGGCCGACCAGGACGGTCCGTACGTGGCGTCGCTCATGGGCTGATGGTGCCCTGGTGGCACGTTCCCGTCGCGGCGTCGCTGAACCGGCCGTCGGTCGACACGAACTCGAGGTCCCAGCCGTCGGCGCGCAGCGTCAGGACGACCACGCCGTACGAGCGAGCCGATCGCGCGACGCTGTTGGGCTGACGACCGGCGAACGGCCGGAGCTGGCCGCCACCCGTGCCGGCCACGATCTCGGTGATGCCCCCATCGGGGTCCGCCCGACCCGAGGGATCCTGCGGCGCGAAGCGCTCGTAGTCGTGATCGTGACCATTGAGCACGAGCTCGGCGCCTGCCGCGTAGAGCTCGTCCCAGAAGGCGGACACCTCCCGGTCGTTGCCGTGGTAGCCGCTGCTGAACCGTGGCTGATGCCACATCGCGACGGTGCAGGCCGCGGTGCTCCCGGCGAGGTCGCGATGCAGCCAGCGGAGCTGGGCCGAGCCCGGTCCGCAGCCGCCCGGCACCTCGGCGCAGTCTGCATCGAGCACGATCACGTGCCAGGCGCCGACGTCCTCGGAGAACCAGGTGTGACCGCCACGGACGGCGGCCCTGCCGAAGTACGCGCGAAACGGGCTCGCCCCGTCGGTGAGGTAGTCGTGGTTGCCCGCGACCACGAACCGGGTACGGTCGAGCACGCGGCCCCAGGACGGGTCGTAGCAGTCGCGGAGCTGGGCGGCGCTGCCGCTCGGGTAGACGTTGTCGCCGAGGGTGAACACGACCCCGGGCCTGGCCGCGACGAGGTCCGCGGTCGCCTCGTCGAACGGGCTGTCACAGCGCGCGATGTCGCCGGCTCCGATCAGCACCACGGGCTCGGGCGACGGTGCCGGCGTGCCGATCCGCTCGCTGGCCGGGGCGGACGCGCTCGCTGCGGCACCGGGCGTGGGCGAGGGTGTCGCACCGCGCCCGGGATCCGTCGCACTCGCCGACACGACCGCGATCTCCGAGGAGGTCGCGGTCGATACCGGGGTCCCGCCCGGCCACCCGGTGCTGATCAACAGGCCACCCACGCCGACGATCACGGCGAGCGCCACGAGCATCACTGCCGATGAGAGGCGGGCTGGAACCGGCGGGCGCGCTCCGCGTTGCACCCGAGCAGGGTATGCCGGCGGCGGGCGGCGCGTGAGCCAGGCGGCGCGTGAGCCGGGCGGGCGGCGCGTGAGCCAGGCGGCGCGCCAGTCCCGCATCGGGCCCGGGCCCCGCGCCGGGCGTCAGGCGATCCGGTTCAGGCGAGCGGCTCGAACGCGGCCTGGTAGCGGACCGTTCCCGCCATCGACTCCCGCCAGGCCGGCAGCAGCCGGGCCATCCACGCCGCGTCGGGCCAGGCGGCCGCCGGCGGCCTGAGCCCCAGCGTGCGTGCCGGCTCGAACCCGAACCGCGGGTAGTACGACGGGTAGCCGAGCAGGACGAGCGCGGGCACCGCCCGCGCGAGAGCCAGACCGAGCGCCGCTGTCATCAGCGCGGAGCCGACGCCCCGGCGCTGGACCCCGGGCTGGACGGCGACCGGGCCGATCGCGAGCACCCGGGCGACGGGTCGGCCGTCGTCGTCCACCACCGGGCACGGCGACAGCAGCAGGTGACCGACGATCCCGCCCTCATCGTCGTGCGCCACCAGCGAATGCCATCCGTCCGGCGCCTCATGCCGGATCCGGTCGACGATGTCGGCCTCTTCGGGACCGGCGAACGCGGCCAGCTCGACCGCCCGGATGGCCGGCTCGTCGCCCGGCGCCTCGAGCCGGATCGTCACCGGCAGCGGAGCCGGACGAAGCCGCTCCAGGCCGTCGCCGAAGCCGTCGGTCACGGCTGCAGGCGCCCCTGCCGGGACGCCGCAGCGCGGAGCCGGTGGCCGCTCAGCGAGCCACCGTCGCCGTCCGGAGTGCGTCCGGGATCGGCCGCGCCACGGGGACCGGCTTGACGTACCGCTCGACCAGCTCCATCGAGCCGTTGACCTTGAGGTTCCGGAACAGGAACGCGATCTTGGTCGCCTGCGAGGCGAGCACCTCGTCCCTGGTCTCCAGATCCCACAGCTCGCGCTTGAACGGCCCGATGGCCTTCTTGCGGGTGGTGTACAGGAACTGCTCCTCGGTCTGACCCGGCTTGCGCTCGTCCGCGGCATTGGCGCGGCACCAGTCATAGATCGCGTCCATCAGCGAGGACGGGAACGCCGGATGCTCGTAGAGCGAGTTCTGGAATCCCGTGGCAAGGTGGATCTCGGCCGTCTCGACCGTCGGGAAGTGGTGGAACAGCTCGTCGGGCAGCGTGGACGCACCATGCTGGACGGCCCCGGCCAGGCCATGCTCGCGGGCGACGACGCCGAGCTTGGCGAGCACGTCGAAGTCGAGCTTGACCTCGGCAACCCCGCCACCGGGCAGCGGGACGCCGCCGTGCGACGTGCCCGTCTGGACGCTGACCTTGGACAGGCCCATGGCGCCCGGGGCACGCGCGCCGAGCTCGCGCTCGTAGCCGGCGAGATAGGCCCGGAGCTCCTCAGGCGTGGAGTTCTGCTTGCCGACCTCACCGATCTCGCCGCCGACGCTCACCGTCACGCCATCGGCCTCCAGGCTCCGGATGAGCGCGGTCAGCTCCGCGGCGCGCGTGTAGTTCTCGTGCTGCTCCTCGTCGACGTTGGGCCTGGACAGGTCGACCAGGGTGGAGCTGTCGATGTCGATGTTCCGATAGCCGGCGTCGATGGCGAGCCGGCAGGCGCGCCGGATCTCCTCGGTCATGGCCTCGGGATCGGCCGCGTACTTCTTCGCGTTGAACTGGTAGTGGTCGCCCTGGATGAACACCGGCGCCGCCCATCCTGCCGCGATCGCACCTGCCAGGACGGACGTCGCGAAGTCCATCGGGCGCTGATACGTGTAGGTCTGCTCGCTTCGGGCGAGCTCGAAGATCACGGCGCCGACGTCGGCCGCGGCGGCCGTCTCGTACGCCGTCCGCGCCATGTCGAACGTCTGCGCCCGGAGGTTGAGGGCCGGGACGGTGAAGCCGGAGACCTCGCCCCGGCTGCGGGCCTTGTACAGCTCGTGGATGCTGGCGGAGCGGGCGCCCAGGGCCTGGCTCGCCTCCCATACGATCCACCTGGCCGCCTCGGCGACGGCGTCATCGGTCGTGAACGCCGCGGTCCAGGCGAGGTCCGCGGCTGCCTGCGAGCGGAACCGGGCGGCGTCGTCGATGACCAGGCCGTCGTCGGCGACGTGGGCAATCCCGGCAAGCTTGGCGAGGAGGTCGGCGGGCGAGGTCGCGACGTGGGGCATCGGATCGTGTCTCCTGTTCGTGTTGCCACTGATGGTAGCCGGGGTGGCGCCCACCCGATCCGCCGCCCTTCCGACGCCGGCCGCACGAGGATGCGCCGCCCGAGCCACAGGCGAACGGGCGGAAGGTGAGCAAGGGCCAGGGTCGGCTGTCGCTCCAGGGGTGCCGCTCGGCATGCGACGACCGGCCGGTCCGGCCCGGGTGGGCGCATCCGGCCCCGGCCGGGACGGGCCCTCGGCTCGGATGGTGGCGGTGGCCGGTGCGCGGTGGGCGATGGGCGATGGGCGCCGGCCCGTGGGCGATGGGCGGACGCCGGTGGGCGCTGCCGGCCCGGGTCAGACGCCGGGCTTGGTCACCATCAGGGCGACGATCAGGACGATCAGCACCGTCAGCAGCATTCCGCCCCTCGACAGCTTCTGCGCGGTCGCGGCGATCTCGGGCGGCGGGCCGGCCGGCGCTCCGGCCGGCGGGGCACCCGCGGGGGGTCCACCTGCCGTGAGCTCGACCATCTTCGCGGCGGCCGGCGCCTGGACCAGGATCGCGTAGCCGACGGCGATCAGGTACAGCACGATCGCCGCGATCAGCCAGCGATAGGCGGCCGTGGAGAGATCGGCGCCGATGATCAGGATCAGGGCGACACCGGTGATCCCCTGCACGATCGCGCCCGGGATGACGATCCGGCGCTCGATGAGGTCCATCACCACGGCGGCGAAGTGCCCGTGCTGCGGCGCGGCGCCGGCCTGGCGGGAGATGAGCGGGAACGCGAACGTCGGCCCGAACACCGCGATCGCGCCGAGCACGTGGAGGAACAGGAACAGCTGGAGCACGGACACCTCCCATCGGCGCGCCCGTCACCCGACCACGCGGGGATGGCAGGGGCGCGCCCCGGGTGGTGACTCTACGACACTCGCTTCCGGCGGCGCTGGACGAAATCGACGAGGACGTACTCGCCGAGTCGCTCTGGCTCGGCGTAGAAGGCGCGGCCGCGGTTGAGCTCGGTGACCAGGCCGACGAAGTCGGTCAGGGCCGGCGTGCGCTCGAGCATGAACGTGTTGATCGTGATGCCCTCGCGCGTGCACCGCGCCACCTCGCGCAACGTCGCCCGGATCGTGCGGCTCGTCGGCGGGTAGTTGAACTCGACCTCGCCGTGCTCGACGTGCGCGGTCGGCTCGCCGTCGGTGATCACCACGATCTCGCGATTCGCCGAGCGCTGGCGAGCGAGGATCCGGCGGGCAACCTGGAGGCCGTGCTGAAGGTTGGTGCCGTACTCGTAGCCGTGCCACGAGAGGCTGGCGAGGGCTTCAGGCCGGATCTCGCGCGCGTCGTAGGCGAAGCCGACGATGGCCAGGCGATCCCTCGGGAACTGGGTCCTGATGAGCGTCTCGAGTGCCAGCGCGACCTTCTTGGCCGCGAGGTAGCAGCCGCGCAGCAGCATCGACCGGCTCATGTCGACCAGCAGCACGGTGGACACCGACGTGTTCCGCTCGGTGCGGAAGACCTCGAAGTCGTCCGCCCGCAAGGTGATCGCGCCGGCCCCGGCGGGGCGCGGCGGGGCATTCTCCTCCCGCGTCAACGCGTTCGCCATGGTCGAGCGCAGGTCGAGATGGAACGGATCCCCGAACTCGAACGGCTTCGACGTCTCCTCGCGCTCGCCGCCCCGGCCGGAGCGCTCCTGGCGGTGGCCGCCCAGCGCATCCTGCCCGAGTCGGGCGAACAGCTCGTCGAGCACCTTCTGGCCGATGCGCCGGGTGCCGCGGGGACCGAGCTCGAGCCGGTCGCCGGCCCGCTCGACGTAGCCCGCCGCCTCGAGGCGGTCGGCCAGGTCCTCCAGCGCGTCGAGGTCCCGGACGGCATCGTCGCCCAGCAGCTCGCGGAGGTCGGCGCGATCGACGCCGGACAGGTCGCCGGACCGGGTCGCGCCGTCGAGGTCGTTCTCGAGCCGGTCCATCGCCTGCAGCTGCTCGATCGTCTCGAGCGCCGTCTCGAGACCGAGCCTCCGATCACCGGCAAACGGCATCGGCTCGCCCAGCCCGTTCGGCAGGAGCTGATCGAGGCTCGACGCCAGCCGCGCGAGATCCCACCGGAGGCGGTCGTCCCGGAGCAGCGCGTCGATCGTGCCCTGCAGCTCCGCTCGCTGCTCGGGCGACAGGGAGCGGAGCAGCGACTGCATCGCGGCCATCCGCTCGGCGAGCTGCTCGACGACGTCGTCGAGGGTGGCGGCACCGGGGAAGAACGCGCCGTGCCGGCGGAGGAAGTCGTCGACGTCGGCCTGCGCGGGCTCGTCCCCCGCGAGGCGACGGTCGAGCAGCGCGTTGAGATCGCGGACCATTGCCCGCTGTGCGTCGAGGTCCTCCGGCCGGAGATTCCTGACTGCGTCCGAGAGCCCGGCCGACAGCCGGTCGAGCACCCCGCTGCGGAGGCGATCGAGGAGGGCGTCGAACCGCTCGCGGGCCTCGGGCTCCAGGAAGTCGTAGTCGTCCAGGGCCCGGATCCGGGCGCCCGTGTCGTGCGGCAGCGCGTCGAGCCGATCGAGCCGGCGCATCGCGATGTCGCGGGCCATGCGCCGGAGCGCGGGGTCGACGCCCCGGTCATCACCCGCGGCGGTGGCGGCCGGAGGCGCGGCGGGTCCGGCGGGTCCGGCGGGTTCGGGCTCACCCTCGGCACCCGCGTCCGGCTCGGCACGGGGTCCGGGCTCACCCTCGGCACCCGCGTCCGGCTCGGCGCCGGGCTCCGTCGCATCGAGCCGGCGCTCCACCCCTGCGCGCTCGGTTGCCACGATCTCGTCCAGCTCCCGGCGCACGTCGGCCAGCGGATCCGAGAGCGATCCCTGCTCGAGCGTCTCTTCGCGCCTGGCTCGCAGCCGCTCCAGCAGGTCCCGAAGCCCGCGCAGGTCCGAGCGCGACGGGTCCTGGCTGCGGAGCCCGCGCCGCGCCAGCTTGCGCAGCGCCTCGCGCAGGTCGCCGCTCTCGAGGAGGTCGTCGGCGAGCGCATCCATGATCTCGTCGGCCGTGAAGTCGGGCAGCGTCTGGCTGCCGTCCCAGCGGCGGTAGCGCGCGGCGGGCACCAGCGCCGGGTCGCCGCCGAACGACCGGCCGTCGTCGCGGCGGAGATGGCGTGGATCGGGCGTCAGGAACGCCATCGGCTCATCGGCGGTAGGTCACGCCCGCGGCGCCGCGATCCTTGTTGACGCGCCGCTGGAGGTGGAGGCCCTCGAGCAGGAACTCCACCGCCGACGCGACCAGGGCCGGGTCCTGCGCGCCATCCGTGGCGTCGAACGTGCCCAGCCGCACGACCGCCTCGCGCAGGCCCGGGATCTCGCGCATCCAGCGCACGTAGGTACGCGATGGCACGAGCTCGCCCGTTTCCACCACGAGCCCATCCTCGAACGCCTCGATGACCGGCGCCAGCTGGTCGAGCAGGACGTGGCGGTTGAAGGTGGCGAACACGGCCTTGGTCACCAGCCGCTCGACGATCCGCTCCTCGGGCGTGTCCTCGCCCACCGTCTCGACCTCGACCTTGCCCGCCGTCGAGGCCAGCAGCGCGCCCAGGTCCGAGATCCGGGGCGCACCCACCGGCTCACCCAGCCGGACGGCCCGGCGGATCGCCGCGGCTTCGAGCACCTCGACGTTGGCGACCGAGACCCGGACCGACACGCCGCTCCGCTGGCTGATGTCGGGCGATCTCCGGGCGAGGTGGGTCAGCTCGGCGACCAGCTCCTCCATGAACGCCGGCACCACCACGGGCGGGATGTCCGGACGGGACGGGAACGTGTGCTTCTCCTGGCGGACGATCGCCACCTCGTGCTCGAGCGAGCGCGGGTAATGCGTTCGGATCTGCGATCCCAGCCGGTCCTTGAGCGGCGTGATGATCCGGCCGCGGCTGGTGTAGTCCTCGGGGTTGGCCGAGGCGACCACGAACAGGTCGAGGGGCAGCCGGATCTGAAAGCCACGGACCTGGACGTCCCGCTCCTCGAGGATGTTGAGCAGGCCCACCTGGATCCGCTCCGCGAGGTCCGGCAGCTCGTTGACGGCGAAGATCCCGCGGTTGGCGCGCGGGATCAGGCCATAGTGGAGGACCAGCTCGTCGGACAGGTAGCGACCCTCCGCCACCCGGATCGGGTCGACCTCGCCGATGAGGTCGGCGATCGTGATGTCGGGCGTGGCCAGCTTCTCGGCGTAGCGGCGATCCCGGGGGATCCACTCGATCGGCGTCCGGTCGCCGTGCTCGGCCAGGATCGCGCGGGCGGCGGCGCTGATCGGCGCGAACGGGTCGTCGTTGAGCTCGCCGCCCCGGACGACGGGGAGCCACTCGTCGAGCAGGTCGACGAGCATCCGGGCCAGCCGCGTCTTGGCCTGCCCCCGCTCACCCAGGAACACGATGTCCTGGCCCGCGACGATGGCGTTCTCGATCGCGGGAATGACGGTCGCCTCGTAGCCGACGATGGTGCCGAACAGGCGGTCTCCGGCCGCGAGCCGCGTCAGCAGGTTGGCGCGCAGCTCCTCCTTGACCGTCCGCGGCAGCCAGCCGGACGACCGCAGCGAGCCGAGCGTGTCCGGACGGCTGGCGTCAGAGCCGGCTGAGGGACTGGCGGCGCGGGATCGGCCGGAGGGCGAGCGAACCACGACGGGGACTCCGGGATGCAGGCGGTTGCGACTCGGGGCGCCAGCGTGGCACGGCGCCTCGAAAGCGTCAAACGGGTCGCCGGCGGCAGCCGCGGGCACGACGGCCAGGCCCGGCCGGCGAGCGTGGCGAGGTCGGGGCGGTCAGCCGGGCCCGGGCCGGCCGGCCAGCCGCGTGACCAGCTCCATGCGCCGCGCCTGCTCGCGCTCGAGCTCGATCGGCGTCAATCCGGCCCGACCGGCCAGCTCGTCGAGGATGCCCCAGGCGAAGTGCTCGAACCGGCCGCTCGCCGGGGCCCAGGTCGCGAGCACGGCCGGCGGGAGCCGCTGGACGTGGCCCTGCACGTCGCGAGCGACCGGCCGCAGGTAGTGCGCGGCAACCACGCGCCCGCGGCCGGCGGCATCCATGCCGGCGATCAGGACCACGCCCAGCCGGGCCAGCTCGTCGTCGAGCGCGGCAACGGGCGGCATCGCCAGGCGACCAAGAACCTCCTCGAGGCGGGCGCCGGTGCCCGTGGCGAGGAGGCCGTAGCCGATCGAGAGGGAGCGGACCACCACGCGAGCGCGCTCGCCCCAGGTCGGCAGCGCGCTGTCCGGATCGAGATCGGCGATGAGCACCGTCCCCGTCTCGACGGCGGGCTGCCCCGGACTCGTGGCTTCCGCGTCCATGGCGCGCGCCACCGGTCCATCTCCGGCGTGCCCGCCGGGCGCGCCGGCGCCCGCAGGGTCGGACCGCCAGCCGAGCGCGGCGGCCTCGGGCATCCATCGGAATCGCTCATCGGGCCCCGCCAGCCTTCGCCGCGGAGCCGTCGCGGGCAGGAGCGGCGTCAGGACGTCGCGGATCGTCTCGCGCGCGGCGGCATCGCCCGCGACCATGATCGGAACGCGCGCCTCCACGAGCAGCCACAGGAGCGCCGCCAGCTCGGCATCGAGCAGGCCCGCGTGGACGAGCCCGGCCAGGCGGACAGGATCCGGATACCCGCCTCTCGGCTCGCGAGCGACGCCGGAACCCGCCGGTGGCGGCACCGAGGCGGCGAAGCCGTCGTCCGCGGTCGAGCGGCCTATTGGAACAGGCCGGCCGCCGCGTAGACGAACGGGACCCCGTACAGCGCCTTGACCTTCTTGGTGCCGACCTTGCTGATCTTGAACCAGCTGTCGCCCGCGGTGCCACAGGCGCCCGTGGCATAGGCATCGCCCGCCTGCTCGGCCACCACCCGGACCTTCTGCCCGGCCGGGATCCTGGCCAGGAGCTTGCTCGAGGTGGAGGAATCCGCACGCAGGGCCACCGCATCGCAGGCCGTGGTCCTGGTGGCGGGCAGCGCGGGCGACGGCGACGGCGTGCTTGCCGGCGGGGCAGACGGCGATGCCGCGGGCGCGGTCGGCGGCGCCGGCGTCGTCGCGTCGGATGCCGAGGGGGTCTCGGTCGCGGACGATCCGCCGCATGCAGCCACGCTCACGAGGATGAGGCTGACGGCGAGCAGGCGGCGCAGCATTCCGGCTCCCTTCATCGTGGGCCCAGGCCGGACGCCAGGCGTCGGTGGCAGCGTCGCATCCCGGGCCGCGTCGAGTTCAGGCAAAGGATATGCGCCCCGGGCGAGCTCGGCGGGCCCGACCCGACAAGGCGAGACGCGGGCTGCGCTCGCCGAGCCGGGTGCGGTACTGTCGCCGGAGGACCACCGCAGGGAGACCAGGCGCATGTCCAGCCCGCGTCCCACGTCCACCACGGCCCGCTCGGGCGACCGACCCGGTCGGCCCGATCCGTCCCCGGACCGCCGCCCGATGCCATCGGTCGAGCCCGCGACTACCAAGGTGGAGCCAGCCACCCCGGCGATGCGCCTCCAGATCCTCTCGACCGAGCACTGGAGCCTGCTCGCATCGCGAAGCCTGGCGTGGAGCGACTCGTTCAGCCGGACGGGCATGTTCCTCTCGACGCTGTCGTTCGCGGTGGTCGCGCTGGCGCTGGTCGCCCAGGCATCGGACTTCGGGGACGCCTTCCGCCTGTTCGCCCTCGCGGTTCTGCCGGTCGTCCTGTTTCTCGGCATCGGGACGCTGCTGCACCTCGATACGGCGAACTACCAGGAGCTGATGTGCGTTGTGGGCCTCAACCGCATCCGCGCGATGTACGTCGAGCTCGCGCCCGATCTCGAGGGTGTGTTCGTCGCGGGCACCGGCGACGACTGGGCCGGGATCATGAAGACGATGGCGCTCATGCCCGGCCGGTCGAACGCCGTCAACCATTTCGCGGCCACGCCCGTGCAGGTCGCCGTCCTCGACGCCGTGCTCGTTGCGGCGATCGTCGCGCTCGTGGTCATCCAGGCCGGGAGCGGCGAGATGGCCGCGCTCATGGCCGGTGCGGCCGGCTTCGTCGTGGCGCTCGCCCTGCTCGTCTGGTACTCGCAGCGCACGCTGCGGACGGCCAACCGGGTCCATCACCCCCGGTACCCCTCGAGGAGCGACGTGGCCGACGCCTGATCTAATCCGCAAGGTCCGTGCGCGGCTGCGGCTGCTGGCTCTGGCGCTGTGGCGTCCGCGGGCACTCGCCGCCGAGGCCGATGTAGCGCTCCATCGTTGGGTTGGGTGCGACGGTCGTCCGGATCAGGCCGCAGACGGAGCAGACGACGACGACCATCGCGGTGCCGCCGGCGTCAAGGGTGCGGATCTGCCATTCGTGCATCGTGCTCGACCTCCTCGTCCTCCCGTTCCAGGCCCACCCGGCCGGCGGGTTGGCCCCGGGCTCGATCCTAGCGCGCGGCTCCTCCGGCCGGTTCGCTTCCCGCGTTCCTGCCGCGTTCTGACCGCGATGGCGGTCAGAATGTGCCGGTGGAGATCCTGCCGGCGTCGCCCGAGCTGTGGCCGCTCATCGTCGAGCTGTTCTCGGCCGGCGGAGATCCGAAGTGGTGCTGGTGCCAGTTCTGGCGCAAGGCGGGGTCCAATTGGACCAACACGACCGCCGAAGACAACCGGGCGTCGCTCCGGGCGCTGGTCGATCACGACCCGGCGCCGGGCCTGGTGGCGATCCGCGATGGCACGCCTGTCGGCTGGGTGGGCTTCGGGCCGCGCGAGGCGTTCGGGCGGCTGGCACGATCGCGGACGCTGCCGCAGCTCCCCGGTGACGCGGTGTGGGTCGTCAACTGCTTCGTGGTGGCGAGGACGGCGAGGCGCTCCGGGGTCGCCCGGGCGCTGCTCGACGCGGCCGTCGAGTACGCCCGATCCCGCGGAGCGCGGATCATCGATGGCTACCCGGTTCGGACCGATGGATCGCGCATCCCGTCGGCGTCGGTCTACACGGGTACCGCGTCGATGTTCGAGGCAGCGGGGTTCACGGAGGCCGCCCCGACGACGTCGAAGGCATCGACCGGGACACCCCGCGTGGTCATGCGCCGCGATGCCTGAGCCCGACGCGGTCGGACGACGCCGTCAGCTGCCGAACACCTCTGCGCAGGCGTCCTCTCCGGGGGTCAGGGGTCGCACCACGAGCCCGAAGGCGACGCTGGTCGCCGGATCCCTGATCCACGGCGTGAGCTGGTTGGCGGCGGCGAGCGACGGTCGGAGCGCGTCCGCGTCGGCACCCGAGATGGTGCCGCAGCGCGCGGTGCCGTTCGCGACCGGCCGCCCAAGCTCGGTGACCGGCCGGTCGAGCGGCCAGGCGACCGCCCCCTGCGGCAGGGTCGGATCCGGCTTCGGCGGCGGTCCGACCAGGAGCGCGTAGGCCGGAGCGACATACCCGGCCTCGGGCCCGAGATCGCCTGCCAGCCAGGACGGCAGGTCGAGCAGCCGGCGCCACAGCTCGCCGAAGGCCTCGGGCGTGCCTGGTTGCGGCTCGCAGGGCGTCGTGATGCATTCGATGTGCGCATCCGGGTTGCCCGTGATCGTGATCCGGCTTCCGTCAACGGTCAGCTCGAGCCGGCCGCTGACGGCGCCCATCGGGCCGCCCTGGCCGGTGAAGTCGGTGGTCGCGCCGATCAGGCCGAGGTCGCTGGTGGCCTGCACGATGGCCGACTCGCCGGCGCCGCTGATGGACCGCCCCACGAGGTTGGGCAGCAATGGACCGGGATAGATCGCCGGGACCGGTCCCTGGGCGACGGCGATCCCGGAGCCCGTGATCACCAGGACCGGCTGAACGGCGAACAGGTCCAGCGGCGGGATGGCCTGCCACGTCGTCATGCGCAGCCAGTAGGTTTCGGCCGCGGGCGTCGGCGAGCCGCCCGGATCCGCCGACGCGGACGGCGCGGTGGTGGGCGGCGCGGTGGTGGGCGGCGCGGCGGTGCCCGTGCAGGCGGTGGCCGTCGCGAGGGCGACGCCGAGCAGGATGGCGAGGCGAAGTTTGGCCGCTGACCGGGCCATGGTGAACATGGGTCGGAACCTCGTGGTGGGCGCGCCAGATGGACGCTCGACCTGGTCAACCCGGTTCCCACGCCCTGTCGTGGTGTCCTCCGACAGGCGGCAAGCGGACGGCACGCGGACGGCTTGACGAGGCCGGCGGCGCCCGCGTAGACTGCGCGGCGGTCGAGCAGGTCGCTCGCCTGTCCACGACGGAGGTAGCCTCCAGATGGTGAACACCACCCTCATCCGGCCGCACATGGCGGCGCCCGATGCCGGCGCTGTCAGCGGGAGAGGTGTGCCCACCAGCAGGTAGGACGCGGGGCGTAAGCCCCAGGAGCGACCACCGAGCCGTGGGCCACCGGGCCCGCGGCTCAAGTCTTTTTTCGGGCGCTGTTGCCGCCCACTCGACACGAGCCGCCGGCCCACCCGGAAACACCGGGCCCGCGGCTCGTCCCATGTCTGGGACCCCGCGGACCGGCTCGTCCACCTCGATCCAGCCAAGCCGCAGGAGCGTACCCGTGACGACGACCCTCGCACCCCAACCGAAGACGACGACTCCGACGTCGAGCCCGCTGCCGGCGCCCCTGGCCGACCGCGAGCCTGCCGAGCGGATCCCGGCCGCCGAGGGGGTCGAGGACCAGCGCGTCCCGACCCTCCAGGTGCCCGCCGGCCCGCCGGCGCTCCTCGTCGAGCGCGTCACCAAGCGCTTCGTGGTCGACCGGCGCAAGCCCCCGGTCCTCGCGATCGACGACGTCTCGCTACGCATGGAGCGAGGCGCGATCCACGGGATCCTGGGTGCCAACGGCTCCGGCAAGTCGACCCTCATCCGCCTCATCTCGGGGTTGCTGACCCTCGACGAGGGCCGGGTGGAGGTGTTCGGCCTCGACATCGAGCGCGACGAGCTGGCCGTGAAGCGGCTCATCAACCGGGTCAGCGTGGACGCGGCGTTCTTCAAGAAGCTGAGCCCGATGGAGAACCTCCTGTTCGCCGCCCGCCTCTACGGCCTCGATGCCGCGGTGGCAAGGCGACAGGCAACGGCGATCCTCGGCCGGCTCGGCATCGCGGAGAGCCGCCTCGGCCGCCCGGTGGAGCAGATGAGCCGCGGCATGCAGCAGAAGGTCGCCATCGCGCGAGCCCTGCTGACGAGCCCGACGCTGCTCCTGCTCGACGAGCCGACGACCGGCCTCGACCCGCGCAGCAAGCTCGACGTCCAGGCGTTCGTCGAGGAGGTCAACGCGTCGAACGACGCGACGATCGTCCTCACCACCCACGACCTGGCCGAGGCGGAGCGCCTGTGCGACCGGATCACGATCCTCGACGGGGGTCGGGTGGTCGCGGAGGACACGCCCGACGGTCTCAAGCGACTCGTCGCCCGGGACCACGGGCAGCCGCCGACGCTCGAATCCGTGTTCATGACGTTCACCGGTCGCTCGCTCGACGAGGACCTCGAGACCGAAGGGGAGGACGACTGATGCAGGACCGACGCACGAACCACGACCCGAACCACGACCACGACCATGACCACCACGAACGACCAAGGAGCGTGTCATGCACCTGATCGATCTTCGATTGCAGGAGCTCGAGCTGCGCCACGCTCGCGAAGAGCGGCTGCGCATCAACGAGCATCTCCAGGCGATCCGCGAGGCCAAGCGCCGCGCGCCGGCTCCCAGGCCGCTTCGGCGGCGCCTTGGCGAGCCGATCATCCGGCTCGGCCACCGGATCGCCGGGGAGAGCCACGGATCCCCCGCCCTGACCGGATGACCCGGTCAGGGCGGGGGCCCTCCACCTCGAAAGGATCCCTTCGTTGGCACTCCTCACGCACGAGCTGAAGGCGTCGTACGCCTTCGTCGAGCGCAACTTCTTCCTCACCCGCCGCTACTGGGGCTGGGAGGTCGCGTTCCTCGTCTACTCGGTCGCGAGCGCGCTGTCGATCTCGTTCATCGGCGCGGCATCGGGTGACGACCGGCTGCTGCTGACCCTGATCATCGGCGCCGTGTTCTGGAACTACCTCTCGGTGGTCTTCTCGTGGATCGCCGAGACGATCTCGGTCGAGCGCTGGGAAGGCACCCTCGAATACACGTTCATGGCGCCCGTCCGGCGCTGGACCCAGCTGCTGGGCTCGTGCCTGTACGCGATGGCGTACGGGTTCGTGCACACGGCCGCCATCCTGGTCGTGCTGACGCTGTTCTTCCCGCAGCTCGACGCGGGCTCGATGAATGCGCTGACCGCGGTCGTGTTCGTCGCCCTCGGCTCGTTCAGCTTCGTCGGCATCGGCATGATGGCCGCCATCCTGCCCCTGCTCTACGTGGAGCGGGGCGCCCAGATGACGTTCGTCCTGCAGTCGTGCCTGCTGCTCGTGTCGGGCGTGTACTACCCGGTCTCGGTGCTGCCGGGCTGGATGCAGGCGCTGTCGCACCTGTCGCCGGCCACCTACGTCCTCGACGGCGTCCGCGCCGGCCTGCTCGACGGCCAGCCGGTGACCGCGCTGGTCGGCGACATCGTGCCGCTGCTCGCGATGGGCGCGGTGCTGATCCCGGCCGGTCTGTGGGCGTTCGGTCGCGCGGAGCGCTACGCAAAGCGCACCGGCAAGCTCAAGCGGGTGGGCTGAACGATGGACCTCAACCCCCTGCCCGGCGTGACCTCCACCCTCGCAGCGCTCGGCTGGGATCCGGGCTGGGCGGCCGCGTTCCTGCCGTTCGAGGCCGCCGGCTGGCAGCCCGCCCGGGTCGTGGCCGCGCACCGCGACGCATGGGTCGTCGGGTCCGGCGCCGGCGACCTCGACGCCGTCGTCGCCGGCCGGTTGCGGCACGCGGCCATGGGTCCTGCCGACCTGCCCGCCGTCGGAGACTGGGTGGCCACGAGCCCGGTCGGCGCGACCAACGTCGAGGGTGTCGATCCGGTCGTGATCCACGCGGTCCTGCCCCGGCGGGCGGCGTTCGGCCGGAGCACCGTCGATTCGAGCGACCGGACCGGCGCCCGACCCGAGGACGACCAGATCCTGGCCGCGAACGTCGACCTCGCGTTCCTGGTCACCGGGCTCGACGGCGACTTCAACCTGCGGCGTCTGGAACGCTACCTCGCGGTGGCCTACGCCGGCGGCACGATCCCGGTGATCGTGCTCAACAAGACCGACCTCGCCGACGATCTCGCCGGCCTGCGCGTGGCGACCGAGGCCGTGGCGCCGGGCGTCGCTGTGCGCGCGATCTCGGCGCTCACCGGCGACGGCGTCGCGTCGCTCGCGGCGGACCACCTGCCGCGGGGCAGGACGGCGGTCGTGCTCGGGTCGTCGGGGGCGGGCAAGTCGACCCTGGTCAACGCGCTCGTGGGCGGCGACCGGCAGCGCACCGGTGCGGTTCGCGAGGCGGACTCCCGGGGTCGCCACACGACGACCCATCGCGAGCTTGTCCGCCTCCCCCATGGCGCCTTGCTCATCGACACGCCGGGGATCCGCTCGCTCGGCGTGGCGGGGGCGGGCGATGGCCTCGATCCGGCCTTCTCCGAGATCGCCGACCTTGCGGCGGGCTGCCGGTTCCGGGACTGCCGCCACGAGGGCGAGCCGGGCTGCGGGGTCCTGGCGGCGATCGCGGACGGCCGGCTCGACCCCGACCGGCTGGCGAGCCACCGCAAGCTGGAGCGCGAGGCGGCCCACGTCGCACGCGCCTCCGATCCCTTCCTCCGGGCGGCCGAGCGCCGCCGCTGGAAGGCGATCCACCAGTCCGTGAGCATCCACATGCAGCACAAGTACGGGAGCGATCGATGACCACGCCGCACATCACGGTGGCCGCCGCGCCGCCGATCCCCGGCCTCGCGTTCCGCACCGCGGGGCCAGGCGACTGGGACGCCGTCGCCGAGGTGCTCAACCGCGCCCGCGTGGCCGACCGCGTGGACGAGGTGCGCAGCGGCGAGGACCTGGCAGCAGAGTACGCGCCGCTCGACCTGTTCGACGCGTCCCGCGACCTGCTGCTGGCCGAGGTCGACGGCGAGGTGGTCGGGTTCGGCTTCGGCTACCGCGTCGTGCGGAGCGGGGCGCTCGTCGGCGAGATGTGGGGCGGCGTCCGGCCCGATCTCCGGCGCCGCGGGCTTGGCAGCGCGATCTGGCAGGCCAACCGCGACCGCCTCGCGGCCGAGATGGCGGCCGATCCCCGTCCCGGACCGCGCGAGCTCCGCTCCTACGCGCTGGACGTGGAGCGGTGCGACATCGCCCTGCTGACGGCACGCGGCTTCGTCCCGATCCGGTTCGGGTTCGAGATGCGCCGCTTCCTGACCGGGGCGCTGCCCGAGCGCGACCTGCCGGCGGGTCTCGAGCTGCGGCCCGTGACCGAGGCGCAGCACCGGGCGATCTTCGTCGCGGACGATGAGGCGTTCCACGACCACTGGGGCCACCGGCCGTCCGGCGAGGGTGACTTCGTGGCGCGCTTCGAGGGTCCGTCCATCGACACCTCCCTGTGGTGCGTGGCGTGGGACGGCGACGAGGTCGCGGGCGTCGTGATGAACGCGATCTACCGGGACGAGAACGAGCAGCTGGGCGTCCGCCGTGGCTGGCTCGACCGAGTCTCGGTGCGTCGCCCCTGGCGGGGCCGTGGCCTGGCCAAGGCGCTGTGCGCGGCGTCGCTGCGGGTGCTTCGCGAGCAGGGCATGGACGAGGCCTGGCTGGGGGTCGACGGCTCGAACCCGACCGGTGCCCTGGGTCTGTACGAGGGCCTCGGGTTCCAGGTCGCGCGACGCTGGCAGGCGTATGGACGTCCGCTCGACGGCGCGGCCCCGGCGGGCTGGCGGCCGGCCGGAGACCGGCCGGGCTGACCGCAGGCGCGTCCGGGAGCACCGATTGACGGTCGTCCGCGCGACGGTGGACGATTCGCTGATGGCATCACCCACGCTGTCCCGGCGAATCGCCGCCGCGTGGCTCGCGGTCCTGCTGGTGGCCGCCTGCGGCGGAGCCGTGCAGGAGTCCGGGACGACCCCGTCCGCCACGGCGCCGGGGTCGGCGGCCACCACGGCGCCCGGCGAGCCGTCCTCCTCGTCGCCGTCGGTCGCCGCCACTGCCGCCACCCCGGCAACGCCGTCCGCTCCACCCGCGTCCGCCGCGGTCCCCTCGCCCACCCAGGAGGCCACCATGCCCGACTTCGTGCTGACGTCAACCGCCTTCGACGCCGGTGGCCTGATCCCCAGGCGGTACACCTGCGACGGCGAGGACGGGTCGCCGGAGCTCGCCTGGGACGGCGCGCCTCCGAACACGAAGGCGCTCGTGCTGCTGGTGGACGATCCCGACGCCCGCGGTTGGGTGCACTGGATCGTCCTCGACATGACCGGCACCTCGAGCGGCGCGCTGCCGCGCGGTGTCGGGACCTCGCCCGATGCCCCGTCCCAGGGCCGCAACGACTTCGGGCGGATCGGCTGGGGCGGCCCCTGCCCGCCGTCGGGCACGCACCGGTACACCTTCACGCTGTATGCGCTCGCGGCGCCGCTCGCGCTGCCCGGGACGCCCGGCGGCGACCAGGTCCGCAAGGCGCTGGACCGGGCGAAGGTGCTCGACACGGCCGTCCTCGAGGGTCGCTACCGGCGCGGCGGCTGACCGGCGGCCGGCCGACCGGCAGCTGACGACCCGGGACCGCGACGTCGCGGGCGGCTGACGCTCAGAACGGCAGGCGGCCCTCGCGTCGGACCAGCTCCATCCATGCCCGCTCCCGTCCGATCGTGGTCGCGGCACCGTGGCCCGGGTGCACGCGCAGCGCGTCTTCGAGATCGGTCAGGCGCGCGATCGATGCCGCCATCTCGTCGGCAGAGCCGCCGGGCAGGTCCACCCTCCCCCAGCCGCCCGCGAACAGGGTGTCGCCGCTGAACAGGAGCCCGTCGTCGGCGGCCAGCAGGCACACGGAGCCTTCCGTGTGGCCGGGCGTGTGGATGACCCGGAGCCGGATCTCGCCGAACCGGATCTCGCCACCCTCCGCCAGCTCGACGGCCGGCACCGACGGCACGATCTCGAACGGCGCGAACAGGGGTTGGGGCTCGGTCAGGTGGTGCCGATCGGCTGCGTGCACCGCGATCTCGGCACCCGTGTGCGCGGCCACCGCGGCGTTGTCACCCACGTGGTCCCAGTGGCCGTGCGTGCTCACGATCAGCCGCAGGGTCCAGGAACGCGCCTCGAGCTCGGCGGCGATCCACGCCAGCGACGGCGTCGCCGTGTCGATCGCGATCGCCTCGCGCGAGCCCGGATCGGCCAGCACGTGGACGTTCGTCGCCAGCGGCCCGATCACCGCGCTCAGATGCTCCATCGACCCAGTCTCTCATGGGGCCGCCGGGCGGACGGGGCCGATGCGGCGCACGGGCGCACGGTCCAGGGCATGGGCGCACGATCCGGCGCATGGGCGCACGGTCCGGCGCATGGGCGCACGGCCCGGCGCACGGGTGCGCGGTCCGGCCGGTTCCGGGACGTCCGGCTCTCGCGGTGACACCCGACCGCGCGCACAATGCGCCTGGAGGTGATCGACATGACGACCACGGTCCGCGTGAAGGCGAAGATCACCCCGTGGGACGATCCGGCGTTCGTACGGGCGTTCGAGCATGCGCGCGCCGAGATGGATCGGTCGGGGTGCTGCCCCGAGGGCCCCAAGGCCGCGGCGGAGGTCCAGCGACTGCTGCGTGCGGCCGGCTTCCTCGACGCCCACGTCGAGGTGGTCCGCACGGTCGAGGAGGCGCTGGAGCACACGTCTCACTGGCTGGTCAGCCGCGACCGCTAGCCGCTCGGCCCATGCCCGCAGCCCTGCGGGTCCACGGCGGGCGGTCGCCCGGGCGCATGGAAGGCCGCCGCCGCGGCCGCGCGGCGGCCCGGGTCAGCCCGCCGCCTCGAGCCTGGTCCGGATGCAGTCGAACGTCTGGCCGATCATCTTGTTGGCGGTGCCCTCGATGAGCCGGGCGCCGACCGAGGCCAGCGTGCCCGCGATGGCCACGTCCGCGGACCAGTCCATCGTCGTCGGCCCCTCGACCGGGCCGGACAGCCGCATGTCCGCCGTGGCGTCGACGGCCGAGCCGGGTGCCTGGCCGTGGGCCTTGAGCACCGCGAGCTCGGGCTCGTTGCGCTCGGCGACGGTCATGTCGACCACGAACCGGGCCGAGATGAACCCGACGCCGACCTTCGCCTTCGCCTTGAAGTGATCGGCGTCGATCACCTCGATCGACTCGACGCCCGGGCCGCACGCGCCGACCGCGTCGGGATCCATGAGGAACGCCCATACGCGGTCCCGGGAAGCGCTGATCTGGACGGTGCCCTTGAACTGCATCACAACCTCTGCGCTCGATGGCCGCTCGCCCCCCGACGGCGCCGGCGACGCTCCCCGCGCGCGCCGGGCGCCCGAGGATCTCAGGCTTCCGCGGTCGCCGGTCCGGGGACGAACGCGCCGGGCTCGCGGATGAACGCGGTCCGGCAGCCCATCGAGCAGAACGCGTAGACCACGCCGTCGTGCTCGGCGAGGTGCCGGGCGCGGGCGCGGTCGACGGTCATGCCGCAGACGGGGTCGAGCAGGACGATGTCATCCACCGCGGCATCCCCGGCACCCTCGGCGGCCGCGGCCGCATCCGCGCTGTCGCCGGCCAGCGTGGCCGGCCCGGGACGGGCCACGAAGTCCGCCCGGCCCCGCCGGACGGTGACCAGCTCGGCCAGGATCGAGAGCGCGATCTCCTCGGGCGTCTCGGCGCCCAGGTCGAGCCCGCACGGCGCGCGCAGCGCCGCGAGCCGCTCCTCGGGGATGCCGGCCTCCTCGCGCAGCCAGGCGCGGATGACCCGCGCCCGGGTTGGCGACGTCACCAGCCCGACATAGGCCACGTCCCGCTTGAGGGCCGCGGCCAGGGCCTCCTCGTCCCACACGCCCTGGGTGGCGACCACGACGTACGGCGACACCTCCGGGTCGATGCGACCGAGCGCGGTCCGGGTGGACACCCGCTCGGCGTCGGGGAAGGCGTCGGCGTCGGCGATGGGGTCGAACACCGACACCCGCCACCCGGTGGCGGCGCCGAGACTGGCCAGGGCGCCGACGATGGGCGTCGTGCCGGCCAGCCACAGCGAGGGCGCGGGAAGATGCGGCTCCACGTAGATCTCCAGGGTGCCGCCCGAATGGCAGCTCATGACGAGCTCGACGACGCCGTCGCCTCGGCGGCCCTCTGCGGGCGCCTCCTTCGACAGCCGAAGCAGGCGCGGGTGGCCGTCCACGAGCGCCCGCAGCGCCTCGCGGACGACCACGGGCTGGGCGCAGCTGCCGCCGACCCAGCCCTCGATCGTGCCGTCCGGGTGGACGATCCCCATGGCGCCCGGCCGGGCCGAGGTCGGGCGCTGGACCGCCACCACGGTGGCGATGGCAAACGTCGAGCCGCCGGCTTCGAGCTCGGTGACCCGGCTGAACAGGCTCCGTCCGGTCACGGCGATCAGGCCACGCCCTTCTCGTGGAGCACCTGCCACACCTTGTGCGGCGTGAGCGGGATGTCGATGTGGGTGACGCCGAGGTGCGACAGGGCGTCCACGACCGCGTTGGCGATCGCGGGCGGTGCACCGACGGTGGCCGACTCCCCCACTCCCTTGGCGCCCAGCGGATGGTGTGGCGAGGGGGTGATCGTCTTGGCGGTCTCCCAGGCCGGGGTCTCCACCGCCGTCGGCAGCAGGTAGTCCATGAACGTCCCGGCGAGGTTGTTGCCGTTCTCGTCGTACGGGATCTCCTCGTACAGCGAGGGCGCCAGGCCCATCGTCAGGCCGCCGTGGATCTGCCCGTCCACGATCATCGGGTTGATGATGTTGCCGCAGTCGTCCACGGCCACGAAGCGGCGGACGGTGACCTGCCCGGTGCCCTTGTCGATGTCGACGACCGCGATGTAGCTGCCGAACGGGAAGGTCAGGTTGGGCGGGTCGTAGTAGTCGACCGCCTCGAGGCCCGCCTCCATCCCGTCGGGCAGGTTGGTGTACGCGGCGAACGCGAGCTCGGCGATGGTCTTGACCCGGTCGGGCGAGCCCTTGACGCTCCACTGGCCGTTGGACCACTCGAGGTCGTCGGGCGAGCACTCGAGCAGATGCGCCGCCAGCAGCCGGGTCTTCTCCCGGATCTTGCGGGCAGCGACGGCGGTCGCGGCCCCGGCGACGGGCGTGGACCGCGACGCGTAGGTGCCGAGGCCGTACGGCGCGGTGTCCGTGTCGCCCTCCTCGACCACGACCTTGGACGCCGGGATGCCCAGCTCCTCCGCGACGATCTGCGCGTACGTCGTCTCGTGGCCCTGCCCCTGGCTCTGGACGCCCAGGCGCAGGATCGCGGAGCCGGTCGGGTGCACCCGGAGCTCGGCCGAATCGAACATCTTGATGCCGATGATGTCGAACGTGTGCGAGGGACCCGCACCCACGATCTCGGTGAAGCTGCTGATCCCGATGCCCATGAGCTCGCCGCGGGCGCGCTTCTCGGCCTGCTCCTTGCGCAGGTCCTGGTAACCGATGAGGTCGAGCGCCTTGCGCAGCGCGGTGTGGTAGTCGCCCGAGTCGTAGTCCCAGCCGGTCGGCGTGTGGTACGGGAACTGGTCCTTGCGGATGAAGTTCTTGAGACGGAACTCGGCCGGGTCCATCCCGATCTCGCCGGCCGCCTTGTCGACCAGCCGCTCGATCGTGTGAACCGCTTCGGTGACCCGGAAGCTGCAGCGGTAGGCGACGCCACCGGGCGGCTTGTTGGTGTAGGCGGCATCGACCTCGACGAACGCCTGCGGGACGACGTAGGAGCCGGTGATCACGTTGAACAGCCCCGCCGGGAACTTGGACGGGTCGGCCGCGGCGTCGCTGTAGCCGTGGTCGGCGAGCGTCTTGACGCGCAGGCCCCTGATCGTGCCGTCGTTGTCGAGGCCCAGCTCGGCGTGGACGTGGTAGTCGCGGGCGAACGAGTCCGCCTGCAGGTTCTCCGAGCGGTCCTCGATCCACTTGACCGGCCGGCCGAGCGTGAGCGACGCGACGATCGCACAGACGTAGCCCGGGTAGACGGGCACCTTGCCCCCGAACCCGCCGCCGATGTCGTGGGTCTTGACGCGGATGCTCGACTCGGGGATGCCGGAGACCAGGCTGATGACCGTGCGGTAGACGTGGGGCGCCTGGCTCGTGACGTGGAAGTCGAGGTGGGCGCGGACGGGATTCCAGTCCGCGATGCAGCCGCAGGTCTCGATCGAGGAGACGTGGATCCGGGGAATGTAGACGTCGATCGGGACGACCCGGTCCGAGGCCGCCAGGGCGGCGTCGGTGGCCGACTGGTCGCCCGACTCCCAGTGCCAGATGTGATTGTTCGCCTTGTCCGGGCCGCGGTCAGGGCGCAGGACGGGTGCGTCCGGCTCGAGCGCCTTGAACGGATCGATCACGACCGGCAGCGGCTCGTAGTCGACGTACACCGCCTGGATCGCGTCGGCCGCCTGGTAGCGGGTCTCCGCGATGACCGCGGCGACCTCCTGGGCCTGGTACATGACCGTGTCCACCGGCAGCACCATCTGCTTGTCGCCGGCGAGCGTGGGCATCCAGTGGAGCCCCGCCTTCTCGAGGTCCTTCCCGGTGATCACCGCCAGCACGCCCGGCATCTTGAGGGCCTCGCTGGCGTCGATGGACTTGATCTTCGCGTGCGCGTACGGGCTGCGGACGATGTCCATCCAGACCATGTTCGGCAGGACGACGTCCTCGATGTACTGGCCCTGGCCGCGGATGAAGCGCGGGTCCTCCTTGCGCTTCATCGAGTGGCCCATGCCCGAGACCTCGGCGGTCGTGGTGGGCGCCTGTGCCTCCGTCATCGTGGCTCTCCTTCCGGCGCTCAGGCCGACGCCGCGGCGGCTTCGGGCGCTGGTTCGCCCTGCGCCGCCCCGAGCTCGGCGGCCGCCTGCTGGACCGCCTTGACGATGTTCACGTACCCCGTGCAGCGGCAGAGGTTGCCCGCGATGCCCTCGCGGATCTCCTGCTCGCTTGGATCCGCGTTCTGGCCGAGCAGCCAGCTCGTCTGCATGATCATGCCGGGGGTGCAGAACCCGCACTGGAGGCCGTGCTGGTCCCAGAACGCCTGCTGGAGCGGGTGGAGCTTGCCGCCCTGCTCCATGCCCTCGATGGTGGTGATCGCGGCGCCGTCGGCCTGGACGGCGAGCATCGTGCATGACTTGGCGCTCTCGCCGTTGACGTGCACGGTGCACGCGCCGCAGTTGCTCGTGTCGCAGCCCGTGTGGGTGCCGGTCAGGCCGAACACATCGCGCAGGAGGTGGACGAGCAGGAGCCGGGGCTCGACGTCGGCCTCGCGCGCCTGTCCGTTGACGGTGACCGAGATGTGCGTCGTTGTCATCGTCCGCCTCCGCTCAGGCGCCCTGCGCCCGGGATGTGGCCAGGCGCAGCGCCCGGGCCGTGATCTCGCGGACCATGGCCCGCTTGTAGTCGGCGGGACCGTGGGTGTCGGACACGGGTCGCGACTGCGCCGCGGCGGCGGAGGCGGCCGCCCGGATCGCCTCCTCGGTCGGTGCGGCGCCGGCCAGCGCCGCCTCCGCATCGGTCGCGGCGAACGGGGCGTCGCTGACGGCCGTCAGCCCGATCCCGACCCGCTCCACCGTGCCGTCCGCGGCGAGGCTCACCACCGCGGCTGCGCCGACCGTCGCGAAGTCGCCCGCCCGACGCTCGAGCTTGACGTAGGCGCTGCCGGTGCGAGCGGCGGCGTGCGGGATCCGCACCTCGGTCAGGATCTCGGCAAGCTCGATGCCGGTCTGGAACGTGTCGATGAAGAAGCCGCGGGCCGGCACCACGCGCTCACCGCCGGCGCTGCGCAGCACGAACGAGCCGCCCAACGCCTGGGTCACGGCCGGCCAGTCCGAGCTGGGGTCGGCGTGGGCGCACGAGCCGCCGATCGTCCCCCAGTTGCGCACCTGCGGATCGCCGATCCCGCCGGCCGTCTCGCGCATGATCGGCCAGGCGGCGGCGAGGGCGTCGTGCTCGTGGATCCGGCGGTGCGTCGCGCGAGCGCCGATCCGCCAGCCGTCGTCGGCGTGTGCGATCGCGTCGAGGCCCCCGATGGCCTGGATGTCGACCAGCAGGGCCGGCTGGGCCAGGCGGAGCTTGATCAGCGGCAACAGGCTGTAGCCGCCCGAAAGGACCTTGGCCTCCCCCTCTCGATCGTGCAGGATCCGGAGCGCCTCGTCGAGGGAGCCCGGACGGACGTACTCGAACTGACCGGGGATCATGCGCCGCCAACCCTCCTTCCCGTGTCGATCACACGGGACCGATGTCGGGCCCGGCACCGGGTGGGACGGGCTCGGCGATGCCTTGACATACGGGGTCGGGCACCCGCCGGATTGCAGGGGTCGCAGGGTCGGGGGCGCCCAGGGAGCTGCGAGGTCCCGAGTATCGGCGTGGGATCGGCACAGCGTCAATGGGGTTGCGCCGTGTAGTGACATCGTGTCCCGTGTGGGGACTGCCGCCGTCGCGCTCGGAGCTACGCCTGGCGCGGCGCCCAGGTCACGATCCCGAGCGACCCCGCCGGTGGCGTGGCCAGCGTCCAGCCGCCATCGATCGGGGCGATCAGGTCGGGCAGGATCGCCCGGAAGTGCAGGTCCTTCTCGCCACCTTCGGCGATGAACAGCTGCCGGCGCAGGAGGGCGGCGAGCGCGTCGACCGAGTCGAACGTCCGCGGTGGTCGCTCGACCCGGATCACCTCGGTCCGGCAGCCGCGGGCCAGGAGCACCTCCAGCAGCTCGGGCAGCGCGGGCAACGGCACGCGCTCCTCGCCATGGACCAGCGGCCACAACGGGTCGGCGACCGATGCCGGGCTGCGATCGGTGAGGATCGCGATGCATCGCTCGCGGACCGCGGCGTCCATCGCGTCGAGGAAGGGCTCGATGGGCTCGATGTCGTAGGCGACGTGGGCGATGAGCGCGACGTCGACCGCGGGCATCGGCCCGAGCTGCGCCGCAGCCTCCGGCCAGGCGCCGGCCACGACCCGGAGGTTGCCGATCCCGTGCTCGGCGATGCCCGCGCGCAGCGCCTGGCGCATCCCCGGCGACGGCTCGACGGCCACGACCTCGCGCACGGCCAGCGCGAGCGGCAGCGCGTACCGACCGGCGCCCGCGCCGATGTCCAGCCAGGCCTCATCGGGCCGGGCCGAGGCGCGCAGGACGTCGAGGGCCGGCTCGTCGGTCCGGCGGGGATCGGACACGAACTGCGACGTGACGGGGGCATAGAAGTCGGGCAGCTGCGTCTCGCGAAGGCGCTCGGCCTGCTCGCGGTTGGCGAGCACGCGCGAGGACCAGGCGGCCTCGAGGCGTTGCGCGGTGGTGGCGTCCGGTACGTTCATCGAGGCCACGATACGCCCGACAGCCGGGCCAGGTCGTCGGGCGTGTCGACGTCGGGGTTGCGGCCGGCGGCGGGCGCTTCGGCGACCAGCCCCGGGTGCTCCGCGAGCAGCGGCCCCAGCCCGCGGTCGCCGCTGATTCCCGCCGCCAGCGTCCACGCGGCGCGACGGACCAGCACCGGGTTCGGGGCGTCGTCGTCCGGGTAGCGGGCGCGGACGATCGGCCGGTCGGTCGACCCGGCCATCGCGAGCACTGCCTCCACGGCGTCCGGCCGCAGGAACGGCTGGTCGCCGAGCACGATCAGCACCGCGTCGGCCGCCGGATCCTCGGCCGCGGCGTCGAGCCCGATCCGGAGCGAGCTGGACAGGCCGTCGCCCGGTCGGGGGTTCACGACGCGACGCTCGGACCGCCACCTGACCCGCGCCTCGATCGCGGCGGAATCCGACCCGAGCACCACCACGACGTCCCGCGGCCCGCCGGCCGCCAGCGTGTCGAGCACGTGCTGCAGCACCGGACGGCCGTCGAGCGCGGCCAGCAGCTTTGGCGACCCGAAGCGCGAGCTCGCGCCCGCGGCGAGCACGACGCCGACGACCCTCATCCGGCCGGAGCTGCCATCGAGCCCGTCTGCGACGGCGCCGCCGGCGGGCCCGGGGCCGCCTCGCGAGCTCGCGCCAGGTCGCGCATCGGGCGCCCCGTGCCGGCTCGACGTTCCGCGACCACCTCGGCCATGATCGCGAGCGCCGTCTCGGCCGGCAACCGTCCGCCGAGGTCGAGCCCGATCGGGCCGCGAAGGCGATCGAGGTCGGCGGCCGCGACGCCGGCGGCGAGCAGCCGCGCGCGGCGATCCGCCTGGGTCTTGCGCGACCCGACGGCGCCCACGTACCGGCAGCCGCGGCGGAGCGCCTCGACGATCGCCGGCTCGTCGAACTTGACGTCGTGGGTCAGGACGGCGACCGCATCGGCCGGCCCCAGCCCGATCTCGTCCGCGACCTCGTCCGGCCACCCGACCAGGAGCCGGTCGACGTCGGGAAAGCGGGCCTCGGTCGCGAACGCCGCACGGCCGTCGATGACCACCGTCTCGTAGCCCAGCTCGGCCGCCAGCCGCACCAGCGATCGGGCGACCTCGACCGCGCCTACCACGACCAGCCGCGGCCGCACCGGGTACGACTCGATGAACAGCTGGCGTCCCGCGATCTCCACCGTCCGCGACACGCCCTTGGCAAGCGACGCCGAGGCCGCGGCAGCGAGCTCCGCATCCGCCGCCGGATCGCCCAGGCTGCCATCGAGGCGCCCGTCGTCGTGGACGACCAGGACGTCGGCCGGCGGCGCTCCCGCGCCCGGCTGGTGCGCGCCGAACGAGGGTGGCGGCGCGTCCGGCGGCAGCGGGGTCACGATCGCCCGACCGTCGCCCCGGCCCTCGTGCGTCTCGCGCGCGGCCACGATCGCGGCTTCGGGCACGCGGGGCGAGATCAGGACGTCGATCGTTCCGCCACACGCGAGACCCACGTCCCATGCCTGCTCGTCGCTGATGCCATAGCGGATCACCCGATCCCGGCCGGTGGCCCTCGACGCGTGGATCTCCTCCGCCGCCGCGCCCTCGACGCAGCCGCCCGAGACGGACCCCGCGATCCGCCCATCGTCGGTCGCCAGCAGCACGGCGCCCTCGGGCCGCGGCGCGCTGCCGAAGGTGCGCACCACGACCGCCCGTCCGACGCCGGCGCCCTCGGCGCGCCAGCCGTCCAGCGAGTCCAGCAGCTCCTGCATCTCGGCTCCTCCGTGGCGTCGTTGGCTTCACCCGGTCCGCACCCGTGTCCGGGACGGTCAGCCCAGGGGGCGGGCCCGTGCCGCGTCGGTCGGCTCCCCGTCCAGCGGGCGGGGCACCTCGGCCTCGGGTGCGAACAGGCCGAGCGAGGGCGCGACGCTCGTCGCCCGGGTGCTGGCCGTGCCCCGGCGCGACGATCCCTGCTGCGAGGCGCCGGCGAGGACCTGGCCCAGCCGCTCGAGGGACGCCAGGGTGCCGGCGGGCAGGAAGTCGTCGATGAACGGGTAGGCGGCCTTCATGCCGGCCGCCAGCGGCTGGTAGCCGGGGGTCGAGGCCAGGGGGTTGAGCCACACCAGCCGGTGGCAGTTGCGCCGCAGGCGGGCGGTCTCGGCGGCCACCAGCGCGGGGTCGCCACGATCCCACCCGTCCGAGACCACGATCACCACGCCCGACGTGCGCAGCGTCCGGCGGGCCCAGCGGTGGTTGAAGTCGCGGAACGACTCCCCGATCCGCGTCCCACCGGCCCAGTCGGTGACCGTGTCGGCGACCCGGGTCAGGGCGCGATCGCGGTCGCGGTCGCGCATCAGGCGGGTGACCCGGGTCAGGCGTGTCCCGAACACGAACGACTCCGTGCGCACCTCGTTGGTCCGCGACAGCGCCTGGACGAACCGCAGCAGCAGCCGCGAGTGGCGCTCCATCGAGCCCGAGATGTCGCACAGCACGACCAGCTGGCGCGGCTCGCGGATGGCGCGGCGCCACACCCACTCGGTCAGCTCCCCCGTCGCCAGGTTGCGCCGGAACATGGCCCGGGTGGCCAGCCGCCGCCCGTGCGGATGGAGCTCCTGGCGGCGGGTTCGGCGGCGCTCGAGCCGCGGGCGGAGCAGGTCCACGAAGCGTTCGGCGTCGCGCAGCTCGGCCGACGTCATCCGGTCGAAGTCGCGGTGGCGGAGCACCTCGCCACGCGACCACGCGTCCGGCGAGATCGTCGCGCCATCCAGCTCGGCGCCATCCTCGGCGTCGGTGGCCAGCTGGATCCCCAGCGACGCGAGCTCGGTCATCGTCGCCTCGCGACCGTCGCCGCCCTCCTCGCCCGGCCCGGGCTCGCCGGGCTGCTCGCGCTCCGCGTCCGGCGCGACGCCCTCGAGGCGCGGACCCGGCAGCGAGCGACCGCGCCGGCGCCAGAAGCGGTCGAAGACCCGGTCGTACACCTCGATGTCGTCGCGGCGGCGAACGAACACGGCGGCTCCCGCATCGCGGACGAGCTCGCGCCGGCCGACGTCCACCAGGGTCAGGGCCCTGGCGAAGTCGATCGAGGCGCCGAGGTCGACCGCCAGCCCGGCGGCCCGCAGCGCCCGGGCGAAGCCGACGGCCTCGGCAAGCAGCCGGCGGCCATCCACCAGCTCCCCGGTGGGTGCGCGCAGGATCGGGGGGCCGGCCTCGGTCATCGCGCTAGGCCTGGGCAGTCGCCTCGGC
>CAWJDE010000012.1:0-30856 GCA_963841545.1 uncultured Chloroflexia bacterium | reverse complement strand
ATTTGAACCTCCGACCTCATCGTCCCGAACGATGCGCGCTACCAAGCTGCGCCACGCCCCGACCGTAGGTGCCCCTGAGGGCGGGGGAGATGGTACCGCATGCACCTCCGGGAGCCCAAACGTCCGGGAGCCCAAACGTCCGCGTGGGACTTGGGAGTGACCCATCAGCCCGCGTCGGCCGACGTGGCGGCGGCCCCGCGCACACCGCCGGTCGCGACGACGGCCAGGGTCCCCGTCCGGCCGGCGATCTCCACCGCACGCTCTTCGGCGGGCGGCTCCAGGCCGGCACGATCCCAGGCCGCGCGGCTCACCAGCAGCTCGCCGGGTCCCGCCAGGCTGCCCAGCCGGGCGGCGATGTTGACGGTGTCGCCCAGGGCCGTGAAGTCGAGCTTCTCATCGCCACCGATGACGCCGACGAATGCTTCGCCCGAGTGGACGCCCGCGCCCACCATCAGGCCGCGGCGGGCCAGGCCATCGCGCTCGACGCCGGCGAGGATCGCCTGCCCGGAGCGGATCGCCCGTGCGGCGTGGTTCTCCCCGGTGATGACGGGAATGAACAGGGCCATCACCCCGTCGCCCAGGAACTTGTCGATGACGCCGCCGTTGGCATCGATCGCCCGCGCCGCGGTCCGGTAGTAGGCCTGCAGGAGCCCCCTGAACTCGGCTGCGGACGAGCGTTCGGCGAGGCCCGTCGAGCCGCGGACGTCGGCGAACACGACACTGATCTCGAGCTCGGCGCCGCCGGGATGCTGGGAAAGCGTCCCGAAGCACGCTTTGCACAGGAGCGGATTGCCCCGCATCGGGCCGTGCCAGAACAGGCGTGCGACGGCGCCGCCGGCCCCGTGGAAGGGTGAGGCGCACACCTTGCATCGTGGCGCCGAGGGCACGTGCCGCCAGACCCGCCGCAGCTTGCGCAGGGTCGGATCCTCGCCCGTGAGCAACGCGTGCCATCGCGAGGCAGTGGGATCCTCGTCCGCCATGCGCGGATACTACGCGCGGCTGTCGACGGTCAGACCGCGGCAGCCACCTCGGTCCGGATACGGAGCGTCGCCGCCGCGGCCGCCACCGACGCCCCGGCCATCAGCCAGAACACGACGCCCAGGCCGTGCCCCTGCCCGCCGGCGTCGACCACCGCGCCATACAGGATCCCCCAGAACGAGCCGACGCCGAACGCCAGCGCGAAGTAGGTGCTGAACGCGGCATCGCGCAGGCGGGCGGGCGCGAGGTCCGCGATCAACGCCTGGAGCTGCGGGCTCTCGACGAACGAGAACGCGGACAGGCAGACGATCCCGGCCCACAGCCATGGGAGGTCGCGGCCGGCAAGCAGGAACAGGGCGATCGATGCCGCGCCCGCGAGGTACACACCCATGATCACGGGCTTGCGCCCGATCCGGTCCGACAGCCAGCCGGCGAGCAGCGGGCCGGGCACGCTCGCCGCGAGCAGCACGCCGTACATGAGCCCGATCGTGCCGGTGTCGAGCCCGACGACCTCGCTCAGGTAGAGCGGCACGAAGATGTTGAGCACCCCGAGGCCGCGCGAGCCGCCACCGAGCACGGCCGCCGTGAACAGCCAGCGAAGGTTTCGGTCCGCGAGCACGGCCCGGTACAGGTGCCGGACGGGTCCATCGGGGTGGGCGCCGGCGGTCGGTCCGACCTCCCGGACGAGGACCAGGATCGCGAGGCCCACGACGACTGCGGCGATCCCCAGGGTCGCCACCGACCAGCGCCAGCCGACGGTGGCGATCGCGGCGGCCGCGCCGAACCCGACGAGGACCGTCCCCACGTTGCCGCCGGCGACATGGACGGCGATGGCGGTCCCCGTCTGGCGTGGCGGGAACTGCTCGGCGAGCAGCGCGTTGCCGACCGGGTGCTGGGGCGCACCGCCGATCCGCGACAGGATGTTCGCCGCGCCGAACGGCCCGAAGGAGCCGGCTGCCGCCTGCAACGCCGTCCCGGCGCCGACCACCAGCCCGCCGACGCCGATGAGGGCTCGCCGGCTGAACCGCCGGGTCAGGACACCGAACGAGTACTGCAGCAGCCCGGTCGTGATGTTGCCGATAGTGGCCAGGATGACGACCGTCGCCGGCGTGACCCCGAACTCGGCGATGATCGCGAGGTAGACGAGCGGGTACAGGGCCGACTGGCCGTGGATCAGCGCGTGCTGAACGGCGAGCAGAGCAAGGCTGAGCCGCGGACGCAGACCGGCCGCGGTCCGGAGATCGCCCGGGTCCGCGGCCGGATCGAGGGAGGCGGCTGGTTGCACGCGTGGAGTCTCGCACGAGGCTCTTGCTCCCGGTCGATGCGACCGGTGCTCACCCGAGGCGGGCGGCGATCAGCCGGCCGGCGACGGCGGCTTCCGGGATCGCCGTCCAGCCACCCGGAGCGGGGCCTGACCTGCGCTCGGAGATCCGCGGCGATCAGTACTGGAACAGCAGCTCGCGATACTTGGGCAACGGCCACAGGTCGTCGCGCACCAGCGTTTCGAGCTCGTCCGCGACCCCACGCAGCGCGGCCTGCGCCGGGATGACGACGTCGACGAACGCCTTCGCCTCGGCCCGGACGCCGCCGGCTTCGTGGGCCTCGTGCTGCGCGTGCTCGAGCGCGTGGATCGCGTCCACGAGCTTGTCGGTCAGCCCGGCGACGGCCTCGGTCACGTGCGCCACGCCCTTCGACGACACCACCGCCGAGAGCTCCCCGAGATAGCGGACGGTGGCCGGCAGGATCATCGTCTTCGCCATGTCGAGCGCGCAGCTGGCCTCGATGTCCGAGACCTTGACGTAGCGCTCCCAGAAGATCTCGACGCGCGACGCGAGCTCGCGCTCGGACAGCACGCCGAACGCCGAGAACACGGCCTTCGCGCTGGCCGTCGTCAGCGACGGCAGCGCATCGACGGTGGTGCGGTTGTTGGGCAGCCCGCGGCGGGCCGCCTCCTCGTGCCACTCCGGCGCGTAGTTGTTGCCTTCGAACAGCACCTGCTTGTTGTCCTTGACGATCCCCGACAGGATCTTGGTCAGCCCCTCGAAGTCGCCGGGCGTGAGCTTGTCCAGCTCGTCCGCGAGCTTCGAGAGCGAATCCGCGACGGCGGTGTTGAGCACGGTCTGCGGCCAGTAGATCGGCGCCGAGGACCCCACCGCGCGGAACTCGAACTTGTTGCCGGTGAACGCAAACGGCGAGGTCCGGTTGCGGTCGGTCGCGTCCTTTGGCAGCACCGGCAGCGAGGTGGCCCCGAGCTCCAGCGAGCCGCCCTTCTTGGACGCCGACGCGGCCCCCTGCTCGAGCTGGGCGATGACGTCCTCCAGCTGCGAGCCGAGGAAGATGGACATGATCGCGGGCGGCGCCTCGTTGGCCCCGAGGCGGTGGTCCTGGCCGGCGTCGGCGATGCTCGCCCGGACGATGTCGGCGTGGACGTTCACGGCGCGGATGACGGCCAGCAGGAACGCCAGGAACTGCGCGTTCGCATGGGGGTCGTTGCCGGGGTCGAGCAGGTTCTCGCCCTCGTCGGTGCCCATCGACCAGTTGTTGTGCTTGCCCGATCCGTTGATGCCCGCGAACGGCTTCTCGTGGATCAGGAACATCAGGCCGTGCTGGGGCGCGAGCCGGCGCATGGTGCTCATCACGATCATGTTGTGATCAGACCCGACCGAGGTGGCCTCGTACACGGGCGCCATCTCGAACTGCCCCGGGGCGACCTCGTTGTGGCGGGTCTTGGCCGGGATGCCGAGACGCCAGAGCTCGCGATCGAGATCCATCATGAACGCCAGGATCCGCTCTCGGATCGGGCCGAAGTACTGGTCCTCCAGCTCCTGGCCCTTGGGCGACGGGGCGCCGAACAGCGTCCTGCCGGTGAGCACGAGATCGGGCCGCTGGAGCGCCAGCCGGCGGTCGACGAGGAAGTACTCCTGCTCGGGGCCGATGTTGGTGAACACGCGGCTGGCGCTCGTGTTCCCGAACCAGCGCAGGACGCGGAGCGCCTGCTGGCCCAGGGCCTGCTGCGAGCGGAGCAGCGGGATCTTGTGGTCGAGCGCCTCGCCGGTGAACGAGACGTAGGCCGTGGGGATGGTGAGCGTGACCCCGTTGGGCTCGACCTGGAGGAAGATCGGGCTGGTCACGTCCCACGCGGTGTAGCCCCGGGCCTCGAACGTCGCCCGGATCCCGCCCGACGGGAACGAGCTGGCGTCAGGCTCGCCCTGGAGCAGGTTGCGGCCCGAGAACTCGGCGATCGTCGAGCCGTCCGTCTGGGGCGCCAGGAACGAGTCGTGCTTCTCGGCCGTCGACCCGGTCATGGGCACGAACCAGTGCGTGTAGTGGGTGGCGCCCTGTGCCATCGCCCATTCCTTGACGCCGTGGGCGACCGCGTCCGCGATGACCGGGTCGAACGGTTCCAGGCCGTCGATGGTGCGCCGCAGCCGCCGGAAGATCGGCTTGGCCAGGTACTGGCGCTGGGCGCGCTCGTGGAACACGTACTGCCCGTAGATGTTCTCGCCGGCGTGCTCCAGGAAGTTCTGGGTCGAGGCGACCTTGTGGCTGGCGATGGCCGCGATGGCGGTGTGTCGGGCGGTCATGTGGCTCCTTGGCTGGCGGTGGGTCGACCTGCGGATCGATGTCGCGGGGCTCGTCGTTCGTTCGGGTGGGGTGGGCGTCGCTAGAAGGCCTCGAGATAGCGCTGGAGCTCCCAGCCGGTGACCTGGGTCCGGTACTCGTCCCACTCGGCACGCTTCGCGGACACGTAGTGCGAGAGCACGTGGTCGCCCAGGGCCTCCGCGATGACCGGGTCGCGCTCGAGCTCGTCGATGGCCTCGCCCAGGGTGCCCGGCAGCTGCTGGATGCCCTTCTCGGCGATCCTCGCGGCATCCATCTCGAACAGGCTCTCCTCCACGGGCTCGTGGAGGGTGAGGCCGCGCTCGACCCCGTCGAGGCCGGCCGCGATCATCGCCGCGAACGCGAGGTACGTGTTGGACGAGGGATCGGGGCAGCGGACCTCGCAGCGCGTCCCCTCGATCGACTTGCCGGGCGAGATCATCGGCACCCGGATGAGCGCCGAGCGGTTGGTCCGGCCCCAGGTGATGTAGGTGGGCGCCTCGTAGCCCGGCACCAGCCGCTTGTAGCTGTTAACGAGCGGCGCCAGGACGGCGATCATCCCGCGCGCGTGGGCAAGGATCCCGGCCATGTACGAGCGGGCGACCGTGGACAGGCCGTACGGCGCGCCGGTGTCGGCGAACGCGTTGCGACCCTCGGCGATCGAGTACAGGCTCTGGTGCGTGTGCATGCCGGAGCCGTTGATGCCGTGGATCGGCTTGGGCATGAAGGTGGCGTACAGGCCGTGCTGCTGGGCGATCGCCTTGAGCGCGAACTTGAAGGTGATCGCGTTGTCCGCGGTGCGCAGCGCGTCCGAGTACTCGAAGTCGATCTCGTGCTGGCCCGCGGCCACCTCGTGGTGGGCCGCCTCGACGCTGATCCCCAGCGCCTCCAGCGCGTCCACCATGTCCTGGCGGACCTCCTGGGCAAGGTCGGTCGAGAAGTCGAAGTAGCCCGCCTCGTCGTGGGGCAGCGGCTCGATCTCACCGTCGTCGCCGCGCCGGAACAGGAAGAACTCGAGCTCGGGCCCGGTGTTGACGATGTAGCCCAGCTTGCGGGCCCGCTCCACCTGGCGGCGCAGCACGTAGCGCGGGTCGCCCGTGAACGGCTCGCCGCGTGGCGTGAAGACGTCGCAGATCACGCGCGCCGTCCCGCGAGGGCCGCTGCCGGGCTGCCACGGGATCTCGTTGAACGTGCCCATGTCGGGCGCCAGGTACTGGTCCGACTCGGCGATGCGCGTGAACCCCTCGATCGAGCTGCCGTCGAACCAGGTGCCGTGCCCGACCGAATCCTCGAGCCGGTGGATCGGGATCGTGACCGCCTTGACGACGCCCAGGATGTCGGTGAACTGGAGCTGGATGAACCGGATCCCGTTCGCCTTCGCGGCCTCGATCTGCTCGAGCGCCTCGCTCGCCTCGGCCACCGTCAATGCCGCCTCCTCTTCGCGGCTGTCGCCGCGCCGCCGCCCCGGCGTTCGCCGCTCCCGGCCCGTGGCCGGCTCGCCGCGACTCGCGCACCTGGTCCGTGCGTTGTGCACGCGGCACGAAACGCCACCGACCAGCGGGATCGCCACCGAGTCTACCGATCCGGGCCTCCGCTGGGCGGGCTGGATGCTGCGAATCGGCGCCCGATTATTGGGCAGTTTTCACAATCCGCACGGCCACCGCGAGGGCCAGCCGGAGGTCTGGATCGGACAGATCCCAGCCCGTCGTGCGCTCGAGGTTGCGAACGCGGTACGTGAGGGTGTTGCGGTGGATTCCCAGGTGCGCCGCCGCCTCGCCCGACGCGCCGTGATCGAGGACTGCCCGGAGCGTCGCGAGGCGCTCGCGGACGCTCGACTGGCGCCCGCCGAGCAGCGGTTCGAGCAGCGCGGTCGCCTGGATCCGATCGTCGGGCAGGTTGCCCAAAGCCGCCAGCAGGCGATAGGCGGGCAGGCGATCGGCACGTGCGACCGTTGGCGGCTCCGCGAGCCGCTCCGCCGCCTCGAGGGTGGCGCGGGCCGCGGCCTCCTGGGCGGGCCGCCCCGCCGGGTCCTCGAACGGGCGGGAGATGGCCACCGTCCGACCCAGGAACTCGGCCACCCGGCCCGCGATCCGCAGTCCGAGCGGGTCGCCGGCTTCGAGCGCGGCGATGGCCCGCAGCTCCAGGCTCTCGCTGGTCCCCCGGAGCGACAGCCGGCGGGCCGCGAACCGGAACCGCAGCTCGCGCCGGACATCCTCGCGGCTGGCACCGTCGGCACCACGGGCACCGCCCGCACCGGTGGCAGCGCCGGCCGGGTGGCCGCCCTCGGGGCCGGTCTCATCGGCGCCGCCCGCTCCGCCACCGCGACCATCGGGCGGCTCGAGCTGGCGGGCGACGAGCACCACCCAGGGCGGTCCATCGGACGGCAGCGCCTCGCCGCGGCCCGCCTCGTCGCGCGCGCGCCGGACCTGCGCCTCGAGCACCAGCTCGAGCGACAGCAGCGGGGCGATCCGCTCCGTCGCGATGGTCTCGAGGTCGCCGGGCGGCAGGTCGCCCAGCAACACCAGCCAGCCGGCCGGCGCCGGCTCGTCGGGCGCGCCGGGCAGCGCGACCCGCCGGCCCGACGCCAGCGGACGGGACAGGTACGCGGCGACCGCCGCGGCGGCGCCCGGAACGTCGGCCGGCGCGTGGACGGCCAGCGCGTCCGAGCGCTTGCCCTCGATCGCCACGGCACGCCGCAGGAACGTGCCGATCGCGCCCGCGAGGGCGTCGAGGCCACGTCCGGCCATCGCCAGCTGGGCGAGATCGCTCTCGAGCACGGCCGCCTGGCGCTCGAGCTCCCCCCGCCGGTCGACGAGGAAGCCGATCAGCCGTCGCTCGAGCGTGGCGGGATCGAACCCGTCCATCCGGACGGCCGCGATGCCGGCCTCGGCGGAGGCCGCCTCGACCTCGGTCAGGACGTCCCGGCCCGGGCCGGGCGCCGGGCCGGTGACCGCCCCGGCCGGCACGAGCAGCAGCCCCGACGCCCCGCTGCGGGCCAGCGTCTGCACGAGGTCGTGGACGTCTGCGGGACCCGGGGCGACGACCGCGATCGCCGCGGCCGGCACGATCACCAGGTCCGACGGCTCGAGGACGTCGAGCGCGGGGACGCGCGAGCGGAGCACGCGCACCCAGCCTACGTGGGCGGCTTCTCCGCCGGCGTGCCCGCCGACGACACGAGCGGCGGCCTCGGGCGCGAGCGCCTCGAGGACCTCGGCCAGCGTGGTCACCCCGGGCGGCCCCTAGTCGGCGAGGGTGGGCGTGGCCGGGTGGTCACCGATCCGCCGGGCGGCGACCAGATCGTCGAGCACCCGCCCGAACTCGCGTGTCACGTCGACGTACCGGTCCACCCGGACCACCAGCGCCAGCCGTCCATCCGCGCCCAGTCGCCCCCAGATGCGGCGGCGCGGCATCCAGAACGTCACCAGGATGCCCGCGATGAGGCAGATGAACGCCGCCCAGGTGACGTAGGCGCCCGGATCCTTCTTGGCGATCAGCAGCGTGTAGTCCGAGAAGCCACGCAGCTGGATCGAGAAGTCGGTCCCTCGAGGCGTGGCGGCCTCACCCAGGGCGAGCGCGACCGGGTCGAGATCCTGGACCCGTGCCGAGCCGTCGGCGTTGGTGCCGACGGCCTGGAACGGGAGCACCAGCAGGATGCCGGTGCCATCGGAGGCGCGCTGGAGCAGCATCTGGAGCGCCACCGCGCGGCCCGGCACGGCGAACTCCGTGTATGGGAAGCCGGCGGCCTCGTCGGTCATCGGGACCGGCCCCGACCACAGCGGCTGCCCCGCCTGGTCGCGGATGACCACGTCCGGCGCCGGCCCGAAGCCGTTCTGGTGGAACGTGTAGCCGGCCACGGTGAGCGGGTCGTTGACCCGGATGACCTTGTCCGCGATCTGGCTGCCGTCCTGGTACACCGCGAGGTGGGTCGTGAAGTCGGTGGGGTGCCCGGTGTCGAACCCGGGCGCCTCGAAGCCCAGGTTCTTGACCAGCAGCAACCCGGGCGTCCCGATCGGCTGGACGGTCAGCGAGTCCCCGTCGGCCACCACCAGGCCCTGCTCGTCGCCGAAGCGCGAGGTGACCGCGGCGGCGACGAGGAACAGCACGAGCCCGGTATGGGTGAGCAGGGTGGCCATCTTCGTCCAGCGGTTCCGGTCGCCGTAGAGGTAGGTGGTCGAGCCGACGTCCTCCCGCCGGACCCTGAACCGGTGGCGCCGGAGCACGCCGGCGACGGCGTCAGGCTCGAGCCCCGCGACCACCGCCCGCTCCGGCAGCGTCGGATCGTAGAACGGGTCGGGCTGGACGACGCGGATGTCGGCCGACTGGCGCCACAGCCGGGGGGTGCGATCGATGGTGCAGGCCACGATCGAGAGGATCAGGACCACCAGACCGACGCTGAACCACACCGAGCTGAACACCTGGAACAGCTGGAGGCGCTCGAGCAGCCCCACCACGCCCGTGCCCAGCACCGGGTCGTAGATCGCGTGGAGCCGGTCCATCTCGTTCGCGTAGTCAGTGGGCGAGCGAAAGGCGAACCCGGGCAGCTGCCGGAGCGTCATGCCCACCACCGCGAGCAGCGCCAGGACCACGATCTGGACGACCGCGAAGTCGACCGAGGTCAGCAGGCCCCAGGTGGCGTTGCCCAGCCGGGCGAACGGCCCCGTGGTGGACCGGGCCGGGCTGCGCGCGGCGATGGTCGCGATGACGGCCTCCTACCGGCTCGCCGATGGTGCGGCCGCGCCGGCCGCGGCATCCGCGGCGCTCGCGACGCTCGCCGCTCCCCGCGCCGCCTCGAGCGCGGCATCGACGTCGGCGACGAGATCGGCCTCGTCCTCGAGGCCCACCGAGATCCGGAGCAGCCCTTCGCGGATCCCGGCGGCGGCGAGCGCAGCGGCATCGAGCGCCCGGTGCGACGACGTCGGCGGGTGCACGACCATCGTGTGAACGCTGCCCAGGCTGGCGGTCCGCTCCGGGATCCGGAGCGTGTCGAAGAACACGCGGCCGGCCTCGCGTCCGCCCGCAAGGTCCACCGACAGCATCGCCCCGCCCGAAGCGAGGATCCGCGCTGCGACCTCGCGCTGGGGGTGGCTCGCGAGCCCCGGATAGACGACGCGCTCGACGCCGTCCCGGCCCTCGAGGAACGAGGCCAGCGCGGCGGCATTGCTCGACTGGCGCTCCATCCGGACCGCGAGCGTGGCGATCCCGCGGAGCACCAGGAAGGCGGCGAACGGCCCAAGGGTCGCGCCCGTGTCGATCGCGGCCGAGCGCACCGCCGCGATCCGGTCTCGCGATCCGACCACCACCCCGGCCATCACGTCGGAGTGACCCGCGAGGTACTTCGTCGCCGACTCGATGACCAGGTCGGCGCCATGCTCGAGCGGCCGGCAGACCACCGGCGAGGCGAACGTGTTGTCGACCGTCAGCAGCGCGCCGTGGCCGTGGGCCGCCATGGCCAGCGCCGGCAGGTCGGCGATCGTGCAGGTCGGGTTGGCGATGGTCTCCACGTGCAGGACCCGTGTGGGCCGGGCGGCCAGCGCCGCCTCGACGGCACCGAGGTCGGTGGTGTCGACGAAGCCGACGTCGACGCCCAGCCGCCCGAACGCCGCCAACACCTGGGTGCGCGTCGTGCCGTAGCCCACCTGGCCGATCAGCAGCCGGTCCCCGGCACGGAGCAGCGACAGGAGCGCGGCGTGGATCGCGGCCATCCCGGTGGCCAATGCGATGCCTGCCTCCGCGTCGTGGAGCTCGGCCACGGCGCCGCCCAGCGCGGCGACGGTGGGATTGTCGATCCGGCTGTAGGCGTAGCCGGGCTGCTCGCCCGTGAGCACGGCCGCCAGCTCCTCCGCGTCGCCCGCGGCGAAGGTCGCAGTCTGGTAGATCGGGACCGCGGTCGGAACCTGGTGCACGTCGGGCACGCGCGAGGCCGCGCGGATCGCGCGCGTCGAGGGGCCGGGGGCTGGGCGCTCGCTCGTCACCCGGCGGATGCTACACCGGGTTGGCCCGGTCACCCGTTCGCGTGGGGGGCACGTCCATCACGCCGATCCCCGCACGGCGCTCGATGCGGGTTCGCTTGACGCCGTACATCGCGGCGTCCGCGCGCTCCAGCAGCTCACCCACCGATTCCCCGTCGTTCGGGAACGTGGCCATGCCCACCGACACCGAGGTCGGCACCGCGCCCCCGTCGGCGACCAGGCTCCCATCGGCCACGCCCTCGCGGATCTTCTCGGCCAGCACCCAGCCACCGGTCTCCTCGGTCTCGGGCAGCAGCACCACGAACTCGTCGCCTCCAAAGCGGGCGCCCGTGTCGATCCGCCGGATCCCGGCATGGATCACGTCGCCCACGAGGCGCAGCGCCCGGTCGCCGACCAGGTGGCCGTGGTGGTCGTTGATGGCCTTGAGGTCGTCGAGGTCGATCATCAGCAGGCAGAAGCTGCGGCCGGTGCGCTGGCTGCGCGCCAGCTCGCGCTCGAGCGCGTCGAACAGGTACGGGCGCGTCCGGAGACCCGTGAGCGGATCGACGGTCGCCCGCAGGTTGGCGTCCTCGCGGGCCCGGCGATGCTCGCGCCCGATCGCCATGCCGACGTATCCCACGAGGCACAGCGAGGTGAGGTTGACGCCGGCCGTCGCGACCGCGAGCTGGGACATGGGCTCGGTCGAGAAGGCGACGTTCGAGGCGGCGATGGCGGCCAGGTAGACGGCCGCCGCGCCGCCGGTCAGCGACAGCGCCACCGCGGGCCGGACCACGACCGCGGCGGCGACGACCAGCAGCGGCAGCACGAAGAAGAACGGGCTCAGCGCTCCGCCGGTCAGCGCGACCAGCATGCCCGCGAACACCAGCCTCGCCACGCCACCGGTGACCAGCTCCCAGGGCTCGCGGAGCCGGCCCCCGACCGCCACCTGCAGGAGGAGTGTCGCGCCGGCGGTGGCGGCCACGACGAGCAGGATGGGCGCCTGGCGGTCCGACCACAGCCCGGTGACGACGACGATCGTCGCCGTGGCGAACAGGAACACCCAGGTCCCGAGGTGGATGACGAGGTCGATCGCGGCCGGGCGCAGGTCGACCCGCTGGCCGCCCGCGTCACCGCTGTCGTCGAACCGGCCCGCGGACACCACGACCAGGGCCAGGTTCGCGAGCAGCGCGACCATGACCAGCGCGAGGATCGGATCGATCGGCACGTCACCTGCCCCTGGTGGCGAAACGGACCCGGTGGACCGCCAGGTGGAATCGTACCGCCCCGGCCCGCTGCGTGATACGCGAGAGAGTTCCCTATCGCGTGCCCCATTGGTAGTTCTGCTTCATCAGCCGCAGGTAGACGAAGGTCTCCGTCTCGCGGACCCCCGGGATCTTGCGCAGCCGGGTGGACAGGAACTGGAGCAGCGACTCGTTGTCCTCGGCGACCGCCTCGACCAGGATGTCGTAGCTGCCCGCCGTGACGACCACGTAGTCGGTCTCCGGGAACGAGGCGATCTCCTCCGCCACCTCGATCAGGCGTGCCGCCTCGACCCGCACCCCGATCATCGCCCAGACCTGGAACCCGAGCTTGAGCGGATCGGTCACGCCGACGACCTGGAGGACGCCCTTCTCGATCAGGCGGTTGGTTCGGGCGCGGACAGCCGCCTCCGACACGCCGAGCACGGCCGCGATCTGCGTGAACGGACGGCGGCCATCCTCCTGGAGGTGCTCGATGATCCGCTTGTCGAGGTCGGACAGCTCGTGGCTGCGCGGGTTCGGGCGGCCCGCCGCGGACGCGCGCTCGCTCATCGTCGCCACCGGCCGGCTGCGTGGCGTGGGGCGGGCCCGGGCTGCCTCATGGGCGTCTCCGCACTGGTCGCGGGTAGAACCGCAGCGGCCGCCCGAGCGCCGGTCCAGCCTGGCGGACCCGGGCGGCGTGGGCCGCGGATGCTAGCACGACGGACGCCCGGCGGGGCCCGCGTCGCCGTCACCGCAACGGCGAACCGTCGAGAACCTCGAGCATCGGCGCGAGCGCCATCACCGAGGCCTCGCCGATGGGGTCGAGCACCAGCTGGACGTGGCCGATCCCCGCGGCGGCGTAGGCGAGCAGCTCGGCCGCCATGTCCGCGGGCCCGCCTTCGAGCGGACGCACCGCCGGCCGTGCCTCCGGGTCGCCGACGATCCGGCCGGTGCCGCCGGGCAGCCCGACCAGCACGGCCACCGTTCGCTCGACGTCGGCGGGATCGCGGCCGGCGGCCCGCGCCGCGTCGTCCACGGCCGCCCGCAACGGCGCGACGCCGTCGGGCCGGTTGGCGGTGTCCGCGTACCAGGCGTTCCAGGCGTCGACGAACGGCAACGTGGCCGCCAGCATCCTTGGGCCGGTCGAGCCGATCAGCAGCGGGGGTCCGCCGGGACGCGCCGGCCGGGGTCGCAGCTCGGCGTCGCGGGCCGTGAAGAACCGGCCCTCGAAGTCGACCGCGCCCTCAGCCAGCAGCGTCCGGACGATCGTGAACGCCTCCTCGAATCGGGCGACGCGATGGTCGAAGGGCGCGCCCAGCGCCGCGAACTCCGTGGCGTTCCAGCCGGCGCCCAGACCCAGCACCAGCCGGCCGCCGGAGATCTCGTCAACCGTGGCCGCCTGCTTGGCCAGCATGAACGGGGCATGGAACGCGGTCGCCGCCACCAGCGGGCCGAGCGCGACCCGCTCGGTGGCCTCGGCCAGCCCGGCCAGCGTCGTCCACGCCTCCCATGGCCCGCGGGTCTCGCCGGACGGGTAGCGGTACAGCAGATGGTCGCCCAGCCAGATCGAGTCGAAGCCCACCTGCTCTGCCGTCCGGGCGATGGCGCGGATCTCGGGCCAGCGGACGTCGCGCTCGACCTCGGGCAGCTGGATGCCGACCCCGATCGGCCGGCCGGATCGTCGCGGGATCATGGACCCAACGCTACCGCAGTGGGACCGGGGCATGCGCCGGCGACGCGTTCCGAAGGGTGCCGCATGATGGCGCGATGCGGTACGGGATCGTGCTCACCACCGGCGACCCGCGGACGGCCTCGGACCTGGCTGCGCGCGCCGAGTCGGCCGGCTGGGACGGGGTGTTCACGTTCGACGCGATCGCGATCGGTGACCAGCCGATGTTCGACCCGTGGATCGTGCTCGCGGCCGCCGCCATGCGAACCGAGCGCGTCGTGCTGGGCGCGCTGGTGTTCGCCCCGACGCGGCGGCGGCCGTGGAAGCTGGCCCGCGAGGCGGCCTCGCTCGACGCGCTCTCGGGCGGGCGGCTCGTGCTGCCGGTCGGGCTGGGGACGCTCGATGATGCGGGGTTTGGCAACGTCGGCGAGCCGGTCGAGACGCGGACGCGCGCCGATGTCCTGGACGAGACGCTGGCGATCCTCGACGGCCTGTGGTCCGGCGAGCCGTTCGCCTTCGACGGCGATCACTACCGCTTCGGCGCGATGACCTTCCGTCCGACGCCGGTCCAGCGGCCCCGGATCCCGATCTGGGTCGTCGGGGCCTGGCCGCATGCGCGCTCGATGCGGCGGGCGCTGCGGTGGGACGGGATCGTCGTGCAGGCGACCGGTGACGGCGGTGCGTCATCGATGCGCCCGTCGGTCCTCGCCGACGTGACAAGGTGGCTCGGTGGCGAGCGAACCTCCGCCGGCAAGACGTCGGGCGCCTCGCGACCGCCCGAGCGGCCGTTCGAGGTCGTCGTCGACGGGGTCACGCCGGGCGCGGACCGCGAGGCGGCGGCCGCGATCACGCGCGCGTACGCGGCAGCCGGTGCGACGTGGTGGATCGAGGCGGACTGGAACGACCCATCGCTCGAGGCGCTGCGCACGAGGATCGAGGCGGGTCCCCCGCGCGGCGCCTGAACGGGCTCACCCGCTGACGGTCGGGCGTCGCGAGCCTCAGCTGCCGGGGGCCGGGTCGGCCGTCGCAGCCGTCGCCGGCGACGCACCGACGCGGCCGCGGATCCGCTCGGAGACCTCGGTCTCGATGACGGAATCCGGATCGCGCAGGCCCTCGAGCCGGGCGCGCACGCCCACCAGCGCGGCGTACAGGGGCGGACACGTGGGGCACGACGCGAGGTGCGTCTCGACGGCGGTGCTCGTGGCGAGGTCCAGCTCGCCGTCCAGGTAGGCCGACACGTGCCGGCGGGCCCGCCAGCAGCGCAGGGGCTGGGCGAGGCTCGCACGACGCCGCGCGTCGTCGTCCGCGAGGGCGCTCACCAGCATCATCCGGCCGCGACGGAGCCGTTGCTTGGCCGCCGGGAGGCCGATCCCCAGCGTGTCCGCGATCTCCTGCCCGGTCCAGCCGAGCGCGTCGTGGAGCACGACCGGAACGCGCAGGATGACGGGCAGCCGCGCCAGCGCATCCTCGAGGTCCTCGCGCAGCTCGGCGCGCTCGAGGACCCGCTCCGGGGCCACCGTCCAGGCGTCATCGGACCAGTCGTGCTCCACGGCTTCGATGTCGAGCTCGGCATGGTGGGCGCGGGACCGGTCGATGATCCGGTTGACGAGCGTCCGGCGCAGCCAGCCGCGGAGCGCCGCCGGGTCCCGCAGCTGGTCGTATCGCCGCCACGCGGCGACCAGCGTCTCCTGGGCGCAGTCCTCGGCGGCATCGATGTCACGCGTCAGGCGGGTCGCCAGCCGGACGAGCCAGGGCAGCTCGGCGAGGAGGACCTCGCCGAGCTCCGAGGGCGCCCGTCCGGGGCTGGCTCGATCGGTCGTCGTCGCCGTCCTCCTCAGCTCCGGGTCGGGCGGGTCCGGATGCCGACCAGCGCGTAGAGCGGGCAGAAGCCGGCCAGCCCGGTCAGCAGCAGCACCGCGGCCAGGGCCAGCGCGACGTAGCCGACCGGCGCGGCCAGCGTTCCGGTGGCAAACACGGCGCCGAGCGCGACGGCCAGCACCAGGCGGACGATCCGATCCGCGGTTCCTTCGTTCTGGGTGAGCTTCATGGCGTTGACCTCCATCTCGCGACGTCCCGTGTCGCTTCTGTCCGGAGGACGATGCGGCGCCCGAAAGGGATACATCGGGCGCCCCCAGGGGTGGACGTCCCGCACCGGCGATCACCCACGCTCAGCGCAGCCGCGCGGTCAGGCGACCTCGGCGGAGCCAGATGACCATCGCCACCAGGAACCGGGCGATGAGCGACAGCCCGTAGGCGGTGCACCACACGCACAGCGCGTGGATCACGAACAGCTGGAGCGAGAGGAAGTAGATCTCGAAGATCACCCCGATCAGCGAGAGCCCGTAGTGGGCATCGAGCAGGTTCGGGTGGTCGGTCCGGATCCAGGCGATCGCCAGCGTCAGCAGCACCAGCGACAGCCCGACGCCGTAGACCGCGACGGGGACGCCGGCGATGCGCGCGTACTCGCTCTGGGCCACGGTCTCGCAACCGTGGAGCGCGCCGCAGTAGGGCACGCCGCCGCCCAGCTCGACCGCGGACAGGTAGCACGCGATGGCCAGGCCCACGACGTCGAGGACGGCGAGGATCCAGCCGGGGTGGATGCGACGGAGGTTGGAAGGGAAGGTCGACATCGGGAGCAGGGACCCATGTGGTGGACGTTGGAAGCGCGCCACACCGTACTCGATGCCCGGCCCGACACCCACGTGCCGAACGGCCCGGGCGCCGGGCCGGACGAACCCCGACCGACGGCCACTGGTCGCGGGCCGCACGCGCGGACGCTCGGGGTCGCGGGCCGCACGCGCGGACGCTCGGGGTCGCGCCCACCACCCGGACGGCGGATGGGCACGGGGCGAACGGCGGGGTGCGCAGGCCGGGCGGGTCGGCGTGGTCACCGGGCGGCCCCCCGAGAACTCCGGCCCGGTCGCGACACCGCCGATGGCCCATCGGCGACGGGCCGGTCATGGGAGAGTCGGCGCCACACGGCCCGTTACGGCACTTGCCGATCGGGTGGAACCTGTAGGGGCGCAATCCGTTGCGTCCACCTCTGCCCCTGCCCGACCGAGGCCTGCTCGATGACCGTCATGTCGCCCGCACCACAGACCACCGCCGACATCCTGCGGGATGCCCGCCAGCCGCTCGACGCCATCTTCCATCCGCGCTCGATCGCCGTGATCGGCGCGACCGAGAAGCCGGGCTCCGTCGGCCGGACGATCCTGTGGAACCTGCTCTCCTCCCCCTTCGGGGGCACGGTCTACCCGGTGAACCCGACCCGGCCCGCCATCCTCGGGGTCAAGGCGTACCCGTCGCTCGAGGCCATCGGCGAGCCGGTCGACCTCGCGGTCATCGTGACGCCCGCGAAGACGGCGCCGGACCTGGTCGACGAGTGCGGCCGCGCCGGCGTCCGGGGCGTGATCATCATCAGCGCCGGGTTCAAGGAGATCGGACCGGAGGGCGTGGAGCTCGAGCGCCGGGTGCTCGAGGCGGCGCGCCGGTACGGGATCCGGGTGGTCGGGCCCAACTGCCTGGGCATCATGAACCCCGTCGACCGCATGAACGCGACGTTCGCGGCCGGGATCGCCAACCCGGGCAGGGTCGGCTTCATCTCGCAGTCGGGCGCCCTGCTGACGGCCATCCTCGACTGGGCCGCGCACGAGGACGTGGGCTTCTCGTCGATCGTGTCCCTGGGCTCGATGCTCGACGTGGGCTGGGGCGACGCCATCGACTACCTGGGCGACGATCCCAACACCGACAGCATCGTGATCTACATGGAGACGATCGGCGACGCGCGGGCCTTCCTGTCCGCCGCCCGCGAGGTCGCGCTGACCAAGCCGATCATCGTCATCAAGCCCGGCCGCACCGTGCAGGCCGCCAAGGCCGCCGCCTCGCACACGGGCTCATTGACCGGCTCGGACGACGTGCTCGACGCCGCGTTCCGCCGGGCCGGCGTGCTCCGGGTGGACTCGATCAGCGAGCTGTTCCAGATCTCGGAGATCCTCGCCAAGCAGCCGAGGCCGAAGGGCCGTCGCCTGTCGATCGTGACCAATGCCGGCGGTCCCGGCGTGCTGGCCACGGACGCGCTGATCGGCGGCGGCGGCGAGCTGACCGACCTGACGGCCGACACGATGGAGCGGCTGAACCAGGTCCTGCCGGTGGTCTGGAGCCACAACAACCCGATCGACATCATCGGTGACGCCCCGCCCGAGCGATATGCGCAGGCGCTCGAGGTCGCGGCCGCGGATCCCGAGACCGACGGCCTGCTGGTGATCCTCACGCCGCAGGCGATGACCGATCCGACCGCGACCGCGAAGGCCCTCATCGAGCACGCGCGGATCGAGGGCAAGCCCGTCCTCGCGTCGTGGATGGGTGGCGAGGAGGTGGCCGAGGGCGCGGCGATCCTGCGCGAGGCCGGCATCCCCACGTTCGCCTACCCGGACACCGCGTGCGTGCTGTTCAACCACCTGTGGCGGTATGCCGACAACCTGCGCTCGCTGTACGAGACGCCCCACCTGCCCGTCGCGCCCGAGCGCGGCGAGTTCCGCGAGGAGGTCGACGCGATCATCGCCGACGTCACCGCGGAGGGACGCACGCTGCTCACCGAGTACGAGAGCAAGAAGGTCCTCGCGGCATACGGCATCCCGATCACGGACACCGAGCTGGCGCTGACGCCCGACGAGGCGGTGGCCGCCGCCGCGGAGATCGGCTACCCGGTCGTCGCCAAGCTGCTCAGCCGGACCGTCACCCACAAGACCGACGTCGGCGGCGTGTGCCTCAACCTGCGCGACGACGACGCCGTGCGCGAGGCGTTCGAGCGGATCCGCACGTCGGTCACCGACAAGGTGGGCGCCGAGCATTTCGAGGGCGTCACCATCCAGCCGATGATCAACTGGAGCGGCTACGAGCTGATCGTGGGCAGCAGCCCCGACCCGCAGTTCGGGCCCGTCCTGCTGTTCGGCATGGGCGGCCAGCTGGTCGAAGTGTTCCGCGATCGCGCCCTGGCGCTGCCACCGCTCAACACCAACCTCGCCTGCCACCTGATCGGCGAGACGATGATCGCCCGGGCGCTCCGCGGCGTCCGCGGTCGCCAGCCGGTCGACATCGAGGTGCTGGCCGCGCTCCTGGTCCGGTTCAGCGAGCTGGTCGCGGAGCAGCCGCGGATCGCCGAGATCGACATCAACCCGCTGCTCGCCTCGCCCGAGCGGATCATCGCGCTCGACGCGCGGGTCGTGCTGCATCCGTCGAGCCTCGGGGAGCGGGACCTGCCGCGCCTCGCGATCCGGCCGTTCCCGCACGAGTACATCCGCGACGCCACGACCGACGACGGCGTGCCGTTCACGGTGCGACCGATCCGGCCCGAGGACGAGCCGGCCGTCGCCGCGTGGCACGCGAGCCTGTCCGAGGCGACCGTCCGGGCCCGCTACGGCAAGGTTCGGCCACTCTCCGAGCGCACCGCGCACGAGCGGCTGACCCGGATCTGCTTTGTGGACTACGACCGGCAGTTCGCCCTGGTTGCCGAGGCACCCGGGCCGGACGGACCGGAGATCGCCGGCGTTGCCCGCGTATCCCGCGTCCACGCCACCAACGACCGGACGCTCACGATGAGCGTCGCCGACCGCTGGCAGGGGCGCGGCATCGGGGCGGCGCTGGTTCGGGGCGCCGTCGACGTCGCCCGGGGCGAGCACGTGGCCCGCCTCGTCGCCGAGTTCGCACCGGACAATGCGCGGATGCACGACCTGCTGGCCGCGGAAGGGTTCTCGTTCATCGAGCGTGACGGCATCGTGGTGGGCTCGCTGACGGCCAGCTGAGGCCGCGCGGGGGGCCGCACGGAGGATCAGGACCGCCGACCCCGGCTCGCAAGGCAGGCCGGCGAGGCGAGGCAGCCCCGCGACGCAGGCCGGCGAGGCAGGCCGGCGAGGCAGGCCGGCGAGGCGAGGCAGCCCCGCGACGCTGGCCGTCCGACAGCGCCGGCCGGCTACCGGCCGGCTACCGGCCGATGACGATCGCGTCGAGGTCGACCCGCGGGTGCCCGGGCGTCCCGACCACCACGAGCCTGACCGTGTGCGTGCCGCCGGTCGACCACGAACGCTGGAAGGCGACCCGTCGCGGGTGGGTCGTCGAGGCGTGCAGCCGCACGGTCTTCAGGTAGACCCCGTCGACGTAGACCCGCACCCCGCCGTTCGCCCGTGCCGTGGGCATCACCAGGGCCACGGAGCGGCCGGTGAAGGTGAACCCCGCCCAGCTCCCGGCGCGCGTCGCATACCGCGTGTGCCCGCTCGAAGCGCTCGACCAGGCGGTTTGCCGCCACCTCCCGTGATAGGTCGCGTACCCCTCCTGGCGCCGGACCGCGTGGAACGGGAGCACGATCGAGGCCGTGTTCGTGCCGGCGTCACGCGCCGTGATCTCGATGTCGTAGGCGACACCCACGGCAAGCCGCGCGGTCGCCGCTCGCGCGGTGGTCCAGCCGGTGGTCGACCAGGACCCGGTCCCGGCCCGCCGATAGCGGACGCGATAGGCGTCGATCGCGACGTCGTCGGTCGAGGCGGGCCAGGTCAGCCGGATCGAGACCGCCGACTGGCCGAGCCTCGAGCCGGTCGCTGCGGCCCCGGTCAGCCACGCCGGCGCGGTCGGTGGCGCGAAGTCGAGCGCGTTGCGCGCGTCCGCGACGCGGCCGCTCGCGGTTCGTGGGGGCGCGACCCCGCCGTCGACCCAGCCCGACCCGATCAGGCGCGCCCGGAGCTTCGCCGGGTCGGCGAGCAGGTCGGGACGCGCCTGCCCGACCAGCGCCGCGACCCCGGCGACGAGGGGTGTGGCGAACGACGTGCCGTCCACCAGCGCGTACCCCCCGTCGAGCACGTCGATCGCGAGGATCCCGCTGCCCGGCGCGGCGAGGTCGACGCTCGGCCCGCGGCTCGAATAGTCGGCGAGCCGACCGTCGGCGGTGATGGCGGCGACCGAGACCACGTTCGGCGCATGGAAGGCGGCGGGGTAGAGCACCACGTTCGACCCCTCGTTGCCGGCCGCGGCGACGATGAGCACGCCGGCATCGGCGGCGCGCCTGACGGCATCGAGCAGGGCGGCGCTCGTGTCATAGCTGCCCCAGGAGGCGTTGATCACCTGGGCACCGTTCGCGATCGCGTAGTCGATCGCCTCGACCGCGTAGCTCACCGTGGAGCAGCGCGGCTCGAGCCAGCGGACGACCATGATCCGGGCGTCGGGCGCAGCACCCACCATGCCGCTGCCGTCGGCCGCGGCGGCCAGGACGCTGGCGACGGCCGAGCCGTGCCAGTCGATCCCCGGGACGTGGAGCGTCAGGGGCGCGGCGTCGCCGCAGAGGTTGACGCCGTTGACGTCGTCGACGAACCCGTTGCCGTCGTCGTCGATGCCGTTGGTGGCGCGATCGGCGCCGGTGCCGTCCACGCCGGTCTCGCCCGGGTTCACCCAGGCCTGGGTCGCGAGCTCCGGGTTGGACAGATCGACGCCGTCGTCGAGCACCGCGACCGTCACGCCGGCGCCGGTGGCGATCGGCCAGGCCTCGACCGCATCGATGTCCACGTCCGCGCGACACGGCAGCTCGCCGGCGCACGAGCTGCCATCGTTGTCGAGCGCCCACTGGTATTGGCCCAGGTAGGGCTCCATGGCCGGGTCCGAGGCCGGCACGATGACGGCGTCGGGCTCGGCGTATTCGACGGCCGGATCCGAGGCGAGCTCGGCCACGGCCGCATCCACCGAGCCCGACCCGCGCGGACGGACGACCTCGGCGCCGATCGACCGGAGCGACCTGACGCGGTCGACGCCGGCCCGGCCCCGGCTCGACGAGCGCGCCGCGGCCGGTGTCCCGGACCGGAACTTGACGATCAGCGCCTGTGGGGCCGCGGGAGCGGCCGGGGCCGACAGGATCCGGTGCGTGGGCGCGTCCGACGCGACGGTGGTCGTCCCCGCAGGTCCCCCATCGTTGGTGGCAGACGACGAGGTGGTGGCGACGGAGGGCCGATCGTTGGTCGAGGAGGCGGCTGCCGGGTGCCACGCGGGCGCGACGGCGGTGCCGGGCGCGCGCTGCCGGGCAGCGGTCTGCCGGGCGGCGATCGATCCCGCGCTCGACGCGACCAGCAGGGCCGCCAGCAGCATCGTCGCTGGCAGCCGACACGCTTGCAGCGTTCGGTCCATCCGGCTCCCCCTCCCTCGCGTTCCCGGACTAGGCTACCGGATGCCGGGTCGCCGGCAACCCCACCCACCGCCAGCCGGCTTCGCCCGCGAGCCGGGAATGCCCCGGCTAGACCGTCCCTCGGGCCCCGACGGCGCCGTCCGGCCGGGTCGCATGGTAGGCGGCGCCATCGGCCGGAACCGGGTCGCCCGCGACCAGCTGGCTTCCCGACCCATCCACCTGGATCCGGCTCTCGTCGTGGTCGGGCGGATCGTCCCGCCGGTAGGGCACGTCGACCACGACCGTATGCGGCCGGCCGACCAGGACGGACCGCATCCGGCGGGCCGACTGGTTGTAGAGCACGCGCTCCCACCAGTGCCGGGCCACGTACTCGGGCACCACGACGAACGTGATCGGCGCGGGCTTGTCGGGCGGCCATGCCCGATCGAGGACGTCGAGGTACGCCATCAGCGGCCCGGTCAGGGCGCGATACGGGGACTCCACGATCACGAGCGGCACCCCCGGCACCTGGCGCTCCCAGCGCTCGCGCATCCGGGCCGAGGCAGCCGGGTCCTCGCTGATGTAGACCGCGGTCACGTCCTCGGAGACAGAGCGGGCGACGTTCACGGCGCGGACGACCGCCCGGTTGAGGGCCGGGACCGGGACGATGGCACGCTGCTGGCGGCGGGGCCACGGGACGACGACGTCGGACCGGATGGCCAGCTGGCGGCGCGACGCGGCGTACTGCCGGTTGATGAACACCATGATCGCGACCAGGGTCGGGATCAGGATCACCACCAGGTACGCGCCCCCGGCGAACTTCTCGAAGATGACGATCGCCAGCACCACCAGGGTGAGCAGCGCACCGACCGCGTTGATCGCCAGCCGCCACCACCAGCCGGCCTCCCGGTTGCGCATCCAGTGGAGGACCATGCCGCTCTGGCTGAGGGTGAAGCACACGAACACGCCCACCGAGTAGAGCGGGATGAGCAGCGTGGTCACGCCGCCGAAGTAGACCAGCAGCAGGGCGGCCACCGCGGACAGCAGGATGATCCCCCAGCTGAAGGCCAGCCGGTCGCCGCGGAAGGCGAACTGGCGGGGCATGTAGCCGTCCTCGGCCAGCAGCGCTGCCAGCCTCGGAAACGCGTTGTAGCTCGTGTTGGCGGCCAGGAACAGGATCAGCGCCGTCGAGAGCTGGAAGACGTAGTAGAGCGGGCTGCCATGGCCGAAGGCGACCCGCGCCACCAGCGCGATCACCGTGGGGCCACCCGAGCCCTCTTCCGAAGGCACCACCCGGTAGGCGTCGGCCACGATCGTGATCCCGATGAACAGCACGCCCAGCAGGACCGCCATCGCGACCAGGGTGTTGGCCGCGTTCTTCGCCTCGGGCGGCCGGAACGCGGGGACGCCGTTGGCGATCGCCTCGGTCCCGGTGAGGGCCACGGACCCGCTCGCGAACGCCTTGAGCAGCAGCACGATCCCGATGGACTGCGTGCCCAGCGTGACGGCCTCGTGCTGCGGCGTCACCGGCGTGACCCCGCCCGTGACGATCCGCACCGCGCCGATGACCACGATCGACACGGCCAGCCCGACGAACAGGTAGGTCGGCACCGCGAAGATGTTCCCGGACTCGCGGAGCCCCCGCAGGTTGGCGACGGTGATCAGCGTGATCGAGAGCAGCGCGAACACGATCCGGTAGTGGTTGATGTCCGGCGCCACCGAGATCAGCTGCTCGACCGCCGATGACGTCGAGACCGCCACCGTCATCACGTAGTCGATGAGCAGGGCCGCGGCGGCGATCAGGCCGAGCAGCGGCGTCAGCTCCTGGCGGGCGACGGCGTAGGCGCCGCCGCCGTTGGGGAACGCCCGGCATACCTGCCGGTAGGAGAGGGCGACGACGGCCAGCAGGATCACGATCGCGGCCGCCACCTCGACGCTCAGCAGGAACGCCGCCGCCCCGCCGAGCACCAGCACGCGCAGGATCTCCTCGGTGGCGTAGGCGGACGACGAGATCGCGTCCGAGCTGAAGATGGGCAGCGCCTTGCGCTTCGAGAGGCGCTCCCCGATCTCCTCCTCGCTGGCCAGTGGCCGGCCGATCAGGGCGGCCTTGACCCGGACCAGCCCACGGCCCATCGCCGTCCGGGGGATCGATGCGTTGGGCTTGGCGACCAGCTGGTTGGGGCCGGCGTACCGGAAGTAGACGGCGTGCGGCCGCTCGACGCGCACCCGCCGGTCGCCGGCCTTGCGACCTTGGAGCGCCCGCCGTCCGGCGATCATCGACGCCGCGCCGGGGCTGGGTGCCCGGCGACGATCGCGTCCGCGGCTGGGTGCCGGGCGACGATCGCGTCCGCGGCTGGGTGCCCGGCGATCACCTGCCGATCCCCAGCGCCGGTCGAGCGGCCGGCCGAGGCCTCGGGCCGGACAGTCGTCGGGCGGCCAGCGGCAGCGGGCGCTCGATGCTGAACCCGAGCCGCCCGCTTCCCGCCGACCGCACCGGGACGAGGCGCACGCCGGCCTCGCCGGCCATCCGCGCGCAGGCGTCGGCGATCCGCTCGCCGAACCAGAGGCCGGCGACCAGCACTCGGGGGGATGCGTTCGCGGCGACCAGGAGGATCGCCTCGCGAACGAGCCGCAGCTCGCCCTCGAGCTGCGGCGTGGGTACGTCCTCCCCCGCCTCCGGCGTGGGTTCCATGCGACCACCATCGCGCACGGCGCCAAGAGGAACGCCGCCCCCCGGCGTGGGACGGGCCTAAGGATTCCCTAAGGTCTCGGTCCCGCCGGCATCGCTCGAGGGCACATCGCGGACGCGATAGCCGATGCCGGGCTCGGTCACGATCAGCCGCTCGATCCGTCCCGTTGGATCGGCCGCGGCCAGCTTCTTGCGCAGCTGGCTCACGTGGACGTAGACGTAGCTGTCCTCGCCCTGGTAGGCCTCGCCCCACACGGCGCGCAGCAGCCGGCCCTTGGTCACCACCCGGCCCCGATGGGCAAGCAGCACGCGCAGCAGCTCGAACTCGCGCGGAGTCAGGTCGACCCGGCGGCCATCGATCCGCACCTCGTGACGTGGCGCGTCGAGCACGAGCGGCCCGACCTGGAGCCGGCCGGTCGAGTCGGCGCTCGGACCGGCTGCCCGGCGAAGCGCCACCCGCAGCCGGGCCCGCAGCTCATCGACGCCGAACGGCTTGGTCACGTAGTCGTCGGCGCCCCGGTCGAGGGCCTCCACCTTCTCGCGCTCCTCGTAGCGGCCCGACAGGATGACGATCGGCGTGGTTGCCGCCTCCCGCCGGATGGCCGTCACCACGCGCAGGCCGTCCATGTCGGGCAGGCCGAGGTCGAGCAGCACGAGGTCCGGCCGTCGGAGCGCCCATCGTTCAAGCGCGGTCCGGCCGTCCGGCGCCTCGACGACGGCATAGCCCGTCGCGACCAGCTCGCGGACGAGCGCGGAGCGCGTCTCGGCATCATCCTCGACGACCAGGATCGTCGCCCCGGTCCCCGTTGGGCTCACGTCGAGCGCCCCGCCGCGAGCTCCTCGGGCACCGACGCGATCGGCAGGTCGAGGTCGATCGCGAGGCCCCCCAGCTCGCTGCGGCGGGCATCGACCCGGCCGCCGGTGGCCTCGATCAGCCCGCGGGCGACCGCCAGCCCGATCCCGGTCCCGCCACGAGATCCGCCCGCGGCGCCGGGTGCCCGGTAGAACTTGTCGAACAGCCGCGGCCGAATCTCGTCCGCGACGCCGGGGCCGTCGTCCTCGACCGTGACCCGGACCCGGCCATCGGCCGTCTCGCCGGCGCTCACCCGCAGGAAGGTCCCGGTGGGCGTGTGCTTGAGCGCGTTGTCCAGCACGTTGGCGAAGGCCTCGTCCAGAAAGACGGGATCGACCTCGACGGGTGGCGCCGAGAGGTCGACCGCGAGCGTGCGCCCACCCAGCCGCGGGCGGATGCTCTCGATGGCCCGGGCCAGCCCGTCGTCCAGCTCGAACACATCGCGTCGCGCGCGCAGGGCGCCGGCCTCGATCCGCGACAGGTCGAGCAGGTTGGTCACCAGCCGGTTCAGGTACTCGACCTCGCGCTCGATCGCGTCGGCGCTCGCCTGGCGGTCGTCCTCGCTCATCGGGACACCCGGGCGAAGGCTGCCCGCGGCGGCCCGGATCGTGGCCAGCGGCGTGCGGAGGTCATGGGAGACGGACTGGAGCAGGGCCGACTTGAGCGCATCGCTCTGCTGGGCGACCTCGGCGGCCCGCGTCCGCTCCTCGACGCGGTCATGGGTCAGCGCCTGCCCGATCTGGTCGGCGGCAGCCGCGAGCAGCCGGGTCGCGGTGGGATCGGGCTCGTCACGGCTGCGGTCGCGCAGCGCCCATACCGAGCCCAGCGGCTCTCCGCTGGCCTCGATCCTGACCCGGTATGGGTCGAGGCCGGTCGCGGTCCGGGTGGCGGCCGGCGCACCCGGGCGCTGCACGCGGACCCACCGGGCCGGCTCATCGCCCGGGGTCCGCTGGAGCACCCGCAGCCGCGTTGGTGGCGGCGGCGGCTGCCCGTCGCCGGTGTCCGCCGCGACGTGCTCCGTCGCGGGGTCGGGTCCGATGGCGACCCAGACCCGCTCCATCCCGGTCTCGGTCTGCAGCACGGCCGCGATCTGCGCCAGCGCGGCCGCCGTGGAGTCGCGGGTAGCCAGGGACCGGCTCACACCGAACATGGCGCGGGCCTCGCGCTCGCGAGCGCCGGCCGCTTCCGCGCGACCCCGCTGCAGGGCCGCCAGCTGTCCGACCACGATGCCGACGAACAGCAGCAGGAGGACGCTGAGCAGGACGCCCGGATCGTGGATGGCGAACGTGAACCGGGGGTCGGTGAACAGGAAGTTGTAGACGAGGAAGGCCCCCGCGGCGACCGCGATCGCGCCGCCGGTTCCCACCAGCAGGGCGCTCAGCACGACCGCGACCAGGTACAGCGACGACGCGTTCGCCACCCCGAGGTTGTGCTCGAGCATCTCGACCGCGACCGTGGCGAGCACGAGGGACAGGCCCACCACCGCCACGGACCGGATGACCTCGTGCGCGTGCCGCTGCATCAACGCGATCGTACGCCGGTGGCCGTCAGGGTCCGGGGTCCGCGGCGCCGGCGATGGCTGACGCGGGTGACCCCCGTCAGCCCGAGCGCCCGGCCGGGGTCGGCTCGCCTGTGCGCCCGGCCGGGGTCGGCTCCCCCGGGACGCCCGGCCGGGTTCAGCTCCCCTGCGCGGCTGCGGTCAGCAGCAGGATCAGGGCCCCCACGACCGTGCTTCCCTGCATCGCGAGCTCCAGCGTCCCGAGCGTGATCTGCCGTGACTCGTCGCTGGCGGCCTGGCCGGCGGCCACCGCCAGCCGGTCGGCGCCCACGGCGAGCGCCAGCAGCACGATGACCAGCAGGTGCTTGACCGTGAGCAGGGTCGTCCACGTCGAGGCGAACACGTTGCCGAGGCCGCCGTAGCGGCCGCCCGACACCAGCAGCCACGTCCCGGAGACCAGGAACAGGACGACCGCGCCGATCACGAGCGGGCGGGAGCGCCGGCACACGGCCTGGACGACCTGGGCATGCTGCGGTCCGTCGAACGCCCGTGACAGGGCCGGCAGGACGACGAACGTCATCGCCGCGTAGTAGCCCAGCAGCCCGACCATGCCCACCGCGTGCAGCCACGTCATCGCAACCCAGGTCGCGTCCATCGGTCCCTCCGCTCGGGGGCCGGACGCTTCGCCGGCCGCAGCTTGGGCGGCCCCTCGGGGCGCCCCCGTCCCATTCGATCCGACCGGCGGCGTCCCGGGCAGGGCTGACTCGCTCATGGTTCGCCGGCCGGATGTCCCGAGCTCGCCTGTGACCACCCTCCATGGTCCGGGCCGGAGCCGTCGGCTCGTACCGATGCGGGCGGGTCGGCGACCGGCCGGCACGCGACCGGACGGACGTGTCGCGCATCGGCAACGTTCCCGCCCGGGCTGTGATGCCCCCGTTTCGGACGACAACCCAGGATCCGGCTACCCTACGGCCGGCACAGGAGGCGAGCGTCAGTGAGCGATCGACAGCCATCGAGCGACGAGCCGCCGTCGGACCCTGGTCAGCGCCGGATCTCACGCAGATCCCTGCTGGCGTCGGCCGGGCTCGTCGCGGGCTCGGCCATCGCCACGGCCGCAGGGTTCGAGCTCGCGCGCCCGCTGGCCGGGGGCGCCGTGTCCGGGAACGCCTCGCCCAGCCCGCTCCGGGCGGGCGACGTCGCCCTGGCGAGCCCCCTGCCAAGCCCGCCGGCCGTGACCCCCGAGGGCACGGGTGCCCCGACACCGACTCCGCCCCCGCCCGGGCCGCGCCTCGCGTTCCGCTCGCGACCCGACCTGCGGCCGCCCGCCCTGCTCATCCGGACGCCCGCCGTCGCGACCGCGCCGGGTCACCTGCTGCTCACCCCCAACAACGGCGACGCCGCCGACGGACCGACGATCTACGAGGACAGCGGCGAGCTCGTGTGGATGCACGCGGACGCGGGTGTGCACGCCACCAACCTCCAGGTCGTCGAGTACCGGGGAGCGCCGGCCCTGTGCTGGTGGGAAGGGAACGTGAACGGGGGGATCGGCGACGGCGAGTACGTGTTCGTCGACGCCGCCTACGAGGAGATCGCGCGGATCAGGACCGAGGGCGGCGGCGCGGACCTGCACGAGTTCCGGGTCACGCCCGAGGGAACCGCGCTGTACTTCGTCGACCGGCCCGCGGCGGCGCCGGCCGGGTCCGTCTTCCCGGCGCCCTCGGCCGGATCGACGTCGCCCGCGGCGTCACCTGGCACGGCGTCACCCGGCACGGCGTCCCCGTCGCCACCACAGGTCCTCGACTGCGCGGTGGTCGAGATCGACCTGGCGACCGGGGAACGGCTGTTCGAGTGGCATTCGGTCGATCACATCGCGGTCGACGAGACCTATATCGATCCGCCGGGCGCGGGAAGCGCCGCCTACGACTACGTCCACCTCAACTCGATCGACGTCGACGCCGACGGGACGCTGCTGGTCTCGGCGCGCAACACCTGCGCCGTATACAAGATCGACCGCACGACCCGCGAGATCGTGTGGCGGCTGGGGGGTCGCAGGAGCGACTTCGCGATCGGCGAGAGAGCGGACTTCGGCTGGCAGCACGACGTGCGGCGCCAGGCCGACGGCACGCTCACGATCTTCGACGACCGGAAGCCGCCGGAGCTTGGCCGGGGTCTCGTGCTGGAGCTCGATGAGGGTGCCAGGACGGCGACCTTCGTCCGCAGCTACGAGCGGCCGGAGGGTCTCGAGGTCACGAGCCAGGGCAACATGGAGGTCCTGCCCAACGGGAACGTCCTCGTCGGCTGGGGCTCGCAGCCGGTGGTGACGGAGTTCGCCTCCGACGGGACGATCGTGTTCGAGGCGAGCCTTCCGGCCGGCAAGCAGTCGTATCGCGACGTCCGCGCCGAATGGTCCGGCCAGCCGTCCGAGCCCCCGGCGCTCGCCCTCGACCCGTTGGTCACGGTGACGGCGACCCAGCGCCGGATCAATGCCTACGCGAGCTGGAACGGAGCGACGGGCGTTCGAGCCTGGCGGCTGCTCGCGGGCGCCAGCCCGGACGTCATGGCCACGGTGGCGGAGACATCGCGGACGGGCTTCGAGACGGTCATCACGGAGGTGGTCCCGGCAGGCTCCGCGGCGTATGTCGCGGTGGAGGCGCTCGACGCCTCGGGCCGGGTGCTCGGAACCTCTGATCCAGCCGCGACCGCCTGACCGGCCACGGCGGGCGCGGGCGGCGCACCCCCCGGGCGGACCTCACGCAGGCGGCCCCCGGGACCTCACGCAGGCCGGACGCGGGCCGACCTCAGGCCGGCGGCTGGACGACCGGCAGGGCCCGCGCCGGCACCCGGGGCATCGCGGGCACCAGCTCTCCCGCGATCGCGCGGAACCGCTCGACGGCTTCGGGGCGCAGCGAGTAGTACACGAACGACGCACGGCGTTCGCTGCGGACCCAGCCCGCCTCACGCAGCACCTTGAGGTGATGGCTCACGGTCGGCTGTGCCACGGCGCAGCAGGCGGTGAAGTCGCAGGCGCACACGGCTCCCACATCCGAGGCCAGCTGGCGAAGGATGGCCAGCCGCGTCGGGTCCGCCGCACCCTGGAGCAGCAGGGCGTCCGGGTCGGTCAGGCGTTTCATGCGAAACATGGTATTGACAAACATCGATATCGTCAAGTATCAATACCATGGATCGGGTGCGATGGCCCGACCGCCGCGACCCAGGGAGACCGACGCCATGACCACCGAGACCATCCACGAGGAGGTTCGCGCCCGCTATGCGCAGGCGGCCCTCCAGGCGGGAAGTGGCTGTTGCGCCGCTGAGCCCGAGGCCGGTTCGGAGCTCTACTCGGCGCTCGAACGGGCCGAGCTGCCCGAGGCCGCGGTCCTTGCCTCGCTCGGTTGCGGCAACCCGATCGCGGTCGCCGAGCTCCACGAGGGGGAACGGGTCCTCGATCTCGGATCGGGCGGTGGCATCGACGTCCTGCTGTCCGCGAAGCGGGTCGGCCCGACCGGGCGCGCGATCGGCCTGGACATGACCGACGAGATGCTCGCGCTGGCACAGCGCAACGCCGCGCAGGCCGGGGCGACCAACGTCGAGTTCGTCCGCGGCCACATCGAGGACATCCCGCTGCCGGCCGAATCGGTCGACGTCGTGATCAGCAACTGTGTCGTCAACCTCGCCGCCGACAAGCCGGCCGTGTTCCGCGAGATCGCCCGCGTCCTCCGGCCCGGCGGCCGGATTGGGATCACCGACATCGTCGCCGAGAACCGGCTCACCGAGGCCGAGCGCGCCGAGCGCGGCTCCTACACCGGTTGCATCGCGGGCGCCCTCTCGTTCGCCGAGTTCGAGGCGGGCCTCGCGGCGGTCGGGCTGACCGACATCTCGCTCACGCCCACCCACGACGTCGCCGACGGGCTGGCGAGCGTGATCGTGAAGGCCACCAAGCCTGCGGACGCGAAGCCGCTGGTCGACCTCACCGCCCGCGAACTGCCGATGGCAGACGCGGGTTGCTGCGGAGGTGGCGGTCGCTGAGCCTGGGCGTCAGCGCACGGCTCGTCCCCCGGCGTCGCGGGCGGCGTGCCGGGCCTGGACGCGCTCCCGGCGTCAGCGGTTGGCGACCGCCATCGCGACGCCGACCACCCACTTGGCACCGATGAGCACGGCCAGGGCGAAGATGGCGGCGCGAACGGTGCCGGCGGATCCGGTCGGGCCGGGCACGTGCGAGGAGATCGGGTGCAGCACGGCATCC
>CAWJDE010000011.1:0-63903 GCA_963841545.1 uncultured Chloroflexia bacterium | reverse complement strand
TTGCGCCCATGTAGCCGGCGTTGGGCCATCCGGCCCTTGCACGCGCCCAGGTGTCGGCGGCGCATAATGCGGCCCATTCGCGGTGACGTCGGCATTCTCTCGACGACACCATGAGAAGGAGGAGCGAATGTCCACGCGTGGACGACTTTCCCTGTTGGCATCGGTCGCGGTACTTGCCGCGGCCTGCTCGAGCGGCGGAGCCACGCCGTCGCCGTCGGCCGCCGAGCCGTCGATGGCCGAGAGCATGGCACCATCGGCGGCTCCGTCCGAGGCCATGGCCACACCGATCCCCGGCGGCCTGCTGGAGAAGGTGCTGAAGGCCGGCAACATCGTCATGTCGACCGACCCCCAGTATCCGCCCCAGTCGTCGCATCAGGCCGACGGCACCTATGAGGGTTTCGACATCGACGTCGGCAAGGAGATCGCGAAGCGCCTGGGCGTCGACATCGCGTTCCAAACGCCCGACTGGGACGCACTGACCGCCGGCTCGTGGGGTGGCCGCTGGGACTTCAGCGTCGGCTCGATGACATCACCTGCGGCGCCAGAAGGTGCTCGACTTCACCATCCCGTACTACTACACGCCCGCCCAGCTGGCGGCCGCACCGACATCCGGCATCACGACCCTGACGGGCTGGCCGGCAAGGCCATCTGCGTCGGAGAGGCCACGACCTACCTCGACTGGATCAACGGCGAGCTCGACTTCGGGACCGAGTCGCCCACGACCGAGCCGCCGGCCGGTGCGACGGCGACCACCCTCAAGACCGACCGCCTGTGCGCCGAGGCTGGAAGGCGGGCCGCAACGACTTCGATGGCTGGCTCAGCTCGATCACGACCGTCCAGGCGGCCATCGATGACGGCCTGCCGGTCGTCAAGGTTGGCGATCCCGTCTTCTACGAGCCGCTTGCGGCCGCGTTCGACAAGAGCGGGCCCGACGCGACCGACTTGTCGCCAAGGTCGACCAGATCGTCACCGACATGCATGCGGACGGCACGCTGACGCGATGTCGATGAAGTGGTTCGGCGAAGACCTGACCGTGAAGCCGAAGGAAGCTGACGCTGGCGTGAGGCCTGCGAGGGCGCGCCAGGGGCGCCCCCGCGGCATCCGGAGGAGCTGTGAACTATGGCACAGAGTGGGCCCCACGAGCCTCGGGCGCACGGATCGAGCAGGCGCCCGGCCGAGATCGTCGGCCGAGATCGCGAGGTCGCGAGCCGGGCGCGTCGGCGCGTTCCGGCCCATCTTCGTCCTGACCTGGCTGCCCTCGTCACCGGCATCGTCGGCGCCCTGCTTGTCGCCGGGCAGATCGACGCCGAATTCCTCGGCAGAGTGGGCGTCGTACATCCTGGGCGGCGTTCCGCTCACGATCTTCATCTCGGTCGTGTCGATCGCGTTCGCGATCGTGCTGGCGTTCGCTCGGCGCGCTCGGCCGGCTGCGCCGATCCCGTGTCTACGCGCTCGCGAGCTCTACGTGTCGCTCGTGCGCGGACGCCCCTGATCGTCCAGATCCTGTTCTTCTACCTGGCGCTGCCCCAGATCGGGGATCGTCGCTCCGACGCTCGCGTCCGGCATCGCCGCGCTCGCCTTCAACTACGGCGCGTACATGACCGAGATCTTCCGTGCCGGCATCCAGGCCATCCCGCGCGGCCAGCTCGAGGCGGCGGCAGCGCTGGCCATGCCGGACAGCACGACGTATGCGACGGATCATCCTGCCGCAGGCGATTCCGGATCGTCATCCCGGCGATCGGCAACGAGTTCATCGCCATGATCAAGGACTCCGCGCTGGTCTCCATCATCAGCGTCCAGGAGCTGCTGTGGCGCGCCCAGCGCGTCGGCCAGTCCAACTTCCGGATCCTCGAGACGCTGCTCCTTGCCGCCCTGGTGTACTGGGTCATGACCATCTGTTCTCGTTCTTCCAGGACCGGCTCGAGAAGCGGCATGGCCGCGAGGCGACCGTGCAAGGAGCGTTCGATGACCGTCGCGACTCGGCCGGCGCCGATGCCTGCCGATCCACGTCATCAGCCGGATGCGCTCCCGGGCGCGCTGGTCCCGCCCGGCGCCGAGCCGATCGTCCGGGCCCTGGCGCTCGAGAAGTTCTTCGGCACCAACCACGTCCTGCGCGGCTGCACCCTGGAGGTCTATCCGCGCGAGACGATCTGCGCTCATCGGCCGGTCCGGCTCGGGCAAGAGCACGCTCTGCGCTGCATCAACTTCCTCGAGGAGCCGACGCCGGGGTCGATCGAGGTCGACGGAATGCGCGTGCGGCCGATCCGCTCGGCGCGCCGGTCGCAGGAGCACCGCGAGCAGATCCGCCAGATCCGCCTGCGCGCCAGATGGTGTTCCAGGAGTTCAACCTGTTCCCGCACCTGAAGGTCATCGACAACCTGATCGAGGCGCCGATCCACGTGAAGGGCATGCGGCGTGACGAGGCGATCGCGACCGCGGAGAAGTACCTCGACAAGGTCGGGCTGCTCGACAAGCGCAACGAATATCCCGCGCGGCTGTCGGGCGGCCAGAAGCAGCGTGTCGCGATCGCCCGCGCGCTGACGATGGAGCCCAAGGTGCTGATGTTCGATGAGCCGACCAGCGCCCTCGACCCGACGCTGGTCGGCGAGGTGCTGAAGGTCATGGAGGAGCTCGCCCACGAGGGCAGCGACGATGATCGTGGTCACCCACGAGATGTCGTTCGCGCGCGAGGCCGCGGACCGCGTCTACTACATGGAGGAGGGCGAGTTCGTCGAGGTCGGGCCCCCCGAGCAGGTGCTCGTCGCCGCGATCCACGGACCGGGATCCTGCCCGACCCACACGACACGCCGCCGCATGTTCACGTCGAAGCGCTGCCGGGACGCGCTAGCCTCCCCGCCCTCGCCGCTCGCCGGCCGGCGTCCTCCGCGTATCATCGGGCCATGGCCACGCTGACCCGCGCCGACGTCGAGCACGTCGCCTACCTCGCCCGCCTCGGGCTCACCGACGAGGAGCTCGCCCGGCTCGAGGGCCAGCTCAACCACATCCTCGACCAGTACACCAAGCTCGCGGAGCTCGACACCGACGCCATCCCGCCGACGGCGCAGACGATCGAGCTCGAGAACATCCTGCGCGAGGACGTGGCGCAGCCGTCGATGCCCGTCGCGGCCGTGCTCGCGAACGCCCCCGAGCGCGATGGCGAATTCTTCGTCGTGCCGGCCATCCTGGGCGGCGAATGAGCACGCCCGGGCGCCCCGGCGCGGCGTCGCCAGCGGGCACGGCACCGCGATGACCGACCTCGATCCGACGCACCTCACGGCGCACGAGATGGCCGCGCACCTCCGTGCCGGCGATGCCTCGTCCCGGGACCTGGTGGCCGCGCATCTCGAGCGGATCCACGCCACGGATCACGGTCTCCACGCCTGGCTCACGGTCGACGACGAGCGCGCCCTCGCCGAGGCCGATGCCGCCGATGCCCGTCTCGCCGCCGCTCGCGGGGAGGGGGCCGCCGCCGTCGATGCCCTCCACCCGCTGCTCGGCATCCCGGTCGCGCTCAAGGATCTCGTCTCGGTCGCGGGCGGCCAGTGCACCGCCGGCTCGCGGATCCTGGACGGCTACATCGCCCCGTTCGATTCCCATGTGACCGTGCGATTGCGCGATGCCGGCGCGGTGATCCTGGGCAAGACCAACATGGACGAGTTCGCGATGGGCTCGTCGACCGAGCACTCGGCGTTCGGTCCGACCGCCAACCCGTGGGACCTGGACCGGGTTCCGGGCGGCTCGAGCGGCGGCTCGGCGGCGGCGGTTGCCGCGAACCAGGTGCCGCTCGGGATCGGCACCGATACGGGCGGCTCGATCCGCCAGCCCGCCGCGCTGTGCGGGATCGTGGGCATGAAGCCGACCTACGGGCGGGTGAGCCGCTACGGGATCGTCGCGTTTGCCAGCAGCCTCGACCAGATCGGCCCGCTCGCGCGCGATACGCGGGATGCCGCGGCGCTGCTCCACGCGGTCTCGGGGCGCGACGCGCGGGACTCGACGTCCGCGCCGGTGCCGGTGCCCGACGACCTGCTGCACCTGCCCGACTCCGACGACGAGGCGGCCTCGTGGCTGCGGGGCAAGCGGCTGGGGCTGCCCCGCGAGTACTTCGTGAGCGGGATGGAACCAGGCGTCGAGGTGCGCGTGCGCGAGGCGGTGGCGGCGCTCGAGGCGGCCGGCGCGATCGTCGAGGAGGTCAGCCTGCCGCACACCGACTACGGGCTCGCGACGTACTACATCGTCGCGCCCGCCGAGGCGTCGTCCAACCTCGCCCGTTACGACGGCGTCCGGTTCGGCTACAGCGTCCGTGGCGGCGACGACTACCTGGCCGACTACCTCGCGACGCGCGGCCAGGGGTTCGGCGCCGAGGTCAAGCGCCGGATCATGCTCGGCACGTACGGGCTTTCGGCCGGGTACTACGACGCGTTCTATGTCAAGGCACAGAAGGTGCGGACCCTGATCAAACGCGACTTCGACCGCCTGTGGGAGGCGGGCTTCGACGCCCTGGTGGCGCCCACGTCGCCGTCCGTCGCCTTCCCGTTCGGCGCCCGGATGGCGGACCCCGTCCAGATGTACCTGTCCGACGCGTGCACGCTTCCCGTCAACATGGCCGGCCTGCCCGGGATCTCGGTCCCGTGCGGGCTGTCGGAAGGACTGCCGGTCGGCCTCCAGCTGATCGGCGCCGCCTGGTCCGAGGCCGAGCTGTTCCGGGCCGCGCGCGCCTACGAGGGCCTGACCGTGGACGCGGAGTGGCGGACCGTCGAGCCGCGCGACATGGCCGCGCTCGAGGATCGGGCCCTGGCAACACCCTCCGAGCGGGCCGAACGGCTTGCAGCCGCCCCTCCCACCGCCGGCTGACACCCCCCAGCGTGGCCACTGCCGCCAGGGCGGCGCCTCAGGTTCCGAGCCAGTCGTCGATCGCCGCCCGGAACGCTGCAGGGGCTTCGTACTGCGGCAGGTGTCCGACGCCCGGGACCACCACCAGGCGCGAACCCGGGATCGTGTCGGCAATGGCGCGGTTCCATGCCGGCCCACAGATCCAGTCGTGCTCGCCGGTGATCACCAGCGTCGGACAGCGGACCGCGGCGAGGAGCGGCCGGTAGTCCGCTGCTTCGCGCTCGCCCTCCCATGCGTCCGCGATCGGCATGGACCATCGCTGCTCTCGGCGGATCCGCTCGATATGGGAGACGGACACCGGGTCCTCGGGTTCGGCAAAGTAGAACGGCAGGATCTCGCTGAACACCCGGGCGGTCTCCTCCTCCGTCTGCCCCAGTTGATCCAGCGCGTCACACCAGGCCCGCCATGCGAGATCGAACCACGGGCGGTTCCGGATTCGGTCGAGCGCGCGCTGCTGCTCGGCCCCGGCCATATCAGGATCGAGCGATCCGGAGCCGGCATACCCGGACACGACGATCACCCGCTCCACGCCCTCGGGATACATCGCGGCCCACGCGGCTGCGACGAGCCCGCCCCATGAGTGACCCATCACGGTCACCGGCCCGAGGCCAAGGGCCTGCCGTGTCGCTTCCCAGAATTCCACGATCGCCGGCAGGTCGTAGCCGGCGGCGGTGGCCGGAGGGGTCGTCCGGCCCGAGCCCGGGGCGTTGACCAGATGGCAGCGGAAGAGGTCCAGCACCGGGACGACATCGGCGCGGGCAAGGTGCGCAGGCAGGCCCGGACCGCCCTCGATCCAGACCAGCGGCTCGTGACCATCGCCGAGCGCTTCCCATTCGACCACCTGCCCGTTCGGCAGGGTGCTCAACCGTTCCAGCTCGATGATCTGAAGCTGGAGGGTGCCACCGCCCATCGCTCGACTCCTCAGGCAATCTCCGTCGGGCACGAACCCATGCAGCGTAGCGTCCCTTGCTCGTTGCCTGAGACAGGAGCCGGTGGCAACCGCCGTCCGGACGTGGTGCATGTCGTACCCTGCACCGCATGACTGTCGACCCGACCACCCGTCCACCGCTCGCCGGCCGCGCACTCGCCCGACGCGTCCTGGACGTCCCGCCGTCGGGCATCCGGCGGTTCTTCGACATCCTCGCCACGATGGACGACGTGATCAGCCTCGGGGTGGGGGAGCCCGACTTCGACACCCCGCGCGAGATCGTCGAGGCCGGCGTCGAGAGCCTGCGCGAGGGTCGCACGCACTACACCTCGAACTTCGGCACGATCGAGCTGCGGCGCGCACTTGCCGCACACCTCGAGCAGCGCTATGGCGTCCGGTACGACCCCGCGACGGAGATCCTGATCACGGTCGGCGCGTCGGAGGCCGTCGATCTCGCGCTGCGGGCGACGTGCGACCCGGGCGACGAGGTGATCCTCCACGAGCCCTCATACGTGGCGTACGTGCCGGCGATCGTGTTCGCGGGCGGCGTCGTGCGCTCCGTTGCCACCCGGTTCGAGGACGACTTCGCGCTCGATCCGGCCGCCGTCGAGGCCGCGATCACGCCGCGGACGAAGGCGCTGTTCCTGGGCTATCCGGCGAACCCGACCGGTGCGGTCCTGGACGACGACATCCAGGATGAGCTGGCGCGGATCGCGCGGGACCACGACCTGCTCGTGTACAGCGACGAGATCTACGACCGGCTGGCATACGGGACGTACCGCCATCGCGCGTTCAGCTCGCTGCCGGGGATGCGCGAGCGCACGATCCTGATGGGCGGCTTCTCGAAGGCCTACGCGATGACTGGCTGGCGCGTCGGCTGGATGTGCGCCCCGGCACCGATCCTCGAGGGGATCGTCAAGGTCCACCAGTACGGGATCATGTCCGCGCCGACCGTCGCCCAGGACGCCGCCCTCGCTGCGCTCCAGGGTGGCGAGCCGCACGTGGCCGCGATGGTGGCCGAGTACGACCGCCGCCGTCGCCTGCTTGTCGACGGGCTCAACCGGATCGGGCTGCCGACCTTCGAGCCCCGCGGCGCCTTCTATGCGTTTCCGAGGATCTCGTCCACCGGACTGACCTCGGACCAGTTTACGGAGCGGCTGCTGCGCGAGGAGCAGGTCGCCGTGGTGCCCGGCAACGCGTTCGGCCCGTCGGGCGAGGGGCACGTGCGGATGTGCTACGCGACGGCGTACGAGCAGATCGAGGAAGCGTTGGTGCGGATCGGCCGGTTCGTCGAGCGGGTGCGTACCGGCTGAGACGACCGGGGGCCGGATCGCAGGCCCGCCCGGTGACCTTCGTCACTTCCGTGACCGTCCAGCGCGGCGCACGCTCGAGACTCCGGGATCCCGGCCGACGCGGCCGCGGCTTCCCGCCCGTTCAAGGTGGTGCGCCCCATGACCCGAGCCCTCGTCGTTCATCACGATATCGACCTCGCCGACCAGGAGGTGGAATCGCTCCGCCGGTTCGGCTATGACGTCGAGCAATGCAGCGGTCCCACCGCGAACACCTGCCCGATCCTCAACGGCGGAACCTGTCACCTCGCGGCCGAGGCGGACGTCCTCGTGTACGACGCGTGGGCGAGCGGCGACACCGACGGCTCGGGCGATCTCATCTCGGGGCTCCGTCAGCTGCATCCGTCGATCCCGCTCGTGCTCACGACGCCCGGCATCGGGTACGCGTGGGAGCCCTCGGCCGACCGCGGCGTCGTCGAGCTCCAGGGCCAGCCCACGGGTGCGCGCCTCCACGAGGCGATCCAGCGCGCGATCATGGGCCAGCAGGCGATGACCGAGCCTGCGGAGGGGCCGAAGCCGGCGTAGTCGCTCGATCACGCCGGTGGCACCGTCTATGCCAAACTCTGGGGCATGCTCGGTGCGCTGCTCGTCCTGTCCGGTCTCGTTGCGCTCGTCTACGGATCCTGGCGGGGATACCACGCGGCGAGGTCCGCGCTCGCGCCGCTGGTCCGGGACGGTGAGCCGACCCGCAACCTGATCGAGGCCGGCCGTCCGATCCTCGGCCGCGCCCGGGTCCGCGTCGCGGTGCGCCACGTGGTCCAGTCGGTCGGCTGGCTGGCGATCGCGATGTACGGGCTGTACCTGGCGACCGTCGGGCTCACGGTGCAGTCGTGACCGCTGCCGTGGAGCACGCCGTGGACGTCCTCGAGCGCTACGAGCCCGTGATCGGGATCGAAGTCCACTGCCAGCTGCGGACCGAATCGAAGATGTTCTGCAGCTGCTCCACCGCCTACGACGGGGCGCCGCCGAACACCCACGTCTGCCCCGTGTGCCTCGGGCTGCCGGGGACGCTGCCCGTGATCAACCGGCGCGCGGTCGAGATGGTCATCGCGACCGGGCTGGCCATCGACGCCACGATCCCCGAGCGCACCCAGTGGGAGCGCAAGAACTACTTCTACCCGGACCTGCCCAAGGGCTACCAGATCAGCCAGTACGCGATCCCGCTGGCGGCGCGGGGGCGGCTGGCGATCGAGACATCCGCCGGCCCGTTCACGGTCGGGATCACCCGCGCCCACCTCGAGGAGGACACAGCCAAGCTCATCCACGCGGACGCGGGAGCCGCAGGCAGCCGGGGAGGCACGGCTGGCCGCGGAGGCACGGCCCGTCGTTCCTCGCTGGTGGACTTCAACCGGTCCGGTGCGCCGCTGATGGAGATCGTGACCGAGCCTGACATCCGGTCCGCGGAGCAGGCGCGCCGTTACGCGGAGGAGCTCCAGCTGCTGCTTCGCGCGATCGGGGTCAGCGACGCGGACATGGAGCGTGGCCAGATGCGGGTCGAGGCGAACGTGTCCCTCCGGCCGCGCGGGACCGAGACGTTCGGGACCCGGGTTGAGGTCAAGAACATGAACTCGTTCCGGGCCGTGGAGCGTGCGATCGCGTTCGAGATCGAGCGGCAGGCGCACGCGCTGGACACGGGCGACCCGCTGTCGATGGAGACGCGCGGCTGGGACGACGGGCAGCAGGCGACGTATCGCATGCGCTCGAAGGAGACGTCCGAGGACTACCGCTACTTCCCCGAGCCGGACCTGCCGCCACTCCACGTCGAGCCGGCCTGGATCGACGGGGTTCGGGCCGGCCTGCCAGAGCTGCCCGCGGCCCGGAGATCCCGCTACGTCGAGCTCGGGATCACCGGATACGACGCGGCCGTGATCGTCGCGGATCCGGCGATGACGACCGCGTTCGAGGCGATCTCCGGCGCCGGGATGGCGCCCGCCAAGGAGGTCGCGAACTTCGTGAGCGGGCCGCATGCGCGCGCGGTCAAGGCCGGCGGCCTCAACGACCGGGGTACGGCCGGAGCCTCGGATCCGGCCGGCATCGCGCGCCTGATCGAGGCCATCGCGGAGGGTCGCGTGTCCCGGCCGACCGGGCGCGACCTGCTCGACCGCCATCTCGCCGACGGCCTTCCCGCCGACGAGCTGCTCGCGAGTGCGGGGCCCGGCCCGATCTCCGATGATGCCTCGCTGCTCGAGCTCGTCGACACGGTGATCGCGGCCAACCCCAGGGCCGTCACCGACTATCGGGCCGGGAAGCCGGTCACCGGGTTCTTCGTCGGCCAGGTGATGAAGGCGACCCGTGGCGCCGCCGATGCCGCGCGGGTCACGGAGCTGGTGCACCAGCGCCTCGACGACACGGAGGGTTAGCCGTTGGGCGTGCTCAATCTCGTGCTCTGGGCCGTGGGCGTGGCGCTGATCGCCACCGGGTTCGTGCGCGCCAGGGGGCCGTACCGGCGATACATGATGCTCCGCGAGCAGGATGCCAACGTCGCCCGCTACGAGGCGTGGCGCGGCGGCTCGCGACCGGATGCGCGGACCGGGGCGTCGGTCGCGATGCAGCTGCTCCGCCGCCAGTGGCAGATCGGGGTCGGGATCCTGGTGGTGGGGATCGTCCTGGTGCTGGCCGGGTTCGCCGTCCGCTGAGGCGCAGCGAGCTCGCGGCGGTCAGTCCGGCGTGCGATCAGCCCAGGCGGAGGCGGCTGACCTCGATCGAGGTGCAGCGGTCCATCACGACCGGGATGCCGCCCTCGGACGCGATCCTCGCCGCTTCCCAGCTCACGACGCCCAGCTGCAGCCACAGGCAGCCGGCGCCCACGGCCACGGCTTCGCGGGCGTGCCCGGGGCAGGCGGCGGCGTTGCGGAACACGTCCACGATGTCGACGGGACCCTCGGCGGCAACGGCCGCGGCCAGGTCCGGGTAGCAGCGACGGCCGAGGACCTCGGTCTCGCGCGGGCTGACCGGAACCACCTCGTAGCCGGCGGCCATCAGGTGGGCCATGACGCCATGCGATGGGCGGAACGGACGCGACGACGCCCCGATTACGGCGATCCGCCTCGCGGACCGCAGGAGCCCGCCGATCCCGGCGTCGTCGAGCAGTGGCGCGTGCCACCGGCCCTCGTGGAGGTCGAGGATGTCCCTGAGCCGCTCGCGCTCGGTCGAGTCGCCGGGTGTCGGTTCGGGATCGTCCATCGGGGGTCCTTCGGCTCCTGTCGCGGGCCGTCCAGCAGGTAGAAGCGCGACCCACGGATGATTGCACGGGGAACGCCGGGACAGGCATACTCTCCCCAGCCGTACGGGTCCCGACCATGGAGGCCGCAGGGAGGCCGCGACCCGCGACCGGCGAACGGCGCAACCACGTCGCGCCGCGAACAAACCTCGGCGACTGCGAGACCATTCTGGCTCGCGCGCCGGACAATCTAGGAGGAGAAACCTTGCGGACCAGCACTCGACTCGTCGCCCTAGTGGGCGCCGCGTCGTTCGTCCTTGCCGCCTGTGGCGGCGGCACCGCCACCACCGCTCCGGCATCCCAGGCACCGGCGTCCACGGCGCCCGAGTCCATGGCGCCCGAGTCCATGGCGCCCGAGTCCGTGGCCCCGACGTCGAACCTCAAGATCGGCGTCGTGACTGATATCGGGACGCTCAACGACAAGGGCTACAACGAGTACAGCTTCAAGGGCGCCGAGGATGGCGCCGCCGCCATCGGCGCGCCGACGCCGCAGTCGACCGTCCCCAAGGACGCCTCCGAGTACGCGGCCGACATCCAGGCGTTCATTGACCAGAAGTACGACATCATCGTGACCGTCGGCTTCAACCTGACCGCCGACACCGTCGCGGCCGCCCATACCAACCCGACGATCCACTTCGTGGGTGTGGACCAGTCCCCGGTGTGCGTCGATGAGACGGGCGCCCCGGACGCCACCTTCGCCTGCAAGGGTGACGCCAAGACCCTCGTGCCGAACTACACGTCGCTCTACTTCGCGGAGGACCAGGCGGGCTATCTCGCCGGGATCGTCGCGGCGTACGCCTCCAAGAACGGCTCGATCGGTGCCATCGGCGGCACCACCTTGTGCGCGCCGTGCGTGCGCTACATCCAGGGCTATGAGCTCGGCGCGAAGTCGGTCAAGTCCGACATCAAGGTGAGCACGGCCTATGTCACGAACGACTTCTCCGCCGCCGCCTTCAACGACCCGGCGGGTGGCAAGACGTTCGCCCAGACGTTCATCACCGCCCACGGCGTCGACGTCCTGTTCCAGGTCGCCGGCAAGACGGGCAACGGCGTCCTCGAGGCTGCCTGCACCGCAGGCATCGACGGGATCGGCGTCGACGTCGACCAGTGGGTCTCCATCGGAGCCCCCAACAACTCGTGCATCATCACGAGCGCCGAGAAGCACGTCGAGTCGGCCGTCAACCAGGCCATCGTCGCCATTGCCGGCAGCGGCCTGGCCGGTGGCGACGTCCTGTACAACGCCGCCAATGACGGCATCGGCGTGTCGCCGTTCCACGACGCCGCGTCGATGTTCGGCCCCGAGGTCCAGACGGCCCTCGATACCGCACTCGCCGGCATGAAGGCGGGCACGCTCAAGACCTGCCCCGACACCGGCTGCGGCGTCTACACGCCCTAGCCTCCACCAGGTAATAGCTCGGACGGGTCGGCCGCTTGCGGCCGACCCGTCCGCATAGCCGCCCAGCGCGTACTGCCGGAGTTGTCTTCCATGGCGGACTCGACGGGAACCATCGTTGCCCCGGCGCTCGAGATGCGTGGCATCACGAAGCGCTATCCGGGTGTCGTGGCCAACGACCGGATCAGCCTCGAAGTGCGCCCGGGAGAGATCCACGCCCTGCTGGGCGAGAACGGCGCCGGCAAGACCACTCTCATGAACGTCCTGTACGGGCTGGCAACGCCCGACGAGGGCGAGATCCTGCTCGACGGGACCCCGGTGCAGATCGTCGGGCCGGCGGACGCGATCGCCCGCGGCATCAGCATGGTTCACCAGCACTTCATGCTGGTGCCCGTCCTCACGGTGGCCGAGAACATCCTCCTGGGGGAGGAGACGATGGCCAACCGGTTCTTCCTCGATCGCAAGGAAGCGCACAAGCGGATCATCGAGCTCGGCCGGCGGTTCGACTTCGAGATCGACCCCGAGGCCAAGGTCAGCTCGCTCTCGGTCGGCTGGCAGCAGCGCGTGGAGATCCTCAAGGCGCTGTATCGCAACGCGCGGATCCTCGTCCTCGACGAGCCGACCGCAGTGCTCACGCCCCAGGAGACCGAGGAGATCTTCGCCGTCCTCCGCCGACTGGCGACCGAAGGCCACAGCATCGTGTTCATCAGCCACAAGCTGTACGAGGTCCTCGAGATCGCGGACCGGATCACCGTCATCCGTCGAGGGCGGGTCGTCGGCGAACGCAAGCCGGCCGAGACCAACGAGGACGACCTGGCGGAGCTGATGGTCGGCCGCGAGGTCCAGCTGACGGTCGATCGCGGCACCTCGCATCCCGCCGGAACGGTGCTCAACGTGACCGGGCTCAAGGCCAGCGACGACCGCGGGAACCCCATGGTCAGAGGCGTCGACCTGGAGGTTCGGGCCGGCGAGATCTTCGGCATCGCAGGCGTGGCCGGCAACGGCCAGGACGAGCTGGTCGAATCGATCATCGGCCTGCGCCATCCGACAGACGGCACCGTGACCCTCGACGGGCTGGATGTGACGGCGTACAGCCCCCGCCAGATGAACGAGGCGCAGGTTGCATACGTTCCCGCGGACCGCCACCGGTTCGGCCTGATCCTCTCGTTTCCGATCTCGGACAACCTCGTCCTGACGAGCTACTATCGGCCGCCCTATGCCCGGGGCGTGATCCGTGATCGCGAGGCGATCGATCGCGATGCGGCATCAGCAGTGAAGAAGTTCGACATCCGGACGCCGTCCGCGGGCGCGCGGGCCGGGACCCTGTCCGGCGGCAATCAGCAGAAGACCGTGGTCGCCCGGGAGTTCGACCGGGAGCTCAAGCTTCTGATCCTCGACCAGCCCACCCGCGGCCTGGACGTCGGGAGCATCGAGTTCATCCACCGCCAGGTGATCGCCAAGCGCGACGCCGGGACCGCGGTGCTGCTCGTCTCGGCGGAGCTCGACGAGGTGCTGGAGCTGTCCGACCGGATCGGCGTGATGTACGAGGGGCGGATCGCTGCGGTCGTGGACGGACCGACGGCGGACAAGAATGCCGTTGGCCTGCTGATGGCAACGGGCGGAGAGGAACGTGGAGCCGGTGGCGCAGAGCCGGGCGCGGGGGCCGTGCCATGAGCGTCGATCGCAAGCCCGGACGCCGGACGCCGTCGCGGCCGTCGGTCGCCCGCGTCTGGTCGGTCGCTGCCGTCCCCGTCACGGTCGTGGTCCTGTCGATCCTGCTGGGCGCGGCGATCGTGCTCTTCTCGGAGCTGCTGGTGCCCGGCAAGGAGTTCGACTGGGGCCTGCCGCTCGTCGCCTATGGAGCGCTCGTTGAGGGCGCCCTCGGCAGCCCGGACGCCGTCGTCTCGATGCTTGTGAACACGACGCCGCTGCTGTTCGGTGGTCTCGCGGTCGGCGTCGGCTTCAGGGCGGGCCTGTTCAACATCGGGGCCCAGGGGCAGTTCCTGGTCGGCGCGCTGGGCGCCGTGATCGTCGGCGTCTGGCTGGCTGATGCGCCCGCAATCGTCGCCATCCCCGCCGCCGCGCTGGCCGGGTTCGTCGCAGGCGGGTTGTGGGGCTTCGTACCGGGCTTCCTCAAGGCCGTCTCGGGCGCCCACGAGGTCGTCAGCACGATCATGATGAACTACGTCGCGGTGCAGCTCCTGGCCGCGCTCGTGAGCGGCCCGCTCAAGGTGCCCAAGTCGCCGTCACCGGTGACCTTTGACGTGGGCAATGCGGCCTTCCCGGTGATCTTCGGTCGGAACGGCCACATCGGGATCCTGCTCGCGCTCGGTGCCGCCTTCTTCGTGTGGTGGCTCCTGTTCCGGACGACCTGGGGGTTCGAGATCCGTGCCGTGGGCGCCAATCCGGAGGCCTCGCGGTATGCCGGGATGCGCCCCAGGCTGATCACGATCGCCACGATGACCTTCAGCGGCGCGCTGGCCGGCCTGGCCGGGACGAGCGTGCTGCTGGGTGTCACCCACACGATGACCTCGGGCTTTGGCACGACCGTGGGCTTTGACTCGATCGCGGTCGCCTTGCTCGCGCGATCGCACCCGCTGGTGACCGTGTTTGCCGCGCTGCTGTTCGGCGGCATGCGGGCCGGCGCTGGCCTGATGCAGATCCGGGCGCAGATCCCGGTCGAGCTGGTCGACGTGCTGCAGGCCGTGATCCTGCTGTTCCTCGTTGCGAGCCCGGTGCTCCGCCGGGTGCTGCGGGCCAGGGCGCCCGCCGAAGGTGCAACCCCCGCCGCTGCTGCCGGCGGGACTGCTGCGGAGGCGGTCGTCTGATGGACATCACCCAGCTGTTCGATGTGTTCTACGGCATCCCGGTCCTGGGGATCCTGTTCCAGGCCTTGGGCTTCCTGATCGCGGTCGTCCCCTCGAACGCCCCCAACATCCTGAACCAGGCGACGCCGCTCGCGCTGGCGGCCCTGTGCGGCGTCCTGTGCGAGCGGTCGGGCATCGTCAACATCGGCATCGAGGGCACGATGCTGGCGGCGGCCTTCACCGCCTGGGTGGTCGGCGTCGCGGTCAACCCGATGTTCGGCAGCCCCGCGCCGGGCGAGGTCTTCGGGTTCACGATCCCGCTCCTCATCTGCCTCCTGGCCGCGGTGCTCGTGGCGGTGCTCATCTCCGCCCTCCACGCCTGGCTGTCGATCTCGCTGCGGGCCGACCAGATCATCAGCGGCACGATCATCAACATCGCGGCGTTCGGGGTGACCGGCTACCTCGACCAGCTCATCTCGAAGTCGTCGCCCGCGGGGGCCGGCAGCTTCGCCCCGTTCAGGCCGCCGGCCGAGCTCGTCCAGGTTCCGGTGATCGGCTGGGTGATCGACATGTTCCTCCACCAGGGCCCGATCGCGATGTCCGCGGTCGTGATCATGGTGGGCGCCCAGATCTGGCTGTTCCGGTCGCGCTGGGGCCTCCGGACCCGCGCCGTGGGCGAGCACCCACGTGCGGCTGAGACGGTCGGCATCGACGTCATCCGGCTCCGCTACCGCAACGTGATGCTGGGCGGCGTGTTCGCCGGCCTCGGCGGTGCCTGGCTGAGCATCGAGGCGACCAACTCGTTCCAGATCGGGATGACCACCGGGCGCGGGTTCATCGCGCTGGCCGCGATGATCATGGGCCGCTGGACGCCGATCGGGGCGTTCGGGTCCGCGCTCCTGTTCGCGCTGTTCCTCCAGATCAGCCAGCTGATCAAGATTGCGCCGCCCTCGGGCGACCTGGGCACCGTCATGAGCTCGGTGCCCGCGCAGCTGTGGGATGCGCTCCCGTACCTGCTGACGATCGTGATCCTTGCCGGCGTCGTGGGGCGCAGCGTCCCGCCGGCCGCTGACGGACAGCCGTACGAGCGCGAAGCGGCGGCCTGAGCGCGTGATGCCCGGCGAAACGGATCGGGCCGCCGCGCTCGCTGCGCTGCCGGGCCGGCCGCCCGGGGGTGCGCCGCGCCCGGTGATCCTGGACTGCGACCCGGGACACGACGACGCGCTGGCCATCCTGCTCGCGTGCGCGTCCCCGAACCTCGAGGTCCTGGGCGTCACGACCGTCGCCGGCAACTCGGGGCTGGCGAACACGACGCGCAACGCGCTGCGGGTGCTGACGCTGCTGGGGCGCACGGATATCCCGGTGGCGGCGGGCGCGGCCCAGCCACTGGTCCAGGATCCGCTCATCCAGCCGGCGTTCCACGGGGACTCCGGGCTGGACGGCTCTGACCTGCCCGACGCCGCGGTCGATGTGCGTCCCGACGCCGCGGTCGAGCTGGTCGCCGCGCTCGTCCGGGCGTCGCCGACACCCGTCACGCTCGTACCCACGGGACCGATGACCAACGTCGCGCTGTTCCTGCGGGCGTTCCCCTCACTCCACGACCGGATCGGCGCGATCTCGCTGATGGGCGGCTCGCTCGGCGCGGGCAACACCACGGCGTCGGCCGAGTTCAACATCTGGCAGGACCCGGAGGCGGCCGCGATCGTGTTCGGGGCGGGCGTCCCGATCCTGATGGCCGGGCTCGACGTCACCCACCAGGCGCTGGTGCTGCCCGAGGATGTCGCACGGATGGAGGCGCTGGGCACCCGGACCGGGCACGTGTTCGCGGACCTGATGCGGTTCTTCGCGATCCACCACCGGAACCGGTACGGCTGGCCGGGTCCGCCGATCCACGACGCGGTCGCGGTCGGCGTGCTGGTCGCCCCGTGGCTCGTCGAGCGCCGCCGGATGCGCGTGGACGTCGAGACCGGCGACGGGCTGACCCGTGGGCGAACGGTGGGGGACGAGGAGGGGATCGACGGCCGGCCCGCGAACGCCGAGGTCGGGGTCGCGCTCGACCGCGAGGCGTTCATCGACCTCGTCGTCGACGCCATCGGGCGCTTCCCCTAGCATCCGGGGATGCCGACCACGCCGCCCGCCGCGCGCGGGACCGTCGATCCGTACGCCTCGACGCCGCTCGAGCTCGGATTCGACCCGGCCGACCCCTCGTTCATCGCCGACCCGTACCCGGTGTACGCGCGGCTGCGCGCGGATCACCCGCTGCTGTGGAACCCCGGCACCAGCCAGTGGATCGTGTCCCGGTTCGGCGACGTCAACGCGCTGCTGCGCGACCGGCGCCTCGGCCGCACCTACCTCCACGTGGCGACCCACGAGGAGATGGGCCACGCGTCACCGCCCGAGTTCCAGGACCCGTTCTGGACGCTGGTGCAGGACGGGATGCTGGACCGCGAGCCACCGGATCACACCCGCCTCCGGCGCCTGGTCTCGAAGGCGTTCACGCCGGCCACCGTGGAAGGGCTGCGCGGACGGATCGAGGCGATCGTCGACGGGCTGCTGACCACGGCGATCGCGAAGGGGGAGTTCGACCTGATCGCCGATGTGGCCGAGCCGCTGCCGGTCACCGTGATCGCGGAGCTGCTCGGCGTGCCGGAGGCGGATCGACACCTGCTCCGGCCGTGGTCGTCGGACATCTGCCTGATGTACGAGCTCAATCCCCCCGAGGCGAGCCAGCACCGGTCGGTGGCGGCAAGCATCGCGTTCGGGGACTACCTGCGGGACCTCGCGCGGCACCGGCGGCAGCATCCGGGTGACGACCTGATCTCGGGGCTCGCGCAGGTCGCCGAGGCCGGCGACAACCTGACCGAGGGCGAGCTGGTCGGGACGTGCGCGCTGCTGCTCAACGCGGGACACGAAGCGTCGGTCAACGGCGCCGGCAACGCCTGGTGGACGCTGTTCCGGCACCCGGACGCCCTCGCGGCGCTCCGTGCAGACCCTGCGCTCGTTCCGACCGGACTCGAGGAGCTGTTGCGGTTCGACACGCCGCTCCCGATGTTCGAGCGCTGGGTGCTCGAGGACATCGAGCTGTATGGGGTGCGGATCCCGCGCGGCGCGGAGCTGGCCCTCCAGTTCGCGTCGGCCAACCGGGATCCCGACGGGTTCGACCGCGTGGACGAGCTCGTGCTGGACCGCAAGCCCAACCCGTACCTCTCGTTCGGGGCCGGGATCCACTACTGTCTCGGCGCCCCGCTGGCCAAGCTCGAGATGGGGATCCTGTTCCGCGAGATCCTCGCGCGGAGGCCCGGTCTCGAGCTCCGCGAGCCGCCGGCCTGGAAGCCCACGTTCATCCTGCGCGGCCTGCAGTCGCTGCCGGTGTCCGCGTAGGCGAGCGGCCGGACGCGACGCCGCGCAGGCGAGCGGCGCCGCCTGACACGCCACAGCGCCCGGCCGGAGGACCCTGGCCGGGCGCCGTCCTGAGCCGTCGCGGACTCAGCCGGCCGGCGTGAGCCAGACCTGGTAGTCGGTCACGTTCTCCGGCGAGCCGTCCTTGGCCGAGTAGTCGAGCACCCGCAGGGTGCCCCATTGCGACTTCGCGACCGTGTAGCTCAGCTGGGCCGAGAAGGTCCCCCAGCAGCCCGTGCCGCAGGTGGCCATCACCTGCTGGTCGGCGAGCTTGGCGCCGCCGGCGTCCATCAGCTGGACCCGGAACGTCGCCTCGAACACGTTGGCCAGACCGGTGACCGTGCCCGGGTTGCCGAGCGCTGCGCCCCAGGCGGGGCGGTCGACGAAGATCGCCGGCAGCTGGTCGTGGTAGTCGGCGCGGCCGACCGGGTGGTCGAGCACGAGGCCCTCGCCGCCGAAGATCGTGACCGGCTGGCCGTCGAGCTCGAACAGGACGCCGTCGACGGTCGAGAACTGGGTCAGCGTGTAGACGACCTGCGACAGCCGCCCGAACATCGACGCGCTGCCGCCGCCGGTCTCGTACTCCCGGGACAGGTCGACGGTCGCGACGCGGTCCGTGATGGACAGCCCGAGCAGCTGGGTGCCGGCCGGGATCGTCGTGACCAGCGCAGGGCTGGCCGCCTGCTCCCTGGCGTTGGGGCCGGCGAGCAGCTCGCGGATGGCCGCGGTTGCGACCGCCTGGGTCCGGGGGACCTCGCGCAGGACGGGCACCAGGTGCTCGTTTGCCAGGAAGTAAGCGCGGACGATGATCGTCTCGGCGGGCGAGGACGTCGCGGCAGGCGTCGCCGTCGGGTTCCCGGACGGGATCGTTGAACCGGTCGGCTGCGCCGTCGGTGTCGGCGAGGCCGTGTCCGGGGTGATGTCGGCGGTCGGGACCTCGACCGACGGGTTGCTCGTGGCGGGCGGCGTGGCGGGCGTGCCGAGGGCACCCGTCGCGGGCGAGCACGCGGCGGCCAGCAGGACGACGACGACGGCGACGATGATCGATCTGAGCGAACGAGTGGCGGCGATCATGGCTGGGACCTCGATGTGGGCTCCGATGCCCCACGAGCATCACCCGCGTCCGTCACGCGCCCGGCACCGGCGGGTAACGATCCTGTGACAGGAAGCGTCAGCGAGAACACCATTCCACCACCCGGGCGCCGTCGGGCGGCGAGCGACCCGCCCACGAGCGCGGCGTGCTCCCGGGCGATCGCCAGCCCGAGCCCGGAGCTGCCGCCCCGCCGCGACGGGTCGGCCTTGTAGAACCGGTCGAACAGGTGGGGCATGGCGTCGGATGCCACCCCGGGTCCGCGATCGGCGACCACGATCACCGCGCCCTCGCGGATGCCGGTGAGCGACACCTCCACGGGCGCCCCGGGGGCGTGATCCCGGGCGTTGTCGAGGAGGTTGCCCAGGATCCGGTCGAGGCGGCGCGGCTCGGATTCCACGACGACCGGTTCCCGCGGGAGCGACACCTCCGCCTCGGGCAGCCGGGCGGCGACGACGCCGGTCACGATCCGTCCGAGATCGACCCGCTCCATCGTGGCCTGCTCGGCCTGCGCGTCGAAGCGCGAGACCTCCATGAGGTCGTCGACGAGCACCCGCAGCCGCCGCACGTCGGCAACCAGGAGCTCGGCGGCGCGCCGCGCATCGGGCGTGAGCCGGTCGAGTCCGGTCTCGATCAGCGACGCCTCGGCGACCAGCGCGGTCAGCGGCGTCCGCAGCTCGTGCGAGACGTCGGCGACGAAGTCCTGGTTCTGGCGCTGGGCGGCCTCCAGCCGGACGACGGTCGTCTCCAGCGAGTCCGCCATGCGATTGAACTCGGCCGCCCAGCGTCCGAACTCATCGCGACCCTCCTCGGGTACTCGGGCCGAGAGATCGCCCCGGGCGATCCGGCGGGCCGCCTCGCCGGCGGCGGCGACCGGCTGCAGGATCCGTCGTGCGATCACGCGGGCCGTGAGCAGCGCGACCAGCACCGCGATCAGCGCGGCGGCCGCAAGCCCGAGCCGGAGCTGGGCCAGCGCATCCTCGACCGGGCGGGCCGGGAACAGGAAGTACAGATCCGGCGGCCCGCCCACCCTGCCGCCCACCACGAGCACCGGCCCGCCCGACAGGTCCAGCCACGCGTAGCCCAACTGGCCATCGGCGACGACCTGGCGGAGCGAGGCGGGGATCCGGTCCGGGACGCCCTGGAGCGCGAGGCTCGACAGGTACGGGTTGCCGTCCCCGAAGTCCGCGATGACCTCGGAGTCGCCGCGCAGCCGGAAGGCCGCGGGCAGGCTGCTGGTGCGGAAGCTGTCCGCGTCCGTCGGGCGCGGCTGGACGTCCGGGAGCAGCACCGAAAGATTGAAGTCCACCTGCTGGCGAGCGTCGGCGATCAGCCGGTCGCGCAGCGACGCATCGACGAACGCGTACGTGCCGATCCCGATCGCGGCGACGGTCACGGCGACCAGCGCAACGAGCGTCAGCGCGAGCCGGGTCCGGATGCCGCCCATCTGCGCCTCGTGCCCGCCGCTCAGTGTCTCAGCCGACCGGCCGGGCGGCCTTGTACCCGGCGCCGCGGACGGTCAGGATCAGGGCCGGCTCGGCCGGGTCTGCCTCGACCTTGGCCCGCAGCCGCCCGATCGCGACGTCCACCAGCCGCGAATTGCCGAGGTAGTCGTAGCCCCAGACGTGGTCCAGCAGGACGTCCCGCGTGAACACCTGCCCGGGCCGGCTCGCCAGGTCGGCCAGCAGGTCGAACTCGGTCCGCGTGAGCGGCACCTCGCGACCGTCGCGCTCGACCGTGCGCCCGGCGAGGTCGATCCTCAGCGGGCCCAGCTGGATGAGGCGCTCGACCGACGGGTCCTCGTCACGCCCGCGCCGCCGCAGGGCCGCGCGGAGTCGCGCGACCAGCTCGGGCATCTCGAATGGCTTGCGGACGTAATCGTCGGCGCCGGATTTCAAGGCCGACCACGACATCGATCGTGTCGGCCCGGGCGGTCAGCATCACGATCGGGGTGGTCGCCTCGCGGCGGATGGCGCGGCACACCTCGAGCCCATCGAGCCGCGGCAGCATCACGTCCAGGAGCACGAGATCGGGGGCGTCCGCACGCCAGCGCTCGAGGCCCTCGGCGCCGTCACCGGCCGTGCTGACGGTGAACCCGGCCGCACGCAGTCCCAGCGCCGTGACCTCACGGATCGATGGGTCATCCTCGACCAGCAGGATGTGCGCGTCCACGTGGCGAGTATGGCAGCGGCCGATTCGGTCCGGGAGTGCCGGCCGTCAGCGCCCTCGCGGACGGTCAGCGGTGCCCGTGCTCACGCGCAAGCTGCTGCAGTCGAGCGTCCGATATCCCGAGATGGTGGGCGATCTCGTGGTGGACGGTGTCGATCACCTTGGCGCGGATCGCTTCCGGGGTCCGGTGGTGCTGCTCGATCGTGCCCCGGAAGATCGTGATCCGCGACGGCACCGCGGCCGAGTCCGCGCCCCACGCCGAGCGCGGCACGCCCTGGTAGATCCCGTACAGCCCGGCGGCGCGCACGGACGACAGCTGCGCCGGCGTGGGCCAGTCCTCGACCACGATCGCGACGCTACCCAGGCGGTCGCGGAACGCCGCGGGCAGGGCGTCGATCGCCTCGGCCACCCACGTCTCGAACGTCTCGTCGTCGATCGGGGGCTGCATCCGCCGAGGGTAGCGCGCCGCGCGGATTTGTCCGCGTCGCACGGCCGCACGCCTCGCATTCGCGTCGGGTACATTCCGGCCATGATCCTGACCATCGAGGCGACGGGCCTGCGCAAGCGCTATGGGAGCGTGGCTGCCCTCGATGGGCTCGACCTCGTGGTCGAGGAGGGGCATGTCGTCGGACTGCTGGGCCCGAACGGCGCCGGCAAGACCACGGCCCTGCGCGTCCTGCTCGGTCTGGTTCGGGCCGACGCCGGGAGCGTCCGGATCGCCGGCGACCCGGTCAGTCAGGGCTGGGTGGCGGGCGAGCGGGTCGGCGCGATGGTCGCCACGCCGGCGTTCTACCCGCACCTGTCGGGTGCGGACAACCTGCGGGTGGTCGCCACCGCGTGGGGGTGGAACGGGGCACGGACGGCCGCGCGCATCGCCGTCGCCCTCGACATGGTCGATCTTGCCGGGGCGGGCGTGCGCGCCGCCAAGGGCTACTCCACGGGGATGCGACAGCGGCTGGGGATCGCGCTCGCGCTCCTTGCCGATCCGCCGATCCTCCTCCTCGATGAGCCCGCCAACGGCCTCGACCCGGCCGGGATCGTGGAGATCCGCGATCTCCTCGTCGCGCTCGCGGCCGGCGGCCGGACGATCCTCGTCTCGAGTCACCTCCTGACCGAGGTCGAGCGGACGTGCGACCAGGTCACCATCGTCGACCGGGGCCGGATCGTCGCGACCGGGACGCCCGACGAGCTGGCCGGGAGCGGCGAGCGGATCGAGCTGTCGCTCAACGGGGATGAGGTTGCGGCCGCTCGACGCGTGCTCGAGGCCGCGGGGTTCGATGTCGCCGAGTCGCCGGATGACGCGGGGCTTTCGGTCACGGGTGCGCCGGATGGCGCGACGGTCAGCCGGCTCCTCGCGGACGCGGGCTGCTACCCGGACCAGCTGATCCGCCGACGGGACTCGCTGGAGGACGTGTTCCTGCGCCTGACCAGCCCCCAGGACGTGGTGGCCACATGAGGCGCCTGCTGGCTGCCGACTGGGTCCGGTTCGGCCACCGCGGCGATCTGCGGTTCCTGGTCCTCCTCGTCCCGGTGGTCCTGGCGATCATGTTCGTCGCCGACTACAACTCGGTCACCAGCCCACCGCAGTTCAGTGGGTTCGTGGTGGACCCGCCGGACCCGGTCTTCGAGGCCGAGATGCGCGCACAGATGCTGGCCGATTGGGAGCAGCAGGTCGCCCGGTCGCTGCCCGCGTACGCATTCCCGGCCAGCCTCGTCCACGTCGCCGGAAACCTCGGTCCCGTCGCCTTGCTGGCGATCTACCTGGCCATTGCGCTCGTCGCCGGTGAGTTCGAGTGGGCGACCGTGCGCACGCTCCACCTGACCTCGAGCCGGGGTCGCACGATGGGGGTGCGGGTGGCCGTCACCGCCGGCCTGGTCGGCCTGGTCATGGCCATCGGGCTGGTGTTCGCGGCGATCATCCCGTTCCTGCTCACGTTCCAGGGCCGGCCGCTGCAGGAATTCGCTGCGCCCGTCCCGAACCTGTGGGCCGACATGGGAATCCGGCTGCTGATCGTGCTCCCATTCGTCGCCGTTCCGGCGCTCATGGCCATCCTTGCGCGATCGATCGCGCTTGCATTCCTGCTCACCGTCCTCGTCTTCGCCGCCGACCTCGCGATCACCGGCGCCCCCATCTGGCCGTCGACGCCGATGCCCTGGCTGCCCGCGCTGACGGTCTCCGGTTCGATCTCGAGGGTCCTCGGCGGCCCGGCCGTGCCGCTGGCATCGGTCGCTCCGATCGCCGCGTCGGTCGGAGCCCTGGTCGTCTGGTCGGTGGTGCCGGTGCTGCTCGCGATCGCCCGGTTTCGCCGGATGGACCTCGACGAATAGCTGCTTCTGAGGGCACTCAGCGCATCGAGGTGGCGAGCGCGATTGACGTAGAGCCGGCGTAGAGGCCGGATCGGGATCCTGCAAAGCGGCCCCAGGACGATGGAGCCAGACCGCTCGAGTCATCGAGTCGCGAAGCAGGAGCCGACCTTCCATGACGTCCCAATTCCGCGCCCGACGAACGTGGGTGTCCGTCGTCGCCCTCCCGATCGTCCTGACTGCCGTCGCCGCCTGCTCCGGGTCGGGTGGGGCAGCGAGCGACGCAACCCACGCGCCGGGTGACAGCCTTGCAGCCAGGGTGGGCGAGACGGCAGGCACGACGGCGGCCGCAGCGCCGTCCGAGGCGGCGTCCCCGCTGACCGTAACCTCCTCACTCGCGGACGGACCGCTCACCGGTGCGGTCGACTGGACCGCCCGGGTTTCCGGACCGACCGACGTGGCGATCGACCATGTCGAGTTCCTGCTCGACGGGACGGTCGCCTGGACCGAGCACAACGCGCCGTACACGTTCAACGATGACGGCAACTCGTTCCTGCCGTGGGTCCTCACGCCGGGGACGCACCAGCTCGCCATCAACGTCGTCACGGCCTCGGGCGTCGCAGCCACGACGCAAATCGCTGTGACCACGGATCGCGCGCCGGTGCCCGCCGCCCTCCTCGACCGGAAGTTCGTCCGGACCGTGCCCGCGAACGCTTCGGGCCCCGCAGGCGACTGGCACCTCAGATTCGGTGGCGACGGCGTGATCATCGTGACCGACCCATGGGGCGGGGGCGTCACCGAGGGATTCCAGGCCGCCGCGGACGGGAGATTCTCCCTCTACGGACCGGCCAACTGGACCGCGCCGGCCTCCCTCCGGGGCAGCTTCTGCGACTACGCGGAGGGCTCGACTGCCATGCGCTGGGAGGTCAACGGCTCCGAGCTCACGTTGTCCTCGGACGGTCAGCCCGATCCGTGTCCGGATCGCGCGTCCCTGTTCGCCGGCACCTGGACGGTCAGCCCCTGAGAATTGGTTGACCAAGCGCCGCGGGGCGGCGACGATCCACCTTCGACCAACGGTCCTGACGCACTGAGGGTTGCGATGGACTTTCGCCTGCTCGGATCGCTCGAGGCCGTGGCCGGCGGCGTCACGGCCGACCTCGGGCCGCCCAAGCAGCGCGCGCTGCTCGCGGTCCTGCTGCTGCACGCCGGGGAGATCGTCTCGGTGGACCGGCTCATCGACGACCTGTGGCCGGAGCATCCGCCGCGCACGGCGGCGCACTCGATCCAGATCTACGTGTCGGAGCTGCGCAGGGCACTTTCGCGGCTCGCGCCCGGCGAGCTCATCGTCACGCGCCAGCCTGGCTACCAGCTGCAGGCCGACGACGACGCGATCGACACCCGGCGTTTCGAGCGACTGGTGGAGGATGGGCTGCAGCGCCTCCGGTCGGGCGACCGGGCAGGAGGCACCGAGCGGCTTCGGGCGGCGCTGACCCTGTGGCGAGGTCCCGCGCTGTCCGACTTCGCCTACGAGGAGTTCGCCCAGCGGTACATCCGTCGCCTCACCGATCGGCATCTCGACGCGATCGAGGAGCTCGCGGCGGCGGAGCTCATGGCCGGGCTCGTCGCCGACGCGCTTTCGCTCGTGGAGGCGGCCGTTCGCGAGGACCCGCTCCGCGAGCGCGCGCGCGAGATCCTGATGCTCGCGCTCGCCCGATCGGGTCGCCACGCCGAGGCCCTCCGGACGTACCAGCGGCTCCGGGAGCTGCTCGACGATGAGCTCGGGCTCGATCCATCCCCTGCGCTTCAGCGGCTCCAGGAGCGGATCCTGCTCCACGACCCGGCCCTGGCGCCGGCCCCGGAGGTCGCCACCGGATCCGAGGAGCGGGCTCGAAATCCGTACAAGGGGCTGCGCGCGTTCACCGAGCAGGACGCCGCCGACTTCTTCGGCCGGGACGACCTGGCAGACCGCCTCGTCGACAGCCTGCGCGCCGGCCACCGCCTCGTCGCGCTCGTCGGCCCTTCGGGTTCGGGGAAGTCCAGCGTTCTCGCGGCCGGGCTGATCCCCAGGGTTCGCGCCGGCGCGATCGCGGGGTCTGGGCAGTGGGACGTCGTCCACGTCATCCCCGCGACCAACAACCTCGCCGAGATCGAAGCGACGGTGCGGACGCCGGCCCCGCACCGACGCCTGCTCGTGCTCGACCAGTTCGAGGATCTGTTCGCCGTCGCCGACGAGCCGGCCAGACGGCGCTTCCTCCAGACGATCTCGGCGGCGCTCCGTGACCCGGATGGAGCGGTCACGGTGGTGCTCGCCCTGCGGGCCGACTTCTACGACCGCCCGCTGCTCGATCCGAAGTTCGCCGAGATCTTCATCCCGGGCGTCATGAACGTCGTGCCCATGACGACCGACGAGCTCAAGGCGGCCGTCGCGGGCCCGGCGGAGCGTGCCGGGGTGAGCGTCGAGCCGGGGTTGCTCGCCGAGCTCGTCGCGGACACCGTGGCGCAGCCGGCGGCGCTGCCGCTGCTCCAGTTTGCCCTGACCGAGCTGTTCGACCGTGGCAACGGCGTGATGCTGACGCTGGCCGAGTACCGGGCGCTCGGCGCGCTCCATGGCATCCTGTCGCGCCGCGCCGAGGCGCTCTACGGGGGCCTGGACGCCGCCGGGCGTCAGGTCGCCATGCAGGTGTTCCTGCGTTTGGTACGTCCCGGTCGGTCACCCATCGATTCGAGGCGGAGGCCATCGCTGTCGGAGCTCACGGACCTCGACGTCGACCCGGTCGCCCTGTCCGAGGTCCTCGACAGCTTCGGCCGCCACCGGCTCCTGGCCTTCGACCGCGATCCGGTCACCGGCGACGCCACGGTCGAGGTGGCCCACGAGGCGCTGCTTCGCGAATGGGATCGTCTCGCCGGCTGGATCGATCGCCACCGCGCGGCACTGCGGCGCCACAGCTCGTTCGCCACGGCCGCGGAGGAGTGGGAGACAGCCGACCGCGACCCGGACTACCTCCTGACCGGTACACGCCTGGCGGAGTTCGAGACGACGATACGCGAGGGTGCGCTCCAGCTCACCGGACGCGAGCGGGCGTTTCTCGAAGCGAGCCTGGAACGTCGGCGCTCCGAGCAGGCGGCGCAGACCGCGAGCATCGCGGCCAGCCGTCGCCTGGAACGGCTTGCGCGGATCCGCCTCGTGGGGCTCGGGATCGCGGTCGCGGCCGTGATCGTGCTCGGCGGGTACACCGCCCTGGGTCTCGCGACTCCGGTGCGGGCGCCAGTCTCGCTCATCTACAACGGAGGTGGCGTGTTCTCGGCCACGCTCATGATCGAGGACGGCTTCGATCGGGCGGTCACGGACTTCGGGCTCACCTCGCGCAAGGTGCCCGCGGTCAACGGCTCGACGGCGGACGCAGCGATGCGGAGCGTGTCCGAGGGTGGCTCGGGCCTGGTCATCGCGGCTACCGTGGAAGGGGACGTGGATTCCGTCGCCGCGGACTTCCCCGACACGCGATTTGCCGTCATCAATCTGACCGCTGCCGAGCCAAACGTGATCCACCTGATGTTCGGTGACAACGAGAGCTCGTTCCTTGCCGGCGTGGTGGCGGCGAGGACCACGCGTACCGGCACGATCGGCTTCATCGGGGGCGCGGACGGTCCCGTGATCTGGCCGTTCGCCGCGGGCTACGAGGCCGGGGCCCGGGCGGTGGATCCGTCGGTCCGGATCCTGTCGACGTACCTAGGCCGGAACGGCGACTACGAGGCCTACGAGGACCCGGCGCACGCGTTCTCGGAGGCCAAGTCTCAATACGGCTCGGGCGCCGACGTCATCTTCGTCGCTGCTGGCGACTCCGGGGTCGGCGTGTTCAGCGCGGCGACCAGTGAATTGACGGCCCGGGCACGCCAGCTGTGGGCGATCGGCGTGGACTCGGACCAGTACGTCACGGTCGGGGACAACCCACTCAACGTCGGCTGGCGCGATTGGCAGCCGCACATCCTGACATCCGTCCTGAAGCGGGTGGACACCGCGGTGTACGACCTGGTGGCGCAGTACGCACGGGGCGATCTCGCGACGGGCACCCGGCACCTGGGCCTGGCCGCCCATGTCGTCGACCTCTCGACGACCGGCGGCTTCATCGATGGGCTGCGCGCCGAGCTCGACACCTGGCGTGCGCGGATCGTCGCGGGCTCCGTCGCGGTGCCGTGCATCCCCGTCGGGCGCGAGGCCCAGGCTGTCGCGCTGGGCGTCGACCCGACCGGGTGCGGCGGCTGACCGCGGCGCCGCCGGCGGCAATGGCTGGGTCAGGGAATGACGGCCGTCCCGACGTAGTGATCGTCGATACCTTCCGCGTCGCACGAGTTGGTCGGGTAATACGTCCCAACGAGGGTCCCGGCACCGTGCATGCCCGCGAGGATGCCGGTGCCGCCGGTGATCACCCAGCTGCCCCGGTCCTGCGGGTCGCAGGGGCGGACGCTCGCATGGATGTGGACATCGAAGGAGCCGCCGTCCGTGCAGGTGAACATGGTGTGGACGTCGAACATGAGCGCCGCACCGCGACCAACGACCCGTACATCCTGGGACAAGGTCCCGTCGCTGCAGTCCGGCAGCCCGGTCGCCGTGAACGTGGCTGGCCCGTCGAACCCCGTGTGCGCGTCGATCATCAACGGCGTGGCGGCCGCGCCGCGGACCGGCGACACCGCCAGGGCGAGCAGCATCGAGACCCCGATGAGAAGAGCAGATCGCCTGCGCATCTGTGCGCCTCCTTGGTCGCGGGTCGTGTCGCTCTCGACACCGCTGCGGGCGACCCGTTCCCGAGTGGCGCCCGCCCAGCGTCTGCGGCCGTGCTCTACGGCGGCTCTATGCCGGCTCGGTGCTGCCCCTGCGCCACAGTGCGCCCGACATCGCCCACGACCACGACCATCCCGCCCCGACGGCCGGCCGATCAGCGAGCGGTGTGCTGCGTTGCGACCGTCCCGATGCGTTCGATCCCGGCGAACACGTCCGCGTAGTCGCGCACGGTTGTCGCGATCGCAGCCGGCTCGGCAGTGGGTGCAGCCCCGGCCACCGATGGGACCGACGGCGCGGCCGAGGCCGCGACCTCGCTCGCAACCGTCGACACGACCCCGGCCGCACGCCCGATCCAGCGCGGGAGGAATGCCGACGTCGGGATCGTCCCTGCGCTCATGCCGCTCGTCGTCCGACGCAGCAGCGCCTCGATGTCGGGGCGGAGCCCGAGCGCCACGCCCCATACGAGTGCCTGGTCCGGCGTCTCGAGCCACTTGAGCCCGGTCGCCGTGACGGCGTCATCGAGCGTTGCCGACGTCTCGAACGTCGCCTTGAGCGTCCGACGATAGGCGGCAAGCTGGGCCTTCATCACGGCGCCCTCGTGCGTGCGCGATGCCATGAACCGCGCAGACGAGCCAGGTCGCGACGCCGCCGGCCGCGATGCCCAGGCCGGCGCCGTAGACGAGCTGCTGGTCCGCGGCGCCCGCGGACGCCACCACCAGTCCGACGACGACCTCGACGGCCGCAAGCCCCTCCCACTTCCAGCGGGCGATGAACGAGAGCCCCTTGATCCAGCCCTTACGGCGGGCGTAGTTCTCGACGAACGTCGCGAACCCCAGGGGCGGGTGGAACCGCAGGGCGCGGTCCGCCGGGATGTACGGTTTCGAAGCCCCATCGGACCCGGACCCGGGCCCCGGGGCATGACCGGACGCGCCTGCCACCCGGTGCTTGCCCAGCCACGTGGTGAGCTCCGACATCTCCTGCGCGGAGGGGGCATGTCCCGTGACGTCCTCGACGTGCCTGGCAAACGCCTCCGGATCGGACGTCACCGCGTCCGGGTTGGCGAGCACCTCGCGCATGAGTGCCATCATCGGCGCCTGCCTTGCCTGGGAGGTGCGCAGCGATTCCGGGACCGGCTTGCCCGCCCGGGTGAGCGCCCCGATGAGCGACGCCTGGAGATCGGGTGCCGGGCCCGAGCGTCATCCCCTCGACGAGGTCGCCGGGAGCGATGCCCTCAGGCCCCTTGGACAGCGCGGTCGCGATGAACCCCGAGAACTCGGACATGGCCACCACGGCTTCCATGGCGCGGGCGTCGCCGGAGTCGTCGGCGACGTCGATCGCGGCATAGGTCTTGAGGTTGGCGAGCAACCAGGCCTCCCCCTCGCCGACGGGCCGGCGACGGTTGAGCTGGATACGGGGCGCATCCGTGTGCGTGCCGTGGATCTCGATCCCGACCCGGTGGGCACCCCGCGCGTCGGGCGTCTCGTCGAGGAACGCGATCTCGTCGCGGCTGGCGAGGTCGAACAGGGCGGCCATGAACGCGGTCGTCGCCGGTCCGCCGTCCACGATCGTCGCGGTTGCCGCCGTCATCCCCTCCGGCGGCGCGGGCAGGAGGATCGAGGGATCATCGAGATACGAGGGGTCGCGGCCGGTCGCCCGCCAGCGCACCAGGACCCAACCCACCACGACCGCGAAGGCCACCAGCCCACCGACGATCGCCTGCATCGCCACCTCCCAGCGGGACGGCTCCGGGAAGGTCGTTCGAGCTCGAGCCGACGGCCTCCGGCGTCGCTTCGCGAAGGATGCCACTCGCGCCCGCGATGCGCAGGCGGCCGCGGCTGGAACGGGATCCGCCAGGAAGATGGATGATCGACCCGACCGGGCCGATGCGCCCCATCAGGAGACGAACATGCAGCTCGGACGCGGCCCATGGACGGCGTCCTGATCCGCGGCGACGGGTGGCAGTCGCCCGCGCCGGGCGCGGAGGTCGAGGCGTGAACGAGACCGAGGCGATCCTTGCACCGGGCGCGCCCGGCATCGCGCCGACGTGGTCGAGCAGCGACAAGGACGCCGTCGGGACATCCCACTACGCGAGCCGCGTCTGGTTCACGGTTGGGCGGGGCATCCTCAACGAGGTCTATTGGCCGCACGTGGACCGGCCGCAGATCCGGGACCTCGGGTTCATCGTGGCCGATGATGCGGGGTTCTGGAGCGAGGTGAAGCGCGATGTCGGACCATGACGTCCACCACGAGCGAGCCGGCATCCCGGCGATCACTGCCGTCCACCGTCACCTGCGCTACGAGCTGACCCTGCGGATCTGCGCCGACGATCACGCCGACGTCATCCGGATCCAGGCGCATCTCCTGGACCGCCGGGCGAAGGACGACCCGCTGCGGGTGGCACATCCCCTGCGGCTCTACCCGCTGCTCGCGCCGCACCTTGGCTTCGGCGGCGCCGCCGGGCAGGCATGGATCGGCGCGACCAAGGGCCGGTCGATGGTGTTCGCGCGCCATGGGGCGTGGGCCCTGGCGATGGCGTCCGACCCGGCACCTGAGCGGCAGGGGGTCGGCCATGTCGGCGTGTCCGATGGCTGGCAGGACTTTGCCGCGAACGGGCGGATGACCTGGACGTACGAACGCACCGGTTCGGGCAACGTGGCCGGCATGACCGAGATCGAGCTCGACGGCGGACGAGCGCAGATCGTGCTGGCCTTCGGGGCGACGCCCGACGAGGCCGGGCTGGAGGCGTGTGCAGCCCTGGCCGTGCACTTCGAGGGCGCCTGGGACGAGTACATCACGAACTGGGAGGGCTTCGTCCGAACCGTCGTGGACCCTCCTGCGGACCTGCCTTCGGCCGACCGCGATCTGTACCTCACGTCGGCCGCGGTCCTGCGGACCCACCAGGACCGGACGCTACCGGGTGCGACCGTGGCCAGCCTGTCGATCCCGTGGGGCAACACGCGTAACGACCTGGGCGGCTACCACCTCGTATGGTCTCGGGACCTCGTGGAGACCGCGGGTGCGTTCGTGGCCCTGGGGGCCGAAGCGAGTGCGCGCCGGACGCTCGCGTACCTCGTCGCATCGCAGGAGCCCGACGGACACTGGCCGCAGAACCAATGGGTGGACGGCGACCCCTACTGGGGCGGCCTCCAGCTCGACGAGGCGGCGTACCCGATCCTCCTCGCGGGCGCGCTCCGCACGGGCGCCACGCACATGCACGGGCGGGCGGGGCAGCAGGCCGATGTCTTCCAGAGCCTCCTCACGCGGACGTCGCTGGACCGGATGATCGCGCGGGCCGCGAGCTTCATCGCGCGAACCGGACCGTCCACCAGCGAGGACCGCTGGGAGGAGACCGCCGGGCTCTGCCCGTCGACCCTCGCCCCGGTCGTCGCCGCGCTGGTGGTCGCGGCCGAGCATCTTCCGGAGCCCGCTGCCGCGTATTGCCTCGAGCTCGCCGACGACTGGAACGCCTCGATCGAGGACTGGACGTATGCCCCTGGTAGCCGCCTCGCCCGGGAGCACGGCGTGGACGGCACCTACGTCAGGATCGCTTCGCCGGACGTGCTCGCGGGCGCACCGATCTCGACGCCCGTGCCACTGCGCAACCGGCCGCCCGAGTCGTCGATGGTGCCGGCCGACGAGATGATCGGCACGGACTTCATCGCGCTGGTGCGGTTCGGGCTCCGGCTGCCCGACGATCCCCGGATCGTCGCCAGCCTTGCGGTCGCCGACGCCCTCCTGCGGGTGGACACGCCCAGCGGCCCGGCCTGGCACCGGTACACGGGCGACGGCTACGGTGAGCACGAGGACGGCAGCGCCTACGACGGGACCGGAGTGGGCCGCGGCTGGCCGCTGCTGACCGGGGAGCGCGGCCACTACGAGCTCGACGCCGGTCGCGATGCGCGCCCGTACCTCGAGGCGATGCGTCGGATGGCGTCGGGTGGGGGCATGCTGCCCGAGCAGGTCTGGGACACGGCGCCGATCACGGCCCGCGACCTCCTCCCGGGCCGGCCGAGCGGCTCGGCGATGCCACTCGCCTGGGCCCACGCGGAGTACGTCAAGCTGGTCCGCTCCATCGCCCTGGGCCACTCAATCGACCGGCCGGAGGCGGCATGGCGCCGCTATGGCGGCGAGGCTCCGGCGGCCACCCGGGCCACGTGGCGGTTCACGGCGCAGCGACCCACGATGCCCGCCGGACGCACGCTGCGCCTGGAGATGATGGCGCGGGCGCGGCTCCGCTACACCCTTGACGGTTGGGCGACCTGGATGGATCTCGACGCCCGCGACACGACCCTGGGCGTCTGGATCGCCGATATCCCCGGGTCGGACCGCCTGGCGCCGGGCGTCGCGGTCGACTTCACGTTCTGGTGGCCGGACCCGGGACGTTGGGAAGGACGGGACTTCCGCGTCGGGGTCTCGAAGGCGCCCGCGAGCGGCGAATGATGGCGATCGGGGTATCCGGTGCCACCTGCTCGCGGGAGTCCGGCTCGGGCGGCGGCACCGGCGACAGCCGCGATGAACCTGTCACGCACCGCGAGGCCCGGTGATAGTCACGGTTCTGCCGTCAAGCGCGGCACGCCGGCCGCCCGCGCGGTCAATTCCACGCTCGGCTGATGAGGTTTTCCGGCCGCGGGAACGCACAACCTTCGTCAAGCCCGGACTAACACCGGCGGTCGCGGTACCTGACAGCCGATCCGTCGATCCGGGGCGATAGCACCGCGACCCGCGGTATCTGGACGCGGTCGAGCGAATGACGCGGTCGAGCGAATGACGCGGTCGAGCGAATCCCGGTGACCGTGAGGCTCAGCCTGCGGCGCTGCGCGGCGAGCATGAACGGGCTCCGGACGGCCCCGAGCAACGGCTCCTGGACCCCTCGCCGCCACGTCGAGAGGATCTTCCCGGGCTACCATGGTCCTCCCGATGACCATCGCCCCGAACGACTTCGTCCACCTCCACACCCACTCCGAGTTCAGCCTGCTCGACGGGCTGGGACGGATCACCGAGCTCGTCGAGACGTCGGTCAAGCACGGCTTCGACAGCCTCGCGGTCACCGATCACGGCGCGCTCTACGGGGCCGTCGCGTTCTACCAGGCCGCGACCCGGAAGGGCATCAAGCCGATCATCGGCGTCGAGACCTACGTCGCCCGGCGGTCGATGCTGGACAAGGAGGGCAAGGCGGACAGCCAGCCCTTCCACCTGGTCCTGCTGGCCACGGACATGACCGGCTACCAGAACCTCAACCGGCTGCTCACCGACGCCCACGTGGACGGCTATTACTACAAGCCGCGGATCGACCGGGAGCACCTCGCCAAGCACAGCAAGGGCCTGGTGGGCCTGTCGGCGTGTCTCAGCGGCGAGATCCCCAAGGCGCTCGAGGTCGAGGACTGGGAGCTCGCACGCAAGCTGGCCGGCGAGTACGGGGACATCTTCGGCAAGGACCGCTTCTACCTCGAGCTCCAGGACCACGGCATCCCGGACCAGCGCAAGCTCAACGAGCAGCTGCTGCGTCTGGCGCCGGAGATGAACCTGCCGCTGGTCGTGACCAACGACCTGCACTACGTCCACAAGGCGCAACACGAGGCCCACGACGTCCTGCTGTGCGTCGGGACGGGCAGCAACCTCGACACGCCCAACCGGATGCGGTTCGACACCCAGGAGTTCTATCTCAAGACCGCCGCCGAGATGTTCGCGCTGTTCCCGGACCAGCGGGAGGCATACCTCAACACCCGCCGGGTCGCCGAGATGGTGGACCTCACGCTGCCGCTGGGCGAGACGCGCATCCCGCACTTCCCGGTGCCCGAGGGCGAGACGGTCGAGACGTGGCTGCGCAAGGAGTGCGAGGCGGGCCTGGTCCGGCGCTACGGCGCGATCACGCCCGCGCTGCAGCAGCGGCTGGACTACGAGCTGGGCGTGATCCTCTCGATGGGCTACGCCGGCTACTTCCTGATCGTGGCGGACTTCGTCCGGTTCGCTCGACAGCAGGGGATCGCGACCACCTGCCGCGGGTCGGCGCCGGGCTCCATCGTGACCTACACGCTGGGCATCACGCCGGTCGACCCGATCGACTACGGACTCCCGTTCGAGCGGTTCCTCAACCCCGACCGGGTGACGATGCCCGACATCGACGTGGACTTCGAGGACGAGCGCCGCGACGAGGTCATCAACTACGTCAGCCACAAGTACGGCCAGGACCACGTGGCGCAGATCATCACGTTCGGCACGATGCTCGCGCGGGCCGCGATCCGCGACGTCGGCCGGGTGCTGGGCATGTCCTACGGCGACGTGGACCGGATCGCCAAGGCGGTCCCGAACCAGCTGGGGATCAAGCTCGAGGAGGCGGTCCAGCTGTCGCCCCAGCTCAAGGAGATGCAGGACGACGATCCCCAGATCGCGAAGCTGCTCGGCCTCGCCCGCCAGCTCGAGGGCGTGGCCCGCAACGCGTCGACGCACGCCGCGGGCGTGGTCATCAGCCGCGAGCCGCTGACGGAGCTGATGCCGCTCCAGAAGGCGACCAACTCGGACGCGCTGATGACCCAGTACGAGATGCACGCCATCGAGGCGCTGGGCCTGCTCAAGTTCGACTTCCTGGGTCTGTCGAACCTCACCATCCTGCGCAAGGCGGTGGACCTCATCCGGGAGCATCGCGGCGTCGCCGTCGACCTCGACAACATCCCGCTCGACGACGCGAAGACGTTCGAGCTGCTGGCGTCGGGCGAGACGACAGGCGTGTTCCAGCTCGAGTCCGCGGGCATGCGCCGCTACGTCCGCGACCTCCAGCCGACGTCGGTGTTCGACCTCGCGGCGATGGTCGCGCTGTACCGCCCGGGCCCGATGGACAACATCCCGTCGTACATCCGGCGCAAGCACGGCCAGGAGACGGTCGAGTACCTGCACCCGCTGCTCGAGCCGTTCCTCAACCGGACCTACGGGATCTTCGTGTACCAGGAGGACATCATGGCCGCGGCCATCGCCCTCGGCGGGTTCACGGGTCCCGAGGCGGACACGCTGGGGTACGCGATCCGCAAGAAGAAGTCGTCGGTCCTGCGGTCGATGAAGGACAAGTTCGTGACCCAGGCGGCCGAGCGCGGCGTCCCGCCGCAGACGATCGACGCCGTGTTCAAGGCGTTCGAGCCGTTCGAGCGCTACGGGTTCAACAAGGCGCACGCCACGTGCTACGGCCTGATCGCGTACCAGACCGCCTACCTCAAGGCGAACTACACGGTCGAGTACATGACCTCGGTCCTCACGGCGTTCCGCGACAACGCGGAAAAGGTGGCCGCGGCGATCGCCGAGTGCCGGCGGCTGGGGATCGAGGTGCGGACGCCCGACGTCCACCGGTCGGGGCTCGGGTTCACCGTCGAGGGCGAGGCGATCCGGTTCGGGCTGCTCGCGGTCAAGAACATTGGCGAGGGTGCGATCCAGTCGATCATCGACGCGCGAGGAGAGGGCGGCGAGTTCCGCTCGCTGACCGACTTCTGCACCCGGGTCGACCTGCGGCTGGCCAACCGCAAGGTGCTGGAGTCGCTGGCCAAGGTCGGCGCGCTCAACATGCTCGGCCACCCGGCCCAGATCCTGCTCGGGCTCGACGATGCGCTCGCGGCCGGCCAGGCGACGCAGCGCGACCGGGTCTCCGGCCAGACCTCGCTGTTCGACCTCGCGGGTGACGAGGCGACCACCCTCGAACGGCCGCTGCCGGCCACGCCCGAGACGCCGGTCCGCGAGCGGCTGCGCTGGGAGAAGGAGCTGCTGGGCCTGTACCTCTCCGACCACCCGATGGGCGAGGTCGCCGAGCGCGTCGGGCAGTACGTGACCGCGTATTCGGGGGATCTCAAGGACGAGTCGCTCGATGGGCAGCGGGTGGTGCTGGGCGGCATCGTGACCGGGCAGCGGACGATCATCACCAAGACCAAGTCGACGATGGCCGTGGTCACGCTCGAGGACCTCCAGGGGACACTCGAGGTGGTGGTGTTCCCGCGGACCTACGAGCAGACGCTGGGCCAGTGGCGCGACGGCGCGATCCTGCTCGTCGCCGGCCGGGTCGACCACCGTGGCGACGAGGCGTCGCTGCTCGCGGACGCCGTGTGGGACTGGGACACCGTCGCGGAGCATGGCCCCGAGGCGTTCGCGCGCGAGGTGGGCACCCTGGACCGGCGGGGCGGCCGCCGGGGTGGGGGAGGACCGGGCGGGTCGAACGGCCGTGGGTCGAACGGCAACGGGGGCTACGGGCCCGTGGGACGCGAGCCGGTCGCGGTCGGACCGGGATCCGTCGCGCAACCGGCCCCGGGGACCGCGTCCGCCGGAGCGCCACCGGTCCGCGTGTCCCCGGTCCGCGATGCCGAGCCCGACGCGTCGCTGCCGCGCGTGGCCCCGGCCGAGCCGATCGCCGCCTACGCCGAGCCACCCGATCTTGCAGCTGCCTCCGCCAGCGACGCGGGAAGCGACGCCGAGGAGCCGGCGCTCCCCGACGAGCAGCGCGCGCAGGCTGCGGCGGCTGCCCAGGCGCCGAGCGCGCCGATCGAGGCCGCGCCCGGGGCCGTGCTCAACGTCCGATTCGCGCGCGACGCCGGCACCGAGCGTGTCGTATCCGCGATGCAGGCGTTCAAGTCGCTGCTCCGCGAGCGACCGGGGCAGACGCGCGTGGTCGTCCACGTGCCGGCGCCAGGTGGTTCGGCGCTGCCGATGGAGCTGCGCGGCGTGGCCTACGACGCGGAGCTGCAGGCGGAGGTTCGCCGCCGGGTCGGGGACGGGGTGATCGAGCTCAGGCTGGGGTAGCGGCCGGCGAGACCGCGGCCGGCCCGCCGCGGAAGGACCACGGTTGCCGCCGGGCCACTGGCCCGCGTTCCCGGCGAGTTGCGCCGGCTCAGTGACCGGCCAGCCGGCGGACCTCGCGAACCCCGGACAGCTTGTCGTGGAACTCGGCGCGGATCCGGTTGAGCGCGGGCCGCTCGATGTCCAGCTCCTCGGCCATCCGGTTGACCAGCCACGCCTCGGTCGCATCGACCTCGTCGTCGACGGCCATCACCAGCAGGCAGCAGCGGAGCAGGCGCTCGCGATCATCCATGGTGCTGATCGCCTTGAACTCGCGGGTGACGAGGTAGTCCTCGGTCGGCCCGAACCGCACCGCCTGCGAGCGGGCCAGGTCGACGACCAGCGCCGTCGATGTCGCGTCAAGCCCGCCGACCTCGGCCACGATCCGGGTCATCTCGGCCGCCTCGGCGTCGGTCACCTGGAGGTCCGCGTTGGCCGCTCGTCCGAGCAGGTACGCGAACGCCGCCACGAACCGTGCGCGTGCCGGGGGCAGCGAGGTCAGCCGGGCTTCGATGCGGCGCACGCTCGCCGTCTCGCCGGCGGGCGTGGCGGGCAGCGGTGCGTGGGGGTCGAACGGGAGGCCGTCCGACGCAGGTGCATCGAGGCCGAGGACACGGCGGAACACGCTCATTGGAACTCCGGGACTGGGTGGCCGAGCCCCGAGTCTACCGCCGGGGCTCAGTCGCCGCCTTTGACCTGGTAGCGCGCCAGCCGGATCGCCGCGAGCAGGGTGCCCCCGACGAGGACCACGACGATCAGCGTCAGCGAACCCTGCAGGTCCAGGCCATCGCGCACGAACGCCGGCGGGGACACGGCGTCGATCACGCCCAGCGTTGCCTCCCGCAGGCTGAGGCTCTTGGTTCCCGGCAGGATCCCGGCCAGCCAGCCCTCCCAAAGCAGCGTGTACACGAGGCCGACGACGAGCGCCCGGGTCGTGATCACGCTGATCGCGACGAACGCGGCCGCATAGGCGAACGATCCGACGATCACGCCGATCGCGAAGCCGGCGAGCGCCCCGGACGCCGTGCCCAGCAGGAAGCCCGTGACCACGGCCGACACGCCGGTGAAGACCGCGGTCACGATGCCGGCCACGGCGATCTTGGCCAGCACGATCTGCCAGCGCGGGATGGGCTTCGTGAGGAGCGCCACACCAGTCCCGTCATCGAGCTCGCTGCCCAGGGCGGTCGTCCCGAACACGAGTGCGGTCAGCGGGAGCACGGTGCGGATGATCAGGAGGCTGAGGATCGCCCGATCGTCCGCCACGCCGTCGCCGGCGACGCGCGACAGGAGGGCGACGAGCACGGGCACCAGCGCGAGCAGGACCATCAGGATCGTGCGCCGCCGGCCGAGCAGGGCACGGAACGTCGCCCGGGCGATCGTCCACATGACCGACATCGCGCTCATCGCGCCACCAGGTAGGCGAACACGCGCTCGAGCGACTCGTCGGTCGGGAGCACCTCGTGGATCGTGACGCCGGCAGTGCGTGCGGCCCGGGGCAGCAGCCGGGCGAATCGGTCGCCGTCGCCCGTCCGGACGAGCAGCCCGCCGGGATGGAGCTCGACGCCGGCGACGGACTCGTCGGGGAGCAGCGCGGTGGCCAGCTTCCGGTCATCCCCGGAGCGGATCTCGATCGTCCGCGGGCGGTCCGTCATCAGGCGGCGGATCTGCCGGAAGTCGCCCCACGCGGCGAGGCGGCCGGCGTAGATGACCAGGATCGAGTCGGCGAGGCGCTCGACCTCTTCCAGGATGTGCGACGAGAACAGGATCGTCCGGCCTTCGGCGGCCATCGACCGCAGCAGGTCGATCATGTGCAGCCGCTGCCGCGGGTCCATCCCGTTGAACGGCTCGTCGAGCAGCAGGATCGGCGGATCGTGGACGAGGCTGCCGGCGATCTTGGCCCGCTGCTGCATCCCCTTGGAGTAGGTGCCGATCGCGCGGTCCGCCGCGGCCGCCAGGTCCACCGTCTCGATCGCCCGCGCTGCCGCGGCACGCGGATCCGGCAGCCGGTGGAGGCGGGCGTTGAACTCCGCGTACTGGCGACCGGTCATGTGCGCGGGGACGGCCTCGCGCTCCGGCACGAGCCCGAGACGGCCATAGATCGCCGGATTGCCCCACGCCGTCTCCCCCGCGATCCGGACGCGCCCGGTCGACGGCGCAAGCAGTCCGGCGGTCATGTGCAGGATCGTCGTCTTGCCAGCCCCGTTGGGCCCGAGCAGGCCGGTCACGCCGGGTCCGAGCGAGAACGAGATGTCGTTGACGGCCACGACGTTGCCGTACCAGCGTGAGGCGTGGTCGAGCTCGATGGCGAGGTTCGTCGCCGGTGCGGGCGGTGCAGGCGGGGGCGGCGGCGAGGGAGCGTCGGGGACCGGCGACGGCGCAGCGGCCGGCGCTGCCGCGGGCGGTGGGGTCTGGCGCATGTCGCTCATGCCGAGATCCGCTGGTATCGCCGGAGCAGGATCGCCCCCAGCACGACCATCGCGCCGATCGCGGTCGCGAAGTAGATCTCGGGGGCGAGCGCCGCGGCGCGCACCGGGTCGCTGTCCGGGCGGACATCGAACAGCCACGCGTTGGTGGCGGTCAGCACGTCCTGCGCGCTGGCGAGCACCGTCCAGCGGGCGAGGTCATGGCGCGCGACCTGCTCCGCGATCTGGGCGATGACCGGCGGGATCACGATCACCGCGATGATCGCCGCCGTCGCATACGCCCGGCGCGGCGTGAACGCGGACACGGTGACGGCGATTGCGCCCAGCAGGCCCGCCGTGAGCAGCCCCTGCCCGATGATCGCGGGCAGGACCGGCAGGTTGTCGCCGAGCTCCGCGAAGATGTCGGGCGCCGACAGGATCCGGCCCAGGAACACGATCGCCTGGGGCAGCAGCACCAGGATCAGGATGGCGATCGCGAAGCCGCCGACCCTCGCGATGACGTAGTCGGTGCGTGCCAGCGCTCGCGAGAAGTACAGCGACAGCACGTGGTAGCGCTGGTCCTTGCCCAGGAGTTCGGGGGCCTGGGCGGCGCAGAACAGGAACACGATCTGCGCGATGGCGCCGTACAGCGAGTCGTAGCGCAGCGGCGAGGCCTCGGCGAGCAGCTGGCCGGCCTCGCCCGCCTGGCGCGCGAGCGCGAGGATGGCGACGGCGACGATCGCGGGCACGATGCCCATCGCCGCCAGGCCGAACGGGATGATCTTCGCCCGCCCGCCGCGCCCGACGCCGTACGTGGTCCGGATCGTGTAGGCCATGAGCGCGAACAGCGCATGCCGGCGCCCGAGCCGGGGGCCGTCGTAGTGGCGGTAGCCGAGGTCGTAGATGCTCCCGGTGGACGGCGCACCGCTGCCGTTGGTGGCAGGCACGGCGCCCGCCGGGACCGCGCCCGTCACGACGTGGCTCCCGGTCTCGGGGCCGGCGCGGCCGGGTTCGCCGAGGCGGCCGCCGCCCCGCCCGGCGCCGACGGCACGTCGTCGCGGAACAGGTCCTCGAGGCTTCGCCGCCGGGGCTCGAGACGGACCAGGGCGAGACCCAGGTCGGCGACGGCGTCACGCACGATGTCGTAGGCGGGCTCGGAGTCGATCGCCACCAGCAGGGCGCGTCCGTCGGGCGTGACCGGCAGCCCGCGTGCGACGAGTGCCGCCGTCAGGGCCTCCTCACCGTCCGCGACCTCGACCGCGACCATCCCCGTCCGGCCGGTCAGCGAGCCCAGCGGCGCCGCCTGGAGCAGCCGGCCGCCCTCGATCGCGACCAGGAAGTCGCACACCCGCTCGATCTCGCCCAGCAGGTGGCTGGCCACGATGATCGCGATCCCGAACTCGTGCCCGGTTCGTTCGATCAGGCGCAGCATCTCGTCCCGACCACCGGGGTCGAGGCCGTTGGTCGGCTCGTCGAGCAGCAGCAGTGTCGGATCGTGGACCAGCGCCTGGGCCAGCTTGACGCGCTGCTTCATCCCGGTCGAATAGCCGCCGATCGCGCGGTACCGCTCCTCGTACAGCCCGACATGGCGCAGGACCTCGGCCGTCCGCTCACGCGCCGCGTTGGCGGGCAGCCCGCTCATCCGCGCGAGGTGGGTGACCAGATCCGTCGCGGTCAGGTCGGGCGGCAGGGCATCGTGCTCCGGCATGTAGCCGACGAACTGGCGGATGCTCGGGCCCTCGGTGCGCACGTCGAGGTCGAGCACCGTCGCAGATCCGCTCGTGACGTCGATGAGCCCGAGCAGGATCTTGATCAGCGTGCTCTTGCCCGCCCCGTTCGAGCCGACCAGCCCCACGATCCCGGGCTCGATGTCGACGCTGAGGTCGTCGAGCGCGGTCACGCCCGGGTACCGCTTGGTCAGGTTCGACGTGGAGACGAGCGGGCTCACCGGGCGAGGGTACCTGCCGCCGGCAAGTGCGGACGCCTGCCGTTCGGCCATGCCCGCCGGTTCCGTGGAACCTCGCCGTTGCCCCAATGGGCACGCCTGCGACCCGTGTGGGCGCACCCGCGGGACTGGCCTCGGGGTGGTCGAGCGTGCGACCATGCCGTACAGCCGCGCCTGCGTGCAGCGCGGCGGCGCCAGGCCTCGACCGGCCGGGCGAGCCAGGTGCGCGCGCTGAGCCCGAGGACCGCCATGCCCCAGCTCGTCGTCAACGGCGCCATGCTCACCTGCGCGTTCGGGGTCGCGCCCGCGACGCTGACCGTGATCCGGCCCACGATCAACATCGCCGGCCAGCCGGCCGCCACGATCATGGACTTCGCGCCAAACACCAACATCGCGCCATTCGGCATGTGCACGACCCTGTCCAATCCGCAGGTCGCGAGCGCCACGTCGGCCGCCTCCGGCGTGCTGACCCCGCAGCCGTGCATGCCGGTGACGACCAGCCCGTGGACCCCCGGTTCGTCGACGATGATGATCGAGAACAACCCGGCCCTCACCGACAGCTCGACCTGCATGTGCGCGTGGGGCGGCATGATCACGATCACCCAGCCCGGGCAGGTGACGGTGAGCGTCGGAGGCTAGCCGTCGGGTCCCCAGCCCCTGACCTCCCCGATGAATGCGCGCACCTCTGCCTGCGTCCGAAGCCGGACCACCGTCGCGTGCTCCCAGTTGCCGTCGGTGAGCAGTGCCTCGTACTTGCGGCGCGTGTGCCCGTGGCGAGTCCACGCCCACAGGATGATGTTGTTCACGGGTCTCGGATCGATCAGGTTGGACCACGGTTCGCGATTGCCGTTCCACAGCTCCTCGCGCGTGATCATCCGCCGCAACGTGCGCGCCACCACCCGGCGAAGGACGATCGTCCGTGGCAGGTCGAGCCAGACCACCGTGTCTGCCCGGGGCCACACGAGCTGGGCAACCCCGTGGCTCGTGTAGTTGCCGTCGATCACCCAGGCATCGCGCTCCGCGAATGCCGCGACATTCGCCTGGAACGCGTCATCGTCCAGCGGCCGCCAGCCGGATTGGTGGAACACGGAGTCGAGCTCGAGATGCGGGAGCCCGAGGGCTTGGGACAGGGTGCGGGCCATCGTCGTCTTGCCGGATGAGCTCGACCCGATCACCGAGATCCGCTGCATCACTCCCGTTCCTGGCGCCTCCGTCCTGTGCGCGGCAAGCACCGTGGTACCGAAGGTGGGATTCGAACCCACACGAGGTTGCCCTCAACGGTGTTTGAGACCGTCGCGTCTGCCATTCCGCCACTTCGGCACGTCGCGCAATCGTAGCGGAGGCGCCGCGCGGGTTGCGCAGCGAACGGCGCCGCACGACAGGGCTCCTACCGCTGACCCGGGACCTCCAGCCAGCCCTCGCGCACGGCTCGCACGGCGAGCTCGGTCCGTGAGTGCGTATCGGTCCGGGTGAAGATGCGACCGAGCGCCGATTCGACGCTCTTCGTCGTCAGGCCGAGCGCGATCCCGATCTCGTCGTTGCTGAGCCCGTCGGCGAGCAGGCGCACCAAGTCGTGCTCACGCTCGGTCAGGGTGATCGAGTCGAGGTTCACGGCGCGACGGTCGAAGGCGAGCCCGCCGCCGGCCGCCTGCCGGACTGCCCGGATGAGCTCGCTGGTCGCGGCGCGCTTGGGAACGAAGCCGGCCGCGCCGAGTCTGAGTGCCGCCTTGAGGTATTGCGGGTAGTCATAGGCGGTGAACACGACCACGGCCGAGCGAGCCGCGAGCGCCTCGACCGCTGCGAGCCCGCTGTCATCGCCCAGCCGGACGTCGAGCAGGACGACATCGGGCGGGGGGTCGCGATCGGCGAGCCCCAGCGCCTCGTCGAGCGTGGCCGCTGTCCCGACGACCTCGAGATCGGGTTCGCGTGACAGCACCGCGGTGGTCCCATCGCGGAACATCGGGTGATCGTCGACGACCACGACCCTGATCAGACGGGGTTGGGCGTTCACGTCGTGGCCCGCCACGCGACGGCCACGCGCGTGCCGCTGTCACGGTTGCTGGCGATGCTGAGGCTGCCGCCGATCTGCTCCGCGCGCTGCGTCATCCCCACGAGCCCCAGCCTGACCCCGCCGTGGTCCCCACCCCCTGCACCGGCCGGTCCGGCATCCTCGACCGCCAGCTCGAGCTGCCGATCGCTCGCGCGGTAGGTGACCCGGATCGGCGGTCGCCCGTGTCGCACGGCATTGCTCATTGCCTCCTGCGCGATCCGGAACACGGCGAGCTCGACGGGTGCCGGCGGACGCCCCGTCGCCTCCCAGCTGACCGACACGTCGAGGCCGCTGAGCCGCCGGATGCGAGACCCGAGCCAGTCGATGGCAGGACCTGCCCCAAGATCATCGAGCAACGGAAGGCGGAGGTCGCCCGACAGGTCCCGCAGCTCGTCCGCGATCTCTCGAGCCAGCGTCGCCTCTTCCTCCGCGCCCGACGCCTCGAGGCGCCTTGCGAGGAGCAGCGCGTTCTGGATCGGCCCGTCGTGGAGATCGGCGGCGAGCCGCGCGCGCTCACGTTCGCTGACCGCCACGGTGAGGTCGCGCTGGACGCCGGCCTCGGTCGCGGCCTCGGACAGCGGCCGGACGGCCGCACGGACACCGAGCGCGAGGGCGGCCGTCAGCACGGTCATCAGACCCAGGGCCAGGTCCCAGCGGAGGAGGAAGACCGTGCCCGTGAGCGTCGGACCCAGGCACGCGGCGAGCAACGATGACCGGGCCAGGATCTGCTCGCGCGACGCCGCCTCGACGGTCCACGACCCGGGCAACGGTCCGGTGGCGACCACGATGCCGGGTACGACCGCGATGGCGGCGACGGCAACGAGCTGGGCGGGCTGGAGCAGCACGGGCACGGCGGGCTGCAGCAAGCCGACGACCACGGCGACGAGCGCCAGCACGCCCACGGAGGCGTACTGGCGATGTGGCTCCGGAGCGAGCCGTGCCAGGGCGAGACCCAGCGGCACGGACGATAGCGGCCAGAGCAGGTTCGCCAGCAGCAGCCCGCCGTCCCCCGCGATCGAAACCGGGTACATCGCTAGCGGGCCGACGATGGCCGGCAGGGTCCACGCCGCCACGCTCGCCTGCAGATGGTCGGTTCGATGCAGTGCCCACCACAGCACGCACAGGGTCGCCGTCGCCATCCACAGGACGACCAGCGGTCCGCCTTCCAGGCCCGGCTCAGCACGGCCGAACAGGTAGCCGGCGACCCCGGTGAGGAGGAGCCCCACCGCCGCGAGCAGCCCCGCCCACGCGCTCCGTCGATCCATCGCGCGCTGAAGGTAACAGGCGTCCACCGCGCCGGGCCGAGGGATTCCCCGCGCGCCGACGCGAGGGCTCCCGCTATCGGACCTGCCCCGGGGGCGCGCATGATCCTAGGGACGACAGGAGGGACAGATGGCGGCACGCGCATCGGCGCTCGACACGGCGGATCTCGTCAAGCGGTACCGGGGGAGTCGGGCACCGGCGCTCGACGGGGTCACCCTGTCGGTTCCGGCCGGCTCGTTCACGGCGCTCGTGGGGCCGAATGGCGCGGGCAAGTCCACGCTGATCCGCACGTTCATGGGCTTCGAGCGACCAACCTCCGGCACCGCCAGGGTCACCGGGATCGACGCAACGAGGCATGGCCGCCAGGCCCTGGCCGCGATCGGGTACGTCGGCCAGAAGCCCGGGCTGTACCCGGAGCTGTCGGCCAAGGACCATCTCGCGCTCGCGGCCTCCCTGAGGCGCTCGTTCGACACCGACGCCGCGCTGGGGCGCCTCGGCGACCTCGGCATCGAGCTCGCGCGACCGGCAGGCAAGCTGTCGGGCGGCCAGCAGGCGCAGCTCGGCCTCGCGCTCGCGATCGGGACCCGTGCCCCGGTCCTGCTGCTCGACGAGCCCCTGGCGAGCCTCGACCCGCTCGCGCGCCGCGAGTTCCTGGGGATCGTGGCGGAAGCCGTGGCCGGCGGCGCGACCGCCATGATCGCCTCGCACATCGTCGGCGACCTCGACGGGTTCTGCGACCGGATCATCGTCCTTGCGGCCGGTCGTGTTCCGCTGGACTCGGCCACGGCGTGGGCCCAGGCGCATCACCTCCTTGTGCCGTTCGCCGACGTCGACGGGCGTGAGGTCATCGGCACGTTCGCCGATCAGCGGGGCGCGCTCACGGCCCTCGTCCGGTCGGAGCGCCCGACCGGCGGGTCCGCGTCGCTCGAGGAGATCGTGCTGGGTTACCTCGCCGCGGCGCGGGGGCACGGACGAGCATCGGAGCCCGCGGCATGATCACCCAGTTTCGCGTCGGCCTCCGACTCCAGCGGTTCGAGCTCGTCGCGGCTGCCATTGCCGTGACGGTGCTGGCCATCTCGGCGCTCATGGTTCGCGTCCGGCTGGACGCGACCGGCGTCTCCGCCCAGTGCTGGGCGACCTGGATGAACGCTGGCCCGATCGATGCAGGTGCCTGCACCGATCCCGTTCAGGCGTTCCTTGGCATCAGGGAGAGCGAGGGCGGCAAGGTGATGGCCGCCATGACCCTGCTTCCGATCGCCGTGGGCGCGTTCCTCGGCGTGGGCATCGTCAGCCGCGAGATCGAGGGTGGAACCGCCTCGACCGTCTGGGCGCTGGCGGGGTCCAGGGCGCGTTGGCTGATCGGCCGGATCCTGCCGCCGCTGGTGGTCGTCGTGCTGCTGCTCGCGTGCCTCACTGTGTGCGCGGAGGTCCTGTGGTCCGGCCGGCAGCCGTGGCAGCCTTCTCCCAGCTTCGACGATGCGGGGTACCACGGCCCGGTCATCGTCGCCAAGGGCCTGGCCGCGTTCGGGCTCGCGCTCCTTGCCGGCGCAACCGTTGGTCGGGCACTGCCGGCCATGATCGTCGCGTCGGTCCTGGCGGTCGGGCTGTATCTCGGCGGCGGGATGGCGCTCGGCGCCTGGCTCCAGGGGGAGGCCGCCCATCACGTCGTGGAGATCGACCCCGCGCAGGGGTCGAATGACACGGACCTGTTCCCTGGCGGAACGTTCTTCTCCCAGCGTTGGCTGACACCCGACGGACGCCTGCTGGGTGACGACGACGCGCTGGCGCTGGCACCCGCGGGGCAGGATCCGTGGGCCTGGGCGTACGCGAACCTCACGACGGTCATGACGGGCGTCCCGGGATCGATGTATCCGACCTGGTCGGTCATCGAGACGACCGGCTTCACCGGGGTCGCCCTCGGCGGCCTCCTGGCCAGCTTCGCGATCGTCAGCCGTCGACGCCCCCTGTAGGTCTGGCTGCGTTCGTCGCGCCGTGGAGGCAGGGCCCGCCGGTCACGGGCGAGCCCGCGCCCGATGTTGATGACGGCGCCCCGCGGGGAACCATCCGCCGGCGCGTGACGTCGATGCGCCAATGCCGGTCTCGCCCGCGTCCCCGCGACCCTGCCGCGTGCCCGCGACCCGATGCTAGACTCGCCGCGCCTCACTATCCCCGTCAGGAGGGCCGCGCCCGTCGTGCAGGACGCCCGCGCGTCCGAGGCCGTTGACGACCCGATCCAGCGCCGCGACCTGATCCTGCTGGAACAGGCGCGGGACGGCAGCCTGGACGCGTTCAACAGCCTCGTCGAGTGCTACCAGGACCTCCTCTTTGCGCTTGTCGCGCGAATGGTTCCCGACCGGGACCAGGCCGGCGACGCGGTCCAGGAGGCGTTCTTCTCGGCGTATCGCAACCTTCGCTCGTTCCGCGGCGGCAGCGTCCGGTCGTGGCTCAGCCGGATCGCGGTCAACGCCGCAATGGATCAGCAACGGCTCAGGAAGCGACGGCCGTCGCAGCCCTACCCGGAGCTCGAGGACGACACCTGGCAGCCACCGGCGGGTCCCGAGGCGGACCCGGAGCAGACGGCGATGCGCAGCGAGCGCGCGCGGGTGCTCAAGGCGGCGTTGGGGGAGATCACCGCGGACCAGCGGTACGCCATCGTGCTGTTCGATGTCGATGGGTTCGACTACGCGGAGATCGCCGAGATGACCGGTGTGTCGCTGGGCACGGTGAAATCCCGCATCCACCGCGGCCGGCTCGCGCTGCGCGACCGGCTCGAGGGCTCGATCGGGCTGTTCCGCGGGGAGGACGGCTGATGCCCGGCCACCGCGACCCGCACGACCACGCGACCCACGACCGCGGGCCGGCCACCGAGGGCGACGCGAGTGGCCTGCCGACGTCCGCCCCGCGGGAACCAGCGGCGGACGGGGATCGTCAGGGTATCGAGATGTCCAGCCACCCCGATCCCGACGACCACGCGACCCACGACCTCGAGCTGATCGCCGCCTTTGCCGCCGGCGATGCGACCGGAGCTCGATCTCGAGACCGCGACCGCGCTGGTCACCGCCTGCCCCGCGTGCGCCGCGCTCCACCGCGACCTGCGCGCGATCGCGGCTGCGCTGCCCGAGCTCCCTGACGCCCGTCCGCCGCCGCGACTTCCGGCTGACCGAGGACCAGGCAGCCGCGTTGCGCACGAACCGCTGGCGTCGGCTGGTCGGCGTGCTCGCGGGTCCGCGCTTCAGCTTCGCCTGCGCCGCTGGGTACCGGGCTCGCCACCCTCGGCATCGCCGTCCTCGTCGCTCTCGGGCAGCCTCGGCCTCCCGTTCGCCACCGGTGGCGCCGCCAGCGCCGAGCGCGCGGTGTCGGGGCAGCAGTTCGCCGCGCAATCCCCGATGCCCACCGGCGCGGCCGCGCTCGACGGCAACGGCGCCGTCGCAAGCCAGCCGATTCCGCCGGCAGCGCCGACCAGCCGGCCCGCCGCGGCAGCGACGGCGGCCCCCGCGGCCGCATCGGGAGCTCCCGCCGCTCCGACCGCGGACACGGAGACGGACACCGCAGCCGGCGACGGCACCGACACGACCAACACGGGCGGCGACGTCCAGGCCGAGGCCGCACCGACGCCCGGCGGCAAGTCATCGACCGGGAGCGACTTCGGCGCGCAGCTTCCGCATTCGACGGTCGCGACCTGCCGCTCGCCGTCGGCTTCGTTGCGCTCCTCATTGGCCTGGCGCTCGTGGTGTTCCGGCTGCTGGTCCGCCGGCTGGCCTGAGTCGCCGCGGCGCCGGCCGGCCGACATGCCCGCTCAGCGGCAATGCCTGCTACGCGAACCCCAGCGGCAGCCGCACCGTGAACGTCGATCCGTGGCCGGCGATCCCGTCGCTCCGGACGTCGATCGTGCCGCCGTGGGCGATCGCGAGGTTCCGCGCGATCGTCAGGCCCAGCCCGCTGCCGCCGGAATCGCGGCGGCGATAGAACCGGACGAACACCCGCTCGAGGTCCTCGCGCCGGATCCCTTCACCATCGTCGGCGACCGTCAGCACGGCATCGTCGCCGTCGCGCTGCACGTCGAGCCGGACCGCACCCCCGGACGGCGTGTGCCGCAGCGCGTTGGTCACCAGGATCACCAGGATCTCGCGGACTCGGACCGGATCCACGGTGGCGTCGACGGGTACACCGTCCGACGCCAGGAGCGCGACCCCGGCGGTTGAGGCCGCGGCCGCATGCGCGCTGACGACGTCACGCGCAAGGCCGCGAAGCTCCACCGCCTCGCGATGGAGCGGAAGGGCGCCGGCCTCCGCCAGTGAGAGCGTGCGCAGGTCGTCGAGCAGGCGATCCATCACCTGGGTCTCGGCCAGGATCGGCGCCAGGTGCTCGGCATCGGCCGGGTGGACCCCGTCGAGCATCGCCTCGACGCCACCGGCGATGACGGTGAGCGGCGTCCGCAGCTCGTGGGTGACGTCGGCGAGCAGCGCCTGGCGGTCGGCCCGCGACCGGTCGAGCCGCTCGGCCATGGTGTTGAACGAGCCGACCAGACCGCGGACGGCCCGCGGCCCGCGCGCGCGAACCCGGACGTCGGTGTCGCCGTCGGCGAGCCTGGCCGTTGCCGAGGCGAGCTCCGCCAGGGACCGGAACGCGTTGCCGAACATGCGGGCGCCCATGATGAGCGCGAACGCGATCACGATGATGACCGCGACCGCCGTGGTGGACGACGGTGCCGCATCGGGAGCGATGATGCCCAGCAGAGCACCTGCCACCCAGGTCGCAAGCGCGGTGATGAAGCCCACGAACAGGATGACGGCCAACAGCAGGCAGCCGATGAGCCGGGCGGGGTGCCGGGGCCCGCCGCGCCACGGCCCGTGCGAACGATCGCGCCAGGGTCCACCCCGCCAGGGTGCGTCCCCGTCGGGTCGTGTCACGTATCGGGCTCGTTGAGCGCGTACCCGACCCCGTGGACGGTCCTCACATAGCGTGACTCGCCGCGCTCGGCGTCGAGCTTGCGGCGCAGGTTGCGGACGTGTCCGTCGATCGCCCGCTCGTACGTCTCGAGGCTGAACCCGTGGACGGCATCGAGCAGCTGCGCCCGCGTCCACACCCGGCCGGGCTCGCGTGCCAGGGTAGCCAGCAGCTCGAACTCGGTCGGCGTGAGCGATACCGACCGCCCGCCGGCGATGACCCGCCGCCGGCCGAGGTCGATCTCGAGGTCGCCGCTGACGAGGCGACCGTCCGCGGTGGTCCCCACATCGACGCGTCGCAGCACCGCCCGGATTCGGGCGACCAGCTCCTTGGGGCTGAACGGCTTCACAACGTAGTCGTCCGCACCCAGCTCGAGCCCCGCGACCTTGTCCGTCTCGTCGCCGCGAGCGGTCAGGATCACGATCGGGACGGTCGACTCCCGGCGCAGGGCGCGGATGACGTCCAGCCCGTCGATCCGGGGCAGCCCGAGGTCGAGGACGAGCGCATCGGGTCGCCGGGCGCGGGCCAGCGTGAGTGCGGAGACGCCGTCGCCGGCGGCGAGGACGGCAAACCCGGCATGTTCGAGATAGTCACGGACGAGGGCGGCGATCTGTGGCTCGTCCTCGACGACGAGGATGGTTCGCATCGGGAGCTCCGGGGGATGCGGTGACGCCGGACGGGACGAAGGCGGGCGCCGACGCCGGACGCGGCGGCGCCGGGCGAGGATACCCGCCCGGCGCCGCGCTGGACCACTGAGAAGGGTCGGGTCAGGCTGCCGGATTCGCGCCCGGACCAGCCGCGTCCTCCTCGTGGAGGCGGCGGTGCATGTCCGCGACCCAGCGATGGCGAGGGTCATCCGGGTCAGTGGCTGCCATCCGCCCGGCCCACGGCCCGTTGCCGTGGCCCCACGCGCCACGCCGCCGCCCGGCGACGGCGAAGAACAGGAACCCGACGAACAGCAGGAAGAACAGCGTGCCGAGCCCGGGGAACCCGCCGGTCACGACAACGGTGGCACCCGCCGTCGCGGCGTTGGAGGCGAGCCCGGCCTGGTAGCCAATGAGCCCCGCGACGATCGCGACGAAGGTGAGGAACAGGAGGCCGATGAGGCCGGTGCGACGCATGGTGGTGATCTCTCCGTGCAGGCCCGGATCCCCGGGCGGTGGTGACGTGATGTCGTGAGGATGGCGGCCGGATGTGCGCAAACCGTGCGCATGCCATGCGGGTTCGATGGGTTCGCGACCCATCGTCGTCGGCGCCTCGACGGTCCGCCGTCTCCCGACCGCGCCTCCCCGGCGGCTACACTGGCCGGGTCCCGCCCCGCACGGACCCGCCGATGGAACGCCTCCTGCTGCTCGACGGCAACGGCCTCATCTACCGCGGCTACTTCGCCCTCATCGACCAGCCGCTGACGACGTCGAAGGGCGAGCTGGTCACGGCCGTGTTCGGCTTCACCAACATCGTGCTGCGCGCCATCCAGGATGTGAAGCCGGATCACGTCGCGGTCGCCTTCGACCTCGGCAAGCCGACCTTCCGCCACGAGCGCTACGCGGAGTACAAGGCCAACCGGACGCGGATGCCGGACGACATGCGCGAGCAGATCCCCAAGGTGCGGGAGGTCGTCAAGGCGCTCGGGATCCCGGTCTACGAGCGCGAGGGCTTCGAGGCCGACGACGCGATCGCGACGCTGGTGGGCCAGGCCGAGGCGCTCGACTTCGAGACGACGATCCTCACCGGCGACCTGGACATGCTCCAGCTCGTGAGCGAGCGCACCCGCCTGATGGTGTCGCTGCGCGGCGGGATCGCCAACACCGTCGCGTACGACGTGGCGAAGATCGAGGACCGGTGGGGCCTGCGGCCGGACCAGATGCTCGACTACAAGGCGCTCAAGGGCGATCCGACCGACAACATCCCGGGCATCCCCGGGGTCGGGGAGAAGACCGCCTCCAAGCTGATCGCCACCTGGGAGTCGCTCGACAACCTGTACCGGCATCTCGACGAGGTGACCCCCGAGAAGCTGCGTCCGCTGCTGGCGGACCACAGCGAGTCGGTCCTCGAGAGCCGCGAGTTGATGCGCCTGGTCCGCGACGTCGACGTCACCCTGGATCCCGACGCCGGGCGAGTGGGGGAGTACGACCGCGAGGCGGTGGTCCGGCTGTTCCGCGAGTACGAGTTCCGGACCCTGATCGACCGGCTGCCACCGCTGTCGGGCGAGCGGCCGGAGGACGCGATCCTCGCCCTGCGCGAGGTGCGCGACGCGGGGTTCCCGGCGGCCCAGGGCGTCGGTCGTGGCGCCGGGACCGGGCCCGGCGGACCGCGCTCCGGGGCGCGCGACGGCGACGGGACGGGCGCGGCGGCGGGCGGGGCGCTCCAGCTGTCGATGGACTTCGACATGGTCTCGGGTGGCGCCGGCGCGGCCGCGGGCCGGCTGGGCGGGCTGGCCGGGACACGCGCCGCCGAGGAGCGGGCCGAGGCGATCGCACAGGCATCCGGTGACCTGCCGGGCGCCCTGGCGGCGGCCATCGTCGACCCGGGTCGGATCGAGGTCGTGGGGCCGGACGGCGTCGCCGGCCTCGAGACATGGCTCCGGGCCCAGCCAGCGGTCGGGGTCGCGCTCGTGGTCGACGATCCGCGGCCGCTGGCCGGCACGCCGCTGGCGCTCGCGGTCGCCGGTGATGACGGCCGCGTCGTGGCGGCCGAGGGCCCCGACGCGGCGATCGCGCTGCGCCACCTGCTGGAAGCGGTCGGGGCACGCCTGGTCGGCCACGAGGTCAAGCCGTTCCTGACCGCGAGGTTCGCCGAGGCGCCCGGCGGAGGCGCCGCTCGTCGTCGACTTCGACACCCAGATCGCCGCCTACCTCGTCAACGCGGCGCTGCGGGCCCAGAAGATCGCGGATGTCGTCGCCGAGCGGCTCGACCTCGTCCTCCCGCCGGCCGCGGCCGGCCTGCCCCCCACGGCGATCGCCGGGCTCGAGGCGCTGTCGGTCCTCGCCGTCCGACCGTCGCTGGCCCAGGCGCTCCGCGACGAGGGCGTCGAGCGCCTGTTCGCCGAGGTCGAGCTGCCGCTGATCCCGATCCTCGCCCGGATGGAGGCGGTCGGGATCGCGCTCGACGAGGCGGCCCTGGGCGAGCTCGAGCGCGAGTTCGCGACGGAGATCGCGCGGCTGGAACGCGAGGTCTACGACGCCGTCGGCCACGAGTTCACGATCGGCTCGCCCAAGCAGCTGGGCGAGATCCTGTTCGTCGAGCTCCAGCTGCCCAAGGGCCGCAAGACCAAGACCGGCTACTCCACCGATGCCACCGTGCTCGAGGAGCTGCGTGGTGTCCACCCCGTCATCGAGCCCGTGCTCGACTGGCGGATCTACACCAAGCTCCGGTCCACCTATGTCGAGGCGCTGCCGCACCTGATCGGTCCCGACGGGCGGCTCCACACGCTGTTCCACCAGGCCGTCGCCGCGACCGGTCGCCTGTCGTCATCGGACCCCAACCTCCAGAACATCCCCATCCGCACCCCGCTCGGCCGCCGGATCCGGCACGCGTTCGTCGCCGGCTCGCCGGACACGACGCTCGTTGCCGCCGACTACAGCCAGATCGAGCTCCGGATCCTGGCCCACGTCTCGGGCGACGAGCACCTCGCGGACGCGTTTGCGCGCGGCGCCGACATCCACCGCGAGACGGCCGCGCGCGTCCTGCGCAAGGACCCGGCCGACGTCACCGGCGACGAGCGCTCGATGGCCAAGATGGTCAACTTCGGGCTGGCCTACGGGATGAGCGACTTCGGCCTGTCGTCGCGCGCGGGGATCAGCCGCCAGGACGCCCAGGAGTTCATCAACTCCTACTTCGCCGCGTATGGCGGGATCAGCCGCTACATGCTCCACATCCGGGAGACCGCGCGCGAGGTGGGCTACGTCGCGACGCTGCTCGGACGGCGGCGGCGGATCCCGGAGCTCGAGGCCCGCAACGGCGCGCTGCGCGCAGCCGGCGAGCGGATGGCGATCAACATGCCCATCCAGGGCACGGCCGCGGACATCGTCAAGATCGCGATGATCCGGCTCGACCAGGCGCTCCGCGACGGCGGGTTCCGCTCCCGGCTGCTGCTGTCGGTCCACGACGAGCTGCTGCTCGAGACACCGCGCGACGAGGTGGACCGGCTGCTGCCCGTGCTGCGCGAGACGATGGAGGGGGCGCTGCCGTTGTCGGTCCCGCTCACGGTCGAGGCCAAGGTCGGTGACTCGTGGGAGGGGATGACGCCGGTGTCGCGGCGGGATGCGGAGCTGTCGGAGGCAGGCGCGGCCCCGGATCTCACCGCGGGTCGCTGAGCACGCGGGGCCACAGGCGAATGCCCAAGGGACCGCCGCTGCCGCTCCAGCGCCATGATCCTGTCCACCTGCCACCCCGCCTCGTGCGGGAGCTCGTGGCGGGCGGGGGACTGTGGTGGGCGAGCGACCACTACACGAGCCCGGCCACGATCGTGGAGCAGGCACGTGAGGTTGGCGCGACCGCGCTGCGGCTCGATGTCCGGGACCTGTCGCTGCTGGCCGCGCTGCCGGACCTCCGCTACCTGTGGCTCCGGACCGAGGGCATCCCGGACGTCACGCCGATTGCCGGCCTGCGTGCGCTCCGTGGCCTGTTCGTCGAAACCCGCGGCATGCGAGGCAGCCTTGACCCGCTCGCGTTCCCGCACCTCCGCTGGCTCACGATCGGGCTGGGCGGCAAGCTGGGTCCGGACATGACCGCGGCCATCACGCGCGGGCATCCGGGGCTCGAGTGGCTGGCGCTGACCGAGACCAGGGCCCGGGTCGTGACCGATCTGTGCCCCGCCTTTCCATCGTTGCGCGTCCTCCGGATCGGGTACGCCGACTACCTGGGGAGCCTGGGTCACCTCGCCGAGGCGTCGCCCGGCCTCGAGAAACTGTCGCTGCACCTGACACCGATCGAGTCGCTGGCCGGGCTGGCCGGCGCCACCAACCTGTCGATCCTCGACCTGACCGGCGGTCGCATCACGGACCTCGAGCCCCTTCGAGCGCTCCCGGCGCTGCGCTACGTCCAGCTGCTCCAGCCGCGCCTCTCGTCGATCGAGCCGCTGCGCGGGAACCCGACGATCCGGATGCTGTCGCTGGTGACGGCCCGGGAGCCCGAGCCGGACGTGCTCGCGTCCATGGCCGGGCTCGTCGGGGTCGTCCACGGCAAGGGCTTCGACGGGACGGTCGCGGTGCCCGACCTCCTCAAGCTCGAGCGCGGCAGCCCGTTGCGTGAGGAGTGGTTCGCGGCAATCGACGCGTAGCACCGCCGGCGCGATCGCGGGCAGGCCATGATCGGCGCCGAGGCAGCCAGCCAGGTCAGGCGGCCGGGCTCGCCGGTACGTCACGCGGGGCGGCGGTCCTGAGCAGCATCGGCGCGAGGGCCGCGACCGCCAGCGCGGCCGCCGTCGGGATCAGGAATGCCGCCGCCAGCCCGGCGGCATCGGCCGCGACGCCGACCAGCGCCGGGGCGATCACGAACCCGACCCGCGCCAGCCAGGACACGATCGCGATCCCGTGCGCCGGGGCGACGCCGGGAACCGCCGCGGCCCGATCGACCATCACCGGGAACAGGGCGGCGGCGCCAAGGCCGACGAGGATGAAGCCCAGGTACGCGAGCGGCGGCGTCTCGAGCGCCCCGGCCCCCATCACGAGCACCAGCCCGGCCGCCGCGACGAGCGCGCCGGCCCGCGCCACCCCGGTGCCGCCCCATCGGTCGACCCAGCGGTCGTTGGTCAGGCGCCCCACCGTCATCGCCGCCGCGTACAGGACGTAGGCGACCGCGGCGAGACCGGCGGCGACGCCGAGCGTGTCGTGGACGTAGACGGTGCCCCACGTCTGGGCCGCGTCCTCGAGCATGACGCCCAGCACGCCGAGCAACGCCAGCGGCCCCAGCAGCCGCAGCAGCCGGGGCGCGTTGCGCAGGTGGATCCGGTGGACGACCTCGCCCGCGATGGCGGCCACGTGATCGATCCCGCGCCCCGCCAGCAGCCCGCGCGAGGCGACCAGCGTGACCCCGGCCAGCGCGATCCCCGCCAGCGCGAGATGGAGCGGGACCGGGACACCGGCACCCGCCGCGACCGCGCCGATGGACCCGCCCGCGAGCGTCCCGGCGCTCCACCAGCCGTGGAACGAGTGCAGGATCGAGCGGCCGTACCGCCGCTGGACGATGATCCCGTGCGCGTTCTGCGCGGCGTCCATCGTCGCGTCGAGCGCGCCCAGCACCAGGAAACCGGCCGCGAGGAGCGGCCACGACGGCGCCAGGCCCAGCCACGCGAGCAGCGCGCAGAACACGAGCCCGGTCAGGACGGTGAGCCGGCCGCTACCGACGCGCTGGATGAGCATGCCGGCCAGGCCGCCCGCGATGAGCCCGCCCACCGGCATCGCGGCCACCGCGGCACCGAGCTCCGCGTTCGACAGGCCGAGGTCTCGCCTTGATCACGGGGAGCCGCGGCAGGACGTTGGCGATGAGCGCGCCGTTGACGAGGAACAGGGCACTGACCGCGAGCCGCGCGCGTCGGGCGTCGGGCGCAACGGTCGTGGCGTTCACCGCTCCATCATCGCGTATCTGTCCTATCGTCACGACCGATGCCTGAGCTTCCCGAGGTCGAGACCGTCGCGCGCGACCTCCGGCGCCACCTGCTGCCCGAGGGCGGCGGGCCGCGGCCGGTGATCGTCGGCGCGCGCGTCGGCTGGGCGCGCACGCTCCGCGACGAGGACCCGGCGGCGTTCATCGCCGGAGTCGCCGGGCGCCGGATCATGGCCGTCGGGCGGCGCGGCAAGCAGGTCGTCATCGACCTCGACGGTGGGGCGTTCCTCACCGTCCACCTCAAGATGACCGGCCAGCTGTTCGTGGTCCCGGCGTCGCTGGCGCGCGATCCCTACGAGCGGCTGGCCCTGGCGCTCGACGACGGGCGCGAGCTCAGGTTCCGCGACATCCGCAAGTTCGGTCGAGTGGGGCTGTATTCAACCGAGGACGACCCGTTCGGCGACGTCGGACCCGAGCCGCTCGATCCCGCGTTCACGCTGCGGGCGTTCCGGGCACGGATCCGGGGCCGCCGCGCCCGGCTCAAGCCGCTGCTCGTCGACCAGTCGTTCATCGCCGGCGTCGGCAACATCTACGCGGACGAGGCGCTGTGGCGGTCGAAGCTGCATCCGCTCCGGTCGGCGGCGTCGCTGCGCCCGCGCGACGAGCGCCTGCTGTACCGGAACATCCGCGAGATCCTGGCCGAGGCCGTGGAGCGCCGGGGCAGCTCGATCGACGACTACACCGCCCCCGACGGCGACGGCGAGATGCAGGAGCGGCTGGAGGTCTACCAGCGCACGGGCTCCCCGTGCCTCCGCTGCGGCCGCCCGATCCGGCGGATCGTGATCGGCATCCGCGCCACGCACTTGTGCTCGTGGTGCCAGCGGCTGCCGGCTGCGGAGCGACCTGCCGCCGCGGCGTTGCTCCGGACCATGACGCCGCGGCCCGGCGCGCCATCGAAGACCAGCACCGGCCGCGCGGGTCGCCGCTGGGTTGAGCTCGATGGTGACGGCGCCCTGGGGCGGACCGCGGACGAGGCCTCCGCGGCGCGGGAGCGGGCGCAGCGCACCCGGGCGGCCGCGGCGGTGCGCAGGGCGGTCGCGCGCGAGGGAGCAGGCGCATGAGCCTTGTCCGGCTCGAGGCCGTGGTACGCGAGATCGGGACGCTCGTGATCCTGGACCATGTCCAGGCGGCGATCGCGCCCGGCGAGCGGATCGGGCTCGTCGGGCCCAACGGGGCGGGCAAGACCACGCTGCTCCGGATCGTGGCCGGGCGTGACGAGCCCGACCGTGGCACCGCGACGCGCCGGCGCGGGCTGAGCTTCGGCCTGCTGAGCCAGGAGGCGCACTTCGACGAGGCGTTCATGGCTTCGCCGGATCTCCGGTCCGCGGTGCGCCACGGCGCGCAGCACCTGGAGTTGATGGCCGCGGAGCTGGCGCGGATGGAGCACGGCGGGCATGCCGCGGGTGCCGCGTACGCCGACCTCCAGCACCGGTTCGAGGTGCTCGGCGGCTACACGCTGGACCAGCGCGTGGACGAGGCGCTGTCGGGCCTCGGCTTCGCGCGCGACGAGTGGCTCCGGCCACCGACGGCGGTCTCCGGCGGGCAGCAGACCCGGGCCGCGCTGGCCCGGCTGGTGATCGCGAACCCGGACCTGCTGCTGCTCGACGAGCCCACCAACCATCTCGACATCGGCGCCATCGAGTGGCTCGAGGAGCACCTGCGGCGGCGGACGGGCGCGCTCCTCGTCGCGTCGCACGACCGCGCGTTCCTGGACGGGACGGTGTCGCGGATCTGGGAGCTCCGGGACCGCCGCCTGACCGCGTTCCGCGGCGACTACAGCGCCTATCACCGCCAGCGGGTGGAGCGCGACGCGCGGGCCGTGAAGGATGCCGAGTCGCACGCCCAGCAGGTCGAGCGCGAGCAGGAGCTCATCCAGCGCTATCGGAGCCACCGCAAGTTCTCGAAGATGCACGAGCACGAGGCACGGCTCGACCGGCTGCGCGAGAACGAGATCCAGGCCCCGCGGTCCGGTCGCGCGCTCAAGCTGCCCGGCCAGGCGCTCGCGGGCGGGCCGGTTCGCTCGGGGGAGCTGGTGATCCGCCTCGACGACCTCGTGGTCGGGTACCTGCCGGGTCGCGGGGCGCTGGCGGCGGACGGGTCCGAGGCGCCGGAGCCGGTCCGGGTGGCGCAGGCGCCATTCCTGGCGGCGCAGCGAGGCGACCGGATCGGCATCGTCGGGCCCAATGGCGCCGGCAAGACCACGTTGCTGCGCACGATCGCCGGCGACCTGCCGCCGCTCGACGGCTCGCTCACGTTCGGGCACCAGGTCCAGCCCGCGTACCTCGCCCAGCTGCGCGACGCGGCGATCCCGGGTGCCAGCGTGCTCGACGCGATCATGGAGGCGATGCCGATCACGCCCGGCGAGGCGCGCGGCTACCTCGCGCGGTTCCTGTTCCGCGGCGATGACGTGTTCAAGGAGGTCCGGGCGCTGTCGGGCGGCGAGCGCTCGCGGCTCGAGCTGGCGCTGCTGGGGATCCTGCCGTCGAACCTGCTGCTGCTCGACGAGCCGACCAACCACCTCGACATCCCGGCGCGCGAGGCGATCGAGACGTTCCTGCTCGAGGCCCCGGCGACACTGCTGGTGGTGTCGCACGACCGGCGGCTGCTGGAGACGATCTGCGACCGGTTGTGGGTCGTGGACGAGGCGACGGCGGTGCCGTTCGACGGCGGCTACCGCGCGTGGCGGACGGCGGTGGCGGACGGGTGGACGGTCCAGGCCGAGGCCGCTCGTCGCGCCCACCGCGGCCGGGGAGCCACGCAGCCGGCCGGCGCTCCCGATGCGGCCGCGCCCCGCAGGATGCGTCGCGGCAAGGCCGCCTCAGCCCCGACCGCCGAGCCGGTCGCTGCGCCCGGCGCTGCGCCGGTGCGCCGAAGGTCCCGCGCGAAGCTGTCCAAGGAGGCGTACCGTCGCAGGCGCGAGGCCATCGACGCGGAGCTGTCGCGGCTGGGCCTCCGCCGGAGCCAGCTGGAGCTCGCCGTGGGATCGCCCACCGTGGCCTCGAACTTCGTCGAGATGCGACGCGTCACCAGCGAGCTGGCCGACGTGGAGCTGGCCCTGGCCGAGACGGAGGACGCGTGGCTCGAGCTGGAGGAGCAGGCACCGTGACCGGTCCGCGGACCGTTCGGATCGGGATCACCGGACCGATCGGGTGTGGCAAGTCACAGATCGCCCAGTGGCTGGCCGAGCTTGGCGTCCATGTCGTGGATGCCGACGACATCGCGAAGATCGGTTACCGCACCGGGGAACCCCGCCCACGACCTCGTGCTGCGCCGGTTCGGGCCGGCCGTCACCGCGCCCGACGGGACCCTCGACCGGGCCGCGCTGGGCCGGATCGTGTTCTCTGATACCGCGGCACTGCGTGACCTGGAGCACATCGTCCACCCGGCGACGCGGCCGCGGATCCTCGCCGCGATCGAGACCGCGGAACGCGCCGGCGCGCCGGCCGTCGCGGTCGAGGCGATCAAGCTCGTCGAGGGCGGGCTGGCGGCGATGTGCGACGAGGTCTGGCTGATCGTGTGCAGCCCCGAGGCCCAGACGGCCCGCCTGCTGTCGAGGGGGACACCACCCGCCGATGCCCAGCAGCGGGCGGCCGCGCAGGCCGGGCTGGCCGAGCGCCTCCGGCCCGCCGCGACGTGGGTCCTCGATACCTCCGTGTCGCGCGAGGCGACGCGTGCGCTCGTGGTGGCCGCCCTGGGCGAGGCGATCGCCGCCGTCCGGTAGTCCAGCCCTCCGGTCGTGACGAAGGCCCCGGAACAGGCATCGCCCGGCCGGGCGAGCCCGGCCGGGCGATGGGGAGGCGCGTCGGGTCAGCGACGCGCGATGGAGAATCGGCGCCCGCGCTTCGCCGGGCTGGCCGGGAGGCGACCTGCCGGGCGGAAACGGTCCACGATGCGTGCTACCGCGGCGCTACGGGCCCGTGCTCGCACCGGGCGAGCTCGACGGCGCCGGCGCCGGCGGTGGCGTGATCGAGGGAAGCGGCAGTGGTGTCGGGAGCGGCCCGCCGCCGGCCGGATAGGTCTCCGGGATCGGCAGGCCGTACTTCTGGATGATGCGGTTCGTCGTCGCGCCGAGCGACGACACGTCGAGCGTCCGGGTGTCCTGGTCAGGCCGCAGCGCGAAGCTGAACAGGACGTTGCCTGATGCCACGAGGTGGCCGATCTCCTCGGCCACAGGAAGCGTGGCCTTGACGATGTAGGTCGTGCCCTGGCGGGCCAGGATGATCATGTCCTGGTACGTGATCTTGGTCGACTGGTCGGTGTAGTAGACGCCCTTGTCGAGGACCGTCTGTGGCACGAGCACGCTGGCGGTGAGGAACACGTCCACGGTCATGTTGGGACCCAGCATGCCGCCGACCGCGCGATCGTCCGGCACCGTGAGCGAGATCGCGCGCCAGGCTTCGGAATCCGGCGCCACGGTCTCCTCCGGCCCCAGGATCGAGAACTGCCCGCCCGCGGTCGTCGACGCGAGCAGGTTCGTCGTGACCAGCTGGCCGGGCTTGACATCGACCGCGAGAATACGGCCGACGAGCTGCCCCGGGTCCGTGACCACGCCTTCGGCGTTGGTGTCGTCGAGCGGCACGTCGCTGCGCAGCGTCAGGTCGTCGCTCTCGATCGGCTTGCGCGCCGGGATCGCCCGCGCGGCAACCACCGCCTGCGTCGTCTTGAGACCCGACTGCCCCGCCTGTTGCTGGGCGTTGTTGATCAGGAAGAACGCAGCCCCGCCTGCGGCCACCGCCAGGACCACGCCGAGCAGGACGATCCATCGCCCTCGCTTGGACGGGTCCTTGTATTCCATCTCCATCGCGTTGCCTCCCGGGAGGTCGGGGTCGGCGGCTTGCCGCCCCGGAATGGATGTGCCGCGCCCGCTCCGGCTAGTTCCAGGGCGCCAGCCGTGCCACCTGACCGCGACTCAGCCGGGGATCGTTCATGTCGGTATAGACGCCGCTGATCGCGTAGCCCTCGACGTCGTTGCTGTTGACCGAGGTGATCCGGAATACCGCGAAGCCCATGATGTCCACGTACTCGCTGGAGGTACCGGCAGTGGCGACATCCAGGGTGATCGGCACCAGGTGCGTCACCACCTGACCGTCCGAGTTCGTGCCTGTTGCGCGGATCGTGAGCGGGTACTCGCCCGCGGGAAGCGTCCCGCTGTCCAGCGTCACCGTGACTGCCTGGCTGTTGCCCTTGTTGAGCGTGAACGTGGTGGGCGAGATCGAGACCGCACCAATCCCGGACGGCAGCGCCCCGAGCGCTGCGGGACCCCCTTCGATCGAGACGCTCACCGTGCCGCTGAACGCGGTTGCGGTCTTGTTGGTCGTGCTGAACGTCATCGACCCCGTTGCCGTGGCGCCAACCGTGGCGACCGGGAACGTCTGGCCGTCGCCGGTGCTCGAGAAGTCACGGACGACACCACCGACGTTGAGCGCCACCGGGTAGTAGTGGTCCGTCAGGTATGGGCTCGAAGAGTGCCCCTGGATCCAGATCGACGAGATCCCCACCGGCGCGCCGGCGGTGGAGAATGTCGTCCAGACGATGGTCGTATTCGGTGTGGCCGGCGTCGGCGAAAAGGTGAGCGGCGACAGGGTTCCGGTCGCCAGCGGGTTCGCCGGGTCGCCCCAGTCCGCGAAGGCGGTCGTGGTCACCACGCCAGCGAACGCATTGTTCTTGGTGACCGGCATCGTCACCGCGCTGTTCCGGTTCTGGCTTGACCCGATCGCGACCTGCGACGGCGGCGTGAACGAGAAGTCCGGGATCGTCATCACGGTGCCCGAGTAGACCGCGGCCAGGATCTCGTCGCCGGGCGCATACCGATCGTCGACAGCGGACACGATGATGCCGGCCGAGTTGCCGTCCATGATCCCGACCTGGTCGTTGGGGTCGGGTGGCGCGATGACTGCCGGGAATGCCGGACCCGGGTAACCCGTCGCGACCCAGCCCGCCTCCATCGACTTCAGGGTATTCGCGTTCGCACCGGCGGTCACGCCGTTGTAGAAGACGTTGGAGCTCGCCGACTGGAAGTTGCGGATGTCCAGCGCGACGAACCCGCGGAAGCTCGAGCTGTTCGACGCCTTCGCCCCCTGCCCGACAAGGGAGATGATCGGGCCATGGTGCGAGGGGTCGTTGTCGGGATTGGCCGCATCGAAGTCCAGGCCGGGCGACGGATCCTGGCGCAGCGAGCTGTTCGTCTCGGAGCCCAGGCACGCGCTGTTGGCCGTGGCGACCAGGTCCTGGAAGTTGCTGGTGTTGCCGGAGCATGGCGAGACTACCCCGGTGGTCGGGCCGGGCGCATTGAGGTAGTGGCGGACGGCGATGGGGAGCACGTCGCCGCTGAGCCCGACCCTGGCTTGCGCCACGATCATGTTCGAGTCGAGCCCGACCGCCCGCCCGAACGTGTACGGGATCGTGTTGCGGATGCCGACCCGCACAGAGCCGCCCGAGAACAGGATCCCGGAGATCAGGTGCGTCGGATCGCCGGCATGGCCGCTGTCGTACACCTCGTTGCCGTCGCCCGGCGGAAGTGGAGGCACGATGCCGTTGGGCGGGATGCTGAAGTTATCTGTCAGTACCGCCATCGCCTCGGCGCGCGCCTCAGCCTCGGTCCCGCCCCGGACGAGCACGCTGCCCGCGGCGAGCGCGGCCGCGTCGGCCCCGTTCTGGAGGAACCGCCGCTCCGAGTAGAAGCGTCCGATGTCGATCGCGAGCCCGGCCGCCGCCAGCAGGGCAACCAAAGCGAGGAGAAAGATGACAAGGACCTGGCCCCGCTCGCGCACGGAACGAGACGGCTGCACCGTGGCACGCATCGCTAGTTGACGACCATGGTGACTTCGCCCGCCAGCGACAGGCGCCCGCCCGAATCCTTGGGCAGCAGGCCGCTCACGAGCGGGATCACGAGGTCCTGGTGGTATGTCGCCTTGACAGTGACGCGATACCCGACCCGCGGATCGTTGGCGATCACCCCTGATGGCAGCGAGTAGGTGATCGTGATGTCGCCATTCGTGTACGTCGTCGTCGTCCCACTGGTCGCCGACGTCCACGAGCCCCCATTCGCGAAATTGGGTGCGGTCTTGGCCAGGCCATTGAGCGAGGTGAGGAGCGCGTCCTTGATCTCGTCGTTGCGGGCCGCGTCGTTGACGACGTTGCTGGCCGACCGGTCGTACACGTAGATCGTCCCGATCCGCGCTGCCTCGCGGGCGGCGTTGGTGACGGTCACGTACGTGTTGAAGATGAACCCGAACTGGATGATGCCCAGCAGCAGCAGGAACAGCGGGGTCAGGACCAGCGAGAACTCGACCAGGCTCTGGCCGTCCGCGCGGCCACACCTGCGGAGGCGCGGCCCGAGGCGGACGGCGCGGAGTCCCGGACGGTTCGAGGTTCGGCGCGGCGGAAGCGGCATCGAGGGCGTGTCTGTCTCCGGAGATGGCTGTTGGACCCAGTGTTCGCGCGCGGGTCCGGGGCAGCCATGGGTCGTTCGTCAGGGGCGCGGCACCCCTTCAGTTCGACCCCGAAAGCATCGAACACGCGTTCTGTATCGAACCCGGCGGTCGTGGTAGCATCCCGCC
>CAWJDE010000010.1:0-292948 GCA_963841545.1 uncultured Chloroflexia bacterium | reverse complement strand
CAGGTCCGACCCGCACGGATGATCAGCGAGGCCGGGCGCGGCGGTGCACGACGCGACGAGCATCGGAGCCCCGGACCCGGGGGCGGTGTCGCTGTCGGCGGCGCTGGCCGCGGGCGGCGCGGTGCTCAACGCGCGTTGCGGCTGACGCGACGGGATCAGCGGGGTGCGGACAGCGCCGCGTCGAGCGCAGCCGCGGCCGCCCCGATCCCGTCGGGAAGCCGGATGACCTGGCGGGGATCGGCGCGCGCCGCGTCCGATGCGTCCGCCGTCGCCGCCACCGCCCCCCGCCCCCCGACCGCGATCAGTGGCCGCGCGTCGATCGCGGCCGTGGCGACGAGCACCTCGTCGGCAGCCGCGCGGTCTGCGGGCGTCGGGATGCCGATGACGATCGCGCGGGCCCGGGTGCGCACCAGCGCCTCTCGCCAGCTGTCGGCCGGAACGTCCGCCCCGAGGTACACCACGGGGAGCCCCAGACGACGGGCGGCCGCAGCGAAGGCCAGGGCGGCGATCTCGTGGCGCGCACCCGGCGGCAGGCCCACCAGCACGGGACGGTCGCCGCCCGGCAGGCCGGCCGCCTCGAACGACGCCGCCACCCGGCGGAGGACCGCGTGGCTCGCCATGTGCTCCCCGGCGACCGATACGACACCGGACGCCCAGGCGTCGCCGAGGGCGCGCAGCGCGGGCAGGACGAGATCGTCGAGGACGCGCTCGAACGATCCGGTGGCGAAGAGGTCGTCGAGGATCGACTCGACGCGGCGCTCGTCGAGCGAGGCAGCCGCCCCGATGAGCGCGCTGCCGGCTTCCACGGGCTGACCGGACCACGCCGGGACCCGGCGAGGAGCCAGGTCGTGGGCGCCGGTCCGGGCCGCATCGGGGAACGCAGCAACCGCCCCGTCCCCCGTCCCGTCCCCTGCCCCGTCCCCCGCCCCGTCCCCCTCCCCGGCCTTGCCCCCCGGCGGCGATACGCCGTCGGCCTCGATCTGGTGGGCAGCCTGGCTCGGTACCCAGCCCGCATCGACCAGTCGCCGCATCGCTCTGATCCGCTCGATCGCGGGCTCGTCGTACAGGCGGTAGCCGGCCGCCGTCCGAGCGGGGACCACGATCCCGTATCGACGCTCCCAGGCCCGGAGGACGGCCACGCTGACGCCGGAGAGCGCTGCCGCCTGCTTGATCGTGTACATCGTTTGTCGAACGATAACACGGGACAAAGGCTTGACAAGACCGCCGGCGCCCGGGTAGAATGCCCGCAGAACCTTCTACAGAGGTTGGACATCCACCCGATCAACCGGGTCCTGCAGGAGAACAGATCGATGCACTACGTTCGAGCCCTCGCCCTCCTCCTCGTCATCGTCGGCGGCGTCAACTGGCTGCTGGTCGGCGTGGCCCGGATCGACCTCGTTGCCACCCTGACCGGGGCGTCGTTCGGTGAGACGAATGCCATCTCGGCCGTCGTCTACATCCTCGTGGGAGCCGGCGCCATCGCGCTGCTCCCGACGCTCGTCAGCTGGCTGACCGGGAGCCGCACCGCGACGCCCGGCAGCTGATCGATCCAGCCACCACGATCACACCGGCCCGACCTCGCCCCGTTGCGAGCGCCCCGGGCCGGTGTCCACGAGGTTGAACATGTCGTTGCTCACCGCCGCCCGTTCGGCACCCGAGACGATCCCTTCCAACCGCTCGGCGTCGCTGCACCGGTGGAATCTCGGCCTGGCCGGCCTCCATGCGGCCCAGTTCATGGCCATGCTGGCCATCTCGTTCGCGCGCGATCCGATGGTCGGCGCCCCGGTCACCGGCAGCTACCTGGCCTGGGATCCGGCGACCCGGTCGCTGGTGGACGCGCAGCGGCAGCTGTTCGACCTTCCCCTCGGACCCACCATCGCGGCGTTCTTCCTGCTCAGCGCCATCGCGCACGCGGTCGTCGCCCTGCCTGGCCGAAGGTGGTACGAGGCGCACCTGGCTCGAGGCCAGAACCCTGCCCGCTGGATCGAGTACGCGTTCTCATCGAGCCTGATGATCGTCGTCATCGCGAGCCTGAGCGGCATCCGCGAGATCGGAACCCTGATCGCCGTGTTCGGCGCGAACGCCGGCATGATCCTGTTCGGCTGGAGCATGGAGGCGGCGAACGAGGGCCGTTCCCGGCCGCAGTGGCTCCACTTCGTCTTCGGCTGCCTGGTCGGCGCCGTGCCGTGGGTCGTCATCGGCGCCTCGCTGCTGACCGCTGCGACGGCACCGGAGGCCGCACCCATCCCCGTGTTCGTGATCGCGATCTACGTGTCGCTGTTCCTCACGTTCAACGTGTTCGCGCTCAACATGGTCCTGCAGTACGCGCGGATCGGACGCTGGCGCGACTATCTCCACGGCGAGCGCACGTACATGGTGCTCAGCCTGGTCGCCAAGTCGCTGCTCGCCTGGCAGGTGTTCTCGGGCACGCTGCGGCCCTGACCGGATCCGTCGGCCCGAATCGGGTTGACGGCGCGCTAGAATGCCGCCCTCGGCCGGCCCGGCCGCCTACCGGGGCACAGCTGAATCACCATGGGGCTCGTTCGGACTCGCGTTCGATCGGTTGGCGTGGCGGTCACGCTGTCGTTCCTTCTCGTCGCGTGCGGCGACAACGCGAGCCCCTCGCCCGGCGGCACCGCCGGGACGCCGTCGGGGACGGCCGGCGTCGAGGACCATTCTCCGGCGACCGCCCCGTCCGAGGCGGGCGGGTCGCCCCCCGCGGCGTCCTCCGGCGGACTCGGCGACGTGGCCGCCCTGCCCGAGGTCACCGACCCCACCGCGGTGCTGGCCGGGTACCTCGGCGTCCCGTTACAGCCCCTCGACCCCGACCTTGCGGCCATCCGCGATCAGCTGCTGAACCAGCTCGGCGATTCGGTCAGAGGTCCCGTCACGCTGCCGCCGGCCTTCGGGCAGGCCGACGCACGGCTGGCGGCGTCCGGCTCCGAGGACATCGGGTCCGCCTTCCTCGCGATCTCGGTCCTGGGCGTGGTCATGCCCTCGCAGCCGGCAGCGGAGACGGCGGCCTCGATCGTCAAGGAGGTTGGCGGGCAGCTCGGTCGCGACGTTCCCGACGGCCCGAAGGAGGACACCACCAACGAGAACGACCCGCTCGCGGCGGGATCGGGCTCCGACCAGGTGTCCGGCGCGTATTCGATGCAGGTGCACGTCCAGCAGCTCCGGTCGCAGGTCACCGTCGACATGACGCGGGGCCTGCAGCTGCTGCGCACCACGCCCACCGGGCAGCGCGCGCTGAACACGACGATCCAGACCACGGCGTCGGTCGACTTCTGCCCGGACCCCGGCGGCCAGGTGCCCGTCCACGTGCAGTCGCAGTACACGCTGACCGACGACACGACCACCCTGCGGGCCACGATCGACGGCACCTACGCCGGTCAGGTGGACGACACGGGCTCCCTGGCGTCGGTCACGGGTAGCGCGACGCTCCAGGGCGGAACCACGAGCGGCGGCTCGACCTCCGACAGCTACGACCTGCAGGTCACCGGGCTCGGGTTCGGGGTCTCGGGTGGGACCGTGGGCGGGGTCACGAGCGGCCAGTTCACGGGGCCGGCCGACACACAGCAGCTGGCGGACGACCGGATGACGGTCGCGAAGGTCGACCTGGAGAACTCGATCCCCGTGATCGTGGCTGCGGCGGAGAAGGAGTTCCAGGACAGCGCGTGCGTCATCGTGGAGGTGCCCGACTACAGCTTCCGGGCGCAGCCGGGCTCCGACAACAACCCCCGCAAATTGGTCGAAGTCGAGCTCCAAGAGCACGTTCCAGGTCGTCGTCCACCACCGCTTCGAGCACACCGACCTCAGCCTGCCCGTCGAGCAGCGCCTGCAGACCGAGCAGACGGTCGACCCGCCGCGTCTGGGCTCCACGCCCGGCAGCGCCACCTACACCGCGCCCAACAAGCGGGACGTGTCCAACGACGACGACCTGCGGGCCTGGTCGCGGCGTGGCCGCAGCGACCTCACCATCGAGTTCCGGACCCGCAACCCGCCGCTCAAGCTCAGCCTCTCGGGCACAATCACCGAGCAGGCCGCGCTGGCCATCGTGACCGGCACCATCAAGGTGCCCGTGACCGAGTTCACCGAGACGGCCGAAGGCGACCACGTCGAATTCGAGGCCGACGTCCAGGTGACCGTCAAGGTGGGCCTGAAGATCCAGGGCGTTCCCCTCCAGTGCGGCTCGGTCGCCGAGACGGAGCACGGCACCGTCCACCTGCAGGCGAAGACCGTGCCCAAGGACGACACCCACCTGGTGTGGCAGATCCACTTCTTCCCCAACAGCCCGCGCTTCCGGTCGAAGTCGAGCTGCGTGATCGACGTGGGCAACTTCCTCCAGGGCGGCGCGGGCTTCGGGTCCAAGTTCTTCACCGCGCTGGGCGACTTCCAGGTGCCGACCGAGCCCGGGACCACGCGGGTGACCGGATCGGGCGGGGGGGCCGGGATCACGGACTCGGTGTCGGCCAGGGTGACGGTGTATCCGACCCAGGACACGGCGCAGTGAGGGTTGCCGGTCCCTCGCCCCGAGGCTGGTGGGGTCGACGCCATCGCCGCCCTCCGCCGATGGCTTCGCCGCCGATGGCTTCGCCGCCGATGGCTTCGCCGCCGATGGCTTCGCCGCTGATGGCTTCGCCGCTGATGGCTTCGCCGCGTTCCGTACCGATGGGCGCGGCTTGCTCTGCTATCGTGGCCGCGCCGGGCGGGAGTAGCTCAGCTGGCAGAGCGGCAGCCTTCCAAGTCACCCGCTCCGAGCGCTGTGCTCTGAACTCGGAGACTGGATGGATCTGCCAGTTCAAGGACAGGTCTTCCTCTCCTGGCCGCAGCGCACAACTCCGACCACAGCGTCAGCCTGCCCGACGAGGTCGCCCTTTCGGCGAGAAGACGGCGGACCTGCCGAGACGCGTGCCTGAGGTGCTCCTTCAGTGGCAGTAGAACGAGCGTGCAGCGCCGATGACGGCGACAGCCGGCTGGCCTCCATAGACCATGTAGTCATTTGACCCGTCGGACCAGTCGAGCTCATATGGCCGTGCGTCATCCGACCCAATGGGATCGCCATGCACGATCGCCGCGTCGTACGGTCCCACTTTGAGGGACGCTGCCCGAGCACCGACAGCCGAGATGACATCCGCAGCGCTTCCATTCCCGGGAGGCTGACGGACTATCTCGAGTCCTCCCGCCCTGACCAATTCAACAATAGTGGCGTCTGCCGGTAGCGGAGTCGGCGAGTAGATCACCATCACCGATGCACCGGACAGTCCGAAATGAACGACGTACTGCGCCGTAAGCCCGGGCGGGATCGCGAAGCCTGCGAGTCCAGTCGCACTAAGTACCGCCTGGTTTGGAACCTCCGCCCCCATCGACGCAAACGTGGGGTACAGCGGCGTTGTCAGTCGGCCGGCGAGTGGGGTGAATGACATCGAGGCGAACACCGGTTCGGTCGCGCTGGCGCACCCGGGGGAGCCCACTGCCGACACGACCGAAACGCCGAGCGTCAGAGCCAAGATCGAGAGTATGGCTATCGCTCGCTTCGCCATCACTTCTTCACCGTCCAGTCGGTGTAACTGCTGAACGTCACGCTGTAGCCGCTCGTGGCGCACTTCGCGGGCGCGTAGAAGTCGGTCCACCCGGTTCCTGGCTTGTAGTACTTCATGCCGTAGTACCGCTGCGTGATGTCCTGGCCGTCGTGAACCACGGACTCACCGCCACCAACGTTGTAGAGCGCGGTCGTGCTGTTCATGGTCTTGCAGGTCTTGTTGGTGCCGTTCCACGAGAAGACGAATGCGGGCGAGTACGGACTGTAGAAGCACGTCGCGTACACGAGTTGGAACGTATCGCCGCTATGTCCGTTGGCCACGGCGCCGTACCCGCCGTTCGCGCAGAAGTACACGGAGTGCGAGATGCCATCGGCGTAAATGGACCAGCTCCCGTTGCCTGTCGTGCTGCATCCGCCGCCTTCCCCGCCCACCCCCTTCTTCGTACCCCAACCGAGGAAGTCTCCTCCGGCGGATGAGAGAAGCTGCGCAGGATGCGCGATGCCAGCACCGGTTGCTGGGTTCACCGACGACAGGACAACGGCCCCTTTGATGCCGTAGCTCGTCACCACGATGTCGGCGTAGGCTCCAGTGTTGGGCGAAAAGCAGGAGTCTGCGAGCGCCGGCACGGCGATGAGGAGACTCAGCAGGAATGCTCCAAGAGTTCCCCGAAGCGCGCTACCACCGTGAGTCTGTGCGAAGTTGATGTGTATCCGCATTGCCCCCTCCTTGCGTCACATGCAGTTGCTGCGCGAACTATGGGCTCGGGACGCGCGGCGTCAAGACCCATCAGCACCATCGAGTGGCCATCGGAAGTCCCTGCCGGGCGGCCGTGAGAAGACGCTCCGCCGGGGCCCGCCGTTCGTCGCGGTCCACGCCGCGCTCGACACCGCGAACCGGGTCGGGTCGGCCGACCCCGGCCTGGTCGCGATCAAGGCCAGACGCATCGCGGAGGGCCGGGGGGCCACGGGCAGCCCGGTCGGTCCGAACGGCCGGGCCTGCGCCGGTTCGACCGGGACGCCCCGGTCCTGACGGTGTACGACGGGCTGCTCGCGGGGACGGCCCAGTGAGGGGCCTGACGGAGGAGGCGAGCGGGGGTCGCGATCGGGGTGGCCGCGCGGGTGCTCCACCTGCCGACCGTCCGCGCGTCGGCCGCGGGCTCTGCGATGACCAGCGGCGACTGGGTGCCGCGCATGGAGTCGGGGAATTCGTCAGGGCCGTTTGTCGCACCGATCAGGGAAGGTCCGGATTGAAACGTCGGCAGCCAAATACTTAGCATCACGAAGCTAGGAGGCTGCCGCTGGCCGCACGGTGGGCCATTTCCACACATCCCGAGGCTAGCTCCGCGTTTCCATGACGCCGGCCGTACACACTCACGTACGCATCTGCCGTTGATCCGGGCGTCGCCAGCATCTAGTGTCGGCTCAGGGATCTATCGACACGTTCTGCGCGGCACCTGGCGCCAGCGGCGCGGGCGGCCACGCTCGGCGAGTGGGCTTGATCGGGTGAATCCGGATCGTCCAAATCCTAACGCCCTTTCGAGCCAGATCGACCCGACACCTGAAGGGAGGCTGCCGCATGACTGTCAGCCAGATGGTCGACACTGCCCATGCGTCGCGGCTTGTTCGCGTCCGGCTCTGCTGAGCCTGCCCCGCCGGAGGGCGTCGCGCCGTGACCGCGGTCCACCGGCCGGGCCCCGGGATCGCTGCCTGGGCGGCGCTGCCCGAGCGCGACCGGGCCCTGCTGCTCTGGCTCGTCCACGGCGACGTCGTGACGGCCGAGCTCGCGGGCCTGCTCTCGTACGGCCACCGGCGCGTCGCCCAGCGGCGGCTGGCTCGACTGGTCGAGTACGGCCTGCTCACCGGGTTCTGGGCGGCCAACCGCCAGCGGCCCCGCGGGCGGTACGCCTACGCGCTGGCCAAGCCGGTGCGGGCCGCCCTCGAGCGCTCCATCTGGCCCGACGGCCGGCCCCCGCTCTCCGACGGCGTGCCCGAGGCCGTGTCGCCCGTGATCCACGGCCTCGCCACCCACGACGTCCTCGCGGCGTTTCCTGCGGGCGGGCGACCCCTCGCGCGGATACGGCCTCGCCGCCTGGGTCCCGGAGCGCCCGCTCATCCGGCTGGCCCGCGGGCTCCTGCGCCCGGACGCCCTGGCGGTGGTCCGCGTCGGCGAGGCGTCGATCCTGCTCGTCGTCGAGCGGGACCTGGGCACCGAGCGCGGCCCTGTCCTGGCCGGCAAGCTCGACCGCTACCGGCGCCTCTACCACGGCCTCCCGGCTCGCGCCCCGCTCCACGTGGGGTTCGTCGTCGATTCCGCCCGGCGGGCCGCCTCGGTCCGGGCCCGCCTGCGCGGCGGCATGGTTGAGGGCTCGGTCGTGACCGCCTGGGTGGTGGCGGAGCCCGCTCTGACGGCCGACCCGTACGGCGCGGTGTGGTCGACGCCGGAGGGTGCCGAGGCCCGCGTGGTCGACTTCCCGCCGCACTGGACGGGCGACCCCTGGCCGTGGCTCCGGCCGGGCGAGCTCACCGACCCGGCGGCGCTCGAGGCGCTCGACGACCGCGTGTACCTGGCCATCCCGATGCTGGCGGGGGTCGCCCGGTGAGCGCCAGCGGCACGCGCGCCCCTCGTCGCGTCCCCGGCGCCCCGCGCAGGACCAGCCGCGACCGGTCGCGACCGCGGCGCGACGAGGGGCGCGACACCCGATCCGCTCGTGGCGAGCGCGGGCGCCCGAAGTGCGACACCCCTACGGGGTTACTCCATTCGCGCCTGCGGCCGGGCGTCAGCGCCGCCGGGCTCGGCGCTCCGACGCCTCTCCCGGCACGGGCCTGCGTCGGGTGATCGTGGACGGCGAGCGCCTCGCTGAGACCATTCCGTGAGACGCGAGTCGCTGACCCCGAGCGAGCGTGTCATGCGCGCCCGGATGGCCGCCTACATGCTCCACGCCCGCCGCGACCCGCGCGAGACCACCATGGCCGCCCGTCTCGCGTTCAACGAGCGCTTCCTTGACCAGGTCGACCCCGATCGCCGCCTCGCCGAGCGCGAGCGCCTCCGCCGCGCCGACGCTGCTAGGCGGGCGTACTTCACGAGGCTGGCCTATCTCTCGGCACGGAAGCGTCGGGGAGCCGGCGAGCGATCCGCGCAGTGACCTACGGGGACTCTCGCCGGAGGCGCCGCAGGAGCTGGTCGACGCGGGCGAAGGCCAGCGCCTGGACCCGATCGGCCTCCGGACTCCGGAGCGGCACCCTCCGGTACAAGGCGACGCTCGCGGGCCCGATGGCGTCGATCGAGGCGAACTTGTCCGCGACGATGCCCACGGCCTTCACCACGGGGTCGACGCGGCCCATGGCGATCATCCCGGCCGCGACCTCCTCGACGCCGATGTGCCCGAGCAGGTAGTCGATGTCGTAGGCGTCCTTGGGCTTGTCGCGCTGGCCCATCGCGAGCGCCTTCAGGACCACCAGCGCAGCCGGGCTGCGACGCGGATGGATACGCGGCTCGGCGCCCGTCAGGCAGTACGCCTGCGATCTCCTGGTCGACGAAGGCAGTGCGGACGAGCTCCGCGCCCTCCGTCCGCCGCGCCAGCGGCTCGCCGCCGATCCGCTCGTGGCGATGGCCCGCGCCGCCTCGCGGCGTCGCCGGTGCGAGCAGGTCAACCTCGACGTCGATCGACCGGCCCTCGACCGCCACCGACCGCAGCCATCGGAAGGGCTGGTCGAGCTGGGTGTAGCCGCGCTCGCGCAGAAGCTCCGCGATGGTCCGGTAGACGTCGTCCGGGACGCCGATCGGGTCGATCACGAGGTCGACGTCGAGGTGCCCACGTACGGGTCGTCCGGCCGGTCCCCGGTAAGCAGCGGCGGAGCGCTGCCGCCGACGATCGTCATCGCGTCGGCGAACCCCGCCAGGATCGTCCAGAGCTCGAGCAGGACACGCTGCGCCGCCACGACCGACGCGGGGTCGTCGCGAGGGTCTACCGCGGCCACAGCTCACCTCGCTCGCGCATGAACGCGGCCGCCTCGGCCGCCGCGCCGCCGCGCCGGACGAGGTCCACGTACAGCTGCGGGCGGCTCGCGAGCGTGAGGCCGTCGTGCTCGAAGCTGCCGTCGAGGACGCCGTCGTCGGCCGGCCGGATCAGGATGACGTTCCCGCCCCGGGCGACCGGCGTGAGCTCGAGGGCCTCGTCCCAGGCCGCGGCGTCCGTGACGTACAGCTCGACGCGGGCGAACCTGGCGAACGGCGCGAGCCTGTCCGCGGCGGCCTCGGCCGTGATCGCGTAGCGCGGCGGGCCGTCCAGGGCGCGGATGGCCCGCAGGATCGCCTCCGGGCCGCCGACGGTCGCGACCCGCTCCAGGACGGCGTCTCCGGGCGCGGGAGCTGCCGCCCAGGCGGCGAGGAGGGCGTCGCGATCGGTCACGCGGCTCGCCCCCCGGGCGCGGTCGACGTATGCGTCCCGCGCGAGCGTCTTGAAGGTCCGACTGACGAAGCCCGGCGTGAGGCCGGTGGCGGCGGCCATGTCAGCGAGCGTCCACGAGCGGTCGGCCCCGATCAGGAGCCACCGGACGATGCGGAGGGCGGCGCCCGAGAAGAGGTCGGCGACGTACCGGGTGCCCGGCGCGTCCGCCTCGCGGCGCGCTGGCCGGCGGCTGCCGATGCGCTCGATGAACAGGCTGCCGATGACGAGCCGGCAGTCCCCGTCGGGCTCGATCCAGCTGATGCCGGCGCCCGCGAGGATCCCGCGAGCGCGCGCGCCGATGACGGGCGCGACGAGGACGGCCGCGCCGCACCGCTGGAGCCACGGGACGAGCCGGACCACCTCGGCCGGCTCGGCCCGAGCCTTGAACTCGACGCACGCCGTCGTCCGTTCGCCCGAGGGGGCGGTGAGGTCGACGAAGGCATCGGCTTCGGCGTCCGCAGACCCGTTCCCTGTTCTCACGGCCATCGTCCAACCCGGCGGAAGCATGCGAACCACGGCCCGTTCGAAGACCCCTTCGAGCGTGGCGCGGCGCGTGACATCAACCATTGGTGACTACTGTACCACAGCGGTATATATCTATGAGACGGTACAGGAAAAGTACTTGCCGCGCCTAGATGCGGTCGCCCGGGCTCCGCTTCCGGTAGGCCTCGCGCGCCCGCTCGTCGGCGGCCGAGGCGCCGTATCGGCTGAGCATCTGGCGGCTCTTCCAGCCGGCGAGGCGCATGAGGTCGCCCTCGGTGCCGCCGTCGGTGAGCCACATGTGGGCGTAGGTGTGGCGGAACTGGTGGGGGTGGAGGCTGGGCAGCCCGGCCACGGCGCCGCGGCGCCGGAGCACCTGGAGGACGCCGCTGTCGGTGAGGACGCCCCGCGCGCCGAGCCAGAGCTCCTCGCGCGCGGCCTGCGGGTGCGACGCCCGCGCCCGCAGGTAGCGGTCGACCGCCTGGGCGGTCTTGCTGCCGAACGGGCAGGCCCGGGGACGGCGGCCCTTGCCCAGGACGATCGCCACGCCCTCGTCGCGGTCGACGTCCGCCAGGCGCAGGCCGGTGATCTCGCCCCGGCGCATGCCGGTGTCGAGCAGCATCCGGACCAGGGCGGTGTCGCGCCTGGCCTCGAAGTCCGTCCCGGCGCACGCGTCGAGGATCGCCTTGATCTGCTCCGGCCGCAGGATCGGCGGCGGCTCCTCGGGAACGATCGGCGGGGTCATCCGGGCCATCGGCGACTCTCGGACCTCGTCCTCCGACACCGCCCACTTCCAGAACGCCTGGAGGCAGCGGTAGGCGAGCGAGACCGTCGCCGGGCGCGACCCGGCGTCCTGGAGGGAGACCAGGAACGCCTCGACGTGCTCGCGCCGGATCCCCTCGAGGGAGCCCGGCATGCCGCGCTCGGCGACGAACGACTCGAACCGCGTCGCCGCGTCGAGGTAGGTCTTGATGGTGGCCGGGCTGCGGTTCGCCGCGCGGAGGCTGAGGCGCCAGCTGTCGATGGCCGCCCGGAGGCCGAGGCGTGGCGCGCCCGCCGCCTCCGTTATAGTGGTCCTGGTGCTCGTCGACTTGACCACGGCCTGCGTCCTCAGCGCAATATCGCGCTCATCGGGAACTCGGAAGTGGTGAGACTTCATACGCTGTGAGAGCGGTGTGGTCAAGCCGGAATACAGTTAGACGCTGTAGCGGAGCACGAAACCGAGCGGGAGTAGCTCAGCTGGCAGAGCGGCAGCCTTCCAAGCTGCATGTCGCGGGTTCGAACCCCGTCTCCCGCTCCACCTTTCCTCACGGTGCGGCCGATCGTGCGATGCTGCCCATCCCCGCTCCGGGGTGCGCGGCAGGCGGCTCCGGCGGTCCGGCGGCAACCATCGCCGGGGGCGAACACTTTTGACCCGAAGCGCCCGAACGTCGCATGCGCGCCGCCGGTCCAGCCGAAACGTTCGCCGGCAGCGATGGATGGGGGTCGAAGCGCGAGGAAGCGGGGTGAGCCGCGGCCCTGGGCAGCAAAGCGTTCGCCAGCAGCGATGGCGCCTGGCCGCTGGGCCGGATAGGCAGCAACGCGTTCGCCGGCAGCGATGGATGAGGGTCGAAGCGCGAGGAAGCGGGGGAAGCGCGGCCCTGGGCAGCAAAGCGTTCGCCAGCAGCGATGGCGCCTGGCCGCTGGGCCGGATAGGCAGCAACGCGTTCGCCGGCAGCGATGGATGAGGGTCGAAGCGGGGTGAGCGGGAGGAAGCGCGGCCCTGGGCAGCAACGCGTTCGCCGGGAGCGATCGTGCCTGCCGGTCGGCCGGGGCCGCTCGCCTGGACCGGACCGACTAGCCTTGTGGGACACCACAACGCCCCGAACGATCCCAGGGGAGGAGCCCGTCGTGCCGACGCCCCGCAAGGTCGCGCTGTTCAGCAACGAGTACCCGCCGCACGTCTACGGCGGCGCCGGAGTGCACGTCGAATATCTGAGCCGCGAGCTGGCGAAGCTGGTGCCGGTCGAGATCCGCTGCTTCGGCGACCAGGATGTGGAGGAGCCCAACCTCCGCGTCCGCGGCTACGGGCCGTGGGCGGAGGCGACGCACGACACGGATCCGCGCTTCCGGGGCGCCCTCGACGCGTTCCAGCGCAACCTCGCCATGGCCAAGGACACGCTCGACGCCGACGTCGTCCACTGCCACACGTGGTACGCGGACATGGCCGGCTTCCTGGCCAAGCGGCTGTGGGGCGTGCCCCTGGTGCTGACCACGCACTCGCTCGAGCCGCTCCGGCCGTGGAAGGTCGAGCAGCTGGGCAACGCCTACCACCTGTCGTCCTGGATGGAGCGCACCACGATCCTCGATGCCGACGCGATCATCGCCGTGTCGCAGGAGACGAGGGCCGACGTGCTGCGGTTCTTCCCGGTCGACGAGGCGCGGATCCACGTCATCCACAACGGCATCGACCTCGACCAGTACCGGCCGGACCCGGCCACCGGCTTCCTCGAGCGGTACGGCATCGACCCCGACCGGCCGTACGTGCTGTTCGTCGGGCGGATCACCCGCCAGAAGGGGATCATCCACCTGGTCAATGCGATCCCCGACATCGACCGTTCGCTCCAGGTCGTGCTGTGCGCCGGGGCGCCCGACACGCCCGAGATCGGGGCCGAGATGGCGCACCGGGTAGCGGAGGTGAGCGCCGACCGGCCCGACGTGATCTGGGTGCGCGAGATGGTGCCGCGCGAGGCGGCGATCCAGCTCTACTCGCATGCGGCCGTGTTCTGCTGCCCGTCGGTCTATGAGCCGTTCGGGATCATCAACCTCGAGGCGATGGCGTGCGAGACCGCCGTCGTGGCGTCGGCGGTGGGCGGCATCCCCGAGGTGGTGGTGCCCGGGGAGACGGGGCTGCTGGTGGACCCCCGGATCCGCGAGGGGACCTGGGACCCGGCCGATCCGGCCACGTTCTCGAGAGGGCTCGCGGACGCCATCAACCAGGTGGGGCTGGACGAGGGGCTGCGCGACCGCATGGGCCGGGCCGGCCGGCGGCGCGCCGAGCAGCAGTTCAGCTGGGCCTCGATCGCGCGCCGGACGCTCGACCTGTATGGGTCGCTGATCGAGGGCGGCCGATCGTGATCGGCAACCGACGCAGGAAGGAGGCAGCGCCATCGTGAGCAGCATCGACGGCTGGAGCCGGGTGGCGATCGCCGAGCTCAGCCCCCGGATCGACGGCGGGCGGTTCCCGATCAAGCGCATCGCCGGCGACACGATCACGGTCGAGGCCGAGATCGTGGCCGACGGGCACGACCTGGTGGGGGCGGTGCTGCTCCACCGGCGCGAGGCGGACGCGGACTGGACGGAGGTGCCGATGGAGGCCCTCGGCTACGACCGCTTCCGGGCCGAGTTCCGGGTCACCGAGCTCGGACGGCACCGGTACACGGTCAAGGCCTGGGTGGACCGCTTCCATTCCTGGGCGCGCGACCTGGGCAAGCGGCTGGACGCGAGGCAGGACGTGGCCGTGGAGATCCTGATCGGCGTCGCGCTGATCGAGGCAGCGGCGGCACGCGCGAAGGCCGCGGGCGCGACCGTCGAGGCGCGGCGACTGACGGCGGCGGCCAGGTCGTTGCGGGCCGGCGGGACGAAGACGGCGGCCGATGCGCTTGAGCCGGAGCTGGCGGTGCTGATGACGCGCCACGGCGAGCGGCCGTTCGCCACGGTCCATGACCCCGAGCTGGCGGTCGTCGTCGACCGCGAGAAGGCGCGCTTCGGCGCCTGGTACGAGCTGTTCCCGCGCTCCTGCTCGCCGGTCAAGGGACGGCACGGGACGCTGCGGGACGTGGAGGCGCGGCTGCCGTACGTCGAGGCGATGGGCTTCGACGTGCTGTACCTGCCGCCCATCCACCCCATCGGGCGGGTCAACCGAAAGGGTCCCAACAACAACGCCAGGTCGAGGAAGGGCGACGTGGGCAGCCCGTGGGCGATCGGATCGGCCGAGGGTGGGCACATGGCCATCCACCCGGAGCTTGGCACGCTGGATGACCTGCGCCATCTCCGGGAAGCGGCCGCGGCGCGCGGGATCGAGCTGGCGCTGGACATCGCGTTCCAGTGCGCGCCCGACCATCCCTATGCGACGGAGCACCCGGAGTGGTTCCGGCTGCGGCCGGACGGGACGATCCAGTACGCGGAGAACCCGCCGAAGAAGTACCAGGACATCTACCCGTTCGACTTCGAGACGGGGGCCTGGCAGGCGCTGTGGACGGAGCTGAGGTCGGTGGTCCGGTTCTGGGCAGGGGAGGGGATCCGGATCTTCCGGATCGACAACCCGCACACCAAGCCGTTCGACTTCTGGGAGTGGCTGATCGGCGACATCAAGGCCGACTATCCGGACGCGATCTTCCTCGCCGAGGCGTTCACCCGGCCCGCGGTGATGTACCGCCTGGCCAAGCTCGGCTTCACCCAGTCGTACAACTACTTTCCGTGGCGGAACACGAAGGAGGAGCTGACCGACTACCTGACCGAGCTGACGACGACCGAGGTCCGCGAGTTCTTCGGCCCCAACCTGTGGCCCAACACGCCCGACATCCTGCCCGAGTTCCTGCAGTTCGGCGGCCGGGCAGGGTTCGCGACGCGGGCGGTGCTGGCGGCGACGCTGGGTCCGTCGTACGGCGTCTACGGGCCGGCCTTCGAGCAGTGCGTCGCCAAGCCGCTGGCACCGGGCAAGGAGGAGTATCTCCGCTCGGAGAAGTACGAGATCAGGCACTGGGACCTCGAGGCCGAGGGCAATCTCGCCGGGCTCCTGGGCCGGCTGAACCGCATCCGGCGCGAGAATCCCGCGTTCCGCACCAACCACGACCTGCGCTTCCACGACGTCGGCAACACCGAGCTGATCGCGTACAGCAAGGCCACCGACGACGGTTCGAACCAGGTGCTGGTGGTGGTCAACCTCGACCCGCACCACGTGCAGGCCGGGTTCGTGGAGCTGCCGCTCGATGACCTCGGGCTCGACCCGGTGCGCCCGTACCAGGTGCACGACCTCCTGAGCGACGCCCGCTACCTGTGGCACGGCAAGCGCAACTACGTCGAGCTGCACCCGGATCGCGACCAGGCGAACATCTTCGTGATCCGGCGATGGACGAGGTCGGAGGCGGACTTCGACTACTACACGTGACGCGACCCAGTCGCCCGTCGACCTGGTCACGTACCACTGGCCCGGGTGGTGGCGCAGGTTGCCGGTCGTGGACCTGCGCCAGCACCCGCCCCCTGGGTGGCTGACCGCCAGCCAGGTGGAGCTGCCCCGCAGTCGCGGGGCAGGCGGCTGCCGACTCGGTTCGCCCGGGCGATCGGTGCGAACCCGGCACCCAAGCCCAAGGCCCCCGCGGCGGTCAAGCCCAAGGGCAGCCGGCCGCGTGCATGGGTCTGCCGGTGTCGCCCTCATGGCCGGCTGCCCAACCCGGGCTGGCCAACGACGGCCGTTCGTGCGCGGCCATCGCGACAGTACCTGCGCCGCGATTGGTCCTACCACGACCGTGTGCCTCTGGCGAGCCATCGACCCCCGGGCTCCTCCGAGGGAGCATCAGGGCCATGGCCGAGGCGTATCCGAGCCGGGTCGTCGGCGACCTGCAGACCAGAATCCTGCCCACCCACCCGACCCGAGGAAGGATCTCCGCCATGACGCTCGCCGCAGCCGGGATCAAGCGCGCGGACGACCGAACTGCCGCCTCCGTGCGCACGATTGCCGCCGCGCTCGTGCTGGCCGCCGTGGTGCTGGCAGGATCATCGGGCGTGGTGCGAGTCGGCACCTCCGGTGAGCCGCCCACGCAAGCGGTGGCGCAGGCGACGCGCTGACCGGCGCGGGGCAGGCTCAGCCCGCCGCCCTCGCCCACGGCGCGACCCGCCCGTCGCGGTCGGTACCCCCCGGCGCGCAATGGTCCTACCCCGACCGTGTCCCTCGGGCGAGCCATCGACCCGTGGCCCGCACCTGGGGGAGCATCGGGACATCGCCGAGGTGCCCTCGCCGGAGGGTCCGAGACGACGAGCCCAGGGTGACCCGTCACCCATCTCGATCTCTGGAGGGCATCTTCGCGATGGCATTCGCCGCCTTCGCTCCACCCCGCCGGCCCGATCCCGGGTCAGTGCCCGCGTCCGAACCGATCCGCCGACGGGGACCCGTCCGGGCGCTCGTCGTCCACCAGGCCGACGTTGTCCGGGCCGGGATCTCGACCGTGCTCGAGGCCGCCGGTGCGTACGAGACCAGCCACGTCGCGTCGGTCTACGAGGCGTTCCGCGTGGCCGGCACGATGCACCCGAACCTGATCCTGTACGACTTCCGGTCCGGCGAGGGTCCCGAGGCGACCCGGCTGCTGGGGAGCCTGTGGCCGCGGCCCCGGCTGGTCGCGCTCGTCGCGCCCGGCATCCAGATCGGCGCCGACGCCTGCCTCCGCGCCGGGGCCGACGCCGTGATCGCGACCGAGAACGTGACCGGTCACCAGCTGGTCGCCGCCGTGGAGCACGCGATGCTCGGCCGCGGCCCGGCGATCGCCGGCTTCCCGCGGACCGGACCCCACCCCATCGAGTTCGACCAGGACGAGAGCCCGACCGCGGCGCTCACCCCGCGCGAGCGCGAGATGCTGTTCCTGATCGGCGAGGGCCTGTCCAACCGCGAGATCGCCGATTTGCTCGTGCTCTCCGTGAAGACCGTCGAGACGCACCGCGCCAACCTGGCACGGAAGCTCAACGTGCGTTCCCGGGCCGGCCTGATGCGACTGGCGATGGGCATCCGTCTGGGCCAGGCGGCGTCCCCGGCCGGCTGACCTCCGGTCGGCCCGGAGCTCCCGCGATGCTCGTCGGGCGGACGAGGGGTTCGACGGGCGGGTTCCGACCACGACCGGCGCCCGCTCCGCGCTGCCGCACCCGCGATGCGCAACTGGGACGTTTCGTCCACGCAAGCCCCCCGTTTGTGGGGTAGGAGCCCCGACGGGGCGCGCGTACGATCGGCGTCACCGACCTCCATCCGGGACGGGCCTGGGGACGTGTGCCTCGCGCACGGCACCGACCGCCGCCACCGGATCCGAACGAGAGCCCATCACGTGTCGTACCCGGACCGCTCCTCGCACGACGCCTCCACGGCGACGGCCGCCTCCGTGGATCGTGCGCGGCCGGCAACCGGCCGCATCGGGCGCGGCGGGCAGATCGCGGTCGGGGCGCTCGTGCTGGTCGTGGCGCTGGTCGAGGTCATGATCTTCGGCACCGCGGTGCGCAGCTCGCAGACGGCCAACGCGATCTCGACGCTGGAACCGGCCAGGGCAGCCACCAGCCATCTGCTGGCGAGCCTGGCCGGCCTGGACGTGGCGATCAACGCGCAGTCCGCCGATCCCTCCGTGGGGTCCGCGGCCGTCGTCGATGCCGATCACCTCGTCGACGCGCGGCTGGCCGAGCTCGCGGCACTGCCGGTCGACCCGGCCAACACGGATCTGCTGCGGCTGGTCCGGGACGCGGTGGCGACGGTCGACGGATCGATCGCGGCCATCGGCGCGCCGGGTGCGGCGGCGCCCGGTGCGGTGGCGCTCGACCGCGCCGTGGCCGACAGCGCCGCCGCGCGCCGCGCCGCGGTGGCACTCGGGGACGGGATCCAGGCGAGCCACGCGACGAGCCTGGAGGCGACGATCCAGCTCCAGCAGTGGGTCGTGATCGGCCTCGTCCTTGGCGGCCTGATCCTGCCCGTCGCCTCGGCGGCGGTCGTGATCCTCGTGCTCCGGGACGGCGTGCGCGTCCGCGACGCGCGGCTTCACGAGGCTCGGATCCGGGACCGGGCACTCGCCGCGGCCCCGGACGGGATCATGGTCACCGACGCCCGGGCGCCCGACGGCCCGGTCGTGTTCGTGAACCCCGCCTTCACCGCGATCACCGGCTGGCCGGAGCGCGAGCTGCTGGGCCGGCGGAATCCCCTCCGGCCGATCGGCGAGGACGCGGCGATGCCTGGGCTCGACACGGACGAGCTCGCGGCCGGCGCCCGCGAGACGTTCGTCGCGCGCCGCGACGGATCGCACCTGTGGTGCAGCGTTGCCGTGGCCGCCGTCCGCGATGACGCAGGCGAGGTCACCCACCACGTGTGGACCGTCCAGGACGTGTCGCGTGCCCGCGACGCGGCCGTCGCCCTCCAGCGCAGCGAGCGCTACTTCCGTACCCTCACCGACCACTCCTCGGACATCACCGCGATCCTCGACGCCAAGGGCCGCGTCACCTACATGAGCCCGTCCGTGGAGCGCGTCCTCGGGTATCCGCCCGATCACTACCTCGGGCGCCGGCCGATGCGCGAGGTCCATCCCGACGACCGACGCCGGATCGCGGAGGCGTTCGGCACCGCCTTCGGGACCGACGACGTGGTCGGCCTCCCGGTCGCGCTCCGGTATGCGCGGCGTGACGGCGGCTGGGCATGGATCGAGACCGTCGCCCACCGGATCGAGAACGACGAGGGCGAGCCGGTGCTCGTGGCCAACTCGCGCGACGTCACCGAGCGGCTGGAGGCGGAGCGTGCCCTCGGGGCGTCCGAGGTGCGGTTCCGCCAGACGCTGGACACCATCCAGCTGGCCGCCCTCACCACCGATGCCCAGGGCCGCATCGTCTACGTCAACGAACGGCTCCTGCAGCTGACCGGGCGCCGCCGCGAGGAGCTGATGGGGGAGTCGGAGGAGCACATGCTGCTCGCCCCCGACGACCCCGACCTTGCGGCCGAGCTGCGCGTGGAGCGTCAGGCCCAGCTTGCGTCGGACGCGCTGAGCGTCCACGTGGAATCCGAGCTCGTGACGCGGTTCCGCGAGCGACGCCTGATGTCCTGGAACCGGACGGTTCAGCGCGACCAGGCCGGCGCCATCGTCGCGGTGACGTCGGTAGGCGAGGACATCACCGAGTGGCGGGCGCGCGAGCAGGCGCTGACCGTCACCACCTCGCGGCTCAGCACCCTGGTGGAGAACCTCCAGGCGGCCGTGCTGGTCGACGACGAGCGCCACCGCGCCGTGCTCGCCAACCAGACCTTCTGCGACACCTTCGGGCTGCCCTTCACGCCCAACCTGCTCAAGGGCTGGCCCCTCCCCGTGATCGTCGACGCCATCCGCAGCCAGTTCGCGGATCCGGAGGAGTTCGCGGCCGGCGTGGAGGCAGCGCTGGTCCAGGGTGACGGCGTCGTCGGGGAGGAGGTCCGCCTCGCGGACGGCCGGGTGTTCGAGCGCGACTACCTGCCCATCCGGCACGATCAGGAGAGCTACGGCTACCTGTGGGTCTACCGCGACATCTCGGCCCACGTCCGGCTCGCCGACGAGCTCCGCGCGGCGCGCGACGCCGCCGAGGCCGCGAACCGGGCCAAGAGCGCGTTCCTGGCGACCATGAGCCACGAGATCCGGACGCCGATGAACGGGGTGATCGGGATGTCCGGCCTGCTCATGGACACGCCGCTCACGCCCGAGCAGCGGGACATGGCGGACATGATCCGGACCTCGGGCGACGCCCTGCTCCAGATCATCAACGACATCCTGGACTTCTCCAAGATCGAGGCCGGGCGCCTCGAGCTCGAGACGGTCGAGTTCGACCTGCGGCAGGTGGTCGAGGGGGCGGTCGAGCTGCTCGCCGAGCGCGCCGCCGCGAGCAGCCTCGAGCTGATCACGGTCGTCGACCCGGACATCCCGTCCACCCTGTGTGGCGATCCGTCCCGCCTGCGCCAGGTGCTGCTCAACTTCATCGGCAACGCGATCAAGTTCACCGACGCCGGCGAGATCGTGGTCCGGGCGACGCTCGAGGATGAGAGTGGCGACAGCTCGGTCCTGGTCAGGTTCTCGGTCCGCGACACCGGCATCGGCATCGCCCGCGACGCCCTGGAGCGGTTGTTCCAGCCGTTCATGCAGGCCGACGGGTCGATGGCGCGCCGCTACGGCGGCACCGGGCTGGGGCTCGCCATCAGCCGCCAGCTGGCGGAGCTGATGGGCGGGACGGTGGGCGTGACGAGCACCGAGCAGGTCGGCAGCACCTTCTGGTTCACCGGGCGCTTCCAGGTCGCGGAGACGGCGACACGGGGGACGGCACGACACGAGGCGCTCGTCGGGGTGCCGGCGCTGATCGTGGACGACAACGCGACGCAGCGCGAGATCCTGGGCCAGCTGCTCCGTGGCTGGGGCATGGACGTGGTGGCCGCCGACGGCGGGATCGCGGCGATGTCGCGGCTTCACTCGGCCGCGGGCATGGGCAGGCCGATCCGGCTGGCGGTGATCGACGAGACGATGCCGGTGACCGACGGCTTCACGCTCGCCAGGCTGATCAAGGCCGAGGAGTCGCTCGCGTCGACCCGCATCGTGCTGCTCGCGGAGCCCGGGCGCCGGACCATGCCCGGCCGGACCGCGGCTGCCGGCATCGCGACCTACCTGCGCAAGCCCGTCCGCCACTTCGAGCTGATGGGGGCGATGGTCAGCCTCGTCGCCACCGCCGGCGACAGCCCGGACCCGCTCGCCCAGCTGGGCGAGCAGGCGGTGACCGACGATCTCGTGCTGCCGGGCACCCGCGTCCTCGTCGTCGAGGACAACCAGGTCAACGCCAAGCTGGCCACCGCGATGCTCGAGAAGTACGGCTGCCTGGTCGACATCGCGGGCGACGGGCTGGAGGCCCTCCAGGCGACCGGCCGCGCCGACTACGACCTCATCCTGATGGATTGCCAGATGCCCGAGCTCGACGGCTTCGAGGCGACCCGCCGCCTGCGGATCCGCGAAGGTGCAGCCGGGACGCCGCGGGTCCCGGTCATCGCGATGACGGCGAACGCCATGGCCGGCGACCGCGAACGGTGCCTGGAGGCGGGGATGGACGACTATCTGGCGAAGCCCGTGCGACCGGAGGACCTTCGGATCGCCATCGTGCGCCACGTCGTGAACCGTACCGATCGACGGCGCGAGGGGTTCGCGGGAGGCGAGGGCCGTCGGTCGCCCGATGCCGAGGTCGGGCCGGTCCCGGCCGTCCCGCTGGTGGACGAGAGCAGGCTGGCCGAGCTGGGCATGCTCGAGGACGAGGAGCCGGGCCTGGTGGCCGAGCTGACGGCCCTGTTCGCGGCCGAGACGCCCGCCCTGATCGGGGCGATCACGAGTGGCGTCGCCGCGGCCGATCGGGGCCGGGTGCAGGACGCCGCGCACACGCTCAAGGGCAGCGCCGGGACCATCGGGGCGGCGCGCGTGGCCGAGCTCGCGAAGCGGATCCTGGATCTTGCCCGCGGCGGGACGCTCGAGGGCACCGCCGGGCTTGCCGATGCGCTCGAGCCCGCCTTCGCGTCGACGCTCGACGCGATGCACGCGATGGCCGGCGGCGATCGCGCGGCGGACGACCCGGGCGAGGCGGTCGCGGTGTCGGGGGCTCAGCCGTCGGTCGGATCGAGCAGGCCGGCCCGGTAGGCGACGATCGCCGCCTGCGTGCGGTCGGCCGCCCGAAGCTTCCAGATGATGTTCTGGACGTGCTTCTTGACCGTGTCCTCGGCGATCGCGAGCTGGCCCCCGATCTCCTTGTTCGTCATCCCGTCCGCCAGCAGCCGGAGCACGTCCAGCTCGCGTGGCGTGAGCGCGAACGACTCGGCGCGCGCCCGCGCCGTCTCGGCTGCAGACGGCTCCTCGGTGGGCGCCATCAGCGCCTCGCGCAGGAGGCCGGGCTCGACGGCGAGCTGGCCGTCGGCGACGGCGGCGATGGTGGACAGGATCTCGGCCGTCGACGCCTCCTTGAGCGCATATCCGGCCGCGCCCCGGCGGATCGCCTCGAGGACGTAGCGGCGGTCGTTGTAGAGGGTGACGATCACCACGGCGACCGGCTGGTCCAGCTTCTTGATCTCGTCCAGGCAGGCCAGCCCATCCATGCCGGGCATCCGGATGTCGAGCAGCACGATGTCCGGCCGGAGGCGGGCGATCTCCGCCAGCCCGCTCTGGCAGCCGTCGGCCTCGCCAACCACCTGGACCCAGTCCACGGTGGTCAGCATCGCCTCGAGGCCGCGCCGCGACATCTCATGGTCGTCGATCAGGAGCACGCGGCTCCGGGGCTCGGTCATGGGCTCGCTCCGGGTGCTGGCGCCGCGGCGTCCGGTCGTGCGGGCGCCTCGGCTTCGGCGATCGGGACGGAGATCCGGATGGTCGTGCCCTCGCCGGGCCGGCTGGTCACGTCGACGCGGCCACCCAGCCAGCCCGCCCGTCGGGTCATGCCCATGAGGCCCATGCCCTGGTCGGTCTTGCGCCGGATCACGGCCGAGTTGAAGCCGATCCCGTCGTCGGTCACGGTGATGATGCTCCGCCCGCGTGAGGCGCGCAGGCCGATCCTGAGCGTCCGGGCATGCGCGTGGGCGATGGCGTTGGTGATGGCCTCGGCCGCCATCGCAAACAGGTCGCTCTCGAGCCAGCTCTCCAGCCGGGGCAGCTGGCCGGTGACCTCGACCGCGATCCCGGCCGGCACCCGGTCACGGACGAGGATCTCGAGCGCGTTGGCGAGGCCCAGCTCCTCGAGGCCCGGCGGCACGAGCGCGTTGAGGATCGAGCGAACCTCGTGGATCGCACCCAGCAGCCGCTCCTGGGCGGCGTCCAGGTGGCGCTCGGCGGTGTCGGGCTGGGTCGCCGCCAGCGACGCCCGGGCCGCCTCGAGGAACCGGTGGGCGCTGATCATCGACTGCGCGGCGGTGTCGTGAAGCTCGTGGGCAACCCGAATCCGGGCGGCCTCGGCCTCACGGAGGGTGTCGCGGGCGAGCGAGTCGAGCCGGGTGACGGCCTGCTCCGAGGTCGCCCGGTCCCGGTCGGCGGCGGTGTACAGCCGGTGGAACTCCTCGGTGGTCGCGATCATCTGGGCCAGGGCGGCCGCGGCGGTCCGCCGTCGTTCGGCGCCTCGGACTCGCTGGTCCGCCTGCCAGCCGGCCAGCCCGGCCGGATCGCGCAGCCGGCGGGTCGCGGCGCGCAGCGCCAGCATCTCCGGGAGATCCGTGTCGTCGCCTTGGGGCACCCCGATCCGCAGCACGGCCGCTGACGAGCGCGAGCCCGCCGGCGCGGGAAAGGCGAGCATGCGCACGCCATAGGGGCACAGCTCGCTGATCGGCCGGCCGGTCTGGAGGGTCCGCCCGACGACCCCCAACGGGCAGCGGCGGCAGCCGGCGCCGTCGTCGACGGCGACGAACGGCGCGCAGCCGGGGTAGCTGTCCTCCCACCCGGCGACCATGACCAGGCGTGGCTGCGCGCCGATGCCATGGGGCATCCATGGCTCCGCGACAGGGATCGCGCGGTCCGGCAGCCCGCGACCGTCCGGCGTGTCCGGATCGCCGCTGCGGACCCAGAGCTCGGCGGCCGCCAGGATCCGGCTCGTGTCGGTCTCGGTCCCGGGCTGCATCAAGGGCCGAGTGTACGCCGGGCGGTTCCTCCGGCGGCAGCCCCGCCTGGCGGCCACCGACGCCGGTCGCCGCCAAAGGTCGCCAGCGAGTCGGCCGTGGTGGCCGCCCATCGCTGCCCCCAAGCTCGGGGGACGACGATCACCGGCTCGACCGATAGATGAGCACATGCACCGGCTCCAGCGTCACGAGTCCGCCCCCGATCATCGGCTCCAGCTCGTCCAGGACGGGTCGCAGCCGTGACGCCTCGTCGACGATCTCGAGCAGGATCGGCAGGTCCTCGGACAGGGCCAGGATCCGCGTCGTGTGCACCCGCGACGCCCGCCCGAACCCCTCGATGCCCTTGAACACGGACACGCCCCGGATCCCGCGCTCGCGCAGCCGGCGGACGATCGCGTCATACAGCGGCCGGCCCTCGAACGTGTCGGATTCGCCGATGTAGACCCGCGCCAGGAGCGCCTCGCCCTCGATCGTCATCGGCCCGGCTCCGCGCGCCCGCAACCCGTCATGGCAGCAACCGGCCTGCCGCCAGCCCGCCCAGCACGGCGACGAGACCCAGTGCCAGCGAGCCGCCCAGGTTGAGCAGCGCGAGCGCCCACGCCCCGTCCTCGACCAGCCGCCATGACTCGAGCATGAACGTCGAGAAGGTCGTGAACGCGCCCAGGAAGCCGATCATGACCGGGGCCCGCACGTCCGGCGGCAGCAGGTCGCGCTCGATGACCCAGGCGAACAGCAGCCCGAGCAGGAATGAGCCCGCGAGGTTGACCGTCAGCGTGCCCAGCGGAAAGGCCGTCGGGTTGCGATCGCTGACGGCGCCGTCGACCAGCCACCGAGCGACCGCGCCCGCGAACCCGCCGAGACCCACCAGCACCAGCTGCATGGGCAGAGTCTGGCGGCTCCGCGCGAACCACGCTCGACGCTAATCGATCGTCGGGACGCCCAGGATGTTGAACCCCCCGTCGACGTAGACGGTCTCTCCGGTGACCGCGCTCGAGAGGTCGGAGCCCAGGTAGAGGGCCGTCCGGCCCACGTCCTCGATCGTGATGTGGGCGCGCAGCGGGGCCAGCCCGTCGAACGGGCCGTGGAGCTTGCGGAAGCCGGCGATCCCGGATGCGGCGAGCGTCCGGATCGGGCCGGCGGAGATGGCGTTCACACGGATCCCGTCGGGGCCAAGGTCGGCGGCGAGGTACCGCACCGACGCCTCGAGCGCCGCCTTGGCCACGCCCATCACGTTGTAATGCGTCACGACCTTCTCGGCGCCGTAGTAGGTGAGGGTCATGATCGAGCTCCCGCGACGCAGGTACGGACGTGCCTCGCGGGTCATCGCGACCAGCGAGTAGGCCGACACGTCGAGCGCCAGCGCGAACCCGTCGCGGCTGGTGTCGACGAAGCTCCCGTCGAGGTCCTCGCGCTTGGCGAAGGCGAGGGCGTGGACCAGGATGTCAAGCTCGCCGTAGGCCTCGCCCCATCTGGCGAGCACCGCCCGGATCTCCTCGTCCGACTGTACGTCGCACGGCTCGACGAACGTGCTGCCGATCGACTCGGCCAGCGGCCGCACGCGGCGCTCGATGAGGCTCTCGACCGAGCTGAACCCGACGACCGCGCCCTCCTCGTGGAACGCCTTGGCGATGCCCCACGCGATCGAGTGGTCGTTGGCGACGCCGAACACGAGCGCCTTTCGCCCGTCGAGCAATCCCATCCGCCCGCGCCTCCCTTCGGTACCCTGCATCCATCATGCCCGAGTCCCGTGCCGCCGACGACCCCCTGCATGCAGCGCTGCACGGGGTTCGCGGCCTGCTGCTCGATCTCGACGGGGTCCTGGTGCTGGCCGGACGCGCGGTGCCCGGAGCCCCCGAGGCGCTCGCGGCGCTGGACCGGCGCGGGGTGCCGTACCTCGTGGTGACCAATACCTCGCTCGTCTCGCGCGCGACGCTGGCGAGCTGGGGTGCGACGCTCGGCTTCACGACCCCGGCCGACCGGTTCCAGTCCGCGCTGTCCGCCTCCGCCGAGCTGGCCCGTCGCGAGTACGGCGAGCGACCGGTCTACGTGATCAGCTCGGACGACGCGCGAACCGAGTTCGCGGGCATCAACGTGGTCGACGGCCCGGCCGCGGATGCCGCCCCCGACGAGGTGGCGGCGGTCATCCTGGGCGACTCACCCGACCAGCTCACCAAGGCCAACCTCGACCGTGCCTTCCGGCTGGTGCGGCGTGGCGCCGACCTGATCGGGATGCACCGCAACCCGTGGTGGATCACGCCCGAAGGCCCGACGCTCGATGCCGGTGCCTTCCTGGTGGCGCTCGAATGGGCGGCCGGGCGCCGGGCGCGGATCGTCGGCAAGCCGTCGCCCGCCTTCTTCCGGATCGCCATCGACCGCCTGGCCGCCGAGGCGGCTGCGCGCGGCGAGCCGCGCCTGCACCGGCGCGACCTCGTCATGGTGGGTGACGACGTGGGCTCCGACATCGGCGGCGGCAGGCGAGCCGGCCTGCGCACCGCCTTCGTCCACTCGGGCAAGCACGGGGATGCCGAGCTCGTGGCGGCCTCCCGCGGCCGGCGCCCCATCCGCCCCGACCTCGTGGCTCCATCGATCGCCGAGGTGGTGGCGCTCCTGGGCTGAGACCGACACCGGCGCTGCGATCCGGGGCGCGTCGTCGCGCGTGGCACACTCCGCGGATGGACGCCACGGCCCCGCTGCTCACCGACGGCGTGATCACCCTTCGCCGGCCGACCGAGGCTGATGCCCCGGCGATGGTCGAGGCCGTGCGATCGTCGCTCGCCGAGCTGGCGCCGTTCATGCCCTGGGCGACGGCCGACTACGACGAGACGCGGGTCCGCGACTGGCTGCAGACGACCCGCGTCGCGGGTGACATCCGGTACATGATCCTCGGCGACGCCGGGGAGGTGGCCGGTGGCTGCGGCCTCAACCTGTTCAACCCGTACAACAACTCCGCCAATCTCGGCTACTGGCTGCGGTCGGATCGCACCGGTCGCGGCTGGGCGACGCGCGCCACCCGGCTGCTGGCGCGCCACGGCCTCACCGCCGCCGACCTCGAGCGGATCGAGATCTTCATGTCCGTCGAGAACGAGGCGAGCCGCCGGGTCGCCGAGCGCGCCGGCGCGACCTTCGAGGGCACGCTGCGCCATCGCCTGCTGCTGCACGGGCGATACCACGATACCCACGTGTTCTCGTTCATCCGCGGCGATCTCGACTGACCCGACGACCCGGCCGCGCGCCGGCCGCGCGCCGGCCGTCCGTCGTCCCGGCCCGTCCGTCGTCCGGCCCCTCCGGGCGCCTGGCCCCCAACCCTCCGGACGTCCCGTCAGCCCGTCGGGCGCGTGACCCGCACGTCGTCCACGCCGGCTTCCACGAGCGAGCCGTGGTCCCCGTCCATCGCCTCGAACCGGATCCGGATCGTCTGGCCGGCCCAGGCGTCCAGGTTGAGCGTCGCCGTCCGCCATCGACCGGCGAGCAGGGTGGGTGAGCCGGCGCGCTGCCAGACCACCGTCCGGGTGCCGTCCTGCGCCTCGATGATCGCCCGCAGGTGATCCGCCGAGCTCGAGTTCGCCGCGTGGGCCCACAGATAGCGGAAGCTCAGCGTCTGGCCCGTGCCGGACGGCAGCGCGACAGGGGTCGACCGGACGGTCGTGCGGCCGTCGAGGTCGTGCGCGCCGGCACGGTTGCCGGCGGCGAGCCCGGTGACCATCGCCGCCCGTCCGGACGGGGTCGTGGTGGGCTGGATGACCACGCCGGACACGCGCGTCGCGGCCGGGTTGCCCCGTGCCCAGCGTCCGCCGGCGGGCGCGGTGTCCGTCCCGTCCGGGTTCACCGTCCATCCCCGGCTCACCTCGAGGTCGTCGTCGAACGCCCCGCATCGAGCCTGCTTCACATCCGCGCCCAGCACCGCCAGCGGGCACCAGGCATGCTCGGCCAGCCACAGCACCGCCTCCTTGTTACGGGCGGTCTCGGTGGCGATCCGGGGGGTCTTCGGGTAGTCCTTGATGGACAGCTCGAAGGTGTACGAGAAGATCCGGTACATGCCGTACTCGTAGTCGCGCGACGTGCCCGATGTGATGTACAGGTCGCTCGCCTGCTCCGGCCGGTAGCCGTTGGTGGCGGCCATGTGCCGGCCGATCCTGGCCAGCGCCGCGTGATCCTGGCTCGTCATGTCGGCCGGGACGTTCTTCTTCGTGTAGCCGTACGGCCACATGACCAGCCGCCCGTACTCGTGGAACGTGATGGCAACCCGGATCTGCTGCCGGCCACCGACCACGCGGCTGGCCAGGAAGTCGCGGAAGGCCCGCGTCTCGGGGGCGGAGAAGGCGGCCGGCCCCCGGTAGGTGATCGCCCGCGGGTTGCTGCTCGTCCGGCCGCCGCCGCCCCACTTGTAGCCGTAGTTGCGATTGAGGTCGGTGCCGATCGCGGTCGTGCCGGCGTTGGGCTGGCGGTTCTTGCGCCAGAAGTGGAAGCGTCCGTTCCTGATGTCGAACTGGGCGCCGTCGGGGTTCATCGCGAACACGATCCAGATCTCGCGGGTGTCGACGATGTGGGTGATCCGGGCGTCGGTGCCGTAGCCGTCGGTGAGCCAGTGCAGGATGTGCAGGGTCATCTCGAGGCCCATGTGCTCGTCGCTGTGATGGAGGCCGTCGTAGAGCACCTCGGGCTCATTCTCGTCGATGTCGACGTTGTCGCTGACCTTGGCCGCCCACAGCGTTCGCCCCTGGTAGCTCTGCCCGATCGAGAACAGGGTCACGATGTCCGGATGGGCGGCCTCCACGGCCTGGATGTCCGCGACCATCTCGGGATAGGTGTGGTAGCCCTTCCAGCCGGTCGGGAAGTCGGACGCCGCGGCCGCAATCGGCGCGGCCAGCGCGGCGATCGGGGTCGCCCGCGGCGCCGCGAGCGGACCCAGCAGCGCTGCGGCCAGCGCAAGGACAGCGGCGAGCACCGGGAACACGGCGTGCCGGCGGGCTCGGCTCAGCATGCCGTCATCATGGACGCTCGAGCCGCCTGGGGGAAGCCTGCCGGGGCGGCCTGCCGGTCTGGCGACAGCTGTGGCGCCATGGGCCGGGAAACGGACAGGCGACGTCGATCCGGACCGGGAGATCGTCGCCCTGCTCGCCGTCCGGCTCCTGGTCCAGGCTGCCGATCAATTCGAGGCGGACCGGCACCTCCCGCTCCTCGTGTATGTCGCTGGGATTGCCTGGCTGGCGCACATCGCCCTCGACCGCGCGGCCGGCTTCAGGCTGCGCACCCCGGACGGCTGGCCGCGCGACTCGAAGCCGCCCCGCCATTGATCGTGCGTCCGCCGGGACGTCCCGACCCCTTCGCCGTCCCCCCGATCGCGCCCGCGGCGCGCGACCACGGATGCTGGTGGCGGTTCCCCGGGCCGCCGGGTGGCGGCAATCGTGCGGTGGCGTGGGCAGCAGGCGCGGCACGGCGCTCGTCATGCCCGTGGCGGCGTGGCCGTGGTTCGCCCCGCCTCCGCGCTGAGCCGTCCGCCCCCGCGGCCCACGCTGCCCGGACTACACTCGACCCAACGATCGACCGTTCTCCAGCGCGACCGCCGAACACGCGGGGCGCGCCCCCACGGGAGCCAAGCGATGACCGCCCAGCGGATGAAGATCACCTACGCGACCCTGCGTGCCGACAACGAGGAGCTCCACCAGCTCTACGAGGCCGGACTCGAGAAGGCGAAAGGGCGCCTGGGCGCCTACCACCAAAACTTCGTCGACGGCGCCGAGCGCGACGGCGACGGCACGTTCGAGGTGCGCTCGCCGATCGACACCCAGCTGCTCGTGGGCACCTTCGCCAAGGGCACCCGCAAGGACGTCCAGGATGCGGTCGCGGCCGCCCGTCGCGCGCAGCCTGCCTGGTTCCGCCTCGGCTGGGAGCAGCGACTGGTGATCCTGCGGCGCGCGGCGGAGCTGATCTCCGAGCGCCAGATGGAGTACGCGGGCCTGATGGCGATCGAGGTCGGCAAGACGCGGCTTGAGGCGCTGGGCGAGGTCGAGGAGGCGGCCGACCTGATCCGCTACTACGCGAGGACGGCGGAGGACAACGCGTTCTACGACCATCCGATGGACAACCTGGGCGACGCCACGGTCCACACCCGGACGATCCTGCGCCCGCACGGCGTGTTCGCGGTGATCAGCCCGTTCAACTTCCCGATGGCGCTCGCAGTGGGCCCGACGGCGGCCGCGATGATGGCCGGCAACAGCGTGGTGTTCAAGCCGGCGTCGGCGTCGGCGATGACCGCGATCGCGATCAAGGAGGCGTACCGCGACGCCGGGGTCCCCGACGGTGTGTTCAACCTCGTGATGGGCCCGGGCGACACGGTGGGCGACGAGCTCCAGACCAACCAGGGCATCGACGGCATCGTGTTCACCGGCTCGTACGAGGTCGGGTTCGCGCTGTTCCGCAACTTCAGCGTCCGCTACCCGCGGCCATGCATCGTCGAGATGGGCGGCAAGAACCCGGCCATCGTGCTGCGGAGCGCCGATCTCGAGGAGGCGGCGGAGGGGATCATGCGCGCGGCCTTCGGCTACGGCGGCCAGAAGTGCTCCGCCAACAGCCGCGTCTACGTCGAGCGGCCCGTCCACGACGAGCTGGTGAAGCTCCTGGTCGAGAAGACGGAGCAGCTGACGGTCGGCGACCCGCTGCCGCGGCCGGCGTTCCTGGGCCCCGTCATCGACCAGCGGGCGGTCGACCGCCACCAGCAGGCGGTCGCCGAGGCCCGCCGGGACGGCACCGTGTTCACGGGTGGCGAGCACCTCACCGATGGCGCGCTCGCCCGCGGCTACTACGTGGAGCCAACCGTGGTCGGCAAGCTGCCTGCGTCGCACCGGCTGTTCCAGGACGAGATCTTCGCGCCGCTGACGGCCGTGCACGCGGTGGAGTCCCTGGACGAGGCCCTCCGGCTGGCCAACGACAACGTGTACGGGCTCACCGCCGGCGTGTACTCGTCCGACCCGGGCGAGGTCCAGCGCTTCCTCGAGGAGATCGAGGCCGGCGTGCTCTACGTCAACCGCCGGGCCGGCGCGACGACCGGGGCGTGGCCGGGCGTGCAGGCGTTCGGCGGCTGGAAGGGCTCGGGATCCACCGGCAAGGCCGGCCTGTCGATGTACTACGTCGCACAGTTCCTCCGGGAGCAGAGCCACACCGTCGTCGACTAGCCGGGCCACCCCGTCGTCGACTCGCCGGGTCTTCGGATCGAGGGGGGAGCGGCGGTGCTCGGGGTCCGCATCCTGCGTCCGCTGCTCACGGCGATCGCGCTCATCGTCTCGAGCGCCGCCTGCTCGGCGATCCCGTGGCTGCCGACGCCGCAGCCGCCGCTCGACGTCCCGGTGGTCACGAGCCCGGCCCAGATGCGGCTCGAGGTGTCCAACGAGACCACCATCGCCGTCCAGCTCACGGTCAATGGCGAGCCCGGCATCCCCCTCGCCGCCGGCCAGAGCCTGAAGGTCGGCATCACGGACATTGGCCCGCTTCCCTGGTCGGCGCAGGTCAGGACCGTCTCGGGCCGCGTCCTCGTCCAGACGACGGTCCGCGCCGGTGACGTCGTGAGCCAGGAGAACCGTGGCGGCGGCGGGTCGATGCAGGGCGTCGGTGCGCGGGTGGACCTGTCGTGCGGCCGGATCGACCTCTGGTCGGGTCCGCCGATGCTGGGTCCGGCGCCGGGTCCAGGCATGGCCGGCGACTGCGATCCGTAGCGGGCCGTGCCCATCGCTCCGGGCGATCACCTGCGGCGTCAGCCGCGTTGGATGCCGGTGGTCCGGCCGTGCCCATCGCTGCGGGCGATCACCTGCGGCGTCGAGCCGCGTTGGATGCCGTTGGTCCGGCCGTGCCCATCGCTGCGGGCGATCACCTGCGGCGTCAGCCGCGTTGGATGCCGGTGGTCCGGCCGTGCCCATCGCTGCGGGCGATCACCTGCGGCGTCAGCCGCGTTGGATGCCGTTGGTCCGGCCGTGCCCATCGCTCCGGGCGATCACCTGCGGCGTCAGCCGCGTTGGATGCCGGTGATCCGGCCGTGCCCATCGCTGCGGGCGATCACCTGCGGCCGAGGCGCGATCTGTGCGGTCGTCCCGTCGCCCGCCATCGTTGCCAGCGATCGGAGGCGGAGGTGCGCGCCTCCGAGTGGCTGCTGACGGCGCTTTGGTGCGAAAGCGATCGTTGCTGACGATGACCTCGGCACCCGGCGCCCGCGGCGGGCCGTGCCCATCGCTGCGGGCGATCACTTGCAGGCCGAGGCGCGATCTGTGCGGTCGTCCCGTCGCCCGCCATCGTTGCCAGCGATCGGAGGCGGAGGTGCGCGCCTCCGAGTGGCTGCTGACGGCGCTTTGGTGCGAAAGCGATCGTTGCTGACGATGACCGCGGGCCCGGCGCCGCGGCGGAACCGGCAGCCCGGGGAGGACCGCCGGCAGCCCGCCGCCCCCGGCGCCCGCGGCGGAACCGGCAGCCCGCCGCCCCCGGCGCCCGCGGCGGAACCGGCAGCCCGCCGCCCCCGGCGCCCGCGGCGGAACCGGCAGCCCGGAGCGGCGACCCGGCAGCCCGCCGCCCCCGGCGCCCGCGGCGGAACCGGCATCCCGGAGAGGACCTTCGGGGCATCGAAGTCCGGGGGTCCTCTGCTATCCTCGCGATATTCAGACTGCATAATCGCTATGCGTCCCAGCCCCACGGGACGAAGCGAGGATCGCCCCTCCAGAGCCGTCAAGGAGGTCCCGTGTCCACGCCGCTCCAGGCGCGCCCCGTCCCGGACATCGTCACGCCGCTGCCGGGCCCCAGAGCCCGGGCACACATCGAGTTCGATCACGCCTGGACCAGTCCCAGCCTGCCGCGGGCGTATCCGATCGTGCCCGTCCGCGGCCTTGGCTGCGCGCTCGAGGACATCGACGGCAACGTGTTCCTCGACTTCACCGCCGGCATCGCGGTCAACAGCACCGGGCACAGCCACCCGGACATCGTGGCCGCGATCCAGCGCCAGGCGGCGGAGCTTCAGCACTTCAGCGCCAGCGACTTCTACCTGCCCATCTACGCGGAGGCCGCGGCCGAGCTCGCCCGGATCTCCCCGATGGCGGACGGCGCGCGGGTGTTCATCGGCAACTCCGGCGCCGAGGCCGTCGAGGCCGGGATCAAGCTCGCTCGCCATTTCACCGGCCGGCCGAACCTGATCGCGTTCCTGGGCGGGTTCCACGGCCGGACGATGGGCGCCGTGAGCCTGACGGCGAGCAAGGCGAAGTACCACGATCACTTCGGGCCGATGCTGCCCGGCGTCTACCACGTCCCGTTCGGCAGCGAGGGGATCGACGAGATCGAGGACCGGATCTTCAAGCGCCTCATGCCGGCCGACGAGTTCGCCGCCATCATCGTGGAGCCGATCCAGGGCGAAGGCGGCTACGTCGTCCCGGACGATGCGTTCCTGCCACGACTGCGCGAGCTGTGCGATCGCCATGGGATCCTGCTCATCGCCGACGAGGTGCAGTCGGGTGCCGGACGCACCGGCAAGATGTGGGCGATCCAGCACTGGGAGGTCGAGCCCGACATCCTGCTCACGGCCAAGGGGATCGGGTCGGGCATGCCCGTGAGCGCGATGATCGCGAAGACCGCGCTGATGACCTGGGGCCCCGGCGCGCACGGCAGCACGTACGGTGGAAACCCCGTCGCGCTGGCCGCCGTGCTCGAGACCATCCGGCTGCTGGAGAACGGGCTGATCGCGAACGCCGGCGTCCGGGGGCACGAGATCCAGGATGGGCTCCGGCCCCTCCTCGAGCGCTATCCGACGCTCGTCCGGGATGTTCGCGGCAAGGGCCTCATGATCGGCATCCAGCTCGATTCGGGCGACACCGCGGAGGCCGTCCAGCAGCAGGCCTTCGATCGGGGGCTGCTGGTCCTCGAGGCCGGCGACGACTGCGTCCGAATGTCGCCGCCGCTGGTCGTCTCGCAGTCGGAGGCCGCGACCGCGGTCCGGCTGTTCACCGAAGCGGTCGCCCACGTGGCCGCCCATCTGGGCGAAGATGTGGGTGAGGTCCAAGCGGCAGGCCGCTCGGGCCTGCTGACCCCGAGCGTCGAGGCTGCCGGCTGAGCCTTCGGCGGGCCGGGTCGAACGAGGCCTCGCGGGCTCGCGGCGCTGTCGCCTGAGAGCCCCTCTGGAGGAGAACGGCCGCACATGCCCGGCAAGGTCTGCTCCATGCGCGATGCCGTCTCGGAGCTCGTCCGTGATGGGGACACCGTCGCGATCGAGGGCTTCACGCACCTGATCGGGTTCGCAGCCGGCCACGAGATCATCCGCCAGCGCAGGCGGGATCTGACGCTGGCGCGCATGACGCCGGACGTGATCTACGACCAGATGATCGCGGGCGGCGTCGCGCGCAAGCTGATCTTCTCCTGGCTCGGCAACCCGGGCGTCGGCGGCCTGAACGCCATCCGGCGCCGGATCGAGCCCGCCTCGGTCGGTGACGGGACCGCCCTCGAGATCGAGGAGTACAGCCACTTCGGGATGGTCGCCCGCTACACCGCCGGGGCCGCCAACCTGCCGTTCATGCCGCTGCGCAGCTACTTCGAGACCGATCTGCCGGCGGCGAACCCGTTGATCCGCCAGATCCGCAGCCCCTATTCGGACGAGACCGTGTATGCGGTCCCGCCCTTGAAGCCGGACGTGACGGTCGTCCACGCGCAGCGCGCCGACGCCGCTGGCAACACCCAGATCTGGGGGCTGCTGGGCTGCCAGAAGGAGGCCGCGTTCGCCGCGGAGCGGGTGATCGTGGTGGTCGAGGAGCTGGTCGACGAGGCGGTGATCCGGGCCGACCCGAACCGCACGGCGATCCCGGGCCTCATCGTGGATGCGGTGGTGGTCGAGCCGTTCGGTGCCCACCCCTCCTACGTCCAGGGTGCGTACGACCGCGACAACCGCTTCTACCTCGACTGGGACCCCGTCAGCCGCGACGAGGACGCGCTCCAGGCCTGGCTCCGCGAGTGGGTCTATGACCTCGGGGGGCGCGCCGACTACGTCGAGAAGCTGGGCGCGGAGCGGATCGCGGCGCTGCGCCCCGGCCCCGCGCCCTCGGGCTCGGTCGACTACGGGGCCTACCGGTGAGCGGGCGGCGCCCGGATCCACTCCGGCCATCCATGCCCCGTCGGCCTACGCCTGCGGAACGCTGGGCGTTCACTCCAGCGGTTGCTGCGGTCTCCCGCAAGCCGATGGAACGACTCGCGTTCCGATCCGCGGCTGCCGGCGCCGATCGACCCGCGCCGGAACGCCGGGCGTTCCGGATGACGGCGCCCCGTGGTCCGAACCGCCGGAGTGAACGCGTCGCGATCCAGGGGCGCCTGCCACGGCCGTGCCGCGTGCGACGGCGGCATGCGGAGGCCGTGGGATGACGTTCTCCAAGTCCGAGATGATGATCGTGGCCGCCGCGCGCGAGCTCGCAGGCCAGCAGGTGTGCTTCGTCGGCGTCGGGCTGCCGAACATCGCCGTCAACCTCGCCAAGCGCACCGTCGCCCCCGACCTCGAGCTCGTGTACGAGGCGGGCGTGTTCGGTGCCCGGCCGGCGAGGCTGCCCCTGTCCATCGGCGACCCCACCATCGTCACCGGCGCCACCGCGGTCGTCTCGATGTTCGAGCTGTTCGCCTTCTACCTGCAGCGCGGCCTGATCGACGTGGGGTTCCTGGGCGCGGCGCAGATCGACCGCTTCGGCAACATCAACACCACGGTCATCGGCGACTACGCGAGCCCGAAGACCCGCCTGCCGGGATCGGGCGGCGCGTGCGAGATTGCGATCAACGCGCGCCAGGTGTTCGTGATCATGCGCCAGTCGAAGCGCAGCTTCGTCGACCGGATCGACTTCCGGACCTCGCCGGGCAACCTCGGCGGTGCCGCGCAGGCCGAGGCGATCCGGCGGGCCGGCGGCTGGCACGGGCGCGGTCCATCGGTCGTGGTCACGGACCTCGGCATCTGGCATTTCGACGAAACGGGCGAGATGCGCCTCGACTCGCTGCACCCGGGGGCGACGCTCGACGAGGTCCGGGCGACGATCGCCTGGGAGCCGAAGGTGAGCGATCACCTCGGGACGACGCCGGCGCCCACGGACGGCGAGCTGCGGCTGGTCCGCGAGGAGCTCGATCCCGAAGGGGTGTACCGGAAGTAGCGCCGGGCGGATCCGTCCACGGCGGAGACCCCGAGGGCGTCCGGTGACGCCCGACCTTCGCCCGTGGGGACGCCGACCTTCGCCCGTGGAGACCCCCGAGGGCGTCCGGTGACGCCCGCCCTCTGCCCGTGGGGACACCCGCCCTCTGCCCGTGGGGATGCCGACCTGCGCCCGTGGACACGCCCGAGGAAGTCCGGAGACGCCCGCCCTCTGCCCGTGGGGACGCCGACCTGCGCCCGTGGACACGCCCGAGGAAGTCGGGAGACGTCCCAGGAAGTCCGGCGACGTCCGGAGCAGCTCCCGATCCGGCCCTACTCCCCGGGGCGCACCACCAGCACGGGGCACGGCGCGTGGCGGACCACGTGCTCCGACACGCTGCCCAGGAAGAACCGGCCGACGGCGCCCCGTCCGTGGCTGCCGACGACGACCAGGTCGGCGTGCTCCGCCTCGGCCGCCTCCACGATCATGTCGCCCGGATCGCCCTCCCAGACCAGGAACGACACCTCGACGCCGTCACTGCGCCCACGCTCCACCAGGGTCTGGGCCAGCAGCTCGCGCCGCTCGCGAACCTGGTCCATCCGGGCGCTGTAGCGGCCGCCGGGAAGCAGCAGCGATCCCGGGTCGATCACCGACACCACGAGGAGCGACGCACCCAGCCGGCGCGCCAGCTCGAACGCCTCCTCGGTGGCCGAGACCGACGCCTCGCTCAGGTCGGTCGCCAGCAGCAGCTTGTGCAGCTGCGGAGGCGGTCCCTGGCCGGGCGATCCATAGGCCACAGCAGTCACGTCGACCTCGTCACCGCGCCGCTCAGCTCGCCGGCAGGACGGCGAGCGCCGTCACCATCCCGAGCATCCCGTCAGGCCCCTCGGCGTGCGGCAGGATGTGACAGTGGAACGCCCACACGCCGGGCCGCGTGCAGCTGATGATCGCGTCCCAGCGCTCGCCCGGGTTGACGCCCAGGGTGTCGCACTGGAACGACGCCTGGCCAAGGTCCGCTCCGTCACGCGCCACGACGCGCATCCGGAACCCGTGCGTGTGCCACGGGTGCGTCATCGTTCCCTCGTTCATGAACCGGATCAGCACCTTGTCACCGACCGAGGCCACGATTGGCGTGGTCGCGGGGAACCCGTGGCCGTTGATCGTGAACCCGCCCAGGGCGTCGTTGTGGATGAACACGACCTCCTGGGTGACGCCGTGCTTCCGGTCATATCGCTGGGCGGGGTCCCTGGGATCCACGATGAACGCGCCCAGCAGACCGCGTCCGACCTGGTCGGTGGCGTTGTGATGCGAGTGATACATGTGAGAGCCCGCCGGGGTCGCCACGAGCTCATAGCCGAATGTCTCGCCGGGGCCGATCGGGAGCTGGGTCAGGAACGCGACGCCGTCCTGGCGGAAGTCCTCGGGCTCCAGGCCGTGAAAGTGGACGCTGGTGGTCTCGGCCAGGTTGTTGGTGACGTTGACCCGGACGCGGTCGCCCTCGACGACGCGCATCAGCGGCCCGGGCCACATGCCGTTGTAGCCCAGCGCCTTGACCGGCGGGCTCACGGCATCGATCGGCCAGTCGATCTCGTCGACGGTGAGGTCGAACACCTTCGTACCCTCGGCGTCAAGGGTGGGATCGAGCGCCTGGTTCCCCTGGCTGACCTTGGTGAACTCCGGGTCCTCGCTGCTGGGGCCCAGGACGTTGTCCAGGATGTCGCTCATGCCCAGCGGGCCGGAGAGGTTGCCGACGAACCGGCGCACCTTGACCTGGGCGTTGAGGTCGTGCTCGGTCCAGCCCGCGGGGAGCGGGATCGTCGGCGTGGGCGACGGGGTGATCGATGGCGCCACCGACGGCGAGGGTGACGGCGAGGGAGGGGGCGACGGGGTGGCTTCGGGCGTCGGTGGCGGGGCTGCCGGGCCGAAGCTCCACGACGGCGCGGGAGCCGGCGCGCACGCGGCGACCCCGGCGGCGACCAGGCCTCCACCGGCCAGGCCCGCCGCCCACAGGAAGCCGCGGCGGCTCAGCTGGCTGCGCTCGGCCTCGGCGGGCTCGGGGGTGCGAGCAGCCGGGGACGCGTCGGTCGACGGGGTCTCGGTGGGTTCCACGAGCACGGGGTCTCCGGTGCGGGGACGGGTGGATTGGGGAATGGTCCGTGGCTCCGACGCTCCGTGCGAAGAGACCAATGGCCCGATTGCAGGGGACCGAGCGCCCCGCAGCACCCGGTGGGCTGCTAGTCTGCCATCGATGTCCGCCCGCTCCCCGTCGCCCGCACCGTTCCCGATCGCGGAGCTCCTCGAGGCCCTGGACCGCTGGCAGCGAGACCCGGGACCCCCCGCACAGCAGGCGGTCCGCGACGCGCTCGAGGGGGTTGCTCGCGGCGCGGCCGTGCGAGGGGCGATCCTGGAGGTCACCGGAGCGCCGCTCGCGCCCCTGACCGTTGCCGTCGGGTCGCTCGCCGGGTCGGTCGGGTCGCTCGCCGGGTCGGTGGCGCCGGAACCTGGCGGCCGTGGCGGGTCGGAGATTCGTTCCGGCGAGGGGGGCCAGACGCTGGGCCGGCTGGTGCTCGACGCGGACGGGGGCCAGGGATCGGGCGCGGAGACGGTCACGCGGCTGGTCGGGCTGGCCGTCGATGCCGCCTGGTCGCGGGCGAACGTTCGCGGACGCATCCAGGGCCTCGCCGTCCTCGAGGCGGCGACCCGGGCGGTGGCGGTGGAGCTCGACGTCGACCGCGTGCTCCAGCTGGTGGTCGACCGCGTCCGCGACCTCGTGGGTGCCCGGTTCGCGGCGCTCGGGGTCGCCGACGGCCGGGGCCGGATCGAGCGGTTCCTGACCAGCGGGATCACCCCCGAGGACCGGGCGGCGATCGGCGCGGTGCCGCGCGGTCATGGGCTGCTGGGCATGATCATCCGCGAGGGCCGGACCATCCGGACAGACGACATCGCGCTCCATCCCGGCCGCCACGGGTTCCCGCCGAAGCACCCGGCCATGACGTCCTTCCTGGGGGCGCCGGTGCTGCTCAAGGGCCGCTCGATCGGCAACCTGTACCTCGCCGACAAGACGGGCGGCGGGCCGTTCACCGACGACGACGCGCGGCTGGTCGAGATGTTCGCCGTGCACGCCGGCATCGCGATCGAGAATGCGCGCCTCCACGACCAGGTCCAGCGCCTCGCCGTGGTCGACGAGCGCGAGCGGATCGGCCGCGACCTGCACGACGGGATCATCCAGGCGATCTACGCGGTCGGCCTGTCGCTCGAGGACGTCCCCGAGCTGGTGGAGGGCGAGCCCGGGCGTGACGAAGCGATCGCCCGCGTGGATCGGGCGATCGACGCGCTCAACCTCGTGATCGCCGACATCCGCTCCTACATCCTCCGCCTTCGTCCTGCGGGCGACGACGAGGAGGACGCCGTGGCCGCGCTGGCCCGCCTGGGTGAGGAGCTCGGGATGCGCGCGGTCGTCGACCTCGACATGGACCTCGACGGCGGCGCGCCCGCGCTCCGCTCGCTCGAGCCCGACCGGCGGTCCGACCTGCTGTTCATCGCCCGCGAGGCGCTCTCGAACGTCGCCCGTCACGCCGATGCGACGCGCGCGCGGCTCGTCATCGACGAGGAGGACGGCTCGCTCGCGCTGCTCGTCGAGGACAACGGGCGTGGCTTCGATCCCGATTCGGTGCAAGGTCCCGACGCCCACGGGCGTCACCAGGGCCTGGCCAACATGCGGGACCGCGCGATCGGGATGGGCGGGACCTTCGGGATCGAGCGCCCCGACGGCTCGGGCACGCGTATCATCGTCCGGGTGCCGGTGCCGTCCCACGCCGAAACCAGGGAGCGTGCTCCCGCCGCTGCCGGAGAAGACTGACTGTGACTGATTTGACATCGCGACCCCTGCGCCTCCTCGTCGTCGATGACCACGAGGTCGTCCGCCAGGGCCTGGTCGCGCTGCTCGATCGCCGGGAGGGGTTCCAGGTCGTTGCCGAGGCGGGCACCGCGGCCGAGTCGATCGAGCAGGCACGCCGGTTCCAGCCCGACATCGTGGTGATGGACGTCCGCCTGCCGGACGGGTCGGGCATCGAGGCCTGCCGCGAGATCCGGGCCGAGCTCCCGACGACCCGCGTCGTGATGCTGACCTCGTACCCCGACGAGGAGGCGGTCCTGTCCGCCATCGTGGCCGGCGCGTCGGGCTACCTGCTCAAGCAGATCCGGGCGCGCGACCTCGTCGCGGCGCTGGAGTCCGTCGGCCGGGGCGAGTCGCTGCTGGACCCGGCGGTCACCGAGAAGGTCCTCGAGCGGGTGCGCCGGATCGCCACCGGCGCCTACACCGACGAGATGGCCCAGCTGACCGCGCAGGAGCAGCGGATCCTGCTGCTGGTCGCCGAGGGCAAGACCAACAAGGAGATCGCGAGCGAGGTCTTCCTGTCGGACAAGACCGTCAAGAACTACGTCAGCTCGATCCTGTCCAAGCTCAACCTCGAGCGGCGGGCGCAAGCGGCGGCGTTCGTCGCGAAGCACCGCCTGGACCGCGGCGGAGGCTGAGCCGCCCGCTTGGAGGACGATCTCGTCAGCTGGGGGCGGGTCCTCCGGATCGAGACCCGTGGCCGGGTCACGGGGCGTCCTGCCAGCGCGACGGTGGGCTTCGTGGATCGGCCCGACGGATCGCGTCGTCGTGGCGGCGGGATCGCCCGGTACCCACTGGGCGCTCAACCTGCTCGACCGATCCGCGCTGCCGGATCGCGCTCGGCGATGCCGCCTGGGACGCGATCGCCCGTTGCTCGAGGGGCCCGCAGCATGCGAGGCTGCGATCCGCGACCTGATCCTGCGCTACGGCACCCCGGCCGAGAACCTGGGCTCGGGACCCGCGTTCGAGCTCACGCCGGTGACCGAGGCGACCGCGACCTGAAGGGAGCGCCCCGCACCTGCACGGCGCCTGTCGCCCGCTGGGGCGGTGGCGTTGCGGTGATGACCGCGCGATTCGCCCGGCGTTGCGGTCCCTTTCGGACCTCGGGCGGCGGCACGCCGCGCCGGATCGTCTAGGGCGTCACGGTCACGTCGAGCACCGGGCAGGCGCCGTACGTCTGCCGGCTCGCCTTGAGGTCCGTGCACAGGCCGCTGGTCGTGAGCACGACCTCACCGGGCGCGACCGCCTGGTAGCTGCCCGTGGCGCCGGCGTCCTCGACCGCGAACCGCTGGAGGACGGCGTCGTCCGGGCTCGGCGGCAGCGGGTACCGCGGCACGGGCGGCGACGCCCCCACCGGCAGCTCCGTGGTCATGTGCAGATCGACCACCTGGCCGACATGGATCGTCACCCTGGTTGGCGTCGTGAGCAGCATCCCCGCGCAGTTCCCGAGCGCCACCGGCTGTCCGTCATCGATCCTGTACAGGGCGACGACGCCGCAGGAGGTGACGCCTCCGCCGGGCGGCCACACCCACCACGGGGCCGTCTGTCCCACATCCTGGTCGATGCCCTCGATCCGGATCGAGGACGGCGCGTTGGGCGCATCGCAGCGCGCCAGCAACGGTCCGGCCAGCCTCGCCTGGACGCCGCCGCCGTCAACGGTGAACGTGACCTGCACGTCCAGCGGCCCGGGGTCCGTGCCGCACCAGTTCGCCCAGTACGCGGCCAGGTAGGCAGCGTTCTCGATGCCCGGGGGCAGCACCACCCGGTTCGTGGGATCGCCCAGCGGCGGCTCGACCTGCAGGTCGAGCGGCTCGCCGTTCGCGCGGATCAGCAGCACGCTGGCCGGCACCCCAGGCAGGGAGCACGGCGCGGTGCCCCGGTTGGTGAAGCCGACGCTGATGCGGACGGTGCCCGCCTCGCCCTCCCGCCCGGCGACCAGCGTCAGCGCGCTCGGGTCGCACGCTGGCACGGCCGCGGTGGGCTCGGACGGTGCGGTCGACGGCGATCCCGTGGGTGCGGGCGATGTCGAGCTGGGGCCCGACGAGCCCGGCGGCGACGGCGTCGACAGCGAACCGGGCGGCGAGCTCGTCGGACCCGCCGGCCCGCGCTGACCCGCGACGAGCAACAGGCCGCCGGTGACGAGGATCGCGGCGACGATCGTTGCCGCCACGGCCAGCCGGCTCGCCGGGCCGCCGCGCCAGGCGACCGAGCGACGACCGGCGAGCGTCGTCTCGCTCGGTCTCGACGCGACCTCGGCCGCGAACGCGCGCAGGGTCGCCGGTGCCGGAGGCGCCGGTCTGGCGCGGAACCACGCCCCGAGCTCGCGCTCGAGCCGGTCGTCGGTCCAGCCGCGCGGGCCGCTCATCGGGCGCCTTCCTGATCCGCGAGCGCCGCGCGTAACGTGCCCAGGGCGTAGTGGAGCCGCGATCGCACGGTGCCCGGCGGCACCCCCAGCCGCTCGGCGACGTCATCGGTCGACAGGTCGGCCCAGCAGCGGAGCACGACCACGGCACGGTGGTCGGGATCGAGCTGCTCGAGCGCGCGGCCCACGGCGTCGCGTGCGATCGATGCGGCGTAGGGATCGCGGCCCGCGATGGCCGGCTCGTCGGGGAGCGGCGACCGGGGGCGTCGTGACCGGCGGCGGAGCTGCTCGAGGCAGGTGTTGACCACGATCCGATCGAACCACGCGTCGAACCGGTCGGCGTCACGCAGCCGGGGCCAGCCGGACCACGCCGCGAGGAGCGCCTCCTGGCACGCATCCTCGGCGTCGGCGGCGTTGCCCAGCAGGTGCCAGGCGAGCCCGTAGGCACGGTCGAGGCGCGGTCCGACGAGACGACCGAACGCGGCATCGCGTCGCCGCTCATCGGCCCCCTTGGTCACGCGTACCTCCACCGTCGACGCCCGGATCGCCACATCATTCCAGACGGTCCGCCGGCGCCCGGCGTTCAGCGCAAACGGGGGTCCGATCCGGCCTCCGTCGCGATGCCTTCCGGCCTGCCGATCGGCGGCGCCTGCCGCCTAGACTCGGGCCATGCGTATCGTCACCCCCCAGGAAGCGGTCGCCGGGATCAAGTCCGGCGACCAGATCTACGTCCAGTGCGCGGCGGCCACGCCCGAGGTCCTGCTCCAGGCGCTCGTCGACCGCGCGGCGGACCTGCACGACGTCGGCATCGCCCACCTCCACTGCGAGGGTCCGGGGCCGCACCTCGCGCCCGCTATGGCGCCCCACTTCCGGCACCGGGCGCTGTTCATCGGACCCAACGCCCGGGCGGCCGTCAACGAGGGCCGGGCGGACTACGTCCCGGTGTTCCTGTCCGACGTGCCGGAGCTGTTCTCCTCGGGCGCCCTGCCGCTCGATGCGGTGCTCGTCAACGCGACGCCTCCCGACGAGCACGGCTTCTGCTCGCTGGGCGTCTCCGTGGAGGCGATGCACCCGGCCATCGAGGCCGCGAAGACGGTGATCGTCCAGCTCAATCGCGCCATGCCGCGAACGCTCGGGGAGTCGTTCATCCACGTCAGCCAGATCGACCTCGCGGTCGAGGTCGACGAACCCGTCCACGAGGTCCCGGGACCCGTCATCGGTGACGTCGAGCGGCGGATCGGGCAGTTCATCGCCGATCTCGTGGAGGACGGCGCGACCCTCCAGTTCGGCATCGGCGCCATCCCCACGGCCACCGCCGAGTTCCTGCGCGGCAAGAAGGATCTGGGCATCCACACCGAGATGTTCACCGACGCCGTGGTCGACCTGGTCGAGGCCGGCGTGATCACGGGCGACCGCAAGGCGCGCAACCGCGGCAAGCTGGTCGCGGCGTTCATGATGGGCACCCGGAAGCTGTACGACTTCGTCGACGACAACCCGATGGTCGAGATGCGGCCGGTGGACTTCACCAACGACACCCACGTGATCCGGTCGTTCACCGGGATGACCGCGATCAACTCCGCGATCGAGGTCGATCTCACCGGCCAGGTCGTGGCCGACTCGATCGGGCACCGGTTGTACTCGGGCGTTGGCGGCCAGATGGACTTCATCCGGGGCGCCGCGCTCGCGCCGCGGGGGCGCCCGATCATCGCGCTGCCGTCCGCGGCGGGCCGGGACGGAGCGGTGTCGCGGATCACGCCGTCGCTCAAGGAGGGGGCCGGGGTGGTCACGACCCGGGCCCACGTCCGGACCGTCGTCACGGAGTGGGGGGTTGCCGAGCTGTGGGGACGGAGCCTGCGCGAGCGGGCCAGGGCGCTGATCGCCATCGCCCACCCCGACCACCGGGACTGGCTGACCCGCGAGGCCCGCCTGCATCACGAGCTGTAGGGGGCCGGTCGGCCCCGAGCGGCGCGGCGCCCGGGAATTGAAAACCCCGCCGTCGCGGCGGGGCCATGAGGGTTCGGGTGGGTGCCGGGCGTCCCCTCCGGCACCCACCTCACCCGGAAGTGTCACGGACCGCGTTGACGTCGGTGAGTGCCGATCGGACCCCGTTGACGGGACCTGCGGCACCTCGGGCAGGGCGACCCGGCCGGCGACCGATGGGGCCCGATGCAGCCATGCTGGACGAACGCGGAGGTGGAGACCGCCGCGTCCGCCTGCTGGTCCGCAGATCGGCATCGGCGCGGGCGTTCGCGAGGCCCCTCCCTGCGAGGTGATCATGCACACCCAACGCGTGCTGATCATGGGCGCCGCGGGACGCGACTTCCACGATTTCAACGTCGTCTACCGGGATGCCCCCGGTGTCGAGGTCGTCGCGTTCACGGCTACCCAGATCCCCGGCATCGCCGACCGTGCCTATCCGGCGGCCCTCGCCGGTGAGCAGTACCCGGCCGGCATCCCGATCCGGCCCGAAGCCGAGCTCGAGACGTTGATCCGCGACCTGGCGGTCGACACCGTCGTGTTCGCGTACAGCGACGTGAGCCACGAGACCGTCATGCACGCCGCTTCGCGCGCCATGGCTGCGGGCGCCGACTTCGAGCTCCTGGGTCCGACGCGGACCATGCTCCCCAGCCGGCGCCCCGTCGTCGCCGTGTGCGCCGTCCGGACGGGCAGCGGCAAGAGTCAGACCAGCCGCTACGTCGCGCGGGCGCTCGAGGCCCAGGGCCTGCGCGTCGCCGTCGTTCGCCATCCGATGCCGTACGGCGACCTCGTCGCCCAGCGCGTCCAGCGCTACGAGACCTACGCCGACCTCGATCGGTACGACACCACGATCGAGGAGCGCGAGGAGTACGAGCCGCATCTCGATGCCGGCCGGCTCGTGTTCGCGGGCGTTGACTACGAGCAGATCCTGCGCGCGGCCGAGGCCGAGGCCGACGTCGTGCTGTGGGACGGCGGCAACAACGACCTGCCGTTCTACCGGCCCGACCTCCATATCGTCGTCGTCGACCCGCTCCGGCCAGGGCACGAGCTCAGCTACCACCCGGGCGAGGCGAACCTGCGCCTGGCCGACGTGGTCGTGATCAACAAGATCGACTCGGCCGCTCCCGAGGCGCTGGCCACCGTCCACGCGGACATCATCTCGGTCAACCCGGGTGCGCTCGTCGTCGAGGCCCGCTCGTCGCTCGCGCTCGAGGGTGGCGACATCCGCGGCCGGACGGTCGTGGTGGTCGAGGACGGCCCGACCCTGACGCATGGCGGGATGACCTACGGTGCCGGGATCGTCGCGGCGCGCCGGTTCGGCGCGTCGGAGATCGTCGATCCGCGACCCTACGCCACGGGTGAGCTGGCGGGGACGCTGGCGAAGTACCCGGCGCTGGAGCGGCTGCTGCCCGCGATGGGCTACGGCGAGAAGCAGATCGGTGAGCTCGAGGCCGCGCTGACCGCGGTCCCGGCCGACGTCGTCCTGGCGGCGACGCCGATCGACCTCACCCGGGTGCTGTCGGTGCCCAAGCCGGTGGTCCGGGTCCGCTATGAGCTCGAGCCGATGACACCCACGCTCGACGACGCGCTGGCGCCGATCGTCGAGCGCGCGAAGGGGGCGCTGACCGTCGGCGGCTGACCACCGGCGGCCGCCGCCCGGCCATTCGCGGCGACCAAGGGTTGCGACCGCCACCCCGGCGGTTCGCGGCGTGCAAGGGCGGCGACCGACGCCCGGCCGTTCGCGGCGTGCAAGGGCGGCGACCGACGCCCGTCGACCGCCGCCCGGCTCCCTTGGCCCGAACCGAAGTTTCAGCCCGATGGCGTTCCGAGCCAGCTGCTGCCGTTGCCGGCGAACAGGATCCCGTCTCGCAGCAGCAGCGGGGTCACGTCACCCGCCTCGGCCGCCGACGAGTCACCGGTCAGGGTGAGCCTGGTCCAGGTCGTGGCGTCGGTCGAGGTCCAGTACTCGGTGGGTTGCCCGTCGGCGGTGATCCCGTAGCCCAGCAGCCTGGTGCCATCGCCCACGAACGTGCCGTTCGGGTTGCCGGCGCCCTCGCCTTGCTGCCACACGCCCAGCGGGCTGTCCGCCGTGTCCCAGGAACGGCCGCCATCGCCACTGGTCCAGTAGGTCGCGCCGCCGGGGACGATGTCGATGGTCTGGCTCCACGCCACCAGCCCGCCGGCACCTGCGTCGACCTCGACGAACTTGTTGTTCGGGAGCGATGCCACCTGGGCGCGGTTCCAGGCGACGCCGTCGGGTGACCACCAGGCGATGGGCGAGCCCTGGCCCCTGGGGTCGCTGCCGACCGCGACGAAACCGGACCCGAACGCCGTCACGCCTGTGACGGCAGCGGCTCCGGGCCCGGGCAGCGCCACCGGCTCCCAGCTCGTGCCATCGGTCGAGAGCCGCAGGCCGGCAGGGTTGCCCTGGTCGATGGCCAGGATCCCGTTGGCGCTGCCGGCCACGTCGCCATCGGAGGTCGCCCGCAGCGCCGGCGCCGGGCTCGATGTCCAGCTCACGCCGTCGGTCGAGTGCCACGCCGTCGTGGTGCCACGGGCATCGACGGTGAGCACCACGACACCGTCGGGCGCGGGCGCTGCCACGTCGGAGATCGCGGTCCCGAACGTGCCGTCGGGGAGCTGCGTCCACGCTCGGCCATCGCCCGACACCCAAGCGGGCACCGTGCTGCCATGCTGCGTACCCGGGATGCTCCCGAGGGCGAGGTAGCCGCCGGACCAGGCGACGACCGAGCTGATGCCCCCGGCGTTGTCCACTGGCTGGAGGTCGATCGACGACCAGGCCAGCGGGGTCACCGGCGGCAGCGACGCGATCGAGGGCTCGACGGTGGGGCTCGGCGCAGGCCCCGTGGGCGAGGCGCTCGGCGAGGCCCCGGGGGTGACCGAAGGCGTTGGCGCCGACGGCGGCGGCGTTGCCGGGCTGGGCGAGCCACCGACCGGGGTCAGCAGCCCGCCCGGCCGGAATGCGATGACCAGGGCGACGAGGGCGACCGCGGCCATGCCCGCGGCGGCCGCCGGCAACCGGCCGAGGAAGGCCCACCGGCTGCGGCGACGATCCAGCTCCACGTCGATGCGAGCCGCGAGGCCGCGTGGTGCGGTGGTGGGGTCGATCGTCCGGTAATAGTCGCGGAGCTCGATCTCGAGATCGCGGTCGTTCATCGGGTGGCCTCCTCGAACCGGCGCTCGGCCTCGAGCGCGGCACGCAGGTGCTGGAGCGTGGAATGGAGCCGCGACTTCACGGTGCCCTCGGGCACCTGGAGCCGGTCGGCGATCTCGGGGACGGTCAGCTCGCGCCCGAACCGAAGGGCGAGGAGCGCCTGCTCGTCGGGGTTCAGCCGACGGATGGCCGGACCGAGGTCGGCGCGCTCGCCGGTCTGCCCTGCGCCACCGAGGGTGCCCGGCGACTCGTCACCGGGGTCGATCGGTGGTCCGAGCGACACGACGCGTGGTTGCCTCGAGCGGTGTCGCAGCTCGTCGCGGCACACATTGACGAGGATCCTGGTGAACCAGCCGTCGACGGCCTGGCTGTCCCGGAGGGTCCGCCGCCGGCGCCACGCCAGCAGCGCGGCTTCCTGGACCGCGTCCTCGGCGGCGACCGGGTCGCGGAGGATGAAGGTGGCCAGCCTGAACGAATCATCGATGCGGGCCAGCAGCATCCGTCGTACGGCGTCGTCGGCCGTCGCGGACGCGGCAAGCTGGTCGAGCATGCGTCACCCTCCGGGTTTCGAGATTGTCGCCCGAAGGGACGCCGGCCACCTGTGAACCGTTCGATCTTCGCCGGAGATCCGCGTCCGGAGGTGGCGCTCAGCCCACCGTGAGCACCGCCGTGCCCGCGACCTGGCCAGCGGCCAGCCGCGCGAGCGCGACGTTCGCGTCGGCCAGCGGATAGGTCTCGACGTCGGTCGTGAGCCCGATCCTGGCCGCCAGGGCGAGGTACTGGCGCGCGTCCTGCCGGGTGACGTTGGCGACGCTCCGGATCGAGCGTTCCCACCACAGGTCGTCATAGGGCATCTCGGGCAGCCGGTCGAGGTGGATCGCGTTGATGGCGACGATGCCCCCGCGATCCAGCGCCCGCACCGCGGCGGCCACCACCGAGCCGACCGGTGCGAACGTGACGGCCGCATCCAGGGGCACCGGCGGGAGATCCTCGATCCCGCCGGCCCACGCCGCGCCGAGCTCGAGCGCGCGCGCCCGCTCGACCGCCGACCGGGTCGCCACGTAGACATCGACGTCCCAGGCCCTCGCGACCTGCAGCGCCTGGCGGGCCGACGCCCCGAACCCGTACAGCCCGAGCCGGGCGCCGCTCGAGGCGGGCCCGATCCCGGCCACGCCCAGCGCGCGATAGCCGATGACGCCGCCGCACATCAGGGGCGCCGCTGCCAGGTCCGGATACGACGCCGGGATCTCCACCGCGAACGCTGCCCGCACCAGCACGGACTCCGCGTACCCGCCATCCCGATCCCAGCCCGTGAACGTCGACGACTCGCACAGGTTCTCGCGGTCCGTGACGCAGAACCGGCACGTGCCGTCGGTCGACGCGAGCCACGTGATCCCGGCGCGGTCGCCGAGCGACCAACCTGCGACCCCCGTTCCGACCGCATCGACCACGCCCACCACCTGGTGGCCCGGCACGATCGGCAGCCGCCGCGCCACGAGATCGCCCTCGACGATCTGGAGATCGGTCCGGCACACGCCGCACGCCGTGACGCGCAGCCGAAGCTCGCCGGCCCCGGGGTCGAGGTCGGGACGATCCTCTGGCTCGAGGGGGGCCGTGGCCGCGGGGGCCGGCCGGCGAAGGGTCATCGCACGCATGCCGCAAGGCTAGCGCCGGTTGCCGGCGGCGACCGAACGCTGTGGGTTGACCGGGATCTCCGGGGCGGTCCATGCGCCATGGGCGAAGCGCCCCCGCCGATCGGGACGAACGGCAGGCGATGCCAGGGCGCCCGCGGCGAGAGGATCGGTCCGCGACCCGACGGGCGATCGCCACACGGCGCGGGCGGGACGACGGCCGCGCCTGCGAGGCCGTGGTCGAGGGGCCTGTCGACGACACGACGCTCGATCGCCCGTCTCCGCCTACTCGCCTGACCTCGCGTCGCACGAACGGCGTCCGCCGTCCCGAGCGACGCGGGCCGTCCGGCAGGGGGGTCCGGCCGACCGGCCCGCGGGGCCCGCGACGGACGGCACTCCCCCGGACCGTTCGCACGACCGAGCATGAGCGTGCGGCCCGGTGTGCGAGATCAGGTCGCGCCGGGCGCCTGCCTCGCAATGGGGTCGGTCCTCGATGACTTCCTCGCCCGTCTCGCTGCACCCGTCGGATCCGGTCGCTGCCCTGAGCACGTCATGGTTCGGAATGGGTTTGTCGCCCGAGGCCATCTCGCGCCTGGCGGCGATCGCGACGCTTCGCGACGTCGACCCTGGTATCGAGCTCACGCGGGAGGGCCAGGTCACCGAGGACCTCGGCATCGTGATCACCGGGCGGATCGCGCTGCGGACGCTCGTGCCGGAGCGCGGCATGGTCACGATCCTGACCGTCGAGCCGGGCGACGTCGTGGGCTGGTCGGCGATCGTGCCGCCCCACCGTGCGAGCTCGACCGCGATCGCCATCGAGCCCGTGCAGGTCCTCGTGCTGCCCGGGGACGGGTTGCGGAACCTCCTGCGCAGCGATCCGTCGCTTGCCGCCTCGGTCTACCCACGCGTGCTCCAGACGGTCGCACGGCGCCTGTCCGCCACCCGCCTCCAGCTGCTCGATCTGTTCGCGCGTGAGGCATGGGGTCGCGGGGAGAGTCAGCCGTGGTGATCGACGAGCGCCTGCCGTATGCCCCGTACCCCGGACCGTCTGGGACCGCGGTCGCCCCGACGCCGTCGGCGTCGCCCCACGCGACCGGTCCGTGGTTCCTGGCCCGCGCCAACCTGGGCATCCTGATCGACCTCCTGCGCGAGGACGACCGGACGGTCATCGGACCGACGGTGCAGGACGGCGCGATCGTGTACGACGAGATCACCTCGGTCGACCAGCTGCCCGCCGGCGTCGGGGACGAGCAGTCGCCCGGTCACTACGGGCTCGTGGATCACCACGACCGGCGCGTGTTCGACTACACGGTCGGACCGATCAGCCCCAAGCGCTGGACCTTTCCCGCCACGGTCCCGCTCAACGTCGGACGCCGCGACGGCCGGGCGGTCTCCTTCGAGCCCGCCGAGCTCGATGCGCCGCGGCTCGCCTTCCTGGGCGTCCGTGCCTGCGAGCTCGCGGCGCTGGGGATCCAGGACCGCGTGTTCCTGGGCGGTCCCTACACCGACGAGGACTATCGCGCCCGGCGCCGGAACGCGCTCGTGGTCGCGGTCAACTGCACGACCGCATCGTCGACCTGCTTCTGCACCTCGATGGGCACCGGGCCCGAGGTCCGGGGTGGCTACGACATCGCGCTGACCGAGCTCGACGAAGGGTTCGTGCTCCGGGCCGGCACGCCCGAGGGGGTCGACCTGGTGGCCCGCCTGCCCGTGCGCGGCGCGGACGCCGGCCAGATGTTCCGGGCGGCCGAGGCGGTGGGCAAGACGGCGGCCACGATCGGCGACCCGGTGCCGACAGCCGGGCTCCACGACCGGTTGCTCGCGCAGTTCGACAGCCCGGAGTGGGCGAACATCGCCGAGCGCTGCCTGTCGTGCGCCAACTGCACGATGGTCTGCCCCACCTGCTTCTGCAGCAGCGTCGTCCAGCGCTCCGACCTCGACGGCGACGTGTCCACGTCGGACCGCGTGTGGGACTTCTGCTTCACGGCGGGCTTCGCCAAGGTGGCCGGCGGCAACTTCCGGAGCCGGCCACGCGACCGCTACCGGCAGTGGCTGACCCACAAGTTCGCCACCTGGGTCGACCAGTTCGGGACGTTCGGCTGCGTCGGCTGCGGCCGCTGCATCGCGTGGTGCCCGGTGGGCATCGACATCCGCGCCGAGCTGCTCACGATCGCCCCGCCGCTGTCCGCGCGGCCCGAGCCGCCCAGGCCCCGGCCGGTGGCCGCCACCCCCGGCTACTACGCCACCGCGCGGATCGTCGCCGTCCGTCCCGAGACGGCCGACGTCACCACGCTCACGATCGGGGACGTCGACCCGGCGTTCCTGGCCGGCGAGTTCGGGCAGTTCGCGATGGTCGCGGTGCCCGCCTTCCCGCCCCTGCCGATCTCGATCTCGCGCTTCGGGCGCGACACGATCGACCTCACGATCCGGGCCGCCGGTCCGGCGACCGCCGCGATCATCGGCCTCGGGCCGCGCGACGAGGTCGGCCTGCGCGGGCCGCTCGGCAGCTCGTGGCCGATCGAGCGCGCGATGGGCCACGACGTCGTGATCGTCACGGGCGGCATCGGCCTCGCGCCGCTGCGCCCGCTGATCGACGGCCTGCTCGCGCAGCGCGACCAGTTCGACGACATCCGGATCTACTACGGCGCCCGGACGCCCGTCGACCAGCTGTATCGCGAGGAGCTGCGCGGCTGGGCCGCTCGCGGCGACATCGACGTCCAGCTCACGGTCGACCGGTCAGGTCCCGACTGGACCGGTCCGGTGGGCGTCGTGACCCACCTGTTCGATCGCGCGGAGTGGGATGGCTCGCGGTCGCTCGCGTTCGTCTGCGGACCCGAGCGGATGATGGAGGCGACGGTCGACGCGCTCGAGGTGCGGGGCCTGTCGCCGGACCGGATCTTCGTCACCCTCGAGCGGCACATGGAGTGTGGCATCGGCCTGTGCGGCCACTGCCAGACGGGCCGCCTGTTCGTGTGCCGTGACGGTCCCGTGTTCTCGCTCGCCCAGGTTGGGGATGTGTTCGGCCGGGAGGGCATCTGATGACGACCGTCGCGGCGCGGCCCCGGCTCCGGGTCGGGATCGCCAAGCTCGCATCGTGCGACGGCTGCCAGCTGACCCTGCTCGACCTCGAGGACGAGCTGCTCGCGCTCGCGGAGCGGTTCGAGATCGTCGAGTTCCCCGAGGCGAGCACGCTCCGTTCGGCCGGTCCCTACGACGTGCTGCTGGTCGAGGGTGCGGTGAGCACGCCCGACCAGGCGGCCGAGATCATCGAGCTGCGCCACCAGGCGAAGCTGCTGGTGACCATCGGCGCGTGCGCCAGCTACGGCGGCATCCAGGCGCTGCGCAACTGGTCGAGCCACGCCGCGTTCCGCGAGGCGGTGTACGCGAGCCCCGAGCTCGTCGAATCGCTGGATACCGCGACCCCGGTGTCCGAGCACGTGAAGGTGGACGCCGAGCTGCACGGCTGCCCGATCAGCCCCGAGCAGCTGCGCGAGGTGCTGGTCTCGGTCGCGGTCGGCCGGCGCCCGCAGATCCGCGAGGAAGCCGTGTGCCTCGAGTGCAAGCGTCGTGGCACCGTGTGCGTGATGGTCGCCCAGGGCATCCCGTGCCTGGGGCCGGTCACCCAGAGCGGGTGCGGGGCGCTGTGCCCCTCGTTCGGGCGTGGCTGCTACGGCTGCTTCGGGCCGCGCGAGCAGGCCAACACCGGGAGCCTGGCCCGAGCGTTCGCGGGGGGCGGCCGTGCGGGCACCGAGGTGAGCCGCCTGTTCGCGGGGTTCACCGGGTGGGCGATGCCGTTCCGGGAGGTGATCGGTGCCTACGGGGGCCCGCCGGGCATGACGGCCGCGGAGCCCGTATCGGACCCGGAAGGAGTCGGCGATGCACGCGGATGACGGCACGGTCGCCGTGGGCGAGCCGGTGGCCGAGCGCGAGTTCAGGGTCGGCTACCTGACCCGGGTCGAGGGCGAGGGGACGCTCGAGGTCCGCGTCCGGGGCCGGGAGGTCATCGAGGCCCGGCTCAAGATCTTCGAGGCGCCGCGCTACTTCGAGCGGCTCGTCGTCGGGCGCTCCGGCGACGAGGTGATCGACATCGTCGCCCGCATCTGCGGGATCTGCCCGATCGCCTACCAGATGTCGGCCGTCCACGGCTTCGAAGACCTGTACGGCGTCGAGGTCGATCCGGCCGTGCGCGCGCTGCGCCGGCTGCTCTACTGCGGCGAGTGGATCCAGAGCCACGCCCTCCACGTGTACCTGCTCCATGCCCCGGACTACCTGGGGTATCCGTCAGCGCTGGCGATGGCCGCCGACCACCGGGCCGTCGTGGAGCAGGGGCTGGCGCTCAAGCGGGTCGGCAATCGGCTGATCGCGGCCCTCGGTGGCCGGCCCGTGCATCCCATCTCGGTCAGGATCGGCGGCTTCTCCCGGACGCCGCGCCGGCGCGAGCTCGAGGAGCTCCGGCGCGAGCTCGACACGGCCGTGGAGCAGTCGCTCGCCACCGTGCGCCTGGTGGCGTCCTGGGACCCGCCGGCGCTCGAGCACCCCCAGCCGCTGGTCGCGTTGCGGCACCCGACCGAGTACCCGTACAACCACGGACGGATCGTGTCCAGCGACGGGCTCGACCTGGCGCCCGGTGCCTGGGGCGACGCGTTCGCGGAGCACCAGGTCGAGGGCACCCACGCGCTCCATGCGCGGACCCACGACGGCCGGGCATACCTGCTGGGCCCGACGGCGCGCATCACGCTGGCCGCCGGCCAGCTCCATCCCCTGGCCGCGGAGGCGCTCGCCGGGACCGGGCTGCAGGACGCGATCCGGGTCAACGTCCATCGCTCGATCGTCGCGCGTGCGGTCGAGCTCCTGCACGCGTGCGCGGAGGCGCGCGACCTGATCGACGCCTATCGCCCGCCGGCGGAGCCGCGCGTCCCGTTCACGCCGCGGCCGGGCGTTGCCGCGTGGTCGACGGAAGCGCCGCGCGGCCTGCTCCACCATCGGTACGAGGTCGACGAGCGGGGCCACGTGACGAAGGCCCAGATCGTGCCCCCAACCAGCCAGAACCAGGGTGCGATCGAGGCGGACCTCGCGGCCTTCGCACCCACCGTGCTCGACCTCCCCCATGCGGAGGCGACCCACCAGATGGAGATGCTGATCCGGGCGTACGACCCGTGCATCAGCTGTGCCACCCACTTCCTGGATCTTCGGATCGTCGGCGATCGAGGAGAGGAGGGGACCGGATGAGCCAGCTCGCACCACCGTCGGTCCGGCTGCTGGTCTGCGGCAACGCGGACCGGGGCGATGACGGGGCAGCCCTGAGCGCCGTCGCCACCCTGCTGCCCTCGCTGCCAGCGTCCCTGCTCGAGCGCCTCGAGGTCAGGCGCTGCGGCCATCTGCGGGTCGAGGATCTGCTCGACGTCCGCGCGGGCGAGGTCGCCGTGGTGGTCGATGCGGCCGTCGGCATCGCACCCGGCCACGTGATCACGCTGCCCATCAGGTCCATCGTGGGTGACGAGGCGTCGCCCACGCCGCGCTCGTCGCACGAGCTCCCGGTCGACCAGGTCCTGGGTCTGGCCGACGCGCTCCGGGAGGGCGGCTTGCCGGAGGGGTCCTTCGTCGGGATCGGCGGTCGCCGGTTCGGCTATGGACGTCCGTTGTCGCGGTCGGTCCGCCTCAACATGGCCGCGTTCCAGGCGGCCATCGCGAGCGAGCTGTCGCGGCTGGCCGGCGTGCCCAACGGTCCGACCTCGTCCGCCTGATCGAACGAGGGGATTCCGGCGGCCCGGCCGGGCGCCGCGCCTTACGTCTGTCGCGGCTCGGGCGTGCGCAGCCGCGGGAGCCAGCGCGATCGGGCGACCGATCCCTCCAACGCGATCCTGGGCGTCGCGGCGCCTGGCCGGCGCCCCGGAGCCGTCCTGACGGCGGAACACGCCCGGGGCGCGCGTGGTTGCACGCCCGGTGTCCCCAAGCGTGCGCGACGACCAGCCCGGCGGGTTGGCCGGGATCGATGGGCCCCGGCCGGCCGACCATTTGGCCCGTGACCTTCGGGTCCCCTCGCCCTCGGGATCGAGCGGTCGCGTGGTCCACGCTAGGGGCCATGGAACCTCTGCCGCCCACCCCGCGACTCGTCGGCGAGCTGATGGCGCTCGAACCGGTGCTGGTCCGTGCCGACGCCCCCCTGGTCGAGGCCGCGAGGCTCATGGATCACCACGGCATCGCCGGACTGCCGGTCGTCGATGGCGCCGGCACGCTGGTCGGCGTGATCAGCCAGACCGACCTCCTGCGCGCCCGCGCCACCGAGTACCTGTGGGCGAACTGGCAGGGGCTGCGGGTCCGGCACCTGATGACGAGCCCGGCGCTCACGGTCCACCGCGACCAGCCGATCACGATCGCCGCCCGCAAGATGGAGCGCCACCACGTGCACCGGCTGGTGGTCGTGGCCGACGACGACGAGACCCTCCCCATCGGCGTGATCTCGAACTCCGACCTCGTCCACGCGATGAGCACGGCCGTGCCCCGGCCCCGGCCCGGGACACCTCCGGCGACCTGATCGCGGGAAGCCCCGTGGGGCGCGCTCCGCGCCCTACGCGACGACCGTCTCGAGACCCGCCTCGTAGCCGCGGTCGAAGGCGGCGATGTCGGCGGCCATCAGGTCCGCGTGCCGGGATCCGATGATCAGCTCCAGCGCCCGCTGCACGCTCTCCCGCTCGACCGGCCGGCGCCGCCCGACCAGCGCACCCAGCGCGACGACCGAGACCAGCTTGTCGTCGCCGGCGAGCTTCGCGAGCGCCGTGCACGGCACCTCGAGCACGTCGATGTCCGCGCGTCCGGCCTCCGCCTCGATCAGCGTCGTGTTGACCACCAGCAGGCCGCCGGTCGCGACGACCGGCGCATACCGGGCGAGCGACGGCGGGTTGAGGACGACGGCATGGTCGGCCCGGTCGACGACCGGCGAGCCGATCAGCTCGTCACCGAGGATGACGGTGCAGGACGCCGTGCCGCCGCGCATCTCGGGCCCGTAGGAAGGGATCCAGATGACCTCGCGGCCCTCGAGCATGGCCGCCTCGGCCAGCAGCTTGCCCGCGAACAGGATCCCCTGGCCGCCGAACCCCGCGAAGATCGTTGACAGCTCCATGTCACGCCTCCCGCGCCGCGGGCGCCACGGCACCTCGTCCCGCGGGCGCCGCGGGCGCCACGGCGCCTCGTCCCGCGGGCGCCGGCATCGCCGGGGCGATCCCCTTGCCCCGGTCCACGAACGTGCCGACCGGGTACGCGTCCATGACCTCGTGCGCCAGCCGGTCCATCGCCTCGGTGGGGGTCATGCCCCAGCCGACGGGACACGTTGACAGCACCTCGACGATCGCGAGGCCGGTCGCCTCGAGCTGAACCTCGAAGGCGCGCCGGATGGCGGCCTTCGCCTTGCCGATCAGTCCCGGATCGGCCACCGCGACCCGCGCCGCGTACGCGACGCCCGGCAGGAGCGACAGGAGCTCGGTCACGGGGACCGGGTAGCCGGCGACACGCGGGTCACGGCCCAGCGGGCTGGACGTCGTCCGCTGGCCGAGCAGCGTGGTCGGCGCCATCTGGCCGCCGGTCATCCCGTAGATCCCGTTGTTGACGAAGATGACCGTGATCCGCTCGCCACGGGCCGCTGCGTGCAGGATCTCGGCCGTGCCGATGGCGGCGAGGTCGCCGTCGCCCTGGTAGGTGAACACGACCCGATCGGGCCGCACCCGCTTGACGCCGGTGGCCACCGCGGCCGCCCGTCCGTGCGGCGACTCGACCGAATCGAGCGCGAGGAAGTCGTAGGCGAACACCGAGCACCCGACCGACCCGACCAGGATCGTGCGGCCGCCCAGCTCGAGCTCCTCGAGCACCTCCGCGACGAGCCGATGGACGATGCCGTGGCCGCAGCCGGGGCAGTAGCTGGTGGGGTTGGACAACAGCGACGGCCGCCGGTAGATGGTCCGGGCCTCGGTGGGTCCCGGCTCACGGTCGGCGTCGACCTCCGCGAGTGGCCCGGTGCCCTTGAGCGCGGTCATCGCACACCTCCCGCGCGATCGGCGGCCCGGTCTCGGCGGTCGTCCCACCCCGGCGCGACTCCCGGTGTCACCGCCCAGGCACGTCGCATCGCGCCCACCACCTCGTCGGGGCTCGGCACCATGCCGCCCGTGCGACCGTGGTGGAACACCGGCACGGCGCCCTCGATCGCGAGCCGCACGTCCTCGACCATCTGGCCGGCCGACAGCTCGACCGACAGCACCGCGCGCGCCCCGACTGCCGCGTCGCGCAGCGCCGCGGCGGGGAACGGCCAAAGGGTGATGGGCCGGAACAGGCCGGCGCGCAGGCCCTCGGCCCTGGCCCGCCGCACCGCCGTGCGTGCGACCCGGGCCGCGGTCCCGTAGGCCACCACCACGACGTCTGCGCCGTCGAGCGACTCGCCCGTCCAGCGGGTCTCGCGGGCGGCGATCTCGGCATACGTCGCCTGGAGCTCGTCGTTGTGCCGCTCCAGGTCCTCGGGCAGCAGCCGGAGCGACTTGACGACCCGGGGCTCGCGGCCCTCGGCGCCGTCGAGGATCCACCCGGCCGGGGTCTTCGGGACGTTCCGGAAGTGCGGCACGACGGGCTCCATCGCCTGGCCCAGGATCCCGTCGGCCAGGATCATCACCGGCGTCCGGTACCGCTCCGCCAGCACGAACGCGTCGCCCATCAGGTCGATCGCCTCCGAGACGGACGCCGGCGCAAGGACGGGCACCCGGTAGTCGCCGTGGCCATGGCCCTTGGTCGCCTGGAGGTAGTCACCCTGGGCGGCGCCGATGCTGCCCAGCCCGGGCCCGCCGCGCATGACGTTGACCAGCACGACCGGCAGCTGCGACCCGGCCATGTAGGACATGCCCTCGGCCATCAGGCTGATGCCGGGGCTGGAGCTCGACACGAGGACGCGAGCGCCGGCGGCGGCGGCGCCCAGCGCCATGTTGATGGCGGCGAGCTCGCTCTCGGCCTGGACGAACACGCGGCCCTCTTCGGGCATCCGGCGCGCCATCCACTCGAGCAGCTCGGCCTGGGGCGTGATCGGGTAGCCGAAGTACGCGTCACAGCCGGCTGCGATGGCGGCCTCGGCGATCGCCTCATTGCCCTTCATGAGGACCCGCTCGGGCACCGTCGCGGCTCCAGGGTCGATCAACGGTTCAGGAGACGCCTCGCCGCCGGTCCCGGGCGGCGAGGCGACGGAATGCCCGCGGCCCGGGGCCGCAGCGAGATGATCCAGGACGGCCATCGGTCAGGCCCCCTTCGGGCGGGCGAAGATCGTGAGGGCGGCGTCGGGGCACACGCGCGCGCATTTCGCGCAGCTGGTGCAGCCGCTCGCGTCGACGAGCCGCACCGGGTGGTGGCCCATCGCGTTGACCACCCCCACATCGAGCTCGAGGACATGGGGCGCACAGACATCGATGCACAGGCCGCAGCCCTTGCAGCGTTCGTGCGCGACGAGGACGGGCCGGAAGTCAAGGTTGCGGTTCGTCGAACGCCGAAGTGGAGCGTCGACGATCGGAGTGGACATCGCCATGCAGGCACCTCCGCCATCGAGGATGGTGGTGAGGTCGTGGGACCGTCAGGGCCGAACCGCATCCGGCGACGGGCCGGTTCTCCCTACGCATGGTCCTGCCCCGGGACAGGACCAACGCCGGTCGCGGGCCGAGGCGCGATCGTCGGGCGGGCATCGGCGCGAGGTTGCGACGTGATGCCCGGTCCCCGTTCGGGGGTCAGGCGGGCACGCCCCGGCGCCGGGGCGCGTCGCCCGCGAGCTCCCGCACGTGGGCGACCAGCACCTGCTCGGTCAGGCGGTCGGCAGCCGCGGACCGGACGTGCCGCCGCCGGCCATGCCGGCGGTCGTCGGCCCGCAGGCTGCGCTCCAGGCGCTCGCGCACGATCCCCGGTCCGACCACGGTGACGTCGTCATCCTCGGGCACGTGCCGGAGCACCTCGTCGAGGAACGCGCGCAGGTGCTCGCGGCGTGCCCGGTCGAGCGCGGCGGCGCTCGCGCCACCGCCGCCGTGGCGAACGGTCGGATCGACCCGCACGTGACCGGTCGAACGGTGGCGGCCCGGCACGTCGGAGCGCACCCGCTCCACCGTCGCGCGGTCAGCCCAGCGGACGATGATGGCCTCCTCGCTGTCGATCCAGACGAGCGTCGTGGCGCCCCCGATGGTCCGGACGTTCACGGTGGGCTCCGGCTCACCGGGCCCACGCGGGCCGGCCGGTGGCCTGGGCGAGGTCGGCGTAGGCGATCCCGGCGGCCCGTTCCCACGCCGCCCGTTCGACGTGGACCGAGAACCGGTGGCTGCCGGCGTGGAACGCGATCTCGCCCGACTCCCGGATCGCATGGTCCGCGTACACCGGGAGGCCGATCAGGTCGGGCACGGGTGGCGCCGTGCCGGCCTCGCACTCTGGCACCAGTGCCGCGAACTCGCGCTCGGTGAGGACGCGCACGTCGGCGGCGTGCAGCGCGAGCCGCGCCTTGGCCAGGTCGACGTGGTCATCCGCGTCGACGAGCAGGATCAGTCGCCGGCCGTCGTCGGTCGCGACGCCGACGACCTTGGCGAACCGATGCGGATCGAGGTGCTCGGCGCGGGCCGTCGCCTCGGCCGTGAACGTCTCGGGATGCTCGCGCAGCTCGTACTCGACGTGGTGCCCGGCAAGCCAGTCGAGCAGGCCTGCGTGGGGGCCGGCTCCATGGGTCTCGACAGCCATGCCGCGCCTCCTCTCCGGGGCGATTCCCGCCCGGGAGCCGGAGCCTCCGGGGGTCCGATCCGGAGACGAGCATGCGCACCCGAACCACCCACGGCGAGTGGCATCCGTCGGCCAGCGGAGGGGCGGATGGCCCCTCCGGGCACGGGACGGCGATCCGCCACGCTTCCCGGGACGGCCAGGCTGCCACCCGCGAGGGCGCCGCGCTCGCACGGTGACGCCGGTGGCACGATGACGCCGGGCCGACCGGCCCCCGCGAACGGGACCTCGGCCCTCGCCGTTGTGACTGCCGGCACTCATGCGCATCTGCGCATGTGTCGATGCTGGTACCCATGGACGAGATCACCACCCTGCAGGCGGAGGTTCTCAAGACGCTCGCGAGCCCGCGGCGACTCGAGATCGTGCATCGCCTGGCCCAGGGTCCCTGCGAGGTGGGCCGGCTTGCCGAGGAGCTCGGCGTCAGCCAGCCCAACATCTCCCAGCACCTGGCGGTCCTGCGCAGCGCGGGGATCGTCGATGCCGAGCGCGACGGTCGCGAGGTGCACTACCGGCTCACCGACCTCGATGTCGTGGTCGCCTGCTCGGTGATGCGCGGCGTCCTCCAGCGGCGCCTGACCCGGCTCGGCCGCCTGTCGCGTCTCGACGCCGTGGCGACCGAGCTGGTCGAGACGCAGTAGTCGCCCCGAGACCCCGACACGCACGCACAGCGGAAGGAACCAACGAATGGACGAACCCCTGAACCTGGTCCTGTTCTCGGGCACCGACGACAGGCTGCAGGCCGCGGCGGTGCTCGCGGCGGGTGCGGCCGCGCTCGGCAAGCCCGTCAACATCTTCCTCCAGTACTGGGCGCTCGACGCGTTCTCGAAGGCGAGGATCGACCGTGACCACGGGCTCGCCCCCGAGGCCGGTGCCGAGGGCCGGGCTGCGGTCGATGCCCTCGCCGCGGCCGGCCAGGCCAGCTGGGCCGAGACCCTGCGCCAGGCGAAGGAGCTCGGGTCGGTCGACATCCAGGCCTGCTCGCTGTCGATGGACCTGCTGCATCTCGAACCCGAAGACCTGGATCCGCTCGTCGACGGGACGGAAGGCGTGACCGCCTTCTATCTCAACGCCGGCGAGGGACAGGTCGTCTTCATCTAGCGGGAACCATGCGGCGCGAGCCGCGGGAAGGAGCAACACACATGGCAACGGTGTCCGTGGATCTGACGGTCGACGCGCGTGGCCTCAACTGCCCCATGCCGATCGTCCGGACCGCCCAGGCGGTCAAGGGCCTGGCGTCGGGCCAGACGGTCGAGGTGATCGCCACCGATCCGGGCTCGGTCAAGGACTTCGCGGCCTGGTCCAAGACGACCGGCAACGAGATCGTCGAGCAGACGGCCGACGGCGGCGAGTTCCACTTCGTCCTGCGCAAGAAGTAAGGAGCCTCCGATGACCGTCGCTGAACTTCCCACCATCGAGGCGATGCCCGAGCCGGCCGTCGAGCCGGAGGACGCCGCCAAGCCCAAGGGCCTCGCGATCATCTGCTACAGCGGTGACCTCGAGAAGACCTGGGCGGCGATGATCCTGGCCTCCACGGCCGGCGCCATGGCGATGCCGACCAAGGTGTTCGTCACCTTCTGGGGCCTCCAGACCTTCGTCAGGGACGACGTCAGGATCACGGGCGAGAACTGGATGCAGCAGATGATGTCGTTCATGCAGCGTCCGGGGATCAGCCACCGCAAGCTCTCGAAGATGAACTTCCTCGGCATGGGCCCGTGGATGATGCGCAAGCTCGCCAAGCAGTACAACGTCGCCAGCCCCAAGGAGCTGCTCGAGATCGCGGCCTCCATGGGCGTCGAGTTCATCCCGTGCCAGATGACCATGGACATGTTCGGCCTCAAGCGCGAGGACCTCATCGAGGGCATGGGCGATCCCGTCGGCGCGGCCACCTACCTGTCCTTCGTCGGCGAGGGCTACGCCCCGCTGTTCATCTAGCACCGGCGATCGAGCGGACCGCGCGGGCTCCCTCCGCGCCGGTTCCGGTCGCCCTCAGGGCAACGAGCGGAAGGGAACCATCCGATGACTGAAGCAGCCATCCCGTCCATCACCACCACCCTCGACGCCCGCGGCAGCTTCTGCCCCGGTCCGTTGATGGAGCTCATTCGCGGCATGCGCGAGGCGGAGGTCGGCGACGTGATCGCCGTCCTGTCGTCCGACAAGGGCAGCAAGACCGACATCCCCAAGTGGATCGAGAAGGCCGGCCACAACCTGATCGGGGTGTTCACCCGTGACGGCTTCGACGAGATCATCGTCGAGAAGGTGCGGTAGGCCGCATGCAGCGGGTCGTCGTCCTGGGCGGCGGGGTGGGGGGCACCCTCGTCGCCAACCTCATTGCCAGGAAGCTGCGGGGGCCGATCGCGCGGCAGGAGGCCAAGGTCACCGTCGTCGATGCGACCGGCCGTCACACCTATCAGCCCGGCTACATGTACATCGCGATGGGCAACGAGAAGCCGGAGCGGCTGGTCCGGTCGGAGAAGTCGCTCCTCGATGACAACGTCGACCTGTGGGTCGAGAAGATCGCCCGCATCGACGTCGAGCAGCAGTCGGTTGAGCTCGCGTCCGGCGAGATCCTCCGCTACGACCAGCTCGTCATCGCGACCGGCTCCCGGATCATGCCCGAGCTGATCGAGCACTTCGAGACCGAGGCCCACCACTTCTACACGCCCGGCGCCGCGGCCAGGCTGCGCAAGGCGCTCGACACCTTCAAGGGCGGCAGGATCGTCATCGGCATCGCGGGGATCCCGTACAAGTGCCCGCCCGCGCCGCTCGAGGTCGCGTTCCTGATCGATTCCGAGCTGCGCGAGCGGGGCCTGCGAAGCAAGACCGAGCTCACCTTCCTCTCACCCATCAACCGCGCCTTCACGATCGAGAGCGTGTCCGAGCTGACAACCCCGATCTTCGAGGAGAAGGGGATCCACCTCGAGCTCCTGGCCGGTATCGCCCAGATCGACGCCGAGCGCAAGGTGGCCATCACGGACGCGTTCGAGGAGCACCCCTACGACCTGCTGATCGTCGTCCCGCCCCACAAGGGGGCTCAGGTCGTGATCGACTCCGGGCTGGCACCCAAGTCCGGCTGGCTGCCCACGGATCGCCACACCCTGCAGGTCAAGACCGTGGCCAAGCCGGCACCCGGCCAGGCGGACGAGGACATCCCCCGCTACCCGAACGTATACGCGCTCGGCGACGCCACCGACCTGCCGCTCTCGAAGGCGGGCTCGACGGCCCACTTCGAGGCCCCGATCGTGGCCGAGCGAGTGGCCGCTGCCGTCCTCGGACGCAAGCCGCATGGCAAGGATGCGAGCTACACGGGCAAGGTGATGTGCTTCTTCGAGGTCGGAGACGGCAAGGGCACCCTGCTCCAGTTCGACTACGAGCACCCGCCCAGGCCGCCCAAGCCGAACCGGATCTGGCACCTGGGCAAGATCGTGTTCAACAAGACCTACTGGCATACCGTGCCGAGGGGTCGGGTCTAGCGGCAACCGCCCGGCAGCGTCCCCGCGCGGGCCCCCGGCCCGCCACGCCCCGGCGCCCCGGGGTCCGGAACCGTCCCCCTTCCCACGGTGCCGGATCATCCGGGGCGTCGCGGCGTCCGCGATCGACCTGCCGGGGCCCCGGCCATGGACTCTCAGGGCGCTGATCCCGGCCCGTCGGACCCGGCCCGCCGATCCCGGGGCCGCTGGGCCCCGGCCGTGGACTCCCGGGCCGCCGATCTTGCAGTGCCGATCCCGGGCGGCCGATCCAGGGCGGCGAACCTACAATCGATCCCGTGATCCCATCCGAGCGTCGTGACCCGTGACCGGGCGCGTCTTCCTTCGATCGGCCTACCCCAACCCCGCGGTCGCCGCCGAGGCCCACGGCTCGACCATCGTCGACACCGACGGCAAGGCGTACCTCGATGCCGCAGGTGGGGCGGTCGTGGTCAACGTCGGTCACGGCCGTCGCGAGATCGCCGCAGCCATCGCCGACCAGGTCGCTCGCGTCGCCTACGCGCACGGGAGCGCCTTCACCAACGAGCCGCTCGAGCGCTACGCCACCGACATTGCCCGCCACCTGCCGGTGGACGATCCGGCCATCTACCCGGTGTCGGGCGGGTCGGAGGCGATCGAGACGGCGCTCAAGGTTGCCCGCGCGACCCAGATCGCCCGCGGGGATCCTGACCGCTGGGTGGTGATCGCGCGCTGGGGCAGCTACCACGGCAACACGCTCGGCGCGCTCGACCTGTCCGGCCGCCGGCCGTTGCGACGCCCGTACGAAGGCTGGCTTGGCCGGTTCCGGCACGTCAGCGCCGCCTATCCCTATCGCGCCGGCGATCCCGGCGCCCAGGCGCTGGGCACGACCCAGGAGCTCGCGGACGAGCTCGACCGCGTGATCACGGCCGCGGGTCCGGGCACCGTGTGCGCGTTCGTGGGCGAACCGATCGTGGGCGCCACGCTCGGTGCCGTCGATCCACCGGCCGGCTACTGGTCCGCGATCGCCGAGGTGTGCCGGCATCACGGGGTGCTCCTGATCGCCGACGAGGTCATGACCGGCTTCGGGCGCACCGGCACCTGGTTCGCCATGGATGCGCTCGGCGCTCGCCCCGACCTCCTGGTGGCAGCGAAGGGGGCGACGTCCGGGTACTGGCCGTTCGGGTTCGTGGCGGCGTCCGGGGAGGTTCATCGGACGGTGACCGGTGCCGGGCCGTTCGTCCACGGGTTCACGTACTCGCACCAGCCGGTCGCGGCGGTCGTCGCGGGGGAGGTGCTCCGGATCCTCGAGTCGGAGTCGCTGGTCGAGGCATCACGGGTCAAGGGTGAGCGGCTGCTCAACCTGCTCCGGGAACGGCTGGGTGACCACCCGGCCGTGGGTGACGTGCGTGGGCGCGGGCTGATGGTGGGGGTCGAGCTGGTCCGCGACCGCGAGACGCGTGAGCCGTTCCCGCGCGCCGCCCGGCTGGTCGAGGCCGTCGTCCGGACCGCGCGAGAGCACGGGCTCCTGCTCTACTCGGGAACCGGCAATGCGAACGGGATGGACGGTGACGTCGTCCTGATCGGCCCACCGTTCGTGATCACCGACGAGGAGCTGGTCAGGATCGTCGACGGCCTGGCCGAGGCGATCGAGCAGGCGCTGACGTCGGTCGGCGAGGCGCCCCGCGCCTGAACCCCTGCGCGGAGCGCGGCGGCTCCCTCCTGGCCCTGGCCCCGGCCCCGGCTCCCAGCCCCCGGCCCCCGGTCCCCGGTCCCGGCCCTCCCCGAGCGACGACCCCGTTGCGGACGCTCAGTCGCGGCCCGTGGCCGCCCGGATCAGCAGGATCCCGCCGAGCACGACCAGCAGGATCGGCCACAGCAGATCGTTGACGTCGGACACCGCGATGCTGGAGCCGCCGATGACCGCCAGGATCACGCCCAGACCGGCCTGCCAGCCCCAGCCACCGCGGCTCGCGGCGCGGACCACGGCGATGAACAGGAAGGCGATCCCGAGGCACAACGTTCCCACGCCCGGTCCCTCGACCACGCTCGCGGCCGCGAGCAGGCCGGGCGCCGCGAGCGCGGTGATGATCGAGCCGAGGTACAGCGAGCCCATCCCGCGGTTGACGAGCCACGAAACGAGGAACGCGAGCCCGACCGCGAGGAACAGCAGGTCGCCGGCCGTGTCGAGCGCCGGGTAGACCTGCCGCAGCAGGAGCAGGCCGCCGAACACGACGAGGAAGATGCCGAACCACGGCAGCCGGCTGCGCCCACGCGGGCCGCCGATGTCGTTCCACTCCCAGCCGTACACGTGGACGCCCCGTCCATCGTCGATCACGTCGCCGGTCACGGGCCGGCCGCGTCGCTCGCTCATCGTCCACCCTCCCTGCCACCGTGGCCGGGAGGAGCGTACCGTGTGCCGGGTCAGACCGGCTCGGCGTTCGTGCCGCTGACCGAGCCGACCCCAGGGGTCGCCGAGGTCGCCGGCCCGACCGGGTCTGCCGGTACGGAGACGCCGCCCCGCGGTCCATCGGTCGGGATCGTCGCCTCGTCCTCGACGTGGCTGAACCCGACCCGGTCGGCGAAGCGGGCCATGAACGCGGGCGCCCACCAGTTCCAGCGACCGAGCAGCCGCATCGTCGCCGGCACGACCAGCACCCGCACGATCGTGGCGTCGACCAGGACCGCGATCGCCATGCCCACGCCGATGCTCTTGATCGTGATGGTCTGGGCGAGCGCGAACGCCGCGAACACCGAGACCATGATCAGGGCGGCCCCCGTGATCACGCCCGCCGTGCGCGCGAGCCCTTCGGCGACGGCGGCCCGGTTGTCACCGGTGCGCCGCCAGGCCTCCTGGATCCGCGAGAGCAGCAGCACCTCGTAATCCATCGAGAGGCCGAAGATGACGCTGAACATGATGATCGGGTTGCCGGCGATCGTGAACCCGGGGCTGTTGAAGCCCAGCACGTCGGACAGGTTGCCCTCCTGGAAGATCCAGACCAGGGCGCCGAACGAGGCGCTGATCGAGAGCAGCGTCATCACGATCGCCTTGGCCGGCAGCACCACGGAGCCGAACAGGAGGAACAGGATGGCGCCCATCGCGATGATCACGATCCCGACGGCGATCGGGATCCGGGCCGACTGGGCCTCGAGGAAGTCGTAGCCGGTCGCGGCGAACCCGCCGACGCTGGTCGTGATGCCGGCTCCGGCGTCGACGGCCCGGACCCGCGGGACGACCGCGGTGCCCTCGGGTGACGAGGCCGGCAGCGGGCTGATGGCGTCGAAGCGGACGGTGGACCCGTGGACGTAGCGGTCCCACAGCGCGGCCAGCGATGCCGGCCAGCCCGACCTCGGTGACGCGTACACGGCGGCCAGCTGGTCGGGCGTGAGCGGCTGCCCCGTGACGGGGTCGGCGATGCCGCTGAACGGGCTCTCGACCCGCTCGACGCCGTCGACCGCCGCCAGACGGCCGGCGTAGGCGCTGAGGGCCCGGACGTTCGCTTCGGACGCGGGATCGCCGGACACGTCGGCGAGCACGATGACGGGCGATGTCGTGCCGGGCTCGAACTGGGTCTGGACCGCGACCGCGGCCTCGCGGCTCTCGAGGCCCGCGGGCAGGGTCGACGCGTCGGGGATGCCCTGCTCGAGGGCGAAGAACGGCGTGCCGGCCAGGACCAGCACGGCGAGCGTCGGGACGAGGACGAAGATGGGTCGCGCCATGACAGCGTTGGCGACCCGCTCCCAGCGCGACACGGCCAGGCCCGGATCAGCGGCGGGCACGGGCCGACCGAGGCGCCGGCGCGCGGCGTCGACCATGCCCGACACGGACAGGGCGTTGACCCGGGTGCCCAGCATCCCCAGCAGCGCCGGCAGGAAGGTGAGCGCGAAGAACAGCGAGGCGCCGACGGTGAGCATGCCGCCGATGCCGAACGAGCGCAGCGCGGGCGAGCTGAAGGCCAGCAGCCCTCCCAGACCGGTGGCCACCGCGATGCCCGAGAAGGTCACCGCCTTGCCCGACGTCGCGACCGCGATCTCGACGGCCTCGCCGACGGTCCGGCCGCGACGCAGCTCCTCGCGGAACCGGCTGACCATGAACAGCGAGTAGTCGATCGCGAGGGCGAGGCCGAGCATGGTCGAGACGTTCTGGACGTAGATGCTGAGCTCCACCTGCTGGCCGACCAGCCACACGAGGGCGAGCGTGGTGGGGATGGCGAGCCCGGCGACCAGGAGCGGGATGCCCGCGGCCAGGATCGAGGCGAACACGAGGATGAGGACGAGGGCAGCGATCGGCAGCGAGACCAATTCGGCCTGGACCAGGTCCCGCTCGGACTGGTCCGCCGAGTCGCGCGTCAGCGGGGCGTATCCGCCGAGCTTGAGGTCGATCCCGTCACCCGGCTGCCCGAGCTCGGCCTCGAAGCCGCCGAGCAACGGAACCGAGTCCTCGTCGCTGACGTTGAGGTCGATCACGGCGTACGCGGCGTGGCCGTCGGTCGAGATGAAGCGCGGGTCGCCCGTCTGCGCATAGCCCACGATCCCGGCCACGTTGGGGTCGGTCGCCAGCTGCTCGAGTGACGCGGCGACCTGCGCCTGGAACGCCGGGCTCCTGGCGTCGGCCGTGGCCGGCCCCTGGAACAGCGCGATCAGCGCGCCCTTGCCCGCCCCGAACTCCGCGGCGAGACGGTCGCCCACGACGGCGGACTCGGATCCGGGATCGAACCAGCCACCCGCGGTCAGGACCGAGGCGGCGCGCCCGGCAAACAGGCCGCCCGCGATGCCGACTGCGAGCGCGAGCACGAACACGGGCCGGCGGTGGCGATAGACGAAGGCTCCCCAGCGACTGAACATGGCGGCTCCAGGGGTGATGGTGGGACGCAGGACCGCGACCGGTGGCGCGGGCAGGGACACGATAGAGAGCGCCCATTCTCTTTGTCAAGCCCGTGGCTCGACCTCGTTGATGATCGCTGCGCCCTCTCCTCATTGGCCTTGCAGAACGAGCATTCGTTCTGTTAACGTGTGGTCATGCCGCGCATCACGCTCGCCCACGAGCACGCCGTCCGGGCCCGGATCATCGAGTCGGCGCTGCGCGTGTTCGCCGAGAAGGGCTATCACGGGGCGACGATCGCCGACGTCGTGCGCGACAGCGGGCTGTCGGTGGGCGCGATCTACACCTATTACCGCGGCAAGGACGAGCTGTTCCTCGCGACCTGCGACTTCTCCTCCGGACAGGGGCTGGGTGAGCTCGGCACGCGGTTGGCCGCCGGCCGGTCCGCCGCGGACAAGGTCGCGATCGCGATGGGCTTCTTCCTCGACGCGCTGGCCGGCAAGCCGGGCGAGCCCGACATGGCGTCGGCCCTCGTCATGCAGTGGTCACGGGCCGAGGCCGATCCGGGCATCCGGGCCTCGCTCGCCCGGCGCCGCGACCAGCTCGCGACGGTCGGCGAGCTGCTGATCCGCGAGGCGGTCGCGAACGGCGAGCTGCCGCCCTGGATCGACGCCCAGGCGTTGACCGGCGCCCTCGTCTCGTTCCTCGACGGGCTCCTCGTCTGGCGCGTCGAGCTCGGGGACACCTACCGGCGCGATCTTGCGGAGCGCCGCGCGCTGGCGCTGCTGCGACCGCTGCTCGCCTCGGCGTCGGCTGCCGACGCCCCGGCCTTCACGATGCCGCCGGCACGCCCCTGGAGCGTGATGGCCAGCTCGGAGGCCGACCGGACCGTGCCGACGAGCGTGCGGCACTGATCCACCCGACGCGACGGGGCTAGGATCACGCCCATGCCGCACGTCATGACCGTTCTCGGCCCCGTGGAGCCGTCGTCGCTCGGGTTCACGCTGCCGCACGAGCACACCCAGATCGCGCTGTGGCAGATCCAGAACCGCTGGGACTACTGGGAGCTCACCGCCGACGAGCCGGTGATCGCCGAGGAGCTGCGGCTGTACCGCGCGGCGGGCGGCACCGCCCTCGCCGACCTCACCCTGCCGGGCGTCGGGCGTGACCCGCGCTGGCTCCGGCGGATGGCCGAGGCCTCGGGCCTCCACATCGTGATGGGCGGCGGCTGGTACCGCACCGCGTACTACCCGCCGGAGGCCATGATCGAGCGGCGGTCGACGGATGCCCTCGCCGAGGAGCTGGTGGCCGAGGCGACCGTCGGGGTGGGGGACACCGGGATCCGGACCGGCATCCTGGGCGAGATCGGCACCGACAAGCCGTGGGTGACGCCGGCCGAGGAGCGCGTGTTCCGGGCCGTGGCGCGGGCATCGCGCCGCACCGGGCTCGGGATCATCACCCATGCCGTGATGTCCGACGTCGGCGCCGCGCAGATGACCATCTTCGAGCAGGAGGGGGTCGACCCCGGCCGGGTCGTGATCGGGCACGCCGACAGCTATCCCATCCTCGACCACTACCTGTCGCTGATCGCCCGCGGCGCGGCCATCGAGTTCGACTTCCTGGGCATGTCCTTCACGCCCATGGAGGAGCACGGCGAGGGCCGGGTGATCGAGCTGCTGCTGGAGCTGCTCCACCGCGGCCATGCCGACCGCGTGCTGTTGAGCCAGGACGTGTGCCACAACAGCCAGCTGCGGCACTACGAGGGCAACGGCTACACCTATCTCCAGACCACGTTCCTGCCCAGGCTCCGCGCGGCCGGCGTGTCCGACGGGGAGATCGAGCAGCTGACCGTCCACAACCCGCGCAGGATCCTGACCATCGGGTAGCGCAGCCGGGATCCTGCCGGTGCCACGGCCTGCGACGGCGGGTCATCGCTGGCAGCGAACGCTCTTGCGCCCAACGCGGTCGGGAAGCCCCCCGAGGCACATCCCGGGCGCCTGCCATCGCCCGCGGCGATCGATCGCCAGGGACGGGACGGCGGATGACCCGGTGGGCCCGAAAGCGATCGCCCCCGGAGATCGACGGTGCGGGCGCGACGTTTCGCACCGCCGCCGGTCGGACCGCTGCGGCACAGGACGGAGGCTCGGCGGGCGTGAGGAGGTCGCTGTCAGCGGACGACCAGGTCCCTGATCTGGAGCTGCGCGCCCGGGGTGAAGGACGTCACGTCGAGGACGAGATAGACCTCGACCGCCTCGGTGCCCGGGTACCAGCCGTGCTGGTACGCGTTGTCGAAGGGCGGTCTCGTCGGGTCCTTCGAGCGGACCTCGAGCCGGATCCCGTCGGCGACGGCGAAGGCCCGTGTGAACGGGTCCGCGAGCGAGAAGCGCGCATCGGACAGCACCCCGTTGGGCAGGACGGCGGAGCCGACGTCGATCTCGAGCTGTCCCGTCGACGTGATCGGGAGGTCACGGGCGGCGATCTCGAGCGGGACGGCCTTCGCGGCGGCGCTCGGCCGGATCGTGGGCAGCGGGGTCGCGCACGACGAGCCGGGCTCGCCCGCTGGCGTCGAGCCGCACGGGACGTCGTGGTAGCCGGCGCTGGGCGCGTAGGGAGCGTAGACGGGGATCTCGGGGTTGTCGTTGCACACGAGGCTGTACTGGTTCCCGACCATCAGGCACCGCGCCTGCCGAGCGATCGTCGATCCGTCCGTCAGCTCGAACGTGACGTCGGCGACAGGCACGCTGCCAAGGCTCAGGTCCGGAGCTGGCCTGGCGAGGTGGACGGTGACGATGTCCGCCCAGTCCAGCGACGCCCCGTCGCGTGCCTGCTCGACGACCGCCAGGCATCGATCGGCCGCGAACGAGAGGACCTCGCACTCGGCCGGATCGATCTTCGGCGGCAGCGACGGTTCGCCGGCGACATCGGTCGCCGATGGCGGGACCGCCGGTGATGGCGTCACGCCCGGCGCGACGCTTGCCGGCGGAGTCGACGGCGCGGCCCCGAGCTGGACGTTCCCATAGACGTTCATCTCGGCCGATTGCGCCTCCACGCCCACCAGCACGCACAGGTCGTGCTCGCCGGGCGCGAGGGGCTCGGGTGTCGCGCCGGCTGCACCGCTCAGCGCGAACGGCTGCCGCCCGTCGTAGACGACGACCACCGCCGGGGTATCCACGTCGAGCTCGGGCGACAGGCCCATGAGCGGCAGCGCCACGTGGTAGTCGCGGGCATGCTCGAGCCGGATCACCGAGAAGATCCCGGCGCCTGCACCACCGCAGCGATCCACCCACGGGGCGAGGTCGGCCGCGATCGGCGTTGCGCTCGGCCCCGGCAGGAAGGCCAGGAGCCCGGTCGTGTCGACGTCCGTGATCGCGATCGGCGCCCAGGTTGCCGCACCCGCGCCCACCACCAGGCACAGGTCGTGGCTGCCCGGCGCCGGGGTCGCGCCGCCGCGCTCGGGCGTCCCCGGGCCCTTGCGCACGACGACCAGCGCGGGTGCCTCCGGATCGGCCTTGAGCCCGATCAGCGGGTAGGCGGCCGGCAGCTGCAGGGGGTAGTCGCGAACGTGCGCCAGCTCGAAGATCGCGACGGCGTCGTCGGCCGTGACCCCACAAACGGCAAGGCGCGGGTCGTCCGCGAAGGCCGCCGGATCGGGCGCGCTGGGGGCGGCGCCGGAGGTCCCGAGCCGCAGCTCCGAGACGAACACGCCGCCCAGGCCAAGGGCGACCAGGACCCCGGCCGCGGCGAGCAGCCAGCCGCGGCGCCGCGGGCGCCGGGGTGGCAGCCGGACGATGGACGCCCGCAGCGGCTCGAGGTCGTCGTCGCCGACCCTCGCCCGGGTCCCGAGGAGGTCGTGGAGCTGGTCTTCGAAGGGGTCGGTCATCGCCGTTCCTCCGCCTCGTACGCCGCCCGGAGCCGGGCCATCGCGGCGTGCGTGCGCGACTTGACGGTCCCGGCCGGGATGCCGATCGCCTCGGCGACCTCGGCGACCGGGGCGTCCCACAGGTGGCGCATCGTCAGCAGCGCCCGATCGGCCGGTGACAGGCGGTCGAACGCGCGGGCCAGCAGCCGGCGCTCGACCGCACGCTCCAGCGTCGCTGCCTCGGCCGGCTCGGCCGTGAGATCGAGCGCAACCACGTGCGGCCGGCGTCGCGCCGCGCGCATCGCCGACCGGACGACGTGGGTGCGAAACCAGGCGGGAAAGGCGACCGGATCACGCAGGCGGTCGAGCCCCTGCCACGCCGCGAGCAGCGCGTCCTGGACGGCATCGGCCGCGTCCGCGTGCGAGCCGGTGAGGGCGATCGCCCCGCCCAGGGCCGCCGGCAGCGAGGGCTCGACGAGCGTGGCGAACGCGTCCCGATCGCCGGCCACCGCGGCACGAACGAGCTCCGCGGGCGTTCGAACGCCGGTCGTCACGCTCGCGAGCAGGGCCTCCATGCTGATAGGTGGCGCGTGGGGGCCGGGCGGTTCGGAAACCGCCGGGTCAGCGTCCGGGCACGGGGTGGCGGGCCGAGGTCAGGCGGGCCGAAGCGTGCCCCCGCGTGTCCGCGCAGCGCGTCGGCCGGAAGCGGTGGCCTCAGTCGACGAGCGTGGCCTCGACGCTCAGCTCGACGTTGCCCTTGAGGGCGCGCGAGACCGGGCAGCCGTCCTTGGCCGCATCGGCAAGCTCGGCGAACTTCGCCTGGTCGAGGCCCGGGACGCTTCCCCGGACCGTCAGGGCGCTGCGGGTCACGGTCCAGCCGGTGTCCAGCTTCTCGAATGTCACCTCCGCCTTCACGTCCAGGCTGGCCGGTGGCGTGCCGTTGCGGCCCAGGTCGGCGCTGAACGCCATCGAGAAGCACGAGGCGTGGGCCGCCGCGATCAGCTCCTCGGGACTCGTGCGCCCGTTGTGGTCCTCGGTGCGGGATGCCCAGGTGACCGGGAGCCGGCTGATCGCGCCCGATGTCACGTAGTTGATCGAGCCCGAGCCCGTTGCCAGGTCACCGCTCCAGGCGACCTCCGCGAAACGCGTCGTCATCGTCGTGCATGCCTCCAGTTCGGGACCGCAAGAGTGCCATGAGAGGGGCGGGCATGTCGCGGTGGAACGCGTGCGGCTCACCCAGCGAGTGACTGGTGGCATGACGTGGCGTTGCGCTCGCCCGGCGAGCCGAACATGGCGCGTGGACGCTCACCGGTGCCACGGACCGATCGCCAAGCGAGCCAAACAGGCCGCCGTGCGACCAGTCACCCGCTCAGCGAGGGACCGGCAGGTGGCGAGCGACCGGCAGGTGGCGTCTGTTTGTGGTGGCCCGGGCCAGTGGTGGCGAGCGACCGGCAGGTGGCAAGCGACCGGCAGGTGGCAAGCGACCGGCAGGTGGCCTAAGGCCCGTGGTGGCCCGGGCCAGTGGTGGCGAGCGGCCGGCAGGTGGCGTCTGTTTGTGAAGGCCCGGGCCTGCGGTGGTCCGGCCAGTGGTGGCGAGCGGCCGGCAGGTGGCGAGCGGCGGGCTGCGGCCCGGGCCTGCGGTGGTCGGCCCGGGCCAGTGGTGGCGGCCCGGGCCTGTGGTGGTCGACCCGGACTGACGGCGGATCAGTCCGCCGGAGCCGCCGCCGGCGCCGTCGAAGAAGGCGAGCGGACCCCGCCCGCGCGCTGCCGCACGCCGTCGACGAGCGAGTACACGACCGGGACCACCAGCAGGGTCAGGAACGTCGAGCTGAACAGACCACCGATGACGACGGTTCCCAGCTCCGCTGCGATGATCGACCCCTGGCTGAGGCCCGCCGCGAGCGGGATCAGGGCCAGGATCGTGGCGATCGCCGTCATCAGGATCGGGCGCACCCGTGTCCGGCCGCCCTCGATCAGCGCGTCCGTGGTGGACATGCCCTGCGACCGCAGCCGCTCGACGAGATCGAGCAGGACGATCGCGTTGGTGACCACGATCCCGATCAGCATCAGGAACCCGATCAGCGCGCTGACGCCGATGGGCCGGCCGGTGAGCAGGAGCGCCGGGAAGGCGCCGATCGTGGCGAGTGGCAGGCTGAACATGATGATGAACGGGGTGACCAGCGAGTTGAAGGTCAGCACCATCGCGATGTAGACGACGAGCATCGCCACGGCCATCGAGAAGAACAGGCCGCCGAACGCCTCGTTCATCTGCTGGGTCACACCGGCCAGGCGCACGTCCACTCCCGACGGGATCGACCCGCTGGCGTTCAGCGCGTCGATCTCGGCCTGCACCTCCTGGCTGACCCGGCCCGTGTCGACGTCGGCGATCTCGGCCGTGATCGACGCGGCGGGGGAGCCACCGATCCGCGTGATCGAGCCCTGTGCCTCGACCTGCTCGACGCGAGCGATCTGGCCCAGCGGGAGCTTCGCGACGGTGCCCACGGGCAGCTGCTGGAGGGTCGCGACCGAGGTCACCCGGGCCGGATCCACCTGGACGAACACGTCGACCGGGCCGGTCTGACCGGCCAGCTGGATACGGGTTGCGGTGGTGCCCACGAGCGCGGCCCGGACGTCCTGCGCCACCTGGGCCGCAGTCAGGCCGACCATGATGCTCTTGTTGGGATCGGGCGTGATCTCGATCTCGCTCGTGCCCTTGGACAGATCGGACTTGAGGTTGAGCAGGTCCCGGTCGCCGGCGAGCGCGGCGAGCACGACGTCGTTGCCCTGGGCGACCTTGTCCGGGTCCTCGCTCGAGACGATGACGTTGAGGTTGTTCGAGCTGAACCCGGCCGTCTGTGCCACGGCGACGTCGTAGCCGTCGGTCTTGATCGGTGCCAGCTCGTCGGCGAGCGCCTTCGAGTACGCGGTGAGATCGACGTCGTCGGCGAGGCGCACGGTCATCCGGGCGCTGTTGGCCGGCTGGCCGGTGAACGCGGCGACGATCGCCTGGAAGCCCGCCTCGCCTTCGCCCGGGATCGACGTCTGGACGAGCTGCACCTTGGGATCGCCGAGCAGGATGTTCTCGGCCTGGGTCGTCCGCGCGAGGACGGCCTCCGAGGTGGTGCCCGGCGGGGGCGCCACGATGACCGATACGAGCTTCTCGCCGCCCGCGTTGATGAACTGGGTGGGCAGCAGCGGTGCGATGACGCCGGTCGAGATGAACAGCGCGATCGCGACCGCGAGGACACCGAGCTTCGTCCAGCGGCTCCGGAGCGCGAACGTGATCGCGGGGGTATAGGCGCGGATCCACAACGAGTTCCGGGGCTCGCCGTCCTCGTCGACATTGGCCGGCACCTTGCGAACCAGCAGGAACGCCAGGACGGGCACGACGGTCAGGGCGCACAGCAGCGAGGCGAGCAGCGCGAACGTGACCGTGAGCGCGAAGGGCAGGAAGAACTGGCTCACGAGCCCGCCGACGAAGCCCAGCGGCAGGAACACGCCCACGGTCGTGACGGTGGCCGCCGTGATGGCGCCGGCCACCTCGCGCGGCCCGCGGATCGACGCCGTCAGGCGGTCCTCGCCGAGCGCCCGGTGGCGGTAGATGTTCTCGAGGACGACGATCGCATCGTCGACGACGCGCCCGACGGCGACCGCCAGGCCGCCCAGGGTCATGATGTTGAGGCTGATCCCGGCCCCCTGCATGATCACCAGCGCCGTGAGCAGGGACAGCGGGATGCTGGCCGCGGCGACGATCGTCGAGCGCAGGCTGAACAGGAACAGGAAGATCGTCAGGACCGCGAACAGGGCGCCGGTGCCGCCTTCGCGGAGCAGCCCGTCCCGGGACTCCTTGATGAACGTGGACAGGTCCGAGACGACCTTGATCGAGACGGCGTCGGCGTGCTGGCCGCTGAGCTCCTCGAGCTTGGCCGTGACCGCGTCCGCGACCTCGACGGTGTTGGCGTTCGACGTCTTGGACACCGACAGCGAGAGGGCCGGGTTGACGCCCGTCTCCGGGGTCCCGGTGCGCGCGTAGCCGGTGGTCGCGACGCTGTCGAGCTTGACGGTCCCGAGGTCGCCGATGGTCACCGGGGTCGGCGCGGCGGGTGCTGCCGGTACGACCGAGGCACCCGGCTCGGCCGAGGCACCGGGGGCGCTGCCGGTGCCCCCGGGGCCGCCCGTGGCGCTGGCCGTCCGGAAGCCGACCACGAGCTGCTCGATCTGGTCGACGCTGCCGATTGCGGCGATGGTCGAGACCGGGACCTTCGAGCCGTCATTCCGGAGCTCGCCCGACGGGATCGTGAGGTTGTTGGCGGACAGCACCCCGCTGACCTGCTGCGCGGTGATGCCGCCGGCCGCGAGCCTGGCCGGGTCGAGCGTGATGGTCACGCGCTGAACCTCGCCGCCGGTGACGTCCACGCTGGCCACGCCGTCGAGCCCCAGCAGCGCCGGGGCGATGTCGGTCTCGGCGATCCGGGCGGCCTCGGGAAGGCCGTCCGCGGAGGTCGCCGCGATCGACGCGATGATCACCGGCGAGGCGTTGATGTTGAGCGCGTTGACCTGCGGCGTGACCGAGCTGGGCAGCCCCGCCGTCTGGAGGCTCTGCTCGATCTGGCTCCGGGCTTCCTTGACATCGGTGCCGTACGAGAACTGGGCGACGACCAGCGCCAGCGAGTTGGCCGACGTCGACTGGAGGTCCTCGAGTCGGGCGATGCCCGAGATCGCCTGCTCGATCGGTCTCGTGACCTGCGCCGCGACGTCGGCAGCTCCGGCCCCGGGCAGCGGCGCGACGACGGTGATCACCGGGAAGTCGATGTCGGGCAGCAGCTCCTGCTTGAGGCTGCCCCAGGCCGCGACACCCGCGATGAACAGGGCGGTGGCCAGCAGGAGGGTCACGCTGCGCTTGGCAACCGCGAACTCGGACAGGCGGCTCATGCGGGGTCCTTTCGATCGAGCGCAAGGGCGGGGGGAACGGGAGGTGGGAGCAGGCCTGGCTCGACCAGCCGGTCGGCGGCGGCGGCGAGGACGAGCAGGGCACGGCGCACGTGGTCGAGGCCCTCGTCATCGAGGAGCACCAGCAGGTCGCGCAGCTGCCGGGCGTTGAGCTCGCGGAACCGGTCGACGAAGTCGCGGCCCGCCGGGGTCAGCGAGACCACGACGTGCCGGCGATCGGCGGGATCCTCACGGCGGCTCACCAGCCCGTGATCCACCACGCGGTCGACCAGCCCGCTGACCGTGGACAGCGAGACGCCGAGCAGCTGGACGAGGTCGGACATGCGGCGGCCGTCGGTGGCCGCCAGCAGGTACAGCACCTTTGCCTGGGGCATGGTGACGTCGATCTCGATGAACTCGGACGCGTGGCCCCCGGCGAGACGCTGCATGAGCGTCTCGAAGCCGGCGACGACCCGGTCGATGGCCGCGGCGCGATCGTGATGTGTGATGGCTCGATCCTTCGTTTGCAGCTAATGGTTCGGTCCAACCGAACGATCAGCCGGAGACGATACACCCGATCGCGGGCTGGCGATGACCGACGCTCGGGTCACCGGGCAGCGCCAAAGGTCCCGGTCGGCCATGCGCGGGACGGCGACTGCCTGCGCGGGACGGCGCCTGCCTTCGCCGCGCAAGCGACTGCCTTCGCCGCGCAAGCGACTGCCTTCGCCGCGCAAGCGACTGCCTTCGCCGCGTGAGCGATTGCCCGGACCGGACGCGCGCAGCGGCTGCGGAACCTGACGGGTTCCGTCATCGCCGTTGGCTACGATCGGTCCGTGCACGCCGCCGCCCGCCACGTCTCCGCTGCGACCGCGCGGCGGTTCCTCGTCCGGCGCCACCTGCTCGCCCCGCCGCGCTCGCTGCCCGCCGAGCCCGCCTCGGTGCTGCGCGTCGTCGAGCAGCTTGGCTCGCTCCAGTTCGACCCGCTCGAGGTGGCCGGCCGCAACCACGATCTGACGCTGCTGGCCCGGATCGACGGGTACCGGCGCGCCTGGACCGACGACCTGCTGTACCGCGACCGGGTGCTGTACGAGACCTACAACAAGATGCTGTCCCTGGTGCCGACCGCGGAGCTGCCGTGGTTCCGGATCACCTGGGACCTCGCCCACGAGGAGCACCGTGGCGGGGCGTTCGACGACCACGCGCCGCTGGTCGAGGAGCTGCTGGCGAAGATCCGGGCCGCAGGCCCGCTCTCATCGACCGACATCGAGCCACGCGCGGCGATCGACTGGTACTGGCGGCCGACCAACCAGGTCCGTGCGCTGCTCGAGGCCCTGGCCGAGGCGGGGATCCTCGCGATCGCCCGGCGCGAGGGCAATCGTCGCGTGTACGACCTCACCGAGCGGCTGTTCCCGCCGGATCTCCTCGCCCGGCGGGTGCCGGCCGAGGACCAGCTGCGGCACAAGCTGCTGTCGAGATATCGGGGGAACGGGCTGCTCGGCGCGACCGGCGACGCCACCCTGTGGATGGGCATGGGCAAGGCGCCCGAGCGGCTGCGTGTGCTCGATGGCCTGGTCGGGACGCGGGCGCTCGTGCCGGTCGCCGTCGAGGGTCTCCGCGGGCCCAGATACGTGCTCGCGGACGAGCTTGCGGTGCTCGACGCGGCGGGGATGGACGGGCCCGGGCCGGCGCCGGGCGTGGCATTCCTCGCACCGCTCGACCCGCTGGTCTGGGACCGCGACCTGCTGGCGCGGCTGTGGGGCTTCCACTACCGCTGGGAGGTCTATGTGCCGGCCGCCAGGCGACGCTGGGGCTACTACGTGCTACCCATCCTGTACGGCGATCGGTTCGTCGGCCGGATCGAGCCCCGGATCGACCGGTCGGCCGGAACGCTCCGGATCCTCGGTCTGTGGTGGGAGGATGGCTTCGACCCGCTCGCGGCCGGCGACGGCGCGTTCGTCGGCGCGTTCGCCGCGGCGATCCGGGCGCATCGCGATTTCGCGGGGCTCGGGACGGTGGTGCTGCCACGGGTCGCCCGCCATCGCCCGTTGGTGCGCGAGGTCCGCGAGCAGCTGTAGGCGTCGGGGCGCCGAGCGGGGAGGGAGCCGGGCCGGGGCGGCGGTCAGAACCCGCCCGGCGGTCAGAACCCGCCCGGCAGTCAGAACCCGCCCGGCAGTCAGAACCCGCCCGGCAGCCGTCCGATCATGCCCGCCGCAACGGTCTTGTTGGAGCTCTCGTCGACCAGGATGAACGCCCCGGTCTGCCGGTTCTCGAGGTAGGGGTCCACGAACAGCGGCTGCGTCGAGCGGAGCTGCACCCGCCCGATCTCGTTGAGCTTGAGCTCGGTTGCGGACTCGTCGCGGTGCAGGGTGTTGACATCGACCCGGTAGTCGAGCGACCTGACCAGCACCCGGGACCAGCGGGTGGTGTGCTTGATCGCGAACTTCCGGCCCACCGTGAACGACGCGCTCTCGTCCATCCAGCAGATCTGGGCGTCGATGTCCTGGATCACCGTGGGCACGTTGTGCGGCCGGCACAGCATGTCGCCACGCCCGAGGTCGATGTCGTCGCTGAGCGTGATCGTGACCGCCATCGGCGGGTACGCCTCGGCCACCGGCCCGTCCGCGGTGTCGATGTTCGCGATCGTCGACTCCATCCCGCTGGGCAGCGCGAGGACCTGGTCGCCGGGCTTGAGCACCCCCGAGGCCACGGTGCCCGCATAGCCGCGATAGTCGATCACCTCGTACGACTGCGGACGGATCACGTACTGGACCGGGAACCGGACGTCGACGAAGTTGCGGTCGCTCGCGACGTGAAGGCGTTCGAGGTGGCTGAGCAGCGGCGCCCCGTCGTACCACGGCGTCCGGTCGGATCGGCTGACCACGTTGTCACCCAACAGCGCCGAGATCGGGATGAACGTCATGTCCCGGACGCGCAGGCGGGTCGCGAACTCCTCGAACTCGTCGCGGATCTCCTCGAACCGCGCCTCCGAGAAGTCGACGAGGTCCATCTTGTTGACGCACACGACGAGGTGGGGGACGCCCAGCAGCGTGGCCAGGAACGCATGCCGACGGCTCTGCTCGGTGATGCCCTTGCGCGCGTCGAGCAGGATCAGGGCGACGTCGGCCGTCGAGGCCCCGGTGACCATGTTGCGGGTGTACTGGATGTGCCCGGGGGTGTCGGCGATGATGAACTTGCGCCGCGGGGTGGCGAAGTAGCGGTAGGCGACGTCGATCGTGATGCCCTGCTCGCGCTCGGCGCGCAGCCCGTCCGTCAGCAGCGCGAGGTCCGTGTAGTCGTTGCCGCGATCGCGGCTGACCTGCTCGACCGCCGCCAGCTGGTCGCTGAACAGCGACTTGGAGTCGTACAGCAGGCGGCCGATGAGCGTGCTCTTGCCGTCGTCGACGGACCCGGCGGTGGCGAACCGGAGCAGCTCGCCGGGCATCAGAAGTAACCCTCCTTCTTGCGGTCTTCCATGGCCGCTTCCGAGACCTTGTCGTCGCCGCGGGTGGCGCCACGCTCGGTGATCCGGACCGCGGCGATCTCGGCCACGATCTTGTCCACGCTGTCCGCGTCGGACTCGACCGCGGCGGTCAGGTTCGCGTCGCCGATCGTCCGGTAGCGCACTCGCCGAACAGCGACCCCCTCGCCGTCGCGGGGGACGATGAACGGGTTGACCGCGTACAGCATCCCGCCCCGCTCCACGACCTCGCGCTCGGCGGCGAGGTACAGCTCGGGGATCTCGACACCTTCCTCACGGATGTACGTCCAGATGTCGAGCTCGGTCCAGTTCGACAGCGGGAACACGCGGATGCTCTGGCCGGGGAACACGCGGCCGTTGTACAGGCTCCAGATCTCGGGCCGCTGGTTCTTCGGGTCCCACTGGCCGAACTCGTCGCGGAACGAGAACACCCGCTCCTTGGCGCGCGCCTTCTCCTCGTCCCGCCGACCGCCGCCGAACAGGGCGTCGAAGCCGTTGCGCTCGGCGGCCTCGAGCAGCACCGGGGTCTGGATCCGGTTGCGCGATCCGTTGGGCTCCTCGCGCACGAGGCCCCGGCGCATGGCGTCCTCGACCGACGCCACCACCAGCTTGAGGCCCAGCTTCTCGATCCAGCGATCGCGGTAGGCGAGGATCGAGGGGAAGTTGAGCCCCGTGTCCACGTGCATCACCGGGAACGGGATCCGGGCAGGGGCGAACGCCTTGCGCGCGATGTGGAGCATCACGATCGAGTCCTTGCCGCCCGAGAACAGCAGGCACGGCTTCTGCATCTCGGCCGCGACCTCGCGGAAGATGTGGATGCTCTCGGCCTCGAGGCTGCGCAGCTGGCTGAGCGCGTGGGGGACCGTGCTCACCGGGCGGACGTCTCCTGCCCGCCGACGACGGCCAGCAGCCGGCGCAGGTGGTCGAGCAGCCGCGGCCGGCAGACGAGCAGGTCCGGCGTCCACGGGTCGGGCTGGTTGAACCGGGGCTCGGATCCGTCGAGGCGCGTGGCGACGATGCCCGCCGCCCGCACGATCGCGACCGGGGCCGCCGAATCCCACTCGTGGGCACCGCCCGCATGGAGGTACGCGTCGACGGTCCCCTCCAGGACGCTGATCGCCTTCACGCCGCACGAGCCCATCGGCACCAGCTCCACCCCGCCGAGATCGGCGAGCCGGGTCGCGATGGACGGCGGCCGGGTTCGGCTGACCGCGATCCGCATCGGTCGCCGCCCGTCGAGGACCTGTGCGGCCTCGCCCCCGGGCACCTCGGCCGACCGCGTGTCGAACAGCTGCCCCCGCGCCGGCAGCGCGACGGCGGCATCGGTGAGCCCGAGATCGCGCTGCCACAGCGCCACATGGACCGCGAAGTCGTCACGCCAGCTGCCGTCGGGGTCGCGCTCGGCGAACTCCCGGGTCCCGTCGAGCGGATCGATGATCCAGACGCGGTCCGCGTCGAGCCGCCGCCGGTCGTCGACCGCCTCCTCCGAGAGCACGGCATCGCTCGGGCGAGCCTCCGCGAGCGCCGACGCCAGGTGGGCCTGGGCAAGGGCGTCGCCCTGGCGGCGGATGGACGACGCGTCGTACGGCATGCGACCGGCGTCGACCTCGGCCCGGAGCCGCAGCAGCGCCGTCGCCGCGCCGGACGCCAGGACGCCCGCCAGCCGGACGTCGTCCGTCACGGACGCGTTGCGGGCAGCATGGGTCGTCACCGGTCGCCTGTCGCGTTCACTGCGCCTCGCTGGAAGGTCCGGCCGCGCCCTCCGACGCCGCGTGCGCCGTCGGAGCGGGTGCGGCTCCGTTGGGGATCGAAGTTATCATCGCTGCATGGTTTGCATGCCCGCCAGGCGCCCGGTGGCACGGCCGGCGTGACGCTCGACCTCCCCATGGCCGTCGGCGGGCTCGTGGTCGGCATCATCGTGGGCCTGACCGGGATGGGCGGGGGTGCGCTGATGACGCCGATGCTCGTGTTCGTGTTCGGCCTCAACCCGCTGACTGCCATCTCGAGCGACATCGTCGCGAGCCTGTTCATGAAGCCGGTCGGGGCCTTCGTCCACCTTCGCCGCGGGACGGTCAACCTCCAGCTCGTGGGCTGGCTGTGCCTCGGCTCGGTGCCCGCGGCGTTCGCCGGCGCATGGCTGATCTCGCTGGTGCCCCACGATGCCGCCCTCGACGCGCTCCTGCGCCATGGGCTGGGCGTCGCGCTGCTGGTGGCCACGGCGGGCCTGTTCGTCCGGGCCGCCCTCCAGATGTGGCGCAACCGCCTGCCGCTCGGCGAGGGGCCGGCTCGGCCGACCCGCCCGGCGGCGATCGTGATCCGCCCGCTGCCGACCGTGCTTCTGGGTGCGGCGGCCGGGCTGATGGTCGGCCTGACGTCGGTCGGCGCGGGTTCGATCGTGGTTGTCGTGCTGCTGTTGATGTATCCGAGGCTCAAAGCCTCGTCGCTGGTGGGCACCGACCTCAGCCAGGCGATCCCGCTGGTGGGGGCCGCGGCGGTCGGCCATCTGCTGTTCGGGGCGTTCTCGCTCGTCGTCACAACCTCGATCCTGGTCGGGGCGATCCCCGGTGCGTGGATCGGGGCCCAGATCTCGAGCCGTGCCCCGGGCGGGCTCATCCGCCGTGTCCTCGCGGTGCTGCTGCTGGGCTCGGGGCTCAAGCTCCTCGACGCGCCGGATGCCGTGGTCCTGGGCAGCACGGTCGCGGCCGTCGCGTTCGCGTTCGTCGCCTGGCGGATCATCCGGGACCGGGTGATAGGCCGGGACCGGGTGCCTCGCCCGGAAGGCCCGGATCGGCCCACCGCTGCGTCCGACCGGCCCCTCCCGGTGCCAGCGCCGGGGGCCGCACCCGAGGACGGCCGGCTCGAGACGAACGCCCCCACGCCATGACCGCCGCCGACGATCCGGGCGATCGCGCCGGCGGCGCCTCCGCCGCCCCCGACCCGGGCCCGTCCGTCGACCTCGCCGGGGGGACGCCGGCCGGCGGCGCCTCCGCCGCCGCCCCGGACGGAGGGCCCGCTGACGACGTCCGGGACGTGTCTGCGCCCAGGATCGTGCTCGACGACGACGGGCTCGACCGGCTCGAGCTCGTGCTCGGCGGCTGGCTGCCATCCGAAGCGCTGGACCCGCTCCTGGCCGGTCATCCGGTCACGTCCGGCGACGACCTGCCAGGCGGCGTCCCGGACGGGTTCACGGCCGTCCTCGCCGACGCCGAGAACAGCCCGATCGCGGAGGTCCGCTCGGGACCCGGTGGGCAGCGTTCGGTGCGCCCGCTGCGACCGCCGGCCCGGGGCGCGGGCCCGCACTGGGACCCGTCGGTCCGGCTGACGGCGGCCCAGGCGCGGACTGCCATCGCGGCCGGACACCCCGGTGCGAGCGACGCGGTCGGCGGCGTGCTGGCCCTCGTCATCGACGACGTTCCCACCCGGTCGGACCTCGATCGCCTCCTGGCGGCCACCCGGCACGACCAGGTCAGGGTCGTCATCGTGGTCGTCCCGGTGGCCCGCCGGGGCCGGCCGGCCCGCGCGGTGGGCTGGCCCGGCCTCACCCGATCGGCGTGGGCCGCGGCCGCGGCGATCGAGGACGCCCGCCACGGGCTGCCCGTCGTCCGCCTGGTCCTCCCGGCGCCGACATCGGGTGGCGTCGACATCGATGCCGCCCTCGGCGGGGCCGGCGTCAGCATGACCGGGCGGGTCAGCGGCGTGCGCAGCGCCCGCGACCGCGACCGGATCGGGGCCCTGGCGGGGCTGCTCGAGCGCGAAGTTCGGGACCTGTACCCGCCCGGACCGGCCGACGAGGTGCTGCGAGCGCAGCGCGTCGCGCCGGAACGGGGCGCGGTCGTGTTCTTCACCGGGCTCTCGGGATCGGGAAAGTCGACCATCGCCCGGGCGCTGGCGGAGGTGCTGGCGGATGTCGGTCCGCGCCGGGTGACGCTCCTCGACGGTGACGAGGTTCGTCACCACCTGTCACGCGGGCTGGGCTTCGATCGTGAGTCGCGCGCCGCCAATATCGACCGGATCGGGTGGGTGGCCTCGCTCATCTCCGCGCACGGGGGGATCGCGGTGGCCGCCCCGATCGCGCCGTTCGACGCCGACCGGCGCGCTGCCAGGGCGATGGCGGAGCCTCACGGTCCGTTCCTGCTGGTCCACGTGAGCACCCCGCTCGAGGTGTGCGAGGGTCGCGACCGCAAGGGTCTCTACGCGCGCGCCCGGACGGGCGAGATCCCGGAGTTCACGGGGATCTCGTCACCGTACGAGGCGCCCGACGACGCGGACGTCACCATCGACACGACGGCGGTCGGGGTCGACGAGGCGGTCCGGCAGGTGCGCACGGCGCTCCTGGCGGCACTCGGTCCCGACTGACCTGGCCGGGCGCCGGTGCCCGGCCCCGGTGCGGGCGCGGCGGCGTCCTCCGGGCACGCGTCGCCATCGCGGCGGACTACGGTTCCCGCCGGATCCGGAAGAGGCGTCGGATCCGGGTGCGGGCGGCCGAGCGCAGCCGTCCGGCGACCACGCCCAGGAGCTGCCACGTCGGGATTCGGACCACCTCGAGCGGCTCGACGAACGAGAACCAGCCGTGCGAGTCGTGTCTCCGGGCGCCGCCCGACGCGACCAGAACGCCCATCGCCATCTGCGCGGCGATCTCCGGCGGGATCGAGACGGGAGCGTCGAGGCGGACGTCGCTCGAGCCCGGCTCCACGATCGTGAGCTGCTCGACGTCGCCGACGATCCGGACCCCGCTGGCAGCGATCGAGTCGGCCATCTCACGGGACAGCGTCGCCACCCGGTCGAGGGCCCATTGCGGGGTCACGACCCGCGGCTCGTCGGGTCGGGGTGCCCGCGTCTTCATGTAGGGCGCCGCCCCGAAGTGCATGACCCGGCTCTGCTCGGGCCGGCCCAGGCCCTCCTTGCGGAGCGCGATGTTGAACGCACGCACGGCTTCGATCTCGGGCAGCGTCATCGATCGGTTGGCGAAGTCGGGCCGCGTCGCGAGCGTTCCCGGGCGCAGGCCGGTCATGCGCTCGAATGTCCGGAGCACCAGGTCCGGATCCTCCTCGTCGAGCACGACCACGGTCACGCGATCCTTCCCGACCACGTCGCGCCACCGCTCCACCAGCTGATCGTGCCGGTGTCGGAGCCAGAAGCTGGGCGTGTGCGTGCCGACGGGCTTGTTGAACATGGCGTCGAGAAACCCGTCGTAGGAGCTGCGTGCGCCGCTCTGCACGTACTGCTGCCACTGCGAGGGCACGATCCGTGCGAGCGGTCGGAGCGTGATGACGACATGGATCGTGTCGGCACCGAGGTCGGTCACGATCCTCGGGATCATCTCGGCGGGTGCTTCGGCGAAGAACTCGCTGCTCAGGACCACGTGCCCGGCGGTCGAGCTTCGCGTCTCGCGCACCAGGGCGTCCCACAGCCGGATCGGCGGCGTGCCCTCGGTGAAGAAGCCCGGCCGCCCGAGCACCGCCTGGACCGCGCTGCCCGAGTGGCGCTTGCGGCCGACGTAGTGGACACCCTGCGCCTCGATCGCCGCGCGGGCGCCGTGGAACGCCCCCTGGATCGCGGTGGTCGCGGTCTTCGGTGGCCCGATGTGCACCAGGCGCGTTCGGGCCGGGAGCAGCAGCGGGTCGTCGACGCCGTGCGGGTTCATCGCGTTGCCGATCCTCGTCGCCATTCCCTCCCAACGATACCGGGCCTCGCGGTGGTCGGCGGGGAGCGCCGGCGCTCCCGTGCGGCTTCCACGCTGGCTCGGGCGGCACGTCGGCTCACCGGCCACCGGCTCCCGGGTGGCCCGGTCGCGAGAGATGCCGTCGCAGCTGCCGCGGCAGCCGCCTGCCCAACGCAGCGGCAATTCGGCCGGCTCGGCCGGCGATGGTGGCGTTGAGCGCGGGGCCGGCCGGCGGCCAGCTCGCCCGCGTCGCCGCGAGCCTGCCGTCGAGCAGGGCAACCGGTCGCGACCGGCCCAGCCCCGCGGGCTGGCGCAGCGGTGCGTCGCTCGTGTAGCCAACGAACGACACGCGGACCAGGACGTCCCACGCGCCCGACCCCAGCGCGTGATCCTCGACCGGCGACCTTGGGTCGATCACGGCCGAGATCGTGATCACGACACCGACGCCTCCCGCCCGTGGCGTGAGGCGTTGGCCGACCGACCCGGCGAGGATCACCTCGGCGGAATCGCGGACGCGACGGAGCACGATCTGCGCCCGACCCGACACCGGCAGCGGTTCGGCCCTCGCCTCGGCCGCGACCGCGCGCGCCACCTCGGCCGGCACGGGGAGGAGCAGCCGCTCTGGCCCCACCTCGTAGCGGAGGGGGTGGCGGCCCGAGCGCAGCTCCGCCTCGGCATCGATCGCCAGCCGGCCACCGTCCAGCGGCCGCAACCGCCGCACCCGGGCGGCGACCCGGATCTGCTCGTCCGACTCGGCCAGGGCCAGGAGCAGGTCCACGCGGCCGTCGCGGACGAGGGCGAGCTGCGTCCGATGGCGGGGCGACAGGACCGACCCGATCGTGTCCGGAACGTAGCGCGCCACAACCGAGCGGATCTCGGCGACCAGCTCGCGGCGCCGCCCCGGGGCCATGGCGATGAAGCGCCGTCCGGTGACCCGACCGAGCAGCTCGTGAACCACGAACCGTCGCAGCAGGCCGTCGCGAAACGGTCCGGGCTCGCTGTTCGCCTCGAGGACGTCCAGGACCTCGCGCAGGAACGGAAAGTAGTAGCCGGGATCGAAGCGCCCCGCCGGGTCAAAGCGACCGCTGGCGGCGTTCCCGCGGTCCTCGAGGGCCAGGTGGTAGTAGCACGTGTAATCGGCGAGGATCGAGATCACCTCGGCGGCGAAGTACGCGCGCATCACGAAGACCTGGTCCTCGAGGCGCCGGCGCCCCTCGGGGAAGCGGAGGCCGTGGGCGTCGAGGAACGCCTTGCGGAACAGCTTGTGCGGCGACAGCGCGCTCACGATCCCGGAGTCCTCGAGGGTCACCCGATCGCGGGTCCGCGTGAACAGCATGCGCGGCGCCCGGCGATTGTGGCCGGCCATCTTCCCGATCACGATGTCCGACCCGTTCCGCTCGGCGAACTCGTACAGGCGTTGCAGGGCCTCGCGGCCGAGCACGTCGTCGTGGTCGACGAAGTACACATAACGGCCGCGCGCCGCCTCGATGCCGACGTTGCGCGGCTTGCCCGGCCAGCCGGAGTTCGGCTGGTGGATCACGCGCACGTTGGGGTTGGTCTCGGCCAGCCGGTCGAGACGCACCGGTGACGCGTCCGTGGAGCCGTCGTCCACGAAGATGGCCTCGAACTCGTCGGGCGCCAGTGACTGCCCCACGATCGACTCGATGCACGCCTCGATGTGGGACCCGGGGTTGTAGACGGGGACGACGACGCTGATCTTCAGGGCGGCGGAGGTGTCGCTGCCGGCAGGCTCGTTCCCGACCGTCGAGGCCGCGGGGCCGTCGGCCTCGCCCGGGCCCACTGCCCGATCACCGCTCACGCCGGTCGCCCCGGCGCGCGGCCCCCGAGCACCAGGACCGTCGCCGCGTCCTGGCCCGGAGGCATCGCGACGTCCGGGTGCTGGACCGCCACGGCACGCTCAGCGCACGGTCCCGCGCAGCGCGACGGCGCGATCGGCCGCCCCGCGCCGGACGCGCCGGATCGTGGTCGCGGCAAGGCGGGCAATGGAGCCGCGGCCCCGGGCGCTCACGCCAGCCGGCTCGCCGATGGGCGGGGTCAGCCCAGCCGCACCCCGGTACATGCCCACCGCCAGCCATGCCCCGATCTCGAACGCGGGGTCGGGGTTGGCCGGGGTCCCGTCGTCAGGCCGGGTGGTGGGCAGGACCTCGAGGCGGTCGAGGTCGCCGACGACCCGCACCCCGGTCGACCTGATGCCGGCGACCATCGCCGTCGCAAGCTCGCCGATGCGCTCGCGGGCCCACGCCGGAACCTCGATCCGCGGTTCTGAGGGCGGGGGGCGACGACCCTTGAGGTAGTCCGCGGCACGGTGGCGCACGACCCGCTCGAGCAGTGGCTCGGCGGACCCGTCTGCCCGGAGCCGCTCGTTCATCGCTCGCACGGCCTCGATCTCGGGCAGGGTGAGGGACCGGTTGGCAAGATCCCGGATGGCCACGAGCGTTTCCGCGGCCAATCCGGTGAGCCGCTCGAACACCCGCAGCGCAAGCTCATGGTCCTGCTCGTCGAGGACGATCACGGTGACCCGCTCCGCGCCGATCGCGTTCGCCCAGCGCTCGACCAGGGCATCGTGCCGGTGCTCGCGCCAGAACACCTCCGCTCTGTGCGAGTCGGGCTGGTCGAGCACCAGGTCGAGCCAACGGTCGAGCGACTTCGGCAATCCCATCTGCACGTCCTGCTGCCAGCGCGACGGGATGATCCGGGCCAGCGGGCGCAGCGTGACGGCGACGTGCATTCGGTCCCGATCAAGGTCGGCCACGATGCGGTCGATCGCCGTCGCGTTCGCCTGTGCGAAGTGTTCGCTGCTGATCACCAGCCGCGGCTCTTCGGTATGTCGAACCTCATCGACCAGCTGCCTCCACTCCTCGGCCGCCGGTGCCGCGCGGCTGACGGCGAGCGGACGGCTCGACGACACGGCGAGCGCGGCCTTCCACGGCGACCGCGAGCTTCCCACGTAGCGCACGCCCTGGGCCAGCAGCGCTTCGCGGCTGGCATGGAACGAGGCCTGGATCGCGGTCGTTCCCGTCTTGGAGGGGCCGATGTGAACGAGGCGCGTGCCCTCTGGCAGAAGGAGCGAGGGCGCCAACGTGGTCATCGGTCGCCGGTCCTCCGTTCGCTGGCCCATCTGGTCCCGGCTACGATACCGTGCCCGGCGCTCCGGTCGTGACGACGCTCCGGTCGTGACGGCGCTCCGGTCGTGCCGCGCGGTGCTCCGGTCGTGAGCGACGCTCCGGTCGTGAGCGACGCTCCGGTCGTGACGACGCTCCGGTCGTGCCGCGCGGCGGGTCGGCTCGCACGGTCGGACGCCCCGATGGTCCCCGGCGGGGCCAGGGCGTCGCAGCCGACGTCCTCGTGGTCAGTCCCGTCGCGCTCGGATCGACCGGGGCAACGCGAGTCGCCGCACGATCGAGGCCCGGGCGCGCATGGCGACGACAGCCGCGAGCACGTACGTCGGGATCAGGGCCAGATCGGCCGGCTCCCGGCCTGCCCGGTCGGGCTCGCGCGCGGGCCCGACCGACCCGTCGCGGCGCGCGCCGCGACGCCGGCCGAGACCCGATGCCAGGGCGATCCCCATCGCCATCCGCCCCGCGACCTCCGGTGGGATCGAGACCTGCGCGGGCTCCAGCCGGGCGTCGTCCCAGGCAACGGCCCGCATCGCCTCCAGGTCGCCGACCACCGCGACCCCGGACGCGGCGATGCGGTCCACCATCTCGCGGGTGATGTCGGCGACGCGCTCCAGGGCCCAGCGCGGGGTCTCGATCCGGGGCTCGGCGGGATCGGCGGGCCGTTGCTTGAGGTAGGGTGCGGCGACGAAGGTCATCACCCTGGCGTGGAGGTCGTTTCCCAGTCCCTCCGCCCGGTAGGCGCGATTGAACGCGCGAACGGCCTCGATCTCGGGCAGGGACATCGAGCGGTTGACGAGTGTCGGCGGGGGCTCGAGGGTGCCCGCGCGGAGGCCGAGCAGGCCCTCGAACGTGTGCAGGACCATCCGCCGGTCGCGGTCGTCGAGCGCGATGACCGTCACGCGTTCCGGCCCCAGGGCCGCCGCCCAGCGCTCGACCAGCCGGTCGTGGCGGTGGCGCTGCCAGAACGTGGGCGTGAGCCTGCCCGATGGCCGGTTCAGCATCGCGTCGAGCCAGTCGTCGTACGAGGCCCGGACGCCGTGCTGCACGTACTGCTGCCACTGCGAGGGCAGGATGCGGGCGAGCGGACGCAGGGTGACCGCGATGTGCAGGCGATGGGGCTCGAGGTCGCGGACGATCGTCGCGATCGCCTCGGGGCCGGCGTCCGCGAACACCTCGCTGCTGATCACGACCCGCGGTGCTCGCGCACGCCGCACGTCACGGACCAGGCCGTCCCACCGCTCCTTCGACGGCACCCCGCCCCGGGACCGGGATCGGCGCCCGATCACGGACGCGACCGCACTCGCCGGGTTGGGGCTCGTGGCGGGATAGCCGACCTGTTGCTCGAGCATCGCGTCGCGCGCGAGGTAGAGCGCTTGCTGGAGGGCCGTCGTGCCCGTCTTGTGCGGCCCGATGTGCAGCAGCCGCGTGCCCGGCGGCACGAGGAGCGGACCCTGGACGGCCAGGTCCATCGGCACCTCCATGCTCCGGGAGTCGACCGGGCTACCATACCGGGCCCCGCCGAGGGCTGCCCTCGATGCTAGAGTCGGGGACGATGCCGATCGAGATCAGGACGATCGGGCCGGATGAGCTCGAGGCGTTCATCGACACCGTCTCCATCGCGTTCCTCGACCGGCCCGATGTTGCGCGGATCGCCGAGGCGCTGCGGCCGCGATGGGACCTGACGCGGGTGTGGGCCGCCCTCGACGGCGGCCGGATGGTCGGGACGTTCCGCTCCTGGGCGACCGAGCTCACTGTCCCGGGTGGCACGCAGCTGCCGGCTGCCGCCATCGCCGCGGTGACGGTGCTCCCCTCGCATCGCCGGCAGGGGATCATGCGGGGCATCGCCGCCGCCGAGCACGCGGCGATCCGGGAGCGCGGGGAGGCGGTCGGGTTGCTGTACGCGTCGGAGTACCCCATCTACGGTCGCCTCGGGTACGGCCCGGCCTCGCGGGTTGCGACCTGGACGCTCGACGTGGCGGCGACCGGCTTTCACGGGCCCGATCCGGGTGGCGTCGAGCTGGTCGCGGCCGACCGGCGAGCTCGCGACGAGGTCGTCGAGGTCTTCGACCGCTGGCGGCTTGGGCAGACGGGCGAGATCCGGCGGCGCGACGACCGATGGGACGAGGAGCTCGGGCTCCGCGAGGCCACCTGGGGATCGACCTGGAAGGGATTCCTCGCGCTCCATCGCGACGCGACCGGCCGCGCCGACGGCTATGCGCGCTATCGGGCCGACCTGCGCTGGGAGGACCGCCAGCCGCGGGGCGAGCTCAAGGTCGACGACCTCCATGCGCTGACCGATGCCGCGTACGCGGGCCTGTGGCGGTTCCTCGCGGAGTCCGACCTGGTGAGCCGCGTGGAGGCGGAGGGCCGGAGCCCGGGGGAGCGGTTGCCGTGGCTGCTGACCAACGCCCGGGCGGCCGTGCCGTCGCAGGTCGGCGAGGGGATGTGGGTGCGCCTGCTCGACGTCCGGCGCGCCCTCGCCGCCCGCGCCTACGAGGCGAGCGGTACGTGCGTCCTCGAAGTGGTCGACCCCGAGACCGGCCCGGGCAGGACACTCCGGCTCGAGCTCGACGTCGCGCCCGGGGGCGCCGAGTGCCGGACGAGCGACCGCGAGCCCGACCTGACGCTGCCGGTCGCCGCCCTCGGCGCCGCTTACCTCGGGGGCGTGCGGCTGCGCGACGCGGTGATCGCGACGGGCGTCGACGAGCACCGGCCGGGTGCCGTCGCCGCGCTCGATGCGCTGCTCCGGACGGCCGACGAGCCCTGGTGCTCCACGTTCTTCTAGGGCACAGCCGGGAGGATCGCCACCATGGCGCCTGATCGACCACGTCACGCGTCACCGTCGGGGATCGCTTGGTGGCGGCGGGCCGTCGTCTACGAGGTCTACATCCGCTCGTTCGCCGATGCCGATGGGGACGGCAACGGTGACATCGCGGGCATCCGGAGCCGGTTGCCGTACCTGCGCGACCTCGGCGTGGACGCGATCTGGATCACGCCCTGGTATCCATCCCCGATGGCCGACGGCGGCTACGATGTCGCCGACTACCTCGGCATCGACCCGCTGTTCGGGACCCTCGACGGCGCCCTGGGTCTGATCGACGCGGCGCACGCGACCGGGCTTCGGGTGATCCTCGACATCGTCCCCAACCACACGTCCTCCGCGCACCCCTGGTTCGTGGAGGCGCTCGCCGCAGATCCCGGGTCACCGGCCCGCGCCCGGTTCGTGTTCCGCGACGGGCTGGGACCGGACGGGGGAGTCCCGCCGACCGACCGGATGAGCATCTTCGGCGGCCCCGCCTGGACGCGGGTCCGGGACGCGCGCGGGCGCCCGGGCCAGTGGTATCTGCACCAGTTCGATCCGGGGCAGCCGGATCTCGACTGGCGGAGCCCCGAGGTCCGCGAGGCGTTCGAGGCCATCCTGCGGACGTGGTTCGAGCGGGGCGTCGACGGGTTCCGGATCGACGTTGCCAGCGGGCTGGTCAAGGACCACGAAGGGCAGGGCCTGATCGCCCCACGCCCGCCCGACCCGGCGACCGGTGCCTGGGTCTCAGACGACGACCCGCTGATGAACCAGCCCGGGGTTCACGACATCTATCGGGCCTGGCGCCGGATCGCCGATGCCCAGGACCCGCCGAGGATCCTGCTGGGCGAGGTCCATGCGCCTTCCACGGCCGCCGTCGCATCGTACCTGCGCGCCGACGAGCTGCACGGGGCGTTCAACTTCGAGTTCCTGCGCTGCCCGTGGGAGGCGTCCCGGCTCCGCGCGGTGATCGACGAGACCGTTGCGACCCACGCCGTGGTCGGCGCCGCGCCGACCTGGGTGCTTTCGAACCACGACGAGATCCGCCACCTGACCCGGTACGGGCGCGCGAGCACGGGGATCGGCGACCGGCGCGTCCAGGAGCGGATGCCCAGCGACCTCGCGCTCGGGACCCGGCGGGCAAGGGCCGCCGCGCTGCTGCTGCTCGCGCTGCCCGGCTCCGCCTACCTCTACCAGGGCGAGGAGCTGGGCCTGCCCGAGGTCTCCGACCTGCCCGAGGTCGCGCTCCGCGATCCCACCTGGGAGCGATCCGGCCACGCGATGCGAGGCCGCGATGGCTGTCGCGTGCCGATCCCCTGGTCGGGGACCGGGGTGCCGTTCGGTTTCGGGCCACCTGGCACGGATCCCTGGCTGCCGCAACCCGGCACGTGGGCGGCCCTGTCGGTCGAGGCCGAGTCCGCCGATCCGGCGTCGATGCTCTCGCTGTACCGGGCGGCCCTGGCCATCCGCCGCAGGCACCCCGGGCTGGCCGGCGAAACCGTGCGCTGGCTACCGGCCCCCGGCGGCGCCCTGGTGTGCGAGCGTGGCGAGGGCTTCGCGTGCGCGGTCAACCTGTCTGCGAGCCGGCTCCGGCTGCCCGCCGGCGCGAAGGTCCTGCTCCGCAGCGATGCCGACGCCGCCGAGGGCGCCGACCTGCCGCCGGATGCGGCCGCCTGGCTCGAGGTTCCGTAGGTCTGCTCCCGGTCGGCGGAGGTCGACGCCCGATCGTGCGTGTCCTCATGGGCTCACCATGGTCGGCAGCGTGGAGCTGCCCGGGGTGGCGGAGCGCCCGGCGAACGGGGCGTTCCGGACCTCGTTGACGAATCGGCAGATAATTCCGATAATTTCACTCGGGATTAGCCCGCGACCCCGTCCCGCGGTCGCGGCGTTCCCGGACCTTCCCGATCACCCCGCGGCGCGCCCGTCGCGACTGGAGCAGCGATGACCTCGACCCGCGACCTCGTCCGAGACGAACGCGACCAGTTCGCCTTCCACGACGACATCACCTACCTGCGCGAGACCAAGCGCGGGTTGACCCGCGAGACGGTCGAGGAGATCAGCGGGTTCAAGGGCGAGCCTGACTGGATGCTCCAGTTCCGGCTCCGCGCGTACGACCACTTCGTCAAGCGCGCGATGCCGACCTGGACGGACGGCCTCGCGGACATCGACTTCGGCAAGATCGTGTACTACCGCAAGCCGTCCGAGCGCGAGGAGAAGTCCTGGGACGACGTCCCGGAGCAGATCAAGGCGACGTTCGAGAAGCTCGGCATCCCGGAGGCGGAGCGCAAGTTCCTGGCCGGCGTCGGCGCCCAGTACGACTCCGAGGTCGTGTACCACTCGGTGCGCGAGGAGCTGTCCAAGATCGGCGTCGTGTTCATGGGCACCGATCAGGCGCTCAAGGAGTATCCGGACATCTTCAGGGAGCACTTCGGCACGGTCGTCCCGCCCGAGGACAACAAGTTCGCCGCGCTCAACAGCGCCGTCTGGTCGGGCGGCTCGTTCGTGTACGTGCCCAAGGGCGTCGAGGTCCCGCTGCCGCTCCAGGCGTACTTCCGGATCAACGGCGAGAACACCGGCCAGTTCGAGCGGACCCTGATCGTGGTCGAAGAGGGCGCCAAGGTCCACTACATCGAGGGCTGCACGGCGCCCATCTACGCCACCGACTCGCTCCACGCGGCAGTCGTCGAGGTCGTGGCGCTGCCGCACAGCAAGGTTCGCTACACGACCATCCAGAACTGGTCCAACGACGTCTACAACCTGGTCACCAAGCGGGCGCACGCCCATGCATGGTCGACCGTGGAATGGGTGGACGCGAACACCGGCTCGCGGAAGACCGTCAAGTTCCCGGCCATCTACCTGCGTGGCGAAGGGGCTCGCGCCGAGGTGATCTCGGTCGCGGTCGCGGGTCGTGGCCAGCACCAGGACACGGGCGCCAAGGCGATCCACCTGGCGCCCAACACGACCTCGCGGATCGTGTCCAAGTCGGTCTCCAAGGATGGCGGCCGGGCCACCTACCGCGGCCAGCTCAAGGTCGCGCCGGGGGCGACGGGGGTGACTGCGAGCGTGCGCTGCGACGCGCTGATGCTCGATGACGAGAGCCGCAGCGACACCTATCCCTACATCGACATCCAGGAAGACGACACGACGATGACCCACGAAGCCACCGTGGGCAAGATCTCGGCCGACCAGATCTTCTACCTGATGAGCCGCGGGCTGACCGAGAACGAGGCGCAGAACCTTGTGATCCAGGGGTTCCTCGAGGTGTTCACCAAGGAGCTCCCGATGGAGTACGCGATCGAGTTCAACCGCCTGGTCAAGCTCGAGATGGAGGGTTCGCTCGGATGACCGGGGTGGCCGAGCCATCGACGCCAGCGGCCGCGAGGCCGCAGCGGGTCCGTGCCGCCCCGGGGGTGCTCAGCTATCACCCTGACCCGGCCTGGATCGAGCGACGAGCGGGCGCCGAGCCCGACTGGCTGGTGGCGGACCGCCGGGACGCGATGGCCGCGTTCGAGCGGCTGGCGGTCGAGCCCAACCAGCTGTACACGACCTACGTCGACCTGCGTGCCGCCCAGCTCGCCGAGGTGACGGCGTGGGAGGTCACCGGCAGCGATGCCCCGCGGGCCACGCCGATCGGGGAGGGCCTCGCCGGCCAGGCGGTGTTCGAGGACGACCGGATCGCGACGCTGGCGGTCGACGGGGCCGCCGCCCGCGCGGGCGTCGTGATCGAGCCGCTGTCCTCGCTGCTCAGCCGCGACCCGGAGCTCGCCAGGAGCCTGCTCGCCGACCCGGCCACGTTGCCGGCCGACGACAAGCTGGCCCAGCTCAGCCGGGCGACCTGGAACCAGGGCGTGCTTGTGTCGGTGCCGGCCGGGGTCATCCTCGAGCAGCCGATCGTGCTCCGATGGGAGGTCGGCGCGCCCGGGCGCGCGCTCCATGCCCGCACGATCGTGATCCTCGGCGACGGCGCGGAGGCGTCGCTGGTCGAGGAGCTGGTGCCCTCGGCCGCGGTCGTGCCGGGCGCCCAGTCGCTGTTCACCGCCACGACCGAGATCCGTCTCGGTGCGCACGCGCGGCTCGGCATGGCCAGCCTCCAGGAGACCGGTCCCGACCAGGTCGTCTTCCAGCAGCGGCGCGCCGTTGTCGGCGAGGGGGCGGACCTGCGCTGGGCGCTGGCCCAGCTGGGCGGCCGGATCGTCCGCTCGCGGGTCGACAACGTGCTCGCCGGCGACCGGAGCCAGGTGGAGCAGGTCGAGATCGTGTTCGGCGCGGCGGACCAGCTCCACGACCTGACCTCGTACACCCGCCATGTCGGACGCGACACCACGGGCCAGCTGCTGTCAAAGGGTGTGCTGATGGACCGCGCCCGGAGCTACATGAAGGGCCTGATCACGATCGAGAAGTCCGCCGTCGGGACCGACAGCTTCCTGGGTGAGTTCGGGATGAACCTTGCCCGGAGCGCGCGTTCGGTGGCGATCCCGTCGCTCGAGATCGACCAGCCCGACTGCCGCCGCGCCGCGCACTCGTCGTCGGTGGGGCCGATCGACGAGACCCAGCTGTTCTACCTCGAGAGCCGCGGCATCCCGTCCGACGAGGCGCGCAAGTTCATCGTGCTCGGCTTCCTCGAGCCGGTCGTCGCCCGGGTCCCGCTCGAGGACTCGCGCGACCGGCTGCGCGAGGCGCTCGAGGCGAAGTGGTCGGCGGGCACGGCAAACGTGGTCAGCGCCGCCTGAACGCTTCCGCCGGGCCCGGTACGATCGCACGGTGAGTCGTCGGATCGATCTGCTCGCCGCGGACGAGCTCGCCGAAGGCGAGATGCGGATGGTCTGGGTCGACCAGACCGATGCCGTCCTCGTGGTCCACGTCAACGACGAGTTCCACGCGCTCCAGGGCACCTGCTCGCATGAGTACTTCGAGCTCGATCGCGGCTTCCTGACCGCGGGCACGCTGACCTGCGCGCTCCACCTGTCGCGGTTCGACCTGACCGATGGCGAGCCGCTCGATCCGCCGGCCGAGCTGCCGCTCGCCGTCTATCCCGTCGAGGTCGTCGGGGGCCGGGTCACGATCGAGGTCGCGGACGGCCCGCTCGACGTCAACGAGTCCTGAGCCGTCGTTCCTCGACTGGCTGCTTGCCTCCCAGTCCACGAGATGGACCCGTCGCGCGCTCCGTCCGGGGCGCAACGCCCGTTCGCGCCTACCTCGATGCCCCACGGGCACGGCCCGCCCCGATCGTGGCCGATGCCGGGGCGCTCGGCCCGAATCCGATGCCCCACGGGCACGGCCCGCCCCGATCGTGGCCGACGCCGCGCGCTCGGCCCGAATCCGATGCCACCTGGACACGGCCCGCCCCGATCGTGGCCGATGCCGGGGCGCTCGGCCCGAATCCGATGCCTGGTGGGCAACGGCGCTGGTTCCGTGCCCCTCAGCGTCAGCGATCGAGGCCCCGCGTTCCGCCGCCCCTCGAGGGGGTCCGCGGCATCTCGCAGCGCCTCCGCCGGTCAATCGATCAGGGTGCCGCCGTTGATGTCCACCGTCTCGCCCGTGACGTAGCCGGCGTCGCCCGAGACGAGGTAGGTGACCAGCGCCGCGACCTCGTCGGGCGTCCCCAGCCGGCCCACGGGCACCCGGTCCACGAGGTCCCGTGCGTTGGGCAGCATCCCGGTGTCGATGAGCGCGGGCGCGACCACGTTGGCGGTGATCCCGTCGCGGGCGTACTCGCCGGCGATCGACTTGATCAGCACCATGAGCCCGGCCTTCGATGCCGCATACGCCGCCGAGCGCGCGCCACCCGACTTCCCGGCTGCGGCGCCCAGGGCGACGATCCGGCCGTAGCCCAGCGCCCGCATCCCCGGTGTCGTGCGCCGGACCACGAAGAACGCACCGGTCAGGTTGACCGAGAGCGTCCGCTCCCAGAGCTCGGTCGAGGTCTCCTCGAACGGGACGAGGGCGGTGATCCCGGCGCACAGCACGAGCACGGACACGGGTCCCAGCTCGGCCTCGATCCGGTCGAACGCGGCGCCGACGGCGTCTTCATCGCTGACGTCGCACTCGATGGGCGTCATCCCGTCGCGCTCGGGGGGCACGAGGTCGATCGCCGCCACGCGACAGCCGTTGGCGACCAGCGCTTCCGCGATCCGCAGCCCGATCCCGCGACCGGCCCCGGTCACCACGGCGACGCGACCCTGGAGGCCTACGACTCGGATCATGGCGGCTTCTCCTCGGCGAGCGGCTCGGACGCGCGCTTCCATGGTAGGACCCGCCAACGTCAGGGGCACGGGCCGGAGCGGCGGGGAGCTGCAGCGGCTACAGCACCGGGCCTGCGCCCGCCTCCACGACCTTCTCGCGATCCGGGGTCGAGCCCAGCTGCAGGACGGCGGCGCCCGCGAGCACCAGGGCGCCCCCGAGCAGCTGCACCGGGACCAGCGACTCACCCAGCCAGACGGCCGCGAGCGTGACGCCGACGACGGGCTCGAACAGCATCAGGATCCCGGTGCTGGTCCCGCCGATGAAGCGGATCGCGCCGAGGAACAGCGACGATGCGACGCCGCCGGCCAGGATGCCCCCGGCCAGCAGGGCCGGCCATGCTCCGGGGTTGCGCAGCGGGACGGTGAGGCCGTCCCCCTGCCCGACCGCGAGCGCGAGCGCCGATCCACCGAGCGCCGCGACGACCAGGATGAGCAGCGTCGCGGCATCCGCCGGGACCGCCCGATAGCCGGTCCGGCTGACGGCGATGAACACCACCTGGCAGGCCGACGCGCACAGGCCGAGCCCGATGCCCAGCGCGTCGACCGTCAGCCCGGTGGAGGTGTCCAGGCTGCCCGCGAGGACCAGGATCACACCGCCGGTCGACAACGCGAGCGCAGCCAGCCTCGCTGGCGTGATCCGCTCGTGACCGAGCACGACATCGATCACCGCCACGCCGGCGGGATACGTGTAGAACAGCATCAGCGCGAGCGCGATCGGGATCCGGCCGAAGGCGCTGAAGATGGCCGCGTTGAGCGTGAGGCCCATCAGGCCGGCCAGCCCGAGCGCCACGCGACCACGGCCGCCGAGCCCGGCGATCGCGGCGATCGAGGTTCGCCCGCCGCCGCGCGCCGCGATCAGGACCGCGAGGAAGGCGACCCCGAGGACGGCGCGCCACGCGGTGAACGCGACGCCGTCGACCCCGGCATCGGCCCCGAACCGCGACAGCGGCCCGAGCATCCCGAACAGTGCCGCCGCGGCAAGGGCGCTGGCCGTGCCGGCGAGCAGGGTTCGATCGCGGGCCATGGCGGCCCATGGTACCGGGGGTCCGGACGCCGGCGGCGCAGCGGCCGCTGGCGATCGTCTCCGCGCGTGGCGCGATCGTCAGGGTGCGTGGCGCGATCGTCAGGGTGCGTGGCGCGATCGTCTCCGCGCGTGGCGCGATCGTCAGCGTGCCAGGATCGTGCCCAGCCCCCTCGCGGCTGCCGTGTCGAGGATCGCGGTGCCGAACACCACGTCGGCGAGCCCGGTCCCAAGGTGCATCGCGACCACCCGCCCGACCGGCCGCGGCGCGGCCGTCGCCAGCGCTTCCCCGATCACCGACGTCGGATCCGGGTAACCATCGAACTGGCCGGCGTCGCGGTTGGCCAGGAACTGATCGCGATGGTCGACGACGAACAGCGCCGCGCGGCGGGCCACCTCGGCAGCGCAGTAGGTCGCGTAGTCGACCGGCACCACCAGGGCGTCGGATGTCAGCCAGTCGTTGGTCATCACCTGCCGCTCGGGTGGCGCGACGAACGAGGCGACGGTCACCACGACGTCCGCGCCGGCGATCGCGCCACGTGCCGAGGTCGCCACCTCCGCCGACCCGATCCCGGAGACCATGCGCGCCTCCGAGGCCAGCGCTGCTGCCCTCGCCGGGTCGCGGTCGTAGAGCGCGAGCGCGACGCCCGGCAGCACGTGGCCCAGGACCGGGACGTGGCTTCGTCCCTGGACGCCGGCGCCGATGAGCGCCGCCCGCGACGCGCGACCGCGGACCGGCGGCGCCCAGGCACGGATTGCGACACCCGAGACGGCGGCGGTGCGCTGGGCGGTGATCGGACCTGCGTCGAGGATCCCGATCGGGAGGCCGGTGGCTGGATCGTTGAGCAGGAGCAGACCGCTGATCGCGGGCAACCCGGCGGTGGCGTTGGTCGGGAAGCCCAGCACCCATTTCATGCCCAGCCGATCCTGCGTGCCGAGGATGTCGGCGCCGGGCAGGAAGGCCGGCATCGCGTGCCCGAAGGCGCCGTCGGGCCGCGGGTGGACCGCGATCTTGGCCGGCAGGTCGGCGGCGCCGGCCAGGCCCCGGAGGGTGAGCTCCGCGAGCGCCAGCCGTTGGTCGAGGTCGGGCATGGCCGACGTCACGTCGGTGCCGGTCAGGTAGCGCAAGGGCGGCAGATCGATCATCAGACGCAGTCTAGGCCGCCATGCGCCCGGGGCGTTGCAGGAGGGGCGGGACCCACGCCCGATCGCTCGCGTGCGGCCGCGCCGCGGCCCGGTCGGGCGACCGGCGCTAGATTGAGCGCGTGAACATCGCCGACAGCCTCGAGAACCTCAGGCTCGAGCAGGATGCCATCGTCCTCTACGACGCCCTTGCGCGGATCGAGAAGGACCCCCAGCGGGCGGCTGCGTTCCGGCACATCGCCGAGAACGAGCGCCGGCACGCGGCCATCTGGGCGCAGCGCCTGGACGAGCTGGGCGCGACCGTGCCGCCGCCGGCCCGGCCCAGGATGCGCGTCCGGTTCATCATCGGCGTGGCGCGCGTGTTCGGGACGCGTGCCGTGGCCGACCTCGTCAAGGGCCTCGAGGGCGACGAGGAGGCGGCCTACGAGGCCCAGGGTGAGCACCCCGATCTCGAGGCGATCGCCGCCGACGAGCGCGAGCACGCCGCGATCTGGGATCGCCTCGATGCCGCGTCGCGCAAGGCCCCCGCCCCCCGCGCGCGGCGTCGGGCGGTCGCGGCCGAGGTCGTGTCCGCGGGCGACCATCCGCCGGTGCCGGACGGCCGCGCCGGGCGACCCGAGGACATCCAGCGCAACGAGCGCTGGCACCGGAGCGGCCGATCGGGGACGCTGCGCGCCACCATCTTCGGCGTGTCCGACGGCCTCGTATCGAACCTGTCGCTGGTGATGGGCGTCGCCGGCGCGTCGACCGAGGGCAGCTTCATCCTGCTGGCCGGGATCGCGGGGCTGCTCGCCGGGGCGTTCAGCATGGCGGCGGGGGAGTACATCTCGATGCAGAGCCAGCGCGAGCTGTTCGAGCGCCAGATCGACCTCGAGCGAGCGGAGCTGGAGGCGATGCCCGAGGAGGAGCAGCGGGAGCTCGCGTCGCTGTACATGGCCAAGGGGTTCTCACGCAGCGAGGCCGAGCGGATCGCGGCTCGCATGTTCGAGAACCCGGAGACGGCGCTCGACGCGCTCGTGCGCGAGGAGCTGGGTCTCGATCCCGACGAGCTGGGCTCTCCGTGGGGCGCCGCGGGCGGCTCGTTCGCCGCGTTCTGCCTGGGCGCGGCCCTGCCCGTGATCCCGTATTTCTTCGGCGGTGGGTCCGCGAGCTTTGCCGCCAGCCTCCTCCTCAGCCTCGGGGGCCTGTTCCTGGTGGGTGCGGGCGTGAGCCTCGTCACCGGCCGGGGCGTCCTGTTCTCCGGCCTGCGCCAGACGGGGATCGGCGCTGCCGCGGCCGCGGTGACCTTCGGTGTCGGGCGGATCATCGGTGTCGGGATCGCGGGGTAGCGGCATGCCGCTCCCGACGGGTCCCGAGACGCCGGCATGACCCTCCCGACGGGTCCGGAGTCGCTGGCCGCGCGCCTCCGCGCTGAGGGACTCGCCCCGGGCTCGTGGGCCAACGGTCCGGGCGATCGCTACGCCGCGCACGAGCACGGCTACGACAAGGTCCTCGTGTGCGCGGCCGGGTCGATTCGGTTCGGGCTGCCCGCACACGGCACGTCGGTCCAGCTCGCCGTCGGCGACCGACTCGACCTGCCGGCATCGATGCTCCATGACGCCGTGGTCGGGCCCGATGGCGTGACGTGCCTCGAGGCCCACCTCCCCGCCGGCCGGTTGCTGGAGCTGCGACGCCGTCCGGCCGGGGGCTGGTGACCGGCGCGTCGCCGCTGCCGACCGATCGGCGGTGCTACCCGCCGCGCAGGCAGGCGAGCAGCGTGGTCCGGGCGCGGGCGGGCAACGCGATCCGCGCCGAGCGGTTGACCCACAGGCCTGCGCGGGCCTCGTCCGGGGCGGTCTCGCTCCACACAACGACCGCACCCAGCCGCAGGTAGCGCTCGTAGAACCCGCGGCTCCCGTCGAGCCCGTGCCGGGCGAAGAACGCCTCGTCCTTGCGGTCCGCCAGCGTTCGCAAGGCCCGGGTCGCCGCACCGACGTCGATGGCGGCGGCGCCCGGGTCGACGGCGACGACGAGGGCGTTCGCCACGCTGGGCGGCAGCTGGCGCAGCTTGGCGAGCAGCGGCCCGCCGAGGCCGGTCGCGGGCGCGCTGCCGGCCGTCGCGCGCGGCACATGGCGCATCCGGGTCACCTCGAGGTTGAAGGGCGGTGTGCCGCGCAACGCGACGGTGAAATCCGGACCCACCCGCCCGGAGCCGTAGGCCTCGAACGTCAGCTCGAGGCGGCGGTCACCGAGCAGCAGGTGGGCGACGCGCAGCTCGGCGCGAAGATCGAGTCGCGCCTCCGGGTCGGCCGCCGCACCACGGAGCTTCTTGCGGATCTTGTCGCGATTGGCTTCCGCGAACGTCCGGAAGGCGGACGAACCCGTCAGCCACGTGACGAGGTCCCCGGCCAGCGTGTCGTCGGGGCTGCCTTCGAGCAGCTGGCCCGCGAGCCGCTCCACCCGGGTCGCCGGCCGCACCGGCCCCGGACCCTGTGAGCGGTCCGGGTCGCGCCGTGCCACCGCGTTTCGTCCTCAGGGCACGCTGCCGACGAAGGCGAAGGCCCGATCGCGGGTCGTGATCGAGTATCGGGCGACCTCGGCGGGGACGACCAGGGTCTGGTGGGGTTCGAGCGTCTCCAGCCACCCGTCGCCTGCGACGTCGACCGGGCCCCCGATGGCGGTGACGATCTCGAGGGTCGCCCCGCCCGGGGCGCGGCCGACGCCGGCACCGGTGACGATCTCGAGCCGGAGGTCGCGAGCCGTCAGCGCCCCGCCATCGAGGCGGAACGCGCTGCCGGCCGGGACCGCGTGGCAGGCGGGGTCGACCGCGCGAAGGGCCTCCCGGGTATGCAGGGGCCGCTCCGGCGAGGCCGGACGCCCCCAGTCCGAGATCCGGTAGGTGAGGTCCGACGGCTGCTCGATCTCGTACACGAGCAGGCCGGGGCCGATGGCGTGGATCGTGCCCGCCGGGATCAGGTAGCTGTCCCCGGCCCTGGCCTCGCGGGTCTCGCAATCGGGCCGGTCGAGCATCCCGGAGCCGATGGCCGCGCGAAGGTCGGCCTCGGGCATGCGGGCGCGGGGACCCGTGATGAGCCGGGCCGCGGGATCGGCGTCGAGGACCACCCACGCCTCGGTCTTGCCCAGTTGGCCTGGCCCCGAAAGCTCGGCGGCCACCTCGTTCGAGGGGTGGACCTGGAGCGACAGCCAGGCGGCGGCGTCGATGAGCTTGATCAGCAGCGGGAACCGCACGCCGACGCGCTCGATGGCCCGGCTGCCGACGAACGGCGCTCCGTGCACCGCGGCCAGCCGGTCGAGCGTGACCTGCGCTCCGGCGACCTCGACCTGCGATTCTGGGCCGGCGAGCCACAGCTCGCCCACGCCGTCCCCGAGGCGCCGGCCCGCCCACGGTCGCCGGCTGGGAGCGGCGAGCGGGCGCAACGGTCCCGACGCGCCGGGCGTGCCGGCAGGCCCGCCATGGCGGCTCACGAGCGGTGGCGGCATCGGTTGGTCATCGTCACCGCCAAGGATACGGGCGATGACGGCCCGGATTGACGGTCGGGGAAACGAGCCGGCGCCCCGGCCGTGGCCGGGGCGCCGGTGGGGTACGCTGTGGCCCGCCTAGCGGCGGGAGAGCATGGTCCACATCAACGGGTTCCGCGCGGGATCGATCCGGCGGTCCGGATCCTCGGCGCTCACCACGATGCTGATGATCGAGACCAGCGCGAGGAGCGCGATCATGGCAATGATGACCATCGTCGTGCACCTTGTGCTGCGGGGACTGCCGCGGACCGGTGGTGGTCCCGCCGGACGCTCCGGCGGGGTCGGCGTCCCGATGCCCCATTGCTCGTCCAGTATAGCCTTAGAATCGAAGGCAATATGCGCCGAGAGTCCTAATGAATCGGTACTAGATGGGTAATAACGTCCCTCTCAGTCGGACCGATGTCCACCTGCTGGAGCTCCTGCAGGGCGACGGCCGGCGCTCCTATGCGGAGCTCGGCGCTGAGCTCGGGATGACCGGACCGTCGGCCCACGAGCGCGTCAAGAAGCTCGAGGCACGCGGCGTCATCCGCCGCTACGCGGCGATCGTCGACCCGGCAACGACCGGCTTCAGCGTGCTTGCGTTCACGCGCGTGACGCAGGCGCCCGGCACGATCGCGAACGACCTGACGCCCGAGCTCGCCGCCATCCCCCAGATCGAGGAGTGCCACCACATGGCCGGCGAGGCGGACTACCTGCTCAAGATCCGTGCCCGCGACATGGAGCACCTGAGCGAGGTCGTGCGGCGCGTGCAGACGACGCGGCACGTGTACGCGACCGAGACCGACATCGTGTTCAGCACCGGCTTCGAGGGCCGGCCGCTGCCGCTCGGGGCGACATCGGACGGCGACGGCGAAACCGATCGGCGGCCGAGAGCGTAGGCGATGTTGGAGCACCCGGCGGGTGATCCCGACGACGCCGCGCTGGTGCGAGCCGTGGCGGCTGGTTCGGAGTCCGCGCTCGGGACGCTCTACGACCGCTACGTCGACAGCGTCCATGCGGTGGCGCTGCGACTCACCGGCGATCGGCAGCTAGCCGAGGAGGTCGTGCAGGAGACGTTCCTGGCGCTCTGGAACCGGGCCGAGCTGTTCGACCCGACCCTCGCGTCGCTCGCGACCTGGTTGCGCGCCATCGCCCGGAACCGGACGGTGGATCGGATCCGGGCCGCCGCCCGCCGCCCGGCGCTGGTCTCGCTCGGTGACCACGGCGATCCCGACGCGCCCGAGGCGGACCTCGACCGGTTCGGCGCGGGCGATGCCGTGATCGGCGGTGCGGCGCCGGATCCGGGCCCCGAGGAGGCGGCCGAGTCGGCTGCGGTCCGGGCCCTGGTGCAGGAGGCCCTCGGCTCGATGCCCGAGGTCGAACGGGCCGTCATCCTGCTCGCGTATCGCGACGGGCTGACCCAATCGGAGATCGCGGAGCGGCTGGAGTGGCCGCTGGGCACGGTGAAGACGCGGACCCGCCGTGCGCTTGCCCACCTTCGGACGGTTCTCGAGCGGGACGATGCGGCGGCGGCTGGTTCCCGGGCCACCGGGCCGGGAGATGGATGGTGATGGATCACGCCGAGGCGCTGGAACAGATCGAGATCGCGGCCGCCGAGCCGGACGGCCTCGAGCGGCTGATGGCCGGTGACACCCCGGCCGCGTCCGCCATCGCCGGCCATCTGGCGGGCTGCCCCGACTGCACCGCGGAGCTGGCCCGGATCCGCCGCGTCGCGCAGCTCGCCAGGGAGGCCATCCGGGCCGAGCCCGACCCGGCGCTTCGCGAGCGGACCCTCGCGTTCGTCCGCGCCGTGGGTCGCGACCGCTCGACGCCCCCCGTGCCGGCGTCCGCCGGCGGGCCCGAGACCGTCATCCGGCCGTCGTCCATCCCGGTTCCCCGTCCCGTCCCGACGGCGGCCGCCGACCCGGCCCTTGTTCGGGCTCCCGCCTCTCGCACCGTGACCCGCCTCCGATGGGGGTGGCTCGCCGCCGCCGCAGCCCTCGTGCTCGTCGTCGGCGGAACGGGCTTCCTCGCCGGGTCGTCGCGCGTCGACCAGGCGGCCGCGGATCGCGCGGCCGAGGTCCAGCTGCTCGCGGACGCGGTCTCGACCACGGTCCGGATCCATGCCCAGCCCGACGCCGTCGAGGTCGCCCTCGCTGCGACCCCGGCCGCCGCCGGAAGCTCGGGCTCGATCCTGCTCTCCGCACACGAGGGTGAGCTCGTGGCGCTCGCTGCGGGGCTGCCCGCGCTGAGCGACGGGCAGGAGTACGGGTGCTGGGTGGAGGCATCGGGCAAGCGCCTGCGGCTCGGGCGGATGTACTGGGCGGGCGGCGTGTGGACGTGGACCGGCCCGGTCAGCGGCCTCGATGCGCTCCCCGCCGGAGCGCAGTTCGGCGTATCGACCGGTCCCGAGGGCGGGGCCACGAACAGCACCCCGGTGCTGCTGGGCACCCTGTAGGCGGGCGGGCAGGCCTGGTCCGGGTCAGCCCTCGGCGGGTTCCTCGCCCGGCGTGCCCGTCCGGGTCGCCGCCCCCTCGACCGGCTCCAGCGCCTCCAGCTCCTCGGTCGACATCAGCACATCCGGTGGCGGGTAGCCAAGGTAGGTCCGGTGCGCGCGGAGCACCTGCGTGGCGACCTCCGGGTCCACCTTCGGCTGCTGGACGTAGCGGGCGATCCAGGCCGCCTCGGCCGGCAGCTCGCGCTGGTCGACATCCTGCTCACGCCGGTTCGAATTGGCCATCACGAGCCACGTGATCACGCCGCCGACGACCACGCCGACGATCAGCAGCCACCAGTTGAACTCGGCACCCACGAGCCTGGTGGCCGTCAGGCTCGCCCGGCCGGGCGCTCGGGGGAGAATTGGTGCATCGCGGGCGAGGATAGCCGGTTCGGGCGCTCACCGTTCGGCGCGACCCTGTCGGTGACCGGACCTTCCGCGGCTCGATCGTCGGGCCGGCCGCCGTCGGGACCGGGTGGTGGGACCCGGTGACGTCACGCATGCCACGCGCCCGTCATCGGGGCGCCGCGGGCTACACTCTCGCACCATGCCATCCCCGACGCTCGCGGCCGGCCCGCTGCTGACCGCGCTGGCCCTGATCTCGTTCACGCCGGATCCGATCGCCCTCCATCTGGGCCCGGTTCCCGTCTACTGGTACGGCGTCTGCTACGCGCTCGGGCTCGCCCTGTCGTACTGGGTGATCGCTCGTGAAGCCCGCCGCCGCGGCCTCGATGCGCGGCTCGTGGACAACGGGATCATCATCGTCGGCGTGGCGGCCCTGGTCGGTGGCCGGCTGTACCACGTCATCGACCAGTGGCACCTGTACCAGGACGACCCGCTCAAGGTCATCCTGCCGCCGTACACGGGCCTTGGTGTCTACGGCGGGATCGTCACCGGAACGATCGCGGGCTGGTACCTCACCCGGCGCTGGCACCAGTCGTTCTGGCGCTGGGCGGACGTCGTCGCACCGGGCCTGTTCGTGATGCAGGCGATCGGCCGCTGGGGAAACTTCTTCAACCAGGAGCTGTACGGCCCGCCCACGACCCTGCCCTGGGGGATCGCGATCGACTGCGCCCACCGGGTGGGGGATCATGGGCTCGTCCAGTGGCCGTGCGACCAGTACCCGGTGGCGACGACCGGCTTCCACCCGCTGTTCCTGTACGAGTCGCTGAGCGGGGTGCTGGGGGTCATCGCCCTGCTCTGGATCGCCCGCCGCTGGGGCAGCCGGATGCGTCCGGGGGACCTGTTCCTGCTGTTCGTGATCTGGTACGCGATCGTGCGGTTCGCGCTCGAGACCTTCCGCATGGGCAACTGGACGTTCTTCGGGATCCCGACCGCGATGGTGGTCTCGGCGGCCGCCGTGGTCGTGGCGCTGGCCGTCCTGGCGCTTCGCCATCGCCCGGGTGCCGCAGGCGACGACCGGTGGGGTGAGCCACCCGATCTCGATGATGGTGTCGACTGGGTCGAGGTGGACGAGGAGGCCGAGGTCGACGAGGAGTCCGACGAGGAGGCCGACGAGCAGGCCGACGCCGACGGGGAGTTCGACGATGAGGCCGACGAGCAGGCCGACGCCGACGGGGAGCCCGGGACCCCCGATCCGGATGGCCCGGAGGACGGGCGACCGGAAGCGAGTCCTGCCTGAGCCGCCGATGACGGAGGGCGAGGGCTCCCCGGAACCCGCGCCGACCGGCGGCCCGCCGGGCGATGCCGGGACGCGGGGACCGGCGCCGTCGCAACGCAGCCCACGTGCGGTCCAACGCCTCTCACCGGCGGCACGACGCCGCCCGCCGCCCGCCCGCATCTCACCCGAGGCCATGGCGGCAGCCCGCGGCGGGGTCAGCGAGGGTCTCGCCTGGCTGGGGCGCGAACCCGAGTCGCGCGCGTCGCTCCTCTACCGCGGGGTGCGCCTGGCCGCGCGTGGCGTGCTGTTCGGGATCTTCCGCTTCAGGATCACGACGTCGGGCCGGGACCTGCTCCCCGATGGCGGGTACCTCCTGATCGCGGCGGCGCACCGTGGCTGGATGGACCCGTTCGTCGTGATGCACGCGCTGCCCCCGGAGCCCCGCTGCTGGTTCCTGGGCAGCGGGCCGTCGACGTTCACGAGCTGGTGGCGAGAAGGGTTCGTCCGCCGCCTCGGCGGGCTGCTGCCGGTCTGGCGAGGCGGCGTCGGCGTCGGGCACCATGTTGCCGCGGCACGGGCGGTGATCGGCCACGGCGGCGTGTTCGTGCAGATGCCCGAGGGGACGGTGAGCGGACCGGCGGGCAGGGTCGGCCCGTTCCGGCCGGGCGCGGCGCTGATCGCCCTCCGCACCGGCGCACCGATCGTGCTGCTCGCGATGGCCGGGACCGAGGAGCTGTACCTGGGACGGCGGATGGCCTCGCGGATCGTCCCGCCGACCAGCGCCCGGACCCTGCTCGGGGAGACGTGGGACGGGAGCCTCCCGGTCGAGGGGTCGCGGGAGGAGCTCGACCTGGCCCGTCGGCTCACGCAACGGTTCGAGGACGTCCTGGGTCCGATCGTGGTCGAGCTGCATCCGGCGACCGTCGACGGCCCGGGCCACCCGCGCCGTCTGCGCGGCCGGCTCACCTGGCTGCTCCTCAGCCGCGGCCGGCTGGATCGAGATGGCGGCGCCTGAGCCGTTCGCGCGCGCCCTTGCAGCGGCCGAAGGTGCGCACCCGCGATCGACAGCCCGCACCCGCGACCGGCGGTGCGCACCCGCGATCGACAGCCCGCACCCGGATCGACAGCTGCACCCGCGATGACGGTGCGCACCCGCGACCGGCCGGGTATCCTCGCCGTCCATGCGCTACGCCGAGACGATCCTGGACCTCGTCGGGGACACCCCGCTCGTTCGGATCTCCCGGCTGACCCGCGATCTCGGGCCTGCCGAGCGCCAGCCGCTGCTGCTGGCGAAGCTCGAGATGCTGAATCCCGGCGGCTCGGTCAAGGATCGGATCGGGCTGCCCATGATCGAGGCGGCCGAACGCGCCGGGCTGCTCCGGCCGGGCGGCACGATCATCGAGCCGACGTCGGGCAACACGGGCCACGGGCTCGCGATCGCCGCCGCCATCAAGGGCTACCGGTGCATCTTCGTGATGGCCGACAAGCAGTCCGCCGAGAAGCAGGCCCTGCTGCGCGCCTACGGTGCCGAGGTCGTCCTGTGCCCCACCAACGTGGCTCCCGAGTCACCGGAGAGCTACTACTCGGTCGCCGCCAGGCTCGCCCGCGACATCCCCGGCGCCTACAAGCCCGACCAATACTGGAACGTCGAGAACCCGGCGGCCCACGAGCGCACGACCGGACCCGAGATCTGGGACCAGACCGACGGCCGGATCACCCACCTCATCGCCTCGGCGGGCACCGGCGGCACGGTGAGCGGCATCGCCCACCACCTCCGGACCCGCAACCCGGCCATCCGGATCGTCGGCGCGGATCCCGAGGGCAGCGTCCTCAGCGGCGACGCGGCGCGCCCCTACCTCACCGAGGGCGTGGGCGAGGACTTCCTGCCCGGCACCCACGACCCGTCGGTGGTCGATCGCTGGGTGCGCGTATCGGACCGGGACGCGTTCGCCATGGCGCGCCGGATCACCCGCGAGGAGGGGATCCTGGCCGGCGAGTCGTGCGGCACCGCGATGGTCGCTGCGCTCGACGAGGCGCGCCGGCTGATGCGCGAGGAGCCGGACGGAGCGGCCGGGGCGGTGATGGTGGTGGTGCTCCCCGACGGCGGTCGCAACTACCTGTCCAAGCTCTATAACGACGAGTGGATGCGCGCGAGCGGCCTGCTGCCGACGACCGGCGCGGTCATCCGGATCGGCGAGGTGCTCCGGGAGCGGCAGCACGGGCAGGAGATCCCCGACGTCGTGCTCGCCCGGACGACCGATCGGGTCGGTGCCGCGATCGACCTGCTCCAGCTCTACGGGATCAGCCAGCTCCCGGTCTCGGAGCAGCCCGACAGCGACGATCTAGCCGGGATCGTCGGCTCCGTCAGCGAGAAGGGGCTGCTCGACCGTGCCTACCGCGACCCGGAGATCGTGGGTCGGACCGTGGGCGAGGTCATGGATCGCCCGCTGCCCGTCCTCGACGTGAACGCGTTCCTCGACGATGCGTTCGGGCTGCTGTCCGGGGGCGCGGCCGGGCTGCTGGCCATCGAGCGCGGCCGCCCGGCCGGGGTGGTGACCAAGCTCGACCTGCTCGAATACCTCGCCCACGCCCCGTCGGGCAGGGCCGGCTGACGCCGGCTCAGCCGGGATTGACGGGCTTGACGGGCGCCTCGATCGCCCCCAGCAGCTCGCGCGCGGACACTGGCTTCGGGACGAACCGCGCCCCGCGGGCCACGATGCGCTCGAGGTCCAGCGTCTCGGCCGTGTAGCCCGACAGGAGGGCGATCCGGATGTCCGGATAGTGGTCGAGCACGCGCTCGGCGAGCTCGATCCCGGACAGCCCGGGCATCACGACGTCGCTGACCAGGGCCTCGATCGGGCTGCTCATGGCCTCGATGAACCCCCAGGCTTCGGCGCCGTTGCTCACCTCGATCACGTTCCATCCCGCACGCCGCAGCATCTGCCGCGTCATGTCGCGCACCGTCGGCTCGTCCTCGACCACCAGCACGGTGCCTTGGCGGTCGCCTCGCGCGCCACCGGCAAGCGGGTTGTCGGCGAGCGCCGCCTCGTCGACCCGCGGGAAGTAGAGCTTGAAGGTCGACCCCTGCCCGGGCTCCGAGTACAGCCAGATGTGGCCGCCGGCCTCCTTGACGATGCCGTAGATGGTGGCCAGGCCGAGCCCGGTCCCGCGGCCGACCTCCTTGGTGGTGAAGAACGGCTCGAACACGTGCTCGCGGGTGTCGCGGTCCATGCCGTGCCCCGTGTCGCTCACGGCGAGCAGGACGAACCGTCCGGGCGAGACGTCGAAGTGCTCGATCGCGTACGGCTCGTCGAACACGACGTTGCCGGTCTCGATCGTGACCCGCCCGCCGGCGGGCATCGCGTCCCTGGCGTTGACCACCAGGTTGACCAGGATCTGGTCCAGCTGCCCCGGGTCGGCGCGCAGCCGGCCGGCGGTGGGATCGAGGGACAGCTGCAGCTCGATGCGCTCGCCGATGAGGCGGCGGAGCATCGGCTCGATCGCGATGACGCCGTCGTTGAGGTCGAGCACCCGCGGGCTCACGACCTGGCGCCGGCTGAACGCGAGCAGCTGGCTGGTCAGCACCGTGGCGCGGTCGACGACGGTGCTGATCGCGGCGGCGTTGCTGAACGCGAGATCGACGTCCAGGGCGTCGCGGTGCTCGGCCGCCAGATCCTCCTCGAGCATCTCGGCATAGCCCCGGATCGCGAACAGCATGTTGTTGAAGTCGTGGGCGATGCCGCCGGCCAGCCGGCCGATCGATTCGAGCTTCTGCGCCTGGAGCAGCTGCGCCTCGGCGGTCTTGCGGGCGGTGATGTCGGCCAGGGTGGCGAACACCTGCAGGCCCTCGGGCGTCTCGAGCGGCGAGAGGCTGATCTCGAGCGGGAACTCGGAGCCGTCCTTGCGGCGTCCGGCCAGGTCGAGCCCGATGCCCATCGGGCGGGCGACGGGCTGCGCGATGTACGAGGCCCGATGCCCCACGTGCCGCTCGGCAACCCGGGCGGGCAGCAGCATCTCGACGGGCCGGCCCAGCACCTCCTTGAGGGCATAGCCGAACAGCCTGGCGACCTGCGGGTTGGCGTAGATGACCCGCCCCTCGGCATCGACGGCGATGATGGCATTGGGGGACGCATCGAGGACCGCAAGGTGACCGGTCTGCGTGAGGCTCGCCGCGGGCTCGACGGGGACGCGTCGCGTGGCCGTGATGGGACTCCTCTACCTGTCCGGGCAGACTACGCCGATGGCGTCACCGAGGGCAAGCGCGGTTGTCTCCGACTTGACCACATCCGGACGCCGTCGTGCGTGCGCTACGCGGCGGCGCGGGTCCTGCTGAGCCAGGCGTCCGAGAACGCGAGCGCGGCACCGGCGACGAACACCGCCAGCCCGGCCAGCATCACCAGGAACGGCCACAGCAGGTCTGGGCCGGCGCCGATGTCGACCGCCTCGCCCACGAAGTCGGTCAGGATGACGAGCCCTACCAGCGCGCCGACTGCCGCGCATCCGGCGACCGCCCAGGCAACCGGGATCCGCCAGCCGCTCGCCTGGACCAGCAGGCAGGCGCTGCCGGCAACCACCGCGGCGATCACGATCGAGCCCAGGAAGTTGAGCACGAACACGCCGATCGTCACGCTGACGACCCAGCCCAGCAGGAACACCAACGCCCCGGCCAGCGCGATCCGCGCGCCGCGGTCGGTGGCCCGATAGGCGGCGCCGACCCCGGCGCTCACGGACGCTGGACCCAGGCGATCGGCGCCCGCGGCGGTCGTGACCCCCGACACGGCCGACAGCGCCACCAGCCCCACGAACAGCGAGCCGCCGTCGTCGAGATCGTCCTGCAGATCGAACAGCATCTCGAGGCCTTCGACCACGGTGATCGAAGCGGCGGCCAGGGCGGCGGCGACGGCCACCACCAGGGCCGGGATGGGCCATCCGGTGCGACGCTCGGCCGGCAGCAGGGCGATCGCCCCCGCCACGACGCCCACGATGGCGGCGACCAGCCAGCTCGATTGCGTTGCCAGGACGTCCAGGATCACGCCCAGCAGGTAGAGCACGGCGACCCCGAAGCCGCCGATCACGACCAGCCGCTGGGCGCCACCAAGACGACCCCACCCGGCGGACACGGCCTGCCCGGCCGACGATGCCATGGCCGACACGGAGGCCGCGCCCGCGGGCGCACCGGGGGACGGGTCGGGGGGCCCCGGCTGCCAGCCCACCTGCGGCGTGGCCGCGGGCGGCGGCGCGTCCGGGGCGGCGCCGGGTGTCGTGGCTGGCTCCCCGCCGCTGGGGGACGCGCCGGTGGGCTCCGGCGGCACGGGTGTGCCGGACATGACGACTCCTCCCCCGGGGCCACGGCCTTCGATGGACCGGTCCTCGCCCCGGTCATGTCAACGCTACCCGGCGTGGCAAGGGGGGTCCGCATCTGGCGCCGGCGAGGGTCCCGCCACCGCGCTGCGGGTGGGTCCGGTGCGCGCTCATGCGATGATCCTGCGATGCAGGACGATGACCGGCGGCCCCGTTCGGACGCAGCCCGCGACGGGTTCGCCACGCGCGCCGTGCACGCGGGTCAGGAGCCCGACGAGCTGACCGGCGCGGTCGCGCCGCCGATCTACCAGACCTCGACCTACGCCCAGGACGGCATCGGCCGCCCGCGGCGCGGCTACGAGTACGCCCGGACGCAGAACCCGACCCGGGAGCGGCTCGAGCGTGCGGTGGCCGAGCTCGAGGGGGCGACGCACGGGATCGCGTTCGCCAGCGGGTCCGCCGCGACGGCGGCCATCGCCCAGCTCGCGGCCGCCGGCGAGGAGATCCTGGTCGGCGACGACGTGTACGGCGGCACCTTCCGCTACCTCGAGCGCGTCCACCGCCCGGCAGGTGCGGGCGAGGCACGCTACGCGGACCTCGCGGCCGGCGCCGACGCGCTGTGGGAGGGGCTCACCGGACGCACGCGCCTGGTGTGGTTCGAGACCCCCTCGAACCCGCTGCTCAAGGTCACCGACATTGCCGCGGCCGCCCGGGCGGTGCAGGACTGGGCGGCCCAGGCGGGATCGCCGCGACCGTGGATCGTCGTCGACAGCACGTTCGCCTCGCCCGCCGTCCAGCGACCGCTCGAGCTGGGCGCCGACATCGTGCTGCATTCGGCCACCAAGTACCTCGCCGGTCACTCCGACACCGTCGTGGGCGTTGTCGTCACGAGCGACGACGGGCTCGCGGCGCGGCTGCGGTTCCTGCAGAACGCCATGGGCGCGGTCCCCGGGCCGTTCGACTGCTTCCTGGTGCTGCGCGGCCTGCGCACGCTCGCGCTGCGCATGGAGCGTCACTGCGCCAACGCGATCGCGGTGGCCCGGTTCCTTGCCGATCGCGCCGATGTCGCCCGGGTGCACTACCCGGGCCTGGCGGACGGGAAGCGGGCGAACCCGGGGTCCGCGGTCGCCGCGACCCAGATGCGGCTGGGCGGCTCGCCGGCGTTCGGGGGCATGGTGTCGTTCGTGCCGGCGGCCGGCGGCCGTCATCGCCGGACCGCGGCGGAGCGAGCCGTCGCGGTGTGCGAGTCGACCCGGCTGTTCACCCTCGCCGAATTGCTGGGCGGCGTCGAATCCCTGATCGAGCTGCCCGCGGCGATGACCCACCAGTCCGTTGCATCGTCGCCGCTGGCCGTCGATCCCGCGCTGGTGCGGCTGTCGGTCGGGATCGAGGCGGCCGAGGACCTGGTCGCCGACCTTGCGTCGTCCCTCGAGGACGCGTAGCCCGCCGATCGGCGACGGGTTCGACCGGCCGCCAGCCGTCACGCGGATGCGATGACGTGACCTTCGGCTGTTGGCCACCCGGCCGAATGACCGGTTACAATCGCCGAAACCGAACCGCAACCCTTGACTGCGAAAGCCGACTCCCGGGCACCCGGCGTGCCCGCCACGCGCGGCCGGTCACGTGCCCCAGCGCGGGTGGCGCACCCGCAGCGCAGTCGAGGTACCGATCATGGCGATGACGATCCCCGCCGCAGCGACCCCGATCGGCAGCCGCATCCTGGCCAACCTCCCCGTCGCCGAGCTGTACGAGCGCGCGATCGCCGCCGGCGAGGGCACGATCGCCGCCGAGGGGCCGCTTGCGGTGCGAACGGGGCAGCACACCGGCCGGTCGCCCCGGGACAAGTTCGTCGTCCGCGAGCCGTGGAGCGAGGCCAAGGTCTGGTGGGGCGACGTCAACCATGCCATCAGCGAGGCCCACTACGACCGGCTGCGCGCCAGGCTGATGGACCATGTCCGTGAGCGCGAGCTCTACGCGCAGGACCTGTACATCGGCGCGCACCCGGCGCATCGACGCAGCCTGCGCGTGTACACCGAGACGGCCTGGGCGAGCATCTTCGCGCGCAACCTGTTCCGCCGGCCGCCTCGCGAGGACCTGGCGGCCTTCGAGCCCAACTTCACGATCATCAACGTGCCCAGCTTCGAGGCCGATCCTGCGACCGAGGGGACCCGGAGCGGCACGGCGATCCTGCTCCACCTGCGGCGGATGGAGATCATCATCATCGGGACGATGTACGCGGGCGAGATCAAGAAGGCCGCGTTCACGGTGATGAACTACCTCATGCCCGACGAAGGCGTGCTCCCGATGCACTCCTCGATCAACGTCGGCGAGGCAGGCGACGCGTGCGTCTTCTTCGGCCTCTCGGGCACGGGCAAGACCACCCTGTCGGCCGACCCGCAGCGCAGCCTGATCGGCGATGACGAGCATGGCTGGGGCGAGGGCTACACGTTCAACTTCGAGGGCGGCTGCTACGCCAAGACCATCCGCCTGTCGCCCATGTACGAGCCCGACATCTTCGCCACCACCCGCCGCTTCGGGACGGTCCTCGAGAACGTCGACGTCGACCCGGCGACCCGGGAGCTGGACCTTGATTCGGAGCGCTACACCGAGAACACGCGGGGCGCCTACCCGCTCCACTTCATCGGGAACGCGGATCCGGGTGGCATCGCCGGCACCCCCACCCACGTCGTGTTCCTGACCGCCGACGCGTTCGGCGTGCTGCCGCCCATCAGCCGGCTCACCCGCGAGCAGGCCGCCTACCACTTCATCAGCGGCTACACGGCCAAGCTGGCCGGCACCGAGGTCGGGGTGCGAGAGCCCTCGGCCACCTTCTCGGCCGGCTTCGGCGCGCCGTTCCTGCCGCGCCATCCCGGGGAGTACGCGGCGATGCTCGTCGACCGCCTGGAACGGTTCGACGTTCCCGTCTGGCTGGTCAACACGGGCTGGACGGGTGGCCCGTACGGAACCGGTCATCGCATGAACATCGCCCACACCCGGAACATGGTGCGGGCCGCCATCAACGGCGAGCTCGACGGGGTCGAGACGGTGGTCGATCCGATCTTCCGGGTCGCCGTGCCCGTGCGCGTGCCGGGCGTTCCCGACGAGGTCCTGGTCCCGCGGACGACGTGGGCCGAAGCCGGCGCCTACGACGCGGCGGCGCGGCGCCTGGCGGGCATGTTCCACGACAACTTCGCGAAGTACGCTGATGGCGTGAGCGACGCGATCCGGGACGCCGGCCCGGCTCCGGTCGACGCCGGCCCCGCCGCCGGGGCCTGAGACCGGCCGGCGCTCACCGTCGCGAACACGGGCACCACAGGTCGCAGGAGGGCGTTCGAGCTCATGGCACGCAACAAGGTCACCGTCATCGGAGCCGGCAACGTCGGCGCCACGACCGCGCAGCGGATCGCGGAGGCCGGCCTGGCCGACGTGGTCCTGGTCGACATCGTCGACGGCCTGCCCCAGGGCAAGGGTCTCGACCTCGCGGAGGCCGCGCCGGTCGTCGGGCACGACTCGCGGATCCTGGGAACCAACGACTACGCGGACACCGCGGGATCGGACATCATCGTGGTGACGTCCGGGATCCCGCGCAAGCCCGGCATGAGTCGCGACGAGCTGCTGGCCACCAACGCCGGGATCGTGTCCAGCGTCGTCCGGGGATCGACGGCCGTCTCGCGGGACGCCATCCTGATCATCGTCACCAACCCGCTCGACGCGATGTGCCACGTGGCCATGCAGGCCTCGGGCTTCCCGCGCGAGCGCGTGCTGGGCATGGCCGGGGTGCTCGACTCGGCGCGGTTCCGGACCTTCATCGCGATGGAGCTCGGCGTGTCCGTCGAGGATGTCCATGCGTTCGTGCTCGGTGGCCACGGCGACACGATGGTGCCGCTGTCGCGCTACTCGACCGTGGCCGGCGTGCCGATCACCGAGCTCCTCTCGGCCGACCGCGTCAGGGCGCTCGAGGAGCGGACCGCGAACGGTGGTGCCGAGATCGTCGCGCTGCTCAAGACGGGTTCGGCCTTCTACGCCCCGGCCGCGTCGACGTTCGAGATGGTCGACGCGATCCTGCGCGACCGGAAGCGGGTGCTCCCCTGCGCCGTCCAGCTCAAGGGCGAGTTCGGGGTCGACGGGCTGTTCGTCGGCGTTCCGATCGTGCTGGGCCGGGGCGGGCTCGATCGCGTGTTCGAGATCACGCTGACAGAGGAAGAGCAGGCGGCATTCGGGAAGTCGGCCGCGGCCGTCCGGGACCTCGTTTCGCACCTGCCTGCCTGACCCTCGGTCGGGGGCACCCAGGGTCGGATGGGCGGGCGGACCGAGCGGCGATGATCGGGCGCCCCGCCCGGTAGACTTCGCCCGACGTGCCGACCCTGTTCCCCGTGACCGCCGTGATCGAGCTCACGTTCGCGCCGATCGTGTCGATCGGCGGGTTCGAGGTCCGTCTCGAGACGATCGCGCTGGCGGGGGTGATCCTCGTCGCCCTGGTCGTGGCGACCCTGATCGCCTGGGGGACGCCGCTCGATCCGGCCCGGCCAACGGACTCGCTCGACGAGGACGACGAGCCGAACCACCTGCGCGCCGACGATCTCCTGTACGTCGCGGTCGGCGCGCTTCCCGGCGCCGTCGCGGGCGGACGGATCGGGTATGTCCTGCTCCATCTCGACTACTACACCGCCAACCAGGGTGCCGTCCTCGACATCGCCCAGGGTGGGTTCCAGCTGTCGCTCGCGGTCGTCGGCGGAACCATCACGGCGGTCATCGTCGCCACCATGCTCGGCGGCTCGATCGGCCGCTGGCTGCACGCCCTGATCGTGCCCCTCCTGCTCGCGCTGGCCGGCGGCAAGCTCGCGATGCTGCTGGGCGGGGACGGGCAGGGGACGCCATGGGACGGCAGCTGGGCCACCGCCTATCCCGGTCCCGGGCCGTGGGGGTCGCTCGCTCCCCAGATCCCATCGCACCCGGCCCAGGCGTACGAGGCGGTGGCCACGATCCTCGTCCTGCTGCTGCTGATGATGGTCCTCGCCGCCGGCGGGTTCCAGCGCCGGGGCGGCGGTGCGTTCCTGCTCGGGATCGCGATGTGGGCGGGCGCTCGGGCGGCCGTGGCGAGCACGTGGCGGGACCCGGTCGTGGTGGGCGAGCTGCGGATGGACCAGCTCCTGTCGCTGGGGATCGTTGCCGGCGCGATGGTGCTGCTTGCCATCACCGTGCTCGCGGCCTGGTTGGGCTCCCGGCGGCCGGCTCCGACGCCGGCCGAGGAGCCGGTGCGCCGGCGCGGACCCACGGGCGGGCCGGAGTGGCCGGACCCCACGTCCAGACCCAGGATCTGACAACCCGGTCGACCCGACGGGCGTCGCATCGCGCCCGGTCCCCGGTCGCGTGGGTCAGCGGCTCCGCGAGGCCGGCGCGCCCGACGGGGTGGCCGACGCGGCGCAGGGCGACCGGGGGTGCGGCCCCCAGGGCATCCCGTTCCACACCCGGGCCAACGCCGTTGGCGGCGCGTGGGCCTGACCCGGCAGCTCCACCGTCGGTCGGGGCTTCCCGCCGCTCGCGGGTGCCCCTGGCGCAACTCGGTCGTCGCGGGGGGTTGCCGGCGTGCCGCCGGTCGCTACCATCCGGGTCATGGGTCATGATTCGGCACTCGGCACCCCGCTCCATGGCGACCTGGTGGAGATGCTCGAGGCGACGCGCGCGGCAGAGCGGGCCATCTTCGGGTTGATGGACCCCGTCACCCGCGACGCGCCGCGCACGATCGGGGAATGGTCGGCGAAGGACCTTCTGGCGCACCTCGCCGCCTGGCGCGAGGTGGAGGCCGGGCGCCTGCGCACGGGCTGGCGCGACCGGCAGCCCGCCGGATCCGGAACCGCCGCCGGCGACGGCGACGACGACGGGGGTGAGCCCGACGACGTGGCGAACGCGCGCATCCAGGCCGAGCGCGAGACCTGGTCGTGGGATCGGGTGGCGGCCGACGCCGAGGCCAGCATCGATGCGCTCCAGGCGGCCATCGCCGCCACCACCGCCGAGCGGCTGGAGCGCTCCGAGAACCTGGTTGCGGGCATCGGGGCCAACGGAGCGAACCATGCGCTCGCCCACCTGAGCGACGCCGCCGGCGTGGCCGGACCAGCCGCGGCCACTGCGTTTCAGGTCTTCGAGTCGACCATCGAGGCCATCATCGTCCGTGGCCGGATCCCCGACCGCGACGTCGGCGTGATGCTCTACAACCTCGCCTGCAACGCCGCCCTCACGGAGCGGCCAGACGCTGCCCGCCGGCTCGTGCGCGACGCATTCCGGCGCCGGCCCGACCTGCTCGAGTGGGCGCTCCGGGACGACGACCTCCAGGCCATTCGCGCCGAGCTGCCGGCTCTCGCGGCAGGATGACCCGGTGCCGGCCACCGGCGACTGGATGTGTGTGGGGAGTACAACGAGCGCGCGAGCTACAGCTAGAGCGCGGCCCGCAGGATCGCGGTGAGCTCATCGTCGGTGAGCACGATCGGGTTGGTGCGCATCGAGCTCCCGCGCGCGTCGGCGACGATCGAGGCAAGGTCGTCGTCGGTGACCCCGAAGGTCCGCAGGCGCGGCATCCCGAGGACCGCGGTCCACCGGGTGAGGGTCATCACCAGGGCGGACCGGGCGTCGCGATCGGTCGTCGACGCCGGGAGATCGGCAAGCAGCCTGCCCAGGGCGGCATAGCGGTCGAGCGCGACCGATCCCGGCTCGCGCCCGGCGAGGGCCGAGATGTTCACGGCCGTGACCGCCGCGAGCGTCATGCCGCACGCCGCGCCATGCGGCACCGGGGAGCGCGCCCCGAGCGGTGAGGCCAGGCCGTGGACGGCCCCCAGCCCCGCGTGGGCGAGGCAGATGCCCGACAGCAGGGCCGCGTAGGCCATCCGGCTGCGCGCCGCCGCGGCTTCGGGGCCACGGGGGTCCGCGTGCCAGGCCAGCAGCCCGTCGCGCGCGGCCTCGAGCCCCGCGAGCGCAAGCGCATCGGTGACCGGCCCGGCACGGAGCGACACGTAGGCTTCGAGGAGCTGGGTGACGGCGTCCATGCCATTGGTCGCGATCGCGGCCGGGCCCAGCCCGTCGAGCAGATCCGGGTCGACCACGGCATCCGCGGCCACCAGCCGCTCGTCGCGGAACGAGCGCTTGTAGCCCGCCGGACCCCGCTCGCTGATGACCGCGTTCCGGGTGGCCTCGCTGCCCGTCCCCGCGGTGGTGGGGACGGCGACCAGGGGCACGGCAGGGCCGGGGTACGGGAGCTGGGCGCCGACGCCCTCGAGGTGGTCGGTGACGCTCGTCCCGGTCCGGAGCAGGCCGGCGATCGCCTTGGCCGCGTCGAGCACGCTGCCGCCACCGATCGCGATGACGACCTCGATCGGCTGCTCCCGCCACCTGGTCACGGCGTCGTCGACGACGCCCGGCGATGGCTCGCCGCCGACCTCGACCCTGCCCGGCACCTCGAGGCCGGCGCCGCCGAGGTCGCCGAGCACGGCCGCCAGGCGGCCCGAGGCGGCCAGCGAGCGGCCGCCGGTGACGAGCAGCGCCCGCCGGCCGTGGCGGGCGACGATCTCCGGCAGCGCGGCGAGGCTCCCGGCCCCGAACGTGATCCGTGGCAGTCGGCCGAGAGCGAAGATGGGCGCCGGCAGCGGGGCCGGCTGCGGCGTCGGCTGCGGGTGGGTCATCCGGCCGCGGTCTCGGGGTACAGGCCCTCGTACCGGACGCCCTGGCGTGGCTCGGCCAGCCAGTCGGCGACGGCATCGCGCCAGGTGGCGTAGTGGGCGGTCTCCTTGTGGGCACGTGCGGCGGCCTCGTCCACGTAGCACTCGTACAGGATGAACCGGGTCGGGTCCTCGACCAGCCGCAGGACGTCGAAGCGGACGTTGCCGGGCTCCCGGATCGATGCCTCGTGGTTCGCCCGGCACGCGTCGGCGAACGCCCCGACGTGCTCCGGGTTGACATGGACGTGGACGAGGGTGACGAACATCGGGGCAGCCTCCTGGTCCCGAATCGTACCCGCCGGACCGCCCGTCGCGGCACGGGCGATGGGCAGCCCCGGAGTCGGGCCAATCGGCACTGGGCGGGCCGGCGCGGATCGCCGCACGCTCGGGTGCACGCACGTTGAGGGGCTCGACCCGGCGGCGCGGACTCGACATTCGCGCGACGCGTCCCGGCACGGCCCGACCGCATCTCCCCCGGGGAGCCGACCGGCGTCCTCCGGGACAGGCTCGGAGTGAGCACACATGGGTCTGCAGTTCGTGATCCAGCTCGACAACCATCCGGGCGAGCTCGCCCACGTGACGAGGACGCTGGCGAGTCGCGGGATCGACATCCACCACGTCTCGTGCGTCGGCGCCGGGCCGCTCGCCTGCATGTTCGTGACGACCGGCGACGACGACGTCACCCGGGACGTGCTACGCGGCCTGGGTCACCGGTTCATCGAAGGCAGGGCAGTCATGGTCGAGGTGCCCGACTGCCCCGAGGGTCTCGCGGAGGTGAGCGAGCGGCTCGACCGGGGCGGCGTCACGATCACCGGCATGCTGCCCGTCGGGCGCAAGCCCGGCGTGGTCGAGATGGCGTTCTGCGTCGACGACGAAGCGAGGGCACGCGATGCGCTCGGCCTGACCGCCCTCGAGCTGGTGGGCTGTCCGGACTGAGCCGCGGGCGCGGACCTTGCTACCCGGTGCGCGCGCCACGGAGCGAGCGCGCCGGAGCCGACGCGCGGCCCGTCCGCCGCGCGCGGGTTCGATCAGCCGAGGGGCAGCGCCGCGTGCACGCCAAGGGCGGCGGCCACGCCGAGCTGGACCGACCAGGCGAAGGCGGCGGCCGCCACGGCGCTGGCGGCGGTGAGGAACGCGATGCTCGAGACGAGCAGCCGGCGGCGACGAGCGCGGCGGGCGGCCGGGCCATCGAGCTCCCACCAGGGATCTCGGCGACGAAACAGGGACAGGGTCGACATCGGAAGCCTCCAGTGCCCGAAGTGTCGACCGGTCTGGCGCCCGAGTCGAGCAGGACCTCCGGACCCCGGACCCCGACCGGTACCCTCCCGCTCCGCATCCCACCGCACCCGGGGCGCCGCCGCTCCGGCCCGATAGGGATGCTGCCCGGGTGCGCCGGCGCACCACCACCGCCGAACGGTCGTCGACGGTGCGACGATGCCGGCCGGTGGTGGTCGGCGGGCGCGCCGAGCAGGACGGATCAGGCGCCCGCCGCAGCCGCGTCGCGCAGCGCCGGGATGATCTCGCGGCCGTAGATCTCGAGCTGCTCTTCCTCGCCGCCGTTCATGAGGTACAGGTTGAACTGGTCCACCCCCGCGTCCGCCAGCGCGCGCAGGCGCTCCACGTGCTGGTCGACCGGCCCGACCAGGCAGAAGCGATCGACGACGTCGTCGGTCACGAAGGACGCGTTGTCGCTGCCCACCTCGGCGTGATGGAGGTAGTCGTAGCCCTCGCGCTCGCGGACGTAGGTCGTGAGCTCCACGGGCAGGTCGTCGCGCGGGTACTTGTTCACGAGATCGACCACGTGGTTCGCGACGAGCGCCGGGAACCAGCGGGTCCGGTCGCGCGCGTCGGCGAGGTCGCCGACGTGGGCCGGCGCGGCCGCCATCACCTGCACCGAGGCCGGATCGCGCCCCGCCTCCCGGGCCGACGCCCGGACCTGCGACACGAACCAGCGGATGAGATCGGGGTCCCCGATCTGGAGCATCGACCCATCGGCGATCCGCCCGGTCAGCTTGAGCGCCACCGGGCCGTAGCCCGCGATCCAGACCGGAAGCCGGTAGCTGCCCGCCCACGGCAGCTGGAGCATCGTGCCTTCGTACTCGATCGAGCGTCCCTCGACCAGGGCGCGGATCACGTGGACCGCCTGCTCGAGGTCCGCCATCGAGGTCGGCTTCTTGCCCAGCACCCGCCTGGCCGAGTCGCCGCGCCCGATGCCGAGATCCATCCGCCCACCCGAGACCTCGCTGAGCACCGCAAGCGCGGATGCCGTCACCGACGGCTCGCGGGTCGCCGGGTTGGTGACGCACGTCCCCAGCCGCAACCGCGTGGTCGCCTGGGCCATCAGGGTGAGCAGCGGATACGGGTCGCGCCACAGCACGTGGCTGTCGAACAGCCAGCCGTAATCGAACCCGGCCGCCTCGGCCTGGCGTGTCAGCGCGACCGTGCGCTCGATGGAGTGCTCGGGCTTGAGCGTGAACCCGAACTTCATCGACGTCCTCCTGTCCGCCTCCCGGGAAAGCAAGCGGCTCGGCCGCCCTCCTCCAGGCAGCCGAGCCCGCGGGATGATACCCGATGCCGCCCCGCGGTCGCGCGTGCTGTTTGGCCTCTTGTGGCTCGGTCCGGCAGGTCTCGATTCATCACTTGGCGACGAGGTCACCGTACATCTCGGGCCGCCGGTCGCGGTAGAACTGCCAGGTCTGGCGGACCTCCTCGACGCAGCCGAGATCGAGGTCGCGCACGATCAGCTCCTCGTCGTGGGGGGAGCCCACGGCGCCCACGAACTGGCCCCGCGGGTCGACGAAGTAGCTCTGGCCGTAGAAGTCGTCGGGCCCGATCTCGGCCTCGGTGCCCACCCGGTTGATGGTGCCCACGAAGTAGCCGTTGGCGAGCGCGTGGGACACCTGCTCCACCCGCCACAGGTACTCGGACAGGCCGCGGCTGGTGGCACTCGGGATGAGCACGAGCTCGGCGCCGTTGAGGCCCAGCGCCCGGGCGCCCTCGGGGAAGTGGCGGTCGTAGCAGATGTACACGCCGACCTTGCCCACCGCGGTCTGGAACACGGGGTAGCCGAGGTTGCCCGGGCGGAAGTAGAACTTCTCCCAGAACCCCGCGACGTGCGGGATGTGGGTCTTGCGGTACTTGCCCAGGTAGGTCCCGTCGGCGTCGATCACGGCCGCCGTGTTGTAGTAGATGCCCGAGGTCTGGCTGTCCTCCTCGTACATCGGGACCACCAGCACCATGCCGGTCTCGCGGGCGAGGGCCTGCATCCGCTGCGTGGTCGGGCCGTCGGGGATGCGCTCGGTGTAGGCGTAGTAGGCCTTGTCCTGCACCTGGCAGAAGTAGGGGCCGTAGAACAGCTCCTGGAACAGCATCACCTGGGCGCCTTGCTTGGCCGCCTCGTGGGCGTAGCCCTCGTGCTTCTGGATCATCGACTCCTTGTCGCCGGTCCAGGTCGCCTGCAGGAGCGCGCCACGGACGATACGGGGCATCGCGTCTTCCTCCTCGGGCAGCGCGCTTCGTGGCGGCGCGCGGGACGCGGGGTCCGGGCCGATCCCGGGCCGCGGGAACCCCGAGGATACGCCTCCGCGAGCACGGCGTCGGCGCCTCGAGCACCGGCGGACCACCGGCGGACGATGCCGTCGCCCGGCGGCCGGCGGCAAGGCTGACGCGCCCGGGCTCGCGCACCGAGCGGACCACGACGTGCCGTTCGACCCGGGCCGTCCGGCATGTTGACACCGCGGTGTATGTTACCGGTAACTCATGTTACCGATAACCTAAGTTACCGATAACAGCGTCCTGCGCCCGCAACGATCGACCACCGCAACGTAGCCGGAGCACCCGCAACGCATGGCCGAACAGGACGCCGCCCAGGGCCAGCACCTGGTCGAGATGGAGGGCATCCGGAAGGATTTCCCGGGCGTCCACGCGCTCGATGACTGCCGCTTCGAGCTTGATGCCGGCGAGGTCCATGCGCTCGTCGGCGAGAACGGGGCGGGCAAGTCCACGCTCATGAAGATCCTGGCCGGTGTCTATCACCGGGACGCCGGACAGATCCGTCTCAACGGCCGCGCCGTCGAGATCCCCAATCCGCATGCCGCCCACCAGCTCGGGATCAGCATGGTCCATCAGGAGCTCAACCTGATGTCCCACCTGACCGTGGCCCAGAACATCTTCATCGGACGCGAGCCACGGAGCGCACGGGGCATCGTGCTCGATGAGCAGGAGCTCAACACGAGGGCCGGCGCGCTGTTCGAGGAGCTGCATCTCGCCCTCGACCCACGGGCAAAGGTCGGTGGCCTCGCCGTCGCCCAGCACCAGATGATCGAGATCGCCAAGGCGCTGTCGTTCAACTCGAGCGTCCTCATCATGGACGAGCCGACGGCCGCCCTCACCGATACGGAGATCGACGAGCTGTTCCGGATCATCCGCCAGCTTCGCGACCGGGGTGTCGGGGTGGTCCACATCTCGCATCGCCTCGAGGAGCTCAAGCAGATCTCCGATCGGGTGACGGTCATGCGCGACGGGCACTACATCGATACGGTCGCGACGCCCGACGCCCCGATCGACCGGATCATCTCGATGATGGTCGGCCGGACCATCTACGAGGCCGCCCCCGAGGTTCCCGAGCACCCCAGCGACGAGATCGTCCTGGAGGTCCGCGGCCTGAGCCGTGGCCGCCGGGTCCGGGACGTCAGCTTCCAGCTGCGACGGGGCGAGATCCTCGGCTTCGCCGGCCTCGTCGGCGCCGGCCGCACGGAGGTCGCCCGGGCGGTCTTCGGCGCCGATCGGCCCGAATCGGGCGAGATCTTCGTCCACGGCCAGCGGGTCCGCATCGCCAGCCCAAGCGACGCCGTCCGCCACGGTATCGGTTATCTCTCCGAGGACCGCAAGCGCTACGGGCTCGCCCTCGCGATGGACGTCGAGACCAACGTCGTGCTTGCCTCGCTTCGCCGTTTCCTGGGCCCGCTCGGGACGGTCCGGACGCGCGACACGCGCAGCGTCGGCGACTCCCAGGTGCAGCAGCTGTCGATCAGGACGCCCTCCCTGGCGCAGAAGGCCCGGAACCTGTCGGGCGGCAACCAGCAGAAGGTCGTCATCGCGAAATGGCTCACCGCTGACACCGAGATCCTGTTCTTCGACGAGCCCACGCGCGGCATCGACGTCGGCGCCAAGAGCGAGATCTACCACCTGCTCAACGACCTGGCCGCCGGGGGCAAGGCCATCGTGATGATCAGCTCCGAGCTGCCCGAGATCCTGCGGATGAGCCATCGGATCATCGTCATGTGCGAGGGCCGGATCACCGGCGAGCTGTCGGCGGCCGAGGCAACGCAGGAAAAGATCATGACGTTGGCTACCCAGCGGGATCAGGCCGCCTGAGGCAGGAGATCGATGTGACCAAAGGGCGTGCGTTCCGGTCTTCCTCCGCCGCTCGATCGGCAACCCTCGTCCGAGGCGACCTGTTCCAGCGCTTCCTGGCGTTCGGCGCCCTCATCGTGATGGTCATCTTCTTCAGCGTCGCGAACGAGCACTTCCTGAGCTTCGACAACTTCGTCAACATCCTCATCGCGACGTCGGTCGTCGGCGTCATGGCCCTTGGCGAGACGTTCGTCATCATCACCGGCGGCATCGACCTCTCGGTCGGCACGGTGATGACGTTGTCGTCCGTCATGACCGCGGTGGCGATCACGAACCTGGGCCTGCCCGTCCTGGTCGGGGTCCTGGCGGGCATCCTGACGGGCGGCGTCATGGGCCTGTTCAACGGCGTCCTGATCGCGCGTCTGAAGCTCCCACCCTTCATCGCGACCCTCGGCACGTTGAATGTCGCGCGCGGGCTTGCGCTCGTTATCACGCAGACGCGACCCATCTATTTCACCAACACCCCGGAGTTCAACACGGGCGTCATGGGCAACCTGTTCGGGATCAATATCTCGGGCGAGTTCGGCGTCCCAAACATCGCGATCATCATGTTCGTGGCGGTGATCATCGCCGCCTTCATCCTCAACCGGACCGTGCTCGGTCGGTACACCTTCGCCCTGGGCAGCAACGAAGAAGCAGTTCGGCTCTCGGGCGTGACCGTCCAGTGGTGGAAGATGGCCGTCTACACGCTGGGCGGCCTGTTCGCCGGCCTCGCGGGCGTCCTGATCGGCGCGCGCGTCAACTCTGCGCAGCCGGCCCTCGGCTTCGGCTACGAGCTCGACGCGATCTCGGCCGTCGTCATCGGCGGCACCTCGCTTGCGGGCGGCGAGGGCACGATCCTCGGCACGATCATCGGCGCCTTCATCGTCAAGACGCTCACGAACGGCCTCCAGATCATGAGCGTCCCGCAGGAGTGGCAGATCGTCGTCACCGGCGTGGTCGTCCTCCTTGCCGTCTACCTCGACATCATCCGTCGGCGCCAGCAGCAGTAGGAGGAGCACGAGGAAGTTCGCACGCATGGGCGCCCCCCCCGGCGGTCGTTGATCGCCGCTGAGACTCAAGCAAGTCGGATCAAGTGAGGAGCAGGATGAACAAGCGGTTCCTGTCCATCGTGGGCGCGGCGGCGATCGTCGTTGGCGCATGCAGCTCGTCGGCCACCCCGGCCCCGAGCACCGGTGGTGGTGGTGGCGGCAGCGTCCCCTACATCTCGATCGTGTCGAAGGGCTTCCAGCACCAGTTCTGGCAGGCGGTCAAGAAGGGCGCCGAGGACGAGGCGACCAAGGAAGGCGCAACCGTCAACTTCATGGGCCCCGATACGGAGTCCAACGTCGACCAGCAGCTGAACATGCTTCAGACCGAGCTCGCCAAGAAGCCAGCGGCCCTGTGCTTCGCTGCCCTCGACAGCAAGGCGGCCACCCCGCTGCTGCAGCAGTTCCAGTCGCAGAACATCCCGGTCGTCGCATTCGACTCCGGCGTGGACAGCGACATCCCGCTCACGACCGTGGCCACGGACAACGTCGCGGCCGCGGCGCTCGCCGCCGACAAGATGGCAGCCGCCATCGGCAACTCCGGCAAGGTCGGCGTCATCATTCACGATCAGACCAGCCGCACGGGCATCGACCGCACGGATGGCTTCATCAACCAGATGAAGGCCAAGTACCCGAACATCGAGATCATCGGACCGCAGTACGGCGGTGGCGACCAGGCCAAGTCGGCCGACCTCGCCAAGGCGATGATCCAGGCCAACCCGGACATCAAGGGCTTCTTCGGCGGCAACGAAGGCAGCATCATCGGCGTCCTCAACGCCGTCAGCGAGCTCAAGATGAACGGCAAGATCACGCTGGTCGGCTATGACTCCGGTCAGGCACAGATCGACGCGATCAACGCCGGCACGGAGCTGGGCGCGGTCCAGCAAAACCCGGTCGGCATCGGCGCGAAGTGCGTCGAGTACGCCATGAAGGCGATCAACGGCGGCACGGGCTTCGACAAGAACGTCGACACCGGGTTCATCTGGGCCGACAAGTCCAACATCGACTCGCCCGACGTCAAGGCAGTTCTCTACAACTAGCCAGGCGCCTGGAGCACCGATGCGGGGACCGCGGTGACGCGCCCGGTCCCCGCATCGTGCGCAACAGACCTGATGAGTGGACCCGACGAATGAGCACAATCCGCGACGTCGCCAGGCTTGCCGGCGTGTCCACGATGACCGTGTCGCGCGTGGTCAACCACTCCGGGTACACGAGCCAGACGACCCGGCTGCGCGTCGAGCAGGCGATCGCCCAGCTCGGGTACGTGCCCAACGCGGTCGCCCGCCACCTGCGATCCAAGCAGACCCACACGATTGCCCTGGTCGTGTCGGACATCACCAACCCCTTCTTCACCACGATCGCGAGAGGCGTCGAGGACGTCGCCGGTCCTCGCGGGTTCGCGGTGATGTTCTGCAACACCGACGAGGACGATGACGAGGAGGCCCGCTACCTGCGGCTGCTCGTTGAGCGCCAGGTCGACGGCGTGCTCCTCGTTCCAGCGGACAACCCGGGTGCCTCGATCCGGCTGCTGCGCGCCCACAAGGTCCCCCTGGTCATTCTCGACCGGCGCGTTCCCGGGCGACGGATCGATACCGTTCGCTGCGATTCCGAGGCCGGTGCCTACGAGCTGGCCCGCCACCTGATCGGGCTCGGTCATCGGCGGATCGGGGTGCTCACCGGACGACGCTCCATCTCCACGTCCGCCGACCGGGTTGCGGGCGTGCGCAGGGCGCTCGAGGAGTCCGGCCTCACCCTCGACGAGGCGCTCGTCCGATGGGGGCGCTTCAACTTCGGCGATCTCAACCTCGCGGACGGGCACCAGATGGCGGACGAGGTGATCGCTGCCACCGACGACCCGCCGACCGCGCTGTTCGCGGCCAACAACTTCATCGCCTTCGGAGCCATCCGCGCCCTGCGCGAGATGGGCCTGCACCTGCCCGATGACATCTCGGTCGTGGCCTTCGACGACCTGCCGGCGGAATGGGTCAGCGACCCCTTCCTCACGGTGGCCGCCCAGCCCGCCTACGAGATCGGGCGTCGTGCCGCGGAGATGATGATCGACCGGCTGACGGGCGAGCGGACGAGGACCGGAGAGTCCGTCCTGCTGCCGTTCGAGCTGATCGTCCGCCGATCGACCGCCGCGCCGCGGTCCGCCGGGCTGCCACTCGTGCCACCCTCCCGGCCCGCTGGCGCCCGTACCCCGGCAGCACGACCGGGGATCGGGCGCCGCACGTCGGTCGCCAAGAGCCGTCAGGAGGCCGTCGGATGACACCGGCCGCCGGTGGCGCTCCGTATCCGCTGGGCACCCGCCGCGGCCTCGATGCGTGCGCCTCCCTCCGGGGGACCTTCGCGGTGCTTGCGCTCGACCACCGCCAGAACCTCCGCAAGGAGCTCCACCCCGAGCGCCCGGAGATCGCAACCTATGACGAGATGGTCGCCTTCAAGCGCGCGGTGATCCGTGCGCTCGCCCCGCACGCGACGGGCTCGCTGCTCGATCCCGAGATCGGCGCCGCGCAGTGCATCGCCGACGGGTCGCTGCCTGGCAGCGCGGGCCTGCTGGTGGCGATCGAGGCGACCGGCTTCGAGGGTCCGGCCGACGCACGGGTCAGCCGGATCCTGCCGGGATGGTCCGTGGCGCAGGCAAAGCGCCTGGGTGCATCGGCCGCGAAGCTCCTCGTCTACTACCACCATGAGGCCTCGAACGCCGCGGATCAGGAGCGCCTGGTGGCCGACGTCGCCGCCGCGTGCCGCGCCGCCGATCTGCCGCTGTTCATCGAACCGCTGGGGTTCGATCCGGCCTCGGGCGGGAAGCTCGCCGGCGACGCACGTCGCCGGGGCGTGGTCGAGACGGCACGCCGCCTGACGGCCATCGGGGGGGACGTGTTGAAGGCGGAGTTCCCGTACGACGCGTCCGTCAGCGAACCGGCCGCCTGGGCAGACGCGTGCGCGGAGCTCAATGCCGCGAGCCGTCTGCCTTGGGTGCTGCTCTCGGGCGGCGTCGACGACGAGACGTTCGAGCGCCAGGTCGCGACGGCGTGTGACGCCGGTGCGTCCGGCGTGCTGGTCGGGCGTTCCGTGTGGGCACCGGCCGCGACCATGAGCGCCGCGGCTCGTGACGCCTGGCTCGCGGGCGAAGGTCGACGACGACTGGAGCGACTCGTCCGGCTGGTCGACGAGCGCGGAACGCCGTGGCACGCTCGACCCAACAGCGTCACCGGCGCGCCGGCTCCCGTCGAGGGCTGGTATCGCGAGTACGGGCCGGCGCGATGACGACGGGTCGGGCCGAGATGCCGGGCGGCGAGCCAGCCGGTGGGGGACTGCGGCGCGTCGTGTGCGTCGCGGTCAACGCTTCGGTGGACAAGATCGCCGCCGTCGCGCGCCTGGTGCCCGGCGAGATCCACCGACCCGAGCTGCTGAGCGTCGTGCCCGGCGGCAAGGCGGTCAACGTCGCCCGCGCCGCGACACGCCTCGAGCTCGAGGCGGTGGTGGTACCGGTGGTGGCCGGTCACGCCGGCGCCTGGCTGGTCGAGGCGCTTGCGGTCGAGGGGATCCGGGCACGCGCCGTGACGATCGAGGGCGAGACGCGCACGTGCCTCACGATCCTCGATCGTTCGACCGGACGGCTCACGGAGGTCTACGAGCCCGGGCCGCCGCTCGGCGCGACGGGATGGGCGCGGCTGGAGGCCGCGGTCACGGCCGAGCTCGCTGCCGATGGCGCTCGATCGGTGGTCGTGATGTCCGGGTCGCTGCCGCCGGGCGCACCGGACGATGGGTACGCACGCCTCGTCACGCTGGCGCGCCGGGCGGGAGCCCGCTCCGTGGTCGACGCGGACGGTGCAGTGCTCGCCCGGGCGATCGCCGCTCGACCATGGCTGGTCAGGGTCAACGCGGACGAGGCAGCCCGCGCCACCGGGCAGGAACCGGGCGGCGAGGCCCAAGCGCTCGCCGCGGCTCGCGCGCTCCGGGCAGACGGGGCCGTGATCGCGCTCATCACGCGCGGCGTCGAGGGCGCCGTCCTGGTGGATGAGCACGGGGCTGCATGGCGGGTTGGCCCACCACCCGAGCACGGCCAGTACCCCGTCGGGAGTGGCGACTCGTTCCTGGCAGGGTTCCTGCGCGGGATCGGCGAAGGCGTCTCGACCGCACAGGCCGCGCGTCTGGCGATCGCCGCCGGAGCCGCGAATGCGTTGCACCCAGGGCAGGGCGCCGTCGATCCCGCCGATGTGGCACGCATCCGCCCGCGCGTGGCGCTTGCCCGGTTCCCCGTCGAGGATCCGCCGTCGAGGGGTGGCGCGATCCCATCGGAAGGCCGCCTCGGGCGCGGGACGCAGCCGGCAAGCCCTGCGGCGCGATCCGAGCTGGACACGCCGACGAGGGTGGAGGCACCCGTCGATCCCGCCGCCGTCCCGCGCCGGACCCTGCCCGACGGTGCCCAGATGCCCGCGATCGGACTTGGCACCTTCGGCTCCGATCGCGTCCCCGGGGACCGAATCGCGGCTGCCGTATACGACGCCATCCGGCTCGGCTACCGGCACATCGACTGCGCCGCCGTGTACGGCAACGAGCACCTGATCGGCGAGGCCTTCGAGCGGGCGATCGCGGACGGCGTGTCGCGCGACGACCTGTGGATCACGTCCAAGCTGTGGAACGACTCGCATGCGCCGGCGGCCGTCGCGGCGGCCTGTGAGCGGACGCTGCGGGACCTGCGGCTTGAGGCGCTCGACCTGTACCTCGTCCATTGGCCGTTCCCGAACACCCACGCGCCGGGGGTGGCGGTCTCGTCGCGCGACACGAAAGCGCAGCCCTACCTCCACGAGCAGTTCATGGCGACCTGGGGCGCGATGGAGCACCTGGTCGAGCGGGGTCTCGTGCGCCATGTCGGCACGTCCAACATGACCATTCCCAAGCTGCGGCTGCTGCTCCGTGACGCGCGAATTCGACCGGTGGCCAACGAGATGGAGCTCCACCCGCACTTTCAGCAGCCGGAGCTGTTCGAGTTCGTGCGCGCCAACGGGCTGATCCCGATCGGCTTCGCGCCGGTCGGCTCCCCCGCACGCCCCGATCGCGATCGGACGCCGGATGACAGCGTCGACGTCGAGGATCCGGTGATCGTCGCGATCGCCCGCCGATTGGGCGTCCACCCGGCGGTCGTGTGCGTCAAGTGGGCGATCCAGCGCGGCCAGGTCCCGATCCCGTTCTCGACCACCCCGGCCAACTACCTCGCGAACCTGCGGGCTGCCTCCAGCGACCCGCTGCCGGATGAGGACATGCGCGCGATCGCCGCCATCGATCGCAACTGCCGCCTGATCAAGGGCCAGGTCTTCCTGTGGAAGGCCGGCCAGTCCTGGGAGGACCTCTGGGATCTCGACGGGACCATCACGCCACCCTAGGAGGACCAGGCCAGCGTCCGGCCCGCACACCCGTGCACATCGTCACCATCGACCAGGGAACCTCGAGCATCAAGACCGCGGTCTGGGATCCCAGCGGCGGGCTGGTCGCGCATGCGCTGCAGCCCTACGAGCTCAGCCGGCCAAGGCCGCTCTGGGCCGAGATCGACCCCGGGCAGTGGTGGGATGCCCTGTGCACGACGGTCTCGACGGCGCTGGCCGGGAGCGGGGTCCCCGCTCGCGAGGTCGGCTGCGTCGCTCTCGACGGGATCGGATGGACCCTGGTGCCCGTGGACGCTGCGTTCCGCCCGCTCGCCCCCGCCATGACCTGGCTGGACCGACGAGCCGAGCCGGAGGCCGCGCGCTTGCGGGCAATGCCCGGCGCGCAGCGGCTGGTTGATCTGGTCGCCAACCCCATCGACGCGGCCTACATCACGCCCAAGCTGGGCTGGCTCCGGGCGAATCGACCGGAGGTCCACGACCGCGCGCGCTGGTTCCTCACCGCGTCGGGCTTCCTCACGGCCCGGCTCACGGGCGAGGCGACCTGTGACCTGACCCAGGCCTACGGCTTCCATTGCTTCGACATCCGCCGCGAGCGGTGGGACATGGACGCCGCCGCGGAGCTCGCCATCCCGGGCGATCGCCTGCCTCCGCTCCGCGCGGCATGGGAGGTTGCGGGCGAGGTCACGCCGGACGCGGCCGAGGCAACCGGCCTGGCAGCGGGCACGCCGGTCCTGGTCGGGGCGCTCGATGCCGCCGTCGGCGCGCTGGGTGGCGGCGTGACCCGGCCGGGCCAGACGCAGGACCAGGGTGGCCAGGCAGGCGGCATGGGCATCAGCGTCGATGCCGTGGTCGTCGAGCCGCAGCTGATCTTCAGTCACCACGTGCTTCCCGGGCAGTACCTGCTCCAGAGCGGTACCGTCGGCGGCGGATCCCTGCGCTGGATCCGCGACGTGCTGGGGCGCCCGGAGACGACCTTCGACGAGCTCACCGCGGAGGCGGCCGGCGCACCGCCGGGAAGCGGCGGGCTGCTGTTCCTGCCCTACCTCGCCGGCGAGCGAACGCCCCTGTGGAGCAGCACCGCCCGCGCCGTCTTCTTCGGGCTTTCGTATGCCACCACGCGCAGCGAGATGGTGCGCTCGGTCATGGAGGGCTGCGCGTTCGCGGTCCTCGACAACCTTCGCGTGGCCGAGGCGACCGGGGTCCGCGTGAGCGAATGGCTCGGGACGGGCGGTGCGTCCGGCAGCGCGATGTGGAACCAGATCAAGGCCGACGTCACGGGCCGGCCGTTCGTGGTTGCCCGCCGTGCCGACGGCGGCGCCGGGGGCCACGGCCTCGGCCTGTTCGCGCTCGCCGGACAGCACATCGGCCTGGGCGCCGCCGCCGGGACCGTCGAACGGCTGCTGCCGAGCCGGACCGTGTTCGAGCCCGATGCCGCGCGGCACGCGCGGTACGGCGAGCTGTTCGAGGTCTACCGGGAGGTGTCACGCGGCCTGCTCCCGGCGTTCGACCACCTGGCCGCAACCGCGGGAGGCTCCGGGTCGTGAGGGCTGTGGTGCTCGAGGATCGGGAGGTCCTCACCGTGCGTGAGGCCCCGGACCCGGTTCCGGGACCCGACGAGGTCCTGCTCGAGGTCGCCGCGACCGCCGTGTGCGGCTCGGATGTGCATCGGTACCTTCGGGGCCACCGCACCTACCCGATGATCCTCGGCCACGAGGCTGCCGGCGTGATCCGGTCCGTGGGCAGGGACGTGAGCCCGGAGCTCATCGGCCGCCGGGCAGCCGTGATCCCGCTGGTCCCGTGCCATGCCTGCGAGCATTGCCTTGCCGGCCGCTTCTCGGCGTGCCCGACGTATACGTTCATCGGCTCGCGGCGCGACGGCGCCCTGGCCCAGCTCGTTGCGCTCCCGGCCAGGAACGCCCTGCTGGTCCCGGACGACCTGCCATTCGAAACGGCCGCCCTGATCGAGCCGTCGACCATCGCCCGCCACATGCTGGATCTGGGCGGTTTCGCGGCCGGCAGCAGGGCCGCCGTGCTGGGCGCGGGGGCGATCGGCCTGATGCTCGTCCAGTGGCTGCGGGTGCTGGGCGCGACGTGGATCGTGGCAACCGACCTCATCCCCGGGAACCTCGAGGTCGCCCGCAGCGTTGGCGCCACCGTCGCGCTCGACGCGACCCGCGATGACGTCCCGGCCGAGATCCGTCGGCTGACCGGTGGCGGTGTCGATCTCACCCTCGAGGCGTCCGGCTCGCCGGCGGCCCTCACCCAGTCGGTCGAGGTGACGCGGCCGCGGGGCACGATCGTGCTCGGCGGCAACCAGCCGCCCGATGCGATGCTGCCGATGGAGACCATCGAACGCCTGATGCGCAAGGAGCTGACCCTGGCCGGCTGCTTCATGTCCTACTCGGCACCCTGGCCGGGCCACGAGTGGACCGATGGGCTGGCGGCCGTCCTCGACGGCGGCCTCGACACGTCCTCGGTGATCTCGCATCGCGCTCCGCTTTCCGAGGCGCCTCGGGTGTTCGCGGAGATCGCTGCACACCGGCTCAATCATCGCAAGATCGTGTTCGACCCAACCGCGTGAAGGTGACCCCATGCTCAAGACCCGTCTTCTCCACCCCGGCATCCTGCGCGCGCTCGGCGAGGCCGGCCACGGCGCCCGGGTCCTCATCGCCGACGGCAACTACCCACTGCTGACCCGGTCCTGCGAGCACGCGCACCGCGTGTACCTCAACCTCGCGCCCGACCTCCTCCGGGTGACCGACGTGCTCGAGGTCCTCGCCGGCGCGATCCCGGTCGAGGCGGCGCAGGTCATGGTGCCCGACGCGGGCGACGAGCCTCCGATCTTCCGGGAGTTCCGGGCCCTGCTTCCCGGGATCGAGCTTGAAGGCCTGCCGCGGTTCGCCTTCTACGATGTCGCCCGGGGGCCCGATCTGGCGCTCGCGGTCGCGACCGGCGAGCGACGTGTCTACGCGAACATCCTGCTGACGATCGGCGTCGTGCCCCCGACATGAGCGGGCGGTCGTGAGCGCGCAGGAAACGTCGCGGGAGGACCGGCACCTCATCACCTACCTGGGCGAGGTGCTGATCGACTTCCTGCCGCTGGCCGGCGCCGATGGCTCGCAGGCCTTCGGGTCGCACCCGGGCGGCTCGCCGCTCAACGCGGCCATCGCCACGGCCCGGCTGGGTGGGCGGGCCGCGCTGGCGGCCGCCGTCTCCACGGACGCCTTCGGCCGGACCCTGCGCCGGCACGTGGACGCCGAGCGGGTCGACACGCGCGGCCTCGTCGATCGCGACGCGCCGACGACCCTCGCCTTCGTGGCGCTCGAGGGCGACGAGCCGGTGTTCACGTTCTATGGCGAGGGGGCGGCCGACACGCGCCTCCGGCTCGATGACCTGCCCGACGAGCTGCTGCGCGAGACGGCCATCCTGCAGGTCGGCTCGATCAGCCTGTTGCGCGGCGAGACGCCGCTGGCCGCCCTGGCCGCCTGCGAGCGGCTGCGCGGCCGGGCCCTGCTGGCATTCGACCCCAACGTCCGCCCGAACCTCGTCGCGGACGAGCCCGCCTACCGGTCCCTGATCGCGCGCCTGCTGGCGCTGGTCGACCTCGTCAAGATCAGCGCGGCGGACCTCGCCTGGCTACGCCCGGGCACCCCGGTCGAGGACGCGGCCTCATCGCTCCTCGGCGAGGGTCCCGTGCTGGTGGTGGTCACGCGCGGCGGTGGGCCGGTGCTGGCCGTCCGGCGCGGCGCCGACACACCGGCGGTCCTGTCCGTGCCCGGGTTCAGCGTGACCGTCGCCGACCCGATCGGCGCCGGCGATGCGTTCGACGCGGCGCTGCTCACGGCGCTGGCCGCGGCCGGCGTCGTCCAGCGCGACGCGCTGACCGGCCTGGCGGATCGGGACCTGGTCGCGGCGATCCGGTTCGCCTCGGCCGTGGCGGCCCTGAACTGCACCCGCGTTGGGGCCGACCCCCCGGACCGCTCGACCGTCGACGCGTTCCTGGCGACCCACTGACCACATCCACAAGGACGCACCCGCAACGAAGGAAGGAGCAACCCGATGGCCGGCACCGAGGATCTGCACGGACGGTACGTTGGCGACTGGCCGAAGATCGGGATCCGCCCCGCGATCGATGGCCGGCGCCGCGGCGTCCGTGAGTCGCTCGAGGACCAGACGATGGGGATGGCCCGCGCGACCGCGGAGCTGATCGCCGCCAACCTGCGCTATCCCGACGGATCGCCGGTGGCCTGCGTCATCCCCGGGCGCTGCATCGGCGGCGTCCGCGAGGCGGCCGAGGCCGCGGACCTGTTCGCCCGCGAGGGCGTGGGCGTGTCGATCACGGTGACGCCGTGCTGGTGCTACGGCTCCGAGACGATGGACATGGACCCGCTCACCCCGAAGGCGGTGTGGGGCTTCAACGGTACCGAGCGGCCGGGTGCCGTGTACCTCGCGGCGGTCCTCGCCGCGCATACCCAGAAGGGCCTGCCCGCGTTCGGGATCTACGGGCACGACGTGCAGGACGCGGGTGACGGCTCGATCCCCGCCGACGTGCGCGAGAAGCTCCTCCGGTTCGCGCGCGCCGGGCTGGCGATGGCGATCATGCGCGGCAAGTCGTACCTCTCGATCGGCGCGGTCTCGATGGGCATCGCCGGCTCGATCGTCGACCAGGCGTTCTTCGAGCGGCACCTCGGGATGCGCGTCGAGAGCGTCGACATGAGCGAGCTCACGCGCCGGATGGACGAGGGGATCTACGACCCGGCCGAGTACGAGCGGGCGCTGGCGTGGACGAAGGCCCATTGCCGGGAGGGGGAGGACCACAACCCGCCCGACCAGCAGCGCACGCGCGAGCAGAAGGACGGCGACTGGGCGACGTCGGTCAGGATGGCGCTCATCGCCCGGGACCTGCTGGTCGGCAATCCGAGGCTCGCCGAGCTCGGCTTCGGCGAGGAGGCCCTCGGCCGGAATGCGATCCTGGGCGGCTTCCAGGGCCAGCGCCAGTGGACCGACCACTCGCCCAACGGCGACTTCATGGAGGCGATCCTCAACTCCTCGTTCGACTGGAACGGGATCCGGGCGCCGTTCCCGTTCGCGACCGAGAACGACAGCCTCAACGGCGCCTCGATGCTGCTGGGCTACCTGCTGACCGGCACGGCCCAGATCTTCGCCGACGTCCGGACGTACTGGAGCCCCGACGCCGTGCGCCGGGTGACCGGCGTGACGCTCGACGGCCGCGCCGCCGGCGGGGTCATCCACCTCATCAACTCGGGCGCCGCGACCCTCGACGCCACGGGTCGCATGGAGCGTGCCGGGCAGCCGGCGATGAAGCCGTTCTGGGAGATCAGCGAGACGGACGTCGAGCGCGCGCTCGCGGCGACGACCTGGTATCCCGCCAACACCGGGTACTTCCGGGGCGGCGGCTACTCCTCGAACTTCGTTTCGCGCGGCGGGATGCCGGTCACGATGACCCGGATCAACCTCGTGGCCGGGGTCGGCCCGGTCCTCCAGCTCGCCCAGGGCTGGACGGTCGAGCTGCCCGAGGAGGTCCATCGGACGCTCGACCAGCGGACCGATCCCACCTGGCCGACCCACTGGTTCGCGCCCGAGCTGACCGGCAGCGGCCCGTTCCGTGACGTGTACAGCGTGATGGCCGGCTGGGGCGCCAACCACGGGGCGATCAGCTACGGCCACATCGGGGCGGACCTGGTGACCCTCGCCTCGATGCTCCGGATCCCGGTGAGCATGCACAACGTGGCCGACACCGAGCTGTTTCGGCCGAGCGCTTGGGGGGCCCTTGGGACGGCCGATCCGGAGGGTGCCGACTACCGGGCGTGCGCGAACTTCGGGCCGGTGTACGGCCGCAGCTGACAGCTCCGGATCCGCGTTCCGCGCCCGCGGCGCGGACCGCGAGCCATGGCCAGGCCGGGACGCCGCGGCGGCGCTCCGGCCTCGAGCCTCGTGCAGCGGCCCTCGTGCAGCGGCCCTCGTGCGCAGGCACGTCCGGTGCCGCGCTCGGGCGTGCCCGGTCTCGCGCCCAGGCGCGCGCGGTTGCGCCCCGTGCCCGGTCTCGCGCTCAGGCGCGCCCGGTCTCGCGCTCAGGCACGCCCGGCAGCGCCCCGCGCGCGGTTGCGCCCCGTGCCAGGTCTCGCGCTCAGGCGCGCCCGGTCTCGCGCTCAGGCACGCCCGGCAGCGCCCCGCGCGCGCAGAGCGTCGAACCGTGCCCGCGCCTCGGTCCAGTCGCCGGCCGGCTCGTACGTCCGCATCGCGAACGAGCGCCGCACGACCGCCCGCGCCTGCGCGAGGTTCGCGAGCTCGCCCGTCTCGATCGCCTGGACCAGGAGGTTGCCGGCGGCGGTCGCCTCGACCGGGCCCGTCCGCACGACCCGGCCGGTGGCCCCGGCCGTGAGCCGTGACAGCAGCTCGTTCTTCGTCCCGCCGCCGACGATGTGGAGCGTGTCGATGACCCGGCCGGTGACGCCCGCAAGCTCGTCGATCGCCGTCGCATAGCGGAGCGCGAGGCTCTCGAGCAGCACCCGGACGAGGGTGCCAGCGTCCTCGGGCGGACGCTGCCCGGTCTCCTCGCAGAAGGCGCGGACCCGGGCCGGCAGGTCGCCGGGACGGAGGAATCGCTCGTCGTCGGGATCCACGAACGCGGTGAACGCCGGAGCCGCCTCGGCCAGCGCCGTGAGCTCCTCGTATGACGGCGCCTCCCCGGCGGGCCAAAGCGCGCGGCGGCTCTCCTGGACGAGCCACAGGCCGGCCACGTTCCGGAGCAGCCGGATCGTTCCCTCGACCCCGCCCTCGTTGGTGAGGTTCGCCCCCAGAGCGGCGTCGGTGAGCACGGGTGCTGCGACCTCGAGCCCGATCAACGACCAGGTCCCGGAGCTCAGGTACGCGGTTCCGGGGCCGTCCAGCGGCGTCGCCGCCACGGCCGAAGCCGTGTCGTGCGATCCCGGCGCCACGACCCTGGCCGCCGAGGCACCGGTGTCGGCTGCCACGTCCGACCGCAGCGGGCCGAGGTCCGTCCCGGGCGCGACGATCTCGGGCAGGATGCCCGTGGGGATCCCCATGCGCCCGACGAGCTCGAGATCCCACGTTCGCTCGAGCGGAGCGATCGCCTGGCTGGTGCTCGCGATCGTGTACTCGGACACGGAGCGGCCGGTGAGGAAGTGGTGGAACAGGTCGGGCATCATCAGCAGCCGGTCTGCCTGACCGAGCAGCGGATCGGCCGTCTCGACCATGGTGAGCAGCTGGCACAGGGTGTTGATCGGCATCAGCTGGATGCCCGTGCGGCGGTAGAGCTCGGCCTTCGGCACGCGCTCGAACGCCCGCTGGAGGACGCCCTCGGTCCGTCCGTCCCGGTAGTGCACGGGGTTGGCGAGCAGCCGGCCTCGCGCGTCGAGCAGCCCGAAGTCGACGCCCCAGGTGTCGACGCCGACCGACGCGAGGGGACCGTCGGCCGCCGCCCGGCGGATCGCCGTCAGCACGTCGCCGAGCTGGCGCAGCGTGTCCCAGTAGAGGGTGCCGCCGACACGGACCGGCACGTTCGCGAACCGGTGGCATTCGGCCAGCGTCAGCCGGTCACCGTCGAACGAGCCGACGATCCCGCGCCCGCTCTCGGCCCCGATGTCGACCGCCAGCAGGCGGAGGTCCCTCGACACCACCTTCACCCTCCCCGCACGCTCGCGGGCTCGATGGCCGCCGCGGCATCGCCGGCCGCCGCGGCATCGCCGCCGCCGGCGGCGCGGTCGTCGCCGGCGTCGCCGGCGCCCACGAGCCTGACGCCGATCCCGAGCCGCCGGATCGCGTCGATCATCCCCGCCGGCGCCGCGGGATCCGTGATCACGGCGTCGAGCCGGTCGGTGCGGCAGAAGGTCGCCGACGCCGCCCGCCCCCACTTGGTGTGGTCGACGATCGCGACGACCTCGCGCGAGCCGGCGATCATCTGGCGCTTGATCTGCGCCTCCTCCTCGATCGCGTCGGACAGCCCGGACTCGATCGTGAACCCGGCCGCCCCCACGAACGCGCGCTGGACGTTCACCCGCCGGTAGAACGAGCCGCCCAGGGGTCCGATCAGCGACATCGCCTCGACGCGGACCCGGCCGCCCGGCATCAGCACGACGATCCCGGCATGGTCGGCGAGCTCGGACGCGATCCGCATCCCGTTCGTGACCACGGTCAGCTCCCGCCAGCCCTGGCGTGCGGCCAGGTGGCGCGCGACGTGGAGCGCCGTGGTGCTCGCATCGAGGGCGATGCTCTCACCGTCGGCGACCAGGCTTGCCGCGAACGCGCCGATGCGCGACTTCTCGTCACGCTGCAGGCGCTCGCGGATGGCGAACGCCAGCTCCGATGGGGTCCGCTCGGGGGCGATCGCGCCACCGTGGGTGCGGACGACGCGGCGCTCCGATTCGAGGATCTCGAGATCCTTGCGGATGGTCACGACCGAGACCGCGAACCGGCGGGCCAGATCGGAGACGCGGGCCCGGCCCTGCTCCTCGACGATGGCGGCGATCTGCTGCTGCCGCTCGGGCGCGAACACGCCGTCGCGGATCCCGCTCGTCATGCTGCGTCCGATGCCGGTGCCGCCCGCATGTCAGTCGGACACCCGGACGGCGACCTTGAGGCCGTCGCGGCGGGCCGCGGTGGCGAACGCGTCGCCGATCCGCGCCAGCGGGTACGTCGCGGTCACGACCGACCGGACGTCGACGAGACCCGCGCCGGCGAGCCGGATCGCACCCGGATACACGCGGTTCATCCGGCGCGCGAGCGCGATCGTAAGGCCCTTGCGGCGCGCGGTGGAGGCCGTGAACGCCGTCCGGTCGACCGCCGGAATGCCGACGATGACGACGGTTGCGAGCGGCGCCGCGAGCGCGATCGCCGTCTCGAACGCATCGTTCTCGCCGGCCACCTCGAACGCCGCGTCCACCCCGTGGCCGCCCGTTGCCGCCAGCAGCCGGCGGCGTTCCTCGCCGCCCTCGACGAGGGCGACCACGTCGGCGCCGGCCGCTCGGGCCGCCTCGACGCGGTGTGGCAGCACGTCCGTCGCGACGATCGTCGAGGCTCCCGCGAGGCGCGCGAGCTGGACGATGAGCAGCCCGATCGGTCCGCAGCCGAACACGCCCACCCGGTCGCCGGCCCGGAAGCCGGCCAGCCTGACGGCATGGATCGCGACGCCCAGCGGCTCGAGCAGCGCCACGTCCCCGTCGGTGAGCGTGTCGGGCACCGGGACCAGGCTCGCCGCCGGCCACGAGACGAGCTCGCGGAGCATGCCGTCGGTGGGGCTGTCACCCGCAAACCGGATCTCGCGGCATACGTTCTGGTGACCGGCCCGGCACTGGTCGCACGCCTCGCACGGGATCGCCGGGTCGATCGCGACCCGCTCGCCGGCCCGTGGTCCGGCCGCGATGGTGCCGCTCGCCTCGTGGCCCAGCACGAGCGGTCGCGACAGGGTCGCGTCCCCGATCCCGGACTCGACGAACCAGTGGAGATCGGAGCCGCAGATGCCGACGGTGCCGACCCGGATGAGCTCCTCGCCCGGTCCCGGCTGTGGCGACGGCTCGTCGGCGACCCGCAGATCGCCCGGACCGTGCAGCCGGACGACCTTCACCGCCGGCCGCCGGCGGCGCGCAGCAGGGCGTCCTCGGCCGCCCGGGTCCAGCGACCGTGGTCGAGCGCCGCCGCCGCCTCCGGGACCGCGGTCTCGAGCTCGCCGAGGGTCGCCAGCGCGAGCTCGGGCAGGCTCGGGTAGACGACGATCTTGCCCGTCGAGGTCCGGCCCTCCACGGCCGCGAGCGCATCCGCGACGCCCTCGAACCCGCAGACCGCGTCGAGCGAGATGTTCGTGTCCAGCTCGCCGCGCTCGAGCTTGCCGAGCACGGCCACCATGTCGCTGATCACCGAGCCGCTGGTGCCGATCAGGTGACAGTGCAGCTCGAGGTACCGGTCGAGGTCGATCTCGGCGCGGGTCCGGATCGGGAAGCCGGCGAACACGTTGATGCGGCTCCCGGCGCCCGCGAGCCGCACGGCCTCGCCGACCAGCGGCGGTGCCGGGACCATGAGCGCGACGTAGTCGAAGCCAGGTTCGACGGGCGTGGCCCGGCTGTTGATGACCGAGAGCGCCACCCCGCGTGCCGTCGCGACCGGCCGGACCGTGCGCTCCAGGTGGGCGAGGCGGTCGTCGTCGATGTCGATGGCGGCGATCGAGAGCCCGTCGAACCCCGACGACGCCGCGCGGACGACATGCATCAGGCCCATCGGGCCGGCCGCACCGATGACGGCGATCCGTTCGCCGGGGCGAGGCTCCCCGTCGGCGGGCATGCCCGCGTAGCCGTCGGCCGCCGACATCCCGGTCGTGCCCGTCCAGCGGGTGAGGTCGTAGTGCACCCGGCCGACGTCGACCGCCACCGGCCGCCCGATCCGCTGCCCCCCGGCCACGACGTTGATCAGGCCCCGTGCCGCGAGCGCGTCCTGGAGCCGCTCGATCCTGACCGGATCCGACCCGAAGTAGACGATGTCGTCGAACGCCTCGGCCGCCAGGTCGTCGATGCCGGCCAGGACCTCCGGCACGAGCCCGGCCGCCGCCAGGGTGGTCGCCTGGGCGCCCTCGGCGAGGACCGCGGTGACGGTCGCCGGACGTGCACCCTCGAGCGCGGCCGAGAGCCCCTCGACGGTGCGGCCGGCATCCGCCACGACCAGCAGCCGGCCACCCGCCAGCACCCCGCGTCGCTCGCGGTACACGTACGAGGCCTCGACGCACGCCCACGGCTCGACGAGCGCGACGGCCGAGGCGCTGAGCGTCTCGCCGACGGGGATCAGGAAGCGTTCGCCCGAGGCCGGCTCGATGATCACCCGCTCGTCGAGCAGCACGTACTCCTGGAGGCCGCCCTCGAAGTTGTAGCCGAAGGCGGCGTTCGCCGACACGGTCGGCAGGTGGCGGTAGTCGGTCTGGACCAGGCAGCGCTCGCCGACCCGGTGTCGACGCACGGCGTCGCCGACCGCCACGATGCGGCCGACCGCCTCGTGGCCGGGCACGGTCGGCAGGTCGCCGGGCACGTACGAGGGGATCTCGGCGAGCTCGGCGGGCTCGAGCCCGCCACGAACCTCGCTCTTGCGGGGATGGCCGGTGAACGCGTGGAGCAGCTTGGTATCCGAGAAGCAGATGCCGCACGCCTCCATGCGCAGCAGCAGCTGGTGCGGCCCGGGCATCCGCACGGCCTTGGCCCGGTTGTGGACGAGCCGGCCGGCGTCGACGAACTGGATCGCGTGCTGCGTCTCCGGGATCGCGCGGATCGGCGGGGCGGGCGCCACGTCCGATGGTCCTTCGTTCACGTCGTCGCTCCTCGGCTCCGGCGCACCCGGCCGGGTTCGTCACGCACCTGGGCATCGCCCGACCACCAACGACCGGCGGGCCCGGGTCGTCGCGGACGGCCGGGGCGCCCGAGCGCGGGTTGGCCGCAGCTCGGCGTCATGCGATCGCTCGCCTTCGAGCCGCGTCCGCGAGCAGCGCCTCGCCACGCTCGCGGAAGTGGCGGATCCGTTGCTCGCCGTCGGCATATCCCGGTGCGAGACGGCCGGCATCGTCGACGTACCCGGCCAGCCCGCGGCCGACCAGGTCCTGGTGGGCGGCGATCACGCAGGTCCCCTCGAAGAACGCGGAGCGGGCCGCCTCGGACAGCGGCGCGCCGTCGCGGCAGGACGGCTCGAGCGGGATCATGCGCTGCGTGTTGTGCTCGGTGCCGGCGAGGACGATGATCCCGGCCGAGCGGAACGCCACCACGTATGCGTCGACGACGGCAGGGGCGTTGCGGGCGGGGATCAGCTCGGCGCAATGGATGCCGCGCTCGAGCAGGTGGTCGGCGAGGCGCTCGGGTGGCGTTTCGTAGCCACAGATGGGGCTGGCGCCGTCGGCGAGGGTGGGATAGCAGGGGATGCCGCCGAGCTCGAGGATCAGGGCCAGGGCATCCTCGAGCGATACGGCGGCCTCGGGCACGAACGCCGGCTTGTCCGCCTTCATCAGCCCGGACCGGATCGCCTCCTGGACCGCCACGGCATCGGTCACGTCGATCACGCACGGCCCACCGATCAGTCGCCCGAGGGCGTCCCGGCGCGCATCCGGGCCGGCAAGCGCGAACAGCGCCTCCTGGAACGCCTGGGCGAGGTGCCGCTCCTGGAGCGAGACCCATGCCACCGGCACATCGGCGCGCCTGGCGACGGACGCGGTGATCTGCTCGAACGTGCGCTCGACCGGCAGGCCCGCCGCGATGAAGCGCGCCGCGACCCGCTCGCACATCGCGCGCATCCGCGTGTCGCTCGCGGTGCGGATCGCCGTGAGGCGTCGCTCGGCCGCCGCGGTCGGCGGGTCGAAGCGCGTGATGGCCTTGCCGCACAGGTACAGCCGCCCGGGGTTCGAGGGATCGTTCACCAGCGTTCCCGCCGCCCGAAGCTCCTCGACGAGGGTGATGATCTCGAGGCCGAACAGCGGCAGGATGCCGGCGTCGGCTGCGGCGTCAGCGAACGGCCGGTAGACGCCCAGGTCGTGGTAGTTCGACGTCCCGATCGCGGTGACCCCCTCGGCCGCCCCGATCGCGACCGCGTGGGCGGCCGTGTCGAACGCCGAGAAGTTCGGCGGCAGATGGACGTGCGTGTTGACGATCGGTCGATGGGCCGATCCGACCCCCGTCACGCCGTGCTCCGGATCCCGCTCGTCCACCAGCACCTCGCGAGCCTCGCCCCCGGCGGGCCTCCGACGGACGCGCGCAGCCGTCCGGACCGTGGTTGCGAATCATTGCGATTACTTACTGCTACCTATCATCGTACGCGACGTCTCAACGGCTGGCAACTGCCGTCATGCGACACGGGACCGGCGTCGCGGTGGGGCCCGCAGCGCCGTGGCCGCGCCGATACCGCGCCCGCATCGGTCGGTGGAATCCTCGTCAGCGCCGCTTTGCATAGACCTCCGTGAACTCGCGGCAACGCCCGAGGTCGTCGAACCGGCACAGGAACACGTTGTGGTACTCGCGCTTGCCTTTGGCGTCGTCGTAGCGCGAGATGCCGGTGGCCACGGCGTCCTGGCCGTCCACCGCGAACGGCCGGTACGCGGCCGACCAGGTGCCGGGCTCGTCCTGGTTCTCGATCCAGTCCGCGACGATGGCGTCGCGACCCGCGAGCGGCTCGTCCCACGGGTGGTAGCGGTACGCTGCGTCGTCGCTGAACAGGGCACCGATCGCACCGGGGTCGCCCGTCCGCCAGGCGTCCACGTAGGCCTCGAGCCAGCGGGCGAACTCGGTCCGGGTCATGGTCTCGTACCTCTCGTGCGGGCGACGCGTCTGCTGCGTCGTTGTAACCGCTAATATGCCAGATACCAGTTACAGCGCGCAAGATTCGGGATGGCCAGCCGATGACGAGCGCGCGATGATGCCCCGATGGCGGGGCACCGACAGGAGGATCGATGCGCAAGCTCACGACGGCACCGCGGACCGACGCCGCGCTCGACCGTGCGGCCACGCTCGCTCGCGAGTACCTCGCCGGCCTGTCCACGACCCGGGTCGGGCCCACCGTACCGCTGGACGAGCTGCGGGCCCGCTTCGGCGGCCCGCTCGCCGAGGACGGCCTGGATCCCGTGGACGTGATCGAGCAGCTCGCATCGAGCGCCGAGGGCGGGCTCGTGGCAAGTGCGGGACCCAGGTTCTTCGGGTTCGTGATCGGCGGCGGCCTGCCGGCAGCGGTGGGTGCCGACTGGCTCACCACGGCGTGGGATCAGAACGCCGGCCTGTACGTCATCGGTCCCGCGGCGGCCGTGGCCGAGGAGGTCGCCGGCGCCTGGCTCGCCGACCTGTTCGGCCTGCCGCCCGGCGTCAGCGTCGGCTACACGACGGGCGCCACGATGGCCTCGTTCACGGGCCTCGCCGCCGGCCGCCACGCGCTCCTCGAGCGGGCCGGCTGGGACGTCGAGCGGAACGGCCTGTTCGGCGCACCGGAGCTGCCGGTCGTCGTGGGCGAGGAGGCGCACGTGACGATCCACGCCGCGCTTCAGATGCTGGGGCTCGGCCGGGATCGGGTGGCCCGGGTACCCACCGACGATCAGGGCCGGATGCGCCCGGACGCGCTGGCCGGGGTGCTCGCCGGGCTGGGCGTGCCGGCGCTCGTGTGCGCCCAGGCCGGCAACGTCAACACGGGCGCGTTCGACCCGCTGCCGCCGATCGTGGCGGCGGTGCGCGCCAATGGCGGCTGGCTCCACGTCGACGGCGCATTCGGGCTGTGGGCAGGCGCCGATCCTGCCCGGCGGCACCTCGTCGACGGGGTCGGGCTGGCCGACTCGTGGACCACCGACGCCCACAAGTGGCTCAACGTCCCGTACGACTCCGGGCTCTCGTTCGTCGCCGATCCCGCGGCGCATCACGCGGCGATGACGCTCGGCGCCGCGTACTACGTCGAGACCACCGGTGCGGAGCGAGATCCCTTCAACTGGGTGCCCGAGTCGTCGCGCCGCGCTCGCGGGTTCGCGATCTGGGCCGCGCTCCGGTCCCTCGGCCGGCAGGGGATCGCGGAGCTGGTGGCCGGGTGCTCGGCGCACGCGATGCGCTTCGCGTCAGGGCTCGACGGCGTGTCCGGGGCCCGCGTCCTCAACGAGGTCGTGCTCAACCAGGTCCTGGTTCGTTTCGAGGATCCGTCGGGCGACCGCGAGCTCGGTGACGCGCGGACCGATGCGATCATCGCCGCGATCCAGGCCGACGGCACGCTCTGGCTGGGCGGCACGCGCTGGCACGGGCAGCGGGCGATGCGGATCTCCGTGTCCGGCTGGTCCACGATGACCGAGGACGTCGACGCGTCGGTGGCCGTGATCCGGCGTGTGGCCGAGGCGATCCCGACCGGCTGAGCGCCGGCGGCGGGGTGCCCGGCGGGTCGCCGTCGGAGGGGCCGGCCGTGTGCTGTAATGGGCACCACGTCCGTGCCCCGGCCGACGTCCGCCGCGGGCCCCGCGAAGTCGCCTGAACGACGGGCCGCCAGCGCGGCCGGAACGGAGGATCCGATGGGCATCAGCGCTGCGCCCGGGATGACCAGCCAGGAGATCGTCGCCCTCAACCGCGCCCACACGCTGTTCTCGTGGTCGGTGCAGGGCGCGCTCGATCCGATCGCGATCGATCACGCCGAAGGCGTCTACCTGTACACGCCGGAGGGGCGCCGGATCCTGGACTTCAACGCCCAGCTGATGTCGGTGAACATCGGCCACGGCGACCGGCGCGTGATCGACGCGATCAACGAGCAGGCGGCCAAGCTCCAGTTCGTCCAGCCCGCGTTCGCGACCGAGGTCCGCGGGAGGCTGGGGGCGAAGCTGGCCGAGATCATGCCCGGCGACCTCAACAAGGTGTTCTTCACCCTGGGTGGCGCCGAGGCGATCGAGAATGCGATCAAGCTCGCCCGCCATTACACCGGGCGCTACAAGCTGCTCGCCCGCTACCGCTCGTACCACGGCGCGACCCACGGCGCGATGACGCTGACCGGCGACTACCGCCGCTGGGCCAACGAGCCGGGCCTGGTGGGCGTCGTGCGCTACCCGGACACGCATCGCTGGGGAGAGCCGGAACCCCGTCCCGTGGCGGAGTCGCTCCAGGGACTCGAGGACGTCATCAAGTACGAGGGGCCGCACACGATCGCGGCCGTGTTCCTCGAGACGATCGTGGGGACGAACGGCATCCTCATCCCGCCCGACGGCTACCTCAAGGGCGTGCGCGAGATCTGCGATCGCTACGACATCCTGATGGTGTGCGACGAGGTGATGGCGGGCTTCGGGCGCACCGGCCGCTGGTTCGCGGTCGACCACTGGGACGTGGTGCCCGACCTGATGACGATGGCCAAGGGCCTCACGTCGAGCTACCTGCCGCTGGGTGCCGTCGCCATGCGCGACTTCATCGCCGAGGCGATGGAGACGAGGATGTTCTACGGCGGGCTGACGTACTCCTCGCACCCGGTCAGCCTGGCGGCCGCGCTGGCCACGATCGGGGTGTACGAGGCGGACGACCTCATCGGCAACGCCGCCCGGATGGGCGAGGTGCTGCGCCGGCACCACGAGGACCTGGCGGCCAGGCATCCCTCCGTGGGTGCCCATCGGAGCCTGGGGCTGTTCGGGATCCTCGACCTCGTCCGGTCGCGCGACCCGTGGACGCCGCTGACGCCGTTCAACGGCACCAGCGACGAGATGAAGGCCATCGGCAAGTTCTTCCGGGACAACGGGCTCTACACGATGACGGCCAACAACTCGATCCACACCAACCCACCGCTGTGCATCACCGAGGCGCAGCTGGACGAGGGGTTCGAGATCATCGACCGGGCGCTCGAGATCGCGGATCAGGCCGTCACCGGCTGACCCTCGCGGGCACGCTGCCCGCGGTCCTTGCTGATGCCACCGGCCGGCTCTCGATCGAGTGCCGGCCGGCCTGCGTCATCGGCGCGTCACCTTCGACCCGTACGGTCGGACCTGCCACGATGGGGGACCTCGCAGCAGGATCAGCCAGATGCCCGGACTTCTCGCGGTCGCGCTCGTCGCGGGGGCGCTGACCATCCTCGGACCCTGCTCGCTGCCGATCCTGCCGCTGGTGGTCGGTGCGACCGGGAGTGGGCGCGCCACCCGAGTGGTCGGGGTGCTGGCGGGCTTCGGGCTCACGTTCGTGGTCACCACCGCGATCATCGCCGCGCTGCTCGCGGCGATCGGGGTCACCACCCAGCCGCTGCGCCTCGCGGCCGCCGCGGTGTTCGTGGTGGCGGGCGTGGTCCTCGCCTGGCCGCGCGCAGCCGACTGGCTGACGCGTCACGGGCCCCGGCCCGCCGGGCTGGCCGCGTCCATGGGGTCGCGGGGGGATCTCGCCGCGGGTCTCGCGTTCGGCGCTGGGATCGGGCTGCTCTGGGCTCCGTGCGTCGGGCCGCTGATGGCCACCGTGATCGCCGCGGCCGCGGTCGAGGGTCCGTCGGCCGGCGGAATCGCCATCGCCACCGCCTATGTCCTGGGCGCGGCCCTGCCGCTGGCCGCGATCGCGTTCGGCGGTCGCTCGCTGGCCGCCCGGCTCGGTGGCGCCGCCCGCGGAATCCGGCTCCGGCAGGCCTACGGCGTGCTGATGCTCGTCGCCGGGCTCACGGTCGCGAGCGGCCTCGACCTGCGGCTCCAGGCGGCGGCCGCCGCCACGCCGTCGAGCGCGCCGGAGGGGACGATGGCCGGGGCGACGACCGCCGACGCGCCGGCAGCCTCGTCGGGCGACCCGGGGCTCGTGGTCCCGCTCGAGGATCTCGGTCCGGCACCGGAGCTCACGGGCATCACGAGCTGGATCAACAGCCAGCCGCTGACCATGGCCTCGCTCCGAGGCAAGGTCGTGCTGGTGCATTTCTGGACGTTCGCGTGCATCAACTGCATCCACGTCCAGCCGTACGTCAAGGCGTGGTACGAGGCGTTCAAGGACGACGGCTTCGTCGTCGTGGGTGTCCACACGCCCGAGCTGTCGTTCGAGCGTGACCTCGCCAACGTCCGCCAGGCGGTGGCCGACGACGGCGTGACGTTCCCGGTCGCGTTCGATCCGCAGTACGCCACCTGGCACGCCTACCAGAACCGGTTCTGGCCGGCGTTCTGGTTCGTCGACCGCGACGGGAACATCCGCCACGTCCACTACGGCGAGGGCGACTACGCGGCGTCCGAGGCCGTGATCCGGGAGCTGCTGGCGGCGTCCTGAACGTCGCGGCGACCGCACCATCGACCGGGATCGCCGGTGCCCGGTTGCGCATCCATCGGCGATGAGAAGATGCGGATGTCTCTGGTCCGGGGCGCGCGGGGGTTGATCCTCCGGCTGCCATCGCAGCGGACCGGGCAGCACGGGGTAGGGCGAGGATGTTCTTCCAGGCCTCCGAGTGGTTCGCCGCCTTCCTGCTCACGCTGGTCGTGGAGGTCCCGGTGGTGCTGGTGCTGGTGTGGGGTGTCGTCCCCGACCGACCGCGGCTGGTCGCCCTGGTGGTGTTCGCGAACCTGGCATCCCATCCCGCAGTGTGGTTCGTGTTCACGCAGCTGTTCCTCGTCGGCACCCTCGAGTACCTGGCTGCCGCCGAGGCCTGGGCGGTCGGCGTCGAGGCGCTGTTCTACATGGTCACGGTCCAGCGTCTCGGCCCGCGCCGGGCGCTGGGCGTCGCGCTCTCCGCCAACGCCGCGTCGTTCGCGGTCGGCTGGCTGCTGCAGGACATCCTGCGGCAGCCGTTCGGTTAGGGTTGAGGATCATGGCGGGAGGCCCGTACGTAGTACGGCCTCCGCATCGGGAGGTGCCGTTCGATGGGTGGAACCGGGTCGGGAACCGGCCCTCGCGGGATGGGCACCGCGCGACGACTCGTCGCGTTGGGCGCCCTGGTCGCAGTCCTGGCGGGTTGCGGGGATGCCACCGTCACACCCTCGCCATCACCGCCGGCATCGACCGGTCCGACGCCCACGACCGCGCCGCCGACCACCGGCTCGCCGTCCGCAGGCCCGTCGGCCGGTCCGACGAGCAGCCCGCTATCGGCACCGCCGACCTCGACCCCGGTGCCAGCTCCCGCCCGGTGGGAGCAGGCCGGCAGTCTGGCCTCGCTCACGGGCGTGGACGGGATCGCGGCGCTGGGCGACGGCTCCGCCCTCGTCGTGGGTGCCATGCGCAACCATCAGACGGGGGCCGAGCGCTGGGATCCGGCCAGCGGGAGCTGGCAGGTCGCCGAGGGTCTCAACAAGGCCCGGACCTCGTTCGAGATGGTCGGCCTGCGGGACGGGCGCGCGCTCGTGATCGGCGGCCTCAACGATAGCGACCAGTCCTTCTCCAGCGCCTACGCCTACGACCCGGCCACCGGGCACTGGTCCAAGACGGGCCTGATGACGGCCGCGAGGACGATGCCGGCCGCCACGGTGCTGGCTGACGGACGGGTCCTCGTCGCCGGCGGCTACTACGCCCATCAGCCCGACTTCGGTCTGCTCGAGGACTCCGGCGTGTCGCTCGCGGCATACCGCCCGACCGACCCGGCTACGGGCGAACGCTCGACGCCGGACGACATCGCGCCGCCCAACGTTGGCAACGCCCTGGCCACCGCCGAGCTGTTCGATCCGGCGACGGGCGAGTGGTCCGAGACCGGGCATCTGCGCTACGCGCGCTCCGGCGCGCGGGCGGTCACCCTCGCCGATGGGCGGGTGCTGGTGGTCGGATCGTCGCCGGGTCCCGAATTCCTCGACGTCGGGCTGGACGGCCACGCCTTCGAGACCGCCGAGCTGTACGACCCGGCAACCGGCAGTTTCACGCTCACCGGCTCGCTGCCGGCCATCGATCCGGCCGAGATCGCCGGCCAGGGGGCCCCGGGCTTCCTGGCCAGGGAGCTGGCCGACGGTGGTCCCGATGCATACGGGATCGGCAGCCTGGTCGCGCTCGATGATGGCGACGCGGTCCTGATCGGCAGCACGTATGGCTGGAAGCACGGGGCCGACTTCACGAGGTCCTTCCGCTATCACGCCGCGAGCGGCAGCTGGACGCAGATCGGCCCGACCTGGCTGAGCGCCGAGCGGCCCAACCCCCCGTATGCGGTCTGGACGTCGAGCGGACCGAATCTCGATGGGGCGGCTGCGGCGCCGCTGCCCGACGGGCGGATCCTGTCGGCCGGTGGGGGAGGGTACGACCCGGGCACCCGCACGGTGCTCGCCTACAACCCCGCGAAGGATGCCTGGGCCAACCTCCCCAGGCTGCCCGACGTCCGCACCGGCGGCATGGCGACCGTGCTCGGTGATGGCTCGGTGCTGATCGTCGGCGGCAACGGCAACGGCCGGTCCGCCGTCCGGTTCGTCCCGCGACGCTGAGCCCGGCCGGGGACCGGGCGCACCCTCTCGCGCCACGGGGACGACGCCACGTCCGGCGCGGTCATCCGGGAGCCGCCGGCGGACTCTTGGCCGTCGCCAGCGCGCGATCGATCCGCGCCGCGCGATCGGTCGGCCGCGGTCCGGCCCTGAAGCAGGATCTCGCCGATGGCGACCAGCGCCAGCGCGACGGACCGGTCCCGGCCGGCTCGTCCGATCGTGCGACGCTGTCTCAGCCGCGTGACCGGAGCAGGCCGGCGGTCTGGCAATCCTCCGCAAACGCCGCCTGCGCGTCGGTCGTGGGATCCCAGCGGGTGGGGAAGGCCACCAGCCGATCGAGCCCCACGGCTGCCAGCTCGCCCAGCTGGTCCACGCGCGCCTGGCCACGGTCGCGCATGTCCTCATCCGAGACGTAGAGCGAGAACCGCATCGTCGACGGGTCGCGACCCGCCTGCTCGCACCGGTCGCGCACCTCGGTCATCCGCTCGGCGATCTCGGCCGCCGTCAGGAACACGAAGTTGAGCTCGTCGGCGAACCGGATCGCGAGCCCTGCCGTTCGCTGCCGGCCATTGCCGCCCACGATCAGCGGGATGTGGGGCTGGATCCCCTTGGGGACGTTGATCGCTCCCTCGACGTGCGCGTGCTCACCCCGGTAGGTCGCCCTGCCGGGTGCCAGCATCCGGGTGATGATCTCGAGGTGCTCGCCGAGCTGGTCGAGGCGCTGGCCGGTGGTCGGGAAGCCGTAGCCGTACGCCAGCCATTCCTCCTCCTTCCAGCCGGCCCCGATGCCGAGCTCGAACCGGCCGCCGGAGATGACATCGAGCGTGGACGTGAGCTTGGCCGTGAGGCCCGGGTTCCGGAACGCCGTGCACACGACCATGTGGCCGAGGCGTACGCGCCGCGTCGCCATGGCCAGCGCCGACAGCACCGAGAACGACTCGAACGTGATCTCGTCGGTCGGGTCGGGGACGGTGTGGAAGTGGTCGAACACCCACAGCGACTCGAAGCCCAGCGCTTCCGCCTGCGTCGCCAGCTCGACCGTCCTCGTCCAGGCGGCCGCGGCGTCCCAGCCGTCGTACTCGCCCTTCCAGCCCTGCGGTGCCATCAGCCCGACCTGCATCGTTCCTCCATGTGGCCGCGCCGGTCGATCGCGGCGCGCCCTCGTGCCAGTGACGGTACCCCCGACGCGCCGAGGGAGCCCGGCGCGGCTCGATCGTCCCACGGCGACGCGAGGCTGCCGGGTCGCTCAGGCAGGCGTCCAGGGCGCATACCACCGGCCGTGGCCGGCGACGATCCGGTCCGCGGAGGCGGGGCCCCAGGATCCGGGGGCATAGCCCTCGACCGGGGACGGGTGGTCGAGCAGCGGCTGCATGATCCGCCACATCTCCTCGACCTCGTCCTGGCGGGTGAAGCGCACGCGCCGGCCTTCCATCGCGGCCAGCAGCAGGACCTCGTATGGCGTCGGACCCTCGCCGCCCTCCTGGGCGAACTCGACGTCGAACGGCACCGGGCCCGTGCCCTTGACGTCGGCCCGGTACGCGTCGAGGAGGATCCGCACCCCGGTGGTCGGGTCCAGCCGGATCACGAGCTGGTCCGGCGCCGCCCGCCGGCCCACGTCGGCGAAGCCGATCCGGGGTGACTCCCGGAACACGAGCCGGAGCTCCGTCTGCGTCGTGGGCAGACGCTTTCCGGTCCGGATGAAGAACGGGACCCCGGCCCAGCGCCAGCTGTCGATGTCCAGCCGGAGGGCCGCGAACGTCTCCGTCGTGGAGCCCGACGCCACGCCGTCGATCGACCGGTAACCCTCGTACTGGCCCCGAACGTAGCTCGCCGGATCGGCATCGAGCGTTGCGCGGAAGACGCTGGTGAAGGCGTCCTGCACGGTCTTGGGGTCGCCGCCGGCCGGCGGCTCCATCGCGGCCGCACCGAGGACCTGCAGCAGGTGGTTGACGACGACATCGCGCAGCGCGCCCACGGGGTCGTAGAAGCGGCCACGGTCCTCGACGCCGAACACCTCCGCGAGCGTGATCTGGACATTGGCGACGTAGTTGCGGTTCCAGACCGGCTCGAGCATGGTGTTCGCGAACCGGAGGTAGAGGATCTCCTCCAGGCCCATCTTGCCGAGGTAGTGGTCGACCCGGTACAGCTGCGCCTCGTCAACGTGGCGGTGGAGATCCTCGGCCAGCGCGCGCGCCGAAGCAAGGTCGTGACCGAACGGCTTCTCCACCACGACCCGACCCTGCCGCAGCAGACCGGCGCCGGCGATCCCCGCGACGACCTGCGCGAACAGCGACGGCGGGATCTCGAGGTAGAACACGGGTGCGTTGGCATCACCCAGCGCCTTGCCCAGCGCCGCGTAGGTGGCGGCGTCGGTGAGGTCGCCGTTGACACAGGCCAGGCGCCCGGCGAGACGTCCGAACACCCGCTCGTCGAGCTTCTCGCCGGTCCCGGTGATCGACTCGCGGGCCCGCTCGACGAGCTTCTTCTGGTCCCAGTCTCCGCGGACGATCCCGATGATCGGGCAATCGAGCAGCCCTCGGCGTTCGAGTCGGTACAGCGAGCGGAAGGTCATGACCTTCGCCAGGTCGCCCGTGATCCCGAAGATCACCAGGGCATCGCCCCGCGCCTCGTCGTTCGCTCCGTTGTTCGCCAGTGCGCCGCTCGCCATCGTCCTCGACCTCGTGCCTCGTCCTCGCGCTCGTCCTCCTCCGGCACGGCAACAGCCGCGTTGCGTCGTGGAGGGCTCGATCCTACGTCGATCCAGGCGAACGGGTGTATCACGTTGGGCAAACGCCCAGGACTGTGCCGGGTTCGCGGACGACCACTACCGGATCCTCGACCTTGCGCCCCACCTCGAGGGCGACCGGACGCTCGACGCCCGCCGCGTGGCGCCTGCCAGGCGCGTGGCGCCTATGGCCCGAAGGCGACCTCCTGGAGCGGGAACGGCAGCTGACCGAACTGGAGGATCGTGACCAGGTTCTGGGCCTCGGCCAGCGGGTAGCCGCCGATCCCGCTCTGGCTGATCTGGAACTGGCCGCCGGGGATCGCCTCGTTGATCGCGGGCGCGCTGATCACCTTGCCGTCGAGCACGATCGCGAAATAGTCCCCGACGTGATCCGCGGTGTAGCTCGCGAACAGGTTCTTGCCCGTGTCCTTGAGCACGAAGTCGACGGTCCGCAGGTCCGACTGGTTGCTGCCGATCGAGGCCGCCGCGATCTGGTCGCCGGAGAACAGCACGCAGTCCACGGTGTGATGGCGTCGCACGCCTGGTCGAGCGTGGTCTGTGGCAGCTGCTGGTCCTGCCCGACCGGCGTCTGGCCCAACGGGACGACGTCGACTCGCCCGGTGGTGCCGATCAGGGCCCGAACCCGATCCAGCTCGTCCGAGCCGACACCCGGCAGCGTGACGACGACCCGGTCGGGCGGGACGACGCTCACATCAGGGGAGGTGATACCCAGGCTTTCGAGGCGCTGGACGATGATCGAGCGCTCGGCGTCGAGGTCATCGCTCGTGGGCTGGACACCGTTCGCGGGGAGCACCTGGTACTCGTCCCGCATCGGGGGCCCGAGCGTGGGCGCCGTCGACGGCGTGACCGCGGGCGTCGCCGAGGGCGCAGGGCCGCCGCCCGGCCCGGTCCCCCCGTCGAACCGGCCCAGGCCGAACGGGTGCGCGATCGCGACGGTGAGCCCGGCGATCACCAGCAGTGTCGTTGCGGTCGCCGCCAGCCCGGCGAAGCGCGCGCGGGTGCGGAGCAACGCCGTTACGCCGCCCCACCGACCCACGGCCCCCTCGCGGGGAACCCGGGCCACCGCCGCGTGCACGTGCGCCGGCGCGCCGGCCGGAGCCAGCTCGGCCAGCAGGTCGCGGAGGTCGCGCTCGAACCGCTCGTCGGACATCGGCGTGGTCATCGGGACGTCTCCCCGGGCAGGCGTGCGGCGGCCTCGTAGGCAGCCCGCAGCGCGCTCAGCCCGTAGTGCAGGCGGGACTTGACGGTGCCGGGTCGCTCACCGGTGCGCTCGGCGATCTCGTCCAGCGACAAGCCGGCGAAGAAGCGCAGGACGACGATCTCGCGCTGCTCGCTCGAGAGCGTTGCCAGGGCGTCGCGCAGCGCGGCTCGCTCTGCCACGCCGGTGGCAGCATCGGGCGTCCGGGGCTCCGGTCCGTCCGCCAGGGGCAGCATCCGCACCCGGCCGCGCCGGCGCACACGATCCCGGCACCCGTTGACGAGGATCCGCTGGAACCAGGCGTCGAAACGGGCCGGATCCCGGAGGCTCGAGAACCGCTCCCACGCGGTGACCGCCGCGTCCTGGACGGCGTCCTGGGCCTCGAGCTCGCTGCCCAGCAGCAGGGCCGCCAGCCGGTAGGCGTGATCCAGGTGATGGTCGGCGAGCCGGACGAAGGTCGTGGCCCGATCCGCGTCCGATCGGTCGGCCTCCGGCCCTCCCTGGGATGCGCGGGATGCGCGCTCGCTCACCGCCACCTCTCCCTCGATCATGTCCTTCCTGACGAGCGGCCGGGATCGAAGGTTCAATCTTCGGCCCGGCGGCGGTGGCGTGCCGGCCGCGCCGGGGCACGCGCGGATCCGGCGAGCTGCGCTCACGCGCGACGGCCGGGAGGGGTGGCCTGCGCTGCCCCGGCTGCTGCACCGCGGCGGTGCCGGTCATGCCCCGGTGGATCGACCCGCGGCACGACCTCCAGCGGATCACCGGGCCGCCCGCCTTCGCCTTCGCTACGCGGGGTGCTCGCCCGCAGCGAGTCGCCGGATGGCCGCGCAGCATTGCCGCGGCGTGGCATCCGCGATCACGGCGATGCCGCCCAGACCCTCGGCCAGCCCCTCGAGCAGCGCCTGGTTCATCGGGCAGGCCACCGCACGGTTCGTCCGGGCGATGGCGTCGAACGGGCAGTTCCGCAGCTCGATCACGGCGCTGCCTGCCCGCTCGACGGGCGCGAATCCGCAGGCGGCGAGGACGTTCAGGACGGGATCGGCCTCGTCCCGCTCCCCAACGTCAGCGTCCTCGCCGAGGCTTCCGACGGCCATCGCGTGGCCCCAGGCTCTCGCCGCCCGGAGCAGGGCGTCGAGGGCCGTGCCGTCGGACGCCGCGACCGCCTGTGCGAGCAGCGACGCGGCCAGCTCGTACCGGCGCGCCGGCAACGAGAAGTCGATCGCCGCCTCGGCGCGCCGGTAGAGCTTGGCCGGCCGGCCGGCCCCCGGGCCCCGCCTCGTGCCGCGCCGCCGGTACTCGACGGCGAGCAGGCCGGCATCGGCAAGGCGATCGAGATGGAACGCTGCCAGGGACACGCCGACGCCCACGGCCGCGGCGGCCTCGTCCCGGGCGACCGGTCGCGGGCTGGCCGCGACCAGGTCGTACAGCGTCCGGCGGGTCGGATCGGCCAGCGCGGCCGCAGCCCGGATCGCGCTCCGTTCGCCGGGGTTCCCGCTCATGTCCAAACTCTACTGCCAGTTGATGTTGTCGATACACCTTGACGTCCAAGGACCTCGTGTTGTATCACAGCGTATGTTGGTAATACACAAGGAGACGTCGAAGATGTGCCTCGATTGCGGCTGCGGTGCGGCCCACGACGACATGGGCGAGCCGGACATTCACATCGTCTACGACGACCTCAAGCGGGCGGCCGACGCGAACGGCGTGAGCGTCTCGGAGGTGCTGGAGAACATCGCCCGGACGGCGAAGCGTGACGCCGACGCCCACCCTGCCGAGTACTGACCCTATCGCCGGCGCGCCGGGCGCCGGCGCGCCGGGCGCCGGGGTGACGGACCTCGTGCGCCCGGCAAGGCGCGCCAGGGCGGTCGCGTGGTTGCGAGGCGAGCCGCTCCATGTCCCGTCGCACGCGCTCCTGGTCCATTTCCCGGCCGCGCTGCTGCCGACCAGCTTCCTGTTCGACATCGTTGTCCGGCTGGAGCCCGGGGCCGGTCTCGCGCGCGCCGCGGCGCTGCTGCTCGGCCTCGGGCTGGCCGGCGGCGTCGCCGCGGCCGGGACCGGACTGCTGGACTGGGTCGCGATGCTGCCGGGAGCGCGGCGCCGGCGCGTGACCCGCCACCTGCTGGTCCAGGCCGCCGCCCTCGCCGCGTTCGCCGTCTCGCTGGTGCTCCGAATCGCCGACGCCGGGCCGATCGTGCCGGCCGGCTCAGTGCTCGCCTCGGGCGCGGGCCTGGCCTTGCTCCTCGTCGGCGACCACCTCGGTGGGCTGCTGGTCTATCGGGACGGGATGCGGGTCGGCAGCCGGCGGTAGTCGCCCTGCGCCCTTGGTCTGGCGCGCGTAACGCGGTGACGCGACTGAACGTGCCGGGTGGTCAGGGGCGGGCGATGTTACCGAGGCGGTCAGCCGGGGGTGCCCGTTCCGAACTGGCGGTCGCCGGCGTCACCCAGGCCGGGCATGATGTAGCCCTTGTCGTTGAGCTGGCGGTCGAGCGCGGCGGTGTAGATCTCGACCTCCGGATGGGCCGTCGAGACGGCTTCCACGCCCTCCGGCGCCGCGATCAGGTTGACGAGCTTGATCCGCACGGCGCCCCAGCGCTTGAGGACCTCGATCGCGGCGGTGGCCGAGCCGCCGGTCGCGAGCATCGGGTCGAGGATCAGGCACAGGTCGATGGAGGTCGTGTCGGGCAGCTTGTTGTAGTACTCGACCGGCCGCAGCGTGCGCTCGTCGCGGAACAGGCCCAGGTGCCACACCTCGGCCGTCGGCATCAGCTCCAGCATGGCGTCGACCATGCCCAGGCCGGCGCGGAGGATCGGGATCAATCCGATGCGGTCGGCGAGCTCCTCGCCGGCCATGGTCTCGATCGGCGTCCGCACGTCGAGCGGCCGGGTCCGGGCGTCGGCGAGCGCCTCGTACCCCAGCAGCCACGAAAGCTCACGAACGACCTCGCGGAACTTCTTGGGCTCGGTCGCCTCGTCCCTGAGGATGCCGAGCTTGTGGCGGACGGCCGGGTGCTGCGAGACGTGGAGGTTGGGCCAGGTTGCCACGGGATCCCTCGCGCTGGTCGGATCGCACGGGCAGGTGCGCGGTCGAGATGGCCTGCCGCCGGATCGTGACCGAATCCTAGCGCGCGCCGGCCCCCCGGCGGCGGGCCCGGCAGCGCCCGTCGCGCGTTGCGTCCATGCACCGCCGGAGCGGGTCGTTGCGCCCGCCGGCACGCGCCCCGGCCGTGGAGCGCGCCGCCGCGCGCTATGCTCGGGGTTCCATGGCCGTCCGATCGTCGACCCCAGCATCCCGGAACGGGGTGGCGGGCACCGGCAGCGCCGACGCCGGCCCCTCGCGCCGGGCCGCGCCCGGCCAGCCCCGCCCGGCGGCCCGGGCGCGTGCCGCACGCTGGATCGTCCCGCCGGTGCTCGTCCGCCAGACACGCAACGGCGTCGTGGAGTCGGTCCACCGGGGGGACATCGTCGAGGTCGATGCCGCGGGCAGGATGGTGCGGCTGCTGGGCGACCCCGACCGGCTGGTCTTTCTGCGGTCCACCGTCAAGCCGCACGGCCTGGTCGCGCTGCTTCGTGCCGGCGGCCAGCTGGAGTTCGATCTCACCCCGGAGGAGATCGCGGTGATGGCCTCGAGCCACTCCGGCGAGGACCTCCACGTCCGCACGATCCAGGCGATGTACCGCCGGGTGGGGATCAGCCAGTCGATGCTCGCGTGCGGGGCCGAGGGGATGCCGATCGACGCGCTGACCGCGGCCCGTCTCGCCCGTGACGGGGAGCGGCCGGGTCCGCTGCGACACATGTGCTCGGGCCAGCATTCGGCGATGATCCTGCTGGCCAAGCTGGGCGGCTGGGAGCCCGAGACGTACTGGCAGGCCGATCACCCCGCCCAGCTGGCATACCGCGACGGCGTGGCCGCGGCCTATGCCGTGCCGCCGGCCTCGATCCGGACCGGGATCGACGGCTGTGGCGTCCTGACCTACGCCTTTCCGCTCCGCGAGGTGGCCAGGGCCTACGCGATCCTCGCCGATCCCTCGGCGCTCCCCGAGGCCGACCCGCGGAACGCGCTCGCCCGCCACCTGGCCACGATCCGCGACGCGATGATGGCGCATCCCGAGCTTGTGGCCGGCAATCGCGACCGCCTCGACACATCGCTGATGAAAGCCGCCCCCGGCCGCCTGGTGAGCAAGAGCGGGATGGAGGCGCTCCGGGGTGTCGGGATCCTGCCCGGGCCACGAGCCAACGGGGCCTCGGCGCCGGCCTCGGGGATGGCGATCAAGATCGAGGATGGCGACGGATACGATCGGGGAACCTGGGCGGCTTCGGTCGAGGCGCTGCGGCAGGCGGGGGTGCTCAACGCACAGCCGCTGCGCACCCTGGCGCGCTACCACGTGCCGCGGTACCTCGATCCTCACGGACGAACGGCGGCCGAGGCCATCGCGGAGTTCGACCTCGCGCCGGTCGGCGAGCTGACCGGCTGACGGTTCCGGATCCGCGTCCCGTGACCTTTCAGGGCGATCCGTACCGGGTCCTCGGCATCTCGCCCGGGGCGTCCCTCAACGAGATCCGCTCCGCGTATCGGCGGCTCGCCAAGCAGTACCACCCCGATGCCGCCGGGGAACGGGCGCTGACCCGGTTCCTCGCGATCCAGGCGGCCTACGAGCGGCTGGTCGACGGCGAAGGGCAGCTTCGACCCGCCGACGGTCGTGCCACCGCCGGTGGCGCCGCGGCCGGAGGCGCGGGGAGCCGGGCCGATGGGCCGTGGCAGGCGGACCCGGCCCGCGCCCGGGCCTCGCGCGACGCCTGGCGGGCGCGCCGGGCCGGCCAGGGCGCCGGGGCAGGGCCGCGGAGCCGCGGAGACGCTCCCGGCCGGCAAGGGACGGGGACGAGGGCTCGCCCGGGGACGGCGCGGGGAGACGCGGCCGACGGACAGGACGCCCGGCGGGCCGGCGGGCGTGCGGAGGGACCGCCACCGCGCCGGGGGCCCCGGAAGGCAACGCCTGGGTCGACCACGTACGACGAGGCGACCGACGGGGTCCGCGACCCGGAATGGGACGGGGGATCGTGGTACGGGCCGTCGTCGCGAACCTACTGGACGATCAACCCGCGGGAGTACGCAGATCCGCGCAAGCACGGACCCGAATACCAGGAGCGCGCGCGGCGGGCGGCATCGTGGCCCCCGGTCGATGGTGTCGACGATGGGTCGCCGGCGACCTCGCAGACGGCCGCGGACGCCCATGGTCCCGAAGGCTGGGGCGCCGGCTCGTGGACCTACCACGCGGACGCTGCGTCGGCATCCGCGGGCGCTGCGTCGGCATCCGCGGACGCCTCGTCGATCCGGGGTGGCGGTCCGGGCGCTGGGCGATCGACGCGTCCGGCCTGGCCCCCACCGGCCGATGACGCTCCGGCGGGAGCGTGGCCGTCGTCCGAACCGTCGCCGACCGGATCACGGCCCTCGAGGCCATCCGCGACCCGGGTGGCGGCGGCGGCCGAGCCCTTGCCGGACCTCGAGACGCTCGCCATGCAGGCTGCTCCGCGGCACCTGCTCGCCCTCGCGCGCCGGCCCGGTCTCCGCTGGAAGCTGCTGCTGGCCGTGATCGGCTGGCCACCGGTTGGGCTCGCGGTCGGCTCGCTGCTGACCACGGTCACCGGCTGCGGTGGGTTCGCGGCCGCGTGCCCGGCGCCGGTGCCGGCCATCTCGATGGCCACCCAGCCGCTCATCGTCGCGAGCCTGATCCTCGTCCCGCCCGCGGCCGCGCTGGCCGCCTTCGGCTCGATCGCGGCCCTGGCGGTCGCGGTCCCGCTGGCCGCCGTGCTGTCCGTGGGGACCGAGCCCGGCTCCCGGGCGGGCGCAGCGGCGCTGGGCGTCATCGTCCTCGTCGCCTACCTCGTCGCGCTGGCGGCGGGTGCGTTCTCGCTGTGGCGACCACCTCGCGAGCCGTAGACTCCCGCTTGACATGCAGCGCCGCCACGATCCGGCCGACATCTCGGCCGCCGCCCAGGAGTACCTGCTCGCCCTGCGCGTGATGGGCTCCGACGGCCGCGTCGCAACGACGGCCCAGCTCGGCCGCCACGTCGGGGTCAGCACGCAGGCGGCCAGCGAGATGTGTCGCCGGCTGGCGGCGGACGGGCTCGTCGGGCAGGCAGCGGGGCGCGGGTTGGCGCTGACCCCCGCGGGCCGTACCGCCGCGGACGCGATCTTCCGGCGGCACGCGCTGCTGGAGTGGCTGCTGACCTCGATCGTCGGGCTCAGCTGGGCCGACAGCGACGTCGAGGCGATGCGCCTCCAGGGCGCCCTGTCGCCGCGCGTGGAGGCGCGGCTGGACGAGCTGCTCGGTCACCCGGAGACGTGCCCCCACGGCAACCCGATCGACCTCGAGACCCTGCGCCGCCGGCCCGCCGGCTCGCCGCTGTCGGAGATGGAGTCCGGCTCCAGGGCGACCGTCTACCGGATCACCGAGGAGGCGGAAGAGGATGCCGGCCTGCTCTCGTACCTCGAGGCCCGGGCGCTCACGCCGGGCGCCCACGTCACGATCCTGGCCCGGTCCGAGTCGCTCGACTCGCTCACGCTCGATGGGCCGCGCGGGCTCGCGACCCTGGGGCTGCGGCCCGCGTCGCTGATCCGCGTCCTGCCGGGCGAGGCGGATCCCGCGCTGTTCCACCGGGTCCCCGAGCACGCCGCCGGCTGACGGCCCCGAGCACGCCGCCGGCTGACGGCCCCGAGCACGCCGCCGCCTGACGGCCCCGAGCGCCGCCGGCCGACGGCCCGATGTCCACCGGCTGGACCTGCGACGTAGCGGGCAGGCGACAGGCCGCCACCCCGCCCGACCATACAATCGGCCCATGACCGCCGATGTCCGCGTTCGCATCGCGCCCAGCCCCACCGGCCTGCTCCACATCGGCACCGCCAGGACGGCGCTGTTCAACTACCTGTTCGCTCGCAACGCCGGCGGCACCTTCGTGCTCCGGCTCGAGGACACCGACGTCGCCCGCAGCACGGCGGCGTACGAGAAGGACATCCTCGACAACCTCCACTGGCTGGGCATCACCTGGGACGAGGGCCCGGGCGTGGCCGGCCTCGAGGAGGCGGGGCCGTACGCCCCCTACCGCCAGATGCAGCGGCTGGAACGGTACGCGGCGGCGGCGGCCAGGCTGCTCGACCAGGATCGTGCCTATCGGTGCTACTGCACGCCCGAGGAGCTCGAGGCGGACCGCCGCACGCAGGAGGCGGCGCGCCAGCCGGTGCGCTACGTCGGTCGCTGCGCGAACCTGACCGGCGACGAGCGCGCCGCGCGCGAGGCAGAGGGCCGGCGGCCCGCGACGCGCTTCCGCGTTCGTCCCGGGATCGTGGGCTGGAACGACCTCGTCCGAGACCGGGTCGAGATCGACACCGCCAACCTCGGCGGGGACTTCGTCATCGTCCGCGCGGACGGCACGCCGCTCTACCACTTCACGGTGGTCGTCGACGACGCGGCGATGGAGATCAGCCACGTGATCCGCGGCGAGGACCACGTCAGCAACACGCCCAAGCACATCCTGCTGTTCGAGGCGCTGGGCCACGAACCACCCCGGTTCGCGCACCTGCCGCTGATCCTCAACCCCGACGGCACCAAGATGAGCAAGCGCAAGGCGCAGACGGCGGTCGCCGACTACATCGCCCAGGGGTTCGTCCGCGAGGCCCTCGTCAACTACCTCGCGTTCCTCGGCTGGTCGCCCGGTACGGAGGACGAGGTGCTGTCGCTGGCCGAGATCGAGCAGCGGTTCGACCTGGGCAAGGTCCAGAAGGGGGGCGCCCGCTTCGACCGGGAGCGCCTCGAGTGGCTCAACGGGCAGTGGATCCGGCGGCTCGACGACGACGACCTGGTCGAGCGGCTGCTGCCGTTCATCGAGGCCGCCAGGGTCGCGGGCACGATCGACCGGATGCCGAGCCCGGGCGACGTCCTGGCGCTGCTGCCGTTGGTCCGCGAGCGGCTGCCGACGCTGGCGGCGATCGTCGACCTGGTGGGCTTCCTGTGGGTCGACGACCTGGACGTGGACCCGGCGGCCATCCCGCCCAGGCGCTGGGACGCGACGACGGCACGCGACGGCCTGGTGGCGGCGCGTGAGGTGCTGGCCGCCCACGACGCGGTGACCTGGGAGGCGGACGAGCTCGAGCCGCCGCTGCGCGCGCTGGTGGAGGCGCGCGCCTGGAAGGCCGGCGACCTGTTCATGGCCATCCGCGTGGCGACGACCGGCAGGACGGCGACGCCGCCCCTGTTCGACACGCTGGTCGCCCTCGGGCGGGATCTGACCCTGGCCCGCCTGGACCGGGCGGTCGAGCGCCTGGCCGCCGCGGCAGCCCCGTGACCCGCGGCGGCGTGATCGAGCGCCTGGGCGCCGCGGCAGCCCCGCTGACCCGCGGCGGCGTGACCGAGCCCAACCCGTGAACCGTGCGCTGACCCGCGTCGACGTGACCGAGCCCAACCCGTGAACAGCGCGTTAACAGCCCCCCGGCACGATCCGCAGCGAATGGCACGCACGATCCTCGTCGTGGACGACGAGACCACGCTCCGCGAGACCCTCGTCGAGGCCCTGGAGTCCGAGGGGTACCGGGCCGTCGCGGCCGCCGACGGACGCGAGGCGCTGGCCGCCTTCCGCGCCCACCGGCCCGACCTCGTCCTGCTCGACCTCATGCTCCCGGAGCTCTCGGGCGTGGAGGTGTGCCGGATCCTGCGCGCGGAGTCGGCCGTGCCGATCATCATGCTCACCGCCAAGGACTCGGAGGTCGACAAGGTGGTCGGTCTCGAGCTGGGTGCCGACGACTACGTGACCAAGCCGTTCAGCCTTCGCGAGCTCACCGCCCGCATCCGTGCGATCTTCCGGCGCGCCGAGCAGGCGGGGTCGTCGGAGGCGCCGCCGGTCATCGACCTCGGTCGGGTCCAGGTCGACCTCGCCGGGCATCGGCTGCTCCGGGACGGCGCCACGCTGCCCGTCAAGCCCAAGGCCTTCGAGCTGCTGGCGTTCATGCTCCGCCACCCGGGCCAGGTGTTCACCCGCGACCAGCTCCTGGAGCACGTGTGGGGCTACGACTATGCGGGCGAGTCGCGGACGGTCGACGTCCACATCCACTGGCTGCGAGCCGAGATCGAGGCCGACGCCGCCGCCCCCGCCTACCTCCACACCGTGCGCGGCGTGGGCTACGTGTTCCGGCGGCCGGCCTGAGCGTTTCCTCGGACGACCTGACCTGTCACCATCGCCGTCCATGACGTCCCGCACCATCGGCCTGCCCGCCGACGTGCACGATTACGTGCTGCGTTGGGGCTTCGAGGAGCCGCCGATCCTCGCCCGACTGCGCGCCGAGACCGCGCGCCATCCGCGATCCTCGATGCAGATCTCGCCCGAGCAGGGCGCCCTGCTGGCACTGCTGGTCGAGCTGCTCGATGCGCGCCGCTGCCTCGAGATCGGCACCTTCACGGGCTACTCGTCGCTGGCCGTCGCGCTCGCGATGCCCGCGGACGGGCGGATCGTGTGCTGCGACGTGTCCGAGGCATACACCGACGTGGCCCGGCGCTACTGGGCGGAAGCCGGTGTCGCGAACAGGGTCGAGCTGCGGCTCGGGCCCGCCCTCGACACCCTCGACGCCCTGCTGGCCGACGGCACCGCGGGGTCGTTCGACCTCGCCTTCATCGACGCGGACAAGCCGTCCTACCCGGACTACTGGGAGCGCTGCGTGGAGCTCGTGCGCCCCGGTGGCGTGATCGCGGTCGACAACGTGCTGTGGGGCGGCGCGGTCGCCGACCCTGCGGCGAGCGACGCGAGCACCCGGACCATCCGCCGGCTCAACGAGCTGGTGGCAGCCGATGCCCGGGTGCGCCACGTGCTGCTTCCGGTCGCCGACGGCATGACCATCGCCCGCAAGCGGTAGCCCCCGGCCCCGGCGCGGTCAGCGCCCCGCGGTGCGCCCTGAAGGAGGGCTCAGCCCTCCGGTTCCGGTCTCGGGAACCGCGCCTCCTCGGGCTGGCCGCCGAGCCTGTGCCGGCGTCGCGCGACGATCCTACGACTTGGCGAGGATGCGCTCGATCACCTCCGCCGCGTCCTCGGCGGCGTCGATGGTCTCCTCGAGCTCCCGGTACAGGTCCCGCATCTTGATCACCTCGAGCGGGTCGAGCCCGTCGCGAAACAGTCGCCCGATCGCCGCCCGTGAGAGGCCGTCGGCCTCGTGCTCGAGGTCATGCACCGTGGCCAGGTGGGTCGACAGCCCCTTGCCCCGCTCGAGCTTGGTCAGGGCCTCCAGCAGCTGGACCGCCTGGCCGCCGAGGATCCCGACCAGCTGGCGGACCTCGTCGCCGGGTCGGTCGATCCGGTAGATGAGGAACGTCTCGGCCGATGCCTGGATGCCGTCGAGGACGTCGTCGAGGTGGGTGGAGAGCTCGTGGATGTCCTCGCGATCGAAGGGGGTGATGAAGCTACGCTCGAGCCTGGCCGCGATCTCCTGGTCGATCTGGTCGCCGCGCTTCTCCAGCGCCTGGATCTCCGCCACTCGCTCGTCGAGGCGGTCGTAGCTGCCGACCATCGCCTCGAGCTTGCGGGCGGCCTCGAGCAGGTTCTCGCCGTCCTTGACGAACAGGTCGAAGAACTTCTCGTCGCGCGGGATCAGGCGGACCATCGCAGGCCTCCGGTGGTGGGCGGGTCGGATCCGGGCGGGTCGGATCTGGGCAGGGACTCCATCATCGTCATCGGATGCCGATGCCGTCGAGGAGCACCCAGGTGAGGGCACCGACGATGGCCGCCGCGGGGATCGTGAGCACCCAGGCCACCAGGATCCGCCGGGCCACGCCCCAGCGCACGCCCCGGACGCCGCGGCTGGCGCCGACGCCCATGATCGCGCTCGAGATGACGTGGGTCGTCGATACGGGCATGCCCAGGTGCGCCGTGGTCAGCAGGACCGTGGCCGCGGTGGTCTCGGCGGCGAAGCCGTGGATCGGCTCCAGCTGGACCACCCGCTGGCCCATGGTGTGCATGATCCGCCAGCCGCCGATCGCGGTCCCCAGCGAGATGGCGCTGGCGGCGATGACGATCACCCAGGCCGGCACCTCGACCGTGGGGATGACGCCGGCCGAGAACAGCGCGAGGGTGATGATGCCCATCGTCTTCTGGGCGTCGTTCGACCCGTGAGCGAACGCCATGTAGCCGGCCGAGAAGACCTGGAGGCGGCGGAACGCGGCCCCCAGCGGCTTGCGGGCCGCATGCCGGAAGATCCAGGTCAGCGCGATCATCAGGACGAACGCGCCCGCGAACCCGACCAGCGGCGAGGAGATCAGCGGCACGAGGACCTTGTTCACGATCCCGTCGACCTTGAGCGCGCCGGCACCGGCACCGACGACCGTCGCTCCGATGAGCCCGCCGATCAGGGCATGGCTGCTCGAGCTCGGCAACCCGAGCCACCACGTGATCAGGTTCCATACGATCGCCCCGATCAGGGCCGCGGCGACCACGACCTGGCTGGTGGTCTGCTCGTCGACCAGGCCGGCGCCGACCGTCCTGGCGACCGCCGTTCCGGCGAAGGCGCCCGCGAAGTTGAACACGGTCGCCATCAGCAGCGCGTACTGGGGCCGCAGCGCCCGGGTGGCGACGGAGGTCGCGATCGCGTTCGCCGTGTCGTGGAAGCCGTTGATGTAGTCGAACACCACGGCCAGGGCGACGACGCCGAGCAGCGGCAACGTGAGCTGGTCGATGGGGGGAACCCTCGATGGGCGTCACCGCTCGGATCGGTGACCCGGGCCTCCAGCATATCCGGCCCGACGGCCGATCGTTAACGTGCCGATGCACCCCCGTTCACGCCTCGCGGGCATGGTGCGCTCATGCCGAATGGCGCTCGATCCGGACCGGGACCCGCTTCGTCCCCGGCCGACGGCGCATCGGCCATCGCGGGTCCGCTCCCGCCCGAGCATCTCCTCCGCCCGGGCGGGAGCGATGGCCCCACGACGATCGCCCGTTCGCCGGTCGCGGGATCCGAGCTCGCGGATGGCCGGCGAGTCGAGGCTCGAACCAGGTCCGGCGCCATCCCCGGCCACCCCGGCCACCCCGGCCAGGGCCTGCCGATCCGGTCCGGGCACCGAACGCTCGATCCGATCCCGCGAGGCGGGCACGGGTGTACGCCCGCCCGCTGAGGGTCGCCCGCCGGCGCGCCTCCCGGCTCTGCCCCGGTCCGGGTGGCGGTCAACGCCCGGTCCCGGCGACGGCCACCGGGCCGCATCGGCGGCCGGCGACCGGTGGCGTCGCGAGGTGGGCTACGCTTGACCCGACGCGCGCGACTGCCGACCAGCGGCACGGCATCGACTGGAGGCTGCTCATGAACCCAACCCGGCTCATCGCCGACGCCGGTCAGAGCCTGTGGCTCGACAACATCACCCGCACCATGCTCGACGACGGGACGCTCGCGCGGTACATCGCCGACCTGTCGATCACGGGCCTGACCTCGAACCCCACCATCTACGACAAGGCGATCGGCGGCTCCGACGCGTACGACGCGGACATCCGGGCGGGGGTGGAGCGGGGTGCCCAGGCCGAGGACGTGTTCTTCTCGCTGGCGCTCGACGACCTGCGCCGGGCGGCCGACCTGTTCCGCCCGATCCACGAGCGCACGGCCGGGGTCGACGGCTTCGTCTCGCTGGAGGTGTCGCCCAGGCTCGCCTACGACGCGGCCGCCACCCATGCCGAGGCGGTCCGCCTGCACGGCCTGGGTAGCCGGCCGAACCTGTTCATCAAGATCCCGGGCACGCCCGAGGGGCTGGGCGCGATCGAGGACACGATCGCCGCCGGGGTGCCGGTCAACGTGACGCTGCTGTTCTCGATCTCGCAGTACCGCGGCTGCATGGAGGCGTACACGCGGGGCCTCGAGCGACGGGTGGCGGCCGGGCTGTCGCCGGCCGTGGCGTCTGTCGCCTCGGTGTTCGTGAGCCGCTTCGATCCGGCGGTGGCCGACCGGGTGCCGGCCGAGCTCAGGAACCACCTGGGCGTGGCCGTGGGGCGGAAGGCCTACGCGGAGTACCGGGCGTTCTTCGCGACCGATCGCTGGCTGCGACTGATGAACGAGGGCGCGCGGCCGCAGCGTCTGCTGTTCGCGAGCACGGGGACCAAGGACCCGGCCGCGTCCGACACGCTGTACGTTTCGGGGCTCGTCGCGCCGTACACCGTCGACACCACGCCCGAGCCGACGCTGCACGCGTTCGCCGACCACGGGACGGTGGACGGGGTGCTGGCGGCCGATCCGGCCGGGGCCGACGAGCTGCTCGGCCGCTTCGCGGCGGCCGGCATCGACGTCGAGGCCGTGGGCGCGGATCTCCAGGTGAAGGGCGCGGAGTCGTTCGTGGGCTCGTGGACCTCGCTGCTGGGACGGATCGAGGACAAGGCCGGCCGGATGGCCGCCGCTCGCTGAGGCTCCCTCCGCCGCCCGCTGAGGCTCCCTCCGCCGCCCGTGGAACGCCGCCCGCTGAGGCTCCCTCCGCCGCCCGCTGAGGCTCCCTCCGCCGCCCGTTCACTCCGCCGCCCGTGGAACGCCGCCCGCTGAGGCTCCCTCCGCCGCCCGTGGAACGCCGTCCGTTCACTCCGGCGGTCCGGTCGTGACCTGGAACGCGCCGCGTTCCATTTTGAGGCGCCGTGTGTGCCGTCTGCCGCAGGCTGGCTCGGCTCGCGTTCCATCGCGCGGTTCGGCCCCACCGAAACCGACGCACCGATCGCGCAGCGTTCCAGGCGGCCCCGATGGATCGCTGACGAGCACCGGTCCGAACGCAGGAACCGGCGTCCGCGACGGGTTCCGGGCGCTCCGCGCGCCAGCGCGCGCAGGCGGGCGATGCTCGTGACGGTCCGCCGCCGGTATCCTCCCACTCATGCGCCTCTCCCAGCTGTTCTTCACGACCCTCCGCGACGACCCCTCGGATGCCGAGATGCCGTCGCATCGCCTGCTGCTTCGGGCCGGCTACGTTCGCCAGCTCGGCGCCGGGATCTACTCGCTGCTGCCGCTCGGGTTCCGGGCGAACCAGCGGGTCGAGCAGGTCATCCGCGAGGAGCTCAACGCCATCGGCGGCCAGGAGATGGAGATGCCGGTGGTCCACCCGGCCGACCTGTGGAAGGAGAGCGGCCGCTACTACGACATCGGGCCCGAGATGGCGCGCTTCAAGGATCGTGGCGATCGCGACATGGTCCTGGCCATGACCCACGAGGAGGTCGTGGCGGACCTGCTGCGCGACATCGTGCGCAGCTATCGGCAGCTGCCCATGATCGTCTACCACTTCCAGACCAAGTTCCGTGACGAGCCGCGGAGCCGCGGTGGCCTGATCCGCGTCCGCGAGTTCGTGATGAAGGACTCCTACAGTCTCGACCGCGACTTCGCGGGGCTCGACGTGGCGTACCAGCGCCACTACGAGGCGTACAGCCGGATCTTCGAGCGTCTCGGGCTGCAGGCGATCGCCGTCAGCTCCGACGTGGGCATGATGGGTGGCACCGAGGCGCACGAGTTCATGGTGCTCAACCCGTTCGGCGAGGACCGGCTGGTCCTGTGCGATGCGTGCGGGTACGCGGCCAACCAGCAGGTCGCGCCGACCGTGGCGCCGGCGATCGAGCCCGAGGAGCTGCTGCCGACCGAGGAGGTCGCGACCCCCGACGCCACCACGATCGATGCCCTCGCGGCGTTCCTCGATGTGCCCCGGGCGCGCACCGCCAAGGCGGCCTTCTTCGTCACCGGCGACGGCCGGTTCGTGGTGGCCATCGTCCGCGGCGACTACGACGTCAACGAGACCAAGCTCGTCAACGCCATCAAGGCGACCGGCGGGCTGCGGCCGGCCCAGCTGGACGAGATCAAGATGCGCGGCATGGAGGCGGGCTACGGTTCGCCGATCGGGGCCCGCGACGCGGTCGTCGTGGTTGACGCGATCGCCGCCGCCTCGCCCAACCTCGTGGCCGGGGCGAACCGGCCCGGCTACCACCTGCGGAACGTCAACGTGCCGCGCGATTTCGCGCCCGACGCGATCGCCGACATCGCGAACGTCCGCGAGGGCGACGGCTGCCCCGGCTGCGGCGGTCCGGTGATCCTGCGCAACGGGATCGAGGTGGGCAACATCTTCAAGCTCGGCACCAAATACACCGTCGCGCTGGGAGCCGAGTACCTGGGCGAGGACGGCGAGCGGCATCCGGTGGTCATGGGCTCGTACGGGATCGGCCTCGGGCGCAACGTCGCGTGCGTCGTCGAGGCGCATCACGACGAGAAGGGGATCGCGTGGCCGGCCGAGGTCGCCCCGTATCCGGCGCACCTGGTTGCGCTGGGCGGCAGCCGCGAGCCGAAGGTGATCGAGGTCGCCGAGGCGCTCCATGACGCCGCCGCGAACGCCGGCCCGGAGCGCGAGATCCTGTACGACGATCGCGAGGAGTCGCCGGGCGTCAAGCTCACCGACGCGGAGCTGCTGGGCATGCCGTGGATCCTGACCGTCAGTCCCCGGTCGCTGGGCGCCGGCGGGATCGAGGTCACGAACCGGGTCACCGGGGAGCGGAGCATCCGCTCGATCGAGCAGGTCACCGCGTTCGTCACCGGGCAGGCGGCGACGCCCGCCTGATGCGGGTGGGGCCACCACCGTGCCCGCACCCCTCGTTCCCGAGGACGACCTCTACGCCCGGCTCGAGGTGGCCGTTGATGCCTCGCCCGAGGCGATCGAGCTAGCCTGGCGGGCGTTGCTCAAGCGGCATCACCCCGACGTGGCCGGTGACGACGTCGCGGCGCTCGAGCGCGCCAAGCGGATCAACGTGGCCCACGATTGGCTAGCCGACTCGACCCTCCGCGGCCGGTACGACCGCGAGCGGCTCGGCCTCCTTCCGGGCGCTGGCCGGGGCCGGGTCGGCGTGCGCCACGGCCGGGCGCCGCGGGACGGCATGTGGTCGAGGAAGCGAGGATCACCGCCGGCGGGCCCGCCGCGGGTCTCGAGGCGCCCGGATCTCGTCCGCGGCGCACCGGCGGAGCGGCTGGCGCGCTTCCTCGACAGCGTCTCGCGGCTCACGGCGGACGAGCTGGACCGCCTCGCCACCGCGGAGCCCCCGCCGATCGCGTTCCTCGCCACCATCCGGCGGTTCGTGCCGGACGCGGCACGGGCGGCGTTCGAGGATGCCGAGGCACGGCTGGCCGCCCGCGTCCCGCGCGAGCAGTGGGCGCTGGCCGGCCTTCGCGAGGGCCTGCTCGGCGTCGCCGCCGAGCTCGTCCTTTCGAGCTTCCTCGACGAGACGCTCGACGAGCCGTTCCGGAGCCGCGCGCGCGAGCGCCTGCTGCGGGCCTGGCAGGCATCGGTCGAGCAGCCGCGCTACGGGCCCAACGGCGCGGAGGTCCTCGCGCTCAGGACGCGGGTGGCCGCGATGCGCCCGGCGGACGTGGCCGCGTTCGTCCGCGCGTCGCAGGGGATCGCCGGCGACGACCGGCCCTGGCCCGACGCGCTCGACCGCGACGAGGACGAGGCCCTCCGGATCTCGGCCGTGCTCGCCGCCGACGACGTCGCCGCGGCCGTGCCGGCGGACGGGCTGTCGCCGGCGGTCGCGACGCGTGCCCGGCGGCTGGCGGCCCGGCTGGGTCACGTGACCGCGCTGCGCCACGCCTACCCGCCGTCGGTGTACGCGGCCCTCCGCGCGTCATGGTCGGCGGTGGTCGCCGGCGAGACGGACGGTGCGGGATACCGGGCCGGCCCGGACGTCCGACGCGCCCGCTGAGGCGCGCGGGCTGCAGAGGTATGCGATCCTCGCCGCGTGGACAGCCTGGCGGCCATCTCGATCGTGGGCCTGGCGCTCGCCCTCCTGGCGGCGCTGTGGGTCGTCCGCCGCCGGGGCGATGCGCTCGAGGCCCTGCACCTCTCGATCCTGGCCGCCGACGCGCCGGCGCCGACCGGCGCCAGGTCGGCCGGCGCCAGGTCGGCCGGCGCCATGGACGCCACCCTCGAGCTGCTGCCGGTTGGGGTGGTCCACCTCGATCCCGACCGACGGATCGACCACGCGAACCCGCGCGCCCACGCGCTCCTCGGTGCCGCGCCGGGCCGGCTGCCCGGCCGGACGGTGATGGAGGCGTTCCTCGATCCCCGGGTCGAGACGCTCATCGACGGCGTGTCCGAGGGTGGCACGGCAACCGGCGAGACGCGCATCGGCGACGGGGACACCCGGATCGTGACGGTCCGCGTCCACGCCACGGGAGACCCGGGCACGCTGCTCATCCTCGAGGACGTGACGGAGCTCCGGCGCCTCCAGCAGATCCGCTCGGAGTTCATCGACAACGTCAGCCACGAGCTGCGGACGCCGCTCAGCACCGTCCTGCTGCTCGCGGAGACGCTCGCCCGCGACGCGGAGCGAGCCGAGGTCCCGCCCCGGATGCGGGAACGGATCGCCAAGGTCGAGGTCGAGACGGGGCACCTGGTCCAGATGGTGAACGAGCTGCTCGATCTCGCCCGCATCGAGGGCGGCACCCAGCTCAGCCTCGACGACGATGTCGACCTCGGCCGGCTGGCCGAGGCGTCGGTGGAGCGGCTGCGGCTGTTCGCCGACCGGCAGGGAGTCCAGCTCGTGACCGAGATCGAGCCCGGCATGCCCACCGTCCGCGGTGACGAGGCGAGACTTGGCCAGGTGTTCGTGAACCTCGTCCACAACGCGGTCAAGTTCAGCCCTGATGGCGGCGAGGTCCGGGTACGGGTGCGCTGCGAGGGTGACCAGGCCGTCGCCTCGGTCGTCGACCATGGCATCGGGATCTCGAACACCGACCGCGTCCGGATCTTCGAGCGCTTCTACAAGGCCGACCGGGCGCGCGTCCGGGGCGGCGGCACCGGGCTGGGGCTCGCGATCGCGCGGCACGTGGTCGAGGGCCACGGCGGCCGGATCTGGGTCGAGTCCGAGGAGGGTCGCGGCTCGACGTTCTCCTTTGCCATCCCGGCGCCGGACGCCGCGCTCTGATCCGGGCCCGGCCGCCGGATCCGCGCCGGACGCCGATGCCATGCCCGCCGGCGACCCGGGAGCCTGAGACACTGGCGACGCGCACCCCCCGTCACGCAGGGAGCCCATGGATCGACTGCTGATCGCGACGCTCAACATCCGCAACCTGGCCGACCGCTGGGAGGAGCGGCTGCCCTTGCTGCTCGCCGACATGGCGGCGCTCCAGCCGGACCTCATCGGGCTCCAGGAGGTGGTCTACCCGATGCAGCAGGACCGGCTCCTGGGTGCGGCGGGTGAGGGGCGCTACGAGGCGTTCCGCGGCTGGGCCGGGCGCCCGGAGTACGGGAACAGCCTGCTGGCCAGGTCGCCGCTGACGGCTTCGGACCTCGAGCGGCTGGACCTGGAGCTGGATCTCGAGCTCGAGCGCGCCGCGCACCGGGTCCGCCTGGTCCTGCCCGGCGGCACGCGGCTGGTGTTCGCGGTGACCCACCTGCACCATCTCGTTCCGGACGCCGAGCTCCGCGACCGGCAGGTCGTCCGGCTGATCGAGTGGCTGGAGCAATCACCGGCCCATGACGCGCTGATCGTCGTCGGCGACTTCAACGCGGCACCGACCGAGCCCGCCTGCGCGCGCATGCGCGCCGCGGGCTTCCGGTCCGCGTTCGCCGAGGCCAATGGCGCCGAGCCCGAGGTCACCTGGCCCAGCGGCCTCCAGGCACCCGCCATGGACACCCGCGGCGTGCCGGGCTGCCTCGATTACCTCTGGCTGCGCGGCGCGATCGCGGTGGACGACGCGCGGCTCGTCTTCGACCGCCCCGCCGTGGGCGATCCGACGCTCTACCCGTCGGACCACGTCGGGATCGCCGCCCATGTCCGGGTCGGGGCCGGCCGGGGATGAGCCCCGCCAGCCGCCCGAAGGCCGGTGGTCGGGGTGCCGGCGGCACCGAGGCTGCCGCCCCCGGGCCGGGCCGGCCGCTGCGCCTTGCGCATCGCGGTGACTGGCGGCTGGCGCCCGAGAACACGCTCGAGGCGCTCGTGCTCGCCACCGGCCTCCCGGGCTGCGACGGCGTCGAGCTCGACGTCCGGCTCAGCCGCGACGGGGTCCCGGTCCTGCTCCATGACCCCACCCTCGACCGCGTCCAGGGCCGGCCGGGGGCCGTGGCCGAGACCGACGCGGCCGACCTCCGCGCGTTCGGCGTGCCATCCCTGGCCGAGGTGCTGGCCGCGCTGCCCACCGATGCCTTCGTCGACGTCGAGCTCAAGGGCGATGGCCACGGCGCGGCCACCGCCGGGGTCCTGCGCAAGGGGAGGGGCAAAGGCCCGGAGCGCGCCGTGATCGCCTCGTTCGAGGCGCCCGTGCTGGCCTCGATGGGACAGCTGCTGCCCGGCTGGACGCGCTGGCTGAACGCCGACGACCTCTCGGCCGGAACGCTGGCCCGCGCGCACGAGCTCGGCTGCCGGGCCATCGCGGCGCGATGGGATTCGATCACCGCCGCACGGATGAAGGCGGCGGCCGCGGCGGGGCTCGAGGTGGCGGCATGGACCGTCCGCCAGCCCCGGACGTTCGAGCGACTGGGCCGGCTGGGCGTGATCGCCTGCTGCGTCGAGGGGGCGGCGCTCGACGGGTAGCCGTCCCTGGCGTGGGTCGCGACATCGTCGGCGATCGGCTCTGCGTCGTTTGCCCGCGGCACCTCTCGGCCCTGATGGCACGCGGGTCAGGTACGAGCCATCCATGCGGGAGGTTTCTCCATCGCCGGTCCGCGCACAGTAGGCTGTGGGCATGGGTGCTGACCGCGTGAGTGACGGCAGCGGCATGGCCGCCCCCTTCCACGGGCCGGCTGACGTCCGCGCCGAGGCCGAGCCGACGCTGGCCTGTGCGGCCGGGACCGCCATGGATGCCGGCGACGCCCGCCTGGCGGGCGATCTCGTCGCGCCCGGGCCATCGGGATGAGGCGGGCAGGGGAGCCGTCGGACGCCGGGGTCGTGACGCCCGGCGACCCGGGTGCGGCGTCCGACAACCCGGGTGCGGCGCCCGCCGACGGGCCCGGGACGGACGCCGACGACCCGGGTGCGGCGTCCCCGCCGACGGGCCCGGGACGCACGCCGACGGGCCCGGGACGCACGCCGACGGGCCCGGGACGTTCGGCGATCGGGGTGCGCTGCTCGAGCTGCGGGCGGGCGATGCCGTGGCGACGGTGCTGCCCGCGGCCGGAGGCCGGCTGGGATCGCTGCGGGTCGGTGGCACCGAGCTCCTGGTCACCGCGAGCCCGGACGGGCCGATCTACTGGGGCGCCTACCCGATGGCCCCCTGGGCCGGCCGGATCCGCCACGGCCGCTTCAGGTTCGGCGGTCGCGAGCACACGCTGCCGCTGGGGATGCCACCCCATGCGATCCACGGCGTGGTCCTCGACCGGCCGTGGAGCGTCGCCGAGCGGGCGTCCGCCACCGCCAGGATCTCGATCGAGCTCGACGACCGATGGCCGTTCCGCGGGCACGTCGAGCAGCGGTTCACCCTCCGGCCGGACGGCCTCGAGGTCGCGATGGCGCTGACCGCGGGCGAGGCGATGCCGGCGGCGATCGGGTGGCATCCGTGGTTCCGGCGGCTGATCGGGGTCTCCGGCACGCCGCCCGCGCGCCTGCGGCTCGACGCGGCCGAGATGCTTGCGCGCGACGGCGAAGGCATCCCGACCGGCGCGCGGATCGAGCCGCCGGCCGGACCGTGGGACGACGCCTTCACGGGTCTGCGCTCGAACCCCGTCCTCGAGTGGCCGGGGCAGCTGCGGCTCGAGCTCGCCTCGACCTGTGACTGGTGGGTCGTCTACACGGTCCCCGAGCACGCGCTGTGCGTCGAGCCCCAGAGCGGGCCGCCGGATGCGGTGAACCAGGCACCCCAGGTGCTGGGGGCCGGGGAGGTGCTCGAGCACTCGATGCGCTGGCGGTGGACGGTGCTCGGGCCGGGCTGAGCGGGTCTCCGGTCCCGGGGGTCGGACCGGACCTCAGGATCCGCCGAGCAGGTCGGGCGGGACGAGGTAGCGCAGGATCGCCCGGCCGGGTTCGGGTCGCGGGCCGTCGAGGCCCAGACGCGCGATCGCGCCCTTGCGCATCGGGAGGTCGGGCACGCCGACGAGCTCCGCGAGGAGCTCCGAGAACGCGGGATCGTGGCCCACCAGGCACGGCCGCTCGGCCGGTCCGGCATCGTGCAGCACGGCCGCGACCGTGTCGAGATCGAGCATCCCGCCCAGGCGCTCGTCGACCACGACGCGGGCCCCGACGGCCGCGGCCACCAGCTCGGCGGTCTGCGCCGCCCGGACCCTGGGCGAGGTGATGAACAGGTCCGGGGCGTCGCCGCCGGCCGCCAGCAGGGCACCCAGCCGCTCGGACTGGCGACGACCCTTGTCGGACAGCGGGCGGAGCGCGTCGTCGTCCGTCCAGCGATCCGGGTTGCCGGCGTGCGCGTGGCGCAGCAGGTGGAGCTCGATCATCGGCTGACGGGATCGGCGGCAGGGCGCATCAGGCGCCGATCATGACAGGTCGGTCAGCGGAGCTCCACCGGGCGCCGCTGCGCGGCGAACCGCTCGGCGATCGGCAGGAACTGGTGGATCCGGCCGCCGAGCCCCGTGAACACGCTGCGGAACGCGGCCAGACGAGCCTCGTCGGTGCCCTCGACCCTGGCCGGGTCGGGGTAGCCCCAGTGCATCGACTCCGCCACACCCGGAAAGACCGGGCAGGCACCGCGGGCATCGTCGCAGACGGTGATCACGTAGTCGAAGCGCTGGCCCAGGTACTCGTCCACCGACTTCGATCGCAGCCCCGTCGCGTCCACGCCGGCCTCGGCCAGCACCCGCAGCGTGAGCGGATGCACCCCGGCGGGCTCGATCCCGGCCGAGTGGGCCTCGACCCGGTCCCCGCCCAGGTGGCGCATCAGCGCCTCGCCCAGCAGCGAGCGGGCGCTGTTGCCCCAGCAGACGAACAGGATCCGGACGGGCTCGTCTGCGCCGGTGGTCAGCGCGCCGTGATCGTGGTCCCGGCCATGACCGCGATCGGGATCGCCCGGGTCGTGGCGCAAGACCGTCATGGGTTGAGGTCCTCCACCTCGCCCGAGGCCAGGAACACGATGTCCTCGGCGATGTTGGTCACCCGGTCGCCGATCCGCTCGAGGTAGTGCGATGCGAACAGGATCCGCGTGCCGGGATCGACGTTCTCGGGATCCTCGCGCATCAGGACGAGGACCTCGTCGAAGATCGCGTGGTAGAGCTCGTCGACGTCGTCGTCCATCGCGGCGACCTCGCGGGCGGCCACCTCGTCGATGTCGACCAGGGCCCGGATGATGCCCCGCACCAGCGCCGCGACGCGCTCGCCCAGCTGGGGCATGCGGACGAAGTCCTTGAGCGGCGCGTGCGGCGCCAGCTTGCGCGCCTGCTTCGCGACGGAGCTCGCGTGGTCGCCCATCCGCTCGAGCTCGTAGGCCACGTGGTCGAGCGTCAGGAGGTAGCGCAGGTCGCGCGCGACCGGCTGCTGGGTCGCGATCGTGGCCGCGATCATCGCCGTCGCCTTGCGCTGGACCTCGTTGATCTTGCGGTCGTCGAGGATCACCTGGAACGCCGCGTCCGCGTCGTGTGCGGTCAGGGCGTCGATCGCAGCCCGGATCTGGTCCTCGACCAGCGTCCCCATCCGCAGCACGTTGTCCTTGATCTCGTTGAGCTCGAGGTCGTACTGCTGGCGGCGCGGATGGGCGAGATGCGGGGGCGCGCTGACGGGCTCGGTCAGGATCGCATCGGGCTCGGGCACGCCGTCCACCACCGCGGCCACCTGCCGCTCGATGTCCGTGCCGGCCCCGGCTTCACGGTTCTCGGTCATCGTCGCCTCCGTCTCAGCCGAACCGGCCGGACACGTAGTCCTCGGTCAGCTGGTTGACCGGGTTGGTGAAGATCGTCGTCGTGTCGGCCATCTCCACGAGGTACCCGGCCCGGTCGTCGCCCATCGTGAAGAATGCGGTCTGGTCGCTGACCCGAGCGGCCTGCTGCATGTTGTGGGTCACGATCACGATCGTGTACGTCTCCCGCAGCTGCGCCATCAGCTCCTCGATGCGCAGGGTCGCCACCGGATCGAGCGCCGACGCGGGCTCGTCCATCAGCAGCACCTCGGGATCGACCGCGAGCGCACGCGCGATGCACAGCCGCTGCTGCTGACCGCCCGAGAGCGAGGTACCGGGCTGCCTGAGCTTGTCCTTGACCTCGTCCCACAACGCGGACGAGCGCAGGCAGCGCTCGACGGTGTCATCGAGGAGCGAGCGCGACCGGCGGCCGGTCAGCCGCAGCCCGGCGACCACGTTGTCGTAGATCGACATGGTGGGGAACGGGTTCGGCCGCTGGAACACCATGCCCACGATCCGCCGCAGCTGCACGGGGTCGACGTCCTCGCCGTAGAGGTCGAGGCCGTCGAGCAGCAGCTTGCCCTTGATGTAGGCCCCCGGGATCAGCTCGTGCATCCGGTTGAGCGAGCGCAGGAAGGTGCTCTTCCCGCAGCCCGAGGGCCCGATGATCGCGGTCACGGCGTGGGGGCGGATCGTCATCGACACGCTCTTGACAGCGCGGAACGAGCCGTAGAAGGCGGACAGATCGACGATCTCGATCTGTCCGGTCGCGGAACCGGGGGTCTCGGCCGACTCGCCCGACCGGCCCGGGGCGGCGTCGGGTGCGGGCGCAGGTCCGGACCTGGCCTCCGCTCGCGGCGGCAGCGTCTGGCTGCGCGGCTCCGCGGGTTGCACGCTGCTGCCGGGCGTGGCGCCGGTCGGCATCGCGGGGTCGTCCGGCCCGCCGGTGGTCGTCGGCGTCTGGGTGATCGGCGGATCGGACAGGTTCACGGACATCTCTCCCTCAGCCGGCCCTGCGGCCCCAGGTGCGGAAACGGACCAGGATGTTGACGGTCAGCACGAACACGAGCAGCAGGAACGCGGCGCCCCAGGCCTGGTCGTTGAGCGCTTCGTACGGCTGGCGCGCGTTGACGTAGATGAACAGCGGCAACGCGTCCATCGCCCGGCCAAGGTCCCCGACGTTCACCAGCCGGCTGCCGAGCGCGGTGAACAGCAGCGGCGCGGTCTCGCCGGTGGCGCGGGCGACCGCCAGCATGACGCCCGTCAGGATGCCTGCCAGCCCGGTCGGGATGACGACCGACAGCACCGTGCGCCAGACCGGGACGCCCAGCGAGAGGGACGCCTCGCGCAGGGTGCCCGGCACGATCTTGAGGATCTCCTCGGTCGTGCGCATGATCACCGGGACCATGATCACCGCCAGGGACACGGCTCCGGCGAAGGCGTTGAAATGCTTGAACGGCAGGACGAGGACCGTGAACACGAAGATCCCGATCAGGATCGACGGCACGCCCACCAGCACGTCCGCGCAGAAGCGGATGACCCGCGCCGAGCGCCGGCTGCTGAACTCGTTGACGTAGACGCCGGCAAGGATCCCGACGGGGACGGCGATGACCGACGCCACGCCGACCAGCTGGATCGAGCCCAGGATCGCCGCCACCGCGCCGCCACCGGTGCCGAGCGCTCTCGGCGGCTTGGTCAGCAGGTCGAGATTGATCGCCGGCAGCCCCTTGGCCGTGACGAACACCACGATGGCCGCCAGCGGGATCACGCATGTGATCGCAGCCAGCATCGACAGGGCGCGCATCGTCGTGTCGACCAGTCCGCGACGGCGATCGGCGCCGGACCGCACGAGCGCGCGGCGGGTGAGCGTGGCGGACGAGGTCGCGGTCATGGCGTCACTCCGCGGCCACCGCACCGGCCACGCGCCACACGAGCAGCCGGGCGATGACGTTGAGGGCGATCGTGATCACCAGCAGGATCAGCCCGAGGGCGATGAGGCTCGAGGTCTGGATCCCCACGGACGCCTCGCTGAAGGTGGTGGCGATCTTGGAGGCGATGGTCTGCGCCTGGGCGAACAGCGAGGTCGGGATCGCCTGGGCGTTGCCGATCACCATCGTGACGGCCATGGTCTCGCCCAGGGCGCGGCCCAGGCCGAGGATGATCGCACCCACGATGCCCGACCGCGCCGACGGCAGGACGGCCTTCGTGACCACCTCCCAGCGCGTCGCCCCCAACGCGTACATCGCCTCGCGCTGCGCCATCGGGACGCTGCTGATGACCTCGCGCGAGACGGACACGATGGTGGGCAGGATCATGATCGCGAGGATCACGCCGGCGGCGAACAGGCCGATGCCCAGCGGCGGACCTGCGAACAGCGGGATGGTGTCGCCAAAGGTGCTGACGAAGAACGACTCCACCGTCGACCGCAGGAACGGGGTCAGGATGAACACCCCCCACAGCCCGATCACCACCGACGGGATCGCGGCGATGAGCTCGATCAGGAACGTCAGCGGCAGCGCCACGCGGCCGGGAGCGAGCTCGGCCAGGTAGATCGCCGTGAGCAGGGCGATCGGGGTTGCGATCACCAGCGCGATCGCCGACGAGAACAGGGTGCCCACGATGTACGGCAGGGCGCCGTAGATGTTCGCGACCGGGTCCCAGGTGAGCCCGCCCACAAAGTCGATGATCCCGAACGTCGTGAACGCCTGGCTGCTGCTCAGCATGAGCATCACGCCCAGCGTGACCAGGATCGCGATGATAGTCAGCGCCCCGAGGCCGGAGGCACCGCGGAACAGTCGGTCGGCGAGCTGCGCGCGACCGGCTGACAGGTTTCGGTCGGGTTTCGAGATCGTCGTCATGGGCGAACCTCAGGGCTGCTCCCGGACAGCGTACCCGCCGGGGAACGAACCGACCGACCCCGCTCCGAGCTGCGGGGTCGGTCGGCCGGAGGAGGAAAGGCGATGCGCTACGGCCAGATGGCGGTGCCGTTGGCCTTGATCTGGTGGAGCTCGGCGAGCGCCTTCTCCTGGATCGGCGCCGGCAGCGGTGCGTAGCCGAGACCGTCCTCGTCCGCCTGGCCGTCGTTGAGCGCCCAGTAGGTGAAGGCCACCATGTCCTGGGCCTTGTCGGCGTCCGTCCAGGTGATCGGAAGCAGCAGGTAGGTGTACGAGGCGATCGGGTAGGTGTCCGGGCCGGCGCCGTTGATGATCGGGGCCTGCCGGAAGTCGGCTGGGAAGTTCGGGGCCGCGGCTTCGGCAGCTGCGGTGACGCCGGCCGTGCTGCCGGCGACGAAGCTGCCGTCCGCGTTCTTGACCTTGGCCGAGGTGAGGCCCGTCTGCGTCGCGTAGTTGAGCTCGACGTAGCCCACGGTGCCGTCGGTCTGCTTGACCCCGCCGGCGACGCCGTCGTTGCCGGCCGCGCCGATGCCCGTCGGCCAGTTGACCTCCTTGCCCGCGCCGACCTGGCTGTGCCAGTCGGGGCTGACGGTGTCGAGGTAGGTGGTGAACGCGTTCGTGGTCCCGGATCCGTCGGAGCGATGGACCACGGTGATGGCCTCGTCGGGCAGCGTCACGCCGCTGTTCGTGGCGGCGATCTTGGGATCATTCCATTTGGTGATCGTGCCCAGGAAGATGCCGGCCACCGTGTCGGCGTCGAGGCTGAGGTCGGTCACGCCCGACACGTTGTAGATGACGACGACGGCGCCCAACGCCGTGGGCACATGGATGACCGGCCCGGGCAGGGCCGCGACCTCCTCATCCTTGAGCGCGGCGTCGGAGGCGCCGAAGTCGACCGTCTGGTCCGTGATGGCCGTGATGCCGCCGCCGGAGCCGATCGCCTGGTAGTTGAACTGCACGTTGGGGTAGAGCCCGGTGTACTTCTCGAACCACACCTGGTAGAGCGGGGCGGGGAAGGTTGCCCCGGCGCCTTCGAGCGTGATGCTGCCGGATCCGGGCTCGGGCGCCGTCATCGCGGGAGCCGAGCTCCCGGGCGCCATGGTGTCGGGCGCCATGCTGGCAGGCGGCGCGGTGGGTGCCTGGGTTGCCGGCGCAGGCGTCGCGCCGGAGCTGCAGGCCCCCACGAACAGGGCAGTGGCGAGCGCGATCGCGCCGACTCGCCGGGTTGAGCTGAGCGTCACTGAGGACTCCTCCACGCGATGACCGACGGCGCGGGGCACGCCATCGGGTGGCTTCCAATCGATGTGCTGCCGGCCCCACCATCGGTCGGGGTCGTCAACGGGCGATGTCCGCGGTGTTAAGGCGCGGTTAACGCTGCGGCGGATCGAGGCGGTACCCCACGCCGCGAACCGTCACCAGGTGGACGGGCCGTTCCGGGTCGGGCTCGAGCTTCGCCCGCAGCCAGCGCACGTGGACGTCCACGGTTCGCGCGCCCCCCTCGTGACCCGGCCCCCACACGCGATCAAGGAGCTCCCGGCGCGTGTACGCCCGGCCCGGATGCGCCGCGAGCACGGCCAGCAGCCCGAACTCCTTGGGGCGGAGGTGGATCAGGTCGCCGTCGTGCCGCAGCTCGTGGGCGGCCAGGTCGAGCTCGAGCCCGTCGCCGACCGCGAGCCGGACCGCCGCTCCCTGCTGGGCCCGGGCCTTCGCGTCGAGCCACACGAGGCGCCCGACCAGCTCGGCCGCCGGTGTGACCGCGGGCAGCGCATCGTCGAACCCGAGCTCGAGCGCCGCCAGGCGCTCGCCGACCAAGGCCGGCGGCGACAGGTGGACGGCTCGCATCGACGCACGGCGGCGGCGCTCCACGGCCACCAGCCCGAGGGCCTCGGCGTCGGCGGGCGGCTGGGCGCACACGACGATCCGCGGTCGCTCCGCGAGCAGCAGGTCACGGAAGCGTCGCGGATCGGGAACCACGCGCACGGTCGACGAACCGACGCGGTCGGGGACCTCGGTGGCCGGGCCGTCCACGGCCAGGATCAGCCAGGCGACCCGTCGCGACGCGGCCCGCTCGGGTTGCGAGCGGGGGATGCCGGGACGGGGATCGGGGACGAGCGCCACGCCGGGACGATGCCCCGACCCGGTCAACGGGCTGTTCCGGACCCGTTAACGATGCGTGAACGCACCACCTGTGCACGGCCGCACACGACGCCGGTGTCCCGCCTGCGTCAGACTTGCGGGGAGCGAGCCGGGCACGCGACGGGGGCGAGGAGCGGCACACCGATGGACGAGGGACAGGTCGGCGCGACCCTGGGGACCGAGGAGCCCGCCGAGGCGGCACCCTCACCTCCGACCCCGCCCACCGTCGACGGCGACCTCGACGGGCCGGCACCCGACGATTCGGACCGGGAGGCCGCGAAGCGGGACGCCAAGCGAGAGCGGAAGGCGGCAAAGGCGACCGCGAACGCGGCCGGGAAGGCCGCCGCGAAGGCGGCAAAGGCGACCGCGAACGCGGCCGGGAAGGCCGCCGCGAAGGCGGCAAAGGCCGGGCGCCGGGCCGCGAAGGCCGAGCGCAAGGCCGCGAAGGCCGCCGCGAAGGCGGCCAGGGTCGCCTCGACCTCCGTCGACCATCCCGTTGGTGCCGACGCAAATGCCGTATCAGCGACCTGGGTCCCGGTGCCCGTCGACGCCTCGGGCAGCGTGGCCTCGAAGGCAGGCGGCGTGCTGGAGGAGGTGGCCGACCTCGTCCGCCAGGCGGCGGAGCCGGCGGCCGCCCGCATCGTGGAGCGGGTGGGCCGGCGTTCCGACGCGGAATCGGGCGTCGCTTCCGACGCGATGCCCGCCTCGTCAGCGCCGACGCCGGCCGGGAACATGCCAGGGGCCGTCATCCCGGGCGCCGTCATCGAGGCGCCCGCACCCGGAGCCGGCTCGAACGAGCGCACGCCGGCGGCCGATGCACCCGAGACCGCCGCCGAGGTCGAGACGATCGCGATCGAACCTCCGGGCGAGCCGTCTGCAGCCGGCACGGCCTTGGCCGCACCTCCGGGCGAGCCGTCCGCAGCCGGCACGGCGTTGGCCGCGCCGGGGCGCGAACCGGCCCTGCCGGAGGTCGAGCCGGCCGCGCCGGGGGGCGAACCAGGCCTGCCGGCGGTCGAGCCGGCCGCACCGGGGAGCGAACCGGTTCCACAGGCTGTCCCCGGTGTCGCGTCCGGGGGCCCGGTGGACGTCGCACGGTCCGCGGCGCCGACCCGGGAGACCGACGGCGCGCCGACCCGGGAGACCGAGCGGGGCGCCGGCCGCGCACGGGCCCGAGCCCTCGGGCTCGTCGCCCATCGCCGAGATCACCGTCGCGCCGGGTGCGGTCGTCGGCGCCGCCATCGACATCGGTGCCAACAGCGCGCACCTGCTCGTTGCGGCCGCCGGCGGTCATCAGGTCCAACCGCTGCTCGACACGTCGGTGTTCCTCGGTCTTGGTGACCGGGTCTCCGAGCACGGTCTCATCGGCGCCCTGGCGCGCGAGGAGCTGGTGCACGCCCTGGTCGACTACGCCGCGACGGCCCGCCGCCTGGGCGCGCGTGATCTCACCATCGTGGGAACCGAGCCGCTGCGACGCGCAGCCGATGCCGCCGCGCTGGTCGCCGCGGTCGAGCGCGCAACCGGCGTCCCGCTGTACGTGCTGGGCCATGACGAGGAGGCGATGCTGACGCTGCTGGGCGTGACCATGGGCCGGCCCATTCGCTCCGAGATCCTGGTGGTCGACATCGGGGGTGGCAGCAGCGAGCTCGTGCAGGCGGGACCCCACGCGGCCGTCCGCGCCATGGGGATCCCGCTCGGGTCGGCGCGCCTGACCCGCGACCTGGTCCGTGCCGACCCGCCGTCCCTGGCCGAGCTCGAGGCGATCCGGGTCGCCGCACGCGCCGCCATGGCCGAAGCGCCCGATGCCAGCCCGGCCGAGATGATCGCGGTCGGCGGTACCGCCTCCAACCTGCTCCGGCTCATGCCGTCGACCTCGCTCGATCGAGTGCTCACCAGGCGGCGGATCGCGGTGGCCCTGGCGATGCTCACCGTGCAGCGCAGCGACCAGGCGGCGGAGCGCCACCTGCTGCGGCCGCAGCGGGCCCGGATCCTGCCGGCCGGGGCCGTGATCGTGGACGCCATCCTCGAGCGCTACGGGATCGACCGTCTGCGGGTCGTCGACGAGGGGATCCGCGAGGGCGCCGTGCTCGCGGCAGCCGCCGCCGGGTCGGGCTGGCGGGATCGGCTGCCCACGCTCGTCCGTGGCTGGCTCGCCGAGGGCCCTCGTCCCGATTGACCGGCGGGCGCCGGGCGAGGAGTCCGCAGGTGGCCGGGCCGGGCGATCGGCTGCCGCCCTACAGCGCGGCGATCAGCCGCCCGAGCGCACGACGGTAGGTGAGGCTCGACACCCCACGCCACGGCTGTCCGACCGAGCGGCGCAGCCTGGCCAGCTCGCGCTCGCGGTCGACGAGGTAGCGGCCGATCGCCGCGCTCTCGGGCTCGGTCAGGTCGCCGGCGTGCTCGACGAGGAAGGCCCGGGCGAGGCCGGCCGCCACGTCGGCATCGTGGAGCCAGCCCAGGTGATCCTGGAGCGCCACGCACTTGGCGATCACCGGACCCGCGTCGCGGCCCAGCGCCTCGCGCACGAACTCGAGCGTGTAGCGCAGGCCTTTGGCGGCGATGCGCAGCTCGTGGAGGGTGGCGACGTCGGCCCAGCGCATCACCGGCTCGTACGCCCGGACCCGCTCGTACGAAGCCCAGATCCGGGCCGGCATCGTGTCGCGGACCCGGTGCGGCTCCGTCGGTCCCACCGCTCGCACTCCCTGGCCTTCGGCCTGGACGAACACGAGGTACCCATCGAGCCATCGCTGGTAGCCGCTCGAGTCGAGCTCGCGGACGAGGAGCGAGCGCGCGGCGTCGCGGCGCGTCCGCCAGGATCTGACGAGCGGCTCGAGCCCGACGCCCTCCGACCGCGGCAGCCGTGTGCGGTACGCCTCGATCGCCTCGATCAGCACGTCGAGGTCGCGGACCGCGCCCAGGTCCGTGGCGACGCGCCGCAGCCGCTTGCGATGGCGGGCTGTCCGGCGGGGCTCGAAGGCGTCCCCGAACACGCGCCACGCCGCACGCTGGCGACGCGTCGCGACGCGCATCCCGTGCAGCTCCTCGGCGTCGGTGCCCTCGCGGGTGCCCGCTTCGCGCGCAACCATCCGGGCCAGGTGGAAGCGGAGGACCTTGCGCGCGGCCTCCGCGATGTGATCGTCGGCGAGCACCCCGGGTGACTTCGGGACGAGGACCCGCGGCGTCTCCTCGGGGACGCTCTCGAGCTCGGTCGTCGCGTCGCCGGCACCGGGTTCCATGGACGGGAGCGGGCCGGACGACCCGGCTTCGTCGGGCCCGGCCGGGTGCCGGCGCCGGGCCGATCATGATCGGCACCGGTCCGATCGCGACCGCCGCCTGACCGTTCCGGGCGTCCATCGGTTCCCGCCGGCGGACCGCCTCGAGCGCCCGCTCGAGCTTCGACCCGTCGACCTCGACCAGCTCCTCGTTCTCGGCCAGCCGCTCCACGAGCGGCTCGAGCGCCGCCTCGTCGCCGTCGCACAGCTCGAGCTCGAGCTCGGCGAACCGCTCGATGACCTCGTCGCCGACGACCACCTCGACGTCGTCGACCGACACCTCGACCACCGAGCCTCCCTGCCCGTACAGGCGCCGCTGCCGGTCCTGCCGGAGGGACACGACCACGCCCAGCGCCCGATCGCCGATGATCGCCATCAGGGCGTCACGTGCGGCCGATGCCGGCCAGCCGCCGATCGCATCGGCGGGCTCGGCCGGGCCTTCCAGCTCCTCGCGTCGGTGGAGGGCGCCCCCGTCGTCGAGGCGGTCGAGGCCCTTGAGGGTGATCACCGCGCCGCCGTTCGAGGCGCGGATGCGGCCGGCGTAGCCCGCGGCTGCGACCGCGCCGTCGGCCGTGTCGAGGTACCGGTCCTCCTGGCGCACGCGCTCGACCGGCCCGAGCGCGGTCAGCCCCGCCAGCTCGTCCGCGGCCAGCAGCCGCTCGCCGGTGGCGATGTCCGACATCCGGTACTTGAGCTCGACCTCCACGGGCCGGGGCTGCCTGACCGGGTCCGCGTCCTGTCCGCGATCGGCGCCGCGGGGCGGCGCGGCACCGTCCGGCGGATCGGCCGGAGCCTGTGCCAGCCCGGTTTCGGCGGTCATGCGCGCGGGTCCATCGAGCCGGCGTGGGCGTGCGGACGGCGGGGCAGATCGCCCTTGGCGGCGGCCCGCGCCGCGTCCTCCTTGAGCACCGCGAACGTGTCGATCGTGCCCTCGGCCGACACGAGGACCTCGGTCCGGACCCAGCGGCCGTCCGATCCGAGCTGCCACGAGCGGCGGTCGTCGGCGAGCATGACCTCGATGATCCGGGCGAGCCGTGCCTGCGCCTCGTGGTCCTCCACGGGGGTGACCACCTCGACCCGCCGATCGAGGTTGCGCTCCATGAGGTCGGCCGACCCGATGAACCACTCCGGCCGGCCGCCGTTGCCGAACGACCAGATCCGGGAGTGCTCGAGGAACTCGCCCACGATCGAGCGCACGCGGATCCCCTCCGACGTGCCCTCGACACCGGGCACCAGGCAGCAGGCGCCACGGACGATGCAGTCGATCGAGACGCCCGCCCGCGCGGCCTCGTACAGGGCCTCGATGACCTGGGTGTCCACCAGTGAGTTGACCTTGAGCACGATCCGGCCCGGCTGCCCGGCCTGCGCATTGGTGATCTCGCGCTGCACGAGCTCGAGGAACCGCGACCGCAGGGTGAGCGGCGCGACCAGCAACCGCCGGAACACCCGCTGCCGGGACAGCCCGGTCAGCATGTTGAACAGGTCGGTGACGTCGGCTCCCAGCTCCTCGCGGCACGACAGCAGCCCGAGGTCGACGTACAGGCGCGCGGTCTTGGAGTTGTAGTTGCCGGTGCCGATGTGGACGTAGCGTCGGAGGCCGTTGCCCTCGCGACGAACGACCAGGGCGACCTTGGAGTGCGTCTTGAGCCCGACCAGGCCGTAGACGACGTGGGCGCCGGCCTGCTCGAGGCGTCGGGCCCAGACGATGTTGTTCTCCTCGTCGAAGCGGGCCTTGATCTCGACCAGGACCACCACCTGCTTGCCCTGCTCGGCGGCCCGGATGAGCGCCCGCACGATCGGCGAGTCGCCGGACGTCCGGTACAGGGTCTGCTTGATCGTGAGCACCTCGGGGTCGTCGGCCGCCTGCGCGATGAACCGCTCGGTCGATGCCGTGAACGACTCGTACGGGTGGTGGACGAAGATGTCGGCCGCCCGGATCTGGGCGAACATGTCGACCGGCTCATCCTCGTCGGGCGGCAGCAGGCGCTGCGGGATGACGGGGACGTACACCGGCGCCTTGAGATCCGGCCGGTCGAGGTCGACCAGCTGCCACAGGGCGGTGAGGTCGAGCATCCCGGCGACCTCGAAGCAGTCGTCGTCGCGGATCCCGATCCCCTTCATCAGGATCCGGCGGGTGGTCTCGGGCATCGACCGCTCGACCTCGAGTCGCACCGCCTCGCCGAACCGCCGGCGACGGACCTCCTCCTCGATCGCGAGCAGCAGGTCGTCGGCCTCGTCCTCCTCGATCGCGATGTCGGCGTCGCGCGTCACCCGGAACAGGTGGGTCTCGCTGATCTCCATGCCCCGGAACAGCTCGTCGAGGTTGGCCTCGATGACCTGGTCCAGGAGCACGAACTTGTTGCGCTCAACGGCGAACAGGCGCGGCAGCAGCGGCGGGATCTTGACCCGCGCGAACCGGCGCTCGCCCGTCTCCGGGTCGAGCAGCCCGACGGCGATCGAGAGGGACAGCGTGCTGATGTAGGGGAACGGATGCCCCGGGTCGACCGCGAGCGGCGTCAGCACCGGGAAGATCTCGTCGTGGAAGCGTCGTCGCAGCGTCTGGTGGTGCTCGGGCACGTCGTCGTAGTCCACGACCTCGACGCCCTCGGCGGCGAGCTCCTCGCGGATGGTCGTCCAGATGGCTGCGTGCTCGGCCACCAGCTCCCGGACCCGCACCCGGATCGCGTCGAGCTGCTGGCCCGCGCTCAGGCCGTCGAGCGAGTGGAGGGCGCCACCCGACTGGTGCTGCCGCCGGAGGCCGGACACGCGGACCTGGAAGAACTCGTCGAGGTTCGAGGCGAAGATGGCCAGGAACTTGGCGCGCTCGAGGACCGGGTTGCGGGCGTCGGCGGCCTCGTGCAGCACGCGCGCGTTGAACTCGATCCAGGACAGCTCCCGGTTGAGGATCGGCCCGCGCTGGTCACGACCACCGCGCCTGCGTCCGCGGCCGGCGGCGCGTGGTCCGGATGCGGGGCGAACGGCCGTCATGATCCTCTCGGTGGCTCGGAGGCCGGGCGGGCGGCGCATCCGCGGGGCATGACGACGCGGTTGCACCCGATCCCGGCCGGGGGCGCCGAGAATAGCACGCCGTGCCTGCGCCGCCCTCGTGCCGGACGGCCTCATGCGGCGGCCGAAGGTCCGGCTCAGCGGTCGGGGACGTACCGCCGATCGCCGGTCCGCTGATCGACGAACACCCGCATCCGCACCCCGGTCGTGGGGTCGACGAACCGCTCCTCGGTGGCGCGGAAGCGCGGCTCGGCCGGGCTTGGCTCACCGCCACCGGGACCGACGGAATCGCCGCGGCGGTCCGCGTCGAGCGAGCGATACCGGGTGCGTTCGAGGATCACCGCCGTGATCAGGACCGCACCCGGGACGAACAGCACGAGTGCCGCGACCAGGCCACCGCCGCCCGACGCCGGGAGTGCGGCGAGGCCGATCCCACCCAGGAGCAGCAACGCGCCCAGGGCCCCGAGCAGGAGGCGGACGACGAAGACGCCCAAAGGCCGCTACTCGACGGGCTGGGCCGCGTTCGCGTCAGGCACCACCACGACGGCCGTCCCGTAGGCGACGATCTCGGTCATCGTCCCGGCCATCTCCGAGGAATCGAAGCGCATCGAGAGGACGGCGTTGGCGCCGACCAGCGTCGCGTTCTGGACCATGCGGTCGATCGCCTGGCGCCGGGTGTCCTCGAGCAGGCTGGTGTACTCGTGGATCTCGCCGCCCGCGATCGAGCGCAGGCCGGCGAGCAGGTTGCCGCCCAACCCCCGGCTGCGCACGACCAGACCGAACACCTGGCCCTTGGTCTCTGCCACCCGATGGCCGGCGACGAAGGGTGTCGTGGTGATGATCATCGATGGCCTCCATGCCAGTGCGGCTCGCCGCCGACGGCGCCGTCATCCGCGTGGTCCGCGTGTCGTTGCTCGCGCGTCCGGGTGCATTCGGCACACGGACATTGGTCGCGCAGCAGCTGGAAGGTGTGAAAGCCGGTCGCATGGCCGTCGCCCCAGGTCGGCTGGATCGCGTAGCTGCCCACCAGCGCCACATCGACCAGGCGGGTCTGCTCGGCGGTGAGCGACGGGTTGCTGTCCAGCCAGCCCGGCTGACCCGCCTCGCCGCGGCAGTAGGCACAGGGACACAGCCAGCGCAGCGCGGTCGTGTCGTAGGTGGTCAGGTGGCCGTCCGCCCACTCGAGGGCAACGGTTCCCGCAGCTCGGTTCGCGTCGATGCGCGCGGGGGTCGTCCGGTTCGGCTGTTGCACGTCCGGGATCGTACTCCGGTTGGGGTCGCCGCCACGGTCCGCCACGGGGATCCGATCCGTCACCCGTCGGCCGCCGTCGGATCCGGCGCCGGACCGCTCCCATCTCGGGCCGGAGCCTCAGCCCCCGATCACCCGCGCCAGCAGCGCAAACCCGTCGTCGGTGCCTCGCCAGCGACGCCGGATGCCCTCGATGCCCACCCGCCGCCGCACGTAGCGCATCGCGACCACCGCCACGACGACGTCGTCGAGCGGTCCGAGGCCGGGCACGAACTCCGGGATCAGGTCGATGGGCGACACGATCCAGGCGATGAGCCCGATCAGCACCAGGCGGGCGTCGAGCGGCACGCTCCCGTCGGTGACCATCGATCGCAGCAGCCGGACGACATCGGGGATCACGCGGATCAGCTCGCGCGCGGCCACGTCGCGCGGTCGCAGCACCCACAGCAGCCACAGCAACGCGGCCCAGACCACGAGGATCGCGACGGCGACGCCGACGAGCAGGGACCAGCTCACGGCGTGACTGTGCCACGCGGGCGCCGGCGGTGTGCGCCCTCCGGCCGCTCCATCCTGACCCAGGGTCATCATCCCGGGCACGGGGAGGACCATCGCCGGGTGGTCGATCGGGGCAGGACCGCTATGCTCGGTTGCCGGATGACCCTCCCTGTGGCGCAATGACCCTCCTCGTCGATCACCTGACCAAGCGCTTCGGCTCCGTGGTCGCGCTCGACGACCTCGCGTTCGAGGTCGCCCCCGGCCAGGTCTTCGGGTTCCTGGGTGCCAACGGCTCCGGCAAGACCACCACCATGCGGATCGCGCTGGGGGTGCTCGAGCCCGATGCGGGTCGCGTGACCTGGCGCGGCGTCGAGAGCCATCGCCTGCCCCGGTCGACCTGGGGCTACCTGCCCGAGGAGCGCGGCCTGTACCCACGGATGCGGGTGATCGAGCAGCTCGAGTTCTTCGCGCGGCTGCACGGCGTCACGGCCGCCCGTGCCCGGCAGGAGGCCCTCGGGTGGCTGCGCCGGTTCCGCGCCGAGGATCTGACCGAGCGCAAGGCGGAGCAGCTGTCCAAGGGCAACCAGCAGAAGGTCCAGTTCATCGCGGCCATCCTCCACGATCCCCAGGTGCTGCTGATGGACGAGCCGTTCACCGGGCTCGATCCCGTCAACACGATGCTGCTCCGCGAGGCGTTCCTCGAGCTCCGCGACCGCGGCCGGACCGTGGTCTTCTCGACCCATCAGATGGAGGTCGCCGAGGCGCTGTGCGAGTCGGTGGCGATCATCGACCGGGGCCGGATCGTGGTCGGAGGATCGCTCCGGGACGTGCGGCGATCGACCGGGCGACGGATGGTCCGGATCTCGGTCGCCGACGACCATCGGCTGCCGTGGCTGGCGTCCGTGCCCGGCACCCGCGTGATCCAGGCCGGCATGGACCGCTCGATCGTGGAGCTCGACGCGGGCGTCGAGCCGGACGCCGTGCTCGCGGCCGCCGTGGCCTCGGGCGCGCGCGTCCGCCACTTCGAGGTCGCCGACCCGAGCCTCGAGCAGGTGTTCATCGATCACGTGGGCCACCCGGCGGACGAGGAGACCCACCTCGCCCCCGTGGACGAAGCGGCGGACGCGGCGTGACCGAAGGACAGGAGCCGATCGGACGGACCACGGGCACCGGCGGCGCCGCCAACGTGTGGCTGGTCGCGCGTCGCGAGTTCGTGGAGCGCGTCCGCGCCCGTGCCTTCGTGTTCTCGACCCTGCTGCTGGTGGGGCTCGCGGTCGTGGTTGCGCTGATCCCGCTGGCCGTGCGGGTGGTCGATCGGGTCACCGTCACCCGGATCGGCGTCACCGCACCGGATGCCGCGCTCGCGGATCGGGCGGTGTCGGTCATGGACGCCTTCCTCAACGCCCGGCTCTCGAGCGAAGGCGACGGCAGCCGGACGTTCGAGTTCGAGCGCGTCGACGATGTCGACCTCGCCGCCACCCGCGTGCGCGACGGCGGGCTGGCCGGCGCGGTCGTGATCACGCGCAAGCCGGATGGTGGTCTCGACTTCCAGGTGCTGAGCGCGGGCGCCCTCAGCCCCGACCGGGCACAGCTGCTCCAGATCGGCGCCTTCGGCGTGGGCGTGCTGGACTGGACCTCGTCGCAGCCGCCGAGCAGCACCCCCTTCTCGATCCCCAGCTTCGCCGTCGTCGATGCCGCCACTGCCTCGGGGCCGGGCGGCGCGCTCTCGATCGACGCCGCCGAGTACGCCAGCCGCCGGGTGGTCGGGATCGTGTTCGTGGTCCTCTCGTTCCTGACCCTCGTGTTCTACGGGCTGTGGGTCGCCGCCGGGGTCGTCGCCGAGAAGGCGAACCGGGTCATGGAGCTGCTGATCTCCGCCGCGACCGCTCCGCAGCTGGTGATGGGCAAGATCACCGGGATCGGCCTGGCCGGGCTGACCCAGGTCGCGCTGGTGCTCGCTCCGGCGGTGCTCACCATGATCGCGTCCGGGGCGCTCGGCAACGCGCTGCTGGGCGAGGACCAGGCGCCGGCCGTGTCGCTGTCCGGGCTGTCACCGGGCCTGCTGGCGGCGTTCCTCGTCTACTTCGTGCTCGGCTTCGCGCTGTACGCCGCCCTGTACGCAGGGGCCGGCTCGCTGCTGAGTCGCGCAGAGGACCTGCAGACGGTGGCGCTGCCGCTCTCGATCCCGGCCATCGCGGGCTACTTCCCGGCCGTCCTCGCACTGTCGGGCGGAGCAGGGACGATGATCCGGGTCGCGTCGTTCGTCCCGCTGTGGAGCCCGTTCGTGATGCTCGCCCGGCTCTCGATCGGCACCGTTGAGCCGTGGGAGCTCGCCCTCTCGATCGGGCTGCTGGCGGCGACCGTGCCGCTGGTCATGCTGCTGGCGATCCGCGTCTACCGGGCCGGCGTCCTCCTCTACGGCCAGCCACCGTCGATCGGCACCTTCGTGCGCGCGCTCCGCGGCTGACGCCACCCGGCTGCGACCCGCGTCCGGTCGGTCTGCCTTCGCGCCGTCGGGCACTTGCCACGGCAGACGCCGGCGCTGACCGTGCCGCTCGTCGCGCTGCTGGCCGTCCGCGTCTACCGGGCGGGCGTGGTGCTCTACGGCCAGCCGCCGACGGTCGGCACCTTCGTGCGCGCGCTGCGGGGGTAGCGGCCCGACCGGGATCGTCCGGGCGCTGCCGGGATCGTCCGATGTCGCCGGGATCGTCCGGCGCTGCTCGGCCAGGTGCGCCCGAGCGCCACCCCAGTGCCTCGCCGTCACGCCCCCTTGCCTCTCTGGCAGCCGCGACCTGGGATGGACATCCAGCCGACAGCCCGAAACCCGGCCGGATCTTCGTGCGTGCCTCGAGGGCATGCGAACCTGGCCCAAGCGGGCCATTCCTGGGCGTGCCGCACGGAACCTTGCCCCCAAGGCAGGCAGTGGCCCCGAGACACCGCCGGCCGACGGTTCGAGCCGGATCCTGTGCCCGTTGGGCAAGGCCCCGACCGCCGAGCGGGTCTCGGATCGACCGTACGCGAGACGCGAGGGCGCCACGACGCCGCCGCCGCCGCGGCCACCACGCCGCCGGCTGCGCAACGCCAGCGGCTGAGCGACGCCGGCGGTCAGCCCTCGCGCTCCTCGTCGAAGGGCAGCCGCCGGAACAGGGCCAGGACGGGCGCCGTGCCCGCGCCGTCCGGATGGCCGGCCTCGTCGGGGGGTCCGGACGTCGCCACCCGCGGGTCGACCGGGCCGGCCGGGATCGACCGCCACAGGGCGCTGTGGACGCCCGGCAGATAGGGGCTCGTCCGCCGCCGGGCGAGGACCCCGGCGATCCCCTGCGCCGTGACGGCCGCGTGGAGCGCGCGACCCTCGCCGGCAATCGCGGGCACGACCACCACCTCGTCACCCGGGCGAAGCACGCGGCGCAGCGCCTGGCGGCGGCGATCGAGCGGCTGGTTGAGCAGCCACCGGCCGTCGAGGTGGAGCAGGTCGAACACCAGGTAGGCGACGGGCCGGCCCGGCCCGCCGTTGAGGCGCGCCCGCAGCGCGTCGTCGTCGGCCCGTCCGAGGGCGTCGACCACCACCAGCTCCCCGTCGAGCACGGCCGACCGGGCAGCGACGCGCACCGCCAGACCGGCCAGCTCGGGCAGCCGGCCCGCGAGCTCGTTGCCGGCCGGGTCGACGAGTCGGGCGCTGCCGGCGCCGGGACGATCGGCGGGCCCGATGAAGGCGATGACCCGGTGCCCGCCCCAGGTGGGCTCAAAGAGGTAGTCGGCAGAGTCGAAGGGGTCGGGGCGAGGTGTCGGCCACATGGGCGCCACGTCACCGGGGCTGGGTAGCGCCGGCTCGAGCCGGAGGGAGAGCTGCTCGGCCATGGGCACGCCCGATGGTAGCCCCTCGCACGGCGATAGACTCTGCAGCGGGTCCCGCGCGTGCCTCCTGCCGGCATCGACCGGGGCGACCAGACCCCACCTCTCACGGAGGAGCCCGTGCCTCGACCCGCGCGCCCAGAGGACCTCTACCGGATCGCGGTCCCGTTCGACCCGCGCCTGTCCCCGGACGGTGGGCGGGTCGCGTTCGTCGTCAAGATGGCGACCGTCGCGAACGACGCCTACCGCCACGCGATCTGGTCCGCACCGGTCGACGGGTCCGAACCCGCACGGCGGATGACGCTCGGGGCGCGGACGGACCGGCATCCGCGCTACTCGCCGGACGGTCGCACCCTCGCCTTCCTCTCCGATCGGCGCCTGTTCACCGAGGACGAGCCCGACCGGCCGCATCGCCCTCGCGATCGGGAGGACTGCCACCAGGTCCACCTGCTGCCGCTCGACGGCGGCGAGGCGCGCCGCCTCACCGACCTCCCACGCGGCGTCGACGCGTTCGCCTGGTCGCCCGACGGTCGCACCCTCGCCGTCCTGACGAGCTCGGTCGGCGCCACGATGGCAGAGGAATCCCGCCGGCGCCGGCGTCCGGCCCGTCCCAAGCCCGGCGCGACGCCGCTGTCCGACTATCGGTACCTCGACCGGCTCGGCTACCAGGCAAATGGCACGGGCTTCGTCGACGACCGCGAGGCCCACCTGTGGCTCGTCGACGCCGACACGGGCAAGGCGAGGCCGCTGGTGGTTGGCCCATCGCCCGAGACCGGTCCGGCGTGGTCGCCCGACGGCACCCGGATCGCCTTCGCCGCGAACCGGCATCGCGATCCCGACATCGACACCCGGTCCTCGCTGTTCGTGGTGGACGTCGCGAGCGGGGAGATCACGACCATCGCCGGCGGGCCGGACGCGATGTTCAGCGATCCGGTCTGGACCCGCGACGGGACGGCCATCCTGGCGCTTGGTGGCCGGCACCCCCGGGCCGGGTACCGGACCGGCATCTGGCGGTTTGCCGCCGACGGCAGCGACGGGGACCCGGGCACGGGCCGCGATCTGCTGGCCGCGAGCGACCTCAAGCCCGACGCGGGCATGAACAGCGACGTGACCATCGGCGAGGAGGCCCGGCTGGTCCCGAGCGCCGATGGTGAGAGCGTTCTGTTCACGGCGCCGGTCGACGGCAGCGTCGAGGTGTGGCGGGTGGCGATCGACGGGAGCGCCGGCCCGGAGCGGCTGACCAGCGAACGTCACTACCTCTCGGGCTGGGACGCCGCCCCGGGCGCCGGGCGCGAGGACGTGTTGGTCGCCGTCCGCTCGGCTGCCACCGACCTGCCCGAGGTCGTCGCCTACCGGCTGCCGAGCGGGCGCGGGAAGCCCGCGCCCGGCACCCCGCGGCGGCTCTCGACGCTCAACGATGCCCTGGCTGCGGAGATCGACTGGATCGAGCCGCGCGAGCGCCGCTGGCAGAGCGACGGTCGCGCCATCCAGGGCTGGCTCCTGCCGGCAGGGATGGGGCGGCAGCCGCTCGTGCTCGAGATCCACGGCGGCCCGCACACGCTCTACGGCTGGGCGCCGATGCTCGAATGGCAGGTCCTGGCCGGCGCCGGGATCTCCGTGCTCGCGTCCAACCCGCGCGGCTCCGAGGGCTACGGCGAGGCGTTCAATCGCGCCAACCTCGGCGACTGGGGCGACGGCCCGATGGCCGACGTGCTGGCCGGGGTGGACCAGGCGATCGACGACGGCGTCGCGGACCCCGACCGTCTGGGCGTGACCGGAGGGTCATACGGCGGCTATCTGACCAACTGGATCATCGGCAGCACCCAGCGCTTCCGGGCGGCGGTCACCTGTCGCTCGGTGGTGGACCTGCGGACGCTGTTCCTCACCGGCGACATCTCGGGCGGGGAATGGGCGGCCATCGAGTTCGGGCACAAGCCGTGGGAGGATCCCGCCTACTTCGACCGGATCTCGCCACTCTCGCTGGCCGCGAACATCCGGACGCCGCTGCTGATCCAGCACGCCGAGCACGACCTGCGGACCACGGTCGGCCAGGCGGAGGCCCTGTTCACGGTGCTTCGCTCGTACCGCCGGCCGGTCCGCTTCATGCGCGTGCCGCACGAGAGCCACGAGCTGACCCGCGGCGGGATGCCGTTCCGCCGGGCCGAGAACCTGGTCCAGATCCGCGACTGGTTCCTGCACTACCTGGTCCGAGGTGAGCACCGCCTGCCGCCGCCACCCCGGAACCGCGTCGGACGGTAGGCCCGACAACGAATGTAGTGCATCCAGCACAACATTGCGCAGGAATCCAGGGTAGCTCGGGCCTTGCCTGGCCGTTCGGTGCCTGAAACCTTGTTCACGGCGCCCAAGAATCGCCAACTTCGCAACCCGATCGCTACCGACGGCGGACCAGCCATCGCGTAGGTTCCGGTGAGCACCGTCCCCCGATGGATGGGACGGGCAGCCGGAGCGTGCGTGTGGCCGACCTCATCCTGCCCCTGGCGCTGATCCTGATCGCCGCCGAGATCGGTGCGGCCGTCGCGCACGCCGCCCGGCTGCCGCGCGTCGTGGGCCAGATCGGGGCGGGCCTCATCATCGGGCCGAGCGCGCTCGGCCTGGTCGGTGACGGCTCGACCATCAAGTTCGTGGCCGAGCTCGGGGCGCTCGCGATCCTCGCGACGGCCGGCCTCGAGACCAACCTCAGCGCCATGCGCAAGGTCGGACGACCGGCGCTGCTGGCCGCGATCGGCGGGGTCATCCTCCCGTTCGGGTTGGGCTTCGGCGTCGCCCGCGCGTTCGGGCTCGACTTCGTCGCGTCGTTGTTCTGCGGTGCCACCCTCGCTGCGACCAGCGTGGGGATCACCGCCGCCACCCTCCAGTCGCTCGACCTCATCAATGGCGTCGCGGGGCTCACGATCCTGGGCGCGGCCGTCATCGACGACGTGCTCGGCCTGGTCGTTCTCGCGCTCGTCGTGGCCGACGCGGGGTCCGGCTCGTCCCCGCTGGCCGTGATGCTGCCGATGACGCTCACGATCGTCCTCGCCGCGCTCGCCCTGCGGCACCTGCCGGATCATCTCTACCGCGCCTTCGAGGCGCTCCACACCCGCGGCGGCGGTCTCGCGGCTGCCCTCGGGTTCGTGTTGCTGGTGGCCTGGGCGTTCGAGGCGCTGGGCGGCCTGGCCGGGATCACGGGTGCCTATGTCGCGGGTCTCGCGCTCGCGGGCTCGCCGATGGCGGATCGCCTCAAGGACGGCCTCGTGCGAGCCGGCGAGGCCCTGTGCGTGCCCGTGTTCTTCGCGGCCATCGGGCTCGCCGCCGACCTGCGGGCCGTGCCGCCGGTCCTGCCGCTGGCGCTCGCCCTGCTCGGCGTGGCCGTGATCGGCAAGGTCGTCGGCTGCGGGGTCGGGGCCCGCCTGGGTGGCCTGTCGGGTGCGGACGCGGGCCTGGTGGGCCTGGGCATGGTGGGTCGGGGCGAGGTCGCGCTGGTCGCGGCGACCGTCGGCCTCCAGGCGGGCGCCATCGATAGCGGCGTCTACGCGGCGGTCGTGCTGCTCGCCCTCGTCACCACCGTGATCGCGCCGATCGGCGTTTCGCTCTGGAGCCACGGGATCCACGTCCCGTCGCTGACCCCGGCCATGCCCGCGCTCGTCCCCGTCCGCATCCCGTCGCTCGACGGGGAGTGAGCATGGACCGGCCGTCCTGACCCATCCCGATGACGTCGGCGCCCTTCCCGGGTCCCCGGAGGCGACGACGGTCCGGCCCCGGTGCCGGAGCTGCCCAGCCATCGCCAATCCCAAGTCCAAGCTCGAGGGAGGATGACCATTGCGCAAGCGACGCGTCCTGATCGCCGGCCTGGTGACCGCGGCCCTGCTGGGTCCGCTGGCCGCCTCGGCTCTCGCGGCGGACGAACCTGACACGAAGACCATCGTCGCGGCAATCGACGCCGTGTGGGTGATCCTGGCCGGCGCGCTCGTGTTCCTGATGCAGGCCGGCTTCGCGCTGGTCGAGGCCGGGTTCACGCGGGCCAAGAACACCGCCAACATCGCCATGAAGAACTTCATGGACTTCTCCGTCGGCGCCCTCGTGTACTGGGCGATCGGCTTCGGGCTCGCGTACGGCGGCTCGACCCTCGGGGGCTTCGTTGCCTATGGCGGGATCGGCGACGCCTTCTTCCTGAGCGATACCGGCCAGAGCACGAGCTGGTTCTTCCAGGTCGTGTTCGCGGCCACGGCGGCGACGATCGTGTCCGGCGCGATGGCCGAGCGGACCAAGTTCTCGTCGTACCTCATGTACACGGTGTTCATCTCCGGGTTCATCTACCCGATCGTCTCGCACTGGGCCTGGGGCGGCGGCTTCCTGTCGACGCTCGGGACCCCCTACATCGACTTCGCGGGCTCGGGCGTCGTCCACCTGACCGGCGGTGTCGCGGCCCTCGCGGGCGTGCTCGCCCTGGGGCCGCGGATCGGCAAGTACGACGCCAACGGCAAGGCCAACCCGATCCCCGGCCACTCGCTGCTGCTGGCCACCACGGGCGTGTTCCTGCTGTGGTTCGGCTGGTACGGGTTCAACGGCGGCTCGACGCTGGCCGCCGTGGGCAAGGACTTCTCGTCCGTGATCGTCACCACCACGCTGGCCGCCGCCGCCGGCGGCACGGCCGCCATGTTCGCGGCCTGGCTGTACCCGGCGCTGGGGAAGCCGGACCCGGGCATGACGCTCAACGGCTGCCTGGCCGGCCTGGTGGGCATCACCGCCGGCTGCGCCAGCGTCAACAACCTCGGCGCGGTGATCATCGGGGCGGTCGCCGGCGTCATCGTCGTGTTCGCGGTCGTGATCATCGACCGGATGCAGATCGACGACCCGGTCGGCGCGATCTCGGTCCACGGCGTGGCTGGAGCGTGGGGCGTGCTGGCCGTGGGCCTGTTCGACACCGTCGAGGGCACCGGGCTCCTCGTCGGCGGTGGCATCGACCAGCTCGTCTCGCAGGCGATCGGCGTGGTCGCCATCGTCACCTGGACGTTCCTGACCTCGTCGGCCGTGTTCTGGGCGATCAGGCTCACGGTCGGCCTGCGGGTTCCGGCCGAGGTCGAGCTCGCCGGGCTGGACCTCGAGGAGCACGGCGTCGAGGCGTATCCGGAGTTCATGGGCCAGGGCGCCGCGTCGGAGGCGCTCGAGACGGTCGCGTGACCGATCAGACCCGGCGAAGGTTCGGGGAGAGCAACGGCCCCCGCGGCATGATCCGCGGGGGCCGTTCGACGTCCGGGTCCGGCGCGGGGCGCGGTCCTGCGGTCTGTCGGTCGGCGGCCCGGCGGATCATCGGGGCGGCGAATCAGCGGCGCAGCGCGGCGGCGGGCGGGGGATCAGCGGGGTGGCGGATCAGCGGCGCGGCGCGGCCGGCGGCGGGCGGAGGATCGGCGGGGTGGCGAATCAGCGGGGCGGCCCGTCAGCCGGTGGCCGCGCCGACCGGGAGCAGCGCGTCGATCCCGCTGAGCCGCGTCACGCCGGGGACGTTCGCGGCGAGGAAGTCGAGCACGATCGCCGTCTGCCGGATCCGCTCCTCGACGTCGAACGATGCGTGCCCCGTGGTGTAGGTATAGACCTCCGGCTCCACGCCGCGGGCCCGCAGGCGCTCGACGTAGTTCCAAACCTGGCGGATCGGGCACCGGGAGTCGTTCTCGCCGGCGAGGATGAGCAGCGGCGCCCGCAGGGCGTCGACGTACGTGATCGGGTTGCGCTCGACGAACAGCTGTGGGGCGGTCTCGGGCGACCCGCCGAACAGCGCCCGGTCGAGCGCCTGGAGGATGGGCGCCTCGTCCTCGTACGCGGCGATGTAGTCGGCCACCGGCACGCCCCCGATCCCGGCCACCCACCGCTCCGGATGCCGGCCGAGCCCCAGGAGGGTCACGTACCCGCCCCACGACCAGCCGGCCAGCACCACCCGCCCGGGATCGGCCAGCCCGCGACCCACCAGGTCGTCCAGCCCGGCCAGCACGTCCTCGAGCTCGAGGAACCCCACGTTGCCGGTGAGCTCGTCGCGCCACGCCTGTCCGAACCCGTCCGAGCCGCGGTAGTTGACCATGGCCACGAGGAACCCGGCGTCGACGTGCGCCTGGACGTCGGGCGCCCAGCGATCCATGTCGAGGGAGTGCGGCCCGCCGTGGACGCGCATGATCGTCGGGAACGGACCGTCGCCCGCGGGCCGGACCAGGAACCCGTGCACCCGCTGGCCGTTCGGGTTCTCGAACCACCAGGTCTCGAACGGACGGGCAGCGGGAGCGGCCGGGCCGTCGGGCACCAGCAACGGCGTCGTCGACCCGACCGCGAGCAGGCGCGCGGGGTGTTCGCCACGGTGGACCCGATACCACACGCTGCCGTCGGGCCGGACGGCGGCAGCGGTGATCGAGCCCGGCTCGTGGTCGAGGGCATGGACCTCGCCCGTCCCGAGGTCGTAGCGGTGCAGGCGGTGGCGCCCCTCGACGAGCTGGAGCAGGAGCAGCGCGGCGGCGTCGGGCCACCAGTCGACGGGCTCGACCGGGCCCTCGAGGCCGAGCGGCAGGTCTGTCACCTCGCCCGTGGTGACGTTCCAGATGGCCGGACGGCGCTCGCCGGTCCGCTCATGGGTGATCGCCATCCGATGGTCGCCCGCGATGGGCGCGAACCCGAACCCGGCCAGCTCGAGCCCCTCGTCGCGCAGCTCGGCAACGGTCGCGCCGGTCACGGCGTCGATCGCCCGGAGCGACGGATGGAGGACGTCGCCGTCCTCCATCACCTCGAGCACCGCGATCGCGTCGTCCGCCGACAGCGCGCCACGGTCCACGGAGCCGGTCATGCCCCAGCCGCCGGCGAGCCGGACCGGCTGCTCGTGGCGGTACAGGAGGCGCGCCGGCCCGCCGTTCTCGGCGGCCCAGATCGTGAACCCCTCGTCGGTGCTGATGGCGGCCACCGAGCGTGACCGGCCGACGGCGAGACCCTCCGACCAGCCCTTCGGCAGGCCCTCGATCAGGGGCTTGGCCGGCAGCGCCCGGTCGAACGGGGCGATGACCCAGGTGCCCGTCTCCGCGCCGGTCTCGTCGCGGAACCAGATGACACCTCGCCCGTCGCGCGACGGCCGTCCCTCGAACACGCCGACGGGGTCGGTCGTGACCTGACGACGGTGGCCGGTCGCGCGATCCCAGGCGTGGAGCTGGTAGCTGCCGCTTTCCGTGGAGGCGAGGACGAGCCGATCCGGGGCGTCGTGCGCCCAGGCCGGGAAGGCCAGGATCGGGGTGCGAAACCTTCGCTCCCAGGCCGGCGACGATGACATGACCGCAGGGTACCGCCGGTGGGTTGTCGGGCGCGCAGCCGGCGGTCAGCGCCGGCTCAGCGGCCGGGCTCTGGCGGGGTCTCGAGCTCCACGTGATCCACGATCCCCACCACCAGCGTCCGGACCGGGGCCTCGGGGGCGCCGAGGATCTGGCGCGCGCCGTTGCCCTCGTCGATCAGCAGCACGGTCTCGCCGTCGCCCGCCCCGACCGTGTCCACCGCGATCAGGTACCCGCCGGCGGGCGCGCCGGACGGATCCAGCAGGTCGCACAGCAGCAGCTTGCGACCGTCGAACACCGGGACGTTGATGGTGGACACGACCGTGCCTGCCACCCGGGCCAGCTTCACGGCGCCCCCTCGACCAGCGTCACGGCATCCACGATCCCCACGATCGCGTGGTCCACCGGCACGAACGGCTCGGGCATCGCGAGCGCCGCCTCCCGGGCGGCCACGACGTACACGACCTCGCCGGGTCCGGCCATGTGGACGGCGTCCGCGGCGATCACCGGTAACCCCGACGGCTGCCGGGCGCGGTCGAGCGGCTGGACCACCAGCAGCCGGACGCCCTCGAGCCCGGGCGCCTTCTGTGTCGCGACGACCGTACCGATCACCCGGCCCAGCTGCATCTCAGGCTTCCTCGGGCGCCGCGATCCGGTGGCGGAAGCGCGCATCGGCCTCGAGGTTCTCGCGCATCTCGCCGTGGAGCTGCGGGATCACCCGCGTCACCGGCCGCCCGGCCGCACCGATCCGGCTCCGGCCGATCTCGACCGCCGCCTCGACGTCGGCGACATGGCCGTCGAACAGGAGGTACGCCTTGCCACCCAGGCCATCGGCGAGGCGCAGCTCGAGCAGCCGCACGTGGGCCCCCTTCACGCCGGCATCGGCCGCATCGATGATGGCGGCCACGGTCGGCGTCTCGATCACGCCCAGCGCCTCGCCGGTCGCCGCGAGCCGGGTCCCGCGCATGGCCGCGACCACGGCGGGGTGAATGTCGGCCAGCAGCACCGTGTCGAGGATGGACGGGCCACCCACGGCGCGGCCGGCCTCGAGCGCCTCCTCGACGTCGGCGACGGCGCCGCCCACGAGCACCAGGTACTTGCCCGGATGGACGGTCCCCGCGTAGAGCACGTCGATGGGGGAGCGCTTGGCCATCGCGTCCCCCGTCTCGATCCCGATCGCGATCGAGTCGAGCTCCAGGAGCGCGATGGCCGGCTGCAGCATCAGACGATCCGCAACGCGCCCACGACGGTGATCCGCCGCTCGCGCGAGAACGTGCGCGGCCGCGTGAGGCCGTCGCCGGTGGGGGAGGCGATCGAGAACGAGGAGAAGCCCTCGCCGCCCTCGCCCAGGCCGGCGAAGTTCGGCGCGTTGGCCACGAAGATGCTGCAGTTCATCGCCCGGGCCATGCGGGTGATCGTGTCCACGTTGGTCGAGTGGATCGACGCGGTGTGTCGGAACCCGTGCTCCGCACGGACGGCGAGGTCGATCGCCTGGTCCACCGTCCCGACCCGCACCACGGGCAGCACCGGCATCATCTGCTCGGTCCACACGAGGCTGTGCTCGCGCGGCACCTCCGCGATGAGCAGCCGCGGCTCGGGCTCGGCGCTGACCCCGATCTCGGCCAGGATCTTCGCGGCGTCCCGGCCGATCCAGGCCGGGTTGATCACGCCGGGCTTGCCGGGCGCGCCCAGCTCCCGGAAGATCACCCGCTCCAGGCGTTTGAGCTCGTGCTCCTTGAGCAGGTAGGCGCCGTGCTGGGTCATCGCGCGGATGAGCCGGTCGGCAACCGAATCGACGACCAGCACGAGCTTCTCGTCGGTGCAGATGATGTTGTTGTCGAACGACGCGCCGCGGACGATGTCCCGGCCCGCCCGCTCCACGTCGGCAGTCTGGTCGACGACCGCCGGTGGGTTGCCGGGACCAGCCGTGATCGCGCGCTTGTCCGTCTTGAGCGCCTCGCGGACCACGCCCGGCCCGCCCGTCACGAGCAGGACCCGGATCCCGGGATGGCCCATCAGCGCCCGGGCGCTGTCGATCGTCGGGTCCGCGATCGCCGTGACCAGGTCCGGCGGCCCGCCGGCGGCGACGATCGCGCGGTTGATCAGCCGGATCGTCTCGGCCGAGCAGCGCCTGGCGCTCGGGTGGGCGTTGAACACGACCGCGTTGCCCGCGGACACGATGCTGATCGTGTTGTTGATGACCGTCGACGTGGGATTGGTGACCGGGGTGATCGCCGCGACCACGCCGAACGGCGCGAACTCGGTGACCATCATCCCGAGGCTGCCCGTCACGGCCTCGACCTCGAGATCCTCCGGCCCGGCTGCCTTGGTCGTGACCAGGCGGTTCTTGACCACCTTGTCCTCGTAGCGGCCGAGGTGGGTCTCCTGGTGGGCCATCCGGGCGAGGTGCTCGGCGTTGTCGAGCATCGCCTGCCGGATGGCCTCGATGATCACGCGGCGGCCGTCGAGGCCGAGCGACTGGAACGCCTGGAAGGCATTCGCCGCCGCGGCCACCGCATCGTCGATGGTGGCGTGGATCCCGTCGCCGAGCTCCGCGGCGGCCACGGCGTCCAGCTCGGCTTCGGCGCGCAGCGCCGTGCCGGCGCGACCGTCGGAGGCCAGCTCGATCCGGCGGCGAACGCGGTCGATGATCTCCTGGATCTCGTGCTCGCTGAGGTCGTTCATCGGCTACTTCCGGTAGACCTCGCGGCCGCCGACCTCCCAGGTGTCCACGATCGCCATGATCACGGCGTCGCACGGACGATCCCGGGTCATCTCGGTCTGGCGGGCGGAGCTGCCGGTCGCATACAGCACGACCTCGCCCACGCCGGCGCCCACGGAGTCGGCTGCCACGACGTAGCCGCCGCTCTCGTGGTTGTCCGTGTCGAGCTGGCGCACGAGGAGCAGCTTCCAGCCCTCGATCAGCGGTTCCTTGCGGCTGGCGACGACCGTCCCGGCCACGCGTCCAAGGAGCATGGCTCCCTCCTGGATCCGGGCCGCGACCGCTGACGCGATCGCGGCCCTCGATCGAACGTCAGTTGTCGCCCGTCTCGCCCTTCGCCTCCTCGGCGCGGCCCAGCGGCAGCACCAGGTCGACGTTGCTGTGCGGCCGCGCGATGACGTGGGTGGCGACGACCTCGCCCACCTTGGTCGCGGCCCGGGAGCCCGCCTCGACCGCGGCCTTGACCGCGGCCACGTCGCCGCGGACGACCGCCGTGACATAGCCGCCGCCGGTCTTCTCGTAGCTCACGAGCTCCACCTTGGCCGCCTTGACCATCGCGTCGGCCGCCTCGACCATCGCCGCGAACCCGCGGGCCTCGATCATCCCAAGCGCTTCTGCCATCGATCGTTCTCCTTCGCCGTCCCTGTGTACCCGTGTGGTGGTGTGGCTAGCCCTTCGCCTCGCGGCCCTCCAGCCCCTCGATCGCCGCCAGCGCGGCGCGCCATCCGACGTCGATGTCCCGCTCCTCGCCGCCGAGGTAGATCCGGCCCATCGAGCCGAACGAGCGGACCTCGAGGATGTTGATGTGGGCGGCCTTCTCGGCCTCGTTCGCCGCCAGCGCCGCGTACGCCGCGGGTTCCAGCTCCAGCACGTACAGCGTCTCGCCGGGGATGAGCATCTGGCCGTGGCGGGTGCGGTTGATCAGCTGGGCCTGGTGGTCGTCGATGCGCCGGATGATCTGGCTCGAGAGGACGCGCGGCTTGATGCGATCGGTCTCCTCGAGCTCGATCTCGCGCAGGATGGCCGCGCCCGCCGCCCGGACCTCGGCCTGCGACGGGGAGTGGATCTCGAGCATGCCGTAGTAGCGCTCGATGATCTGCATCCCGGGCTTGACCGCGGTGGACTTGAGGGCGACGTCGGTCAGGCGGTTGATCTCGATGCCGGGCGAGACCTCGATCGACAGCGAGGCGTCCCCGGCCAGCGGCAGGAACCCCTGCGCGACCGTCCCCAGGAATGCCGCGTACTGCGCCTGGAGGCTGTCCAGGAAGACGTACGCCCGAAGGTCAATATTGCTCACGCGCTCCCCTCTCTCCGGTGACGATCCTGACCCCGGCGGACGCCCCGATCCGGGTGGCGCCGGCAGCGATCATGTCCTGGACGTCCTCGGCGGTGCGGATCCCGCCGGCGGCCTTGACTCCCATCCGCGGCCCCACCGCCTCGCGCATCAGGGCGACGTCGAACACGGTCGCCCCGCCCGATGCGTAGCCGGTGGAGGTCTTGACGTAGTCCGCCCGGGCCGCCTTCGCGAGGTGGCAGGCGATCACCTTCTCCTCGTCGGTGAGGAGCGCGGCCTCGATGATCACCTTGTTGAGGGCGCCCGACTCGTGGCACGCGTCCGAGACCCGCGCGATGTCCTCGCGCACGTCGTCGCGCATCCCGCTCCGGAGGGCGCCGATGTTGATGACCATGTCGATCTCGCGGGCACCGTCGCGGATGGCTCGGCGCGCCTCCATGGCCTTGACCTCGGTCGTGGCGGCGCCGAACGGGAAGCCGATCACCGAGGCGACCGCCACGCCGGTCCCGCGCACGCGGTCGGCCGCCCGGCGGATCCAGGTGGGGTTGATGCACACGGCCGCAAACCCGTGCTCGATCGCCTCGTCGCACAGGCGGTCGATGTCGGTGGCGGTCGCATCCGGGCGGAGGAGCGTGTGGTCGATGTAGCGGGCCAGGTCGCGCGGCACGTCGCCGCCGCGACCGTGGTAGGCGATCCGCGAGGCGCCCGTCGTGACGACGTCGCGCACCTTGTCGGCCGAGTGCGCGGCGCACGACCCGTCGCAGCTCACGCACGCCTCGCCGCCGGGCGAGAAGGCCGCGATCACCTCGCGGGTGATCGTCTCGATCAGCAGGTCCCGGTCGTCCGTCATCGTCATCGCGACCCATCCAGCACGGCGGCAGCCAGGTAGCGCCGCTCGACGTCCATGATCTTGTCCACCCGCTTCGCGTGCCGCTCCGCCCCCCATGGCGTGGTCAGGAACGTGTCCACGATCTCGAGCGCCAGGCCCTCGCCGATCATGCGGCCCCCGAGCGTCAGCACGTTGGCGTAGTTGTGCTCCCGCGCGTTGCGGGCCATCGAGGTGTCGTGCGCGTTCGCGGCCCGGACGCCCGGGACCTTGTTGGCGGTCATCGCCGACCCGATCCCGGCCCCGTCCACCACGATGCCGGCCGCGCACGCACCCGACGCGACCAGGCGGGCCACGACGTGCGCGAAGTCCGGGTAGTCCACGGCCTCGGTCGAGGTCGTGCCGCAGTCGGTGACCCCGTAGCCCTGCTCGGTGAGGGCCCGGACCAGCACCTGCTTGAGCGGGTAGCCGCCGTGGTCCGACCCGATGGCAACGGTGGCCGGACGGCCGTCGCGGGGGGCGGCATCCGGTCCCGCGACGCCCGGGGTGCCCGAACCCGGGGTCGAGCGTGCGGCGAGCGGCGTGGCGGCGGGCGACGAGGAAACGGTGCGCTCGACGATCTGCCGCACCACGTCGCGTACCTGGTCATCGGTCGGCCGTGCGGCCCCCTGATCAGCCATGGTCGACCAGCCATTGCGCGGTCGCCTCGTCCGCGACCAGGCCGTTGACGCAGCCCGCCCGGATCGCGGCCAGGGCGATCGGACCCCTGCCGGGCCCGGCGGCGAGCCCGATCGCATGCGCCTTGTCCGCCAGGTCCGAGAGCGGCAGGCCGACCGTGCGATCGTCGAGATCCGGCAGGGCGATCTGCCCGCCGGCGTTCAGGAACCGGCCGAGCACGTCGCCGACCGCCCCGGCCGCCCGTAGCCGTGCGCGGTCCGCGTCCGCGACGAACCCCGACTCGACGAGCACGCTTTCGGGTGACAGCACGCCCAGGCTGAACACGGCGAACGGAGCCCGGCGCGCGGCCTCGAGCGTGTCGCCCACGGACGGGTCAGCTTCGAGGGCGCGGCGGAGCGCGGCGGAGCCGACGATCGCCGGTGCCGGCATCAGGCGGATGGGGGCGCCGGTCGTCGCGCTGAAGCGGTCGACGATCTCGTTCACGCGAGTGGGCGTGGCCGAGCGCGACGCGGCCCCGTTGAGCTGGACGATCTCGGTCGCCGTCGTCCAGCCGGGCTCGAGGCGGCTCGCCAGCTCCAGCATCGTCCGGCCCCACGACACGCCGATGGCGCCGTCCGGCCGCACCCCGGCGAGATGGGCGGCGGCGGCCGTGGCGACGGCCTCGCGACTGACGCGCTCGGTGCCGCCATCCACGGCCTCGGCGACGTCGGCGACGACCGCCGTCCGCAGCCCGAGCCGGGTGATGAGGGCATCCTCGAGCTCGAGCAGGCGGGCCGCCGGGTGGACGACCTCGATCCGGACGATCGACTCCCGCACCGCCCGGTCGAGCAGCCGCCCGACCTTGAAGCGGCTGAGACCGAGCCGTTCGCCGATCTGCTCCTGGGTGAGGTCCGCGCCGTAATACAGGCGCGCAACGCGGACCAGCAGCCGCAGGTCGGCGGCGCTGTGCGCGGGGATCGAGGTCATCGTCATCGGTGTCGGTCGCACCTGCACATGTGTTGCCTAACTCGCTCATATGTGCAGATCGGAGGCTAGGCCTTCGAGCCGTGCCTGTCAAGATGGCGGGCGGCCGGATGTCAGGCGGCAGGACGCGGTGCTGGATCGCAGGGGTGTCCCTGGGAGCCCCGGGGTCCCACGGGCTCCCAGGGGGTCGCAGGGTCCCAGGGGCTCCCAGGGGCTCGGCGGCGCGCCTGGCGGCCTGGCCGCCGGCGATCCGGGGCTCGAACGAGCTCGCGCGCTGCTTCCTGTCCCGGTCGATCGGTCCCAGCGATGGAAACGTGCGGACCAGGGTCTGTTGGGTCGTGCAAACGGCCGCTGGGACCCGAAGTGTTCGCTGGCAGCGATCGACGTCGACGGCGCTCGGCTGCGGCGCCTGCCGCGCCTGCCGCGCCAACGGCGCCTGCCGCGCCTGCCGCGCCAACAGCGCCTGCCGCGCCTGCCGCGCCAACGGCGCCTGCCGCGCCTGCCGCGCCAACGGCGCCTGTCGCGCCTGCCGCAACGTCGCCTGCCGCGCCAACGGCGCCTGCCGCGCCTGCCGCGCCAACGGGCCGGATGTCAGGCGGCAGGCGCGCTGCGGCGATCGCTGGCGGTCGTCCGCTGCGGAGCGCTGCCGGTGGCGCGTCGGCGATCGCTGCCAGCGAACGCTGTTGGCTCGGTGGCGCGTCGGCGATCGCTGCCTGCGAACGCCTGTTGGCTCGGTGGCGCGTCGGCGATCGCTGCCAGCGAACGCTTTTGGCTCGAACGATGCCGGACACGCTGCTTCCGTCCCGGTCGATCGGTCCCAGCGATGGAAACGTGCGGACCAGGGTCTGTTGGGTCGTGCAAACGGCCGCTGGGACCCGAAGTGTTCGCTGGCAGCGATCGACGTCGACGGCGCTCAGCTGCGGCGCCTGCCGCGCCTGCCGCGCCAACGGCGCCTGCCGCGCCAACGGCGCCTGCCGCGCCTGCCGCGCCAACGGCGCCTGCCGCGCCAACGGCGCCAACGGCGCCTGCCGCACCTGCCGCGCCAACGGCGCCTGCCGCGCCAACGGCGCCTGCCGCGCCTGCCGGGCTTGCCGGCGCCGCGCCACCCTCGGGCGAGGTCGAGCTGCGCCGTCGAGGCTGCCGCGGTGCCGGCGGTGGCGCCGAGGCGGTGCCGCCCGGATCCGGGCTCGGTCTCGAGCCCGGATGTCCGGGATCGGCGGTCGAGGTAACGAGCGGTGCCTCCTCCCGGGCCACGCGATGGCCGGCCGGGCCGGGTCCGCTCGACGCTGCACCGCCGCGCATGGCGAGGGCACCCTAGACTCCGATCGATGGACCCGCTGGCGCTCGTGCTGATCGCGCTTGCCGCGGTGCTCCATGCCGCCTGGAACATCCTGCTCAAGATCGCCGGCGATCCGCTGCGCTCGGCGACCATCGGGATGACCGCCGCGTCGCTGGCGGCCGTGCCAGTGGCCGTCGCGTGGTGGCTCTGGCTCGGTCGGCCCGGGTCCCGCCGACTGCCTGGGCGCTCGGCATCGCCTCGGGCGTGGTCGAGGTGCTCTACTTCGTGACCCTCGCCACTGCGTACGCGCGAGGCGACCTCTCGGTCGTGTATCCGCTGGCCCGCGGCAGCGCACCGCTGCTGGCGGTGGCCATCGCCATCACCGTCCTCGGCGAGCGCCTCCCGTGGCCGGCCTGGCTGGGGGTCGGGCTGCTCGTCGCCGGGCTGCTGACGGTGCAGCGGCCGTGGCGTCTGCTGCACGGGACCAGCGAACCCAACGACCGGGCGGTGGCGGGGCTCGCGCTGCTCACTGGGGCGTCGATCGCGCTGTACACCTCGATCGACGCGGTCGGGGTCCAGAACGCCGAACCGCTCGTCTACGCCGGGATCCTGTTCCCTGTCGGCGCCCTCGGGCTGCTGGCGCTCGATCGCGTCCGGCGACGCTGGCAACCCCCGCTGGCGGCCGACGCCGGGGCCTGGCCGGATTGGCCACGCGCCGCGCTGGGTGGGCTGCTGATGTTCGCCACCTACACCCTCGTTCTGGTGGCCCTCAGCCTGGCGCCGCTGGCGATCGTCGCGCCCCTGCGGGAGTCGGCGGTCCTGCTCACCGCTGGTTGGGGGATCGCCAGGCTGGGCGAGGCGGTCGGGCCGCGTGAGATGCCGATGCGGATCGCCGGGTCGGCCCTGGTGCTGGCCGGTGCCGCGACGCTGGCGATCGTGCGCTGACCCGTGGGGAGCCGGCGCCGCGACGCTGGCGATCGTGCGCTGACCCGTGGGGAGCCGGCGCCGCGACGCTGGCGATCGTGCGCTGACCCCGGGTCGGCCCTGGTGCTGGCCGGCGCCGCCGTCCCGGAGCCGGCGCCGCGACGCTGGCGATCGTGCGCTGACCCGTGGTAGCCAGCGCCGCCGACCCGGAGCCGCCGCCGACCCGGAGCCGTCGTCGTCCGGCAAGGCCGGGACGGGGTCCTCGACCCCGGCGGTCACGATGCGGGCCGGCGGTTCGTTGGCTGGTCGTGACCTTCCGATGCGACAATCGAGCATGACCAGCAGCACGATCCGACCTCCCCGCCTGACCCTCGGCTACAAGGCCTCCGCCGAGCAGTTCCACCCGCAACGTCTCCTGGACCTCGCCGTCGCGGCGGAGCGGGCCGGCTTCGACTCCGTGTGGACCAGCGACCATTTCCAGCCCTGGCGCCACACCGGCGGCCACGCGCCCAACGCGCTCGTGTGGCTGGGCGCCGCCACCCAGGCGACCAGCCGGGTCACGCTCGGGACCAGCGTCCTCACGCCGTCGTTCCGCTACAACCCGGCGGTCGTCGCCCAGGCCTTCGCGTCGTTGTCGTGTCTCGCCCCCGGCCGCGTGATCCTGGGCCTCGGGACGGGCGAGTCGATGAACGAGGTGCCGGTGGGCATCGACTGGCCGGATCAGAAGGAGCGCTTCGCCCGGCTGCGCGAAGCGGTCGAGCTCATCGGGCAGCTGTGGCGCGAGGAGTTCGTCAGCTTCGAGGGCCAGTTCTTCCGGACCCACGAGGCCACGATCTACGACCGCCCGGCGACGCTCGTCCCCGTCTACATCGCGGCCTCCGGGCCGGCTGCCGCACGGCTCGCGGGGCGGGTCGCGTCGGGCTTCATCTGCACCAGCGGCAAGGGCGAGGAGCTGTACACCGAGACGCTGCTGCCGGCGCTGGCGGAGGGGGCGGAAAAGGCCGGTCGCGACGTCACCGCGATCGACCGGATGATCGAGATGAAGGTCAGCTTCGACACCGATCGCGCGCGGGCCCTCGAGGACACCAAGGTCTGGGCCGCGCTCGCGCTCCCGGGCGAGGTCAAGGCGGGCGTCCACGATCCGCGCGACCTCGAGCGGCTGGCGAGGGATGCCGAGCCCTACGCCCACCGGCGCTGGCTGGTGTCGTCGGACCCCGACGAGCACGTGGAGCAGATCGCGCCCTACCTCGGGTACGGCTTCAACCACCTCGTGTTCCATTTCCCGGGCGAGGCCCAGGAGGCCGCGATCGGCCGCTACGCCGAGCTCATCCTGCCGCGTCTCCGCGCCCGCTTCGGCTGAGCGCGCCCCGATCGCCGAGCCCCGCCGAGCCCCGCCGAGCCCGCTGGCCATGCGCCGGATCCGCCTGCTGTTCGTGCTCAACGGCGTCTCGGTGGCGGTGTTTGCGCCGTTCGCGTCGGTCATCCTGGCCGGTCGAGGGCTCGACCCGGCGGGGATCGGGCTGCTCAGCGCCCTGACCTGCGTGGCGTTCGTCGCCTCGATCTCGGTCTGGGGGCATCTCGCGGACGTGGTCCTCGGGCGTGCGCGCGCGCTGCGGGTCGCGATCGTCGGTGCGGCCGTCATGCTGGGCGCGTTCATGCTCCCGATCCCGACGGCGCTGCTGGCCGCCGCATATGTCGGGTACGCCGCCTTCAACGGCGCCGTCGGGCCGCTGTCGGATGCGCTGGCGGTCAACGTCCTCGACGACCCGGGCCGCCAGTACGGGACGATCCGGGCGCATGCGAGCGCCGGCTTCACCATCGCGATCGTGGTCCTGGGGCCGGTCTACGCGCTGACGGGGTACTGGCCGGTGCCGTTCCTGTTCCTCGCGCTGGCGCTCTCGATCGCCGTGCTCGCGGGTGGGTTGCCCGATGTCGGCCGGGCGACCCTGTTCGCCCACCGCCGGGGCGGCGCGATCCGCGAGGTGCTGGCCCTCGAGCCCGCGTTGCCGCCGCTGCTGGTGGCGGTCGGCGTGTCCTACGTCGGGGTGTTCGCCGGGTTCACCTTTCTCTCGCTCCGGATCGTCGAGCTTGGCGGCGGCGCCACGGAGGTGGCGCTCTCGTCCGCGGTCGCCGCGGCCGCGGAGGTCGCCGCGATGGTCGCGGCCGGCCGGCTGGCGCCGCGGATCGGCCTGCGGGCGCTGTTCGCGATCTCGTCGCTCCTGTACGTCGTGTCGCTGGTGCTGTGGGTCGTGCTCGACGCGCCGGTGCTGATCATCCTCTCGAGGGCGGTGTCGGGTGCGGGATTCTCCGGGCTGTGGATCTCGGGCGTGATGGCGATCCAGCTCCTGCTCCCGCCCCGCTTCCAGGGCTCGGGACAGGCGCTGATCTCGATGACCACCGCAGGCGTCGCCGCGTTCGTGGCCAACGCGCTGGGCGGCTACGTGTACGGGGTCGCGGGCGCCGGGACGCTGTTCGCGGCGTGCGCGGTGCTGACGATGGTCGGCGCCGCCGCCGGCTGGCGGGCCTTCCCCGCCCGGGGGACGCGGCGAACCAACCCCGCGGCGAGCGAGGCGGGCTAGAATTCAACAGTTGATGAATTTCGGCCGCGTCGGCCGATGCGGCGTCCGTTCGGAGGGTGATCCGTGGGTGGGGTGGCGACCGTAGCGGTCGAGCGCCCGGTCGATGCGGGGCCGGCGGTGCAGGCCCTGGATCTGGTCAAGACGTTCGGCCCGTTGCGGGCCGTCGACGGCGTCACGTTCGACCTCGAGGCGGGCCGGATCTTCGGGCTGCTCGGGCCCAACGGGTCGGGCAAGACCACCCTGATCCGGCTGCTCACCGGGATGGCCCGCGCGACGTCCGGGCGAGCCGAGGTGCTGGGGACGCCGATGCCCTCGCGCGCGAACCTGTCGCGGATCGGCTACATGACCCAGAGCGACGGGATCTATCCGGCGCTGACCGTGGCGGAGAACGTGCGCTTCTTCGCCGCCGTCTACGGGGTCGACGTCGACGCCGCCGCGCGCGAGGTGCTCGAGCTGGTGGACCTCGCCGATCGCGCCGGGTCGGTTGCCGGCACGCTCTCGGGCGGCCAGCGACGGCGCCTGTCGCTCGCCTGCGCGCTCGTCCACCGCCCGCCGGTGCTGTTCCTCGACGAGCCCACCGTGGGCATCGACCCCCTGCTCCGGGTCCAGTTCTGGGGCCACTTCCGCTCGCTGGTGGCCGCCGGCACCACGATCGTGGTGTCCAGCCACGTGATGGACGAGGCCGACCGGTGCGACGAGCTGCTGTTCATGCGGGCGGGCCGGGTCATCGCGCGAGGCGCCGGCGCGGCGCTGCGCCACGAGGCCGGCACCGACGATCTCGAGCGGGCGTTCCTGCGCTACGCCGGTGAGACGGAGGCGGCCCGATGAACCCGCGGAGGCTGCGTGCCCTGTTCCTGCGCGTCGTCCAGGAGATCCGACGCGATCGCCCGTCGCTGGGGCTGCTGTTCCTCGCGCCGATCCTGATGACCGGGCTGCTGACGTTCATCCTGCGGGAGGGCGACAGCCCCGCCGTGAGCACCGCCATCGTCAACGAGGCGGGCGCGCCGGGGACGGTCGTGGCGGGCGCGCTGCGCACCGCGCTCGAGGCCGCGGACGTGACCGTGACCCAGCCCGACGAGGCGGCCGCGCGAACGTCCGTCGAGCGCGGCGACACCTCGGTCGCCATCATCCTGCCCGCCGACCTGGCCACCGGCGGCGCGATCGTCGTGCTGACCAACGGGCTCGACCCGACCGGCGAGGCCGGCCAGCTGGGCGTCGTCCAGCAGGCGCTGGTGACGGCCGCGGTCGGCGCCGTGGGCGGCAGCCTGCCCGCGATCCGGCACGAGACGGTGTGGGGCGTCCCCAGCGACGACCCGATCGGGCCCTTCGCGCCCGCGATCGTCGGCTTCTTCGCCTACTTCTTCGTCTACATCCTGACCGGCGTGAGCTTCCTGCGGGAGCGCACGGGCGGCACCCTGGAGCGGCTGATGGCGACGCCCGTCACGCGCGGCGAGGTCGTTGGCGGGTACACGCTCGGGTTCGGGCTGTTCGCGACCATCCAGGTGGCGATCCTGCTGACGTGGGCCCTGGGCACCGTCCACGTGCCGGCGATCGGGCCGCTGCCCGGGTTCGCGATCGGGCTCGGGGTCGCCGTCGGCGGCAGCCCGCTGCTCGCATTCCTGGTCGTGCTGCTGCTCGCGGTGGGCGCGGTCAGCCTGGGCATCTTCCTGTCGACCTTCGCCCGGACGGAGCTCCAGATCGTCCAGTTCATCCCGGTCGTGCTGGTGCCGCAGTTCCTGCTCTCGGGGGTGCTGTTCCCGGTGACCAGCCTGCCCTCCGTCCTGCAGCCGCTGGTCGCGATCATGCCCCTCAACTACGCGGTCAACGGCCTGCGCCAGGTGTTCATCCGCGGGGCCGACCTGGGCACCGCGGCGCTCCAGGTCGATCTCGTGGTGCTCGCGGTGATCGCGGTGTTCTTCGCCGTGATCGCCTCGCTCACCATCCGCCGCGACATCGCATGAGCGATCGGCGCCCGGGCCGGCGCCCCGGCGCCGGCGATACCCGCGGGCGGATCCTGGCAGCGGCCCGCGAGGCGTTCGGGGAGCGCGGCTACGACGGGGCGACGGTCCGCGACGTCGCCGCGAGGGCGGGCGTGGACCCCGCGCTCGTGCATCACTACTTCGGACCCAAGCAGCGGCTGTTCGTGGCGGCGACCGAGATCCCGGTCGACTTCGCGGCCACCGTCCCCCGGCTCGTGGACGGGCCGCCCGACCGCCTGGGCGAGCGCTTCGTCCGCTTCATCCTGGACCTGTGGGAGCGGCCCGAGGTCCGGCCGCTGGTGCTCGGGCTGCTGCGCTCCGCGACCACCGACCCGGTCGCCCGGACGATGCTCCGGCGGCTGCTCGAGGAAGGTCCGCTGCTGGCGCTCGCGCGCTCGCTCGACCGGCCCGACGCGCGCCTGCGGGCGACCCTGGCCGGATCGCAGTTCGTGGGGCTGATGATGGCCCGGTTCGTGATCGGGGTCGAGCCGCTGGCGTCGGCCGACCGGGAGACGGTGATCCGCTCCATGGGCCCGACGATCCAGCACTACCTGGTCGGCGATCTGGACGCCTGAGCGGACGGTACGCTGGGCGAAGCATGCCCGACGCCCTCGACGACCCCGCCGCCCTCGCCCGCGACCCGGCCGGGCTCCGCGACGCGCTGATCGCCCGCGAGCCGCTGGCCGCCGCCGACCCCGATGCCGTGCGCGTGGTCCACGCGCCCGGCCGCGTCAACCTGATCGGCGAGCACACCGACTACAACGAGGGGTTCGTGCTCCCGGTCGCCATCGATCTCGGGATCTCCGTGGCGCTGGTTCCAACCGACGACGACCGCGTGGAGCTGACCCTTGCCGAAACCGGCGAGACGGGCACCTTCGACGTCCGCGGGGTGGGTGAGCGCCGATCGAGCTGGCTCGACTACGTCGCCGGCATGGCCTGGGCGCTGGCCGAGGCCGGGACCGGCCCGCGTGGCTTCCGCGGGCTGCTCGCCTCCGACCTGCCGCAGGGCGCCGGCCTGTCGTCCTCGGCGGCGATCGAGGTGGTGGCGGCGTGGGCGCTCTCGGGTGGTGATCGCCCGCCGGTGGACCCGATGCGCCTCGTGCACATCGTCCAGCGCTCCGAGAACGGCTACATCGGGCTCAACAACGGGATCATGGACCAGTTCGCCTCGATCTTCGGCGAGCCGGGTCGCGCCCTGCTGCTCGATTGCCGCTCGCTCGAGCACCGGGCGGTACGGCTGCCGCTGGCGGACGTCGCCCTGATCGCCTGTCATTCGGGGTCCGCGCGCCGGCTCGAGGCGTCGGCCTACAACGAGCGGCGGGCCCAGTGCGAGGCCGCCGTGGCGGCCATCGGCGCGATCGAGCCCGGCGTGCGCTCGCTGCGGGACGTGACACCGGCGATGCTGGCCGCCGTCGGGGACGCGCTCGACCCGGTGGTGGCCCGGCGGGCCGCGCACATCGTGGCCGAGAACGGGCGCGTGCTCGAGGCGATCGCCGCGTTCGAGGCGGGCGACCTCGCCGAGGTGGGCCGGCTGTTCTACGCGAGCCACGCGTCGCTCCGCGACCTGTACGAGGTCAGCAGCCCGGAGCTGGACGCGCTGGTGGACATCGCGCGGTCGACCCGCGGCGTGATCGGCGCCCGGCTGACCGGCGCGGGGTTCGGCGGCTGCACCATCAACCTCGTGCGCCGGGACGCGGTGGACGCCCTGCGGGACGCGGTCCTGCGCGACTATCCCGCCCGGACCGGCCTCACCCCGCGGGTGTTCGCGGTCGAGGCCTCGGACGGCGCCCGCCGGCTCGGCTGAGGCCCGGATCGGCCCGGCCATCGCCGGCTCACCGGCGTCCATCCCCGCTGCCGGCCGCGACCTGCGGACGGCCGACCAGCTCAGGAGGCAGGCATGGATCTCGTCCCGGCCCGGGTCCGCGGCGTCATGGCGTCGCTCGAGGCGCGCGACGCCCAGGACCGTGTCGACGGCACCCCCCAGGCGCGCCGGCTGCGCGCCATCTCGCCCGAGGTCGGGCCGTTCCTGCTGACGCTCGTGCTCGGCAGCGGCGCGAGGACGATCGTCGAGGTCGGCACCAGCGGCGGCTACTCGACGCTGTGGCTGGCGTGCGGGGCGCAACGGACTGGGGGCCGGGTGGTCACGTTCGAGACCGACCCGGCCAAGGTCGAGCTGGCGACGGCCACGTTCGCGGAGGCCGGGGTGGCGGACGTGGTGCAGCTGCGCGCGACCGACGGCGCTGGCGGGCTGGAGACGCTGGCCGGCGCGGCTGACCTCGTGTTCCTCGACGCGGAGAAGGACGACTACCTGCGGATGCTGGAGCCGGCGATCGCGGCGCTCCGGCCGGGCGGGCTGCTGGTCGCCGACAACCTGATCTCGCACGAGGCCGACCTGGCCGCCTTCCGCGCGGCCGCGCTGGGCGATCAGCGGCTGGCCGGGCTGGTGGTGCCGATCGGGCGCGGCGAGCTGCTGGCGGCGCGCCTGTGACCGGCGACGGGACGATCGCGCTCCGGCCGGTCCGGGCGGTCAGGCGCGGACGAGCTCCAGCAGCCGTGCGTGGAAGTCGCCAAGGATGAGCCGGCTGCCGTCGAACTCGATGCCCTCGGGCATCGGATCGGGCGGATCGATCCCGATGCCCACCGCCATCAGCTCGTCACCGGCCCGCTCGATCGCCGGACCCGGACCGGCGAAGTCCGAGCCCCACGTCGTGATCCGGTAGGTCGCCGCCGGCAGCAGCCCCCGCAGGCGCAGCCGGTTGCGGGCCGGCATCGGGCGGGCCAGCACCCGGTAGTGGCCCACGATCGCGTGGTCGGCGGCGTCGTCCACGACCATCCACGCGGTCTCGTTGCCGTCGCCCTCGAACGGGCTGCGCAGCCGCAGGAACCGGCCCCGCTGGAGCAGCTCGCGGCGCTCGGTGTACCAGGCGATCTGGCGCCGGACCTCGGTCTGCTCGTCGGCGGTCATCGCGGTCGGGTCCAGCTCGTAGCCGAACACCCCGAACATGGCCACCGCGGCACGCGTCGCCAGCGGCGTGATCCTGCCGGTCTGGTGGTTGGGCACGGCGGACACGTGGGCGGCCATCGCCGAGACGGGGTAGGCGAGCGAGGTGCCCCACTGGATCCGCAGCCGCTCGATCGCGTCGGTGTCGTCGCTGGTCCACGCCTGCGGCGCGAACGCCAGCAGCCCCGGATCGAACCGGCCGCCACCCCCGGCGCAGGACTCGAACAGGACGTCGGGAAACCGCTCGGTCAGCCGCCGGTAGAGCTCGTACACGCCCAGGATGTAGCGGTGGAGGAACTCCCCCTGCCGGTCGGCCGGCAGCGACGGCGTCCAGGGCTCGGTGATGTTGCGGTTCATGTCCCACTTGACGTAGCCGATCGGCGCGCTGCCGAGCACCGCCGTCAGCGCGTCCGCGACGTGGTCCACGACCTCGGGCCTCGCGAAGTCGAGCACCAGCTGCTGGCGGGACTCGGTCCGCGCCCGGCCGGGCACGCCGATCGCCCAGTCGGGATGCGCCCGGAACAGGTCGCTGTCGGGGCTGACCATCTCGGGCTCGATCCACAGCCCGAACGAGAGGCCCAGCGCGCGCACGTCGCGCACCAGCGCCTCGAGGCCGCCCGGCAGCTTGCGCCGGTCGACGATCCAGTCACCCAGCGAGGAGTCGTCGCGATCCCGGCGCCCGAACCAGCCGTCGTCGAGCACGAACAGCTCGACCCCCAGCTCCCTGGCCCGCCGCGCGATGCCCACCAGCCGGTCGTGGTCGAAGTCGAAGTAGGTGGCCTCCCAGTTGTTGAGCACGACCGGTCGCGGGCGGTCCCGCCAGGCGCCCCGGGCGAGCCGCTCGCGGAACAGCCCGTGGAGCGTCTCGCTCAGGCCGCCCAGGCCCTCGCCCGACCAGGCCAGGATCGCCTCCGGGGTGTCGAACGAGGCGCCCGGTTCGAGCCGCCAGGCGAAGCCGTCGGGCTGGATCCCCAGCCGCAGCCGCGTCGTCCGGAACGCGTCCACCTCCGCCTCGGCAAGGAAGCTGCCCGAGTACACCAGGCTCAGCCCGAGCGCCTCGCCGGCGTCCTCGGTGGTGTGCTCGCGGCGCAGGGCGAGGAACGGGTTGTGCTCGTGGCCCGTGGCCCCACGGACGCTGCCCACCGACTGGCGGCCCGGGACGAGGAGCCGGTCATGGACGTGGCGCTCCCGGGCCCAGGCGCCGCTGGTGGTCACCAGGTGCCAGTCGGCGTCGGGCAGGTCGAGCGACGCGCTCATCGCGCAGCGGATGGTCAGCGGAGCGCCGCCGCCGTTGGTGAGGCGCATCGAGCGGGCGATCGCGTCCCGTGTCGCGAACAGCGTCGTGCGCAGGACGACGGTCAGGCCGGTCGGCTCGTCGACGAGGTCGATCTCGAGGGTCTCGGCCTCGTCATCGTCCTCGCAGTAGGTCGCCGGCAGGCCGGGCAGCTCCGGCTTGCCGCCCGCGATCCGGTGCCCCGCGTAGCGCAGGTCGAGCACGGTCGAGCCGTCGGGCCCCTCCACGACCAGCGCCGGCACCCGGTAATCGCCCACGCCGGGCACCGGGACCTCCAGCGCGACCGGCTCGCCGACCCGGTTGGTGAAGCCGGTGAACTGGGCCGGCCCGAGGTGGCGGCGCGAGCCGTGCGGCCGCAGCGGCGCGCCCGCGTGCAGGTGGCCCAGCCAGCCGTTCTCGAGCACCCGCATCGCGTACCCGATGCAGCCGTTGGTCAGCAGCCACTCTCTCGCCTCGGGGTCCCAGTGGATGGTCATCGTGTGGCGTCCTCGGTCGTGAGCGTCCAGGTCCAGCGGTGGGTGCCGGTTCGCAGCACGTACTCGGGCAGCGTGTCGGGTCCGCAGCTTGCCGTTCCGATGCCGCGATGGGCGGCGTCGAGCGTGACGATGGTCTCGGCGCGCGGGCGGACCTCGACGTCGTGGGTCGCCGGCGTCGAGGTCGGCCGCCCGGACGTGGAGGACCGACACCTGGCGAGGCCGGTCGAGGTCGATTCGCAGGCCACCACCGCCGGGGTCCGTGAGCCGCAGCCAGCGGGTGTCGGCGTGGCCGCCGTTCTCCTGCGGCCGCACGTAGGGCACCAGCTGCCCCGCGACCGACGAGGTCCAGCGACCGATCCGGCCGCCCCGGCACCGATCCGGGTAGGTCTCGTGCGGCCCCCGGCCGAACCAGGTCACCGTCTCGTGCCCGGCCCGCAGCTCGAGCACCGTTCCCACCCGCGGCAGGTCGTCGAGGATCGCCGGGATCTCGACCGTCTCCTCGACCCGGATCCGGCCGTCGCCGGCGACCGACAGCCGCTGGACGTGGGGGACCTCGATTCCGGCGCCGGTGACCCAGGTTGCCCGAACCGTGACGGCGTCGGCCGCCCGCTCGATCGCCTCCAGCCGGCGCCGGAGCGTTGCGACGCCCCAGCCCGACCAGCGGGCGGCCATGCCGCCGATGCGGTCGTTGTCGGTCGGGGCACGCCACAGGGCGAGGGCCGGCGGCACCGCGAACGCGGGGTGGAGGAGACACCCCGCGTCATCGAGCGCGACGTCGCCGGTCCAGGTGTCGTGGGTGGTCGATGGCGCCGAAGCGGTGTCATCGAGCGGCAGCTGCGCCCAGCCGGTCTCGTGACCCGCCGGCGCCCATGGTGCGTCGCCGGCGGTCAGGAACCGCAGCGTCAGCCAGCGCTCGCCGGCGCCACCCGAGGGAAGCACGAAGCCGGGGATCGCGATCTCGGCGCGGCCGCGTGGTGGGATCGACGGCAGCGGCAGCTCGCCGCCGATCACCGGCTCCCCGTCGACCTCGATCGCCCAGGTCGCGCGCAGCCAGCCGGTGTCGCGGAACTCGCCCCGGTTCTCGAGCGCCACGCGCCCACGGGCGGCCTCGTCGGTGCCCGACACCAGACGCACGGGCGAGGCCAGGAACATGTGCTCGAAGATGGCAGGCTTGGGGCTGCGGTCGGGGAACGTGATGCCGTCGATGCAGAACACGCCGTCGTTGGGCACGTCGCCGAAGTCGCCGCCGTACGCGTGGCGAAGGGTGCCGTCGGGCAGGCGCTGCTCCAGGCCGTGGTCGCGCCACTCCCAGATGAACCCGCCCTGGAGGCCGGGCGTCGACTCGATCGCGTCCCAGTACTCGGCGAGCGTGCCGTTGCTGTTGCCCATCGCGTGGCTGAACTCGCACATGATCAGCGGGTGGCGCTGCCGGCCGGACCTGGCGTGCGCCACGATCGCGGCGATCGGGGGGTACATCGGGCACAGGACGTCGCTGGCGCCCTGGTCGCTCGACCAGTCGAACTTGATCGCGCCCTCGTAGTGGAGCGGGCGCGACGGGTCGGCGCGGCGGACCCAGCCAGCGGCCGCGTCGTGGTTCGGCCCATACCCGGACTCGTTGCCCAGCGACCAGGCGATGACCGACGGGTGGTGCCGGTCGCGCTCGACCATGCGGGCAACCCGGTCCACGAAGGCCGATCGGTAGCGCGGGTCGCGGCAGACATCCTCGTACCAGCCATGCGACTCGATGTTCGCCTCGGCGATCACGTACAACCCGAGCTCGTCGCACAGGTCGAGGAGCAACGGATCGTTGGGGTAATGCGAGGTGCGCAGGGCGTTGAACCCCCAGCGCTTCATCGCCACGACGTCGGCGCGCAGGTCGGCCGCGCTAACCACCCGGCCGGTCCGGGGGTCGAAGTCGTGGCGGTTGACGCCGCGGATCAGGACAGCCCGGCCGTTGACCAGCAGCTCCACGCCCCGGATCTCGACCCGCCGGAACCCGATACGGCGCTCGACCCGCTCCACCATGGCGCCGCCCGGGTCGATGAGCGAGACGACGAGCCGGTGCAGCGCGGGATCCTCCGCGGACCACGGCCGGACCTTCGGCACCCGGGCAGCCAGCCGCACCCGGCCGACCCGGGGCGGCCGGACGACCGGCTCCGCCTCGCGCCAGCGCGCGATGTCGTCGGGGTCGGACAGGGCGCCCGCGGCGCTGAGGCTCTGGAGGTCGATCACGCCCCGCCGCGGCGGTCCGGGAACCACCCAGTCGCCGGATGTCCCGGCCGGCGGCGGCTCGTGGGGCACGGCGGCACCCAGTGGCGCGGTGAGGCCCTCGACCGTGGCTTCCACGCGCCAGCCGGGATCGGGACGATCACCCGGCCAGCCAAGCCCGACCTCGAGCGCCAGCGTGCCGGTCGAGCCGTCCTCGTCGAGACCGGCGTCGATCGCGAGGTCCGCGAGATAGGTGGGGCCGGTCGCGTACAGGAACACCGAGCGCGTGATTCCGCCGTGCCACCATTGGTCCTGGTCCTCGATGAACGAGGCGTCCGACCACTTGACCACGGTCAGGCGCAGCGTGTTGGGACCGTCGCGCAGGAAGGGCGCCACCTCGAACTCCGCGGCGAGATGCGAGTCCTTGCTGACCCCGACCTCGACCCCGTTGAGCTCGATGATCAGCACGCTCTCGGCCGCCCCCACGTGCAGCACCGCCCGACGGCCGGCCCACGCCGCCGGGACCTCGAACGTGCGCTCGTAGACACCCGTCGGGTTCTCGTCCGGCACCGTCGGCGGCCGGTCGGGGAACGGCATCTGGACGTTGGTGTAGATCGGGTGGTCCCAGGTGTCCTGCATCGTCCAGCAGCCGGGAACCTCGATCTCGCGCCAGCCGCCCGGTGACGGTGGCTCGTCGGGTCGGTGGAGCAGCTGGAACCGCCACGTCCCGTCCAGCTGCAGCCGGTCGGCGTGGGGCACGGCATGCATCGGCAGCCGGCCTCGAGACGTGAGCTCGGGATCGGCCCAGGGCGCAGTCGTCATCGCCACCGGGCGCCCCCGACGTGCCACGAGGCCGCATGGCACCGGTGCTGGAGCATGGCCGGAGGGACCTCCGTCACCCCTTGCTCGAACCCAGGGTCAGACCGCTGACGAACTGCCGTTGGAGGGCCATGAACACGAGGATCGTCGGGATGGCCGCCAGCAGGGCGCCGGCGGTGAGCAGGTTGATGTCGGTGAAGAACTGGCCCTGGAGGTTGTTGAGATACGAGGTGATCGGTCGCCGGTTGCCGGACACCATCAGCATCAGGGCCCAGAAGAAGTCGTTGTAGATGAAGGTGAACTCGAGGGTGGCCAGTGCCGCGATCGCGGGCCGGCAGAGGGGCATGATCACCGAGGCCCAGATCCGGAGCACGCCGGCCCCGTCCACCAGCGCAGCCTCGGTCAGCTCCTTGGACAGCGTCTTCATGTAGTTGCTGAGGACGAAGGTCACGAAGCCCATCTGGAACACGACGTTGATCAGGATGATCCCGAAGTACTGGTCGTACAGCAGGCCGTTGTCGCTGAGCGGCGCGGGAACCCCGGTGAGCGCGGTGTAGAGCTTGAACAGCGGGACGATCAACACCTGCTGGGGGAGCAGGTTGCCGGCGGTGAAGATCAGAAGCACCAGGAGGTTGAACCGCCAGCTGAATTTCGAGACCGCGAACGCGACCATCGAGGCGACGATCAGCGTGATGATCACGGCGGGGATCGCGACGATCAACGTGTTGAAGTACGCGCGAGGGATCTCCGCCTGGTTCCAGGCCTGGACGAAGTTGTCGAGGGTGAGCACGCCTGGAAACGAGATGTAGCCGCGCTTCTGCGTGTCGGAGAACGGGCGCAGCGCGGTGTACAGGGCCCAGGCGAGCGGGAACAGCCACACCACGGCCATGCTGGTCAGGAATGCGTACAGGCCTGCCCGCCGGATCCGGTTGCGCCGCCGCTGCGCCCGGCTCGCGGCCGTCGCGCGGCTGGTCGCCATCGCCGCGGCGCTCACGCGTGATCCTCGCGGAGCATCCGGATCAGGAACGTGATGATCGGTCCGAGCGAGATCACCAGCAGCACCATGGCGATCGCGGATCCAAAGCCGAGGCGGTTCGATTCGCTGATCGCGTTGTTGGTGATCAGCGTCGACAGGAGCTCCAGGCCGTTCTTGCCGCGGTTGATGATGTACGCGATGTCGAACGCGCGGAGAGCCTCGATCGTGGTGAGCACGACGATCACGATGTTGATCGGCATCATGGCCGGAAACACCACCCCGAAGAAGGTCTGGCGCTCATTGGCGCCGTCGACCTTGGCGGCCTCACGGAGCGATGGGTCGATCGCCTTCAGGCCGGCCAGGTAGATGACCATCATGTAGCCGACATGCCGCCAGCTGGTGGCGATGAGCGCCGCCCACAGGTTGAGGCTCGGATCGCCCAGCCAGTCGATCTCGTTCGTGTTCGACGTCCGCCCCAGCAGGTTGTTGATGAACCCCTGCTCAGGCGCGTACTGAAGCTTCCAGATGATCCCGATCACGGCCAGCGACAGGACGACCGGGATGTAGAACGTCGTCTGATAGAACGTGCTGCCGCGCAGCTCTCGATCGAGCAGGACGGCCATGAACATCCCTAACGGCGTGGCGATGAACATGAGCCAGCCCAGCCAGATGATGTTGTGCTGGAGAGCCGGCCAGAAGAACGGGTAGGCGGTGAACAGGTTCTCGTAGTTCGCGAGGCCGATGACCTTGGCGTCGAACGGGCTGCCGATGCCGTTCCAGTTGGTGAACGAGATCAGCAACGAGACGACCGCCGGGCCCCAGATCAGGGCAAGGTCCAACAGCAGCGGGATGCCGACCATCAGCGCCAGGACAACCTTGTCCCGGCGGGTGAGCAGGCTGTAATGCCGGCGGACGCGCGACGCCCCCGTTCCGTGGATCGGATCCGACGGGACGGAGGCGACGTGGTCAGCTTGAGATGTCACGGTCTCGAGTCTAACGAGGCCGTCGATGCGAGCCTAGAGCGTGTCCCAGAAGCTCTGGATCTTGCCCAGGAAGGCATCCAGGTCCTGGTCCGGCTTCGCAATGAAGTCGAGCAGGAAGGCCTGCATGCCATTCGCGCCGGCGAAGTTCGGGTTCGTGTCGCGGTCGAGGAACTGCGTGATCCGCTGCGCGCCGCCGATGAGCTCGGCGGCCTTCTTCTGGAGCGGGGTGTAGCCGCTCGTGTCGGCGTCCTTGGCCGCGGCCACGTTGCCTTTGTCCTGGGACACCCAGGCGACCTGGGTCGCGGGCTGCGCGAGGTACTCGAGGAACGCCTTGGCGCCGTCGAGATCCTGCTGGAGCGTCGGTGAGTGCGAGCTGATCATGAACCCGTCGATCGGGGCGTCGAGCGCCTTCTCGGCGTCATACTGCGTCCCGAAGTTCGGATACGGGAAGAAGTCGAGATCGGCGAGGTCGGCGTCGCCGGCCTCCTGGAACTGCTGCGAGACGAACATCCCGAGCAGGTACATGCCAGCCTTCTTCTGGACCAGCGCCTGCGCGGCGTCCTGCCACGTCCGGCCACCCGCGCCCGACTGGTAGTACGGGAGCAGATCCTTCCAGACGGTGAACACCGCCTTCGTCCGGTCGTCGGTCCATTTCTCCTTGCCGGCCATCAGGCCGACGTGGAAGTCGTAGCCGTTCTGGCGCAGGTTGATGATGTCGAACGTGCCCATGGCCGGCCAGCCGTCGCTGTCGCCGAAGGCCATCGGGATCAGCCCGTCAGCCTGCATCTTCTGGGCGAGCGTCTTGAACTCGTCCAGCGTGGTCGGGATCGTGTAGCCCTTGTCCGCAAACAGGCTCTTGCGGTAGAAGACGGCCCACGGGTAGTTGTAGATCGGGATGAAGTACTGCTTGCTGTCATCGCCGGTCGATCCGACCTTGAACGCGTCGGAGTAGTTGCCCCCGACCGTCGCCCAGACGTCGCTGATGTCCGTCGCCAGACCCTGCGCGGCGAAGAAGCGCATGCGGAAGCCGGAGAACCAGGTGAACACGTCCTGCGGCGTGCCCTGCAGGTAGGCGCTGATCTGATCCTGGAACGTGCCGTGGTCGACGGTGTTGATCGTGACCTTGACACCGCTCTGCTGGGTGAAGGTGTCGACGATGCTCTGGAGGGTGTCCTTGGGGACCTGGTCCGAGTAGTTCGACCCGAGTGAGATCGAGCCGCTCACCGCCGGGGCGCTCGACTCCGGGGCCATCGTCCCGGGTGCCGATGCGGGCGGTGTGGTGGGCGGCGGCGTTGCCGGGCTCGGCGTCGCGCTCGAGCTGCACGCGGCCAGGAATGCGGAAACTCCGCCCAGCGCCGCCACGGCGGCGCCACCCTTGAGCACCTGCCGGCGGGAAACGGGGGGCAGACCGTCGAGATCAGCCATGCTGGATCCTCCTCAATGACCCACACGCGACCGAACCTGCGGCTGGGGTCACCAGTGGATTGTTGCCGCCACGTTGCGCGATGTCAAGACACTCGCGCACGATCGAACGAAACTTCGTGTGCGATTACGTTGACTTTGGCAAATACGAGAGCGAAGATTGGGCGGTGCGTCGGGGTGCTACCGTCCGAGGACCCCCGGTGAGAGGAGCGGAGATCGATGCTTGCCCGCCAGCGTCAGGCACTCATCCTCGATCGCGTGCGCGCGTCGGGCGGCGTGCGTGTGGCCGAGCTGGCGCGAGAGCTGGCCGTGTCCGACATGACGGTGCGACGCGATCTGGAGCTGCTCCACCAGCAGGGGCTGGTGGAGAAGGTCCACGGGGGCGCGACGGTGCTGTCGGGGCTGGCCTCGTACGAGCCCGGCTTTCTGGCCAAGTCCTCGCTCCAGCAGGCGGAGAAGACGGCCATCGCCGCGGAAGCGGCGCAGCTGGTCGAGCCCGGGATGGCGATCGCGATCTCGGCCGGGACCACCACCCACGTGCTGGCCGCGAGGGTCGCGGAGGTGCCCGGGCTGACGGTGGTCACCAACTCGACCCGCGTCGCCGAGGTCCTCCACCGGTCCAGCCGCAGCGATCAGACCGTGATCCTCACCGGCGGCGTCCGCACGCCGTCGGAGGCGCTGGTCGGCCCGTTCGCCGTGTCGCAGCTGCGATCGGTGCATCTCGACATGGTGTTCATGGGCGTGCACGGCATGGATGCCCACGCGGGGTTCACCTGTCCCAACCTGCTCGAGGCCGAGACGGACCGGGCGATGATCGAGGCCGGTCGCCGGCTGGTCGTCATGGCCGACCACTGCAAGTGGGGGGTCATCGGGATCGCGTCGATCGCGCGTCTCGACCAGGCGGACATCCTGATCTCCGACGCCGAGCTCGACCGGGCCGCCCGCACGGTGCTGGGCGAGGCGGTCGGCGAGCTGGTGCTGGTGGATGCCGCGCCCGCCGGGGACGCCGCGCCACCGGTCGTGCCGGTCGCCCGGCGCGTTGGAGCTGCCCCCCGTGCCCATTGAGCCCGCGGGTCGACCCGATGACGCGGCGATCGCGGCCATGGAGGGAGAGCCGCACCGTCGCTACAACGCGCTGACCGACGCGTGGGTGCTCGTGTCCGCCGGCCGGACCCGCCGCCCGTGGCTGGGTGCCGAGGAGCCGGAGCCGCCCGAGAACCGCCCGCCCTACGACCCGGAGTGCTACCTGTGTCCGGGCAATGTCCGGGTCAACGGGGCCGTGAACCCCGCCTTCGACTCGACCTTCGTGTTCACCAACGACTTCGCCGCGCTCCGGCCCGACTCCTCCGACACCCGCCTGGACGGCGACCTGTTTCGCGCCGAGGGCACGCGCGGGACGTGCCGGGTCGTCTGCTTCTCGCCCCGCCACGACCTGACCCTGGCCGGGATGACCGAGCCGGAGATCCGGCGGATCGTGGACGTCTGGGCTGACGAGACCACGGAGCTCGGCCGGCGGTTCCGCTGGGTCCAGGTGTTCGAGAACCGGGGCGAGGCCATGGGGGCGTCGAACCCGCACCCGCACGGCCAGATCTGGGCCGGCGATGCGCTGCCGATGGAGGCGGCCGACGAGGACGCGGCCCAGGCCCGCTACCACGCCACCCACGGGCACCGGCTGCTGGTCGACTATGCGGCGGCCGAGCGAGACGGGCCGCGGGTCGTGGCCGAAGCGCCGGGCTGGCTCGTGCTGGTGCCGTTCTGGGCGGCCTGGCCGTTCGAGACGATGCTCGTGCCGACCGCACCGGCCGCGCGCCTGGCCGACCTCGACGATGCCGGCCGCGACGGGCTGGCCTCCGCCCTCCGGGACCTGACCGCTCGCTACGACGCGCTGTTCGACCGGCCGTTCCCGTACTCGATGGGCTGGCACCAGGCGCCGTTCGGCGGGGCAACGACCGGCCACTGGCAGGTGCACGCGCACTTCTACCCGCCGCTGCTGCGGGCGTCGGTGCGCAAGTTCATGGTGGGCTACGAGCTGCTCGCAGAGCCCCAGCGCGACCTGACCGCCGAGGAGGCGGCTGAGCGCCTCCGGGCCGCGATCCTGGCCGGCACCGCCTGAGCCCGGGATCCTGGTCGGCGCGTCCTGACCGCGACCCGAACGGCGCGTCCTGACCGCGACCCGAACGGCGCGTCCTGACCCGGCGACCCGGCCGGCATCGCCCGGTCCGACACGACCGGCGAGACCCGCCGGGCCGATGCACGGCGCCTCGCCACCGGTACGATGGACCGCGACGGGGCACGGAGGGCGGCGATGCGCATGTGGGGCGGCCGGTTCGACGATGAGCCGGATGCACGGGTGGCGGAGTTCACGCGCTCCATCGAGGTGGACGCGGAGCTCGCGCTCGACGACCTCGCCGGGTCGATCGCGCACGTCCGCGCGCTCGGCCGCGCGGGCCTGCTGACCGCCGACGAGGTTGCCACGCTCGAGGGAGGCCTGGCCGGGCTGCAGCGCGACGTCGAGGCGGGCGCCGTCGCCTGGGACCCCGACCTCGAGGACGTGCACCTCAACCTCGAGACGCTGCTCACGGAGCGGGTCGGCAGCGTCGGCGGCAAGCTCCACACCGGACGCTCCCGCAACGACCAGGTGGTGACCGACCTGCGACTGTGGACCCGCCGGGCGATCGATCGTCTCGACGCCGCGCTGACCGGCCTCGAGCGTGCGCTGGTCGGCCTCGCCGAGCGCGAGGGCGACGCCGTGCTGCCCGGGACCACGCACATCCAGCCGGCCCAGCCCGTCCTCCTCGCCCATCACCTGCTGGCCTACGTGGAGATGCTCGAGCGCGACCGCGACCGGCTGGCCGACGCGCGCCGGCGGGTCAACGTCAGCCCGCTGGGTGCCGGCGCACTGGCCGGCGCGGGCTTTCCGCTCGACCGCGAGACGGCGGCTGCGGAGCTCGGCTTCCAGGGCGTGACCGCGAACTCGCTCGATGCGGTCTCGGACCGGGACTTCGTCGTCGAGGTGCTCGCGGCGAGTGCCCTCGCGATGGTCCACCTCAGCCGGCTGGCCGAGGAGATCACCTGGTGGTCGAACCCACGGTTCGGGTTCGTCCGGGTCGCCGATGCCTTCTCCACCGGCTCGTCGATGATGCCGAACAAGAAGAACCCGGATCCCGCGGAGCTCGTCCGCGGCCGGGCGGCGGGGGTCATCGGCGCCGTGGCCGGGATGCTCACGCTGCTCAAGGGCCTCCCGCTCGCGTACCAGCGCGACCTGCAGGAGGACAAGCCGGCGCTGTTCGGCGCCGTTGCCACCCTCAATGGCTCGCTCGAGGTCATGGCCGGCCTGATCGACACGCTGCTGGTCGACCCGGTCCGGATGCGGGCGGCCGCCGAGGAGGGGTACACGACCGCGACCGCGCTCGCCGACGCCCTCGTCCGGCACGGGGTCCCGTTCCGTGCCGCGCACCACATCGTGGGCGGGCTGGTCGGCGGTGCCGAGGCCGAGCGCAAGCCGACCCTCGCGGCGCTCCCCGACGAGGCGTACCGGGCCGCGCTCGACGGCAGCGACGACCCGGTCGCGCGCCGCCTCGCGCACGAGCGCGGGATCGTCGCGGCACTGCGCGCGGCCGCCACGGTCGAGGGATCGCTCGCCGCCGCGGACGTGACCGGCGGCACCGCTCCGGATCGCGTGCGGGCGGCGCTGACCGCGGCTCGCGCCCGCCTGGACGCCTGACCGCGGCTCGCGCCCGCCTGGACGCCTGACCGCGGCTCGCGCCCGCCTGGACGCCTGACCGCGGCTCGCGCCCGCCTGGACGCCTGACCGCGCCTCGCGCCCGCCTGGACGCCTGACCGCGCCTCGCGCCCGCCTGGACGCCCGACGCCCGGGTCAGAGCGCCAGCGTCGTCGCCACTGCCACGTCCCGCACCAGGTGCGCGTCCCGCGCCCAGGCGCGATCGAACGTCACCTCGAAGCGCGCCCAGATCCTGCCGTGCGGGAGCTCGGTCGTCGGCGGCGCCGAGGGATCGATCGTGCCCGCGAGCGGGAACGTCAGCTCGCCGTCGATCGTGCCGGCGCCGGCGAGCGCCGCCTGCCAGCCTGTGATGGTCTGCTCGAGGCCGCCCGAGACGGTGGCCTTGGCCATGATCCGGAGCGCCGCACGGACACCGCGAACGCGCATCGCGGAGGCGCTCCGGAGCGTCACCTGCCCGGTGAACGGCGCGCCGGCGCAAAGCGGCACGGGGTCGAGCGCGATCGTCGCCGTCATCCCGTGATCCGCCGCGTCGGCCGATGGGTACAGGGCGAACGCCTCGACGTGGACGACGCCCGCCCGCAGCAGGGCCACCGGCTGGAGCAGGCGAACCGGCGCGCTGATCGAGGGATCCCGGCCGCCCGGGACGTCGAGCTTGGCCTCCACCGTCCAGTCGATCCCGGCCACGTCGGCCGCGACGGTCGGTGGCCCCAGCGACGGCACCGGCAGCTGGAAGGTCGCCTCGCGCACCTCGCCCGCCCCCAGCACCAGCGACTCCTGGATCAGGACCGGCTCGGGGGGCAGATCCTGCTTGCCGGTGCGCGTCTCGGTGTGGGTGTTGCCCTGGGCGTCGGTGGTCGTGACCTCGTACTTCCAATGCTCCTCGCCCCGCAGGGTCACGAGCAGCCGGCGCGCCTCGACCCGGTGCGACGCGGCCATCCGCAGCCGCCCGTCGACGAGCCGGCCGGGCAGGAGTCCGTCGTCGGCCAGCTCGAGGGTCCAGCCCACGCCGCCCGATTCACCGGTCCAGGTCCTGGTCACCGCAGCCCCTCCCGAGATTGACGTCGTCATGGACGCCGTCCAAGCCTACCGGCGTGACCTTGCCCGCGGGGGCCGGGCGAGCGGTGGCCGGGCCGGCGGCGGCCCCGCGCGTTACGATCGGGGCGACCCGGAGGATGCCCATGCTCACGCTCGACGCGATCCGCGAGGCGCCCAAGGCGCTGCTCCACGACCATCTCGACGGCGGCCTGCGCCCCGAGACCGTGGTCGACCTCGCGCGCGAGCACGGCTATCGCGAGCTGCCGACCGAGGACGTGGACGAGCTGGCCGCGTGGTTCCGGCGGGGCGCCGACCGCAAGTCGCTCGAGCTGTATCTCGAGACCTTCCGCCACACGACCGGGGTCATGCAGGATCGCGACGCCATCACGCGGGTCGCCGCCGAGTGCGTCGAGGACCTGGCCGCCGACGGCGTCGCGTACGCAGAGGTCCGGTACGCGCCGGAGCTCCACGTCGAGCGCGGTCTGACGCTCGACGAGGTCGCGGAAGCGGTGCAGGAAGGCTTCCGGCTGGGCGAGCGGCGGGCGCTCGAGGCGGGGCGCGCGATCGTGGTCCGGACGCTCATCACGGCGATGCGCCAGTTCGGTCGGGCCACCGAGATCGCGACACTCGCCGTGCGCTGGCGCGACGACGGCGTGGTCGGGTTCGACGTCGCCGGCCCGGAGGCCGGCTATCGGCCCACCCGCTATCTCGACGCGTTCGACCACATCCGCCACGAGAACTTTCACCTCACCATCCACGCGGGCGAGTCGTTCGGGCTGCCGAGCATCTGGGAGGCACTCCAGTTCTGCGGTGCCGAGCGGCTGGGCCATGGCGTGCGCATCGTCGACGACATCACGGTCCGCGAAGACGGCTCGGTCGCCCTGGGGCGCCTGGCTGCGTTCGTCCGCGATCGGCGGGTGCCCCTCGAGATGTGCCCCACGTCCAACGTCCACACGGGCGCCGTCGCGTCGATCGAGGAGCATCCGATCGACCTCCTGCGACGGCTGCGGTTCCGGGTGACGGTCAACACCGACAACCGGCTGATGAGCAACGTCTCGCTGTCGTCGGAGCTCGCCGCCCTCGACCGGGCGTTCGGGATCGGCCTGGGCGAGATGGAGTGGCTCACGATCAACGCGCTCAAGTCGGCGTTCGCGCCGTTCGACGAGCGGCTGCGGCTGATCAGCGAGGTCGTCAAGCCCGGCTACGCGCGCCTCCGCGCACGCGAATTGGCCGTCGTGGCGCCTCCCGCATAGGCGGGCGGCAACCGCGACCCGTCAGTCCGGCGGCAGGCCGAGCGGGACGATGATCTCGGTCCGCCAGCGCGACGGATCGGGCTCCATGTCGGGGTCGGTCCAGTAGACCTCCCACATGGGGCCGGCCGCGTGGAGCCCCGACGCCTCCAGCAGCCGCTGCAGGTGGTCGTACGTCTCGTCGATGGTGTCGTACGAGCCCAGGTGGATCATCGAGGCCACCCGGCCACCCGGCAGCCGCGTCGGCCCGACCCGGCCGATCGCCGGCGCCGGTCGCATGACGGGGAAGCCGCACTCGGCGGTGATCCGCGGCGGCTCGACGGACGGGTATCGCGCGAACGGCGGGCCCGCCAGGTCCACCCCGGCGGCGGTCATCGCCTCGTGCACCTCGCGCAGCGCCCGTCCGATGGCCGCCGGCAGGTCCGCGAGCGACGCGTCGAAGCGCACGATCGCCGCCTCCTGCGGGTGCAGCTCATGGATCTCCACGTCGTCGGCCACCCGATCGAACACGGGTGTCGAGGTGACGGCGGTGGGTTGCAGCAGCTCGACCATGCACACCTCCTGGTCGACGTCCCGAGGTCGTCCGGATGCCGTCCAGCCTGCCCCAGCCCGCACGGCGCGCGACAGAGGCACCCGGGGTCAAGGGCGGGGCACTTCGGCCCGGCGGGGCAGGTTGGCCCGGCCGGGTCGGCGGGGCAGTTCGGCCCGGTTGGGTCGGCGGGGCAGGTCGGCCCGGCCGGCCGGCGGGGCGACGCGCGGCGATGGGTCAGACCGAGGGCAGCGCCACGATGAACCGGGATCCGCCGAACCCGTTCTTCTCGATCCACACGCGGCCGCCCATCGCCTCCATCAGGCGACGCGCCGCGAACAGGCCGATCCCCGAGCCACGCGACCGCGCCCGATCCACCCGGACGTACGGCTGGAACACGGCCTCCCAGTCCTCGATCGGGACGCCCGGACCGTCGTCGGTGATGTAGACCTGGACCTCGCCGTCCCGCTTCCAGATGCCGATCGACACGGCGTGCTCCGGCGGCGCGTATTTGGCCTCGTTGTCGAGCAGCTGCTCGAGCACCTGGCGGAACCTGGCCTCGTCGCCACGGGCGACGATCGCGTGCCCGGGCGCGTCCCAGCGGACGGCGCGCGTGCGAAGCAGCAGCGCCAACGTGCCCACGGTGTTGGAGATCGCCCCGACCACGTCGAACGGGTCGCGCCGGAGGCCGGTGAGTCCCTCGCCGCGGACCGTGGCCAGGATCGAGTCGACCAGCCGGTCGAGGCGGGTGACCTGGTCGGTGGCGCCCTCGCGCCACGACTCGACGATGTCGCGCTCCGCCGGCGCGGCGCCGGACGCCGCGGCGTCGGACAGCAGGTCGACGTAGGCGCGCACCACGGCGAGCGGCGTCCGCAGCTCGTGGGTGACGACCGCCAGCAGCTCGGCCCGCGCGGCGTCGAGCTGCGACAGGCGGTCGAGCTGCGCCTCGGCCTCGGCCTGCATCCGCCCCTTCTCGACGACGCCCGCGAGCAGCGCCGCGATCGTGACGAGGAACGTGATCTCCTCGCCGGTGTACTCGCGGATGGCCGAGGACTGGACGTTGAGCACCCCGACCACGGCCTCGTTCCAGACGAGCGGCACGGACAGCATCGCGTGCAGCTCCTGGATGTCGAAGCCGCGCACCCATGAGAACCGGTCGTCGACGGTGACGTCGGCCGTGCTGATCGGGGCGCGCGAGGCGGCCACGCGACCGGTGATGCCCTCGCCGAGGCCGAGCCTGACGTGCCCGACCTGCTCGACGTCGAGCCCGTTGGTCGCAGCCAGCGTCAGGTGCTCGCCGTCGCGGTCGAGCAGGTAGAGCGAGCAGACCTCGACGCCCAGGGCCACCGTGGTGCGGTCGACCACGGTCTGCATCAGCTCGTCCCAGTTGCGGGCCTGGGTCGCGAGCTGCGCGAACTCGTGGAGGAAGGCGAGCTGGTCGAGCCGGGCGGTGGCCAGCGGGGCCGGCGTCGCACTCGAACGCGGGCGGCGGGGTGTGGCCCGGGTTGCCGGCGGGCGCGCCGGAGGGCGAGAGGTGGTCACGGCGCAAGAGTACCGGCGCCGGTCGGCCCACGCGGCCGGGGCGGCCCCTCGGGCTCGATCGCGCCCCGCGGCACGCCGCTGGGGGCGGACCGCGGGCGGCGCGCGATCCGTCGCGTCAGCCGGCTCCCGTCGCGTCAGCCGGCGCCCCCTCGGTCACCCGGCGCCCGCCGCGGCCCCCTCGGTCACCCGGCGCCCGCCGCGGCCCCTTCGGTCACCTTGACCGGCAGCTCGGCAAGCAACGGGTCGGTCCACGTCCAGGCGGCGCCATGGTGCTGGCCCACCGCCCCGTGTCGGGCGGCCTCGACACGCAGCGGCAGCCCGAAGATCTCGATGAAGCCCACCGCTGAGGCGTGGTCGAACGCATCACCCTCGTCGTACGTCGCCAGGTTCCTGTCGTACAGCGACAGCGGCGACCGCCGCCCGATCACCATCGCCTGCCCGTGGTCCAGCCGCATCCGGACGTCGCCCGAGACCACCCGCTGCGATGACATCGCATAGGTCCGCAGGTCGCGCGACAGCGCGCTGAACCACAGCCCGTCGTAGATGATCTGGGCCAGCTCGTCGGCCACCAGCCGGTTGAACCGCAGCTGCTCCTTGGACAGCACGAGGCCCTCGAGCGCGTGATGTGCCGCGTGCAGGATCATGGCCGCGGGCGCCTCGTAGATCTCGCGGCTCTTGATGCCCACCAGCCGGTCCTCGACGTGGTCGATGCGCCCCACGCCATGCTTGCCGCCCAGCGCATGCAGCCGCTCGGTCAGCTCCACCGAGCCCAGCCGCTCGCCATCGATCGAGACCGGGATGCCACCCTCGAAGCCGATCACGAGCTCGACCGGATCCGGCGCCGCGCCCGGGGCCACCGTCCATTCGTAGGCGTCTGCCGGCGGCGTCACCCAGGGATCCTCGAGCACCCCCGTCTCGCACGACCGACCCCAGATGTTGACGTCGATCGAGTACGGCGACGCCTTGGTGATCGGGATCTCGATCCCGCGCTCCTGCGCGTAGTCGATCTCCTGGTCGCGCGACAGCCCCATGCCGACGCGCATCGGGGCGATGACCTCGAGCCCCGGATCGAGCGCGTGGACGGCGATGTCGAACCGCACCTGGTCGTTGCCCTTGCCGGTGCAGCCGTGGGCCACGGCGTCGGCGCCCTCGCGCTGCGCGACCTCGACCAGCAGCTGCGCGAGCAGCGGCCGGGCGAGCGCGGTGGCCAGCGGGTAGGCGCCCTGGTAGACGGCGCCTGCCTGGAGCGCCCGCCACACGTACTGCGAGAGGAACGTGTCCCGGGCATCGACCACCCAGGCCTTCGACGCGCCGGCCGCCATCGCGCGCCGCTCGACCCCCTCGCGCAGCGAACCGCCGCCGAGATCCACCGTGAGCGTGACCACCTCGGCGCCGAACTGCTCCTTGAGCCACGCGACGGCGACCGAGGTATCGAGACCGCCGGAGTAGGCGAGCACGACCTTGTTCATCGGGCTTGGGCCTCCACTGGGATGGCCGGCACTGCCGGCGCCTGGATCGCGAGGAACCGCTCGAGCCAGCGATCCAGGGCGGGCTCGTCGGGGAACAGGACGATGAGCGTGTTGTCGCCGGCGACCGTGCCCACCTGCTCGTCGAGGGTGGACTCGTCGATCGCCTGGGCGATCACGTTGGCCGTGCCGGGCTGCCCGGTGAGCACGAGGACCAGGCCGCTCCGCCCGATCGTCACCGGGATGTCGATGAGGATCCGCCGCAGGCGCACGTCGGACGGGGGGCGCGCCGCCGGGAGGAGGTCCTCGGGGTTGACGTAGGCGGCGTGCTCGCCGCGCATCACCTTGGCCAGGCCGAGCTCGGCGATGTCGCGGCTCACGGTCGCCTGGGTGACCTCGTAGCCGAGCGCCGACAGCTCCGCGACCAGCTCGCTCTGGCTGGCGATGGTCCGACTCCCGACCAGGCGTCGGATCGCGCCCTGGCGGTCCCGCTTGACGAGCAGCATCGAACGCGCCGTCGCCATCGGTCAGGCCGCTCCCGCGTGCGCCCGGGGGCTGACCCGGGTGCCGAACGACGGGTCGTCGAGCGAGCGCGCCAGGGCGTCGGGTGCGGACGAGTCCGCGATGATCGCCTCCGATCCCTCCCACGCCAGCGCGGCGAGCGCGGCCCGCACCTTGGGCACCATGCCCCCGCCGATGGTGCCGTCCGCGATCAGCGCCTCGGCCTCGCCGGGGGTCAGCGAGTCGAGCTTGGCGCCCGCCGCGTCGCGGACGCCGTCGACGTCGGTCAGCAGCACCAGCTGGCGGGCTCCCAGCCCGGCCGCGATCCCGGCCGCGGCGTCGTCGGCATTCACGTTGCAGACGACGCCCTCGCCATCGCGCGCCAGTGGCGCCACCACCGGCACCTGGCCCACCACCAGCAGCGAGTCGAGCAGGTCGCGCCGCACCCCGACCACCGTCGCCACGAGGCCCACGTCGGGCAGCCGCTCGCCGATCAGCAGCCCGCCGTCCACGCCCGACAGGCCGACCGCGTCGCAGCCGAGATCGCGCAGCGCTGCCACCAGCTCGCTGTTGACGACTCCCCGCAGGACCGCCGCCGCGACCTCGAGCGCGGCCGGATCGGTGACCCGCAGCCCGTGCTCGAAGCGGGTGGGGACGCCCAGGCGCTCGAGCCACTCGGTCATCCGCTTGCCGCCCCCGTGGACGAGCACCACCGGGCGGCGGCGGGCGACGGTGGCGATCTCGGCGAGGATCTGCCGCTGGTCGGCGAGCGTCGTCCCTCCCAGCTTGACGACCACGATCTCAGACATCAGTCGCTCGCTCCTGCGTCGCCGCTCCGGCGAGGTCAGCGCAAGGCGCAGGCGAGCACGCGAGCGAGCGCACTCGAGCGTGCGTGAGCGCGCGCGCGCAGCCGGCAACGCCGCGATGGCCCGTCGCAGCGGCGACGCTCACGTCGTGTACTCCGAGTTCTCGCGGACGTATTCCTCGGTCAGGTCGCAGCCGAAGGCCTCGCCGGAGCCCGTGCCCAGCCCGACATCGAGCCGGACGAGCACCTCCTCGCCGGCCATCGCCGCGCTCGCCGTCCCCTTGTCGATGGCGACCGGTCCGCCGGTCGGTCCGTCGTACACCAGGTGGCCGGCGATCGCGATCCGCAGGCGTGCCGGATCCAGCGGCGCCGGGGCGGCCCCGCGCTCGGCCGCTTCGCCCGCCGGCAGTCCGGCCGCCTCGAGGACGGCCGGCTCGGCCAGCATCGCGTTGCCCGCCGCCCCCGCGATCCGGCCCCAGTTGGGGTCGCGCCCGTGGACGGCGGCCTTGACCAGCGACGACGAGATCACCGCGCGGGCGATCGCCCTGGCGGCGGCGTCGTCGGTCGCCCCCGACACCTGGCAGGTGATCAGCGTGCCGGCGCCCTCGCCGTCGGCGGCCTGCTGCCGGGCGAGGTCGCGGGCGACAGCCTCGATCGCGCCGCCCAGGGCCTCGCGGACGACCGGGTTGCTCGCGGCATCGGCGGCGCCGGCCCGACCCGACGCCAGCAGGAACACGGTGTCGTTGGTGCTCGTGTCGCCGTCGATCGAGAGCTGGTCCCAGGTCCGGGCGGCCGCACCGCGCAGCAGCGCATGGAGCGTCGCCGGATCGGCCGTCGCGTCGGTCAGCACGATCGAGAGCATCGTCGCCATTCGCGGGTGGATCATCCCCACGCCCTTCGCGATCCCGGTCACCGTGACCTCGGCCGGCGCCCCGCCGTCGGTCGCCGGCAGCGCCACCCGCACCGAGGCAGCCTTGGTCGTGGAGTCGGTGGTCCGCAGCGCGGTCGCCGCCGCCAGCAGCGCTTCGTCGCTGGCCGCCAGCTCGCCCTCGACCACCCGCTCGATCGTCGCGGCCACCCGGTCGACCGGCAGCCGGATCCCGATGATCCCCGTGGACAGGTGGAGGACCTCGTCGGCGTGGGCGCCGACCGCACCCGCCAGTGCCTCGCCGATCGCCGCCTGGTCCGCCTCGCCGCCCGGACCGGTCGCGGCGTTGGCGCTGCCCGAGGTGCAGATCACCGCGCGCGCGAAGCCCGCGGCCGCGGTGCCGCCCCCGGTGGCCTGGAGGTTGGCGCGCGACCGCCGGACGGGCGCTGCCGCGAACCGGTTGGGTGTGAACACCGCCGCCGCCGGGACCGGGCCCGGCTCGGCCACGATCAGGGCGAAGTCGGGGCGTCCCGAGACCTTGATCCCGGCCGACGTCCCCGCGGCGACGAAGCCCGCCGGGATCCGCGCCGCGCGCTCGACCGCCGGGCGATCGGCCGGCAGGGCGGCGAGCAGCGGATCGGTCGCGAGCGTCATCGTCAGGGTGCCAGGGGCAGCTGGAGCAGGCCTGCCGGCTCGGGCAGCCCGTGCACGACGTTGCACGCCTGGATGGCCTGGCCGGCCGCGCCCTTCACGAGGTTGTCGAGGACGCCGATGGCGAGGATCCGGCCCGATCGCTCGTCCGCCCGCACGAACACGCGGAACTCGTTGCTGCCCAGGACGTGCTTGGTCGCCGGCGCCTCGGTGGTCACGGTGATGAACGGCTCGTCCGCGTAGGCGGTCGCGTAAAGGGCGTCGAGCTCGTCCTGGGTCACCGGCCGGGTGGGCCGGACGTGAGCAGCCGAGAGGATGCCCCGGGTCATCGGGATGAGGTGTGGCAGGAAGTCGACCCCGCGGACGCCCGGGTTGGCGTCGGGCCCGCCGGGGACCAGCGACCCCAGCTCCTGCTCGATCTCGGCGGTGTGGCGGTGGCCGAAGATGCCGTACGCGCGCACGCTCTCGTTGACCTCGCCGAAATGGAGGTCGGCCTTGGGATCGCGACCCGCGCCCGAGACCCCGCTCTTGGCGTCGACCACGAGATCCCCGATGAGGCCGGCACGCGCGAGCGGTGCGAGGGCGAGGATCGTGGTCGTGGAGTAGCAGCCCGGGGCGCCCACGATCGCGCCGGGCGTGCGGCCCAGCGCGGCCAGCCCGGCCCGATGGAGCTCGGGCAGCCCGTAGACCGCGGTCGCGAGCAGCTCGGGCCGCGGGTGCTCGAAGTGGTACCAGCGCGGGTAGTCGGCGGGGTCCCGGAGCCGGAAGTCGGGCCCGAGATCGATGACCGTCATCCCGTTCGCCCGGTAGTCGTCGATCCGGCCCGCCGCCGCTCCGTGGGGGAGGGCCAGGAACACGACCTCGGCATCGTCGGGGATCGCGTCGAACACGTGGAGGTTGCGCGTGGCCAGGTGCGGGTGGATGCCCGCCAGCGGATCGCCCTTCCGCTCCCGGCCGACCAGCCCCACGATCTTCGCGTGGGGGTGGAGCGCGAGCAGCCGGATGAGCTCGGCGCCAACGTAGCCGGTCGCCCCGACGATGGCGATCCGCAGCGGGTCGCCGGCGAGCGCCCGCGCGCCGCGGGCGGCGGCCGTATCGGGTGCCGGGGCCGGGTCGAGAGGACGGTCCGCCGCGATCGCCGCGCCCGTCGAGTCCGCGCTCACCGGCGCGCCGGGCCGCTCGCCGGCGGCTGGCTCGAACGGCAGGGGATCGGGCGGATCGTTCTCACGCGCATCACCATACGAGATTTTGCATATTCATGCAATGGGGTGGGTTCGGCTGAGGCTTGGGCGCTTGATCAGGACGCGGCGGCATCGATCCGGAGCTCGGCCAGGTGTGCCGCCTCCGCCTCGAACTGCTCGTGGTAGAGGCGGGCGTACAGGCCGTTGCGCGCCAGCAGCTCGCGATGGGTCCCGCGCTCGACGATCCGGCCACGCTCGAACACGAGGATCCGGTCGGCGCGCAGGATCGTCGACAGCCGGTGGGCGATCGCGATCGTCGTCCGGCCCTCGGTCAGCCGGCCGAGGGCCGCCTGGATCAGCCGCTCCGAGACCGTGTCCAGCGATGAGGTCGCCTCGTCGAGGATCAGGATCCGCGGATCCTTGAGCAGCACGCGGGCGATCGCGATCCGCTGCTTCTCGCCGCCGGACAGCTTGTAGCCGCGCTCGCCCACGATCGTGTCCAGACCATCGGGCAGGTCGGCGATCCGCTCCGCGATGGCCGCGGCCCGCGTCGCCGTCTCGAGCTCTGCGTCGGTCGCGTCGGGCCTGGCGAACAGCAGGTTCTCCCGGATCGAGGCGTGGAACAGGTACGTCTCCTGGGTCACGAACCCGATCACCCGGCCCAGGGAGGCCAGCTGGATGTGGCGCACGTCGAGCCCGTCGATGGTGACCCGGCCTGCCTCCACGTCGTACAGGCGCGGGATCAGGTAGGTCGTGGTGGTCTTGCCGGCGCCCGACGGACCCACCAGCGCGACCAGCTCGCCCGGCCGCGCGTCGAACGAGATGTCGTCGAGCCCGAACGGCATCGCGCGCGCGGGCACCGCGGCAGCCCCGGGCAGGGCGGCCGGCTCGACGTCGTCGGCGCCGGCCTCCGGCTCGCGCTCGTCGGCGCCGGCCTCCGGCTCGCGCTCGTCGGCGCCGGCCTCCGGCTCGCCGGCGTCCTCGTCCTTGGCCGCCACCGCGACCGGGGCCTCGACCGGGTACCGGAACGACACGCCGTCGAACGCCACTGCGCCACGGACGTCGGCCGGCTCCAGCGCCACCGCGTCCGGGGCGTCCACGATCTCCGGGTCCAGGTCGAGGTACTCGAAGATCCGGTCGAACAGCGCGAGCGAGCCCTGGATCTCGACCTGGACGTTGAGCAGCTGGCCCATCGGGAAGAACAGCCGGCTCTGGAGGGTGGTGAAGGCGACGATGTCGCCGGCGGTGGGGGCGCTCGGGTCGCCGCTGGCCGCCAGGGTGCCGGCCAGCCAGTACACGAACGCCGGCGTGATCGAGAAGATCGTGCCGATGATCATGAAGAACCAGCGGCCCACCATCGCCTGGCGGATCTGCAGCCTGGCCAGGTCGAGGTTGAGCAGCCGGAACCTGTTCACCGACCGCTCCTGGGCGCCGAACGTCTTGCCCAGCAGCATGCCCGAGACCGAGAGGGTCTCCTCGGTCACGGCCGACATCTCGGCCAGCCGCTTCTGCGTCTCGCTGCTGACCTCGCGCCGTACCTTGCCCACGCGGAACGTGAGGTACATGAAGAACGGCAGCATCCCGAGCGAGAGCAACGTCAGCCGCCAGTCGATCAGGATCATCGCGACGATCGTGCTGAGCGTGACCGCGAGGTTGGAGGTGATCGACGAGGCGGTGTCGGTGACCACCGCCTGCACCCCGCCGACGTCGTTCGAGAGCCGGCTCTGGATCTCCCCGGTCCGCGTGGCGGTGAAGAACCGCAGCGGCATCCGCTGGAGATGGGCGTAGAGCGCGTTGCGCAGGTCCTGCATCACGCTCTGGCCGATCAGATTGTTGAGGTAGCTCTGGCCGACGCCGATCAGGCCCGAGACGACCGGCAGCACGATCATCAACCCGACGTAGAGGTTGAGCCGGTCGTACCGGTGCCCGACGATCACATCGTCGATGAGCAGCTTGAGCAGGTACGGGTTGACGAGGCCGATCAGGCTGGTGGCCAGGATCGCGAACGTGACGACCCCGACCTCGATCCGGTAGGGCCGGAAGAATGCGGCGATCCGCCGGACGGTCCGGCCGCGCCGCTCGCGTGGCACGCGCTCGAAGTCGATTGACGGCGGCATCATCCGGCCGCGGCCACCACCCCCGCCAGCCCGGCCGCCGCCTCCACGGAAGCTCATGGCTCGGACCCTAGCACGTGCCTCCGCTCGGGGCGGAGGTCGGGAGGTCGCCGGGGCGGCCCGGCTCGACCCGTCCGCCGTCCCACGCCAACGCTGTTCGATGATGGCGGTGCCACCGGTCGTTCGCAACGCAGGACGCGCGCCTACCAGGCGGTGGCGGTCACCCCTTCCGCGATGCCCTGGGCCTCGAGCCAGTGCTCGGCGTCGATCGCGGCGCGACAGCCGTCGCCCGCGGCGGTGACCGCCTGCCGGTACCGATCGTCGTTGACGTCGCCCGCGATGAACACGCCCTCGATCCTGCTCGCGGTGTGCTCGTGGGCGACCAGGTAGCCCTTCTCGTCGGTGTCGAGCCACTCGCGGAACACGTCGGTGTTGGGCTTGTGGCCGATCGCGACGAACAGCCCCTCGATCGGCATCACCCGCTGCTCGTCGGTGGCCGTATCGCGCAGGCGCAGCGCCTCGACCTTCGCGTCGCCCACGACCTCGTCCACCACGGTGTTGGTGTGCACCTCGATCTTGGGGTGGCCGTACGTCCGGTCGATCATGATCTTCGATGCGCGGAACCCGTCACGCCGGTGGATCAGGTGGACCTTGCGGGCAAATCGGGTGAGGTAGTTCGCCTCCTCCATCGCCGAGTCGCCGCCGCCCACGACCGCGATCTCGCGATCGCGGAAGAAGAACCCGTCGCAGGTCGCGCAGGCCGACACGCCACGCCCGCGCAGCCGCTGCTCGCTCTCGAGGTTGAGCCACAGCGCGGACGCGCCGGTCGCCACGATGACCGCCTGGCCGCGATACTCGACGCCCCGCGCCCAGGCGCGGAACGGCCGGCCGGAGAGGTCGACCCGGTCCACGTCCACGTCCACGATGTGGGTGCCGAAGCGCACGGCCTGCTCCCGGAACTTGGCCATGAGCTCGGGCCCGTCGATCCCGTCGGGGAAGCCCGGGTAGTTCTCGACCTCGCTCGTGAGCATCAGCTGCCCACCGGCCGCGGAGCCGGCCAGCACGATGGGCTCGAGGTTGGCGCGCGCCGCGTAGATCGCTGCGGTCAGGCCCGCGGGACCGGATCCGATGATGAGCACGTTCGATTCGGTGCGGCCCTCGCCGCCGTCGGCCGCCGGGCCCAGCGGCGAGGTGGCGGCGCGGTCAGCGCCGGGCGCGTCCGACAGGATCGCGATCGTGCCCCCGATGGGCGCGCTGCCGGATGCGACGGGCGCGCTCGTCGTGGCGCTCGGCACGGCCGTGCCGGTGCCGTCGCCGCCGGCGAAGTTGATCGCCAGGCCGGCGAAGGGGCTGGCCGCCGGATCCTCGGCCGCGCCAGCGGCCGACTCGCCGTCGGGCTTCCTGGGGTCGGTCATTGCTTGATTGTCGTCTCTGCTGGCGGAGCTTGCTCCGCCTCACTGTAGCACGAAGTCAGCATACCCCCGGGGGGTATCGGTCGGTCCGGCATCGGCGGGCCTGCGCCGGCCCGGCAATGGGCCCGGAGGAACGCCCGTCCGCTACAGGGCGTGCAGGCCGGGCAGCAGGTCGCGCCCCAGGATCTCGATCGTCCGCGGGTCCCAGACGTCCCGGGCGCTGAAGATCACGTGCTGAGCGCCGGCATCGGACAGCTCCCCGAACCGGTCGATCACCTGCTGGGGGCTGTCCCCCGGGCCGCCGTCCTGCGACAGCCGGACCGACTGGAGCGTGGACCGCTCGATCTCGGCCGGATCCCGCCCGATCGCCTCGCAGTGGCCGCGCAGCACCTCGTACTTGTGGTGGATCGCCTCCGGCCCGCCGAACACGTTGCAGGCGTCCGCGTAGCGCGCCACCAGCCGCAGCGTCCGCAGCTCGCCGCCGCCCCCGATCATGATCGGCGGATGCGGCCGCGTGATGGCCTGGGGCGAGTTGAGCAGGCGGCTCGCGTGGTAGTGGCGGCCATCGAAGGCCGCCTCGCTGCCGCGCTCGCCCTGCCACAGGTCGTGGGCGATGCGCAGCGTCTCCTCGAGCATCTCGAACCGCTCGCCGAGCGGTGGAAACGGAAACCCGAGGCTGCGCGATTCCTCCTCGTTCCAGGCCGCCCCGATGCCCAGCCAGGCCCGGCCGCCGGACAGGACGTCGAGCGTCGTGGCGGCCTTGACCCACAGCCCGGGCAGCCGGTAGTGGACGCCCCCGACCATCAGGCCGAGGCGGGCCCGGCTGGTGTGCGCCGCCATGTAGCCGAGCGCCGTCCAGCCCTCGAGCATCGGCTCCTCGGGGCGTCCGACCCCGCGGATCTGGAAGAAGTGGTCCATCACCCAGATCGAGTCGAAGCCGGCATCGTCGGCGTCGTGGACGACCCGGGCGAGGGTCGGGCCGATGGCGTCGGTCCCGCCGGGCCAGGTGAACGAGGGGATCTGGAGTCCGACTTTCACGGACCGAGCGTAGCAGGGTCCTTGCGCCGGCAACGGCCGGCGCAAGGACGACGCGTTGCCGGGGCTTGACGGTCGCCCCGCTCAGCGGAACAGGTCGTGCTCGGGGTCCATCAACGCCTCCCGGATCGACGCCTCACCGGCCGGCGGTCGTGCGCCGCGCACGAGCGCCACGGGCCGGCCCGCCGTCTTGCCCAGCGCAAGCTCCGCGGCCGAGGCGATCTCGTCCGCGACGGCCCGGACGGTGGTGCGCATCTCGCGCCCGTCGGAATCGGGCTGGCCGCGCAGATCGTCGAGCGGCAGCAGGCCCGAGACGCCGAGCGCGACGTCGACGATTCCCCACCGCCACGGACGGCCGAAGCTGTCCGACACGATGACCGCGACGTCGGGCCCGAAACGCGTCCGCAGGGTGTCGCGAATGCGGGTCGCGGACGCATCCGGATCGACCGGGAGCAGGGTCACGAGGTCGCCCGAGCCCGGCCCCACGTTGGACGCGTCGACACCGCCGTTGGCGCACACGAAGCCGTGGGCCGTCTCGGTGATCAGCACCCCGTGCTCCATGCGCACGATGCGGCGCGCCTCGCGCAGGACGACCTCGACCTGCCTGGCGTCCCGGCCCCAGGTCTCGGCCCACGCGATCGCCTCGGGACGCGGGTCGACGGTGCGCAGGTCGACGACGGCGCCCTCGCTCTTGGACACGACCTTCTGGGTCACCACCAGGACGTCGCCCTCGCGCAGCGGCAGGGCGCCCGCCGTCGCCCGCAGCGCGTCGCCGATCAGGGTTGCCAGGTCGTCGCCGGCATGGATCTCGGGCAGCCCGCCGAGCGCGATGATCTCGACCCGGCCGGCCGCATCGTCGCCGGCCGTGGTGGCGGCGGGGTCGCGGGCCTCGCCGTCACTCGACACCGATCGCCTCCGGCGCCGCGGCCTCGGCGAGCAGCAGATCCTCCGGCGTGTCGACATCGAGGTCGAGCACCCCCTGGACCTCGACGAAGGCGGCGTCGGCCGACGATGCGAGCCATGCGTGTCCGGCACGGCTGTCTCCACCGAACGCGGGATCGATGACGTCGGGCGGGTCGAGGAGGAGCGCGTTGGTCCCGCGGCCGTGGCGGTCGGGCACGAGCACGACGCTGGGCGAACCGGCCTCGCCGCCCGCGGCCAGCACGGCCGCGAGCGCCTCGGTGGTGACCGCGGGCAGGTCGGACGGGATCACCAGCAGCCGCCGGCCGGGGCCCATCGCGCCACGCGCCTCCTGCAGGGCGGGGTTGAGGCCGCGCGATCGCTGGACGACGGGGCGGGCACCGGCACCATCGGCGATGGCCAGCACCTCCGGGTCCGGCGACACCACGATCACCTCCACGACGCCGGGCGTGGCCAGTGCCGCGGACACGGTGCGCCGCAGCAGCCGCGTGACGAGATCGCGGCGCTCCTCCGCGTCGAGGACGGCGCCCAGCCGCGACTTCGCACCCTCGAGCGCGCGCACCGGGATCGCGACGGTCGTCGGACGCGGAGCGGCCGCCACTCGCCCCGTGGACCCGGTCACGTGCCCGACCCGGCCGCCGGGCAGGGGGTCGTGCGGGGCGCGATGACGTCACCCGCGCGGTTGACGATCGCCCCACCGGGCGGCGGCAGGGCACCGGGCGGCGGCAGGGCACCGGGCGGCGGCGGCGCCATCAGCGGACGACCTGGGCCGGGCGCTCGAGGTGCGACAGCAGCTCACCGGCGAGACGCGCCCGGCCGGCGTCGTCGCGCATCACGGTGTCGGTGACGATGGCGCGCAGGCCCAGCGCCTCGGTGCCGGTGGCCAGGCCGGCGTCGATCGTATCCAGGACGAACGCGTCGGCGAGCCCCGCGTACAGGCGCGCGACGCCGAGGGCGGTCGATTCGTGGCCGAGCGAGATCAGCATCCGGTCGGCAGGCCCCTTGAGGGCGTGCCCGCCGACGATCGGGCTGACCGCGACGACGGGCGCCCCCCGCGCACGCGCCGCGGCGATGGCGGCGCGCATCCCCGGCACGGCCAGGATCGGCGCGACCGAGACGATCGGGTTCGAGGGGCAGATCACGATCGCGTCGGCCGCCGCCAGCGCCTCGCGCACCTCGGGGGTGACCGACGCCCCTTCGACCCCTGCGAAGCGCACCTCGTGGACCTCCGGCTCCTGCCGTCGGTGCACGAAGTACTCCTGGAACTCGAGCCAGCCGTCGTCGGTCAGGATCTCCGTTCGGACGGGCTCATCGGCCATGGGCAGGATCCGGGCGGCGATGCCCAGCCCGCGCTGGAGGCCGAGGCACACGTCGGTCAGCCGACCGCCGGCCCGGAGCCGCGCCGAGCGTGCGACGTGGAGCGCGAGGTCGCGATCGCCGAGCGCGAACCAGGTGTCCTCTCCGTAGCGACCCAGCTGGTCCATGGCCGCGTGCGTGTCGCCCTCGATGCCCCAGCCCAGGGCCGCCTGCTCCATCCCGGCCAGGTTGTAGAGAACGGTGTCGTGATCGGGCATCACGAGCAGCCCGTGGCGCTCGCAGTCGTCGCCCGTGTTGACGACCACCGCGAGATCGGCCCCGAGCGTCGCCTGGAGGCCGTCGGCCAGCCTCGCCCCGCCTACGCCACCGGCCAGGGCCACGACGCGGGCCACCGTCACTCGTCCTCGAGGTGGTCGTGGACCGCCGTGACCCGGACCAGGAACGACACCCGCGGCTGACGCCGGAAGGCGGCGATCGAGGCGGCCGAAGGCCCTTCGGGGTGATAGCGGTGCGCGAGGGCCACGATGTCGTCGCGTGCCCGATCCACGTCCCGCACCACCTCGTCCACGACGCCCGTGAGCCCCACCCAGCGGTAGCCGTCGGCCTCGTCGATCACCGACAGCGACACGCGGCCGTCGCGCAGCAGGTTCGTGCACCAGCGGCGTGGCGTTCGCGAGTTGAGCAGGACGCGGTCGTCGGGATCGAGGCGGTACCAGGCGACGGACTGGCGGGGAGCACCGTCGTCGTCGGTCGTTGCGATGGACGCGAACCGCGTGTCCGCGAGGAACCGCCGGATCGCCTCGGTGAGCGCCGGGCGCGAGGTGGGCATGCGCTGCATGGTAGCGGGCATCGGACTCCGGCCAGCGCGAGCTGGGCACGGGCGATCGGAGCGGCCATCCCCGGGCAGCGGCCGCGGGGGCGATGAATCAGGGGCGGAGGGTGGCCTGCGGGCAGCCGCCCCAGGATTGCGCGCAGTCGTCGGGGCCGAGCCCGGGTCCCGTCGCCGTTCCCCCGCCACCCCATCCGGCGATGGCGGTCAGCACGCCCATGGCAAGCCCGACCGCGAGCAGGAGCGCCCCGACCGTGCCCATGGCTCGCGATCCATCGCGCGGGGCGGCCCGCCGTCCGGCATGGCCGGCGCTCCGGTCCGTGCGCAGCGGCTCGCCCTCGGGTGGGTCCAGCGGCTCCTCGGGATCGAGGGCATCCAGCTCGCGATCGACCAGCCCTCGCCGGACGGCGTAGACGACGAGGAGCACGACGCCGGGGACGATGGCGGCGGCCGACGCGATCCCCAGTGGGCTCCAGCCCTCGAGGCTCAACGGCATGGTGCGTTCTCCCGTGATCGAGACTCGAGCGTCGGTCCGCGGATGGGCGCCGGGCTACCGCCGAACGGCCCGTCGCCCGGTCGGTTCGGGCCGGGCCGATCGACCCGTTCTCGGTGCCCCCGCGTCACCACAGCCGCTCACCGGCCTCCACGGCCGCAGCGAGGCGGTTCTCGGGCGGCGCCAGCGGGCAGGCCCAGCGCGGATCGAAGGCGCACGACGGCTGGTAGGCGAAGTTGAGGTCCACCACCAGCGTCCCGGCCGCCGGGTCACCCCCGAGGTCCGCGCCCTTGGCGGTGTCGAGCACGTAGCGGCCCGCGCCGTAGGTCGCGCCGCCGTTGGTGGCGTCGCGGAAGGGCAGGAACAGCCCGCCCGCGTAGCCGCGCATCCAGAACAGGGCGAGCGACGTGACGCCGTCGGGGAGCGCGAGCCGCACCAGCCCGAGCCGGTCGAAGGCAAGCTCGTCTTCGCCGCTGTTGGGCAGGGCGAGCGCCTGGAGCGGTCGGCGCGCGGCAGGAACGGATGCCGCCGGTACGGATGCGGCAGGAACGGATGCGGCCGGAACGGATGCGGCCGGCGCGACGGGCGGAACGGATGCGGCCGGCGCGACGGGCACCACCGGCGTGGCGGGCTCGGCGCGCGTGGCGAGCTCCGCCAGCGCGGCGGGCGTGGCGGGCTCGCCGCCCTCGACCCCGACCACGAGCCGCAGCCGGTCGTCGTAGGGCCAGTGGCGGGCGCGGAACGCGGATCGCTGGGATGCCGGGACGGGCGACTGCGGGTGACCGCGATACAGCGCCTCGCGCTCGGCGCGCCACGTCGTCCAGGCAGCCCCGGGGTCGCGGGCGGACGTCGCCCGAACCTCGGCGTAGAGCTCGGCGACCCGGCGTCGCCAGTCGGCGAGCGAGAGACGACCCGCCGGATCCGCATCCGTCATCGCGCCATCGTAGTGGCGGGCGACCGTGCGATGATGCCCACGAACGAGCTCGGGAGGTGATCTTGGCGGACCTGGCGGAGATCGGCGTGTTCGGGGGTTCGGGGTTCTACTCGCTGCTGGACGATGTCCGCGAGGCGAAGGTCGATACCCCGTACGGCCCACCGTCGGACAGCTTCTTCCTGGCCACGCTGGCCGGCCGGCGGGTCGCGTTCCTGCCGCGCCATGGCCGGCGCCACACGATCCCGCCGCACCGGATCAACTACCGGGCCAACGTGTGGGCGATGCGCTCGCTGGGCGTCAAGGCCGTCATCAGCCCGTGCGCGGCCGGCTCGCTCCAGCTCCACGTGGAGCCCGGCCACTTCGTCGTGTCCGACCAGTTCGTCGACCGCACGTCCGGGCGCGCGGACACCTTCTTCGACGGCCCGATCGTGAGCCACGTCTCGTCCGCCGAGATCTACGATCCCACGCTGCGCCGGATCGCCCTCGACGTGATCCGCGAGCACGGCATCACGGCCCACGACGGCGGCACCGTCGTGGTGATCCAGGGTCCCCGGTTCTCCACGCGGGCCGAGTCGAGATGGTTCAGCGACGCCGGCTGGGAGGTCATCAACATGACCCAGTACCCGGAGGCCTACCTGTGCCGGGAGCTGGGCATGGCCGTGGTCAACATCGCCCTCATCACCGACTACGACGCGGGCGTGCTCGAGGGAACGGAGGCGGTGACCGCGCATGACGTGCTCGCGGTGTTCGAGCAGAACGCGGAGCGGATCCGCGAGGTGGTGCTGGACATGATCGGCCGCCTGCCGGCCGACCTCGACGTCCTTGGCGCCCGGGATGGTCTCGCCCACACGCGAGGTGACGGGCACGCGGCGGGACCCGCGGACATCCGGCTGTTCGAGACGGGTCTCTGACGCGCGGTCGGGCGGCGGCCGGACAGCTCCTCGGGGGCGAACTTGACGGTCCGAAGCACCCCGGCAACCGGAGCGGCGCGGCGCGACATCCCGTTGCACCCTCGCCGTCCGCGATCCCCGACCATCGACGCACCGCTCACCACGGGGGCGCCCCTCCGGCTCGCACCCCGGCATTCCATGGCACCATCGGTACCGCAGGCCAAGACCCGCAACCGGTAGCCATGACCTCCAACGCCCGTGTCGATCAGCCCGCTCCCGCCGGCCCGGCCGAGCCGACCCATGGCTGCGTGCGCTGCGGCGCCCCGATCCCGATCTCGGACGGCATGTGCGAGCGCTGCAATCCGCTGGGGCTCAAGGATCCCGCGGCGTCGCAGGCGCACGGCACGGTGTTCCTGGGCATCGGGCTGGCCGTCGTGATCATGGCCGTCGCGGCCCACCTCGCGCTCAGCGGGATCGGGCCGTTCAGCGGTGCGGTCGCCGGCGTGGCGTCAACCGCCACCGGGCTGCGGGTCACGATCTCGATCACCAACGCCGGGTCGAAGGCCGGCAGCACGACCTGCCGGATCGACGACCCGGATCTGCCCGGCATCGGCCCGGACGCGGTCTTCGTGCAGAGCCCGGTCGTGGATCCCGGGGCGACGATCAGCTTCGACACGAAGGTCTCGAGCTTCGGAACGGAGATCCGGGCGCTCCACGTGGACTGCTCGGGGTGATCGCCCAGGGTGGCTTCGACGCGGACGCGACCTTCGCCCGCGAGATCGCGGAGGCTGCCGGTCGTCTGCAGCGTGAGCGCTACGAGCGGGTCGGCCGGATCGACCACAAGTCGGCCAAGGACGTGGTGACCGATGTCGACCACCTCTCGGAGGAGCTGATCCTGGGCGCCATCCGGGAGCGGTTCCCGGGCGACGGGATCCTGGCCGAGGAGTCGGGTGCCCACGAGGCCGGCGCCCAGCGAGGCCGGCAGCCACGAGGCAGGCGCCCGGGGGGCCGGCAGCCACGAGCCAGGCGCCGAACCGGGCAAACCGCCGGGCGCCCACCGGCAACCGCGGCGACGTCGGCCCGCCACCCCCGACCCGACGCTCGTCCGCGCGCTGTCCTCGGGCCGGACCTGGATCGTCGACCCGCTCGACGGCACGGTCAACTACGCCAACGGCATCCCGTTCTTCTGCGTCTCGGTCGGCCTGGTGGTCGATGGCCGTCCGGCGGCCGGCGCGGTGCACGACCCGATGCGCGGGGAGACCTACTGGGCGGCGGCGGACGGCCCGGCGCATCTCGGATCCGAGATCGTGCGGGCGTCGGACAAGGCCGAGCTGAACGACCTCGTCGTGTCGCTGGCCCTCGCCGGGAGCCGCGTGGCGTCGCGTGCGCGCGCGGTCCGGCGCGCGATCCGCGTGTCGCGCAACATGGGCTCGGCGGCGCTCGCGCTCGCGTACGTCGCCAACGGCCGCTTCGACGCCTTCATCCAGTCCGCCGGCATGTCGGCCTGGGACGTGGCGGCCGCGGGCCTGATCGCCGAGCGGGCAGGCGCACGGGTCACCACCCTCTCCGGCGGATCATGGTTCGATCTCGGCACCGCCGATCGCGCGTTCGGCGTGCTCGCAGCTCCGGTGCGTCACCACGGCGAGCTGCTCCGCCTCGCCTCCTGAAGGGTCGGGACTCCCGCCCGCGGGCCCCGGGTCGCGCCGGACAGCGCCGTGGTCAGCCAGCTTTCCAGCGATGCGGCCGTGCACGCAGCCGCGGCAGGCCCAGCTCGTCGCACAGCGCCTCCCACCGCTCGCGCCGCGCGCCGTCCCAGCGCAGCTCGGCGACGTCGGACTGGGGGATCGGCACCCCGTCGTCGACGGTCCTGAGCCGGGCGAGATTCCGGTACAGGAGCGCATCGGCCATCTGGTCGCGGAGGGTTGCCGCCAGGGTGACCGCGCTCCGAACCCCCGGCACGTCCCACTCGCTGCCGCTGGCCGGGATCGCCTCCAGGGTCCCGTAGCGGGCGAGCACCGCCGACGCCGACTTGTCGCCCCAGCCGGGCAGCCCGGGGAACCCGTCGGCGGCGTCACCGACCAGCGCCAGCCGATCCGGCACCGAGGCCGGCGCCACGCCCCACTTCGCCCGCACGCCGGCGTCGTCGTAGACCAGGTTCCGCCGCCGGTCCCAGAGCACGACGCGCTCGTCGCGCACGCACTGGGCCATGTCCTTGTCGGGCGTGCAGATCACGATCCGCTCGACCCGCGGATCGGCGGCGAAGCGCTCGGCCGCGGCCGCGATCGCGTCGTCGGCCTCGAACTCGACCATCGGCCACAGGACGAGGCCCAATGCCTCGATCGCCCGCTCCGCGAGCGGGAACTGCTCGAGCAGCTCGGGGGCAACGCCGGCCTCGGTCTTGTAGCCCGCATACAGGTCGTTGCGGAACGAGCGGATCACGCGGTCGGTGGCGCAGCCCACGTGGGTGGCGCCCTGCTCGCGCAGCAGGAACAGCAGCTGCTCGATCAGCCCGCTGACGCCCGACAGCACGCGCCCGTCGCGGCCGAGAACCGGCGGCCGGGGCGAGAAGTGGGCGCGGAACAGCTCGTAGGTGGCGTCGACGAGGTGGATCTGCATCGTTCGCGCGCGAGCCCCGATCAGCCGTCGGCCGAGCCGGTTTCGACCAGCCGCCGGAACCGGTGGAGGTCGGCCTGGAAGATCGGGCGCAGGATGGGTGCGACGAGACGGCCGCCGAGCTCGGGCAGCACGACCGGCTGGAGCGTCTCCTCCCAGCGCACGATCGTGGTGGTGCCGTCGGCGCCGGCTTCGAGCGTGATGACCCCGCCGCCGGTGAACATGCCCCGGTGGCGGATCGCGTAGCGGGTGGGCGGCTCGAACTCGACCACCTCGACCGGGTCGGGGACCGGCACGCCGAACACGCGCACGATCGCCGTGCCACGGGTGCCCACGCCGACCGGTCCCGGGGTGGTCACGGTCACCTGCTTCATCTCCTGCATCCATTCGACCTGGAGCGGGATGTCCGCGAGCACCGACCACGTGGCGGTGATGGGGGCATCGACGACGACGAGCATGCACAGCGGCGTCGGCGGGGCCGTGCCTCGCCGGGTTGCCAGCCAGCGGTCGAGGGCGAAGGCCCCGGCGGCGGCCGCGAGCCCGAGCGCGAGGACGCGCCGGATCACCGCATCCTCGTCGACTGGAGGCGCACGCCCGCCGCACCGAGCTCCGCGAGGGCCCGATCGCCGTCGCCGGGCTGCAGGTCCACGGCCGCGACCGCGTCGGTCAGCACCGTCGTCGTGAGGCCGAGCCGCGCGGCGTCGAGTGCCGTCGCCTTGACGCAGTAATCGGTCGCGAGCCCCGTCACGACGACGTCGTCGACGCCGGCATCGCGCAGCAGCGCCTCGAGCCCCGTCCCCTCGGTCTCGCCCGAGCCCGGGTCGCGCATCGTGAACCCGGAGTAGCCGTCCTCACCGCCGACGCCCTTGCGCACCACCGGCGTGCCGGCGGGCGTCCGCAGCGCCGGATGGAATGCCGCGCCCCAGGTGTCCCGAATGCAGTGATCAGGCCAGACCCCGCCATCCTTGGCGAAGTGGGGCGTGTGCTCGGGATGCCAGTCCTGGGTGCACACGACGAGGGCGCCGTTCGCGTCTGCGAGCTCGATCTCGCGGTTGATCGTCGGGATGATCTCGGCGCCGCCACGCACGCTCAGGCTGCCCGCCGGGTCGGCGAAGTCGTTCTGGACGTCGGTCACGATCAGGGCGACGCCCGGTCGGTAGCGGAGCATGCGTCTACCGTACCGTTCCAGTCCGCGGGGCGCAGCGCCGCCTGCCCGGCCGGCACGCAGTCATCTCCGGCCCGGCTCGGGCATCGGGCCGCCGTCCCGCCCCGAGGGGACGTCTCCGGCCGCGCCATCGGGCCGCCGTCCCGCCCCGAGGCGGATGGCCCGTCTCCCGGCCCGGCTCGGGCATCGGGCCGCCGTCCCGCCCCCGAGGCGGATGGCCGTCTCCCGGCCCGGCTCGCGCATCGGGCCGCCGTCCCGCCCCCGAGGCGGATGGTCGTCTCCCGCCCTAGAGGGGGATGGCCCGCCTCCCGGCCGCCCCATGTCCGTCCCACGGTGGTGATGAGCGATCGATAAGACGGGTCGCTCAGGATCGACGCGTGAGCTCGCGTGAGGACCCGCTCGAAAGCGCGCGGCGATTGGCCGGGCAGCTGTGTCGGACGCTCGGGGACGAGATCCGCCTGGCGCGCATCAACGCCGGGCTGAGCCAGCGCGCGGTCGGGGGCGCGGCCGGCATGTCGCATGCGCAGCTGGGCCGAATTGAGCGAGGCAGGAACCACGACCTGACCGTGAACCAGGCCGCTCGCGCCGCATCGGCGGTCGGCCTGCGCCTGGTCCTCCGTACGTACCCGGACGGCGACGCCGTCCGGGACGCCGCCCACCTGGCCCTGCTGGAACGCTTTCGCTCCCGCCTGCCGCCCGCCGCCAGGTGGGAGGTGGAGGTGCCGTTTCCCATCCCCGGTGACCGGCGGGCCTGGGACGCACTGGTCCGGCTCGGCGGTCGACGTGCGGGGTGCGAGGCCGAGACCCGCCTGCACGACGTCCAGGCGCTCCAGCGGCGGATGGCCCTCAAGCTCCGGGACGGCCAGGTGGACGTGCTGCTCCTGCTCGTCGCCGACACGGCCGCCAATCGACGAGCGCTTGCCGTCCATCGCGAGTCGCTGCGCGCACTGCTCCCGCTCGATGGGCGCCACGTGCTGTCGAGCCTGCGCACCGGACGCCTGCCCACGGCCAATGGCCTGGTGGTGCTGTAGCGCGCGCAGGACGAGGTGCCTGGTCATTGGCGCCTCCGCCACGGCCGTCGCGCCGCTGCACCCGCCGCACCGCCGCGTCCACCCGCGACGGCGGTCGCGCCGCCGCACCGCCGCACCGCCGCACCCGGATGGATCGCTACGCGTTCACTCCAGCGGTTGCCGTCCCGCCGCTCGTGCCGGACCCGACCGGTGGAACGCCGTCCGTTCCATATGGCGGTACGCGCGCCCGATCGGCCGCTGGCGCCTGTCGCTGGCTCGCCGCGCGTTCCATCCGCCGGTCGAACCGCCCGAGTGAACGCCTGCCGTTCCAAGCCCGACTCGGGGGGACGTGCCGCAGGATGGACGTGCCGCAGGAAGGAGCCGCCGCGGAGAGGGACGTGCCGCCCGATGAGGGATCCGATGCTGCGACGGACCGGCCCGGGGAGGGCACCCGGGGAGGAACACACCCGGGGAGGAACACACCCGGGGAGGGACACACCCGGGGAGGGACACACCCGGGGACGACGTGCCGGGCCATTGCCGCCGGCAGCGAGGTGCGTGGGCGGTGAGACGCCGACGGGGACGGAGGTGGCGAGTGGAACGGTACCCAGCCGGGCACGGCGTGCAGCTCCGTCGTCGCCGCGCCTCGTGCGCAACCGGGCTACGCTGTACGGCGCCCCAAGGGTCACCCGCAGCCCCCAGCGTCCACGGAGCCCCGATGTACTTCGACGAGTTCAAGCACCAGCTGCCCGACATCGACGAGCTCGAGACCCAGGACTGGCTCGATTCCCTCGACCAAGTGGTGGACCAGGAGGGCGAGAACCGCGCCCGGTTCCTGATGTTCAAGCTGCTCAAGCGCGCCCGACAGCGGCAGATCGGGCTGCCGGCGCTCACGCAGACGCGGTACATCAACACGATCAGCCCCGAGCAGGAGCCGTACTTCCCGGGCGACGAGGCGCTGGAGCGGCGGATCCGCCGGCTGATCCGCTGGAACGCGGTGGCCATGGTCCTGCGCGCCAACGTGCGCTACCCGGGCATCGGCGGCCACATGTCGACCTATGCCTCGGCGGCCAGCCTGTACGAGGTCGGGTTCAACCACTTCTTCCGTGGCAAGGACCACCCGGGCGGCGGAGACCAGGTCTACTTCCAGGGTCACGCGGCGCCCGGGATCTACGCCCGCGCCTTCCTCGAGGGACGCCTGAGCGAGGACAACCTGGATCACTTCCGGCGCGAGGTCGGTGGCAAGGGCCTGAGCTCCTACCCGCACCCGCGGCTGATGCCCGAGTTCTGGGAGTTCCCCACGGTCTCGATGGGCCTGGGGCCGCTGGCGGCGATCTATCAGGCCCGGTTCAACCGCTACCTCCAGAACCGGAGCATCCGCGACACCGCCCAGCAGCGGGTGTGGGCCTTCCTGGGCGACGGTGAGATGGACGAGCCGGAGTCGATCGCCGGCATCTCGCTGGCCGCCCGCGAGGGCCTCGACAACCTGATCTTCGTGATCAACTGCAACCTCCAGCGGCTCGACGGCCCGGTTCGTGGCAACGGCAAGATCATCCAGGAGCTCGAGGGACACTTCCGCGGCGCCGGCTGGAACGTGATCAAGGTCGTCTGGGGTCGCGAGTGGGACGACCTGCTCGCCCGCGACGTCGACGGCGTGCTGGTCGAGAAGATGAACAGCACCCTCGATGGCGAGTTCCAGAAGTACTCCGTCGAGACGGGGGCTTACGTCCGCGAGCATTTCTTCGGCCCCGACCCGCGGCTGCGCCGGCTGGTCGAGCACCTGAGCGACGACGACCTGCAGCATCTCCGCCGTGGCGGCCATGACTACCGCAAGGTCTACGCCGCGTACAAGGCGGCCACCGAGTACCGCGGCGCGCCCACGGTGATCCTGGCCAAGACGATCAAGGGCTGGACGCTGGGCCGGGGGGTCGAGGCGCGCAACATCACCCACCAGGCGAAGAAGCTCCGCGAGGACGAGCTGCGGGTGTTCCGCGATCGGCTCGAGCTGCCGATCCCCGACGCCCAGATCAAGGACGAGGCGCCGTACTTCCATCCGGGGCCGGACTCCGAGGAGGTCCGCTACATGCTCGAGCGGCGGGCGGGCCTCGGCGGCTCGCTGCCACGCCGCGTCGTCCGCTCGAAGCCGCTGCCCGCCCCGGTGCCGGCGGTGGACCAGGAGTTCGCCTCGGGCAGCTCGACGCCCGTGTCCACGACCATGGTGCTCGCCCGGCTGCTGCGCAACCTCATCCGCGACCCGGAGCTCGGCCGGCGGATCGTGCCGATCATCCCCGACGAGGCGCGGACGTTCGGCATGGACCCGCTGTTCAAGGAGGTCGGCATCTACGCCGCGCTGGGCCAGCGCTACGACCCGGTCGACTCCAACCTCATGCTGTCGTACCGCGAATCGACCGACGGGCAGGTGCTCGAGGAGGGGATCAACGAGGCAGGCTCGATGGCCTCGTTCCAGGCCGCGGGCACCTCGTACGCCACCCACGGCGAGCCGATGATCCCGTTCTACATCTTCTACTCGATGTTCGGGTTCCAGCGGACGGGCGACCAGGTCTGGGCGTTCGGGGACCAGCGGGGTCGCGGGTTCATGATCGGCGCCACGGCCGGCCGCACGACGCTGACCGGCGAAGGGCTCCAGCACGACGACGGTCACACCCACGTGCTCGCCTCGACCGTGCCCGTCGTCCGTGCCTACGACCCCGCGTTCGCGTACGAGCTCGCCGCCATCATCCGCGACGGCGTCACGCGCATGTACGGCCAGGGCGAGGACGTCTTCTACTACGTCACCGTCTACAACGAGAACTACGCGCAGCCGCCGAAGCCCGACGGCATCGACGAGGGGATCGTGCGCGGCCTGTACCGCTTCGCAGCGGCGCCGGAGCTCGAACGCGCGAGGGGCCAGGTCCGCCTGGTGGGGTCGGGTGCCATCCTGCAGCAGGTCATCGCGGCCCGCGACCTGCTCGCCGAGCGGTTCGACATCGCCGCGGAGGTCTACTCGGCCACCTCGTTCGCGGAGCTGCGCCGCGAGGCGCAGGCGGTCGAGCGCTGGAACCGGCTCAACCCGGACCGGAAGCCGCGCGTGCCGTACGTGTCGACCGTGCTGGGGCCCGACGGCGGCCCGATCATCGTCGCCACCGACTGGATCCGGCAGCTGCCCGACATGGTCGCCCGCTGGCTGCCACAGCCGTACCTCGTCCTGGGCACGGACGGTTTCGGCCGGAGCGACACGCGCGAGGCACTGCGGGACTTCTTCGAGATCGATCCGGCCCATATCGCGGCCGCCGCGCTGACCGGCCTCACGCGCTGCGGCTCGCTCGACCCGAAGGCGGCGGCGAAGGGGATCCACGAGCTGGGCGTCAGGCCCGACGCGCCCGATCCCCTCGCGCTCTGACCCGCCCCCGGCGCCGGAGCAGCCCGCTCTGACTCGCGCCCCCGGCCCGGCGGCTCGGAGCGGCTCGCCGGGGCCTCGCCACCGCCCCCGGCCGGCGCCGAGCAGCCCGCCGGCACTCGCCGCCCCCGGCCCGACTGGGCCGCCTGCATTCGAATATCAGGGTCGCCTGCGTAACCGAATCAACCTATCTTGACGGTGGTTGCGCTGCCGACTACCATCGGCCCAGCCGCGCGGGAGCCGACCACGCTCCGGCCCGGCGCTCGCGCTCCAGCCATGCGGGCGTCCCCCGCGTCCACCACCGCGATCACAGGAGCCACACGTGGACCTAGGGTCCCTTGCCAGCGGCCTCGTCACGGGCCTGCGCGAGGGCGTCGAAGCGGCGCTCATCGTCAGCATCATCCTCGCCTATCTCGCCCGGACCGGGAACCGCCGGCATTTCGGCCGGATCTGGACCGGGACCGTCGGCGCGGTGCTGGTCAGCATCGGGGCGGGCGTCGTCCTGTTCCTGACCCTGGGCGAGCTGCCCGAGCCGTACGAGCAGCTGTTCGAGGCGCTCGCGATGCTCATCGCGGGCGGCGTCGTCACCTGGATGCTGTTCTGGATGCGCCGGCAGGCCGGCTCGGTCAAGGGCGAGCTCCAGTCCCGGGTCGACCGCGTGCTGACCGATGGCACGGCCAACGGGCTTGCCGTCCTCGCGTTCACGGCGGTCATCCGCGAGGGGCTCGAGACGTCGCTCTTCCTGTTCGGGTTGACGACCTCGGCGCAGTCCGACGGCGTCGACGTCCTGGTGGGCGCCGTGGTCGGGCTCTCGGCCGCGGCCCTGCTGGGCGTCGGCTTCTACCGTGGCGCGCGGCTGATCAACCTGCGGGTGTTCTTCCGCTGGACGGGGATCGCGCTGATCTTCATCGCGGCCGGTCTGCTCGCCTCGGCCATCCACGAGCTGGTCGAGATCGGCTGGATCCCGGTCGGCACGGCGGTCGCCTTCGACGTCTCGTCGGTCCTGCCCCACGAGGCCATCGCCGGCGCGCCCGGCGGACTGCCGCTGGTGATCGGCGGCTTCCTGCGCGCCCTGTTCGGCTACTCGTCGCGGCCGGAGGTCGCCGCGATCGTGGTCTGGCTGGCGTACATCGCGGTCGTGCTCCGGCTGTTCCTGCGGCCGATGGTGCCCCGTCAGGAGCCGGTCACCTCGAGCCCGGGCACCACGCCCGCCTCGTAGGGCCCGCCGAGGCGCTCGTCAGCCGGCGGGCACCAGGCGCAACAGCGCCCCGCTGCCGAGATCGGTCAGGTAGACCTCGCCGGCGCCGTCCGTCCCGATCGAGCTGATCGGGCGCCCGGTCTCGAGCAGCGTGATCGGCGCCTGGGGCGCGTCGAGCCCGGCGTCGATCGCCCACAACGTGCCCGAGCAGTTGTCCGAGAACAGGTACGCACCGCGAAGCGCGGGGATGTCGCTGCCCCGGTAGACGACGCCGCCGATCACGGCGCAGCCCAACCCGTGCCCGTACTCGCTGATGGGCATCGTGACCCCGGCCGGATCGCAGCCCGACGGCGGGTCGTAGCAGTGGCGACCCTCCCAGCGGTGCCAGCCGAAGTCCAGGCCGCGGGCTCCGGCCGGGGCGACGTCGATCTCCTCCCAGGCGTTCTGGCCGACGTCACCGATCCAGAGATTGCCCGTGGCCGGGTCGATGCTGTCGCGGAACGGGTTGCGAAGCCCGTCGTGGAGGATCTCGGGCCGTGCACCCGCCTGGCCGGCAAACGGGTTGTCGGCGGGGATGAGGTACGGCGTCGACCCGGTCGCGCCCAGCACGTCGATGCGCAGCATCTTGCCCAGCAGGGAGTCGAGGCTCGAGGCATGGTTCTGGGGATCGCCACCGCTTCCGCCGTCGCCCAGCGCGATCAGCAGCATCCCGTCGGGGTCGAAGCCGATCCAGCCGCCGTTGTGGTTGGAGTACGGCTGCGCCTGGGTGAGGATCACGCGTTCCGTCGACGGGTCGATCGTCGGCGCGCCGGCCGACGCGGCCACGAACGACGAGACGGTCGTGTTCCCGTCGAGATCGGAGTAGTGGACGAAGAGACGGGGTTGCGCGGCGCCGAAGCCCGGCGGGAACGCGACACCCAGCAGCCCGCGCTCGCCACCTGCCTGGACGCGGTCGGAGATGTCGAGGTACGGCGTGGGGAGCAGCTGCCCGTCCTGGACGACCCGAACGCGGCCACCCTGCTCGACGACGAACAGGCGGCCCGTGCCGTCCTCCGCGCTCACCACCTCGAGCGGCGAGCTGAGGCCGTCGACCTCGACCCGGGTCGCGACGTGGACGGCGCTCAGGTCGGGCCGGTCGGCCGGCCCGACGGGCGTCGACGGTGTCGCGACCGGTCCGGCGCTCGCGGTGGGCCCGGGCGTGGCCGCCGGTTCCGGGGTCGGTGTGGTCGATGGCACGATCGCCGAACCCGTCGTGAGGCCGGGCGTGGCCGGTCCGCTGCCGCCACAGCCGGCCGCGAGCAGCGCGACACCGAGCACCAGGCTCGAGCGGCCGCGGGGGAAACGGGTCAGGCGCTGCATCGGCTGCCTGCTAGCGTAGCGACATGACCCTGTTCGAGGCATTCCCGCCCGCCGAGCTCGCCATGCGGCACGCCGCCGCCGGCGAGCCCTACCTCGAGATCCTGCGCACCGCCGACCTGTCGATCGGGCTGTACGTGCTGGGTGCCGGTGCCGTCGACGGTCAGGCGCCGCACACCGAGGACGAGGCGTACGTCGTGCTCGCCGGGCGGGCGCACTTCACGGCAGGGGACGAGACCCGGCGGGTCGGGCCGGGCGACACGCTGTTCGTCGCCGCCGGCGTCCCGCATCGCTTCCACGACATCGTCGAGGAGCTGCGGCTCATCGTCGTGTTCGGTCCGGCGGAAGGCAGCCGCGCCGCGGCCGACCCTCGCGGCTGATCCTTCAGCCGGCGGCCCGGACCCGATCCACGCGATCCGGGAACGAGGTCGCGTGGATGGCGCTCGTGCCGTCCTCGTCGTGGCGGAACAGGACGTACGCATCGAGGCCGTCGTCGACGAACGGCACCAGCCGGCGCGCCCAGGCATCGAGGGCTGCCTCGTCGTACGCGGTCCGGCGCAGCCGCAGATAGAGGAACGGGCCGGTCCGGCGGATGTCGGGCGGCACCTCGAGCTCGTCCAGATCGGTGGTGCACAGCACGGCGCCCGCCGCACGCAGTGCCGCGAACGTCTCGTCGGCATCCCACGACGGATGCTGGGCCTCGATCACCAGTGGCAGGGTCGCGGGCCACGCGGCGAGGACGGCCGCCAGCCGCTCGTCCTGGCGGGCGATCTCGGACGGCACGCGGAACAGGACCGCACCCAGCCGGTCCCCGAACCCGGGCAGCGTCTCGGTCAGCCAGGGCACGGCCGATGCGGGGTCGCCGTAGAGCGCACGAATGCTGGCGCCGCGCTGCGCCTTGACCACGAACCGGAACGCGTCGGGGACGGCGGCGCACCAGGCGCGGATCCGCTCCGCCTTCGGCCGCGCGTAGAACGTGTTGTTGAGCTCGCACGCGGGCAGCCGCGACGCATAGTGCGCGAGGCGGTCGCGATCGCGCAGGCCGGCCGGGTAGAAGCGCGGGGTCCAGCCCGCGTAGGCGAACCCGCTGGTGCCGGCGAGGACGCGCCCGCGGCGCCGAGCGGGGACCCCCGACGCCGGGTCCGGGTCAGCCGGGTCAGCCGTCGGTGTCACAGGGCGCCGACGCGCCGCGCTGGCTCGCATCGAGCTCGTCGATGACGCCGTCGAGGGCGCGTTCGATGACCGCCCGGTCCTCGGGACGCACCACGTCGAGGAAGTAGCGCTCGACGCCCTCGAGGTGGGTGGTCGAGGCCGTCCGAAGCCGATCCAGGCCGGACCGCGTCAGGATCGCCTCGGCGCCACGGGCGTCGGTGGCGCATGCCGATCGCTCCACCATGCCGTCGGCCACCAGCCGGTCGACGAGCCGCGTGATCCCGCTCCGCGACAGCAGCACGCGCTCTGCCAGGGCGCTCATCCGCAGGCGGCGCCCGGGCGCGGAGGCCAGCTGCAGCAGCGCGTCGTACTCCGCGAGCGAGACGTGGTGGGACGCCCGCAGATCCTCGTCCAGGCGCCGGGTGAGGCGGGCGTGCGCGCGCAGGAACGAGCGCCAGGCGCCGAGACGCACGTCATCGAACCGGGACGCGCCCGCCCCGGCCGGCGCGGCGGGGGTCGCGGCGGTACCGGGCTCCGATGTCATGGCGCCATGCTAGCGCCTGGCGATGTCGTTGACAATGCAACTACCTTGGAGCCGGCGTGGGATGTCTCCGATCCTCGATGCCCGGCTCGCCGTCGTGGGTCGCTCGCGACGACGCCCGCTCGCACGTCGTGCGTTCGCGCTAGCATCGGCCTCCCGAGCATCTCCGAGGAGCCGAATGGCCGAGTTCGACGTCGCCGCACTGCGTGCCCGCTTCCCGGCGCTGGCCATCGAGCAGGGTGGCCGCCCGATCGCGCTGTTCGATGGCCCCGGGGGGACACAGGTGCCGGACACCGTGATCGAGGCGGTGTCGAGCTACTACCGGACCGCGAACGCCAACCATGACGGGCCGTTCCTGACGTCCCGCCGGAGCGACGCGATCCTCGCCGAGGCGCACGCGGCGCTCGCGGATCTGCTCAACGCCGAGGATCCGGCCGAGATCAAGCTGGGTGCCAACATGACCACGCTCACGCTCCACGTGGCGCGGTCGATCGCGGCGAGCCTGACGCCGGGCGACGAGATCGTGGTCACCCGCCTGGATCATGAGGCGAACGTAGGGCCCTGGCGGAGTGCTGCCGCCGATCGCGGGCTCACGGTCCGGACGGTCGACATCCGCCCCGACGACGTGACGCTCGACATCGAGGCCTTCGACGCCGCGCTCCACGGCCGCCCGAAGCTGGTCGCGTTCGGCTGGGCGTCGAACGCGGTGGGCTCGATCAACCCGGTCGCCGAGCTCGTGCGGCGTGCCCACGAGGCGGGCGCGCTCACCTACGTCGACGCGGTCCACGCGGCGCCGCACCTGCCGATCGACGTCCGCGCGGTCGGCACGGATCTCCTCGCCTGCTCCGCGTACAAGTTCTTCGGTCCGCACGTTGGCGTCCTCTACGGCCGGCGAGCCGTCCTCGATGCGCTGCCGTCGTACAAGCTCGCCCCGGCCTACGACCGGTTCGAGACCGGGACCCTCAACCACGAGGGGATCGCGGGGTCGCTGGCCGCGGTCGAGTACATCGCCGAGGTCGGCGAGCGGTACGGAGGCTCGTTCGAGGCACCGTTCGCGACGGCCGGCATGACCGGGCGCCGGCTCCACGCCCACGCGGGAATGGCCGCGATCCGCGCCTACGAGATGCCGCTGTTCGAGCGGCTCCTCGACGGGCTCGCGGCGATCGACGGCGCGCGGCTGTGGGGGATCGCGGACCGGTCGCGCTTCGCCGAGCGAACGCCGACGGCGGCCGTCACCCTGGCCGGGGTGCGGGCCGAGGCCGCATCGACCGCGCTGGGGGATCGGGGCATCGCGACCTGGTGGGGCGATTTCTATGCCGTGGGGCCGATCGAGCGGCTGGGCCTCGAGCCCGACGGCGTGCTCCGCATCGGGCTGACGCACTACAACACCGCCGCCGAGGTCGATCGCCTGCTGGGAGAGCTCGCCGACCTCGCCGCCGGTGGTGCAGCCGCCACCTGAGCACCCCACCGGTCGAGAGCGCGCCACCGGCCGTCTGGACGATCGTGAGAAACTCTTGCGGCACCGGGAGGCATGATGCAGATCGAGCACGAGCCGGCGCCGAGGTCGGGAACCGGCAATGGCGCGCAGCGCGGCGACCCAGCGCAGCCCGCTGCCGAAGCCCATCACCGGGCGATCGGCGCGCGGGCGACGCACGCGCGGGCGGTCGACCCGCTGAACTCGCCCTACCCGCCGATCGGAGACTACGGGTTCCTCTCGGACGGCGAGGTGACCGCGCTCATCGCGCGCAGCGGCGACGTCGAGTGGATGTGCGTGCCGCGGTTCGACTCGCCGAGCGTGTTCGGCTCGATCCTCGATCGCGACGCGGGCCGCTTCCGGCTGGGGCCGGCCGACCTGATGGTCCCGGCGGATCGCCGCTACCTGCCGGGGACGATGGTCCTCGAGACCAGCTGGGGCAGCAACGCGGGTGGCTGGATCATCGTGCGCGACGTGCTGCTCATGGGGCCCTGGCGCCACGACGACCGGAGCTCGACCCACCGGCGCGCCCCCACCGACTACGACGCCGAGCACGTCCTGCTGCGCTTCGTCCGCTGCGTCAATGGCGAGATGCAGCTCGTGATGGACTGCGAGCCCGCGTTCGACTACGGGCGGTCGAAGGGGCGGTGGGAGTACGAGGGCGAGGGCTACAACCAGGGTGTCTGCCGCAGCGGCGATAACGTCGAGCTCACCCTGACGAGCGACATGCGGATCGGGATCGAGGGGCCGCGCGCGATGGCCCGCACGCTGATCCGGGCCGGTGAGACGCGCTTCTGCGCCCTGTCGTGGAACGGGGGCCGGCCGCCCAATTCATCGGACGACGCCTACCGGCGGCTCGTCTGGACGGCCCACCACTGGCAGCACTGGCTGGCTCGCGGGCACTTCCCCGATCATCCCTGGCGCTCGTACCTGCAGCGCTCGGCGCTCACCCTCAAGGGCCTCGCCTACGCCCCCACCGGGGCGATCGCCGCCGCCGCCACGACGTCCCTGCCCGAGACACCCGGCGGCGAGCGCAACTGGGACTATCGCTACAGCTGGATCCGCGACGCGACGTTCGCCCTGTGGGGCCTGTACACGCTCGGCTTCGACTGGGAGGCAAGCGACTTCTACTTCTTCCTGGCCGACGTTGCGGGCAGCGACGGTGAGCTCCAGATCATGTACGGGATCGGCGGCGAGCACGAGCTGACCGAGGAGACGCTGGACCACCTCGACGGCTACGAGCACAGCCGCCCGGTCCGGATCGGCAACGACGCGTACCGCCAGCGGCAGCACGACGTCTGGGGCGCCATCCTCGACTCGTTCTACATCCACACCTCGTCACGCGATCGCGTCGACGACCAGATGTGGGCCATCCTCCGCCAGCTCGTCGAACAGGCCCTCTCGCACTGGCGGGAGCCGGACCGCGGGATCTGGGAGATCCGCGGCGAGCCGCGCCACTTCACCTCGTCCAAGGTCATGTGCTGGGTCGCGGCCGACCGGGGAGCGAAGCTGGCCGAGCTGCGCGACGATCGGGCCACCTACGAACGGTGGCAGGCCGCCGCTGAGGAGATCCGGGACGACATCCTGGCCCATGCGCTCGACGACCGGGGCGTGTTCACCCAGCACTACGACACGACCGAGCTCGACGCGTCGCTGCTGCTGATGCCGCTCCTGGACTTCCTGCCGCCCGAGGACGAGCGCGTGCGGCGCACCGTCCTCGCGATCGCCGACGAGCTGACCGACGACGGCCTCGTGCTCCGCTATCGGACGGACCACACGGACGACGGCCTGGCGGGCGTCGAGGGCAGCTTCACGATCTGCTCGTTCTGGCTGGTGTCGGCGCTGATCCAGATCGGCGAGATCGACCGTGGCCGGCGGCTGTGCGAGCGGCTGCTGTCGCTGGCCAGCCCGCTCGAGCTGTACGGCGAGGAGATCGATCCCGAGACCGGCCGTCAGCTGGGCAACTTCCCGCAGGCGTTCACCCACCTCGCGCTGATCAACGCGGTGATGCACGTGATCGACGCCGAGAAGCTGCGGCCGGCCCGCGGGCTGCGCATGATCCGGCCCGAGGAGGGCCACGGCAGCCCCGCCTGACGCCCGGCCCCCGGGCGGCGATCCCGGCTCAGGCGGGGTCGATCCGGTAGACCGACCCGCCCAGGTAGACCACGTACAGCTCGCCGCTCTGGCTCTCACCGAACGAGCTGATCTGGCCACCGCCCGGGCCATGGAGCACCACCTTGCCGGGCGCCGAGGATGCCGTCGAGGGCACCGCGAAGATCTCGCCGCTGCAGTAGTCGCCAAAGACGTACCAGCCGCGCAGGGCCGGGATCGCGGACCCGCGATACACGTACCCGCCGGTGATCGCGCATCTTCCGTTCGAGGCGTGGCTGTAGTTGAGCAGCGGTCGCCGCTTGCCCGTCTTGTTGCAGCCGGTCGCGGGCTGGTAGCAGTGGAACCCCTCCATCACGTGCCAGCCCCAGTTGACGCCGCGACCCGCGCCCGTGCTCGTCTTCTTCGCCCGGTCGACCTCCTCGTACCGGGCCTGGCCGACGTCGCCGATCCACAGGTTGCCGGTGGCCCGGTCGAACGAGAAGCGCCACGGGTTGCGCAGGCCCCGCTGCCAGATCTCGTTGCGCCCCGGGCGACCCACGTACGGGTTCGACCCCGGCACCTTGTAGCTGTGCGTCGCCGTGGTCCCGTTGACGTTGATCCGGAGCAGCTTGCCGAGCAGCGTGTTCGTCCGCTGGGCGCGATTGCCGGGGTCGCCGCCCGAGCCGCCGTCGCCCATCCCGATGTACAGGTAGCCGTCGGGCCCGAACGCGATCATCCCGCCGTTGTGGTTGGCGTACGGCTGGTCGATCCGCAGGATCCGCCGCCCGGACCCCGCCTGCACCCGGTTCGGGTTGGTGGGCGAGACCTTGTACTCGCGGATGACCGTGTTGCCGTGGACGTCGGTGAAGTCGACGTAGAACTTCCGGTTGGACGTGAACCTCGGATGGAAGGCGAGCCCCAGCAGGCCCTGCTCGTCGCCGCGGGACACCTTCGAGCTCAGGTTGATCAGCGGGGTCGCCAGGACCGAGCCGCCCTGGAGGATCCGGATGGCCCCGGTCTTCTCCACGATGAACAGCCGCCCGGAGCCGTCGTTGGCGCTCGTGACGAACACCGGCTGCGACAGCGACCCCGCGACCTTGGTCAGCTGGATCGACGCGGCCGAGACCGCCAGCGTGGACACCGGCGCGGCGTCGGGCCCCGCGGTCGGGACCGCCAGCACGGCGTCGGGCAGGGCGACCAGGAGCACGGCCGCAGCGAGCACGCCGCCGAGGAGCGCCGCGCGGCGGCCGGCGGGCGTGCGGGAGGGTCCGGCGTGGGTCGGCGAGGTCATGGTGGCACCTGCGAGCGGGTGGCTGGACGTGGAGCGGCATTCCGGCCCGAAAGCCTGGCCGAGGGTCGAATCCTGCCCGGACTTGCCCCGGCTGTCGACCCTGCCCCGCTATGCTCCCCGAATGGCGCTCTCCGCGCGGATCCGATGACGCCGCCCGACGGTCCGGTTGCGGCCGGTCGCGCCTGGGGCGCGCAGAGCATGGTCGCCCCGCTGCGCGAGGTGCTGGTCAAGGCACCGGGGCCCGCGTTCGGACGGGCGTTCGAGGACCCGGCGGTCGGGTTCCTGCGCCCGGTCGACCTCGACCGGGCGCGGCGCGAGCACGGCGGCCTGGTCGCGGCGCTCGAGGGACTCGGGGTGCGCGTGCACCACCTCGGGACCGAGACCGACGACCCGGATCTTGTCTACGTGTTCGATCCGCTGCTGGTCGCGAACGGCGGCGTGATCCCGCTCCGCCCGGGCAAGGCGAACCGCGCCGGCGAGCCGGCGGTGCTCGAGGCCTGGAGCTCGGCGCGCGGGATCCCGACGCTCGGACGCATCGAGGCGCCGGGGACGGTCGAGGGCGGCGACACGTGCTGGCTCCGCCCCGACCTGCTGTGCATCGGTCGATCCTTCCGCACCAACGACGACGGCGCCCGGCAGCTCGCGGCGCTGGTCGGTGGCGACGTGCGGGTGTTCGACGTGCCCTGCTGGCGAGGACCGGCCGAGCTCGTCCACCTGCTCTCGGTGCTCTCGCCCGTCGCCGACGACGTCGCCGTGGTGTTCCTGCCGCTGCTCCCGGTGGGGCTCTATGCGCTCCTTCGTGACCTCGGTGTCAGGCTGGTCGAGGTGCCCGAGGCGGAGTACCCGTCGCTCGGGTGCAACGTGCTCGCGGTCCGTCCGGGCGTCGTCGTGGTGGCCGACGGCAACCCGGCCACGCGTCGGGGCCTCGAGGCGGCCGGCTGCGAGGTTCATGCGATCCCGCTGGGCGAGGTCGGGCAGAACGGCTCGGGCGGGCTGACCTGCCTGACCCGGCCGATCCTGCGCGGATGACGGCGGCAGCCGTCGACGCGGCCGCGCTGCGGGACGATCTCGAGGCGCTCGTGCGGGTGCCGAGCGTGACCGGTGACGAGGACCGGATCGCCGCGATCCTGGCCGACCGGCTCGAGGCCCTGGGCATGGCCGTCGAGGTGTTCCACCCGGACCCGGCGGCGATCCGCGAGGATCCGGACTGGCCGGGCCAGGAGGTGTCCCGGCGCACCCTGCCCGTGGTCCTGGGGCGGGCGGGCCGGCCGGGCGGGCGCCGGGTGGTGCTCTCGGGGCACGTCGACGTCGTCCCGCCGGGCGACCCGGGGACGTGGACGGTCGACCCGTGGGGGGCCGAGGTGCGCGACGGCAGCCTGTACGGGCGCGGGGCGTGCGACATGAAGGGCGGCGTGGCCGCGATCCTGGGTGCCGTGCGGACGCTCCGTGACGCCGGCATGCTCGCCTCGCTCGCGGGCGAGCTGCTGGTGGCGCTCGTGCCGTCCGAGGAGGACGGCGGCCAGGGGACGCTGGCGGCGATCCGGGCCGGCGCCACCGGCGACCTGGCGATCATCCCCGAGCCGTCCGAGCTCGACGTGGTCATCGCGCATGCCGGTGCGATCACGTTCCGCCTCACCGTGCCGGGTCGCGCGGCCCACGCCAGCCGCCGCCGCGAGGGGGTGTCCGCGCTCGAGGGCCTGCACACGCTCGTCCAGGCCCTCGAGGCCGACGAGGCCCGCCGCAACGGCGACGAGACCGACCCCCTGATGACCGAGCTCGGGCTCCCGTATCCAACGATCGTCGGCACGGTGGCCGGCGGCCAGTGGGCCTCGACGGTCATGGACCGGGTCGTCGCCGAAGGTCGGTACGGCGTGCGCCTCGGCCAGACGCCCGCCGACGCCGAGGCGGAGCTGCGTGCGTGCGTCGCCGCGGCGTGCGAGGCCGACAGCTTCCTGCGCGACCACCCGGCCACGGTCGAGATCACGGGTGCCCGGTTCGCGTCCGCACGGGTGCCCGCGGACCACCCGCTGCCCGTGGGGCTCGCCGAGGTGATCGCGTCCGTGACCGGCCGGACGCCGAGCCTGCGCGGCGTCCCGTACGGCGCCGACATGCGGCTGTTCATCACCGCCGGCGCGACGCCGTGCGTGATCTTCGGGCCCGGCGACGTCCGGTTGGCGCACGCCGCCGACGAGCGGGTGCCGCTGGCCCAGGTGGAGGCGTGCACGGCGGTGCTCGCGACCTGGATCGAGCGGGAGCTCGGGCCGGGCGCGTGACGCATCCGACCCCGGCGCTGGCGACCGAGCGGCTGACGCTCGATCCGCTCCGCGTGACCGATGCCGGGGTCATGGCGATCGTGCTCGCGGACTCCGGGCTGTACCGGTTCATCGGGGGCGCACCGCCGACGGCGGCCGAGCTGCGCCAGCGCTACGCGCGGCAGCTGGCGGGCGCGCCGCCCGGGACCGGGGCGACCTGGCACAGCTGGGTGGTCCGAACGCGCGTGCCGCCCGAGGCGATCGGCTACGTGCAGGCAACGATCACCGACCACGGCCGCGCGGCGGACATCGCGTGGGTCATCGGCGTCCCATGGCAGGGTCGCGGGTACGCGACCGAGGCGGCGAGGGGGCTCGCGGCCTGGCTCGACGCGTCCGGGGTGGAGCGTCTCACGGCCCACGTGCATCCCGACCACGCGGCATCGGCCGGCGTGGCCGCGAGCATCGGGCTCGGGGCGACGGACGCGATCGAGGACGGTGAGCGGGTCTGGTGCCGGCTACGTGGCGGCGCCTCAGGAGGTTCCTGACCGGCGGTCCGGCGGCGCGAGGTCCGGGAACAGGACCAGCGCAGCGGCTTCGGGCGACGGCGATCGGGCTCCGGGCGCCGCGGGGATCGCGTCCGTGGTCGGCGCCGGCGGGCCTGGCGGCCCGGACGGCGCGGACGGACCCCCTGGCGGCCCGGACGCCGCGAGCGGTCCCTCTGACGGCCCGGACGCCTCTGACGGCCCGGACGCCGCGGACGGCCCGGACGCCGCGAGCGGACCCTCTGACGGCCCGGGCGCCGAGCTCGGACCCACGGAGGGACCGCCATCCGGCCGCCTGCCGCCCGGCTGCGCGGTCTGCTCCGCGGCGATCTCGACCAGGCGGCACAGCGCGTTGACCAGCCGCATCTGCTCGGGGGTCCGGCACGCGACGCGGAGCAGCGCGGGGCTGGCCACGACGACCGCCAGCCCGCGGGCCCGGGACACGGCGACGTTGAGCCGGTTGCCCGAGTACAGGAACTCGAGGTTGCGCGGCGCGTCGTCGGGGCTCGACGTGGTCAGCGAGTAGAGGGCTACCGGGGCCTCGCGACCCTGGAACCTGTCGACCGTGCCGACGTCGGGCCGCGTCCCGAGGCGCGCCTCCGCGACGCGCGCGATCTCGGCCACCTGTGCGTTGTAGGGGGCCACGACCAGGATGTCGTCCACCTCGAGGCGGCGCTCGGCGCCATCCCGGTCGCGCCAGGTTCGGCCCACCAGCGACGCGATCGCCCCGGCGATCCAGCCGGCCTCCTCACGGGACCGGTTGCCGTCGCCCTCGTGCTCGATCGCCACGTACCGGATCCCCGTCCCGCCCACCGGCTCCCCGTCCGCCACGTGCTGGCGCGCGTTGGGCGGGTCGGTCGTCAGCCGGCCCTCGTAGAACGCATCGGAGACGAAGGCGTTGACGTCGGGGTGGAGCCGGTAGGTGGTCCCGAGGAGCAGGCCGCGCTCCGGCGCGATCGTGCGTGCCTCGCCGACCAGGTGCTCGAGCGCGGATGCGGCCGCGCCCTCCGGGTGGGTGCCCGCCGACACCTGGGGGAGCTGGTTGGGGTCCCCGAGCAGGACCAGGGAGGTCCCCGCCCCGGCGACCGAGCAGGCGGTGGCGAGCGAGAACTGGCCGGCCTCGTCGACGAACAGCACGTCGACCGCGCCCTCCATCTCCGCGCGTGCCCAGAGCCACGCGGTGCCACCGACGACGTCCCAGTCGCCGTTGCGCAGGCCTCGCAGCACCGCCGCGTTGTCGGTGATGCGCTCGATGCGCTCGTCATTCGCGCCGCCGTCGTCCTCGTCGCATTTCTGGGCGACCCGGACGATGGCGCCGCCCTCGGCGACGTTGGCCGCCGTGACGGCTTCGAGCAGATTGGCGATCACGCGGTGCGACTGGGCGGTCACGCCGACCCGTCGGCCGGCCACGACGAGGTCGAGGATCATCCGGGCGGCGGTGTAGGTCTTGCCCGTCCCGGGCGGGCCCTGGATGGCCAGCACGCCCTGCTCGAGGGCGAGGACCAGCCGTCGCCCGGCGGCGGTGCCGGGTTCGCCTTCGGCGGCCAGGGCGGCGCCCGGCTCGACTCCCGCGAGCTGGGGCGGCACCCGCAGGATCAGGTCGCGCGCCGCGCGGAACCGGCCCGGACCCTCGATCCCGTGCTCGATCACGTGGTCGGCGAGCCGGGCGAGCGCACCGTGCATCGCGTCGGTGCGGATCGGCTTGCCCGGGATGAGCGCGGTCGAATGCGGCGCCGCGGGGTTCTGCTTGAGCTCGATCGTGCCCGCGAGCGGGTCCAGCGCGACGACGGTGACGCTCCCGCCGGTGCGCGGGTCGATCGCACCCTTGCCCTCCGCGATCTTCGTCTCCTGGGCCGGATCGAACCGGTAGCGGCGCAGCACCGAGCGGGCGGTGGTGCCAAGGTCGGCGTCGAACGCCAGCTCGCCGAGCGCGGATCCGTCGGCGACCAGCTCCTCCGCCGAGGCTTCCATCAGCCGGAAGTGGTCCCACCACTGCGGCTTCGCCTCGCGGCGGTGCCAGTCGAGCAGGGCCGCGAGCAGCCATCGGCCCTGCTGCTCCGGGGTCCGAGCGGTCCGATCCACCGCCACCCCGACGCGCAGCGCATCCTCGCGGGCGCGGGTCTCCGCCTGCTGCCGGGCGAGCTCGTCGGGCGGTTCGCCGTCCTCCGGGGCGGGGCGCGGGATCTCGCCGTCCGGGTACCACTCGGGATGGCCGGCCAGCGCCTCGACGCGGCGCGCCTCGAGCCAGTCCCGGAGCAGCAGGTTCGAGATGCAGTCGTCGCGGTTGTAGGCGGCGATGGCATCGAGGATGGCCGGGTCCTGCTGCTCCATCCAGCGCTCGTACTCGACCACCGAGAACCCGGCCCGGGTGATGCCGCCCTCGCGGTGGGGCATGTAGAAGGTCTCGAGCTCCTTGATCGAGTAGCTCTCGACGCTGGCCCGGATGCCCTGCCGCACGACGTGGTCGTAGAGGTTGACCAGCACGTGGCCGCGGAGCAGGACGTCGATCTCGTCCTCGCGCGTCGCGTGACGCTGCATCAGCCGCTTGAGCGCGCCCGACTCGTACCCGCCGTAGTGGTACACGTGCATGCCCGGGTCGCGGCCCCGCCGCTCGAGCACGAGGTCGACGAACGCCTCGAGCATCGCCTTCTCCTGCTCCCGGTCATGGGCCCACAGCGCGTGGAACACAGGCTCGCCGTCGGGCGCGCCACCGGCGCGCTCGGCCCAGCCGAACAGGTACTCGAGCCCGTCGTCGAGCGCCCACGGATCGGCCTCGATGTCGAAGAACACGTCGAGCGCCGACGGCTCGGGCAGCGCGGCCAGTCCCTTGCCGGGGTCGTCGGGGCTGGGCGGGATCAGCTCGTAGCGGTCCTCGCCCGTCTCGCGCCTCACCAGCTGGAGCGCCGCCTGGCGCCGGAGCCGCTCGAGGATGCGCGGCTGGAGCCGGCGGATCCCGCGATCCTCGGGCAGCGTGGCCAGGGCCGCCAGCGTGGTGACCCCGGCGTCCTCGAGCCTGCGCCGCTGGGTGCGGGCCGCACCGGCGACGATCGAGAGGTGGTCGTCGGCCCGGCGGCGGTCCATGCAGACCGACCACCACGAGCAGACGCGGCAGTGGTCCACGGGCTCCGGGTAGGTCCGGGGTGCCGCCGCGTCACCGAATGCCCGCGTCTCGAAGCGCGCCTTCGCGGACCGGTAGTAGGCCGCGTAGTCCTCGAGCCGATGCTCGTGGGACGCCCGGTCCCCGGTGACCACCGAGATCGTCTCGGGCGGGCGACCCTGGAGGCGCGCGAGCAGGTCCGCGTAGACGCACATCTGGAGGATCGCCGCCGCTTTGACGCGCTTCGCGAGCTTGGTGTCCGCGACGTCGTAGCTCCAGCTGCCGAGATCCGAGGGTCGATCATCGCGCCGGAGGAGGAAGTCCGGGTGGCCCCGCCATCGCCCGTCGAACAGGGTGGCCTGGAAGATGACGTCCGCGCCGGCCCGCATCGCGGCCAGGGTTTCTGCCTCGGCCGCGTGCAGCTCACCGGGGGTCCGGGGATCGCGCAGCTGCATCTCCACCACGCTCCGTCCCTGCGCGGTCAGCTGCTCGATGTACCGGCGCTCGTGGTCGTAGCCCCGTCGGCGGACGAGATCGAGCTCCGGGTCGTCGCGGTACGGTCGCTCGAGCTCGCCCCGGGCGCGCAGCTCCTCGAGCGTGACCAGGTGGTCGCACTCGAGGAAGCCGACGAGGTCGGTCGCCGACACGACCAGAGTTCCGTCTTCGTGGAGCTGCACTGGCACCCACTGTACGGATCGGCGCGACAGCTTGCCTGTCGCAGCAACCCGTGGCCCGGCCTTGTGCCTGACCCCGTCCTCAGGCGGGGCGCAACGAGCGCCAGAGGTCCACGGCCCAGCGCCAGTCGGACGGGCCCTGGAACTCGATCCGGATCGCCGCGCCGCGGCCGGTGACCGCGGAGAACCCCTCGAGGACCGCGACCTCGACGCCCGATTCCTGGTCGGTGGTGATCCGCGCCTTGCCCGCCAGCTCGCCGTCCTGGTGGTGGAGGACCTCGCTCCCGAGGTCGCCCGCGACCCGGGCCAGGAACCAGTCGGCCGACATCGGGAGCCCGTTGGTCGTCGCGGTCGAGACCGCGGCCAGGGTGACGCGGCGCCCGCGATCGCCGCCGGACCATTCCTCGGCCGTGCGCCGCTCGTCGAACGAGCCCGGGACCTGCAGGAGCCACCCCTCGTGGACGATCGAGACCGGTCGCCGGCGGTACCCGACCAGCGGCCGGTCTGCATCGACCTGCCGGGCACGGGTCGCCACGCGCTCGCTGATCGGATCCTCGATCCCACGCAGCTCGATCAGCTCCAGCCACTCGCGCCACGGGTAGGGGAGCGTTGGATCGGCCGGGAGGGCACGCCGCAGCAGCCCCAGCGCCTCGTCGACCGTCGCCCGCTCGGCGTCGCTGGCCGGTGGCCGCCATCGAACCTCGGCCCACAGCAGCACCAGCGCCCGGTTGAGCTGGTATCGGGGATCGGTCGCGTCGGCCCACCATGGGCGGATGTCGATGGCGACGCGCGGATCGGCGACCGCCTGCTCGAGCCACGCGTCGTCGCGCGGCCCGAGGGGTGTCGCGATGGCGCCCTCGAACGAGAACTGGGTGCCCGGGCGGGTGCCCACCCCGAAGCCGCCGGAGCCGCGACGCCGCAGCTCGAGCGCCCGGGCCACGGTCCGGGCCAAGAGCGTGAGATGGACGCGCTCCACGCTGGCGCGCTCGGCGAGCGGCGTGCGCGCCCCGACCCACGCGGCGGGTGCCCCGACTGGCCGCGGCGTGGCGTCGCGCGCCCAGACGATCTCGAGCTCCTCCTCGAGCCGTTCGAGCAGCCGGGCGACGAACGTGTGGTACCCGGGTCCCACCGACGAGGTGTCCGCCGCGGCGACCACCCGGCCCTCGGCGTTCGCCGTGATCGACACCGGTTCCGCCGCAGGGTGCAGGTCGAGCACGAGCTCGGCCGCGCTCGCCGACCCCTCGATCGATGACGAGCGGACGGTCCCGTGATACTCCGTCTCGAGCCACGACGCCGCATCTGCCAGCAGCCGATCGGGCGGCGGCAGCCGCGGGATCAGGCCACGCCGCGACGCCTGGCCGACGACCCTGAGCGTGAGCCCCAAGTGGTTGCCTCCCTGCAGGGTGCCCGCCCCGCCGGCTCGCGCCGGATCGGCGCGCCGTCTCGACGGTAGCGCGGGATCGCGAAACAGGCGACCCCTGCGAGCGGCCAGTTGGTACCGGCGGCACCGGCCGAGGGTCCCAGCGGGCGGTTCCCTGAGCACGGCGCACCGCGATCTCGTCCCGTATCGTTGCGCGCGTGAGCATGCCAAGGCACCCGCCAGGCACCCCGCGCCGGCCCATCGCCCGACGCAGCGCCGCGACGCCCACCGACCGTCAGACCCGCCGGCCGGAGTCGCTCGCCGACGAGCCGGCGCAGCTGGACCCGGCAACCGGGTCACGCGACACGCGATGAGCACGCCTCGGGGCGACGATGGTCGCTCGATCCGGGTCCGCCGGGCGACGGCGTCGCACGCCCCCGCGATCCGCGCCATCGCCCACGACGGCTGGCGCGACACGTACGCCGGGCTGCTTCGGCCGGACACGATCGAATGGTTTCTCGAGCGTGCCTACTCCGAGGAACGGGTGGCGCTGCGGGTCGAGCGGCACGAGACGTGGGTGGCGGAGCGCGACGGGGTGGTCGCCGCGTTCGCCGAGACCGCCATCGAGGCGGACCGGGTGACGCTGGTCGCGATCTACGCGGATCCGGCGGTGCGCGGCGTGGGCCTCGGGTCGGCGCTGCTGAACGCGATCGTGGACGCGCATCCGGACCTGCCGATCGTTGCCGACGTGCTGGCGGGCAACCGCAAGGGGGAGGGGTTCTACGAGGCCCGCGGGTTCGCGCCACGCGAGGCGGTCGACGAGCAGCTGGGCGACGAGCTGGTCGCCGAGCGCCGCTGGTGGCGCCCGGCCGTCGCGACCGGCTGACCCCGGGCAGCGGAGATCCGCCGGGCCACCGGAGATCCGCCAGGCCGTCGGAGATCCGCCAGGCCGTCGCCGCCTCGCCGGGGCCCGCCCGAACGTCGCCGTCTCGCCGGGCGTCCCAAACGCCGCCGTCTCGCCGGGGCCCGCCCGCCGGCGCTTCGCCGGCCAGTCCGCTTGCCTCCAGGGCAGGTGATCGGGCCTGAACGCGCATGCCACGACCGATACGCGCCAGTTGCCGGTCCCTGAGGCACGAAGGCAACGCGAACACCCCCTCCCTGGCCCCGGATGCCATCTCGGGTCGCTCTCGCCTGCCTGTGAGGCAAGGGATGCCCGGCAGCGGATCGTGCTCCTGCCGGGATTGACGGACGGGCAGAATCAACCCCGGCAAGCGGCGACGGGGGCCGGCAAGAGAGGGGCGCTGGGTTGATCGGGGTGACGGCAAGGTGTTCCAGCGTGCTGCTCCTTGCCCTGCTGATCGTTGCCGCCTGCGACAGTTCGCCGTCGCCGACGAACGTGCCCGGGTCACCAGCGGCTTCGGCCGCCGGCACGACCACGACCCCTTCGGCCGCCGGCACGACCACGACGCCTTCGGCCGCCGGCACGACCCCCGCCCCCGCGACCGCCGGCACGACCCCTGCGCCGTCCGCGACTACGCCGGTGCCGACCCCGTCACCGGCCAGCGGCCAGGGCCCGGACCTCAGCGGCACGCCGCTCGTCTGGTTCGCGCCGCTGCCACCGCTGGGCGATCGCACCGACCTGCCGTTCGCCGACGGGTCGCTCGACTACTTCGACCTGTTCGCGCCCGGCGCCTCGTGGGACAAGGCCGCGTCATCGGTGGGTGTGTTCAAGATCTACTCCAGCTGGGTCGACAACTACGCGACCGACGAGCAGCTGCGCAACCTGGTCGAGGGCACCCAGCGCCGCAGGCAGGCGCTCGCACTCGAGATCGGCGGGCTCACGACCTCGAGCGGATGCGGCTCGGGCGTGGAGGGGTTCGACGCATCGCTCCAGACGCTCGATCGCATCCGGGCCGCCGGGGGGACGGTGTCGCTGGTGGCGTTCGACGAGGCCTATGCCTTCGGCCACGCCTATTCGGGACCGAACGCCTGCCGCTGGTCGGTGGAGCGGGTGGCGGCCGAGGCGGCGACCTACACCCGTCAGCTGCGGGCGGCCTGGCCTGGCATCCGGGTCGGCGACATCGAGCCGCTGTGGTCCGAGATCACCCCGGGCCAGCTCGGCGACTGGATGGATGCCTTCGAGGCCGCGGCCGGGGCGCCGCTGGACTTCCTCCACCTCGACGCCGATTGGAACCTTCCCGGCTGGGCCGCGCGGGCGGCCGCCGCGGCCCGTGGGGCACGGTCGCGCGGGATCCCGGCCGGCATGATCTACGACGGCGGCGACGCCGGAACGGACGTCGCCTGGATCCGGGCAGCGCGCGAGCACGCCGACGCGTTCGAGGCTGCCCTCGGCGGGCCGCCGGACCAGGTCGTGTTCCAGTCCTGGATGGATCATCCCGACCACGTGCTGCCGGACTCCGACCCCGCGACCTTCACCGGCCTGATCCGCCAATACGCCGGTGGACGGTCCAGCATCGCGGTCAAGGCGAAGGCCACCGGGAACGGACGCCTCGCGGTCTCCGGGAGCATCGTCCCGAAGGGGCCGGGTGGCACCGTGGCCGGTGCGGCGGTCCGCCTCACCGCGATCCCGATCGACGGCGCCTACCAGGTGTCACAGCTCGAGGGCCGCGTACCCGCGAGCGCGACCACGGCCGTCGTCGTGCTCCGCGTCAACACGGAGGACGCGGGTCCGGGCCCCGTCCACCTGCGCATCTACCGGCTCGGCTACACGCAGGGCAGCGGCAGCCGGAACCGGGTGCCGGATCCGGGGTTCGCGGCGGCCCCGGACGGCTGGGGCGTGAGCGGAGCCGGGCAGGCACGGTTCGTGGCCAGCGACCGGGGCGGCGGCCGGATGCTGCGGGTCGATGCAACGCCGTCCCAGGAGCTGCTGGTGGATTCGAGCGCGTTCCCGGTGACCGCGGGTGCCCGGTACCGGTTCACCGCCGCGCTCCGGGTGCCGGCGAGCGCGACCGGCAACGCATACCTTGCCGTGGTCTTCCTGCACGGCACCGAGGTCGCCCGACATCGCCTCGAGCTGGCGCCAGCGCCGATCGCGCTGGGCACCGTCCATGCCACGCCGGCCGGCCGGTTCACGTTCCGCGGGCTGCGACTCGACCCAGGTCGCTACCGGCTCCGGATCGAGGATGCGGGCGACGCGGATCACTGGCCCGCGTCGGTCGAGCAGACGCTCCGCGTCAGGTAGACCGGCGACCCGGCGAGACGACGCTCCGCGTCAGGCAGGACCGGCGACCCGGCGCGCGACGCTCCGCGTCAGGTAGACCGGCGACCCGGCGAGACAACGCTCCGCATCAGGCATGACTGCCGACGCGCCGACTGCCGAAGCGGCGCCCGCCGAAGCGGCGCCCGCAGACCCAGCGCCCGCAGACCCGGCGCCCGCCGACGCGGCGCCCGCCGACGCGGTGGTTCCCGGCGGTCGCGGTCCGTGTCCGCCGGCGGACCCTGCGCCGGTCAGCCGAACAGCGCCTGGACCGCTTCGCCGAAGACCGCGCTGTGGCGGTCGACGTCCGCGGCGGTGGTGGCGGGCGACATCAGGGCCATGTTGTGGAACGGCGTCATCAGCACGCCCCGGTTCATTGCCCACAGGTGGAGGAACCGCTCGAGCTCCGTGTCCCCGTTCGCCCATTGCTCGGACCCGTTGCGCGGAAGATCGGGCATGAAGTGGTACTCGGCCCGCGCCCCCAACCTCGTCACGTGCCACGGAACGGCGTTGGACCGGATCACGCCGTCGACCCCGGCCGCCCATCGCTCGCCCAGCGGCAGCATCCGACCGAAGGCCTCGTCGGTGAGCACCTCGGTAAGGGTCGCCCGGATTGCCGCCATCGACAGCGCGTTCCCCGCGAGCGTGCCCCCGATCCCACCCACGTCCGAGTCCTCCCACGCGATCGACGACCGGATCCGCTCGCCGGTCTCCTCGGTGAAGCCGTAGGCGCCCGCGGGGATCCCGCCACCGATCGTCTTGCCGATGGTGAGCATGTCGGGCTCGAGGCCGTGGGCGCCCGTGTACCCGCCTGGCCCCGCGCAGATCGTGTGCGTCTCGTCGTTGATCAGCAGCGTCCCGTGGCGGCGCGTGATCTCGCGCACCGCCTCGTGGTAGCCGGGATCGGGCAGCACGATGCCGACGTTGGTGAGGGCTGGCTCCATGAGCGCGGCCGCGACGTCGCCGTGGGCGAGCTCGCGCTCGAGCCCCTCGAGGTCGTTGATCTCGACGACCCGGGTGGTCTCCGCCGGCGGAACGGGCGGCCCGAGGTTGCCGCGGCGGGCGACGACCGCGCCGTGCTCGTCGAGCCAGGCGAACGTCTCGTCGACCGAGCCGTGGTAGTTGTGGTTGTGGACGAGGATCTTCGGCCGGCCCGTGATCTCGCGCGCGAGCCGGATCGCGAACCGGTTGGCGTCGGTTGCCGTGAGGGTGAACTGCCACCAGCGAAGGCCGAACCGCCGGCGCAGCTCATCGCCCGCGACGATCGCGTCCTCGGTGGGCAGCATGTGGGTGATGCCGCGGCGGAGCTGGCGCGTGACGGCGTCGACCGTGGGCGACGGCCCGTGCCCGGCCATGGCGCCCGTGTCACCGAGGCAGAAGTCGACGTACTCGTGGCCGTCGACGTCGCTGAATCTCGCTCCGCCGGCCTCGTCGACGAACAGCGGGAACGGACCGGCCCACTTGACCATCCAGTTCATCGGCACGCCGTCGAGGAGCGACCCCTGGGCGCGTTCGAACAGCGCTCGGGAGCGCGGGTTGGCGCGCTCGAAGGCTGCCGTCTCGGCGGCCATCAGCCGGTCCATGCGGGCGCGGTCGAGGGTCCTGCGATCGGTCATCGGTGCTCCCGCTTGCGCCGGCCCGCGGGCCGGCCGTGTCGAGCATCGATCATGGCCGCTTGCGCGCGCGTGCGTCGCCGGGTCGCGCAGGATGGGTTGGTGCGGCTAGCCGGACCCTTGGTCAGCCGGGCCGCGGCGTCCCCTGGTGGAAGCGGACGACCCAGCGTCCGTCGCGCCGCTGCCAGATCGAGGAGCGATTGGACGGCCGCGGGGCCACGACGCGATAGGTCACCAGGACGAGCCCGGGTGCGAGCTCGGCAGCGACGAAGTCGTCGATGACAACCTCGGCCGGCGGTTCCGACGTGACCAGGCGCCGGGTCGCCCGGGCGTCCCAGACGGCACCGCTGGCACCGAGCTCGAGGAAGTCGTCGGCGATCAGGCTCGCCAGGCCTTCGTCGAGGGCGTGCGCATCACGGGACGCGAGGGCGGTCTCGAGCCGGAGCAGCTCGGCGTGGACCGCGGGCTCGGTCAACGCGCCGGCGCCGCGGTCAGTTTGCCTTGAGCCTGCGGGTATAGCCGCAGATCTCGCAGTGGGCGACGCCGCGGGCCTCGTCGACGACGAGGTAGCTGGTGCAGCCGTTGGTGTTGCAGTAGAGCCGGTTCGAGTTGACAACCCGGCGGCGCATGCGGCGCATCGAGCTGGCACGGGTCGCCACGGCATTGGATGTGGCGCGGGAGAGCATGTGGTGTGCTGGTTCCTTCCTGGACAGCCGTCGTATCGAGACGGGTGCCCCGCCGCACCATCGGCCGGACATTCTCGGGCCGGGGCGGCGTTCGTTTGGGCCCGGCGCGGCGGCGGATACGCGTGTTGGGCGTCGACCTGCTGGCCGCGATCAATCGGGCGATACCCAAGGATCATCGGGCCGAACAACCGTTCTGTCAACTGGCCCGATCGGGGGAGTGACGGAGGACGACAATTCTGTCCGAGCTACGGCGACAGCGGCGTTGTCACCCTCGACCCATGTGTGCCGTTGAGCCTGATGGTCCGGCAGGCAGCAGCGGAGCAGCGAGCCGCTGGGCCGGCACAATCGTCGCCCTCACGCCTGGGGCGGGTACCCCGTGATGCGCCGGATCTCGGCGTACAGCGGCCAGAGCCGCTCGTACATCCGCAGGTACACCCGTCGGTACAGCTGCTCGTAGGTCGTGCGGGTGACGGGATCCGGGTCGCGGGTCTCGGCCACGCGCGTCATCTCCTCCACCGCGGCGTCGAACGATGGATGGAGGCCCAGCCCCACGGCGGCATCGATCGCCGCGCCGAGCCCGGACGTCTCGTGCGTATGGGGGCGGCCGACAGGGAGGCCGAACACGTCGGCGGTGAGCTGGACCGCCGCCGCGCTCTGGCTGCCGCCGCCCGAGACGCGCAGCTCGCGGATGGGCGTGCCCGTCCGGCGGACCGTCCGCTCGGCGCCCTCGCGCAGCGCGAACGCGAGGCCCTCGAGGATGGCCCGGTACAGGTGGGCCCGGGTATGGACGTCGCCCCACCCGATGACCGCGCCCTTGGCCTCGGGACCGGGGATGCGGATCCCGGGCGACCAGTACGGCTGGAGGATGAGGCCCATCGCACCCGGTGGCGTCGCGGCCAGCAGGTCGTCGAACAGGATCTCGGGCTCGACGCCCGCCGCGGCGGCGCGCGCGACCTCGGCCGCCCCGAACTCGCGCTTGAACCACTCGATCATCCAGTAGCCGCGCTGGACCTGGATCTCGACGCTCCAGGCATCCGGGATCGCGGCCGGGTAGGGCGGCACGGCCGGGATGACCTCGACGTACCGCCGGTGCGTGGTGTTGAAGGTCGCGGTGGTGCCCAGCGAGATCGCGCCGATCGCGGGGTCCAGCGCGCCCGACCCCAGCACCTCGCACGCCTTGTCCCCGGCGGCGGCGATCACGGGCAGACCCTCGGGGATCCCGGTCGCGCCGGCCGCAGCGGGCGTGATCCGGCCCAGCTCGGCGGCCGGCGGCACGAGCTCGGGCAGCCAGGCCGGATCGATCGGCACCGCCTGCCATTTCCAGTCGCCGGGCTTCGCCCAGCGCAGCGCCTTGTAGTCGAACGGGAGGTAGCCCACCTGCGCGCCGACCGAGTCCGCGAACCGGCCGGTCAGCCGGTGAACGAGGAATCCCGACAGCAGCAGGTAGCGACGGACGGCGCGCCACACATCGGGCTCGGCTTCGGCCAGCAGATTGGCCTCGGCGTCGGCCATGAACGTGGCCACCGTCCCGGTCACGCGCGCTGCCCGGAACGCCAGCCCCCAGCGGCCGCCGATCCGCGGCAGCCCCTCGGTGCGGCGCTGATCGAGCCACACGATCGCGTTGCGCAGCGGAGCGCCGGCCGCATCGGTCACCACGATCGTCGCGCGCTGGGTCGTGAGCGCGACGCCGGCCAGGGCGTCGCGCCGGACTCCGGGACTGGCCCAGAGCCCGCGGCACGCCTCGCCGATCGAACGCCAGTAGAGCTCCGGGTCCTGCTCGCACACGCCGGGCGGGCCTGGCAGGCACGGCTCGATCGGGATCTTCGAGCGCGCGACGAGGGTTCCGGCCGGGTCGAACACCATCGCCCGCACGCTCTGGGTGCCGACGTCGATCGCGAGCAGCTGGTCCGCCGACCCGGGGCTCGCACCCATCAGCCGTGCCGGTCCGAGAGCAGGACGCCCGGGTTCATCAGCCCCTCGGGATCGAACGTGCGCACGACCGCGTCGAGCGCCGCCATCCCGAGCGGCCCCTTCTCGGCCGCCAGGTACGGCGCGTGATCGACGCCCACGCCGTGGTGATGGGAGATCGTGGCGCCCTCGGCCACGATCGTCTCGGAGGCCGCGCGCTTGATCGTCCGCCAGCGATCGAGCGTCTCGTCCGGGTCCGCCGCCAGGCGAAACAGGAAGGTGAGGTAGAGGCTCGTGCCGGACGGGTACAGGTGCGAGAGGTGGGTGAACACGTGGACGCGCTCGCCGTCGCCAGCCAGGGCGCCCGCGATCGAGGCTTCGAGGCGGGGGAGGAGCGTGGGCGCCCCGGCCCACGTGGTCGCGGTCTCGAGCGTGTCGGCACCGTAGCCCGCGGCCCACAGCGCGTTGCGCAGGTAGGGCGAGCGGAAGCGAGTCGCGGACCAGGCGCGCGCGACGCCGGGCACCGGGACACCACCGTGGGCGAGGAGGATGGACGAGGACTCGGCACGGGACGCCCTGGCCGCCCGCGGCCGGCCGGCGGTCCCGACCAGCACCAGCGACCAGCCGCGTGGCACCCGCCGCAGCCGCAGGTACGCGTCGACGAGCCCGGTCCGGCGGGGCTTGCCGGCGAACGCGAGCATCGTCCGCGTCTCCCAGGGCGTCGACAGGCGCAGGACCGAGAGCCCGAGCCGCGCCTGCGTCAGCTCGCGGACCGCGTCGATCGCCTCCGGCCAGCGGGGGACGGCCCAGGCGTCGAGGCGATCGACCGCGGGGACCGGCGTCGTGCGCAGGATGGTCTCGGTCAGGAAGCCCAGCCGGCCCTCCGAGCCCAGCACGAGCTGACGGAGATCGGGACCGGCGGCCGACGCGGGGAAGGGCGGCAGCTCCAGCGTCCCGGCCGGTGCCTCGAGGGTGCCGCCTGCGAACAGCTGCTCGATCCTCCCGACCCCGGCGCTGCGGACGCCCGACCCGCGGGCCGCCACCCAGCCTCCGACCGTCGCCAGCTCCCATGACTGCGGCTCGTGGCCCACCGTGAGGCCGCGCGGGGCGAGGGCCGCCGCGAGGGCCGGCCCCGTGGTCCCGGACCCGACCGTGACGAGCCCGCTGCGCTCGTCCAGCGACCGCACCCCGGCCAGCGCCCCGAGGTCGACGGTGATGACGGGGTCGGGCGAGGGGCGGGTCGAGACGCCGCCGACGACGCTCGTGCCCCCGCCGTACGGGATCAGGCGGGCGCCCGACGACCGGGCGAGATCGAGCAGCTCACGGACACCCCGGCTGGCGACCGGTTGCCCGACCGCGTCGGGGATGGCGTCGAGACGGCCGGCCCGGAGGGCCACCAGGTCAGGGAACGACTGGCCCCGAGCGTGGCGCACGCGGGTCTCGGGATCGGTCGAGAGCAGCGGATGGTCGGCGAGCCGCGGGGGAGCAACGACCGCGACGACCTCGGCAAGGGTTGCGTCACGAGGCGCCGTCCCCGTCCCGAGCCTTCGTTCGAGCAGGGCGCGCCCCGAGACGTCGAGCCGCGTGTCGTCGGCCTCGTCCCCCCAGCCGTTCCAGCGTCGCACGGCACCATCGTGCGCCATTCCGGCACCCCGCGCGGGACCATGGCCACGACGGTGAGCCGTGCTGCCACGCAAGCGCCGGGTGAGCGCGGCGGAGTATCGTGGCCCACATGAAGGGCGATCGGGTCGAGGTGGTCGTCGACACGGGTCACGGCACGCAGACGTTCGAGATCCGCGCCACGCGCGCCGGCCGCCGTCTCGAGGTGACCACCGGGCGCGGCGTGGTCGAGGTGACCGAGATCACCCGCGGCGGGACGCCCGTCCGGACGGGGCGCTTCATGGCCAGCCGCGTGGTCGCCCTGGTCGAGCACCCGGCGCTCGAAGGGGATGGCGCGCGGGTCGAGGTCGAGACGAGGCGCCGGCTGTCGGCGGTGGACCCGCGGACCGGCCGGACGCGAGGACCCGGCGGCAGCAGCCAGCGGCCGGAGCCCACCGACCAGCTCGCGCTCCTGGCCGAGGAGGCGGCTGCGCCTGCCCTCCCCGACGAGGTGGTGTCGACGTCGGACCTGCTGCGCGAGATCGAGGCCGCCACGGCCGACGAGCTGGCGGACGCCTGACCCGCGCCCGGCGGCGCGCGATGCCGTCGCGCTCCCGGCGGCGTGCGATGCCGTCGCGCTCCCGGCGGCGTGCGATGCCGTCGCGCCGCTCGGCGGAGGGCGGCCAGGGCGGGCCGCGGCAGCGCGGGCCGTCCTACACGGGTGGCCAGGGCAGGGCCGGCCGCCGGGGATCGGGCTGCGGGAAGGCGCCCGACGCGATCAGCCGGTCGATCCGCCGGATCGTGGCGGCCACCTCGACCGGCGCCAGGAGCGTCCGCAGCCGCGTCCCGAGCTCGCCTTCGAGCGACGCCCGCAGGTCGCGCAGGACCGCCGTCTCGGCGGGGCTGAACGGCTGCCCGCGCCATGCCCACAGCACGGTCCGGAGCTTGGGCACGGGGGAGAAGGTCACCCCGTGGTCGACCCCGTAGACGTGGCCGCCGGGCACGGGGAGCAGATGCCCGGCCTTGCGATCGGTGTTGTTGACCGCCGCGTCGAACACCGCGATCCGCCGCAGCCGCTCGTCCTCCTCGACCACCATGGCCACCGGGTCGGCCGCCGCGTCGACGCGGATCCACAGCTGGACCATCCCCTCGCCGAACGGCCCGTCGCGGATGACCGTCGGCGGCACGATCCCCCAGCCCGTCGCCTGCGAGGTCACGAACGAGGCCAGCTCGCGCCGGGCGAGCGTCCCGGTCGGGAAGTCCGCCAGCGGGCGCTCGCCCATCACCGGCTTGTAGATGCAGGTGGCGACGATGTCCGGGCTGCCGTCCGGCTGGCAGCGGGTCGCGAGGCACAGCAGCGCGTTGTTGGAGGAGGCGTAGAGCTGGCCGACGATCGAGAGGTCACCCTGCTCGAGCACCTCGAGCGCCGTGGCCTCCGGCAGCACGGGCATCGGCAGGTCGAGCGCGTCGATCGAGGTCGCCGCGGCCTCGTCCGCGTCCCCGTCCGTGGGGTCGGGATCCTCGATGTCGGGGTCGAGGACGTCGAAGCCGGCGCCCGGGTCGCCGACCAGGGGATCGATCGCGCCGTCGGCGCGGTCCGCGGGGTCGTCCATCACCCGCCGGCCACGGTCAGTTCAGCCGGTGACCGTTGCGGCGCGGGCACAGGTGGCCCTGCGGGTCGAGCGGCTCGCCGCACAGCGGACACGGCGGACGGCCCGAGGCGACGACACGGGCCGCCCTGGCCACGAACCGGCGCGCCGCCGTCGCCGTGATCCGCACCCGGAGCATGTCGGGCCCTTCCTCGGCCTCGTCGTCCTCGTCCTCCTCGTCGTTCTCGGTCTGCTCCCGCGCCTCGAGCAGCACGAGGTCGTCCTGGGTGTCCCAGCCGAGGGTCAGCGACCCGACCCGGAAGGCCTCGTTGATGGGCTCGTCGAGCGGTGCGGCATCGGTGGCGGTCGCGGCGGCGCTGTCCGCGCCCTCCACCCCCCGTCGCTCGAGCTCGTCGAGCATCTCGGACAGCCGCTGTGCGAGCACGGCAACCTGCACCTTCTCGAGCGCGACCGAGACGATGCGGCCGCCCTCGCGTGCCTGGAGGAAGAACGTGCGGTTGCCGGGCTCACCGATGGTGCCGGCGACGAAGCGCTCCGGGGTGTCGAACAGGTAGCGATGTCGAGGCATTCACACAGCATGCAGCGGGGGTTGGCGCCGGCAGCGAGCCGGGGGTCAGAGGGTACCGGAAGTGCCGCGACGATGACCGCGCCGAACCCGGGCCGGGCAGGATCGCTCAGCCCACGTGGACGCTGATCGTGTGGTGGCCGCGCGCACCGTCGGGCGGCGGCGGCGTCGCGTCCGCCGTCTGGACCTCGCCCGTGCCGTCGGTGGCACGGACCTCGATCACGTGGTTGCCCGAGGTCGCCTGCCATGCGTACTTCCACTGGACCCAGGTCGCCGGGGCGATCTCGGTGGCCAGCGTCGCGGCCTGCCAGTCGCCGCCGTCGATGGCGACCTCCACCTTCTCGATGCCGCGATCCGGGGCCCAGGCGACCCCGGCGATGGCGACGGGACCGGCGTCGACGTTGGCGCCCGAGCGCGGCACGTCGATCCGCGACTGGGTGAGGATCGGCGCCTCCTTGGCCCAGCCGCGCGGCACCCAGTAGGCGTCGACGGCCGTGAGGGTCGTGAGCTGGATCTCGGACAGCCACTTGGTGGCCGACACGTAGCCGTACAGGCCCGGGACGATGAGGCGGGCAGGGAAGCCGTGCTGCGCGGGGAGCGGGGCGTCGTTCATCTTGACCGCGATCATGGCGTCGCGCGGGTGCGCCGGATCGGTGATCCAGGCGGTGGGGAAACCGGCCGTCCAGCCGTCGACCGAGCGCGGGACGACCTGCGTCGCGCCGGCCTGGACGCCGGCCATGTCGAGCACGTCCGAGAGCCTGACCCCGGTCCACTTGGCGTTGCCCACCAGGCGTCCGCCGACCTCGTTGCTCACGCAGGCGATGGTGACGTAGCGCTCGATCAGCGGGAGCTCGACCAGCTGCTCGAAGGTGAGCGTCAGCTCGTGATCGACCATCCCGGTGACCTTGAGCTGCCAGCTCGCGAGGTCGACGGCCGGCGTGATGAGCGCGGTGTCGATCCGGTAGAAGGTGTCGTTGGGCGTGACCACCGGGCCGAGCCCGTCCACGTTCAGCGTGGCGTCGGGACCGGGTGCCGGGGCGGGATCCACGGCCGGCGGGATCTCGGCGTTCGCGTTGGTGGCCTGGACGGCGCGCCCCTCGAGCATCCGGCGGCCGAAGCCGCCGCCGATCACGGCGAGGCCGCCCAGCACGACCGCGCGGAGCAGGAAGCCGCGTCGCCCGGCAAAGCCGCCATCGGCGCCGGCGGCTTGGTCCGCCCTCGAGCCTGCCGTGGCGGCGGCGAGCAGGACGTTGAGCGCGGCCAGCGCCAGCCCGATCTGGAGGACCGCGGACAGCGCGGCCATGGCGAACGACGTTTCGGGCAGCCGGAGCGCCGCCAGGAAGCCGACGCCGACGATGCCGGCGACCGCGGCGGCCGCGACCTCGAACCGCGTCCGGGCGAGAACGCCCAGCCCGGCACCGGCAAGGAGCACGACCAGGCCGACCATGATCTCCAGCGCCGGCTTGTCGTTGGTGCCGAACAACCCGACCACGATCTCCTTGGATCCCGGCGGCGCGAAGTCGATCAGCGCCGAGCCCACGGAGGCCAGCGGGGAGGGGGCTCCGACGATCACGCCCGCGACGAGCTCGCCGGTCGCGAGCGCGACGAGCGCCGCGACCACACCCGCCAGCGCGGCCATCGGCGCCGGGGTGGCGCCGCGCGCCGCGTTCGTGGCGTCGGCAGCCGGATTGACGGGATGTTGGGCGGGTCTTCGTTCGGAGGCGTCGGCGGTGGTCATGGGGTCGTATCGGCTCGCAGCTGTCGGGCTCCCGCGCTTGTTCGAGGGGATCATCCCGGATTGCGCCCAGCCTCGCACGCGACGGTGACGCCCCGATGACGGGCCGTTCCCGGTGACGGGCCCGCCGTGGACCCTAGGCGCGGACCTCCTGGCGCAGGAACAGCACGTAGGCCAGCGCGAACATGGCCACCGTGAGCGCCGTGAGGATGACGATCTGCGGCCAGACGAGCAGCACGCTCTGGTCCAGGCTCAGCAGCGACGGGAGCTGCTGCTGAGCGCTCACGTACTGCCCGATGTTGCCGACCCCGAGCACGCTCTTGGTCGCCGGGTTCATGAGCGCCGTGACGATGTCCTGGTACAGCGTCGCCGGCGAGATCCGCAGGAACAGCTGCTGCGCGGACGATGACGCGAAGGCGTCGTTGATCGTGCCCGAGCTGCTGATCGGGAACAGGGCGCCCGCCAGCAGCGGCAGCAGGAACTGCCCGAACAGGATCAGCGCAAGCCAGCTGCCGAACCCGACCAGGGCCGCCGACGCGGCACCCCGGATCACGACCGAGAGCAGCAGCGCGAAGGCGAGCCAGAACGACGCATACAGGATGGTCGCCAGCCACCACGCGAGCACGCGAGCCAGCTCCTCGGGCGTGGGAATGATCCCCAGCCGCACGATGCCCAGCGCGGACACCAGGATCACCAGGGCGCCGAGCATCACGCCGATCACGGCGATCCCCGCCCCGAACTTGCCGTTGACGACGTCGTCGCGATGGATGGGCTGCGAGAGCAGTCGCGACAGGGTGCCCTGGCTGCGCTCCCCGTTGATCCCGTCGAACCCGAACGCGATCCCGACCAGCGGGACCAGCAGGGCCGCAAACGCGACCGTGGTGATGTTGCCGAAGTCCTGCGACCCGACCACGAACAGGGCCAGGAACAGGGCCGGCTGGCCGGACAGCTGGGGTGCCGAGCTGGTGATCTCGTTGGACACGAGGATCATCGGGATCACCGCGGCCACCGTGATCACGACCAGCAGGACGATGAACCGCAGGCTCGCGACATGATCGGCGAACTCCTTGGCGGCGATCGTGCGCCAGCCACCGGACGGGGCGCGCTCGGAGCGTCGGCTCGGACGGGCCGCGCCCCCGCTCCGGGAGGCGTCAGCGGATGTGGCCATCGAGACCCTCCGGGACGTAGCGGCGATACAGCTCCAGCAGGTCGGAGCCGCGGCGCCGCAGGTGGACGAGCGGGACGCCGGCTGCGGCCAGGGCCGCGGCCAGCGGGGCAGCGATGTCGTGCGAGGCCGTCACCACCCGCAGGTGCTCGTCGCGCTCGTGCGGCGCGACGGACCGCACGCCGCTGACGGTGGCCGCGATCTCGTCGAGCCTCGCGGGATCACCCTCGACGCCCACGTCGAGCTCGACCGTCTGGCTCGTGCCGGTGCCCTTCGCGAGCTCGTCGAGCGGCCCGGCGGCGACCAGCCGCCCTTCGGAGAAGAAGCCGACCCGGTCGCACAGCGACTGGACCTGGCCCAGGATGTGCGACGACAGCAGGACCGTCAGGTTGTGCTCGCGGACCAGCCGCCGCAGCAGCGCCAGCAGCTCCTCCACGCCCGCCGGATCGATCGCGATCGTGGGCTCGTCGAGGATCAGCACCGACGGATCCTTGACCAGCGCATCGGCGATGCCCAGCCGCTGCCGCATCCCGCGGGAGTACGTCTCGGCGTTGCGGTCGGCGGCCTCCTCGAGGCGCACGTCGTGGAGCAGCTGGTCGATCCGCGCCTCGCCGTCACGGCGGGGGAGGCCGTTGAGCCGCGCCGTGTAGCGGAGGTTCTCGCGGCCGGTCATGCCGCCGTAGAAGCCGACGTTGTCGGGCAGGTAGCCCACCTTGCGCTTGACTGCCAGCGGCTCGCGCGTCGGGTCGAGCCCGACCACGCGGACGACGCCGCGCGTGGGCTCGGTCAGCCCGAGCAGCATCAGGACCGTCGTGGTCTTGCCGGCGCCGTTGGGGCCCAGCAGCCCGAACACCTCGCCGGCCCGGATGGTCAGGTCGAGCGAGTCCACGGCCGTGAGCTCGCCGTACTGCTTGGTCAGCCGCCGGGCCACGATGACCGCGTCCTCGGGGACGTCGGCGAGCAGGGAGGCGACGGTCCGCTTCCGGCGCTCGCGCGGCCGCCCGGTCTCCGCCGGCTTGCGCCCTTCGACCTCCCACGGCCGGACCTGCCGGCCACCCGACGCCTCGCCGTCCTGCGTGACGCGGGCCGTCCCGCCCGCCGATCCCGTCGGCGCCCCGGTGTCCAGCGGGTCGTTCGGGCGGCGCGGGGTCCCCGCCGGACGCGCCCCGGCGCCGGGACGCTGGCGGTTGCGCCGCCGGCTGATGCCCCGACGTCCGCCGGACGGGGGGTTCCGCTCGTCCGTCATCGGGCTACCGCCGGCCGTAGGTCCGGAAGACCCAGTACAGGCCGGCGAACGTGGCCACGATCAGGACCACCCCGATGATCCACCAGAACTGGGGCGTCTCGACGGTGACCCGGATGGACACGTTGCCGCTGGCCTCGGTGCCCTTGGCCGTGACGGTCATCTGGTAGTCGCCCGCGAGGGCATCCCCGCTGGGCGTGATCTTGGCCGTCACCGTCTGCGTGTCGCCCGCGGCGAGCGAATCGACCGAGGCGGGGTCGAAGGTGACGTCCCAGCCCGTGGGCGCGCTGGCCGACAGGGCCACGCCGGTGATGGGCGCGCTGCCGGTGTTGTCGACCGTGACCTGGAAGTCCTTCTCCGAGCCCGCGTTGGCGGTGGTCGACAGCACCTGGTCGGGGGTCGAGACGGTCATCGTGTACGTGCCCGTGACCTTGACCGAGAGGTCCGCCTCCGCGGTCTTGCCGCCACCCGCCACCGTGATCTTGACCGGGTAGGAGCCGGCATCGACCGTCGACGGTGGCGTCGCCGTGACCGAGATGGTGCCGGTGCTGCCGGCCGCGACCGTGATGGTGGTCGCCTGCGATTGCCCGGACGGCTTCGCCGCCACGGTCCAGCCGTCGGGCCCGGTCGAGTTGATGGTGTACGTCGCCTCGGCGGCGGTCTGGTTCTTGAGCGTGAGGTTGAACGTGAACGTCGCGCTCGACGCACCCTCGAGCTCCGGGAAGTCCGAGGTCAGGGTCACGTCGCCCGCGGCGGCGTTGGCGACGCGGACCGTGAGCGGGAGCGTGTCGCTCAGCCCGCCGCCGCTCGCGACGACGTCGATCGTGCTCGTGCCGGCCTGGGCACCCTCGGGGATCTCGACGTCGAGGGTCACGTTGGGCGCCGACTTGGGCGTGACGTAGGCACCGTCGATGGTCAGGCTGCCGCCGCGGAAGCGGGCGGTCCAGT
>CAWJDE010000009.1:0-535620 GCA_963841545.1 uncultured Chloroflexia bacterium | reverse complement strand
CGGGTCGGACCTGCGCGCCCGACCGCCGGGCGAGTACTGTCCGTCCTGCCGAGCCACAGCCCGCGGGGTGGTAGGTGCCCGACGTCGCATCGTCTCCACGCCTCTCGATCCGAGCCCTCAACCGGACGCTGCTCGCCCGGCAGCTCCTGCTGACCCGTGTCACGCGGCCCCCGCTCGAGGTCGTGGAGCACCTGGTGGGGCTGCAGGCACAGGTCCCGGCGTCGCCGTACGTGGGCCTGTGGTCGCGGATCGAGGGGTTCGAGCCTGCCGGCCTTGCGAGCCTGCTGGTCGATCGTCACGCAGTCCGGATGGCCCTGATGCGGGGCACGATCCACCTCGTCTCGACCGACGATGCGCTGGCGCTGCGCCCGGTCGTCCAGCCGGTGCTCGACGGGGAGCTGTACCGGAACCGCACGTACAGCCGGCATCTCGAGGGCGTGGATCTCGGGCCGGTGCTGGACCTTGGCCGTGCGCTGGTCGACGAGGAGCCCCGGAGCCTGCGCGAGATCCGGAAGGCGATGGCCGCCCGTTGGCCGGATCTCGACGCAACCACGCTCGCCTACTCGGTGCGCAACCTGCTGCCGACCGTCCAGGTCACGCCGCGCGGCCTCTGGGGCGCCAGCGGTGAGCCCCGGCTCACGACGCTCGAGGCCTGGGTGGGCAGGACGCCGGCCACCGATCCTTCGCCGGACGCCGCGATCCTTCGCTACCTGGCGGCCTTCGGTCCGGCCGGGGTCGCCGATCTGCAGGCCTGGTCGCGGCTTGCCGGGCTGCGTGAGACCGTCGAGCGACTCCGACCGCGGCTGACGACGTTCCGCGATGAGCGGGGGCGCGAGCTGTTCGACGTCCCCGACTGGCTGCTCGCCGAGGCCGACGTCGCGGCGCCCGTCCGGTTCCTGCCCGACTACGACAACGTCCTGCTCAGCCACAGTGATCGGAGCCGCATCATCCCCGAGCCGTTCCGGAGCGTCGTCCACAGCCGGATCGGGCAGCCCGTGTTCCTGGTCGACGGGTTCGTGGCGGGGTTCTGGCGACTGCAGACGCCGACGCGGTCCAACCGCACCGGAGCGGCCGTGCTCCGGGTGGAGCCCCTCGTCCGGTTGCGGGGACCCGCACGCGAGGCCGTCGAGCGCGAGGCAACCGCCCTGCTGGCCTTCCTCGCCCCGGACGTTGCCGGTCGCGTCCGGCTCGTGCCGCCGGCCTGACGATTCGCCCAGCCGGGCCCCCTATCATTCGTGGCGATGCGTGTTCGCGCGGTCGTGCTCGCCGTCGCCGGCCTGGCCTTCGTCGTCGCGCTGCGTCGCCGATCGAACCTGCGCCCATCGCCGTCCTCCCCGATGCGCTGGCGCCCCTGCCCGGCGTCCGGCGCGGCCTGGTACGACGCCCTCTTCGGCGGCCCGCTCCGCGGCCTCCAGCAGCACGTCGCCGCCGATCTGCTGGTCCTGACCGGGGACACGCCCGTGGGTGACGTGCTCGACATCGGGTCCGGGCCTGGCGTCCTCGCGGTCGAGCTCGGGCACCTGGCGCCGTCGATTCGCATCACGGGCGTCGACATCGACCCGGCCATGGTCGCCCGGGCATCGAGCCGGGCCGCACGCTCCGGGCTCGACGGCCGGATCTCGTTCCAGGCGGGCGATGTCGCCGGGCTCCCGTTCCCGGATGCCTCGTTCGATGTGGTGACGAGCACGTTCTCGGTTCACCACTGGACCGACGCGCCGGCCGGGTTCGCGGAGATCCGGCGCGTGCTGCGCCCCGGCGGATGGGCGATCATCTACGACCTCCCCGACTGGTGGGGGCGGCTCGAGCGGGGAGCCGGCCCACTCGCGACCGGGGCTGCGGGCGCCGGTTTCGCCGCCACCAGGACGACGATCTTCCGCTGGCCCTGGCGCGTGCCACTGGCGATCAGGCTGGAGGCCCGGGCGCCGATCCCCGGGCCGTCGGGCTGAGGTCGGGCACGCTGGCTCGTCGCATGATGGTCCGGCGGACGGCGGTTCGGCGGACGGCGGTCCGGCGCACGCCGCACGCCGCGACGTCGGGTTACCCGCTCTCTAGGTCGGGTCGAGCTCGGCCCCGGCCGCGGCGCAGTCCTCCGCGAACCGCTCCAGGGCGGCCTCGTCGGCAGCCGAGGCGCTGAGCATCGTCATCACCCGGTCCACGCCCTCGCCGGCGTACTGGCGCAGCAGCTCGATGCGCGGCCGGCCTTCGGGCTCCGACTGCGGGCGGCCGATGTTGACCGACAGCCGCAGCGTGGCCGGGTTGCGCCCGATCTCCTCGCAGCGTGACGCGATCACCGGGCGTGCGGTGCCGATCTCCCCGGGTGTGAACCAGTCAAGGTTGAGCTCGTCCGCAAAGCGCGCCGCCAGTCGCCAGGTCCGATTTGGCCCGTTGCCGCCCACGAGGATCGGGACCCGCGGTCGCTGAAGGCCCGCCGGCACGTTGATCGCGTCGTGGACGGACGCCGTCGGCCCGGCGTAGGTCGCCCGGCCCCCGGCCAGCATCCGGGTCACGATCTCCAGCGCGTCCTCGAGCGCCTCCATCCGCGTGCGCAGCGGTGGGAATCCCCAGCCGTAGGCGACGTACTCGTCCTCCTTCCAGCCCGCCCCCATGCCCAGCTCGGCCCGGCCCCCGGACACGACGTCGAGGGTCGAGACCATCTTTGCGACCAGGGCCGGATTGCGGTAGCCCGCGCACAGCACCAGGTGGCCGAGGCGGACCCGGCTGGTCTCGACGGCCAGCGCGGACAGGCCGACAAACGCCTCGAAGGTGATCTCGTCGGTCGGAACGGGCTCCGTCTGGAGGTGGTCGAACAGCCAGATCGAGTCGAAGCCCAGCACCTCCGCCTCGTGCGCGACGGCCACCGTCCGGGCCCAGGCCCGGGCCGGCTCCCAGCCGTCGTACTCCCCGGTCCAGCCCTGGGGAACGATGATCCCGACGCGCATGGCCACCTCCGTGTTCAGGGGAGCGTAGCGTCAGCCGCCGGTCGCCGCGTCAACGGCCGGGCATCGCGTCAGCAGCGAACCGGATGCGCCGTCGGGTGGGCGGACGCGTACGACGAGGCTGCTGACGCAACCCGCTCGGCGACCACGATCAGCTTCGGGTAGCTGCTGTTCGGCCCCTCCGAGGTCTGGAGCCACAGCCGATCCGAGGTGATCGACAGCGCCGACTGGATCGACCGGACGTGCCGCCGCACCTTCGTGATCCGGTACGTGTAGCGGACCGACGCCGAGGTCCACACGTAGATCGTCTTGCCGATCATCTTCGCGCCGTTGTTGACCTTCGACGCGTTGAGCAGGGGCAGGAACATCCCCTTGCGGGCATGCGCGTAGAGGTACGTGACGCCCGGCTCGGTCGGCTGGTAGAGGTCGGCGAGGTACATCGCGACGTTGCAGTAGGGGTAGCCGCTGGGGCCCTTCACCACCGGGAGGTGGATGTGGTAGTAGGGGATGGCGATCCGCGTGGCGTGCGTGAAGCCGAGCCGGCCACACTGGACCGAGGTCCCCCTCACCAGCCTGATGATCAGCCCATGCGCCCGCTGGGCCCAGATCCTGCCCATCCGGCCCGAGCCCAAGCCCTGCTTGGCCGTGATCGCGCCCGCGGCATCCGATGTCATCCGGCTGAGCTCGACGACCCGGGTGCCAGGGTGCCTGCACGTGCCTTTCTGGATGAGGATCCGATAGCTGGCCGACCGCCGCATCCCGGTGACCGCCAGGTCGAGCAGCCCGGTGCCGCTGGTCCAGGCGTCGAGCGTGGCCCGGCCGTGGGAGCCGCTTGAGCCGACCGCGGCGCGCCACTCCCGCTTGAGCGAGAGCGCGGCGGCGGGACTGGCGATGACGAGCGCGAGCGCAAGGGCGATCAGGATGGCGAGGCGACGGGACACGATGGCAGGTACTCCGCGATGGTTGCCTGGCATGCAGGCGGGGGACTCGATGGGCTCGCCGTGCCGGGGACCCGGATCCCCCTCCGGCGACGGGCTGGTGGTCGGGCGCGGCGCGCGGCGGGCCGTCACCGGCGCTCGAGGATCGGTCGTGCCTTGTCGGGATCGTCGACCACGAACGCAAACGTGGCCCGATCGCTCCAGCGGCCGAGGAACAGGTGTCCGAGGACGTTGACGCCGGCGTCGGCCAGCTCGCGCGCGATCCTGGCCATGCCGCCCGGGTGGTCGTCCACCTCGGCCAGGATCGACTCGCCCTCGATGAACGTCCAGTCGCCGTCCTCCAGGACGGACCGGGCGGTGTCGTCGTCGGCGGTGGTCATGATGAAGTGGCCGACCTCACCGATGCCGCCGCCGCCGATCGCGCGCAGGTCCACGCCGCGGGCGGCCATCTGCTCGGCGAGCAGGGCCATCTGGCCGGGTCGGTTGGTGACCTGGACGACGAACTGCTTGGGCATCGTGGGCCTCCGGACGGCTGGCGCCGCGGGCTGGGTGCGGAACGGATCGCCGGGATTCTCGCATGGCCGGGCCGATGCGGCGCGACGGGGGTTCGGCGCCGACCGGATCAGGCCCCGGATCAGGGCCCGGATCAGGGCCGGGCGCGCCGGATCTCGACCGCGCGCCGGATCTCGACCGCGCGCCGGTACGCCGCCAGGTAGCGCGGCGCCGCACCGGTGTCCCAGCGGAAGTCGGTCGCCATCCCCCGATCGACGAGGGCCGCCCAGCCGTTCGGATCCGTGGTGCGAAGCGCGACCGCACGCCGCACGGCCGCGGCGAGGGCGTCCGGGCTGGCGTCGTCGAACACGAACCCCGTTCCCTGCCCCGGGTGCTCGTCCGCGTCGAGCACCGAGTCCGCGAGCCCGCCGGTTCGCCGCACGACCGGGACCGTCCCGTAGCGGAGCGCGATCATCTGGCCGGTGCCGCACGGCTCGTAGCGCGACGGCATCAGGAACAGGTCGCAGCCCGCATAGATCCGGCGGGCGAGCGCGCGATCGAACCCCTCGAGCAAGGCGACGCGGCGCGGATACGCCTCCGCGAGCGCCCGGACCGGGTCAGCCAGCGCTCCCGGTCCGTTCACCTGGACGACGAGCCGCACGCCGGACCGGACCAGATCCGGGCCCGCGTCCGCGATCAGGTCGAACCCTTTCTGGCGGTCGAGCCGGCCGATCGTTCCGGCCACCGGGCCGCCGTCGGTGCCGTCGAAGTCGATCTCGGCCAGCAGCGTCCGTCGGCAGGCGGCCTTCCCGGCCATCGAGGTGCGCCCGTACGGCGCGGCGAGGGCAGCGTCGGTCGCGGGATCCCAGACCACCGGATCGAGCCCGTTGAGGATGCCCAGGAATTGGTCACCCTTGGCCCGCAGGGCGTCGTCCAGACCCATCCCCAGGTCCGGCGTGAGGGCCTCGCGTGCGAAGCGGGGTGACACGGTGTTGGCCAGGTCGGACCGCTCGACGACCGTTCGCAGGAGATCGATCCCTTCGGGGTTGGATCCGGCCAGGGGATCGCCCGGACGCAGGCCGAGCTGGCCCAGGCGATCGGACGGTGTCCAACCGTGATACGCGAGGTTGTGGAGCGTCGCCAGCACGCTCAGCCGGCGAAGGAACGGGTCGCCGGCAACCTCGCCGCGGGCCCGGTCGAGCAGCGCAGGGCCGGTGTGCCAGTCATGGACGTGGAGGACATCGAGCGGCCTGCCGTCGCGACGCAACGCGGCGAGGGCGGCCCGGCACAGGACGGCGAACCGCCAGGCATCGTCGGGGTGATCGTAGATCGCGTCCCGATCGAAGGCCGGTGGGCAGTCCACCAGTCGCAGGCGATAGCCGTCCGCCGCGACGTCGACGATCGAAACCCGCAGCGGCGCGCCTGACGCCCGGTCGGGATCCGGGTCCTCGATCGCCAGCTCCGGCTCGATCGCGGCGTCGCCCGGCACCGGCACGCCCCGGTAGCGCGGCAGGAACACGTCGACCGGGGTCTCCAGCGCCGTGGCGTGGCCGGGCATCTGCCCCAGACCGCGGGCCAGCCCGTCGATCACGTCGGCCAGCCCGCCGACCTTGGCCCACGGCTCGCACTCCGCGGCCAGCAGGGCCACTCGCAGGGTCATCGCCACCATCGTACGCGGAGCTGCGTGGCTGGGCTCGGGGCCTGATCGATCGCCGTTCGTCACGAGGCTCCGGCGCCGGGCTGCCGGGGGCTCGATCGTGCCCGGTCCGGGCACGACGCCGCAGCGGGTAGACGCGGTGGGGCGGACGCGGTGGGGCGGACGCGGGGCTGCATCGTCGGATGTGCGCGGCCGCGTCTGCCCCGAAGCGGTTCTCGGTGGGCGGTCGCCCCGACTATCATGGGCGACCCATGGAACCCCTCGTCCACGTGCCGGTCGCGCCCGGCACCTCCTTCCATCTGCCGCCAAAGCTGGAAGGCCTCCGGCGCATCGCCTACAACATGTGGTGGGGCTGGCACCCGCGTGCCCGCGTGCTGTTCTCGCGCATCGACGCCGGAGCCTGGTCGCGCTACCGCAACCCGATCCCGGTCCTGTCGGGGCCGGTGGACTGGGCCCAGCTGCTCGAGAACCCGGCGTTCATGGCCGAGTACCAGGGCGTGCTCGCCCAGTTCGACGCGTACATGGCCAACGGCGCCGACCACTGGTTCCAGCGCAAGCACGGCAAGGCCCTGTCCGGACCGATCGCCTACTTCTGCGCGGAGTACGGGCTCCACGAGTCGCTCGGCGTGTACGCGGGTGGCCTCGGGGTGCTCGCCGGCGACCACATGAAGACCGCATCGGACATGGCGCTGCCGCTGGTCGGCGTCGGGCTGATGTACCGGCGCGGCTACTTCCGTCAGACGATCGACGCGGACGGCCACCAGGAGCACGCCTACCCCGACTACGAGCTCTCCCGGCTGCCGATCCTGCGGGCGCTCGATCGCCTGGGCGAGCCGCTGACCGTCACGGTGCCGCTGCCGGGCCGGGACCTCGCGGCCGGCGTCTGGGTGGTCCAGGTGGGCCGGGTGCCCGTCCTGCTGCTCGACACGGACGTGCCCGACAACGACGACTCCGATCGGCCGATCACGCACATCCTGTACGTCCGCGGCCGGGAGATGCGCCTCCACCAGGAGCTCGTCCTGGGTGTCGGCGGGGTGCGCGCGCTCCGCACGCTCGGCATCCGGCCGGGGCTGTGGCACCTCAACGAGGGCCACTCCGCGTTCCTGCTCGCGGAGCGGGCCCGGGAGCATGTGGCCAGGGGCGTGCCCCTCGCGGACGCCTGGCCGAAGGTCGGTCGCAACAGCGTGTTCACCATCCACACGCCGGTATCGGCGGGCAACGAGCGGTTCGACGCGGATCTGGTTCGACGGGTCGCCGGACCGCTGCTCGAAGGCGACGGGCGACCGGACACCGGCGGGATCCCCGTCCAGGAGCTGCTCGAGCTCGGCCGGGGCGTGGACGACGATTCGTCCCAGTTCGACCTCACCGCCTTCAGCCTGCGCCTGACCAACGGGGCGAACGCGGTGTCCCAGCTCCACGGCCACACCGCCAACGGCACCTGGCACGCGATCTCGCCGCACGAGATCCTCGGCCTGACCAACGGCGTCCACACCCCCACCTGGGTCGGACAGCCGATGCGCGACGCCCTGGAGCGATACACGAACGCGGACCTGGTCACGATGGACGACCAGCCGGCCGCACGCCAATTCTGGGACCGGATCGGCAGGATCCCGGCCGAGGAGCTGTGGGAGGCCCATCAGCGCCAGAAGCTGGAGCTCGCGATCTTCGCCCGCGGCCGGCTGCGCAACCAGTTCGCCCGCCATGGCGAGGCGCCGGCGACGCTGGAGGAGCTGGAGCAGGTCCTCGACCCGTCGATCCTGACGATCGGCTTCGCCCGCCGCTTCGCGACCTACAAGCGGGCCGCGCTCGTGTTCTCCGACCCCGATCGGATCTCGCGCCTGCTGTGGGACGAGGAGCGGCCGATGCAGATCATCTTCGCGGGCAAGGCCCACCCCGCCGACCGTCCCGGGCAGGGCGTCATCCAGGACATCTTCGGCCGATCGAGGAACCCCCGCCATCGGGGACGCGTGTTCATCCTCGAGGACTACGACATCCGAATCGCGCGGTTCCTCGTCCAGGGCGTCGACGTGTGGCTCAACAACCCGCGCCGACCGCTCGAGGCATCGGGCACGTCGGGCATGAAGGCCGCGGCGAACGGGGTGCTCAACCTGAGCGTCCTCGACGGCTGGTGGGACGAGGGCTGGACCGGTGACAACGGCTGGGCGATCGGGGGCCGCGAGACGAACCCCGACGAGGGGGCGCAGGACTGGGCCGACGCGCAGGACCTGTACCGGATCCTCGAGCAGGAGCTGATCCCCGCGTACTACGAGCGCGACGAGCACCTGCTGCCCGCCCGCTGGATCCAGCTGATGCGCAACTCGATCTCCAGCACGATCTGGCGCTTCTCGACCACCCGCATGCTGCACGAGTACGTCGAGCGGCTGTACCTTCCGGCCGCCGCCGGCGCCGACGATCCGAGCCCCTCGCCCCGCGTGCGCGCCGCCCGCTGAGCGGCACCCACCACCGGTCACCATCACCGACGCCGCACGGAGGACGCTTCCGTGGTCCCTCGAATCTCGCTGGCCCTGGCCATCCACAACCACCAGCCGGTCGGCAACTTCGGCTGGGTGTTCGCCGAGGTCTACGACCGCGCCTACGCGCCGCTGCTCGAGGCCCTCGAGCGCCACCCGAGCGTCCGGCTCGCGCTCCACTACACGGGACCGCTGCTGGAGTGGATGCAGGCGGAGCGCCCCGCCTTCGTCGAGCGGCTGGGTTCGCTGGTGGCCCGCGGGCAGGTCGAGCTCATGGGTGGCGGCCTCTACGAGCCGGTGCTCGCCTCGCTTCCGGAGCATGACCGGCTGGCCCAGCTCGAGCGCATGGCGGACGCGATCGAGCGCGTCACCGGTCGGCGACCCCAGGGCGCCTGGCTCGCCGAGCGCGTCTGGGAGCCTGACCTGCCCACGTCGCTGGTTGCGGCCGGCTACCGCTGGACGATCCTCGACGACCAGCATTTCCGGGCCGCCGCGATCCCCGAGGCGAACCTCTGGGGCACCTACACGACCGAGGACCAGGGCCGGCTGCTGACCGTGTTCGGCACCGAGCAGGGCCTGCGCTACCGGATCCCGTTCGGCACGGTCGAGGACGTCATTCATTACCTGCGCGATCACGCCACCGAGGCCGGGAACCGGCTGGGCGTGATGGGCGACGACGGTGAGAAGTTCGGCGCCTGGCCCACGACGTACGAGCACTGCTGGGGTCCGGGCCGCTGGGTCGAGCGGTTCTTCGAGGCGCTGGAGGCGAACGACGGCTGGCTGACCACGATCACGCCGTCGGACTGGCTGGCCCGGGAGCCGCCGATCGGGCGGGTCTACGTCCCGACCTCGTCCTACGCGGAGATGGGCGAATGGGCGCTGCCACCCGACGAGAACCTGGTGTTCTCGAAGCTGCTCCACGACGCGGTGGCGGGGCGGCAACCGGAGGCGCGCTGGCTCCGCGGCGGGTTCTGGCGCAACTTCCAGGTCAGGTACCGCGAGATCAACGACCTCCACAAGCAGATGCTGCGGGCGTCGGCCAAGGTCGCCGCGATGCCCGATGGTCCTGCCAGGCTCGCCGCGACCGACCACCTGCACCGGGGCCAGTCCAACGACTGCTACTGGCACGGCCTGTTCGGCGGCATCTACATCTCGCACATGCGGCTGGCCACCTTCGAGCACCTCATCGCCGCCGAGGACGGCGCGGACCGGGTGCTCGGCACGGTGCGCTGGGCGGAGCTGCGCGACCTCGACATGGACGGCCGGCCGGAGGCCTGGCTGGGCGAGCCTGGCCAGGTGCTCGCGATCAAGCCTGGCGAGGGTGGCGGGATCGGGTCGTGGGACATCCGGGCCGCCCGCCACGCGCTGGGCTCGGTGCTGCGACGCCGGCCGGAGGCGTACCACGAGACGCTGCGCGCCCACGCGGCGGCGCAGCGTGCCCGGCCGGGCGGGACGGCCGCCGGCAACACGGGATCGGACGGCGACGAGGACGGGGTGACCTCGATCCACGAGCTGGTCGTGTTCAAGGAGGAGGGCCTCGCGGACCAGCTCGTGTACGACGACCACGAGCGGCGCTCGGGGCTCGTCCGGTTCCTGGCGCCCGACACCACGCCCGAAGCGCTCGCCCGGGTTGCCGAGGTCGAGCTGGGTGATCTCCGGGACGGCGAGTTCGCCGTCGACCACCTGGCCCCGGGCCAGGTCTCGCTGTCCCGCGAGGGGATCGTGTCGGGCCAGCCGGTGACCGTGGCCAAGACCATCCGCCTCGCCGGCGGCCGCCTCGACCCCGAGCTGATCATCGAGCTCGAGCTGCATCACCGTGGCGATCGGGCGATCGAGACGAGGCTCGGGCTCGAGCTGTCGATCCACCTGCTCGGCGGCGGCGGCAACGCCCAGGCCTGGTACGACGTCGACGGCCGGCGCACGGCCCACGATGCGAGCGGACGGGCCGACGGCGTGGCCCGCCTGGGCTACGGCAACGACTGGGTGGGCCTCGCGATCCGGGCGACGCTGGATCCGCCGGGAGATGCCTGGTGGCACCCGATCGACACCGTGTCCAACTCCGAGTCGGGGTTCGAGCGCGTCTACCAGGGCAGCGGCTTGCTGCTCTCGTGGCCGATCACGCTTGCCCCCGGGACAGCCCGGCGGTTCGCCGTTCGCCAGGCGGTCAGCGTGGCGCGAGATCGCGCTGCCGACGAGGCCGCCGCGTCGGCGTGACGGCCGGCGGCGGCGGAGCGCCGCGTCCGGCGTATGCGCGGTCCGGCATCATGGCCCGATGACCCGCGGCAGGCTCGTCGTCCACGCCCATTTCTACCAGCCCTTCCGGACGGACCCGTTCTCCGGGCACATCCCGCCCGACATCTCGGCGGCGCCGTACCGGGACTGGAACGCACGCATCACCGAGGAGTGCTACCGGCCGATCGCGGAGCACGGGGTGCCGGCGTACATCTCGTGGGACATGGGACCCACCCTGGCCGGCTACCTGGCCACCGAGGCCCCCGAGGTCCTGGCCGGGTTCGCCGAGGCCGACCGACGGGGTCGCGGGACCGGGATCGCCCAGGGCTTCCACCACGTGATCCTGCCCCTCGCGCCCACCCACGACCGGCGCACGGAGATCCGCTGGGGGATCCGCGACTTCGAGCACCGGTTCGGCCGCCGGCCCACGGCGATCTGGCTGCCCGAGACGGCGGTCGACCTGGCAACCCTGCAGGCCGTCGCGGAGGCGGGGGTCGAGGCCGTGATCCTGGCCCCCTGGCAGGCGGACGTGGCGCACGTCGAGACACGGGTTCCGTACCGGGTCGACCTCGGTGGCGGGCGGCACGTGGTGGTCGCCTTCTACGACGGCGATCTGTCGGCGGCCGTCTCGTTCGAGCCCGCGGCCACCGCCGACGCCGATCGCTTCGCCCGCGAGCGCGTCGCGCCACGCCTGGCCGCCCCGATGCCCGGCGGCGTGCCGCCGATGCTCCTGATCGCCAGCGACGGGGAGCTCTACGGCCATCACCAGTCGTTCCGGGATCTGTTCCTCGAGCGGCTGGTGGCGCCCGAGGGCGACACCCCCGATCGGGGCTTCGACGTCGTCGACCTCGAGACCGCGCTGACCGATGGCCGCGCCCGCGGCCTGGCCGAGATCCGGATCCGTGATCGATCGTCCTGGAGCTGTCACCACGGGGTCCTGCGCTGGCATGCGGAATGCCCCGACGTCCCCGACGGCCGCTGGAAGAGCCCCCTGCGGGGCGCGCTCGACCGGCTGGCGGGCGCGATCGACGAGGCCACCGACCAGCTTGCCGGCGGCATCCGGGGCCTCGACGACGTCTGGGACGCTCGCGACCGGTATGTCGACGTGGTGGTGGGAGCGACCCCGGCCCAGGCGTTCGCCGCCTCGATCCTCGGTGCGACGGCGCGGCCCCGCGACCGGCACCGGCTGCTCGGGCTGCTCGAGGCGCAGCGCTGGCGGCTGGCGATGTTCGCGTCCGACGGATGGTTCTGGGACGATCCGTCGCGGACCGAGACGCGACAGGTGCTGCGGGCCGCGGCGCGTGCCGTCCGGATCGTGGACGGGTTCTCGCCCGGCCGTCTCGAGCAACGGCTGGTCGACGACCTCGGCGCGCTTCGCTCACCGGCGCTGGGCATCGACGGCGCGACGATCTACCGTCACGCCCTCAGCGAGGTGGGCCAGCCGCCGCCGCACCCGTGACCGCCGCCGCACGACGATCGGTCCGCAATCAGGGACACCGGCCCGGGACACCGGCCCGGGACACCGGCCCGGGACACCGACGACCCCCGGGCGAGCCCGGGGGTCGAAGCGGCATGAGCGCCGAGAAGGAGGGGGACGGCGCTCGTTGGTGGGATCAGCGGAGGCCGACGGGGTACGTGGTGTCTCGGGAGTCCGTGCCGTCCACGACCGCGAACAGCGAGAAGGTTGCCAGCAGGATGATGGAGATCAGCAGCAGTGCCATGGGGAGGAGGCTCGCTTCCGGGTGGTGCAACAGGTTGGTATAGTCAACTAGGCCAATGCCGACGATAGTTGGACTAGTGAACTATGTCAAGTAGCCGGAATGGCCCGGAAACGGCCGCCGAACGGCCCGGGTCGACCGGGTCGACCGGGTCCCCGGCTGACCACCATCTGGACATCGAGCGCGACTCGGACGTCCCGATCTCGACCCAGATCTACTGGCAGCTGGCCTACCAGATCGAGGCCGGCCAGCTCGAGCCGGGTCTCCGGCTGCCCCCGGTGCGTGAGCTCGGCGCGGCGATGCGCGTCAACCCGAACACGATCCGCGCGGTGTATCGGCGACTCGCGGAGGCCGGGTACGTCATCGGGCGCCACGGCGCAGGAACCCGGGTGGTCGACCGGCCACCCGTGCGCCGCGGATCGGACGCGCTGGCCGGGATCGTCGCCGAGACGCTTCGCCGGGCGGCGCAGATGGGCTTCTCGCCCGACGAGGTCGCGCAGGCGGCGTTCAACGCCGCGACCGCGCGGCGGCGGCCCGGCCTCATGGTCCATGTGCTGTTCGCGGAGTGCACCACGGCCGACGCGACGTTTGATGCGGAACGGATCGTCGAGGCGTTCCCCGATCGCGTCGCGGCGTCCGGGGTCCTGCTCGAGGAGATCGAGGACCGCCTCGACCGCTATCACTACGACCTGGTGGCCACCACGACCTTCCACGCCGACGAGGCGAAGGCGTTCGTGAAGGGCCGGGTGCCGTTGGTCGCGATGCTGGCCGGGCCTGCGTACCTGTCGCTGGTGCGTGAGGTCGCCGCCCTGCCGGCGGGCAGGAAGGTGGGGCTCGTGTGCGGGTCGCAGCGAGGCGTGGAGAACATCGCCGAGGTGCTCGAGACGGCGGGCGCCACCGGTGTCGAGATCATTCCCGCGGTGGCTCACACGGAGACGGAGCTCGAGCAGGTCGACCGGGAGGCGGACCTCGTGCTGCTCTCCCGCGAGGCCGTGGCGCTCGGCCTCGAGTCACGGTTCCGCGATCCGGAGCGACTGCGCGCCTGGAGCTACGAGTTCGACCCGGCCGGGCTGGAGCTGCTCCGCCGGGCCGTGGAGCGGATCGACGCCGCCCGGCGACCCGTGCCGGCCGCCGCCCCGGCGCCGGCCTGACCCGAGGCAAGCCTTGCGCGGGTCCGCGGCGCCTGCGCCGGCCAGGAGCAGGCGCGTCATCAGACGCACCCCGCGATGCTCGCGTTGACAGCCGCGGCTGCCGCCGCCTAGGGTGACAGGCGATCCACCAACACGCGGGCTCTCGAGCCCCCTCGAGACGGAGCACGGTGAACCGGTCCCACCCGCGCGCCGCACCGACGACACCCCACGGTCTTCCACGCGACCCGCGCTGGTACAAGGACGCCATCATCTACGAGCTCCATGTGCGCGCCTTCCTGGACAGCGACGGGAACGGGATGGGCGACTTCGCGGGGCTGACCACCAAGCTCGACTACCTGGCGGACCTGGGCGTCACCGCGGTCTGGCTGCTGCCGTTCTACCCCTCGCCGGGCCGCGACGACGGCTACGACATCGCCGACTACCGCCAGGTCAATCCCGACTACGGATCGCTGCGCGACGTCCGGGTGTTCGTGCGCGAGGCGCACCGGCGCGGGCTGCGCGTGATCACCGAGCTCGTGTGCAACCACACCTCGGACCAGCACCCGTGGTTCCAGCGAGCCCGCCACGCGCCGCCGGGGAGCGCCTGGCGCGACTTCTACGTGTGGTCGGACACGGCCGATCGATACACCGACGCCCGGATCATCTTCAAGGACTACGAGACGTCCAACTGGACCTGGGACCCGGTGGCGGGGGCCTACTACTGGCATCGCTTCTTCAGCCACCAGCCCGACCTCAACTTCGACAACCCGCGCGTCCGCGAGGCGATCTTCCAGACGCTCGACTTCTGGCTGGACATGGGGATCGACGGGGTCCGGCTGGACGCGATCCCCTACCTCTACGAGCGCGAGGGCACCAACGGCGAGAACCTGCCCGAGACGCACGCCTTCCTCGCGCAGCTCCGGCGCCGGGTCGACGAGCGCTACGGCGACCGGATGCTGCTCGCCGAGGCCAACCAGTGGCCCGAGGAGGCCGTCCAGTACCTGGGTACCGAAGCCCGCCCCGAATGCCACATGGCGTTCCACTTCCCGGTCATGCCCCGGCTGTTCATGTCGATCCGGATGGAGGATCGCTTCCCGATCCTCGACATCCTGGACCAGACCCCGGCGATCCCCGACATCGCCCAGTGGGCCATGTTCCTGCGCAACCACGACGAGCTGACGCTCGAGATGGTCACCGACGAGGAGCGGGACTTCATGTACCGCGCCTACGCCAGCGATCCGCAGGCACGGCTCAACCTGGGCATCCGGCGCCGCCTGGCGCCGCTGCTGGGCAACAACCGCCGCCGGATCGAGCTGATGAACGGGCTCCTGTTCTCGCTGCCCGGCACGCCCGTCATCTACTACGGCGACGAGATCGGGATGGGCGACAACGTCTACCTGGGCGATCGCAACGGCGTCCGGACGCCGATGCAGTGGAGCCCCGATCGCAACGCCGGCTTCTCGACCGCCAACCGCCAGCGGCTGTACCTGCCCCCGATCGTCGACCCCGAGTACCACCACGAGGCGGTCAACGTCGAGGCGCAGCTGGCCAACCCGCACTCGCTGCTGTGGTGGATGCGGCGGCTGATCGCATTGCGCAAGCGCCATCCGGCGTTCGGGCGGGGCACGATCGAGATCCTGAGCCCCGAGAACCGCAAGGTGCTCGCGTTCGTGCGCCGCTACGCCGACGAGACGCTGCTGATCGTGGCCAACCTGTCGCGCTACGTCCAGTGGACGTCGCTCGACCTGACCGAGTTCGCGGGCATGGTCCCGGTCGAGCTGTTCGGCTCGGTCGAGTTCCCGACGGTCGAGGGACCCCGCTACCCGCTCACGCTCGGTCCCCACTCGTTCTACTGGTTCCAGCTGCGGCCGGGCGCGGTGGCCCCGGGCGAGGTCCGCCGCCGCGTGTCGCGCACCCTGGAGCGGCCCCGCTCGCTGGCCGAGCTCACCGACGCGGGGCACGCGGCCGAGGTGTCGGCCACGATCGCCGACTGGATGGTCGATCGGCGCTGGTTCCGGGGTCGCGGCCGGCGGATCCGGGGCACGCGGATCGCGGACGTGCTGCCGGTCCCCCGCCACGAGCGGACGCTCGGGCTGCTGCTGTTCGAGGTCACCTACTCCGACGGCGAGCCCGAGCTGTACAGCATCCCGGTCGGGATCGTCGACGACGCCGCGCCCGAGCCCGAGGAGGCCCGGCTGATCGCGCGGCTGGTGGGCGATCACCAGCCGGAAGGGTTCCTCGTCGACGCCGCCGGCGACCCCGCCTTCGTCCGCGCGCTGGTCGGGCTGCTGTCGGGCCGGCGGCGGCTCACCGGCCGGGCGGGTGACCTGATCGGCCGGTCGACCGGTGCCACCACCGAGGTCGCCGGCCCACCCGATGCCCAGGTGGCGGTCGAGGCGCTGCGCGGCGAGCAGAGCAACACGTCGGTGCTGTGGGGCAGCACGGGCATCCTCAAGCTGTACCGGGTGCTCGAGATGAGCGAGAACCCGGAGATCGAGATGGGCCGGGTGCTGACCCAGCGCGGGTTCCGGCACGCGCCGGCGATGGGCGGCTGGCTCGAGTATCGGACCAAGACCGGCGTGGGATCGGCGGCGATCCTCCAGGCCTACGTGATCAACCGCGGCGATGCGTTCGACGTGGCCAGGAGCTCGGTCGAGGGCTACCTCGAGACGGTGGTCGGGCTGGGCGTCGAGGCACCCGCCGTCGACCGCACCGTGGCCGGGATCGTCGCCCGCAGCCGGCAGCCTGTCGCGGCCGGTGACCTCGCCCCGCTGGTCGGCGAGTTCATGGCCACCGCCGAGCTGCTGGGCCGCCGGACCGGTGAGCTCCACCGGGTCCTCGCCGCCCCGACCCAGGACCCCGCATTCGCCCCGGAGCCGATGACCCCGTTCCACCAGCGCTCGCTGTACCAGTCGGTGCGCACGACCACCGGCCAGGCGCTGCGCCAGCTGCGCGACCGCGCGCCGGGGCTGCCCGGCCCGGTGCAGGCCCAGGCCGAGCTCGTGCTGGCCCGCGGTGACAACGTCGAGGACCACCTGCGGCGGCTGCTCGAGACGCGGATCGGCGGCCTGCGCATCCGCTGCCACGGCGACTACCACGCCGAGCAGGTGCTGGTGACGCCCGACGACCTGATGATCACCGACTTCGAGGGCCAGCCGCTCCAGGCGATCAGCCAGCGCCGGCTGATGCGACCCGCGCTCACCGACGTGGCCGGGATGATGCGCTCGCTCCACTACGCCGCCGTCGGCGCGCTGGTGGTCCGCGGCGAGCCGCAGCGCTCGGCGCTCGACGCCTGGGCCGAGGCCTGGTACGTCGAGTCCGCGGCGGCCTTCCTGCGCGGCTACTTCGCCGAGACCGACTCGGCCGGCATCCTGCCCTCGACCGACGAGGGCCGGGTGACCCTGCTCGACGTGCTGCTGCTCCAGAAGGCGGCCTACGAGCTCACCTACGAGCTGAGCGCGCGGCCCGACTGGCTGACCATCCCGCTCCGCGGCATCGCCGACATCCTCGAGCCGAAGGCACCCCCCGAGGAGGACTGAGCATCACTGCGGCTTGCACAGCGGGATGGTCGGCCGCCCGGTGATGGCTCGCCTGGTCGAAATCCGATCAGCCACGGTCCTCTATTTCGCCCTGATCCCGTACTGGGCTCCTTGGCATGATCAGTACTGGGTTCCGTGGAGACCAGCTCGCCATTTGCGCTGACTTGCGCTGACTTGCGCTACCTATTGGTCAGAAATCAGAACAAATGTGCCCGCGTTAGCGCGTGGGCGCGCCGCCAATTCTTCAGTGTCCAGGGTAATCGACGAGAACAGGACTCGAAAGTCATAGAATGGCCAGAGCCGAATACGAATCACTACTCTGTCAATCTCGGTGTCGAATTCGCTGGCAAGAACGGTACTTACTGAATGTGGATGTCAACGATTGGCACGGAACGTGGCGCCAATCGCATCCGCAAGCAGTCGTAGGTCGTCTGGCTGCACAGTGGCGTTCTCGAAATGGATCGACAGACGACGGTAGCCTACGCTCAAGCTTCCCACGCTCACGACCAGATCAACGCGCTTCAGGGCGAGGTTGACGACCATCGAGTTCACTAGCCCGTCCTTGAGAACGAAGCCCGGGTCCGTGGCAAGCGTGCGTACGGCTCGTTGCTGGTTCGTCAGGAAGACGGTCAGGTGCTTCGCGTAGGCCGCATCCGCCTCGATCCACTCGTCGTCTCCCGGAAGCAGGTCAGGACGGAACCAGCGCATGAAGTGCCCCGCGCTTGTGTGGATTGGGGACGATCCCGCCATCGATGCCATTCCTGATTCTGGGCATGTTCACGGTCACACCTTAAATCCGTGCTTTCGCATCCATGAACGTGAACTGGATCGCGAAGAGCTCGTGTCGGGCAACATGGTATGTGGACGGAGAGGTCTTTGTTAACGGCGAGGAGCTTGGCATCCGGTAGGCGCCCAGCATCACCTCGACACCATCGTACTGGACCGCCGGAGGAGTCGCGGGATCGGGAGCTCGATCATGCCCGCCCTCGTGTCCGAGGGCCGGTCGCCATACTCGATCCGGCGGTCAGCCGACGACGCTGTGGATAACCCCGATGACCGGCTGCGCCTTCGCCGCACTCGGAGGGCGCACTGAGCATCTCATCTCCTCCGTCAGACCAAAGCGTGACCGCCCTGGGGCCGGACTCGGCCTCTCCGCCTGCCGACACGACGACGGAGCACCAAAATGCGTCCGCTTGCACCTGCGTTGTTCCAGCCTGGAGATATACAAGGATCTCTGGCGGGTCAAGCAGGTTGCCGTGTTTGTACACGACGTCTCGAACAATTGGGGAGCCATTCTGTTTGATCGCGGCTGCGATCTCCTCTCCCGGCTCCGGCGCACAGGCCGCCGCAGCAAGGGCCACGGCCGACGAGAGGGCAGCCAACTCGAGCAAACGCCGGTACTCCCGCATCAGGCCTCCTTTGGTGTTATGGCGGCGGCGACGCTTAGTCATCTCGCCTCAGGGCCAAGCCATGCCGACAGACAGTGCTAGTCCGCCAGTCTCGCCAGGATCCCGGCATTCAGAAGTTGCTTGCAGGGTTTGACGAAATGACGCACCACCGGCGCTCCGGGAGTGGACAGTCCGACGGCCCGCCCCCACATATTGTTCCATTGATCCATCAGGCGCTCTCTGGACGGGTTCGCACTCCATTCCTCGTGCAGGTTCCCGAACGTCATCGCTTGTGACCATCCCATGGCAGACGCCAGACACGCTTGCCAGATGCAGTGCCTCAGTGCATCTTGACGACCGTTCGGTTTGGAGTGAGGGATCTCCTGCTTTGCGACTTCGGATGCCTTGACGCTGATCACAGCCCATTGCTGACATACCCAGAAGTGGAAAGGATTCAGGCAGTACCGGAACTCGGCCCAAGTCATACCAAGATTGAAGCTCCACAAACCTCCGGGATCGACGGCACCAGTGGGCCTGTTTCGCGCGTACCCATACAGGTTCGCCTCGGCGCCCGCCGGATCCGGCTGAAGGAAGCGCGCCAGGCCCGGGCTGTAGGTGCGGGCGTGCATGTAGAGGAGGCCGAGACCGAAGCTGTTGTCCCACTGGACGTCGGAGGCCCCGACGTACAGGAAGCGGTAGCCGAGGTCGCCGAAGCCAGAGGCCACGGTGGCGGTCGGCGCGCCCCAAGTGGAGTAGGTGTAGCTGTTGGCCAGGGTGAGCGTGCCGTCGGCGTTCTGGCGCCAGAGGCCCGTGGCATCGCCGTGGCCGTTCCAGGTGACGAGGTAGATGGTGCCGCTGGCGCAGTCGGGGTCGCACACCTCGACGATCCGCCCCTCATCGTCGGTGGCGTAGGTGCGGCTGACGCTGCCCGCGATCGACTCCTGGACGACCGTGTCGCCCGCATAGCGCAGGTCGGTGGTGATGACGGTGCCACCGGCCGCGATGGTCTTGATCTGGATCCGGTGGCCGTCGCCGTCGTAGCGGTAGTCGACCCGGTTGAACCCGGAGCCCGAGCACGTCGTGCCCGAGCAGGCGCTGGTGAGGCGGCCGTCGGCGTCATAGGCGAACGTCCAGGACGTCTCGTTGTCGGTGACCGTCTGGGTCCGGCCGGCATCGTCGTAAGACACCGAACAAGTGGGGCTCGTGCATGATTCGAGCTGGCCGTCGGAGCCGTAGCTGAACTGGCGGGTCGGGCCCGAGGCCGACGCGGTCATGCGGTTGCCGGCGTCGTCATAGGTGTAGCTCTCGTCGGGCGAGCTGGCACACGAGGTCGTGGCCTTCGAGGCCGTGAGCTGGTTGCGCGCGTCATAGCAGTAGGTGCGGGTGGTGGCGGTGCCGCCGGTGCTCGACTCGGTGACGGTCGTCCGGTTGTCGTTGTCGTCGTAGCTGTAGCTCGATGAGCCGGTTGAGATGATCGTGCCGCTGCAGGTGTCGGAATCGGGCGTGACCGAGCACTGCCGGTGCGTGATCGTCCACAGGCGATGCCGGGCATCGTAGGTGTAGAGGTCCTGGGCTTCGGCATCGCGCCTGCCCTGGGCGTCGTGGTGGGTCGGCAGGTAGAAGGCGCTGATCTGGTAGTTGTGGAGCGGGTCGTAGGTCGTGCTCGCGATCGTGGACGTGGACCCGAGACGCGTGATCAGGCTGATCCGCTGGTTCTGCGCGTCGTAGCCGGTCGTGCCCGCCTGGGTCGGCGGGTCGGTCCAGGAACTCGTGTCGGCAGACAGGCAGGCGCCGACGGTAACCCCGGGCTTCCAGTAGCAGACATCGGTCGGGTTGCCGGCCGGATCGAAGTTGGTCTTGGTGGTCGAGCCGTCGGAGCGCGCCTCGACCATCGTCTGGTCGAGCCGGTTGATGGCATAGGTCGAGCTCGTTTCAGTGCCACCCTGCAGACCGGTGGTGGTGAGTCGATTGCCGGCCGCGTCATAGGTATTCGCCTCGGGCTCGTTGTTGGCATCGACGTGGCGCAGGGTCACACGCCCGAGACCATCGTTGGTGATCGTCGTGGTGACCGGCGTGCCGCCGCTGCAGGTGCCCGCCGTCAGGCCCTCGACCGACTGGGTCGCGAGATCGCGGTAGTCGTAGGCCGTCGTGGAGCAGGTGAACTCGTCGTCGGTCTTTGTGGTCCGGCCGCCGAGATCGTAGGTCGTGGTCGTGGTCTGGACGCCGCCGGCGGTCTGCGAGGTCAACCGCCCCAGCTTGTCGTAGGCGGTCTCGGTGACCGACGAGACATCGGGCGACGAGGCCGCGGCCTCGGTCACGTCGACCGTGCGGCCGAGCTCGTCGTAGCTGGTTTCGGTCTCACCGAGTGAGCTGTCGGCGGCCTGGTTGCGATCCTTCGCGGTCACGACCCGCCCGGCCGCGTCGTAGGTCGCGATCGAGGTCACCGCGGCCGGCGTGGCGCCCGCCCCGTCCGTGTCCTCGAACGTCCGGGTGGCGTCCCCGATCCGGTCGCTCTCGGTGGCCGTGACGACACCCTTGGCGTCGGTCGACGCGCGTACCGCGCCGCGCTCGTCATAGACCGAGGTCATGGTGCGGCAGCCCGGCGAGGGCGAGCAGTCCGCGACGTCCGGCGTGGTCGGCTGGCGGCTGGTCAGCGTCTGGCCCAGCGGATCGAAGGTCGAGCGGCTGATGAAGTCGTCGGCGTTGAGGCTGGTGCCCAGCGCGGTCTCGATCGCCCGCCGTGGGTCGGCGCTCGTGACCCGGTTGCCCGCGGTGTCATACGTGTAGGCGGTCGTGAGGTCGGTGCGGGCGCCGGTCGTGGCGTTGGGCGTGATGTCGTCGCCCGGGCTGGTCACCGTGCCGTCGTCGTAGTTCGCGATATCGGACGTGACGTCGCCATGGTCGTCGTAGGTGTGGCCAACGGCGCGCGAGTCGAGCAGGGTGCCGGCGGCGTTGTAGTTGGCGCGTGTTTCGAGAACAACTTGGCCGCACGTGGCGCCACCCGGGCAGGCGGTGTCGTACGTGTAGGTGGTGGTGACGTCCTCGACGTTGCCGTTGGTGCCGCCCGCGGTGCCGTCCTTGTAGTTGTCGATTGTCCTCTGCAGCGTGAGCCCGTTGCCCGAGGTCGTGCACGACGCGTCGTAGCAGTAGCGGGTGATGGTGCGGATCGTGGCCGAGCCGTCGAGCGCGACGATCTGCTGGGTCACGTCGTTGTGGGCGTTGTAGATGTCGTCGGTCGTGCGGTGGGTGGACGCCGTGAGCGGCTCGGTCATCCGGGACACGAGGCCCATCGAGTTCGCGACGTAGGTGTAGGACGTCATTCGGTTCCGGTCGGGCGTCAGATCGGAGGGCGTGCCATCGCCGACGTAGTTCTCGGTGACCGAGGCGGGCTCGATCGGGTACGTGCCATCGTATGCCGTCCGTTCCTCGATCCAGGTAGAGGCACCGAGCTTGCGCTTCACCGAGGTTACCCGGCCATAGGCATCGCTCGGTGAAGCAAGCGTGTACACGGTCGTGGCCGCCGGCGTGCCGGGGCGGACGACCTGCGTCTGACCGACGTCGGGGATCAAGGTGGCGGGTTGTGCGAAGGTCGAGGTCCCGCCTGCGGCGTCCGTGATGCTGCTGACATCGGAACCCGTGTAGGCGATGTCGGTATTCGTCGCCCGGGTCGCCGTTCCCAGGGCACCCGAGGTCAGGGTCTCGTAGGTCTGGGTCTTGGCGACCCGGGTGACGAGGCCGTTGGTCAGCGTGAGGCAGGTGAGATGGCTGCCGCCGGTCGGGCACGAGCCGCTGGTGTTGAGCGGATCCGCCCAGCCCGATAGGCGCGACGAGCCGTCGTAGAAGAAGCGGCTCACCCGGCGGCTGCCGATGGTCCCGGTCTGGACCACGCCGCCCGAGACATACGCCCAGTCGGTGATCGAGACGAGGCGGTTCGACCCGTCATAGGCGAAGTTGATCACCCGGCTGGGCGAGGCCGCGGTGTCGGTGATGGTGGTGATCCGGTTGGTGCCCGACACATAGGCCAGGGTGACGCCGTTGCCGAACCGGTCCTCGGTGCGGGTGAGCAGGCCCTCGGATCCTGCGATGTCGAAGGTGTCGGTCGACTGGTCACGATCGGTGAGGGTGAACTCGACCTGCTGGCTGGTGTCCTTGACCAGCGTCGCGTACAGGTTCGCTGGCCGGGTGTAGGTCGTGATCGTGCCGTTGGTGACCGGGTTCGTGAACGTATGCCGAGCCCCGCTGCCGTCGATGACCGTGACCGTGCCGGTCGCATTGAGCGCGAGCCGGCGCTGGACGTTGAGTCGCCAGCCCGCGCCGAAGCCTGTGTTGGTCGCGTCCTGGCTGTTGTAGGTGAGGCTGATGTCGAGCGACGAACCGCGGATGGGCAGGCTCACGATGGGATGACTGACCATGACGTTGCCCGAGCCCACGCTCGCGGCCAAGCCGTCGCCGCCGCCGAGATCCCAGGACTCGGTGGGCAGCTGGGGCTGGGATCCGAGCACCGCGCTCGTGTCGGTCAGGATCGTGCCCGACGTCTTGGCCGCCGCGGCGTTGCCGTTCTGGTCGGTCGCGCCGAGCACCCAGCGATAGCACGTGCCCACGGTCAGGCTCTGGCCGCGCAGCTGCCCGCTGCCCGCGCTCGTGCCGGTCACGAGGTTGCCCGCCGCCGTATCGTTGGCGAAGCTGCCGCATGCCGAGCCGGACCAGGTTGCGATCTGGCGCTGGAGGCTCCAGCCGTTGGATCCACCAAAGCCCGCGAGATTGTCGGTGGCCTCGAACTTGACGATGTAGAAGGCCGACGGGACGACAGCCGGCCCGCCGGCGGCCGGATAGGTGAAGGCGATCGTGGGCGCGGTCCGATCGTAGGTGATGGTCTGGCTGGTGCCGAGCCCGTCGATCGTGATCGGGTCGCAGTTCGATCCGGGGCGGTTGTTGACGTTGGTGCTGTTGAAGTTGACCGGATCCGCCTCGGTGCCCGAGAGCGCCTCGCCGTCGCCGCCACCGTAGAGGGTGCCGCAGTCGGCGTGGATGAAGCTGATATCGCCCTCGGTGTCGTGCGCGGTGGATTGGTGGTACACGCGCTCCTTGGTCAAGCTGACCTGGAGCGCGTACTGGGCGTCGCTGGTGGGACAGTTTCCGGTCGGGTTTCCCTTCACATAGTCCGTCGAGCCGACGACGTAGTTGCAGGGTACCGAGGTGCTCTCGGTGAGGTCGCCCCAGTCAAACCGACCCTTGGACGAGGTCGTGTTCCAGGCCACCCCGTCATAGCGCAGATAGGCGGTGCAGCTCCACGTCTGGTCCACGTTGCTGATATAGGCGTAGACGTCGGGGTCGGTGATCCTCGAGACCGCCGTGTGCGACGCGGTGCTCGCGGTCAGGCGCCCGGTGAACGCCGGGTTCGACGCGCAGAACGAGGCCAACGCCGTTCGGGGTGCGAACAGCTGGTCGGCGATCTGGACGATGCCGTCGAACGGCGACGAGCTCGGGGCGCCGGCCGTCCGCGCGGCCGGAACCGCCGTCGCGACGAATGAGGTGGCGGCGAGGACCGTCGCCAGCGCGACCGTGCGCAGGCGCCGGGCAAGCGAGAACCGTCGGGTGGTCATCACGTGGTCCCTCTCGCTCACGGGACGACAACGGGAGTGCCATCGCCCGCGTAGGCGGGCTCGGGCCTGGGCAGGCCGGTCGGGACGCCGTCGTAGCGGAGGGTGATCTCGGTCACGACCGCAAGCTCGTGCACGGTCGCGTTGGTGTTGCGGGCGGTGACGACGAGACCGACCAGGCGCCCCGCGGCATCGAACGTGAAGTCGATGGCCTGGGTGATCTGGGTGAAGCTCGCGCCGTCCACGGCCACCACGCCCGGAATGTCGGCGACCGTTCCCGCAGCGGTGATCCCGCGGGTCGCGGTCGCGCGCGCCTTGCCAAGCTCGCCCAGCGCTGCGGCAAGGTCGGCGTCCCGGGCATCGGTCGCGTGCCGCAGCAGCCATGGCAGCGCGGCCGCCGTGACCGGGTCGAGCCCGATGCCCGGCAGCCTGTCGGTCTGGTACCAGCCCTCACCGTCGTCGCGGTAGGTGACGCCATCGCGGAGGAGGGCACGGAACATCAGCTCGCCCGAGGCGAGGTCGACCGGCGCATCGGCGCTGGCGGGTCCGGCCCGCATCTCCATGCTGAAGCCGGCCGCTGTCACGTAGCCCGTCTCGACGACGCCGATCAGGTAGGCCTCGTCCGCCTCCTTGGGCTGCGCCTTCGGGTCGGCCGGATCCGGGACCAGGAGCGCCGGGCCGCCGGGCTTGGCGTGCAGCGTGCTGCGCTGGACGATCTCGAACCGATACCCGCTGCCACCCTTGGCGGTCGTCGCGGCGAGCAGGTCTGCCGCGATCGATTTCACGGTCGCAGGATCGGCGTTGAGCGCAGCGGCGGACCCGCCGGTGACCGGACCATCAGCATCGAAGGCAGACCCGCGGACGGCTCCCGCATCGATGCCGCCTGCCCGGACGACCATGAGGCCAGCGACCACGACGATGGGCAGCGCCAGCGACGCCGCACCACGCGCGATCCGGCCGAGTCCCAGGCCAACGCGAGCGGCCCAACTGGCCGCCGCACCCAGATGCCACGCCATCGCGATCTCCCTCCGTCAACCGGCGCGACCTGGGCGGCGGTGAGGTGGCGGGCATGACCGCCTGCGGCGCATCTCGACGCGATCCCGACGAGCACCGGACGATCGCCGCGTCCTCCCCTGTCCAGGCGACCAGCCCCGAACCCCCCCCCCCGCGGGGATCCACCGTCGGTCTGGTGGCAGCATTCGCCTCCCGGCAGACGGGACGGCAGAGCCGTTCGGCCCGCGAACTTCGGGCGCTGCGGATCGGTACCTATTCGATCCCTATTTGCGTCGACCGTGGTCGCACGGACACCGGCGCCAAGGGCGCGGTTGGCTGAGGCCTAGCACCCCGGCGGCGACCGCGGATCGACCATCCGTGCGCCGGCTCCGGGTGCTCGCCAGGCGCCGGGCTGGCCCTGGATGCGACACTTGTCAGATGCGAGCCCTGCCGATCTCGCGCTCCGCGCGGCGTCGCTTCCGGCTGGACGCGGTCGTCCCCACCCCCGCCCCCACCTCGCGCCTGGCCACCAGCCTGTCGGCCGCGCGCCGGGTGACGATGGCGGTCAACGCCACCCGCCGCTCGGGTGAGCCGAGCGCCCAGGCGGGCGATCTCGCGGCGCTCGAGCTGCTCCACGAGGTGTTCCACCTGCTGGTCGCCCGCGCTGCCGAGCTGGTGCCACCCGCGGCCATGACCGAGACCAGCGTCCGGGTCGCCGGCTCGGTCGGCGATCGCACCCTGGGTGGCCTGCTCGACGCGGTGGGCACCGAGTTCCCGGACGTCGAGGGCACCCCCGGGCCCATGCGCCTCGAGGAGCTGCTGCTGGTCCGGGTCGCCAACGAGAACCCGGCCGCCCGTCCGCTGCGCGACCTGATCGACGACACGCCGCTGCCGGCGCGGCCCCGGACCGACGTGCTCGCCGCATTCGAGTCCTATCAGGCCGGTCTGAAGCCCATCGGCCCCAACGGCGAGACCCTGGTCGAGCTGCTGCGGGCGCCGGCGCGAGCCCACCCCACCTCCCTGGCCGGCCAGCTGCGCTACGTGCGCGACCAGTGGCGCGGGCTGCTGGGCGACGCGCTGGACGAGCTGCTCGACCGGATGCTGCTGACGCTCGACGTGATGGCCGAGGAGGAGCGCGGCCTCCACCTGCGGTTCGGCGGCGGGTTCGGCGGTGGTGGCGGGGGCGAGGCGCCCGACCTGTCGGGCCTCGACGCGGAGCCCGAGCGGTTCAGCTCGGACTCCGCCTGGATGCCGCGCCTGGTGCTGATCGCCAAGAGCACCCACGTCTGGCTCGATCAGCTGTCGCGCCAGTACGGGCGGGACATCCGGACCCTGGATGCGATCCCCGACGAGGAGCTCGACCGCCTGGCCCGCTGGGGCATCACCGGGCTGTGGCTGATCGGGCTCTGGGAACGGAGCCGCGCCTCGCAGCGGGTCAAGGCCTGGCGCGGCAACCCCGACGCGGCCGCCTCCGCGTATTCGCTCGACGACTACCGGATCGCCGACGACCTCGGTGGCGAGGACGCCTGGGCGAGCCTGCGCCACCGGGCCTGGACGCGGGGCGTCCGCCTGGCGTCCGACATGGTCCCCAACCACATGGGGCTCGACTCGCACTGGGTCGTGGAGCACCCCGAATGGTTCCTGTCGCTGCCCGAGCCCCCCTACCCCGGCTACACGTACGGCGGCGGCAACCTGGGTGACGACGACCGGGTCGAGGTCCGGATCGAGGATCACTACTGGGACAACAGCGACGCGGCCGTCGTGTTCGAGCGCCGTGACCGCTGGTCGGGCGAGCGGCAGTACATCTACCACGGCAACGACGGCACCAGCTTCCCCTGGAACGACACGGCCCAGCTGGACTTCAGCCGCGCCGACGTGCGGGAGCAGGTCATCCAGACGATCCTCGCGGTCGCCCGGCGGTTTCCGGTCATCCGGTTCGACGCCGCGATGGTGCTGGCGCGCAAGCACGTGCGCCGGCTGTGGTTCCCGGCGCCCGGCGAGGGCGGCGGAGCGATCCCGTCGCGGGCCGAGCACGGGACGATGACGGCCGCCGAGTTCGATGCCGCCATGCCCAACGAGTTCTGGCGGGAGGTGGTCGACCGGGTCGCGGCCGAGGTGCCCGACACGCTCCTGCTGGCCGAGGCGTTCTGGCTGCTCGAGGGCTACTTCGTGCGCACCCTCGGCATGCACCGCGTCTATAACAGCGCGTTCATGCACATGCTGCGCGACGAGGACAACGCGGGCTACCGGCGGGTGCTCAAGGAGACCCTCGAGTTCGATCCCGAGATCCTCAAGCGCTACGTCAACTTCATGAACAACCCCGACGAGAAGTCCGCCGTCGAGCAGTTCGGCAAGGGCGACAAGTACTTCGGGGTGGCCACCCTGCTCTCGACGCTGCCGGGGCTGCCGATGTTCGGCCACGGCCAGTTCGAGGGCTTTGGCGAGAAGTACGGCATGGAGTTCCGGCGGGCCACCCTGGACGAGCCCGTGGACGAGTGGCTGGTCGGCCGCCACGAGCACGAGATCACGCCGCTCCTCCACCGCCGGGGCGACTTCGCCGAGGCCCGCGACTTCCTGCTCTACGACCTCGCCCACGACTTCGGCGGCGTCGACGAGAACGTGTTCGCGTACTCCAACGGCCGTGGCGGAGCCCGGACGCTGGTCGTGTACCACAACCGCTACGCGGAGTCGTCGGGCTGGATCCGCGACTCGGTCGCCTATGCGGCCAAGGCGGGCGACGGGTCGAAGTCGCTCGTCCGGCGCACCCTCGCCGAGGGCCTGGGCCTGGCCGATGGCCCGGCCGACGACCGCTGGCTCGTGCTCCGCGAACAGCGATCGGGCATGGAGCACCTGCGCTCCATCGCAGAGATCCGCGAGCGGGGGCTCCACGTGGAGCTCCATGCCTACGAGTCGCTCGTGTTCTGGGACCTGCGGGTCCTGCATGACACGACCGGAATGTGGGCCCGGCTCGCCGGGCGGCTCGGCGGCCGCGGCGTGCCGTCGATCGAGGGCGCGCTCCGCGAGCTCCAGCTGGCACCCGTCCACGACGCCCTGCGCGCGGCCATCGCGGACCCGTCGCCTGCGACCGTGGAGCAGCTGGTGGCGATGGTGGCCGAGGCCACCGGCACCGTGGGCGATCGGGCCGCGGTCGTGGAGCGGATCGAGGCGCGGGCCGCGCGCGCCCAGCCGCTGATCGCCGCGATCGACGACCCGTCGCAGGAGGCGGCGCTTCGCCTGTGGGCCCTGCTCTCGCCGATCGGGTCGCTCGCGGCCGGCGCGCCCGTGGGACCCACCAGCCGGGCGTGGTACGAGGAGCTGCGGCTGGCGCCGGTCGTGGCGGACGGGCTGCGCGGACACGGGCTGGACGAGGCGAGCGCGTGGTGGGCCGCCGAACGCGTCCGAACGCTCCTCGACCTGCCGCTGCCCTCGAACGTCGGCGGCCGTGGCTCGGGCGTCGCACTGCGCCTGGTCGATGCCTGGCTCGCCCACCCGGCGGTGCGCCCGTTCATCCGGGTCAACGCCTACGAGGGCGTCGAGTGGTTCCATCGCGAGTCGTTCGACGAGCTGGTGGCCTGGATGGACCGGCTCGATCGGATCTCCGGAGCATCGCCGGTCAACGCGAGGTCGACCGCCCGGCCGAGCGCCATGGCGCGCCGCCTGGCTGCTGCCGCCGAGGCGTCGGGCTACCGCGTGGACCACCTGCGCGAGCGGCTGGGGCAGCCGGCACCGGCCGCGGCGGGCGGGTCGGCGGCCCGGACATCGGCGACGGCCGCGAAGCCCGCGGGAGCCAGGCCGCGCGGGCGTTCGCGCGGCTAGGCACTCGGGCAGCGAGCCCGGGCCGGTACGCGGTCCGGGGGCAGGCGCCACAGGTGCCGCTCTCCGGGCGGCTGACTGGTGGCGCGGCGTGGCCCGTCGTTCGCTGGGCGAGCGGTCCGTGGCACGATCTGCCGCACGGGTGCCATCCATGCCTCGCCGGGCGAGCCGAATTGCCCGCCGCGGGACGGGTCGCTCGCCGGGGGAGCCGATCGACCGGCGCCCGGCGGCGCGGACCCGGAGGAGCCGGCTGGCGGCGTGTGCCGGGCCGGACGCTCAGCCGTCTCCGAGCAGGATGCGCCGCAGGAGCGGGATCGGCGGCGTGCCGTGGCCGATCACCGCCTCGAGGTGCGCGCGCGGATCGAAGCCGGGCGTGTCCGGGTAGCCGCCGACGACCACGGGCACCGGCACCGTGCCGGCATCGCTGCCGGCCGCCTCGGCCGCACGGCGCCGGGCTGCATCTTCGATCTCCCACATCCCGAGCGAGCCCAGGAAGTACGTCGACAGCTGCGTCGACGACAGGCGGGCGCGCTCGTCCTTCGCCACCGCCTCGGTCCGCTCCTGGAACGCGCCGTCGACCATCAGCTCGACGGCCTCTTCGCTCGTCATCCCCTGGCAGTGGATCCGGATGTCGAGGATCGCGTTCGTGACGCTCCGCAGGTAGAACTTCCAGTGGACCAGCCACAGGGCCGGATCGCCGTCCCCGTAGCCGCGATCGAGCATCACCTGGGTCGCGTAGACGGCCCAGCCTTCGGCGAACAGCCCGGAGCGGAACACGCGTCTCGCCAGCGACGACCCGCGGTTCGCGTACGCGAGCTGGAGGTAGTGCCCGGGCACGGCCTCGTGGATCGTGAGCAGCCGCAGCTGCCGGGCGTTCTCCTCGCGCAGGTACGACTCGACGGCCGCTGCGTCCCAGTCCTCGCGGGCCGGGGTGATCGAGAAGAACGCCTTCTGGCCGACGTCGAGCGGGCCGGGCGAGTCGAGCATCGCGCCGCCGAACGAGCGCATGAACTCGGGGGTCCAGTCGATCTCGAGCGGCTCGTCCACGAGGCCGATGACGTCCCGCTCGCGGCAGAAGGCCTCGATCGACGCGAGCTCCGCGCGGCAGAACGTCACCAGCTCATCGGGCCCCGGGTGGTCGGCGGCGATCGCGTCGAGCACGCCGCGGACGAGCGCACCGTCGTCGTCGGGCGCCCGCTCGCCCGGCCGCCAGGCAGGCCACAGGTCGCGGGCCAGGCGGACCATCTCCGACCGCACGGCCGCGAACTCCGCCTCCGCGCGGACGAGGATCGCCTCGGGCGTCGCCGACGGGTCGCGCAACGTGTGGTGGAGCTTGCGCTCGAACAGGTCGCGTCCGAGGACCGGGCTCGCGGCGGCGCCCGGGACGACCTCCCGGGCGAGGTGCCGGCCGATCGCCTCGAGGACCGCGGACGCGCCATCGGCCGCCGAGCGCAGCCGCGGCAGCAGGGCGGCGACCGCGGGGTCGTGGGCGGCCGCCTCGGCTATGGCGACGGCCTCGCGCGCGAGCCCGGCAACGCCGCCGATCCGCTGGCTCGCGATCGTGGCGTGGAGCCGGGTCACCGGCCGGTCCGGGAGGCTGCCCATCACCGCGCGGGCGGTCTCGATCAGCGGCGGCACCCCTTCCAGCCGCGATGCGACCGCGGCCAGCCGGTCGGGCAGCGGCGCGAAGTCGCGCGCGAGCAGCGGATGGAGCCCGCCACCGATGAGGTAGACCCACCACAGCGGATCCCAGGTCTCCTCGCGCAGCTCGGTCTCCTCGAACCGGAACGCATCGAGCTCGCCCAGCACCAGGTCGCGGTCGATCCGCTCGTCGGGCGTCAGCGTCGAGGCATCGATCGCCGCCAGCTCCGACGTCCAGCGGTCGATGAACGCGATCCGGGCCTGGCGCCCCGCCTCCGACGGATCGGGCCAGACGTGATCGAACCGGTGGTCCCCGACCTGGGTCGCGAGGTGGGGCTGGAGGACGAACAGCTCGTCCAGCAACCGGGCGACATGAGCGTCGAACGAGGGCACCGGGGCACCTCCGGATCGATAGCGTCGCAGCGCCTGGGCCGGGCTGCGCGCTGCGCGAGTCTAGCCCGGCCGGTCGCGGCCGACTGCCGACCGACCGCTCTCGACTGCCGGTCGCGGCCTCGACTGCCGACCGCTCTCGACTGCCGACCGCGGCCGTCGCCGCCGGGACGCATCTGCGATCATCGACACCTGCACGCCGAGGACGACGTTCCGCCGCGGTCGAACCATGCGTCGTCCGCAGCACGATCGCTGCCGAAGCATCCGCTGGGAGGTGGCCGCATGAAGGGAATCGTCATCGGGATCGCGGCGACCGCCATCGCGTTCGCGATCCTGGTCAAGGTCCTGCCCTCGTCGATGGTCAAGTTCGACGGCGGTGCCGAGCAGCTGGTGATCCTCGCGATCGTGTTCGGGCTGGTCAACGCGTTCATCAAGCCCGTGGTCAAGATGCTCTCGTTCCCGATCTCGATGATGACCCTGGGTGGGTTCGGGATCGTCATCAACGCGGCGCTGCTGCTGCTGGTGGCCTACGTCGCCGACTCGTATGCCAGCCTCGCGTTCACCGTCGGCGGCTTCCCGAAGCACGGGGTGACCGCGGACACCGTCGTCGGCGCGATCGTCGCCTCGGTCGTGCTGGGCATCATCTCGACCATCGTCGGCCTCGTCGTCCACGACTGACCCGCCCTTGAGCCTGGGCCGCGATCGATTTGCCGGGCGTCTCGCCGCCGGTCCGCTGCTGGCCGACGGGGGGATGGGCACGCTCCTGTTCTCGCGCGGCATCCCGCAGCGCGCCTGCCTCGACGAGCTCGCGGCGACCCGGCCGGATCTCGTGGCCACGATCCACCGCGAGTATCTCGACGCCGGTGCCGAGCTGATCGAGACGCTCACCTTCGGCGCCAACCGGTTCCGGCTCGAGGCCTTCGGGCTGGCCGGCGAGGCAGCCCGGTTCAACCGCCGCGCGGCGCAGGTGGCCCGGGATGCACGGGACGTCAGCGGCCGCGATGCCTGGGTCGGCGGCAGCGTCGGACCGCTCGGGCCGCCCACCAGGGAGCTCCGGCATCACGCCGAGGCGACGATCCGGGCAGCCTTCCGGGAGCAGATCGACGCCCTGCTCGAGGGTGGCGTGGACCTGCTGGTGATCGAGACGTTCTTCGATCTCGCCCACCTGCGGCTCGCCGTCGACGAGGCGCGGCGGGCGGCCGACGTGCCGATCATCGCCTCGATGACGTTCGGCGAGGACCTCGTGCTCGCCGACGGCACGACCCCGGCCGTCGCGGCCCTCGAGCTCAGTGGCGCGGGCGTCGATGCGATCGGCGTCAACTGCGGCGTGGGCCCGCTCGCCTGCCTGGATGCGCTCGATGCGATCCCCGCGGCGAAGCCGGGTGAGCCGGCCCGGTCGATCATGCCCAACGCCGGGTTGCCGCAGCGGCTCGAGGGCCGCTTCGTGTACGCCGCCGAGCCTGCCTATTTCGGGTCCATGGTGCCGCGGCTGCTGGATGCCGGGGCGGCCATCATCGGCGGCTGCTGCGGGACCACGCCCGACCACGTGGCGGCGATGCGGCGGGCGCTCGCGGCACACCCCGCGGCGGGGATCGGCGGCAGGGCGCTCGACACCGGGCCCGGGATCATCGTCGCCGGCGCCAGCCCGCGCATCTCCTACCCGGAGGCGGCGTCGCCCGTCACCGCGGAGCGCGAAGCCGGCTCGCGCCTGGCCGCCTCGCTGGCGGCTGGGCGCTACACGATCTCGGTCGAGATCGACCCACCGCGGAGCATCCGGATCGAGCGCACGCTCGATGCGGCGCGGCTGCTGCGCGACGCCGGCGCCGACGTCGTCAACGTCTCGGATTCCGCCATGGCCCGCGTCCGGATGGGGGCGATGGCCGTCGCGTTCGGCATCCAGCACGACCTCGACCTCGAGTGCGTCGTCCACGTCACCACCCGGGATCGCAACCTGATGGCGCTCGAATCGGAGCTGCTGGGCGCCCACGCGCTGGGGATCCGCAACATCCTGGCCCTCACCGGGGATCCGCCGCGGGTCGGCGACTACCCCACGGGGACGGGCGTCTGGGACGTGGACTCGATCGGCCTGGTCGAGATCCTGGCTCGCCTGAATCGGGGCGAGGACCAGGCCGGCTCGGCGATCGGGCAGCCTGCGTCGTTCACGATTGCCTGCGCCCTGGACCCGACGGCGACCGACGCGACGGCCGAATGGGACCGCTTCGAGCGCAAGCTGGCGGCCGGGGCCCAGCTGGTGATGACCCAGCCGCTGTACGACCTGGCGCAGGTCGAGACCATGCTCGCCGAGGCCCGCCGCCGGTTCGGGCCCCGCGGCTTCCCGGTGCCGGTCCTGCTCGGCGTGCTGCCGCTCGTCTCGAGCCGCCACGCGGAGTTCCTGCACAACGAGGTCCCCGGGATCACGATCCCGGACGCGGCGCGCGCCCGGATGGCGGCAGCCGGCGCCGCCGGCACCGAGGCCGGGATCGAGATGGCGGACGCGCTGCTGGCGGCGGTGGCCGGGGAGGTCGCGGGGACGTACCTCATGCCGAGCTTCGGTCGCTACGAGCAGGCAGCGGCGCTCGTCCGGCGCATCCGATCGCGGGCAAGCCGGGCATGACCACCCCGCCTCGGCGGTCAGACCGCCGGCTCGCCGCGTCCAACCATCCGCTCGCGGCCCTCGGCCGCGGTCCGCAGGGGCGGCCGGTTGCCGCGTCCAACCAGCGGCTCGCAGCACCCGGCCGCGGTCGGCAAGGGCGGCCGGTTGCCGCGTCCAACCAGCGGCTCGCCGCGCCCGCTGGCCGGCGTGCGGCGCTCATCCGTGGGCTTCCAGTCGCGCTCACGCTCCTCGCCGGACTGGCGGCGATGGCGCCGATCGCCGTGGCGGCGGGCCCCCCGTTCCGCGACCCGGTCGTCGACCAGGCGGTCTACGACGAGGCAGGCGTCTTCCGGGAGGCGACCCGGGCGACCGTCGAGTCCACGATCGACGCGATCGAGAACCGGACCGGTGCGGAGGTCGTCGTCTTCAGCCAGCTCGTGCCGGGCTCCACGACGACCGACGATGCGCTGGGCCAGGCGCGGGCGCTGATGGACCAGTGGGGGATCGGCCGGAAGGGCATCAACGACGGCCTGGTCATCCTGTTCGACCTCTACGAGGGCAATACCTGCCACGGCCAGGTCGAGCTGTATGCGGGCAGCGGCTTCCGCGCGACGTACCTCACGGACGCCGAGCGCCAGGCGATCTACGACAACGACATGCTGCCGCGGCTGCGCGGATGCGACCTCGACGGGGCCCTGCTGGCGGCGATGGCGAAGGTCGACGACAGCGCCACCGTCGAGCATGCGAGCACGCTGTCCTTCTTCCGCCTGCTCAACGCCGTCCTGGGGCTGATGGTCGCGCCGCTGATCGCCGTCCTGCTCATCGGGTCGGCGATCCTCGCCTGGACCCGGCACGGCCGGGATCCCGTCTATCTCGACGACCCATCGATCCTGATGCCGGCACCGCCCCCGGGCCTCACGCCGGCGGCAGGAGCGGTGATCCGCGACGGACGCGCGACCCGGCGGTCGCTGACGACCGCCAGCCTGGACCTGGCGTCGCGAGGCCTGATCGGGTTCGAGGCCAGTCACGCCGGTCTGCTCGGTCGCAGCACGGAGCTGTCGATCCGGACCGGGACGGCAACCTCTGCGGATCCGGCCGAGCAGGCACGCCTGGAGCGCGCCCGGCAACGGCCGATGGACGGGGCGACCCACTTCCTGCACACCCGACTGACGAGCCTTGGCGGCCACGACGGCTCGATCGACCCGGAGCACCTGCTCAAGCTCGGGTCCGACGTGGGCGATTTCAACCAGCGCCTCGAGAAGCACGTCGTCGAGCAGGGCTGGTTCACGGAGGCACCGGCACGGGCGACCGGGCGATGGACCGGCCGCGGCGTGCTCACGGGCGTGCTGGGCGTCGTGGTGCTGGTCGTTGCCGCCAACGTGCCGTCCGACGGGCTGACCGTGGTGGGTGCCGCGCTGCTCGTGTCCGCCGCGGCGATGGTCGTCCTGGCACGGAGCATGCCCGCGAGGACGATGCCCGGTGCGATGGTCCGGGCGATGCTCGAGGCGTACCGCCGGACGCTGGTCCGGACGATGGCCATGTCGCGCTCGATGGGCGAGGTGGTCAAGGCGTCGGCGATCCCGCTGATCGAGAGCCCGGACGATGCCGTGGTCTGGGGGGTGGCGCTCGGGTTGCAGGCCGAGGTGGAGCAGGTCCTCGAGCGGACGGTCCAGGACGTCCGATCGGGGTCGGGGACGGGAGGCTACCTGCCGTTGTGGTACACGACCGGCGGATCGGCTGCGTGGGGCACGTCGGGCGCGGGTGGCGCGTGGGGCGTCGCGCCGGGCCTCATGAGCTCGTCACCGATCCCCGACTTCGGCGGGATGATGTCGACCTTGGGCTCGATCGGGAACTCGCCTTCTTCGTCGGGCTCGGGTGGCGGGTTCAGCGGCGGGAGCTCGGGTGGCGGCGGTGGCGCCGGAGGCGGCTTCTGACGGTCGCCGCCGCCCCGGACCAGCAGCACGTGGCGGACAGGGGCGCGCGGTACACTCGGCCGCATGGGAGCAACCGACACGATGGAAGTGTTCTTCGAGCGCCTCAACGGCGGTGACGTCAGCGGCGCGGTGGCGATGATGGACGAGCGCACCGAGATGCGGATCCACGTCGGCGACAACGCGCGGACGCTGCGCGGCGTGGAGCAGGTGGGCGGCTGGTTCCTGCGCGCCGACAAGGGGCTCAAGATGATCCCGGGCGAGGTCCGCGACCTCGGCAACACCTACCAGGCCGACCTCGTGGTGGTCCGGCCCGGCGCGCCCAGCCAGCACCTCGACGCCCAGTTCCGGGTCGAGGCGGGCAAGATCACCTCGATCAACCTGACCCCGTTCTCCCGGTAGGCCCGTCGGCCGGGCCGCGTCGGCCGGCCGGAGCGCCGTCGGCCGGAGCGTCGTCGGCCGGGGCGCGAGTGGACGGCCGGGGGGTTGCCCGCGGGTCAGGGTGCGGTCGAGGCGCTCGCATCGGGCACGGTGCTCGCATCGGGCACGGTGCTCGCCACCGGCAACGGGATGGTGATCTCGTCGCCGATCTGGATCCTGTTCGGGTTCTTGATCTGCGGGTTCGCAGCCAGCAGCGCTTCCTGGGTGATCCCGAACTTCCTGGCGATCTTCGAGATCGTGTCGTTCCTGGCAACGATGTAGATCTGCGGCGTCGGCGCCGGCGCGACCGTCGGGGCGGGTGTGCTCGAGGCGCCCACCGTGGGCGACGGGGTGGCGTCCCCGGTCCCACCATCGTTGGACCCGATGCCGAGCAGGATCGGACCGACGAGGAACAGGCCGACCGCGGCGAGGATCACCGCCAGGACCGCGAACCCGAGACCGGACGGCCGTCCGATCGCCGGCAGCCCGACCCGCGTGCGCAGCGTCGGGTAGGCCTCGTAGCGCCGTGGCTGCTCCCAGGCCGGCCCGAACAGGTCGGCGGGGTCCGCGGGGTCGCGACGGCTCACCTGCGGTCCGGTCGGTCGCGCCCGATCCTCGGCGCGGCCACCGGCCCTGGTCGCCGCCGCCGGGGCCGCGTGCCTCGGCTCGTCGTCGGCGGCGCTCGTGGGCTCGGCCACCGGGCGGGCCAGCGATGGCTCGTCGGGATCCGGGCCGGCGAGGCGGTAGGCCGCGCTGCCGGCGAGACCCTGTGCCGCGGCACCCCATGATCCGGCACCGGCGACCACGCCGGCCGCATCAGCGACGCGGTCGCCACCAGGCTCCGGCTCGGGGGGCGCCAGGTCGTCCGGCGCGGACCACGGCGGCGGAGCGGCCCAGTCGCGCGGCGGGTTGCGCCGCGGCGGCACCGGCGGCGGGGTGTCCGTCCCGGGGGCGTGGCGCGACTCCAGCTCCCGCGGCGGCATCGGGCTGCTGCCCGGCGGCTCGTCGTCCGGCTCCCCCGGTGCCGACTCGCCCATGTCGGCCTGCCGGGCCGCCGCCGCCTCGCGTCGCGCCCAGTCCTGGAACGTGGGGCATACGGGAAACGCCGACGACAGGCAGTACGCCTCCTGGTGGGCCAGGGCGCGCGGGGCGGGTCTCGGCTCGGCGAAGCAGCGGTGCCGATGGTCCGGCGCCAGGCCACGGCCGTCGCGGTCATCCTCGAAGGCGACGAACGGGCATGCCGGGGCGCCATCGACGATCGGGAGCCCTCGGTCGGTCATCGGACGGATGATACCCGGGGTGTGCGCGGCTCTCCGGGCGCCGGATGTCCCGCTCGCCGTGAACCGGCGCGGTCGGCCGTCCCGTTCCGGACGGCGCCTCGCACGCGCCCGAGCAGCCCTCGCGGGCCTGCGGCGCTCGGTCGGCGCCCGGCGGACCGGGCGGACGGGTCCGTCAGAACGGCGTGAACGCCCAGTCGCGGAGCGCCAGGCTGGCGTTCGCGTAGCGCGGGTCGGCGCTCACGTCGCGGTGCTCGCCAAGCCAGTCGGGGAGCCGGACCGGCTCGTCCTCGGATCGCAGCTCGACCTCGACCAGGACAAGGTCCGGCGGATCCAGGAACACGTCGATCTCGAGCTGCTGCGACCCGTGCTGGACGACGTGGCGCGTCTTCCGGATGGGCCGTCGCGCGGGATCCGCCTCACGCAGCCATCGCGCATACGCGAGCGCGTCGATCGCCACCTCGACCTCCTCGCGCACCAGGCTGCGGAGGTGTCGCTTCCGGGTCAGGCGGTAGCTGACGTGACCATCGGGATCCTCGGTTCGCCGGACGCGCAAGCCACCCGGCGGCACCGGCGGCGCAGGCAGCCCTGGCAGCTCCCCCGCTCCCGGGTCGGGCGGCGCGAGGAGATAGACCTGCTCGAGGCGGAACGAGCGCGCGCCGTGGGCGGCGAGGTCGGCCGCGGAAGGCGGACGGGCGAGCCGGTAGCGACGCTCGATCTCGAGCGGGACGGTGCCCACCACCTGCGCCGGTCAGGCGTCCGTCGTGTCGCGAGCCCGGGGCGAGCGTGGTCGCGAAGGCCGTGCCGGCTGCGGCTCCGGAGCGCCGAACACGATCGAGTTGCCCGACGATCCGCCGACCTCCTGGAGGATCCGCAGCTGGAGCAGCCCCGGGTTGTCGTCGAGCAGGCGGCCCGCATTGGCCAGGGCGCGCAGCGCCGCCGTCTCGCTCCGCACCCGCTCGAGCCCCGCTTCGCCCTCCTTGCGCGCCGTGATCACGCTCGTGAAGGCTCGCTTGAGCTCGCCCGGCAGCATGACGTCCCTGACGTCCACCTCGAGCAGCTCGACGCCGATCGCCGCCAGGCGGCCACCGCACGCATCGCGGATCTCGGCGCCCAGGTCGCCGCGGGCCGCCAGCGCCTCGTCCAGCGTCCGGCGGGTGATCGCGTCGCGCAGCCCGAGCTGGAGCAGGAGATACAGCGTCCGGCTGTAGCTCACGTCGCGGGTGACCGCGGCGGCGGCGTCCCCGACCTCGTAGCGCGCGACCATGCTGACCTTGGCCGCCACGCCGTCGGCGGTCAGGATCTCCTGGCCCTCGACGGTGATGCTCGCCGGCCGCATGTCCAGCACCAGCACCTGGGTCCACGGCGGCAGGGTCAGGTACGTCCCCGCACCGACGAGGCCCTTGAGCCGACCCGAGCGATAGCGGAGGCCGCGTTCGTGCTCGTGGACGATGGTGACGCCCACCAGCCGGCGCACCAGGACGGCCACCAGCAGCAGGATGGCGACCAGAGCGAGCAGCGGCAGGAGATCCATCCGCGTCCCCCATGGCTGGTCCCGTCGCGCCGGACCGCGAGCGCGGTGGCGGAGGGCCCGAAGCCCTGCGTGGCCATCGTCCCGCTGCGTCTCCGCCGGCTCGGCGCGACGGGTGGGTTGGAGCAGGAATTGAACCTGCTTCGCCAGAACGCTCCGCCCGATGCCGGAACCGCGAGCGGCGATGCCGATCGTGACCGGGCTGACGCAGCGTGTCCGGATCGTACGCGGCACGAGCCCGTCTCGCCAATATGCCAGGGCGCCGCGTCCGCAAGGCCACCCCGGCGCAGGCCCGGGATCGGACGATCCTCCGCCGGCGCGGCAGGCGCACGCTCGCGCCTCGTGGCCACCCGTTTGACAGGCCACGCGGGCGACCGGACACTTCTCGGACCGGGATCAGGACCCGATCCCGCGCACTGCGGCAGTGCCCGCCGCAGCCTTCCGGAGGATCCCGATGTCCGTGTTCCGCCGTCTCCTGGCCCCGAGCGCCGTCGCCCACGCCCACTGCGACCTGCCGTGCGGCGTGTACGACCCCGAGCAGGCCCGGATCGAGGCCGAGTCCTGCTACCGGATCGTGGAGAAGATGGGCGCGAATGCCGATCCGGCGTTCACCACCCGCGCCATCGCGATCAAGGAGCAGCGGGCCGACCTCGTCAAGCACCACCTCGACGTGCTGTGGCACGACTACTTCAAGCCCGAGCACCTCACGACCGTGCCCAACCTTCACGACCTGTTCTGGAACACCACCAAGCAGGTCTCGAAGGTCAAGGCCTCGAGCAGCCTCGACGACGCGAAGAAGCTGCTGGACCTCATCGACGAGGTGGATGCCGCCTGGAAGGCGACGGGCGGCGAGGGCAAGACCCGCGTGGCCGGGCGACCCGGCTGATCCCGGCGCCTGCCCGATCGAGCCGAGACCCCGTCCCGTGACGGGGTCTCGTCGCGTCCGCGGGGCGGCGCGCCGCCCGGGGCTCCGGGAAACGCTTCGCGGCCCCTGGCGGGTGGCGGTCGCCGACCACTCGATGCTGCCCACGATCCGGCCGGGTGACTGGCTCCTGATCGATCCCACGACCCGCCACTGGCCGCGTCGCGGCACCCTGGTCGTGTTCCGCGAGCCCGACGGCAAGGGACTCGCGATCAAGCGGGTGGCCGGGCGCCCCGGCGATTGGGTCCCGTTCGCGGAGGGATGGCTGCAGCTGGGACCGGACGAGGCCTGGCTGGTGAGCGACGCCACCGAGCGTGACCTCGCGGGCACGGGTCGCGGCATGCCGATCGACTCCCGCCGGTATGGACCGGTGAGCATCGATGCCCTGGTGGGTCGCGCGTGGCTGCGCTACTGGCCCGCGCGCCGTGCCGGACGGCTGGGAGACGGGCGGGTCCACGCCGAGCGCTGAGCGTGAGCCCGTCGCCGACCGGGACCTTCGCGCGATGGACGACGGGTCGGCCCGCCATGGACACTCGCCGGGCCAGCACCCGGGGGAGCCTGCGGCCGCAGCGCGCCGGACGGGGGCCAGGAGATCCGTCATGCCCAGCCGGTTCGCGCGCCTCGCCGTCACGCTGCTCGCCGTCACGATCGCCGCCTGCGGGGCGGCCTCGTCGATCGGCGCTCCGTCGAGCCCGGAGGTGCTGGTGTCGGCCGTGCCGGCCGCGACGCCCAGCCCCACGCCGACGGCGACCGCAACGCCCACGCCCACACCCCAGCCGAGCGCGACCCCGACGCCGGCGCCTCCGGCAGGGTCCCTCGTACCCGACGGTCAGACCGGGCGGGTCGTGCTCGCCGACCAGGCACTGGCCATCACGCTGCCCAAGGGCTGGCAGACCATCGGCCTGACCGCATCGGACATGACCGCGATCTTCGACCGGCTTCCGGATGGAACCCTGCCCGCCGGGATGCAGGACCAGGTCGCGTCGCTCGTCGCCGCGGGCCTCAAGCTGTGGGCCTTCGACGTGACCGGGAGCGACGCGGGAGCGAACTGCAACGTGCTGGCCGAGGACATCAGCGTCCCGCCGTCGCTGCTCAAGGTGTCGGCCGAGGCGAGCCTGTCGGTGGTGAAGGGCATCTCGAACGTGAAGTACGCCGACGTCAGGATCGACGGCGCGACGGCCCTGCGGGTCGACTACACCTACGTGACCTCGTCGGCGGGCAAGAGCGCCAAGGGCAAGGGAACGCAGATCTACATCGCGCGCCCCGGCAACCTCGTGGTCGTCACGGTCACCATCCCGAAGGGCGGCAGCCTGACGGCTCGCGACAAGCTGGTCGACAGCATCAGGCTGCTGGACTGACCTCCGGAACGCCCGGGCGTCCCGCCGGCCGCGGGCGTAGGCTGCGGGTCATGGACGATCTTCGCGCCACCCTGGGCTCCTTCGATCCGGATGCGCCGCTGGCGCCCGCGCCCACGCCCTGGGACTTCCTGCCGATGCCCGCCGTGCGGGCCGGACCCCCGTGGGCGATGGCCGAGATGATCGCGGCCGAGCCGGCCGTCGCGGCGCGGGTCGCCCGGCGGCTGGTGGCCGACGGGTCGGCGGCCGGGCTGGCAGCGCTGGTCCGGGCGGCCGCCGCGGGTGGAGGGCCCGTGCTGGCGACCGGCTGCGGCACCTCGGAGCACGCGGCGATCGCGGCCGCGGGCCTCCTGCGTGAGGGCTGGCGACGGGCAGGGCTGCCCGGCTGGGGCCCGGTCGCCTCGCAGGCCTTCGAGCTGTCGCTCGATCCGCCGGCCGACGGCCTCGTCATCGGCTTCAGCCACGAGGGGGGGACGGCCGCGACCCTGGCCGCGCTCGAGGCCGCTCGACTCGCCGGCGCCCGAACCGCGGCGGTCACCGCCAGCGCCGGCGCGCCGGTCGCCGCCCACCGGGACGCGGTGCTGGCGACGGTCGAGATGGACCGCAGCTGGTGCCACGTCATCGGCTACCTGTCGCCCATGATCGCGGCCGCGGTGACCGCGGACCTGCTCGCCGGGGAGTCGCCCCGACCGGGAGCGCTGGCGGCGCGGGTCACCGATGGGATCGAGGCCGCGCACGCCGCCGGACGCGACGGGGAGCGGCCCGACGGCGCGATCGGGACCAGCCTCGCCGGGGCTGCCAGGCTGCTCGTCATCGCCTCCGGGATCGACCGGGTCAGCGCGCGCGAGCTGGTGCTCAAGATCGAAGAAGCCTCGTGGCTCCCGAGCGCCTTCCGCGACCTCGAGACGTTCCTCCATGGCCACCTGCCCGCGACCGGCCCCGACACCGCGCTGCTGCTCATCCTCCTCGAGCGCGACGGCCGGCCGGCGCGGACGCGGCGCGCTCGCCAGGCCCTGCGCGCGGCGGCTGCCGTGGGCATGCGGCCGGCCGCGATCCTCGGGGCCGCGGCGGCTGCGGACGTCCCGGCCGAGCTGACGCCGGGCGGGCGGATCGTGGTGCCCGAAGCCGACAGCCTGACCGGCGCCACCGCGGCGCTGCTCGGCGCATCGGGGCCGCTGCAGCTGGTGACCCTCGCCGTGGCCGCTGCCCGCGGCACCAACCCGGATGCGATCCGCCGGGACGACCCCGCCTACCTCCACGCCGCCGATCTCGCCGACGCTCCCGGCGAGTAGCGGCCGCGAGCCGGGCCGGTTGTCGGCGGGACGGTCCGGGCCGGTTGTCGGCGGGACGGTCCGGGCCGGTCGTCGGCCGGACGGTCCGGGCCGGGCGATCCGGGCCGGATCGATCCTCCCTCAGCCGATCAGCGCCTCACCCGCCAGGTCGATCATGTCCAGGTCCCGGGCGATGAAGTCCTGGAGCATGATCCGCTGGGCGCCGGCCCGCTCGAACTGCTCGACCATCGCCCGTGCCTCCCCCGGCTCGCCGTGGATCCAGCGAGCGCGACGCGACGCGAACCACCCCTCGGCGTCGTCGTCCTCGCCGATCGCATGCAGCAGGTCGGCCTCACGGCGCCGGACCTCGCCCGCGTCCCGGCCCAGCAGGACGCCGGCCATCACCGAGTGGGTCAGCGAGACCGGGTCCCGGCCGGCGGCGCGGGTGGCCTCGTCGAGCGTGGCGAACCTGGCGACGGCGACCTCGGGGCTGGCCGACGAGAGGTTGAACTCGTCCGCGTACCGGGCGGCAAGCCGGTATGAGCGGGGCGACCCGGTGCCGCCGACGATGATCGGCGGCCGGCCCCCGTTGCGCTCCGGCAGCGAGGATGGCTTGGGCCGGAAGAGGGCGTCCTCGACCGCGTAATGCCGGCCCAGGAACGACCAGCCGTCGGGCCCGTCCCACAGACCGTGGAGGATCTCGAGCGCCTCCTCGAGGTGGTCGGCTCGCTCGGCGATCTCGGGGAACGGAAAGCCATGACGCCGATGCTCCTCGGGATGCCAGCCGGCCCCGACCCCGATCTCCACCCGCCCGCCGCTCATCTCGTCCACGGTCACCGCGACCTTGGCCAGGTTCCCGGGCGTCCGGAACAGGACGGGCGAGACCAGCGCACCCAGACCGATCCTCGTGGTGTCCCGGGCCAGGCCGGCAAGCACGGCCCAGGCATCCGTCGTCGGCTGGCCGGCGTCACCCGGGAAGCTCTCGTAGTGATCGGACCTGAACAGCGTCTCGAACCCGGCGGCCTCGGCCCGCCGGGCAACGGCCAGCTGCTCCAGGTACGACAGGCCCTGCTGGGGCTCGATCATGAGCGCGAACCGCACGACGATCCTCCGCATGGTGCGAATCATTCCGCTTGACGGAACTATTCGGGTGGTGTAAATACTTCAGGTCATGAAAACAACTGATGCCCTCGAACCCACGCCCGAGCGCCAGCTTGCGGCCGAGGAGGCGATGGCCAACCTCGGTCGCGCCGTGGGCTCGCTCCGCTGCGCGGGTTCACAGCGGCTCGTGCGCCTGGGTATCAGCATGACCCATTTTCATGTGCTCACGCTGCTTCGACACCATGATGCGATGCCGATGGGCAGGATCGCCGAGATCCTCGACGCATCGATGTCGAGCACGACCGGGATCATCGACCGGATGGCGGAGCGCGGGCTCGTCGAGCGGGTCCGCGTACCCGACGACCGGCGGATCGTCCTCGTCCGGCCCACGCAGACCGGCGATGAGCTGGTCGACGAGGCCGAGCTCGTCAAGAGCGAGATCCTCGCGTCGGCCATCGCCCGGCTCGAGCCGCAGCAGCTCGATCGGCTCGCCCGTGCGGCGACCGACCTCGAGCAGGCCGTCGGCGAGGAGCTGGCGAGCGACCCCGAGAAGTACGGTGCCCTCACCCAGTTCGGCCAGGAGCACCGCCATCCCAACGCCAACCATGGGGTCGGCCGTGCCCCTGCGAAAGCGGCCGCTGCGTCCCCACTCCCCGGCCTCGCCGGCGCCTGAACGAAAGGAACTCACCCCGTTGGAAGCCTTGCCGTTTGAGAGCGGGCCGGAGACCCCGGATCTCGCCCACGACCCGGCCCTGGGTCTCGATCGTCGGACGAAGTTCGAGATCCTGGCCGCCATCCTGCTCGGGATGTTCCTGGGCGCCCTCGACCAGACGATCGTCGGGCCGGTCCTGCCCCGGATCGTCGGCGACCTGCAGGGCGCCGACTACTACACCTGGGTCGTCACCGCCTACCTGCTGACGAGCACCGTCAGCGTGCCGATCTACGGCAAGCTGTCGGACCTGTACGGCCGCCGTCCGTTGCTGATGATCGGGATCGTCATCTTCCTGGTCGGCTCCGCGCTGTCCGGCATCAGCCAGAACATGTGGCAGCTGATCCTGTTCCGCGGCATCCAGGGTCTCGGCGCAGGCGCCCTGTTCCCGATCGCGCTCGCGGTCATCGGCGACCTGTTCACCCCGGCCGAGCGCGGCAAGTACCAGGGGCTGTTCGGGGCCATGTTCGGCCTCGCCTTCCTGCTCGGCCCGGGCCTCGGCGGGTTCCTGACCGACAGCTTCGGCTGGCACTGGATCTTCTACGTCAACATCCCGATCGGGATCGTGGCCCTCGCGGTCATCGCCCGCCTGCTCCCGACGATCCGCAAGGAGGGGGCGCGTCCGGCGATCGACTACGTCGGCGTGGCCACGCTCATCGGCGGCCTGGTGCCGATCCTGATCGGTCTGACCGTCGCCGAGGACGGCAACTGGGGCAACCCCTGGATCTGGGCCCTGTTCGGCGTCGGCATCATCGGGCTCGCCGCCTTCGTGTTCGCCGAGTCGCGTGCGGCGGAGCCGATCGTTCCGCTGCACCTGTTCCGAAGCCGGACCTTCAGCGCCTCCATGGTTGCGATCTTCCTCGCGACCTTCGGCTTCGGCGCAGCGATCATCTTCCTGCCCCTCTACTACCAGGTCGTCCAGGGGGCCAGCGCCACCGAGTCGGGCTACAAGCTGCTGCCCTTCCTCATCGGGCTGATCTTCGCCTCGATCGCGTCCGGCCAGATCGTGGCCCGCACCGGCCGCTACCGCAACGTGCTGCTCGTGGGCATGGTCCTGCTGGCCGTCGGCCTGGGGATGATGACCCAGCTGCGGGCCGGGACGTCCGACTACGCGCTGTGGGCCTGGATGTTCGTCGCGGGCCTGGGCGTCGGGCCGACGTTCGCCGTGTTTACGATCGTGGTCCAGAACTCGGTGCCGTTCCATGAGCTCGGCGCCGCCACCAGCGACCTGACCCTGTTCCGGCAGATCGGGACGACCGTCGGGATCACGATGGCGTTCACGCTGTTCCGCAACAACCTCACCTGGGACCTGCTTCGGGGCGAGATCGTCAACGCGGGCGCGCCGGCCGCGCTCGTGCCACCGACCACGCCTCCCGGATTCGACCTCGGCGGGCTGACGAACCCCGCCGGTGCCGCGGGCATGACGGCCTTCCTGGCCCAGCTGCCGGCGCAGGTCCAGGGGATGTTCGTCGACGGGTTCCACAGCGCGATGACGATCGCGATCGCGAACAGCATGTGGCTCGGCGTCGGGGCGACCGTGCTCGCGCTGGGCGCGACGACGCTGCTGCACGAGATCCCGCTGCGCCAGACGCTCGGACCGGCCGACGCACCGCAAGGCGTAGCCAAGGCGGGACCCGTCCCCGGCCGCTCGGCGCCGGTCCCGGCGACCGCGGAGACGGGAAGCCCGATCCCGGTCACTCGGGGCGGAACCGACTGAGCTCGCGGACCATCGCACGAGTCGCGTCGCGGTCGCTCCTCCCGACCGACGACGCTCCTCTCATGCGGCCCGGCCGCCCCTCGGGCGGCCGGGCCGCTCGCTGCGCCGCGCTACCATCGGCACCGTGACCGGGATCCTCGACTTCCCTGCCCGACTGCTCGCGCCCGGATCCGGCGAGGCACCGTTCCGGCCGGCGCTGCCGGCCCGCGAGCTCCCGCCTGGCGCGCTGCGCCGGGTCACCTTCGACGACCACGACGTGCTGCTCGCGCACACCGCCCGGGGCCTCGCCGCGGTCGACGACCGCTGCCCGCACATGTCGGCACCCCTCTCGATCGGGAGCCTCGAGGGCTGCGTCGTTGCCTGTCCGCTCCACAGCGGACGGTTCGACCTGGCGAGCGGCGAGCCGGTCCAGATGCCGACCACGGGCGGGCTGTGGCCCGACGGCCGCTACGAGCCCGTGTGGGCGCCACCCGACCGGGAGCCCAAGCCGGATCCGCCGGGCATCAAGGCCGAGGCGCGGCGGCTGACCCGCGTGCGCCGTTTCCGCTACTACCCGGTCCGGATCGTCGAGGGCACGATCGAGGTCGCCGTCCCGGGCTGAGGCGGCCCCTGCAGCCACGCGAACCGCCCGGGCGCAAGGCGCCGGATCCGTCGATCGTCATGCACCGGATGGGGCGTCGCCGGGTGCCGGAGCGTCAGTCGGGCGCGGCCTCGATGCCGTTGGCCATCACGTAGGCGGTGATCGTCGCGACCGCCTCCTCGGGGTCGTCGGTCACCCGCAACAGGTCGAGGTCCTCCTGGGCGATCGCGCCGGCCGGGAGCTGGACCTCCCGCATCCAGGCCAGCAGCCCGTCCCAGTACGCATGTCCGATGAGGACGACCGGGAAGTGCTTGATCTTGCCCGTCTGGATCAGCGTGAGCGACTCGAACAGCTCATCGAGCGTGCCGAACCCACCCGGCAGGATGACGAACGCGTCCGAGTACTTCACGAACATCGTCTTGCGGGCGAAGAAATAGTGGAACTCGATCGAGACGTCGACGTACGGGTTGAGGTGCTGCTCGTGGGGCAGCTCGATGTTGCAGCCGATCGAGAGGCCGCCCGCCTCGTGCGCCCCTCGGTTGGCGGCCTCCATCACCCCGGGTCCCCCACCCGTGATCACCGCGAACCCGGCCCTCGCCAGCTCGCCGCCGATCCGCTGCGCCAGGGCGTAGGCAGGCTCCCGCTCGTCGACGCGCGCGGAGCCGAACACGGCCACCGCGGGCCCAACCTCGGCCAGCGCCTCGAACCCCTCCACGAACTCGGACAGGATCCGCAGCGCGCGCCAGGTATCGGTCTCGAGGAAGGCGGGGCGCTCGGCGGGCCGTCCGGCGAGCAGCTTCTCGTCCTCGGTGGCGCGCTGGCCGCCGAACCGGGCCGCCGCCTCGGGTCGCATCGAGACGCGGCCGCGATGCATCGTCTGCGGCGACGGCTGATGGCTCAGGCGTTCGTGATCGGTCACCTGCGCAGCATGCCACCGCGTGACACCGCCTGTCGTCGTGCCCGGCACGATGCGCCCGGTTCGGCATGGGCGTTGCGGCGCGCCGGCACTTGCACCACGCCCGCGTGCCGTCCACCGTCTCCCTCGGCGGGCACGGATGCCGAGATCTCCGCTGACCGGCCACGAAGGGGACCCTGATGCGCACCACAGCCAGCTCACCGCGGCGTCCCCTGCGGGTCGCCCCGGTCATCGTCCTCGTCATCGCCCTGCTCGTCGGGGCCTGCGACAGCGGCGTCGTGGAGACGCGCTCACCCGCCACGACCGCACCGCCCGCGGCGAGCACGGTCACCACGCCCTCGCCGGCCGCGCCACCCACGGCTCCCGTCGCGTCGCCGTCCGGGACGCCCGCCCCGACACCGTCGCCGACCGTCGCTCCTGCCCCGGGCGACCTGGCGCCGGGCGTGCTTGCGGTGACGGTCACCGGCAACCTCCGCGTGCGATCCAAGCCGGCCGTCAGCGGCGCCTCGGTGCTGTACCGACCGTTGCTGCCCGCCGGCACGCAGCTCGTCGTCACGGGCGGACCGGTCGCGGCATCGGGGTACACCTGGTTCCGCGTCATCCCGCTGGGCGTCACCCTCGGTGGCGGCGTGGACGAGGGCTGGGTGGCGATCGCCGACCACGACGGGACGCCGTGGGTCGCCGTCGCGAGCGACCCGACCCCCGGCTTCCAGCTGGCCTCGTCCCCGGCGGCGACACGCCCTGCGGCCACGGTGGCCGATGCCCGGACCGTGGCAACGGCGTTCAACGCGTTCGGGGTCTCGCTGTTCGACCGCCTGGTCCAGGGTGCGACCGGCGACGCGGCCCGCAACACGGTCATGTCGCCGGCAAGCGTCGCGCTCGCGCTCACCATGGCCCGGGCCGGGGCGCGCGGAGACACGGCGCGGCAGCTCGACGACCTGCTCCACGTCCCGGGCTGGGATGCGCTCGCCGGCGGGGTGGAGTCCCTCCAGCAGCTGCTCGCGGGCCGCGACACGGCGTGGAGCGATTCGGACGGGGTTGATCATGCCCTGTCGCTCCGGATCGCCAACGGGGCATTCGGGCAGGACGGCTGGCCGATCAGGCCGGACTACCTGGACCGGATCGGGCAGACGCTCGACGCCGGGCTCGGGCTGGTCGACTTCGTCAAGGACGCGGAGTCGGCGCGGCAGGCGATCAACGGCTGGGTCGCACGCCAGACGGCGAACCGGATCCCCGAGCTGCTGGGCGCGGGCGACGTCAGCCCGCTCACGCGACTCGTGCTCGTCAACGCGATGTACCTCAAGGCGCAGTGGGAGCTCGAGTTCTCCCCGCGCGACACGCGGCCCAGGGTGTTCACGACGCCCGGCGGCACGCAGCTCCAGGTCCCCACCATGAACCTGTACGGCGGACAGACCGTTCCCTACGCGACCGGGAACGGCTGGCAGGCGACCGAGCTGCGGTACCTGGGCGCCGGCGGCTCGACGCCGCTCGCGATGACCCTCATCCTGCCCGACGACCTGGCGCGCTTCGAGCGCAACCTGGGCTCGAGCCGGCTGTCCTCGATCGTCGATGCGCTCGATTCGGAGCGCGACAGGCTGACGAAGGTCAGCAGCGGCCCTCCGAGCGAGGCGCTGGACTGCGGGACCTACCCGTATGCGGTGCACCTGTTCCTGCCGAGGTTCTCGATCGACACCCGGGTCGAGCTCAAGCCCGCCCTGACGGCGCTGGGCATGGGCGCGGCGGGCCGTCCCGATCTCGCCGACTTTGGCGGGATCACCGATCCGAGCTCGATGTACATCGCCAGGGTCATCCACCAGGCGAACATCGACGTCGACGAGACGGGCACCGAGGCGGCGGCGGCCACCGCGGTGACCGGCGACACGACGGGCGGCTGCGGCGGCCCCGAGGCGAAGCGGGTGGTCACGCTCCGGCTGAACCGACCGTTCCTGTTCGTGCTGCGCGACGTCCAGACCGGCGCGATCCTGTTCCTGGGCCAGGTCGTCGATCCGTCGGCGGCCCGCTGAGCGCGCGCGCCGGCTCCGGCGACCGTCAGCGAGGCTTCGCGAGCCAGGCCTTCCAGGTCGGCTCGTCCCGGCCGGCGGTGACCTGCTCGCCGTAGCGGACCAGCGGCAGGCGGATCAGGCGCGCGTCGGCCAGCAGGCGCGCCGTGATCCCGGCGGCGTCCATCGCCAGGTACGCGAGCCCCTGCTCACGGTAGGGCCGGCTGTCGCCGTCCAGCAGGGCCGGCGCGCCCAGCCGGTCGACGAACCGCCGCAGCTCGCCGGCCGCGATCGGCTGCTTGTGGAGATCGACGTAGTGGACGACGATGCGCCGCTCGCGGAAGAAGCGGAGCGCAGCGCGGGTGGCCTGCGAGTCGCCGGTGCCGAACACCTGGATGTTGGGCATCTTCCGCGTGGGGGTCTTGCCGAGCGGCGCGGGCATCGGTACGCAGGGTACTGCGGCGGGCGCGTACCATGGCGCCCAGGAGGTTCTTGCGTGACGATCTGGTTCACCGTGCAGCTCGACGACCGTCCGGGTGCGCTGGCGAAGGTCGCCCAGGCGCTGGCCGATCGCGGGGTCAACATCACCGGGATCGTCGGGGTGGCCGAGGACACGGACGGCGCCCTGATGCTCACGACCAGCGACGCCGACGCGACGCGCGAGGTGTTCGCCGGCCTTGGCGTCGCGTTCGAAGACCACGATCCCACCGGTGCCGAGCCGACCGGGCTGTCGATCAGCGACGTCGTCGCCGGCCGCTCCGGCTGACCGCGGCGTGCCCCGTCGCCAGCCCGATGCCAGGAGCCCCAGGCCGGGGCCTCCCGAGGCCGCCTCGAGCGGCGCCTCCAGGGCCAGGCCGCCGGTCCAGCCGCCGGCGGTCGCGCTGCGCCTGGAGATCGCCGACGAGCCCGGCGCGATCTCCGTCATCGCCGGCCGGGTCGCCACCGCAGGCGGTCGCGTCCGGACCCTGTCGACCGTCCGGCGGGCGCCCTCGCCCGGTGCCGCCGACCAGCCGTTCGCCGATCTCGAGCTCGAGGTGGAGGGCGCCGACGAGCACGCGCTGGTCGTCGCGCTGGAGGATCTGCGCGAGGTGATCGCGATCCACCTGACCAGACCGCTGGGCAAGGTGTTCGGGAAGCGCGTCATCGTCGTCGGCGGCGGCGCGCAGGTGGCCCAGGTCGCGCTCGGCGCGGTGTCCGAGGCCGATCGCCACAACCTTCGCGGGGAGCGGATCTCGGTCGACACCATCCCGCTGGTCGGCGAGGACGCGATCGCGTCCGCCGTCCGTGCCGTGGCCGACCTGCCGCGCGCGCGGCTGCTGGTGCTGGCCGGCTCGATCATGGGCGGCGAGATCAGCCGCGCCGCCGAGGAGCTGCGCGCGGTCGGCATCCCGATCATCGCGCTCAACATGGTCGGCTCGATCACCGACCACGTGGATCTCGTGGTCAGCGACCCGGTCCAGGCGGGCACGATGGCGGTGATGGCCGTCGCCGACACGGCGACCTTCGACCTCACCCGCCAACGCGGCCGGCGGTACTGAGCGACAGCGAGCGTCGGATCGGTGCGCATCGCAACCTGGAACGTCAACTCGCTCAAGGCCCGGATGGAGGCGGTCGAGAAATGGCTCGCCCGGGCCGAGCCCGACGTGCTCCTGATCCAGGAGACGAAGCTCGCCGACGCCGACGCGCCGGTGATGCCGTTCGGGATGCTGGGCTACGAGCTGGTCCACCACGGCGAGGGGCGCTGGAACGGGGTGGGCATCCTCAGCCGGGTTGGCGCGACCGACGTGATCACCAACTTCGGCGACGGACCGGTACGCGATTCGTCATCAGGGGCGGCGGTCCAGGTGGGCGAGGACGACTTCGATCCGTTCGACGAGGCGCGCATGGTGTCCGCCGTCTGCGGCGGCGTGCGCGTGGTCAGCCTCTACGCGCCCAACGGCCGGGTCGTCGGCACGCCGTTCTACGTGGGCAAGCTGCGCTGGTTCGAGCGGCTGGCCCGCTGGTTGGCCGAGACGCGCTCGCCGGACGAGCCGCTCGTGCTCGGTGGCGACTACAACGTGACGCCGGCCGACGAGGACGTGTGGGACGCGGTCAAGGCGCACGGCGGGACGCACGTCTCGGAGCCCGAGCGGGCGGCGCTGGCGGCGCTCCGGGCCTGGGGCCTGACCGACGCCTACCGGGCCTCCCGTCCCGAGGCCGGCCGCTTCTCGTGGTGGGACTACCGGGCCGGGAACTTCCACCGCAACGAGGGGATGCGCATCGACCTGCTCCTCGCGACGCGCCCGGTCGCCGATCGGGTGGTGTGGGCGGAGATCGACCGCGAGGCGCGCAAGGGACCGCCGGTCCCCTCGGATCACGCGCCGGTGGTCATCGACCTCGACGAGCCGGGACGCAGCTTCGACGCCGGCTGGTCGGGGGCGCTCGCCCGGATCGCCGCCCGGACGAAGCCGCGCCGCTGACGTTCGTCTCGCCGCTGACGTTCGTCTCGCCGCTGACGCTCGTCTCGCCGCCGGATCACGCGGGCAGCGCCGTCACACCGCTTCCGCGAACTCGATCAGGCCGAGCAGGTTGCCCTCGGGGTCCCTGAACCAGGCGGCCCGGTTGGGGCCCATCGGCGCGATCCCGTCGATCGTGCGCAGGGTGGGCGTGTCGTACGCCTCGAAGGTCACCCCCCGCGCGCGAAGGTCGGCGACGTCCGCCTCGATGTCGGGCGTGGTGACGGCCAGCTGCGTGTGCGTGCCGGACGCCCGGCCCGCGCTCACCGACACGGCGAACAGCGAGCCTGCGCCCGCGCGGTACAGCACCGCGAACGGCAGCACGCGGTAGGGCTCGAACCCCAGCACCCCCTCGTAGAACGCCCTGGCCGCATCGAGGTCCGCGGTGGGGAGCGTGGCGTGAACGCGGCGATCGGACAGCATCGAGCTCCTCCTGGTTCGGCCCGCGGATCCTCGTGGTGGCGCGGGTCCCGGCGCCGTCGTGGATGCGGCGATTTGGGACGATACCCCGCGGTCGGCGCCGCGTCACCAGACCGATGGAGGGCCGGGCGGCCGCGTGCGGCGTCCATCCGGGACCCGGGGCGGCTACGGCGCTGTCGTCATCAGCAGCGGGGCCGTTCCCCACTCGAGCTGGCGGACCGAGCGTTCCACGATCGTGCCCGCCGCTCCCCGCAGCATCGCCTCGGCGTCGCCGAGCGATCCGATCGCCGCGAACCCCGAGTTGGCGCGCACGAACCGGCAGGCAGCCTCCACCTTGGGTCCCATCGAGCCCGCCGCGAACGTGCGAGCGGCGAGATCGTCGGGCGACGACCGGTGGATGGGCCAGGCCTCCGGCGAGCCCCAGTCCGCGTAGACCGCGTCGACGTCGGTCAGCATCAGGAAGGCGTCGGCGTGCAGCGACGTCGCCAGCAGCGCACCCGCGAAGTCCTTGTCGATCACGGCCTCGATGCCCTCGTGACCGCCGTCAGGACCTGCGACCACCGGGATCCCGCCGCCACCGGCGCAGACCACGATCACCCCGTCACGCACGAGCAGCTCGATGACCGGCAGCTCGAGGATCCGCAACGGCTGGGGAGACGGGACCACCCGGCGCCAGCGATTGCCGTCCGGTGCGATCGTCCACGACTTCCCGGCCGCCTGGCGCTCCGCCTCGGCACGGTCGTACACGGGGCCGATCGGCTTGGACGGCTTGCCGAACGCGGGATCCGCGGGATCGACCTCGATCCGGGTCAGGATCGTCGCCATCGGCCGGCCCGCCGGAAGCAGGTTCCCGAGCTCCTGCTCGAGCAGGTACCCGATCATGCCCTCCGTCTCGGCGTCGAGGATGTCGAGCGGGTACGGCTGATCCGGTCGGTAGGCCGCGTTCTGGAGCGAGAGCAGGCCCACCTGGGGCCCATTGCCGTGGGTCAGGATGAGGTCGTGCTCCAGCGCGATCGGCAGCAGCGCCCGCGCGGCCAGGGCGACATTGGCACGCTGGTTGTCCGCCGTCATCGGCTCGCCGCGACGGAGCAGCGCGTTGCCGCCGAGCGCGGCCACGACCCGCATCAGCGCGCCTCCCCGGCGAGCGTCGCGACCAGCACCGCCTTGATCGTGTGCATCCGGTTCTCGGCCTGATCGAACACGATCGAGGCGGTCGACTCGAACACCTCGTCGGTGACCTCCATCGCCGTCAGCCCGTGCCGCTCGAACATGGCGCGCCCGACCTCGGTCTCGAGGTCGTGGAAGGCGGGCAGGCAGTGCATGAAGCGCACGGCGGGATTGCCGGTCGCGGCCAGCATCGCCGCGTCGACCTGGTAGGGGCGGAGCAGCGCGATCCGCTCGTCCCACACGGCCTCGGCCTCGCCCATCGAGACCCACACGTCGGTGTAGATGGCATCGGCACCGAGCACGCCGGCCGCGACGTCGTCGGTCACCGTGATCCGCGCTCCGCTCGAGCGGGCGAGCCCGCGGGCGGTCTCGAGGAAGTCGTCGCGCGGCCACACTGCGGCCGGCGCCACGATCCGCAGGTCCATGCCCATCGTCGCGCAGCCCACCAGGAGCTCGTCGCCCATGTTCCCGCGGGCGTCGCCCACGTACGCCAGCGTGACCTCGCGGAGCGGCCGGGCGACGTGCTCTCGCAGGGTCAGCAGGTCGGCGAGGACCTGCGTCGGATGATCCTCGTCGGTCAGGCCGTTGTAGACGGGCACGCCCGACCACCGCGCGAGCGTCTCGACGTCCGTCTGGTGGAAGCCGCGGAACTCGATCGCGTCGTACACGCGGCCCAGCACCCGGGCCGTGTCCCTGACCGATTCCTTCCTGCCGATGTGGCTGCCCGACGGGCCGAGATAGGTGACATGGGCGCCCTGGTCGTAGGCGGCGACCTCGAACCCGATCCGGGTGCGCGTGCTGTCCTTCTCGAAGATCAGGGCGATCGAGCAACCGGCCAGCCGCCGGGTCTCCCGGTGCTCGCGCTTCTCGGCCTTGAGTCGCGCGGCAAGCTGCAGCAGTCGTTCGATCTCGTCCGCGGAGAAGTCGCGCAGCGTGAGGAACGAGCGACCACGAAGGGTCACGCCGACGTCGAGGGCCATTGCCGACTCCGGGAGCTGGTGGCGCAGCAACGGGTCAGGGCCCGGACGCGCCGTGCCGGCGTCCGGGTCGAGGTGGCCTGAGGGTGCGCCCGGTCCTGGCGCCGTGTCATGGTCCGGGCGGCCCATGGACGACGGGCTGGACGGGCCCCCGGGGCCTCGCCGGCACCGCCCCACCCCGCGCCCGGCACGGCCCCCGAAACGCCACCCGGCGGCGTGTTCCGTTAGGCAGGACTTGGCGGCGCACGGATCGCGTCGCCCGCGTAAGGTCGGCCCCAATGACGATCGCGTCCCGAGCCGTCACTCCCGAGATCCGCCTCGAGGCCGTCGAGAAGCGCTTCGGCGACGTACGGGCGGTCGATCGCGTGTCACTCGACGTTCAGGCCGGCGAGTTCTTCTCGCTGCTCGGCCCGTCCGGGTGCGGCAAGACCACGACGCTGCGGATGATCGGCGGCTTCGAGCTCCCGACGGCGGGGCGCATCCTGCTCCGCGACCGCGACGTGACCCGTGACCCGCCCGACAAGCGGCCGGTCAACATGGTGTTCCAGCATTACGCGCTGTTCCCGCACCTCACGGTCGGGGAGAACGTCGCCTTCGGACCCAGGCGCCAGGGCCTGCCGCGGGACGAGATCCGGCGGCGGGTCGGGGAGTCGCTCGCGCTGGTGCGCCTGGACGGCTATCAGGGCCGCCGGCCCGAGCAGCTCTCGGGAGGGCAGCAGCAACGGGTGGCGCTCGCGCGCGCCCTCGCCAACCGCCCCAACGTGCTGCTCCTCGACGAGCCGCTGGGGGCGCTCGATCTCAAGCTCCGGCGCCAGCTCCAGGTGGAGCTCAAGCGCATCCAGGCCGAGGTCGGGATCACGTTCGTGTACGTGACCCACGACCAGGAGGAGGCGCTCACGATGAGCGACCGGATCGCGGTCATGAGCGCCGGCCACGTCGAGCAGCTGGGCACGCCCGAGGAGCTCTACGAGCGACCCGCGACCCGGTTCGTGGCCGACTTCATCGGCACCACCAACCTCCTCCGCGGGACGGTCGAGGCCGACGGCATCCGGCTCGAGACCGGCGAGCGGGCGGCGGCCATCCATGACGGGCTGCCGGCCGGCAGCCCGATCGAGCTGAGCGTCCGCCCGGAGGCGATCTCGATCCTCCCCGACGACGCCGAGGGGGGCATCCCGGCCAGCGTGGAGCAGGCCGCCTACCTGGGCACCACCGTCTCCTACATCGTCCGGACGCCGGGCGGGACCAGCCTGACAGTCCTCGTCCCCAAGACGGGAGCGCGGCTCCCGGTCGGCAGCAGCGTCACCGTGTCCTGGGATCCCGCCAACGCGCTCGTGCTCGGCCGGGGACCCGCGACGGCGGCCGCGGAGGAGGAACGACCATGACCGACCGTTTCGACGGCTCGTCCATCGATCTCGAGCGGCAGCTCGTCCGCTACCTGGCCGAGCGCAGGATCAGCCGGCGCTTTCTCCTCGACCGGATCGCGGTCATGGGCGCCGCGGCGGCGCTGGCCCCGGTCATCGCGGCCTGCACCTCGAGCACGGCCACGTCAGCGCCGGTGACGCCGGGCCCGACCCCGCCGCCGACGATCGGCCCCGCGTCCCAGCCGGCGAGCACGCCGGCCGCCGGCGAGACGCCCGGCCCCACCCCGGAGCCGACCCCACAGCCCACCCCCGAGGGCGAGCTGTTCATCTACAACTGGGCCGACTACATGGGCAAGAACGTCGTGCCCCAGTTCGAGAAGAAATACAACGTCAAGGTCACCTACGACTTCTTCGACAACTACGACACGATGCTGGCAAAGATCGCCCAGAACGGCGGTGGCTACGACATCACGTTCCCGACGTCGGTGGACGTGCCCGGCCTGCTGGCGCGGGGCCTGGTCCAGCCGATCGACCATTCGCTGATGCCGAACCTCGCCAACCTGGGCGCCGAGTGGCAGAACCCGGGCTACGACCCCAACAACGGGCACTCGATCCCGTACATGTGGTGGACCACCGGCATCGCCTACGACACGGCCAAGGTCAAGGAGCACCTGACCAGCTGGAACGCCCTGTGGGACGAGAAGTACAGCCGCCACATCGCGGTCCTCGATGACATGCGCGAGGCGTTCGCGGCCGCCCTGTTCCTGCTGGGCAAGAGCCCCAACACCACTGACGACGGGGAGCTGGACCAGGCGCTGCAGCTGCTCCAGGAGCAGAAGCCGCTCGTCCGCGTCTACACGACCGACGACATCGGGGTGCTCTCGACCGGGGATGCCTGGGTCGCCCACGCCTGGGGCTCGGACGTGTACCAGGTGACCACGGAGCGACCGAGCGTCAAGTTCTACATCCCCGAGGAGGGCGGCGTCCGCGGGTCCGACACCGCGGTGCTGCTCGCGAACGCGCAGCATCCGATCGCGGCACAGCTGTTCATGAACCACCTGCTCGACGCGAAGGTCAGCGCCAAGAACACGAACTACATCGGCTACATGGGGCCCAACGCGGCCGCGAAGGAGTTCATCAAGCCGTACATCCTGAACGACCCGACGATCAACCCCGACCAGGCGGTCGTCGACACGCTGGTCGAGCTGCTCGACCTGGGCACCGATCTCGAGAAGTACGCCTCGCGCTGGACGACCCTCCGAACCGGTGCGTAGCCGCCTGGGCGCCGGGCCGCTCGTCCTGCCGGGTCTCGGCTGGCTCGGCGTCTTCTTCCTGGTGCCGCTGGCGATCATCCTCGTCGTCAGCCTCGGCACCCGGGACCAGTTCGGCGGGGTCCTGTTCGACCACCTGAGCCTGGACCAGTACGCGGCCGCCCTGTCGCCGTCCTTCCTGCCCACGGTCGGCAACTCGTTCCGCTACGCGGCCCTGACCACGATCCTCTCGATCGCCATCGGGTACCCGATCGCCTACTGGATCAGCCGCTACGGCGGTCGCAACAAGACGCTGCTGCTGATCCTGGTCATGCTCCCGTTCTGGACGAGCTATCTCATCCGCACCTACGCCTGGATGATCATCCTGCGCGACAACGGGGTGGTGAACTCGGTGCTCCAGGCGCTGGGCGTGGTCGACGAGCCGGTGATCCTGCTCAACACCGACCTGTCGGTGACCCTGGGCATGACCTACGGGTTCCTGCCGTTCGCGATCCTGCCGCTGTTCGTGTCCATCGACCGGCTCGAGGACGACCTGATCGCGGCCGCGCGCGACCTGTACGCGGACGGCCGGTCGGCGTTCCTCCACGTGACGCTGCCGCTGACGATGCCCGGCGTCGTGGCGGCGACGATCCTGACGTTCATCCCGGCGATCGGCGACTACGTCACCCCGGACCTGCTGGGCGGTGCCCAGACGACGACCATCGCCAAGGTCATCCAGACGCAGTTCCTGTCCGCGCGGGACTGGCCCTCGGGGTCGGCGCTGGGGATCGTGCTGATGGCGATCACGATCGTGGGCACCCTGGCGAGCCTGCGCATCCTGCGCCGCGAGGTGCTCTAGGTGCGCCGCGACCGCCGCGAGGTCGTCCAGGCGCGCCGCGACCGCCGCGAGGTCCGCTAGGTGCGCCGCGACCGGAACCCGTGGCTGACCGCGTACGCGGCCGCGGTCTACGTGTTCCTGTTCGCGCCGATCGCGATCCTGATCCTGTTCTCGTTCAACGCGTCGAAGCGCAACTTCGCCTGGGAGCACTTCACGGTCCGCTGGTATCCGCGCCTGTTCGACGACCACGATCTCCTCGGGGCGCTGGGGATCACGCTCGAGGTGGCGGTCATCGCGATCATCGGGTCCACGATCCTGGGCACGCTGCTGGGACTCGGGCTCACCCGGCTCCGCCAGCGGGCGCGCGGCCCGGCGGAGACCCTCCTGCTGCTGCCGATGGTCACGCCCGAGATCGTGATGGGGATCAGCCTGCTGCTGTTCTTCGCCCAGCTCTTCGGCGGCCAGGGCTCGTTCGGCCAGATCTCGATCGCCCACATCACCTTCTGCATCTCGTACGTGGCGGTCGTCGTGCGCGCTCGCGCCGCCAACCTCGACCCGCAGCTGGAGGAGGCGGGGCGCGACCTCGGCGCCTCGGCGTGGGGCGCGTTCCGGCACGTGACGCTGCCGCTGCTGCTGCCGGGGATCGCCGCCGGCGCCATGCTCGCGTTCGCCTTGTCGTTCGACGACCTGATCGTGACCACGTTCAACGCGGGCGTCGGGTCCTCGACCCTGCCCTTGTACATCTACTCCAAGATCCGGTTCGGGGTCACGCCCGAGATCAACGCGATCTCGACGATCATCGTGGCCGTCACCGGCGTGCTGATCCTCGCGGCCTGGCGCCTGGGCGGGCTGCGCGGCCGGGAGCCGCGCGCCGTCACCGGGCCCTGAGCCGGCGGCGAGCCACCGTCGGCGGAGCTGCGCGCCCGGTCCTCGCATGAGCTGCGGCGCCGCCCGCGCGACCCGTCATCCGACTCCGGGGCCGGGCGGCGTGCCCGGGGCGGATCAGCCCGCCTTCGAGCGAGCCGCGACCCGTGCCGCCTTGCGGCCGTCGCGCGCGTGGCCCACGTCCTCGTGGTCGCCATCGCGATGCGCGCCGTGCTCGTCCCCGTCGGTGCCGGGCAGATGGTGGTGGCCGGGCTCCCGCCGGGGCGGCGGCGTGCCGTGCCGCTCGCGAACGACGCGATGGCTCACGACGCCGTCGGAGGCGTATCGGTCCGCGACCATCAGGTCGAACGCATGGACCGACGCCTCCTCGGTCGAGTAGCGGCCGGCAACCCAGGAACGCGAGCGGGTCCCCTGCTGCTGGAGCTCGCACACGTGCCAGTCCTGGCGGTTGGTCAGGTCCCAGAACGCGACGGCGTCGGCCGGGTCGAAGCCCGGGCGCGCGATCGTCTCCTGCTCGAACAGCCAGTCGCAGACGACCAGCGTGTGCCCGGGGTCGCGCGGCACGAGGCGGTGCACCAGCAGGTAGTCGGGATGGATCGACAGGAAGGTCAGCGGCCACAGCACGTAGTAGTAGATCCGCTTCTCGTCGACGGTGTCGATGCCGCACATCGGCGGCCGGCCCGCACGCGATCCGTGCCCGCCGTCGAGCGCCATCGTCTCGGCCTCGCCGACCAGCTCCATCCAGCCGCCCTGCCACGCCCCGTCGGGCTCGAAGTCGCCACCGAGGTCGTAGGGGGTGAGCTTGTTGAGCTGAGGGTGGACGCCCGGGCAGTGGTAGCACTCGCTGTAGTTCTCGGCGATCAGCTTCCAGTTGGCCCCGACCTCGTACTCGATCCGCCTGGCCGAGCGCAGCGACCGGAAGTCGAACCGCGCCATGTTCTCGACGATGTCGCCGACCTGCGCCACGAGCGGCTCACCCGACCCGGCGAGGCTGACGAACACGAAGCCCTGCCAGGTCTCGCAGCGGATGGGGGTCAGGCCGAAGGTGTCGAGGCTGAAGTCGTCGAGGTCGTCGGTGTGCTTGGCCCGCACCAGGCGGCCGTCGAGGTCGTAGATCCAGGCGTGGTAGGGGCACTGGAAGCGGACGGCCTTGCCGCACTCGCGCTCCTCGACCGCAGTCCCCCGGTGGCGGCACACGTTGTAGAAGGCGCGGATCACCTGGTCCCGGCCGCGGACGAGGAGCACGTTCTCGTCCTCGACCTCGATCAGCTGGAAGCTGCCGGGGTCCGGAACGTCCTCCTCGCGGGCGACCTGGAGCCAGTCGCGACGCAGGATGTGCTCGCGCTCCCAGTCGAGGATCGCCGGATCGTGGTAGGCGCGTGCCGGGAGCAACGTCGCGGCCCGGTAGTCACGACGGACGGCGGCGAGCTCGTCGGCGGTCAGGATCGGCATGCCCGCATTGTCCCCGTGGACGCCACGGGCGCCAAGGGGCCGGACCGCGGGGCGGGCCCGCCGCGCGACGGTGGGGCGGCCCGCGGCGCGATCGTGGGGCGGCTCGCCTCGCGGTGCGGCGGCCCGCCTCGCCACGATGGGAGCGGCCCGCCGCGCGATCGTGGGAACGGCCCGGGCTCGTGACGACGGCACGGAGGGTCCCTGGCGCTGCCACACTTCCGGCCCATGACGGCGCTTGGTGCCCGGCTGCGGGCGACGGCACGGATCGGCGCGCAGGTGCTCCGGAATCCGGCGTTGCGGCGCGTCTCGCTCGCGTTCCTCGCCTTCAACGCCGTCGAGTACGGCAGCTGGGTCGCGATCCTGCTGTACGCCTACCAGGCGACCGGCCCGACGTCGGTTGGTGTCGTGGCGCTCGTCCAGCTCGTGCCGGCCGCCATCGTGGCGCCGCTCGCGGCCTCCCTCGGCGACCGGTACCCGCGACGTCGCGTCCTGATCGGCGCGTACGCGCTGCTGGGAATCCTGACCGGGCTCACGGCCGCAGGGATGCTGGCGGCCTGGCCGCCGCCGACAGTGTACCTGTGCGCGATCAGCGTGGCGCTGCCGCTCACGCTCGTCCGGCCGACGCACAACGCGATCCTGCCGTCGCTCGCCCGGACGCCCGACGAGCTCATCGCGGCCAACGCCGCGACGAGCATCGCCGAGGCCGGGGGCCTCCTGATCGGGCCGCTGGTCGCGGCCGGCATCCTTGTGGCGGGAACGCCGGCGACGGTGCTGAGCCTGCTGGCGCTGGTCTCCGTCGGCGCCGCGGCGATGGCGGCCTGGCCAGCCCGCCGCGCCGCCGCCGGCCGGCAACGGGTGGCGGGTGCCGGCGATCCGGATCCCGGCATTGGCCTCGGCGCCACCGGTCCACCGGGTCATCCGGAGCCGGGAACGACGCGCCGTTCGATCCGACTGACCGCGGGCTTCCGGGCCCTGGCCATCGACGCCGACGCGCGGATGATCGTGCTGATCCTCGCCGCGCGGACGTTGATGATCGGCGTCACCGACGTCCTGTTCGTGCTGCTCGCGCTCCAGCTGTTCGACACCGGTGCGTCGGGCGCCGCGCTGCTGTCGGCCGCGATGGGCGTGGGCGGGGTCATCGGCGGCAGTGCCGCGTTCCTGCTCGTCGGCCGGCGGCGGATCGCTCCGGTCCTGGTCGGCAGCTCGATCGCGTGGGGCGCGTCGTTCGCCGTCATGGGCGTGGTGGCGACCGGGTTCGCGGCGCCGATCCTGCTGGTGCTGGGCGGGACCGGTCTCAGCGTGCTCGACGTCGCGGGCCGAACGATCCTTCAGCGCGGGGTTCGCGATGCCGTGCTGGCCCGCGTGTTCGGCATCCTGGAGGGGCTGATGATGGCGGCGCTGGCCGTGGGGTCGATCCTGGTCCCACCCGTGGTCGGCGTCGTGGGCCTCGGCCCGTCGGTGCTCGTGTTCGCCGCGCTGCTGCCGGTGCTGCTGCTCGCTGCCTGGCCATCGCTGCGCGCGCTCGATCGGCGGGCGGCCGTGCCCGCCCGGGCGCTGGCGTTGCTGCGACGAACCCGCCTGTTCGAGACGCTCGATCCACCCGCGATGGAGGTCGTTGCCCGGGCGGCATCGTGGCTCGAGCTGCCGCCCGGCGCGGTCGTGATCCGCGAGGGCGCCATCGGCGACCGGTTCTATGTCCTGGAGGCGGGTGCGGTTCGGGTCACCCGGGGCGATGTCGCGATCCGTGTCCTCGCCTCGCCCGGGGACAGCTTCGGGGAGATCGCCCTGCTCCGCGATGTGCCCAGGACGGCGACCGTGAGCGCTGTCGAGCCGACGGTGCTGCTCGCCCTCGGCCGGGACGCCTTCCTGGCGGCGGTCACCGGCAACCCCGTGATCGGGAGGGCCGCGGAGCGCACCGTCGAGGCGCACCTGCGGGCGGACACCGGCACCCCGTGATCGCTCTGCGCGGCCGGGTCAGATGCGGATCACGTCCGCCAGGTCGACGACCAGGATCGTCGCGCCCGCGTACTGAACGACGCGCTCCTGCCAGTCGCGCAGCCGCTCGGTGAGGATCAGCGGCAGCTCGACGTCCCGAGCGGCGCAGTTGTCCCGGAACAGGTCGACCACGGCCGGCAGCATCTCGTCGTGGACGGCCATGAACAGGGTCACGTTGGGTGTCTCGAGGAAGCCGCCGGTGGATGCGACGCGCGTGAACCGGTGACCCTCATGTCGGAGTGCCTCCGTCAGGCGGTCGGCGTCGTCGACCTGGACGATGGCGACCAGCAGCTTCATCCCTGCCCTCCCTTGGCGTCCGGCGCGCGGGTCACCGGCCGCGTGACAGGCGTGCGTCGCGCCGACGCCCGTCGCGCCGACGCCCGTCGCGCCGACGCCCGTCGTGCCGACGCCGTCTCGGTCCGCCATCCCCGGACGGTGCGCGACCCGTCGTTCGCGTAGCGATCGGCGACCATGATGTCGAACGCGTGCACCGAAGCCTCCTGGTTCGAGTAGCGGCCGGCGACCCACGAGCGCGACCGCGTCCCCTGCTGCTGCAGCTCGACCACGTGGTAGTCCTCGCGGTTCGTGATGTCCCAGAACTCGACCGCCCCTGACACGTCGACCTCGTCCAGACGGTCCCCCTCGACGTACAGGTCGCAGTGGACCGTCGAGCGGTTGGGGCCGGCGGGCCATGCCTGGTGGGTCAGCACGTAGTCCGGGTGAACCGACACGATCAGGTTGGGCCACAGGATGTAGTAGTAGATCCGCCGCTGCTCGGTCTCGTCGCGCGCGTACAGCAGCGGCCGCCCATCGCGCTTGCCGCTGACCGACATCGTCTCGCACCCGTCGGCGAACACCATCCAGCCGCCCTTCCACGGGCCGTCCGCCGCGAAGTCCTCGCCCAGGTCATAGGGGGTGAGCCGGTTGAGCATGGGATGGACGCCCGGGCAGTGGTAGCACTCGCTGTAGTTCTCGGCCACGATCTTCCAGTTGGCCGCCACGTCGTAGGTCAGACGGGCGGCCCGGCGGAGGGTGGACATGTCGCGGCCGAAGCCGGCGTGGTGGTCGAACCAGTCGCCCAGGTAGGCGCGCAGCGGCGGCGTCAGCGCGTGGTCGTCGGTGAAGCACAGGAACACGAAGCCCTGCCAGGTCTCGCAGCGGATGGGGACCAGGCCGAAGGTGTCGAGGCTGAAGTCGTCGAGGTCGTCGGTGTGCTTGGCCCGCACCAGGCGGCCGTCGAGGTCGTAGATCCAGGCGTGGTAGGGGCACTGGAAGCGGACGGCCTTGCCGCACTCGCGCTCCTCGACCGCAGTCCCCCGGTGGCGGCACACGTTGTAGAAGGCGCGGATCACCTGGTCCCGGCCGCGGACGAGGAGCACGTTCTCCCCGAACAGATCGCAGAGGGCGAAGCTACCCGGTTCGGGGACGTCCTCCTCACGCCCGACCGCGATCCAGTCCCGCAGGAAGATCTCCTCCTGCTCCCAGGCAAAGATCGCCTCGTCGTGGTAGGCGCGGGCGGGGAGCAGCGAGGCGCCGCGGAACGGGGCGCGGATCCGCGCCAGCTCCTGGGGCGTGACCGGCGCGGGCGGGCGGCCGACGGGTGGCCGGGCCGCGACCGAAGCGGTGATCGACAAGCTGAGCCCTCCTGCGAGCCACCCGATCGTACCGCGCAGCGTGAGCCTTGGAGGCCTGCGGCGACCTGTCACGGAGGGCCTCCAGCCGCCGCCTCCAGCCGCGACGCGCCCGCCATCGCGCTACCCGGCCGTGCCAACCACGTGGCACCCTCCGATCCCGGCCGTCGGGCAACGCCAGGGACCCGGCCTTCGCGGTGACGCCAGGACCCGGCCCTCCTGGTGACGCCAGGGACCCTGCCTCCCTGGTGACGCCAGGGACCCTGCCTTGCCTGCAGGGCATGGGTTGAGGCTCCAAGGCCATGCCAACCATCCGGCTCCGACCGCCGCGTGCGATCCGATGCCTGTGAGGCATGACCCATGCGTCCAACCACGCAGAACCATGACCTGGGCCCGAATATCTTGCCTTCCTGGCATGGGCTGCGCCGATGGCCAGTGCCGCAGCGGGGAGGGTCCGGGTGCCGAGGCGTCGCCCGAGGGTGCCGATGCGGTGCCGGGAGGGTCGGTCCGGCGTCGCCGCGGGACCTGATCCGGCGCGGCAGACGTGGTCCCCGGCGTCGACACGTCAGTCGAGCGACACCGTCTCGTGCCAGACGGGGACGCTGACGTCGAAGCCCAGCTCGCCCACCTTCGGTGCCAGCGCCTGCTGTGCCGGCGGGTCCCCATGGACCAGGAACACCCGGGCGGGCACACCCGGGTCACCGGGCCGCCGGCCGTGGATGAAGTTGCCGAGCCAGGCCAGCAGCTCCGGCTCGTCGGAGTGGGCGGACAGCCCGTCGAGCGACCGGATCGTGGCCCGCACCGGCACCTCGCGGCCGCCGATCCGTGCCGAGGCCGCGCCGCGGGCGAGGTGGCCGCCGAGCGATCCTTCGCCCTGATAGCCCACGAACAGGACCGTCGCAGACGGATCGGGCAGCAGCCACGCCGCATGCCCGACCGAACGGCCGCCGGTGAGCATCCCGTTGGAGGCGACGATCATCAGGGGCCGCGCCGCGTGCGCGATCCGCTCCGACTCCTGGACGTTCTGCACGACATGCTGGCCCGGATAGTCGAGCGGCGACTCGTGCGCGGCCAGCAGACCGGCCGTCTCGGCGTCGTACGCCTCGGGATGCGCCCGGTAGATGTCGGAGGCCGACTTGGCCATCGGGGAGTCGAGATACAGCGGCAGCTGCGGGATGGCACCGGCCGTGACCAGCCGGTCGAGCTCCCACACGATCTGCTGGGTGCGCCCGATGGCGAACGAGGGGATCAGCAGGACGCCCTTGCGCTTCGCGACGTCGTTGACCACCTCGGTCAGGATCTGGGCCGAGCGCGACGTCGGCTCGTGCTCGCGACCGCCGTAGGTGGACTCACAGACGACGAAGTCCGCCTCGGCGACCGGCGTCGGGTCGCGCAGGATGGGGGTGCCGGGCCGCCCGAGATCCCCCGAGAACACGATCGTCGTGTCGCGCCCGCCGTCCGCGCGCACCAGCCGCATGCGGGCCATCGCCGAGCCCAGGATGTGACCCGCGTCGAGCAGCGTCACGTGGACGCCGCTTGCCACCTCGTGCTCCGCGCCGTACGGGATGTGCCGGAGCATCGGCAGCACCGCGGACGCGTCGTCCTCGGTGTAGATCGGCGCATCGAAGTCCAGGACGACCTCCGGCGGCGCCCCGCGCAGGAGGTCCTCCGGGTCGGGGCCGCCCTGGCTCTCGGCGCCGGCCAGGGCGACGTCCAGCTCGCGATCGAAGCGGCGCTCGTTGCGCTGCTCACCCTCGGCTGCGCGCTCGGGATCCCGACGATCGCGCCGCCGGGCCCGCTTGGCGAACTCCTCCTGCAGCTTTGCGGAATCCAGCAGCACCAGGCGAGCGAGCTCGGCGGTGGCCGCGGTGCACAGGATCGGGCCGCGAAACCCCTCGTGGACCAGGAGCGGGAGCAGCCCGCAGTGGTCCAGGTGGGCATGCGTGAGGACCACCGCGTCGAGGGCCGCCGGATCGAGGCCGAGCGGGATCCTGTTGCGCATCGCTTCGTCGGGTCCGCCCTGGAACATCCCGCAGTCGACGAGCACCCGCGCGCGACCCGTGTCGACCAGGTGGCGCGAGCCCGTCACGGTCCGGGCGCCGCCGAGGAACGTCAGCTCCATACCCGGATCGTGCCACATCGACGGCACGCTGCGCGCGCGGTGCGGGCGAGGCAGGCGACGTGAGGTGCGGGCGCCCGGGCGAGGCGCGGCGACCCGGGCGGTGTGGGCGATCCGCGCGGTGTGGGCGATCCGCGCGGTGTGCGCGACCCGGGCGGTGCGGGCCGCGGACCGGACCGCGGAGGGCGCGGACCGGCAACCCGACGGCCACCGTCCGTGTGGCAGCATGGTCCGGTGCCTGACGCCGACCTCAACGCCGTGGAGCGTGCCTATCTTGCGGCCCGGGACGCACGTGACCGCCTCGACGTCGCGAGGGCACGCGGCGAGCCGGTCGATCGGGCACCCCTCGAGGCGGCGGCAGCAGCGGCCGAGCGCGCGGTGCGGGCGGCCCTCGCGGCCCACGATGCCGACACGGACGGCGCCGCGGCCGAGGACCCTGGGACCGACGAGGACCGACGGGCGCTGGCGGCGATCCGGCACGGGGTCGCCGTCGCCCTGACCGAGGGCGCGGGGCTGCCGGTCGCGCCACGCGTCCCACGCGCGGCCTGTGACGATGCCGATGCATGGGCAGCCACGATCGCTGCCGGTGGTGACGGCCTCAAGCGGCGGCTCGAGGCGTGCTACGGCGCCGTCGCCGCCAAGCTCGAGGTGGGCGGCCGGACCCTGAACCGGTTCCAGGTGCTGACCATGCTGGGCGCGGAGCCCGACCGGGACGCGCGCCGGCGGCTGTTCCTGGCGCTCGAGCCGTTGTGGCGGGTGGTCGACGGCGACGGCGGCCCGGGGTCGCCGTTCCGGGCCTTCGTCCGGGAGTCCTCGGCTCGCTGGGCGGCGCATGGCTCCCCGATCGCGGCCAACGCCGAGGCGCTGGGCGTCAGCGAGGCCGAGATCGGCGCGTGGGTGGTCACGGTGCTCGCCGGCTGGCGCGCCGCCGTCGTGGAGCCCGGGCGGGCGGCCGGTGAGCCGCCGGTCGAGCCCTGGGACTGGTGGTGGCGTGCCGGCACGGCGCAGCGGGCGGTCGGCGAGGCGCTGACGCCCGACGCGGTGAGGGACATCAACCGCCGGCTCTACGCGTCGCTCGGGGCCGATCTCGATGCGCTCGGCGTGCAGCTCGATCTCGCCGCACGGGCCGGGCGCCCAGCGGTTCCCGTGGCGTTCACGACGTTCGGGGCGAGGCCGCATCGCCGGTCGGACGGCTCGTGGTCCCGCGGTCAGCCGACGGTGCTGGCCACCTGTGTCGACGGGGGCCTCGGCGAGCTGAGCGAGCTGATCCACGAGACGGGCCATGCGATCCACCTCGCCGCCATCCGGACCCGGCCGGCATTCGCGGACTGGCCGGCCTCCGACGCGCTGACCGAGGCCCTCGCCGATCTGATCGCGCTCGACGTCGCGGAACCCGACTGGCAGCGGCGCTGGCTCCCCGGTGCAGCCCACGTGCCGGACATCGTCTCGATCCGCTGCCGCCACGCCGAGACCGTCCTGGACGCCGCCTGGGCCCTGTTCGAGATCCGGCAGCACGCGGAGCCGGATCGCGTACCCAACGAGACATGGACCGAGATCACGTCGACGTGGCTCGGGATCGCCGCCCACCCCGAATGGTCATGGTGGGCGATGCGCGGCCAGCTCGTGCAGGACCCGGGCTACATGGCCAACTACGCGATGGGGGCCGTGCTCTCGGCGGCGATGCGCGACGCCATCCGCGACGTCCGGGGACCCTGGATCGACGGGGATCCGGGCTGGTACGACTGGGTGAGCGATCGTGTCTACCGGTTCGGCCTGGAGCGATCGCCGCAGGACGTCGTCGCGGGCCTGCTGGGCGGTCCGCCCACGGCCTCGGCGCTGCTGGAGCAGATCAGTCGGGGGGCGCGCATCCGCTGAGCGGGCGTGCCAGGGAGCGCCCCTCGCGTCGGCCGGCCGCCCGCGGGCACGCCGGTGCGCGTGGCGGGCGACCTGCGCTAGGCCACGGTGCCGCTCAGCAGGCTGTCGAGGGCGACCGCGGCGAACAGCAGCGTGAGGTAGCTGATCGAGTACTTGTACAGGCGGATGGCCTGGGCCAGGGAGGCTTCCGGCGACGTCGCCTGGCGCCACAGCACGAAGGCGCGCCACAGGAACACGATACCCAGCCCGATGGCGGCGACGAGGTAGAGCGGACCCATCCTGGCCACCGCGAAGAACACCAGGCTGACGGCGACCAGCAGCACGGTGTACAGCGCGATCTGGCGGGCGGTCTCGGGCACGCCGCGCACGACCGGGAGCATCGGCACCCGGGCGGCCTCGTAGTCCTTGCGGATCCGCAGCGACAGCGCCCAGAAATGCGGCGGCGTCCAGTAGAACACCATCGCGAACAGCAGCAGGGCGGGCACCTCGACCCGGCCGGTCACCGCCGCCCAGCCGATCACCGGGGGCAGCGCGCCGGCGGCGCCACCGATGACGATGTTCTGGGGCGTCGTCCGCTTCAGGATCAGCGTGTACACGAGCACGTAGAACCCGATCGCCAGCAGGGAGAGGAAGGCCGCGACGAGGTTGACGTAGTACGCCATCAGCGCGATCGAGATCACGCCCAGCACGATCCCGAACACGACCGCGTTCTCGGGCGGGACCGCGTTGGCCGGCAGCGGCCGGCGACGGGTGCGCGTCATGAGCAGGTCGATGTCGCGGTCCAGGTACTGGTTGATCGCGTTGGCGGAGCCAGCGGCCAGGGAGCCGCCGACCATCGTCCAGAACGCCAGCCGGAACCACTCGGCCGGGTTCATCCCGGGCAGGTCGCGGGTCGCGAGGACCATGGCCGGGATCGTTGTGATCAGCAGCAGCTCGATGATCCGTGGCTTGGTCAGCGCGACGTAGGCGCGCACGGTGTCACCGGTCGTCCGCACGCCGGGGTCAGGCGTCCCGTCGGCGACGCGGCCCGATCCGCCGCTCGGGCTCGGACCGGGGACGAGCCGGGTTCTCGCCTCGAAGTAGGCGACCACGGCGAGCGCGACGAGCAGGGCCCAGATCACGGCGCCCAGGGCGAGATGGAGGGTCTGCGCCCAGGCCGCGAGCCCGGTCAGGACCTGGAGGCCACCGACGATCGCCTGGACCGTGAACAGCACCGCAGCCGAGACGGCCAGCCGAACCAGCACCGGCCTCGATCGCTGCGTCCGCCACGCGGCCAGGGCCGTCGCCCACACGATGAGCCCGACCACGATCGCCACCCACCGATGGAGCACGTGCGCGGTGTCGGCAGCGGTGAGCGGCGGGAACAGCGAGCCGTTCATCAGCGGCCAGTCCGGGAACACGTACCACTGCGAGGTCGCCGTCACGTTCGATCCGAACAGCAGCAACGCGTAGACCGCGGCCGCGGTGAACGCCGCCAGCAGCGTGAACCGCTGGCTCGCACCCCGCCCGCCGATCCGTGCCGGGTAGTAGCTCCGGGCGAGGATGAACACGAGCAGGCCCAGCAGCGCCATCGCCGAGGCGAGGTGCGCGGTGACCGACTGACCCGAGTTGTTGAGGCGCACGGTCTCCCGGCCCAGCCAGGCCTGGAAGCCGACCAGGAGGATCGCGACGAGCGACATCCAGGTGACCGTCCGGTGGCCGCGGTGGTCGCGCCAGGCGACGAACGCCAGCCCCAGGATCTCGAAGCCGATGACGGCGGCCACGGTCCGGTGGATCCACTCGAGCCACGCGTGCGCGTCGTCGAGGGCGGGGATCAGCCGGCCGTTGCACAGCGGCCAGTCGGGGCAGCCCATGCCCGAATCGGTGGCACGGACGACGACGCCGATCGTCACGAGCAGGACGGTGGTGACCACGGTGGCGACGGCGAGCTTCTGGAAGCGGGTCACGGCTGCGGCGGACGGCCTCGTGGCAGACGGGAAGGATCGGGACGCGCGCCCGCCATTCTACGCGGACGCCGTTCAGGCGCGATCCGCGGAGTCGGTCTACCCTCGCATGATGTCCCGCCTGCCGACCCCCGCGTCGCATCTCGCGCTCGTCCTCTTCGCGGGTGCCGGCCTCCTCGCGGTCGCCGCCTGCGGCAGCGGGGCCGCCCCGGGCTCGCCGGGCGCCACCGGTGCCGGGACCGTCGGTCCGATCGAGACGGCCGCCGGCAGCCCGTCGGTCCTGCCGGTGATCGTCAGCTCGCAGCAGGTCGTGGGGCCCAACCGGTTCGTGTTCTCGTTCCTCGACCCCGCGACGAACCTGCCCGCGGCCACCCCCGATCGGACGGCCTCGGTCGCCTTCATCGGCCCCGGCGAATCGCAGCCCGGCACGTCGTATCCGGCGACCTTCGTGTGGGGCATCGTGGGCTCGCGCGGCGACTACGTGGCCAGCGTGGAGTTCTCGAAGGCCGGCGACTGGACCGCCGAGTTCACCACCCAGCCGGCCGGTGGCACCACGGAGACCATCCCATTCCAGTTCCAGGTCCAGGAGACCGGGGTCACGATCGCCGTCGGCCAGCAGGCACCCGCCGCGAAGACGCCCACCGCCGCCGATGTCGGCGGGGACATCGCGAAGATCGCGACCGACCCGAGCCCCGACCCGTCCTTCTACCGGCTCTCGGTCGATCAGGCGCTGGCCCAGCACACGCCGTTCGTGCTCGTGTTCGCAACGCCGGCCTTCTGCCAGAGCGCCCAGTGTGGCCCGACCCTCGACCGGGTGAAGTCGGTGGCGGCGACGTCGCCGTCGAACGTGGCGTTCATCAACGTCGAGCCGTACAAGCTGCAGTACGCCGATGGCCGCCTGCAGCCGGTGCTCGACGCCCAGAACCAGCTTCAGCCGGTGGACGCCGTGAACCAGTGGGGTCTGCTTTCGGAGCCGTGGATCTTCACGGTGGACGCGACGGGCGTGGTCCGGGGCTCGTTCGAGGGCGTGGTCGGCGTCGACGAGCTCAAGGCGGCCATCGCCCGGATCGCCGGGTCCTGATCGGGCCGGCCGGCGAACCCGTGGCGGACCAGGGCCGTACCACGGTCGCGGCTCAGCTCGCGGGCGCGTCCTCGAGCCGGTAGACGACGAGGTCCGGACCGTCGGGCCGGAACCAGACCCTGATCGGCGCCGACGTCGCGAGGTGCTCGGCGAGGTGGCCGGGCGGGAACTGGTCGCCGTTCTCGAGGACGCCGATGCGGAACCTGATCTCACGCCCGGTGGCGAGACGGAGGGTGAACCCGGTCACCTTCGAGAGACCGGCGGCTTCGATGTGGGTCAGGACACCGTCGACCGGCGAGGTGACGGCAGCGGCGACGGGCGTGGCGCTGGCCGGCGCGGCGATCGAGGCCGTCTCGAGTGGCCCGGGCGACGTCCCGGGGGAGGCGCCACAGGCCACCACGATCATCGCGATCGCGATCAGGCCTCCGGCGATGGCCCGGGGCCGGATCATGCAGGGGCCAGGCCGGTTCCGCTGCTGCCGGGCTTGACCGCGCGCTCGCCGGCCGCGCACCGCGGGCAGGCGGCGGCGCCCGGCTCGTAGGTCGGGAGCTCCAGCTGCCACAGCGCGCGCAGCGGGTACACCCGGCCGGTGGCGGGCGACGTCAGCGACGCGCGGCCCCCCGATCGATCGACCAGCACGTCGCACTCGACGATCTCCCCCCCGGCCGCCTCCACCGCCGGGATCATCGCCAGCAGCGAGCCACCCGTGGTGAGGATGTCGTCGACCAGCAGCACCCGCTCGCCCTGGGCGATCCCGAACCCGCGACGGAACTCGCGGCGCGGCGGACCGTCGACCGTCGCCACCTCCTCGGCAAAGATGGCGCGCCGGCCGAGCTGGCGACCGGTTTCGAACGCCAGGATCACGCCGCCCGTCGTCGGCCCGGCGACCAGGTCGACGTCCGTGCCGCCATCCCCGTCCCGGTGCGACGCGGCCCAGAACGCGCACAGCTCGCTCGTCGCTGCCGGATCCTGGAGGACCTGGAACTTCTCGAGGTAGGCATCGGAGTGGCGGCCGCTCTTGAGCACGAAGTGCCCGCTCCGGAGCGCGCCACTGGCACGGAACAGCTGCTCGGTGCGATCCGCGATCGCGCGGCGGGCGGCGATGTCGAGCGTGCGCCGGAGGGTGGTCACGCTGGCGATTCTATGTGGACGCGGCCGGTTCGTCGGCCCGGGACGCGAACGGGGCGTCGTCGGTCAGGGCAAGGTGACCTGGACGACCGTGTCGAGGTCGTAGCGCGCGAGGATCTGCCACACGACCAGCCGCCCACCGGCGCACCCCGCCTGCACCGCCTCCGGCAGGCTGGCACAGGTCGAGCTCACCCCCTGCCTGGCCAGGAACGGCCCCGCCGTCACCACCGCTGCCGGATCGATCCCCGGCGTCCCCGGGATGACGGCGACGGGGAGCTGCAGGCCGCCGGTCCCCATCCCGTCCGCCGTCGGTCGGTGGTCGGTCAGCTGTGGCCCCGGACCGGGGCACGGCGTCGCGCCCGGGCCGAGCATCGGGCAGGAGTGGATGCCATTCACGATGAGCCAGCCGCGAAGGGCGTCCAGGTCGTACGGCGTCCGGAGCACGCCGAACTGGTCGCGCCAGTCGTGCGGGGCCACCGGGGCCGCCGGGTCACCACGGAGCCGCCCCAGCAGCCGCAGCGTGTCGCCGTCCGGGATGACGGCGAGCGTCGCGGCCTGGCCACCGAACGGGTCGCTCGTCGCCGGCCCGTCCCAGGTCAGCGCCAGGTCCTCGAGGCCGGCGACAGCCAGCCGCCAGCAGGGGGTCGTCACGCTCGACGGACAGCGCATCGGCAGCGACTCGAGCGTGCCGGTCAGCAGCACCAGCTGTCCATCGAGCTCGCCCGACGCGATCGCCGTCCGGAACCGGGTCACGGAGATCGTGCCCGTGAGCGGCGCCCGCGACGCCCGCGGAGACGGCTGCGGAGACCCATCCGGCGTCGCGAGCGGTGTCGGCTCCACCACCAGCGTGCGGGCCGGGTCGAGCCGGGCCACCACCCGGAACGCCGGCGCGAGGATGCCATCGCCGTCGGCGGCCCCGACCAGGAACGGCCCGGTCACCGGTGCGCTGCCCGCCAGGCCGAGCGACGGGTCGACCTCGGCCATCGTGCCGGCATTCCCGATCTGCGGGGTGCCGTCGGCGTTCGGCGCCCGGTCCGTGAGCCACGAGACGTCGTCGGGACAGCGCACGGTCGACACCGGCAAGAGACCTCGTCGGTCAGGGCAGGCGGCGGCATCAGGACCCGTCAGCCAGCCCGAGACGACGGCCAGGTCCGCGGTACCCGGGGCGTTGGCCGGCGCCAGCAGCTCCGGCACGGCCATCGGGCGATCGGCGTCGGCACCCTCGGTCACCCCACCCAGCAGCGCCAGCTGCCGGCCCGTCACGCGGAATGCCAGCGGTCGAACCGTGTCGATCCACACGGCGGCATCGGGCTCGCTCATGAGACCTGCGTGGGTGACCTCGACGCCTTCGAGACCCAGGAGCTCGAGGCCGTAGCAGTCGAGCGGCATCGGGTTTGGGCAGGGGTATGGCTGGATCTGCAGCCTGCCACCGACGACGATGACGATGCTGCCGTCGAGCGACCCATCCGCCAGCCCGGCGCGCAGCCCATCGAGCGTCGTCTCGAGCGCCGCGATGCCCCCGCCCAGGGCCGAGGAGGAGGGTTCGGGGTTCGACGCGGCGCCGGCGACCGCCGTCGCCGACGGCTGGCCCGTGCCTCGGGGCGGTTCGGCAGGTCCGCTCCCCAGCCGGCCTCCGAGCACGGCGATGACCAGGACTGCGACCAGCCCGATCGTGGCCAGCCCGGCCTGCTGGCGCGACCCGCGACCGGCCACCGGACCCGGGAGCACGGTCAGCCCGCCCGCCTGCGACGGCGCCCGGAGCTCGGCGCGGAGGTTCGAGAGCACCCTGCGACCCATGTCCGGACCGCCCCGGTCCGCCCGTTCGGCAAGCATGGCGAGCAGCTGGGCATCGTCGAACGGCCGGCCGCGATCGGGGCGCCCGCTCATCGTGCCTGCTCCCGCTCGAGCGATCGCTCGAGGGACCGCCGCGCGGCGAAGAGGCGCGACTTCGCCGTGCCTTCCGGGATCCGCAGCACCTCGCCGATCCACGCCAGCGACCGCCCCTCGAGGTGGTGCAGGACCAGCAGCGTGCGCTCGTCGACGTCCAGCCGGTCGAAGGCGCGCTCGATCGCGCGCCGGTCGATCACCGGGCCGGCGATGTCGGGTGCGCTCGGCTCCGATGCCCCGCCGACCAGCGTGTCCTGGATCTCGCGCACGCGCCGCAGGGCGAAGCGGCGCAGCCCGCGCCGGCAGCGATTGACGAGGATCCGGGTGAGCCACGCATCGAACGCAGCGGGATCGCGCAGCGCGGCCAGCTCCCGCCACGCGGTGATCAGCGCGTCCTGGACCGCGTCGCGCGCCTCGTCCTCGCGGCCGAGGATCGCCATTGCCGTGCGCGTCATCGTCCCGACCCGTGCCTCCACGAGGGCCTCGAAAGCTGGGGCGTCGCCGGCCCTGGCCCGTGCGATCCGCTCCGGGTCGATCAACGCCTCCATCACCCTCCTACGAGAACAGGAGTCACGGGAGCCGCTCGAGGTTCACGCGAACCCTGACGGTCCGCAGCACCAACCGGTGCCGAACGGCACGCGTGCGTGGCGTGCGGTCGCGCAGCCCGGTGAGCCCGGGTTCAGGTCGCGTACTCGGCGCCGCGGGTCGAGGGCGGGGCGATCCGCGACGGGAGCGCGGTGCCCACCAGGCCCGCGGCGTCGTCGAGCCCGAGCTCGCGACAGGCGTCGGCGAGCTCGTCGGCGAGCCGAACGGGGAGCATCGGATCGTCGAGCGCGGCGACGCCCACGCCCACGACCGAGGCACCCGCGGCGAGCATGTCCAGCACGTCGTCGATCGTCGCCACCCCGCCGATCCCGATCACCGGCACGTCGACGACCTGTGCCACCTCGTACACGACGCGCAGCGCCACCGGCCGCAGCGCGGGCCCGCAGATCCCGCCGTAGGTCGCAGCGAGGGCGGGCGCGGCGCGATCGGCCGCCACGGCCATGCCCGGCAGGGTGTTGATCGCGCTGATCGCATCGGCACCGGCCCGTTCGACGGCCCTCGCGACCTCCCGGACGTCGCCCGCGGCTGCCGTGAGCTTGCCGATCAGCGGGAGGTCGGTCACGCGGCGGACCGCCGCCACCAGCGCCTCGGCGGCGCCCGCGTCGAGCCCGAATGCCGTGCCGCGCGAGCCGTTGGGGCACGAGAGATTGAGCTCGATCCCGGCCACGCCCGGAGCCCCGTCGATCCGTCGCACGAGCTCGACGAACTCACCGATCGACTCCCCGCCGAGGTTGACGATGACGGGCACCGGCCAGCCGGCCCAGGTCGGGGCGTAGCGCTGGAGGACGAGCTCGATGCCCGCGTTCTGGAGGCCGATGCCGGTCAGGAGGCCCCCGGGGATCTCCGCCAGCCGGGGCGAGGCGTGACCGGACCCCGGCTTGAGGGTGGTGCCGCGCGTCACGATCGCGCCCAGGCGGGCGAGATCGACGTGGTCGGCCACCTCGACGCCATAGCCGAACGGGCCGGCCGCGGCGATCACCGGGGTGGCCAGGACGAGCCCCCGCCCGAGGTCCACCTCGAGCCGGATGGGCCGGGCTCCGGCGGCGGACGAGGCACCCGCCGACACTCCGGGCGCCGCGTCCCTCGCCGCGCGCCGTCCCGCCGTTGCGACCGGACCGCCCGGCGGTCCCGGCGGCCGGGCAACGGGCACGATCGCCGGCTTCACCCGGCGGATCGTTGGCGTCCGCCGGGTGCGCGCCCCCGGCACCACCCGTCGCTTCGGCTTCACGATGCGCCGGCGGCGGGCGGGGCCGCAGGTGGCAGGGCACGCCACCAGGCCGCGGCGGCGAGGAACGTCCAGGCGACGATCCCGGCGATCACGGCCCATTCGAGCATCGTGACGCTCCACACCGCGGGGCGTTCGGCCGGGACGTCCAGCGCGCCTGCAGCTGCCAGGGGATCGGCGCCCAGCGCGCCGAGAAACGCCAGGAACGCGATGACGGTCGCGGCGCCCACGATCGCGAGCCAGCGCGGCGACCGCGGGTCGGGCCGGCGCACGAAGTCGATCGAGGCCAGCGCCACCGCGATCCAGCCGAGGTCGAAGAACGACAGGGCCGCAAGCCGGTGCGCACCGAGCTGGTTCATCGGGAACACGCCCACCAGGCAGCCGGCGACACCCGCGATCGCCCCGATCACGCCGTAGGCGTGCCGCAGCGTCCCGGTGCGCGAAGATGCCAGCCCGAGCATGAACAGGGCGAAGCACAGGCCACCGACCACCAGACCGGCATTGAACACGAGCGCCAGTGATGACACGCCAACCTCGCCGAGCTCGGAGACCCAGTGATCCAGTGGGCTGTACGCCTCGCCCGCCCTGCCCGTGTAGGCGAGGCCGGCAACGATCGAGGCGACCGTGATGACCGTCGATCCGGTCAGCGCCGCGGCGATGGGCAGGCGCGCCTGGTCCGGCCCGCTCACGGCGACCAGCCGCCGCCCGCACGGTCGCGCCGGGCCGCCTGTTCGGGCCAGGCGAGCTCGTCGGCCGCGAACACGGGGCCTTCCCGGCAGACCCGCAGCGGGACGCCCGATGCGCCCGTCACGGCGCAGCCGAGGCAGGTCCCGCCGGCGCACCCGATCGCCTGCGGCAGGACCACCTGCAGCCACGCACGGCGGCGTGCCTCCGGTGAGCCCGGCGAGGGCGCACGGCCGCCGCCGCGCTTGCGCCCGAGCGTCGCCACACCAAGGCGGGCGCGCCGACCCGTCGCGAGCCGCGCCAGGGCGCCGAGCATCGCGCGGGAGCCCGCGGCAAAGGCCTGGTCGGCCCACGCCTCGTACTCGGTGACCAGCTCCTCGACCGATCCACGCCGGCCCAGGCTGCCGTCCGCGGTCGCAACCACGTACTCCACCTCGTCGGGCAGCAGGCTCGACGGATGGACCCGGGCCGCGGACCCGGCGCCGAACAGCAGCACCACGGACCGACCGTCCCGGATCGCCTCCTGCGCGAGCAGGAGGATGCCGGCGATGGCCGCCTCCTCGGCGACGAGCAGCAGGTGCCTGGATCGCGGATCGACCTCGAAGGTGCGCCCGAATGGCCCCAGCAGCTCGACCCGATCCCCTGCCCGCAGCCCCCGCAGCCAGTGTCCCGCCGGGGACGCGCCCGACACCTGGAGGGTCATCGTTCCCTCGGACGCGTCCGTGGCCACGATCGGCAGCGGGCGGCGGAGCGGGAGGCCGCCGGCCTCGATCGTCCGGGCGTGAACGTACTGGCCCGCGCGCACCGCGGCAACGATCGCCGGCGCGCGCCACGTGGTCAGCCACGTGCCGGGCAGGATCTCGCGCATCCCCGCGAGGTCGGCGCGGTCCCCCGCGCTCGAAGGTCCGCGTGGACCCGCGGTCACCGCCTGCCGGGCCGCCGGGCCGGCGTTACGGGCGCTGACCGTCGTCCGAGGCATCGGCATCGAGCGCATCGCCTGCTGCGTCGTCCCCGCCGTCGTCCTCGTCCGCGTCGTCCTCGCCGTCACCCTCGGCCGACTCGCCATCGCCGGCCGCCTCACCCTCGAGATCGGGCGCGATCGCAGGGAACGCCTCGGCCAGCGCGTCGGCCAGGTCGCCGAAGATGTCGGTCGGGTCGTAGAACTCGACCAGGTCGTCGGACTCGGTCAGCTCGCGCCATTCGCCCGCCGAGTCCTCGGGCAGGACCTCGGCCCGGAACCGCCCCGACGCTCCGAGCACCAGCCGCTCGTCCTCGTCGTCCACGATGATCAGGTCGCCCAGCAGATCCATCAGTCGCGGCGTCGCCTCCTCGAACTGGTCGAGCAACCGCGCCTCGTTCTGCTGGCTCCGCTCCTGGTAGTCGAGCGCGAGGTTGTAGAGCGCGAGGGCCGCCAATTCCTCGTCGTCCGCCTGGACCACCAGGGGCTGGCCGGCCGCCCACGAGTCGGCCGCGCCCGCATACGCGTCGGTATCGCCGCCCAGGCCGAACGTCTCCTCGGGCGAGATCCCCGCCGCACCGAGCAGCTCGTCGGTCGCGGTCGGCTCCGCAGCGAACCCGGCGGCCTCGCGGGCCGCCTCCGCGAACGCCTGGTACACCTCGGCCGGGTTGTACAGCTCGACCAGCTCCGAGGGCGAGTCCACGACCTCGGTGTCGGAGACCCATTCGCCCGTGTCAGGGTCCTCGTAGCGGCTCCGCACCCGGAACGTGGAATCGGGCGCGACCGACAGGTAGTCCGGGTCCTCGTCGATCAGCGTGAGCCCGCCGAGCGCGCTGATCCGGTCCCGATTGCGGTCGAGGAAGCGCTGCAGCTGCTCCGTCGACTGGACGATGAAGTCCGTGCGCTCCAGGGCGGCGTCGTTGGCCAGCTCGCCGAGCATGTCGTTCCGGCTCACGTCCATGCGATCGCCTCCTTCACCCGTGGTACTCGAGATCCGGTCCGAGGCGCTCCCGGAGGAACATCGAGTGATGGCGCTCGAAGATCCACTCGCCTGCCCGATGGCCGAGCGCGCGCGTTGCCTCGTCCGCCTCGAGGCGGTCGAGGGTGGCGTAGTCGGGCAGCTCGAGCAGGATCACGTTGTCGAAGTCCCAGCCATGGGCCACGTTGTACCAGCCCAGGAAGCGGATCCCGAACTTCGTTTCGTACTCCTTCACCTGGCGCGGAAAGATCGTCTTCATGAAGAACTTGAAGAACGGATCGCGGCCGCGACGAACGGAGAAGTAGGTCGCGAGGACGGGCACTGGGCAGGCAGCCTCCGGACGCGGTGGGGTTGACGGGCGCGCCTATTCTCGCACGCCTCGATCGGGCGCCCGGCCATCTTCGGACACCGTCGCATCGTCGTCGGGCGGCGCCTCATCCTCGAGCTCGCCGACCGTCCGGCTGGCGCTGTCGAGGGGGCGTCGCCGGCCCTCGCGTCGATCTGACGCGACCAGGCGGAGCAGGAAGATCACGGTCTGGCCGGCGAACAGCAGGAGCACGATCGTGAGGATCAGCAGCCCCGCGCTGACCGCGATCGGGGCGTCCCAGGCCACCGACAGCGGCGTCAGCACGACCAGCACCACCAGCAGGATCAGCTGGAACCGGAAGCAGCCGAGGCCGGGGCCGCGCGCCGCGTCCAGCGGCTCGCCCTTGTACTCGACAGGCCGAACCGAGGCGGGCTGTTCCGGGGAGGTCATGAGCCAACTGTATCCCGGTTGATCGACGATCATGGACGGCGGCAGCCCGGCAGGCCGGCTGCGTGGCGAGCTCCCAGGAGGACGGTCTCGGATGATCCAGCCGACGACCCTCGCGTGACCCGGCCGGCGAACCCGGACGCCGGCTCGCGGGCGGTGTCGGCGTTCCCCGTCTCCCTGGGCCCGGTCGTGGTCCTGGGGGGCGTCGCCTGGACGCTGTCGATCGTGTTCTTCCCGGGCCAGGCGATCGCGCAGGTCGCCTTCGCCCGGCCCTACAGCCTGGCCACCAATCTCATCAGCGACCTGGACAACACGGGCTGCGGCCCCGACATCTGCTCGCCGCTGCACACGTTCATGAACGCGACGTTCGTGCTGGTCGGCGCGCTCCACGTGCTGGGCGCGCTGGCGACCTACCGAAGCTGGCCGCGCGGGCGGTTGCGCGACATCGGCGTGGTCCTGGTCACGGTCGCGGGAACGGCTCTGATCGTCGCCGGCCTGGCGCCCGAGGGCGTGGCCCCGGCGGCCCATGCCACCGCCGCCCTGGTGGGACTGATCAGCCTCAACCTGGCCCTGATCACGCTCGGGGTCTCGATCGTCGCCGCCCGACGCTGGCTGGGGCGAGCGACGCTGCTGGTCGGGATCGTGGGTCTGGTCAGCCTGGGCCAGTTCCTGTCCGGCGACGGCGCGATCCCGGTGGGCGTGGCCGAGCGGCTGGCCGACGAACCGGGAGCCGCGATGATCGTGGTCCTGGGCGTGTGCATCCTGGCGGCCGGAATCGCCCACCGCCGACGTCCCGCCGCGGGCGCGGGCTGAGCCGCAGCGCCCCGTGCCTGCGAGCCGGGGGCGGCGGCCGCCACCGTGCGCCGCGTACGATCGTCGGCGATGGACGATGACCCGGTGATCGGCGATCCCCTCGCCCCCTTCCGCTGGCACCCCGAGCCCGAGCTGATCGGCCTCCGCGACGAGGCGACCTCGCGAGGGGCCCTGGAGCGCGCCGGTGAGGCGACCTGGCGTGCGGCCCTGGACTGGCTGTACGGCGAGGCGATGGCGCGAGCGATGGGCACGCCCACGGACGATCGCGACCTGCGGCGCACCTACTTCGGGCCGACCGACCTGCCCGCCCGGGCGCCGGTCGATCCGACCACGCTCGCCGAGGTCACCGACGAGTTCCGGCGCCGGATCGCGCCCCACACCCTCAACAGCTACCACCCGCGCGCCCTGAGCTACTTCACCCCGCCCCCGCTCCTGGCCTCGATCACCGGGGAGGTGCTCGCCCAATGGCTGAACCAGGGCGTCGACGTGTGGCACGCCGGGCCTGTCGGCGCGTTCGTGGAGGAGGAGGTCGTCCGCTGGCTGTGCGATCTCGCCGGCTACGGCGCGGGAAGCTTCGGGCTGCTGACGTCGGGTGGCGTGATGGCCAACTTCATCGCGATGGCCCTCGTGCGCGATGTCCACCTCCGGCGCCTCGCCGGGCTCGATCGGCCACCGCGGGGCGCGGCTCTCGAGGGTGTCCGGGTCTATGTCGGCGACCAGGCGCACTTCTCGATCGCGCGGGCGCTGGACGAGCTCGGCTTCCCGTCCGACACCCTGGCCACGATCCCAACCGACGACCGGTTCCACCTCAGATCCGAACCGGTGCGGCGCGCCATCGCGGCGGACCGTGCCCGTGGCCTGCGACCCGTCGCGATCGCCGCGGTCGCCGGTTCCACGAACACCGGTGCGATCGACCGCATCGCGGATCTCGCCGACCTCGCCCGCGGAGAGGACCTGTGGCTCCACGTCGACGCCGCCTATGGCGGAGCGGCGCGCCTCTCGGCCCGCGAGGCGGGCCGCCTGGCGACGCTCGAGCTCGCCGACTCGGTCACGATCGACCCGCACAAGTGGTTCTTCCAGGCCTACGACATCGGCGCCCTCGTCGTTCGCGACGGCCGGCACCTGCGCGACACCTTCGACCGGTCGCCGGAGTACTACCGGGGCGGCGAGGGGCTGAGCGGCGAGGGGCTGAGCGGCGAGGGGCTGAGCGGCGGGCTGGCGAGCGGCGCAGGCCGCTCCGCCGGGTCAGAGGCGTCCCACGCGGATGCCGGTCAGCTCAACTTCTACAAGCTCGGCTTCGAGGGCACCCGTCGGTTCCGCGCGCTCAAGCTGTGGGCCAGCTGGAAGCATCTCGGCACCGTCGGCCTGGGCCGGCTCGTCGAGCGCACCGTCGACATCGCCGCGTACCTGGCCGCCCGGTGTGCCGAGGCCGACGACCTCGAGGCGTTCCCGCCCGATCCCGAGCTGTCCGTCGTCTGCTTCCGGCACCTCCCGGGCGGCGCTGAAGCGGCGCGCCGCCTGCCCGCGGCGACACTCGACGCCCACCAGGACCGGCTCGCCACGGCGCTCGAGCAATCGGGCGACGGCTGGCTGTCCACCACGACCCTGCGCGGTGCCACCTATCTGCGCGCCGGCGTCGTCAACTACCTGACCACGGAGGCTGACATCGACCGCCTGCTGGCGACCCTGCGCCGGCTCGCCGCAACGCCGCGCGGCTGATGCCGGCGCCGATGGACACCCTTACTCGGCGTAGGCCACGCGCCCGCCGGCGAGGGTGAGCCGAACGACGCCGCGCAGCTCACGCCCCAGCAGCGGCGAGTTCCTGCCCTTCGAGCGAAGGGTGTCCGGGGTCACCCGCCAGGTCGCCGCCCGATCGATGACCACGAGGTCCGCGGGTACCCCCTCGTCCAGACCGGGAGCCAGGCGCGACCGCTCGCCCAGGACGCGAGCCGGGCCCGTGGTGAGCAGCTCGACGGCCCGGGCCAGCGTCAGCTGCCCGGCATCGACGGCCGCCAGGACGACGCCGATCGCGGTCTCGATCCCGCTGATCCCGTTGGCGGCCCAGCCGAACTCGACGTGCTTGTCCACCTCGGTGTGGGGCGCGTGGTCGGTCGCGATCGCGTCGGCCGTGCCGTCGGCCAGCGCCGCCAGGCAGGCCGCCGCGTCCACGGCAGATCGCAGCGGCGGATTGACCCGCAGCTCGGTCGCGTAGGGCGGCGCGACCAGCGAGCCGTCCACCCACGGATCGCGTGCCCGGCCGTTCGCGTCCACCGCCTCCCAGGACCAGCGGCGGGCGCCGGCGATCCACTCGTCGGTGAACGCCAGGTGGTGCGGCGTCACGTCACACGTCACCGGCAGTCCGGCAGCCTTGGCCGTCCGCACGTGCGACAGCGCTGCCCCGGTCGAAACATGCGTCAGGTGCAGCCGGGCGCCGGGCACGTCCCGCACCACGTCGGCGAGGATGGCGATCGAGCGCGCGACCGACGATGCCTCGGCGGCGATGGGCCAGCCCCGGAGGCCGAGCACGGTCGCCACGTAGCCCTCGGACGCCTCGGCTCCCTCGGTGAGGGTCGGGTCCTCGGGATGGTCGAGGATCGGGAGGCCCAGGGCGCCGGCGTAGGCCAGGGCGTTGCGCAGGAGCGCGGCGGACCGGACCGGCGAGCCGTCGTCGGAGAAGCCGACCACGCCGGCATCTGCGAGCTCGCCCATCGCCGCCAGGGTGTCCCCCTGCCGTGCCGCCGTGACCGCCCCGTGGACCAGCACCCGGACGGACGACCCCGAGGCCGACGCCGCGGCCGCGACGCGCGACAGGACCGATGGGTCGTCGATCGCCGGGGTCGTGTTGGGCATCAGGCAGACCGTCGTGAACCCGCCGTGCGCCGCCGCCAGCTGGCCGGTGGCGATCGTCTCGGCGTCCTCGTTGCCCGGCTCGCGGAAATGCGCGTGGATGTCGACGAGGCCCGGCAGCAGCAGGGTCCGGTCCGGTCCGAGCCCCTCGGCGTCGGCGCCGGACAGCCAGGTCAGGCGCTCGAGGGTCCCGCCGGTGACCACGATCTCGGCCGCCCCCTCGCGTCCCGTGCCGGGATCCACGGCCCAGCCCCGGAGGACGAGCCCGTCGGCCGGGTCGCTCACGCGCCGCCCCCGGCCTGTCGGCCGCCCGCGAGCAGGTACAGCAACGCCATCCGCACGGCCACGCCGTTGGTCACCTGGGTCGTGATCACCGACCTTGGATCGACGGCGACATCGGCCGCGATCTCCACCCCCTCGTTCATCGGCCCCGGATGCATCACGACGACCTCGGGCCGGGCAGCCGCAAGCCGGTCGCGGGTGAGCCCGTAACGCGCCGCGTACTCGCGGAGCGAAGGCAACAGCCCAGAGGCCATGCGCTCCTTCTGGATTCGCAGCGCCATGACGACGTCGGCGTCGCGCAGGGCGGCCGGAAGGTCCGAGGTGACCGTGAACCGGCGACCGGCAGCGCCCCGGGCCGCCCAGCCGTCGAGCCCGCGCAGGAGCGTCGCCGGCCCGCACAGCCAGAGGTCCGCGCCCACGGCCGTCAGCGTCCAGATGTTCGATCGCGCCACGCGCGAATGGAGCACGTCACCGAGGATCACGACCTTGCGCCCCTCGAGCGAGCCGCCCGGCAGCCGTGAGCGGAGCGTGTACAGGTCGAGCAATGCCTGGGAGGGATGCGCATGCCAGCCGTCGCCACCATTGAGGACGGCACCGCCGAACACCTCGGCGGCCAGGTACGGCGCCCCGGACACCGGGTGGCGCATCACGATCATGTCGGCGCCCAGCGCCTCGATGGTGCGGATGGTGTCGATCAGCGACTCCCCCTTCGACACCGATGACGACGCGGCGGCGATGTTGACGACATCGGCCGACAGGTTCTTGGCGGCGACCTCGAAGCTCACGCGGGTCCGGGTCGATGCCTCGTAGAACAGGATCGTCACGCTCAGGCCGCGAAGCGCAGGGACCTTCGGGATCGGCCGTGACAGGACCTCGTGCATCTCGTCGGTGGTCCGCATGACCATCTCGATGTCGGCCCGGGTGAGGGCGTCGACGTCGAGCAGGTGCCGATGGCGCCACGGGCTTGCGGATGGGGACGCGGCGACCGGTCCGCTCGTGTTGGGCGGCCGATCCACGTCCGCGGTCACGCCGGGGACCCGTCCGCGTGTCCCGGGCCGCCAGCGGTCGCTCCCGTGGCCGCGGCCGTCGGGATCCGGGCGATCTCCACGGCGTCCTCGCCGTCCGTCTCCTCGAGCATGACCCGGACGAGCTCCTCGCGCGATGTCGGCACGTTCTTGCCGACATGATCGGCGCGGATGGGGAGCTCCCGGTGGCCCCGATCCACGAGCACGGCCAGACGGATCGCCTGTGGCCGCCCGAAATCGATCAACGCGTCCATCGCGGCCCGGATCGTGCGGCCGGTGTACAGCACGTCGTCCACCAGCACCACGGTGCGACCGTTCAGGTCGAACGGGATCTGCGTGCCCTTGACGATCGGCTGCTGCGCCACGAGCGACAGGTCGTCGCGGTAGAAGGTGATGTCGAGCGCGCCCACCGGGATCTCGGCCCCCTCGTGCTCGAGGATCGCCATCGCGATCCGCCCGGCGAGCGGGACACCGCGACGCTGGATGCCCACCAGCACCAGGCCCTCGGTGCCCGCCTGCTTCTCGACGATCTCGTGCGATATCCGGATCGTCGCCCGGCGGATGTCTTCGGCGGCCATGATCCGGCGCCCGCTCATCGGCGGGTCCTGCGGCGACGCACGGGGTCCTCCTCCTTCCCGGCCTCACGGGGCCATCCGGCCTCACGGGACCGGCTCGGAAATCGAGGTCAGTCTAGCGCGACGACGCTCCGCCAGGTGAGGCTGCCGTCGTCCGTCGCGACGGGACAACGATGAGCCCGGATGGCTAGTACACCGAGATCGTGACCGTCGTCGTCCCCGACCACGACGCGCAGCCGCAGATCCTGAAGAAGTCCGGGCGGTACAGGTCCACGATCCGCGCCTTCTTGACCGGGCCGTAATCGGTCACGGTGCGCTGGATGCAGCCGCCGTCGCCACAGATCCGCACCACCGTGCCGCGGGGGAGGCGCATCGCGGTCGTGCCGTTGTCGTAGAACGAGGCGTAGCCCGTCAGGGTATACAGCGGCTTCTTCCACGCGCTGCCCGACGGAACCGGAGGCTGGTCGACGCGGGGCCGCGAGGTCGGGCCGTCCGGGGCCACGCCGGGCTCGACGAACGGCGAACCGTCAGCCAGGTAGCCGGCCGATCGCTGGGCAGCGTCGAGCACGCCCGGGCCATCGGAGGTCGGGGCGTACGCAGGGATGGTGACCGTTGAGAAGGCGGCCGGGTCCAGCGCCAAGGCTGTCGAGGGACTCCTCGAGCCCACGGGAACCGGCAGCCCGGCCAGGGCGAGCGCGGCGATGAGCGCCGCGGTCGCGACGACCGATCTGCGTCGCATGACTGGGGAGAGGGTAGCCGATCTGCTCGATCCGCGCGGGTTGCAACGGGTGAGCGGGCTGGCGCCGGTCGGGCGTCACCGAGCCGTCGACCCCTGCCGTTGCCGCGTTCGGCGTCCCGCCAGACTCCGTGGCGGGCGATCAGCGGACGACGGTCGCCCCATCCGAATCGGGCAGCGCGAGCCGCCCGACGGTAGTCCCGTTCCAGGCCAGCACCTGGACGCTGCTCCCGCCGTTGCCGTCGGGCGCGGACCAGGCGAGGCGCCCGTCATGGAGCGAGAAGCCCGCGTACGCCGGAGCGTCGGCGAGCCTGGGCATCGTGAGGTCCGGCATCCCGGTGTCGGGATCGATCGGGTACAGGCTCAGGCGCCCAACGGACGAGGACCCGGCGGCCGGAAGCAGCCAGATCGCCAGCACGCTTCCCGTGCTGTCCCAGCGGACCTCCCAATCGGCAAGCGGACCGGATGCGAGCACCTGGACATCCCCACCGTCATTCGGCCACGGCGCGAGGATCAGACTGCCGGTGTCGGGGATCCAGGTCCGGCCATCGGATGCCCGCTGGACGGTGCCGTCCCACCACACCGCGACCGCGGCGCCGGGGGCAACGGTCGGCAGCCACATCGGGTCGACACCGATCCGTGCCTCCGGACCTCCGGTGGGGCTGACCAGCACCGTGACCGGAGTGCCGCCGACCACCCGGCTTGCGAGGATGCTTCCGCCGAGCCAGCCGGCGAACACGGACCCGTGATCGGTGGTCACGGCACTCGCCGTCGATTCGCCGATCTGCCACACGTAGACGTCCGGACCGGCCGATCCACCGGCCGGTCGCGCCGAGAAGGCGAACCGACGCCCGTCCGGAGCGTACGCGGCGACCGAGCCGACGATCGTCACGTCGCGCGCGATCTCGATGGCCCCGTCGGGGCCCGGGGTGACCTCCACCGTCGGGGACGGGGTCGCCGTCGCATCGCTGGCGTCCGGTTTCGGAGACGGCGACTCGGAATCGGGCCGGTCGGACGGCGTCGGGCGATCGGTGGGTGTGGCCGCTCCGCTCGAGGTGGGCCCGGGGGTGTCGGACGGCGAGGCCGTGACGGCCGTGTCGATCGGCGTCGGGGACGCCTCCTGCTCGGATGGTGAGGCCTCGGGCGGTTCGCTCACCGGCGCGCTGCCGGTCGCCGTGGCGGCTGGCCCGGGCGTCGAGACGCGGTCGGTCGGCGTGGGCGTACCCGGGGACTTTCCTGGATGCGTCGTCGGAGCGTCGGTCTGCAGGCTCGGCTTGGCCGTCGCCCCGGACCCGGGTGCCGTCACGCTGGTCGTCACGGGGAGCACATAGATGCTCTGGGGCCCGTCGCCCCGGCCGACCACCACGAGACGGTCGCGGCTGGGCGAGATGATCGCGTCGAGCGCCGAGCCGCCCGCGAGCGATGTTGACTGCGTCACATCGAAGGCCGTGGTCAGGCCGCAGGTGTCGGCGCCCACGGGACACACCTCGTCGACCTCGCCGCTGCGGATCTCGACCCGTCCGTTCGGCGCACGGCTGATCACCTGCAGCTGACCCGCCTGAACCGCGATCGGGGTCGCGTTCTCCGGCTGTCCGCTGTCCGTGCCACCGATCGGCGGTTGCGCTGTGTCGCTGTTGAGCAGACCGGCGCCGACGACGATCGCGACCACCAGCAGCCCGGCGACCGGCGCGAGCGACACCGATCCGGCGAGCCTGGTCCGAGGGCCCGAACGCCGGCGGCTGTTGTCCATCGCTGCCGACGTGCGTGCCCAGAGGTCTCGGGGCGGCTCGATCTGCTCGGCACGCAGCATGCGGAAGGCCGAACGCTGTGATTCGTACGCTGCGGCGATCGCGCGGCACGCGTCACAGCGCCCGAGGTGGACATCGAGCCAGACATCCTCTGGTGCCGGGAGGATCTCGTCCATCCGCCGCGCCGCGAGCTCTCGGGCCCTGGCGTGGTCGGCCGCCTCGCGGGCTGCCCGGGGCCAGCGGCTCATGATCGCGGCCCCCAGCGCCCGCGGGGTTGCGCCCGCATGTCGGCGCCGCGCGCCAGATCGGCGGCCGCCTCGGCATCGGCCACCGCGTCGCGCTCGGCCGCCAGCGCCTGACGCAGGCTCTCGCGCGCGCGGGTCAGCAGCGCGCGGGCCGCGACGTGCGAGACCCCGAGCGCGGCTGCCAGCTCGAGGCCGGTGAGGTCGTGGAGCTCGGCGAGGAGCAGCGCCGATCGCTGGCGCTCCGGGATCCGTTCGAGCGCGCGCTGGAGCTCGCCGGACAGCCGCGCCTCGAGCACCAGGTGCTCGGCGGACGGTGCCGTGTTCCGCGCCTCGCCGACGAGCGGCACGAACCGCACGATCTTGCGACGGCGCAGGTCGTCGAGCGCGACGCGGTGGGCGATCTGGTACAGCCAGGCTCGGGCGTTCTCGGGCTTCTGCAGCGTGTCGTACGCGCGGTACGCCTTGACGAACGCGTCCTGGGTCAGGTCGGCGGCGAGCTCCTCGTCGCGCAGCATGCGCATCAGGTACGCGAAGATCTCGTGCTGATGCCGTGCGAACAGGTCCTCGACGAACCGGTAGGCCTCGTCCCGGTCCCACGTGGCGCTCATGGCGCGCCCACCTGGATGCTGGCGACGTTCGAGCTCGAAGGGATCTGCGACCACGAGTGCTCCGCTAGCGAGGGTCGGCCGGACATGCCGAGCGGGGGTCGGTTGCTCCGACCAGATACGACGGCACGCTCCTCGCGAGTGTGACGGCCCGCTCCCCCCCACCGCGTCATCGCCTCGGGTGCTCCTCTCGGTCGTCGGCTGCGCCACCCGAGCGCAGCTCCTCGACAGCATCCTCGGGCGAGACGGGGTTGACGGGCAAGCCCGTACCGAGCTCGAGGCCCGCGATCTCACGCAGCCGAGGGTGGATCTCCCAGTGCCAGTGATAGGTGGAATCCACCTGTTCGCGCAGCGGCGCCGTATGGAGGATCAGGTTGTAAGGCGGGGCGTCGAGGCTGGCAGCCAACCGGCCGAGCACGCGGCGCAGCGCCTCCGCAGTCGCCGCCACGTCGGCGTCCGCGGCGCGCGCAAAATCCGCGTCGTGGCGGCGTGGGACCACCCATACCTCGAACGGCGACCGTGACGCATACGGCGCGAACGCGACGGCGTGGTCATCGGCGTAGAGCAGGTGGTCGGACCGCCGAACCTCGTCACGGACCAGGCGGCAGTACGGGCACTCCCCTTCACGGATGAGGAAGCGCGCCGCGCCACCCAGCTCCTCGCCGACACGATGCGGGATCTGCGGCAGGTCGTAGAGGTCGAAGCACAGGTGGTTGGTCCTGGCTCCTGCCTGCGCTCCCCAGTTCTGGACGACCTGCAGATGCTGGGTGCGCTCGGCCCGCCGGGCGGCCACGATCTCGTCCCGGCAGCGGCGAAGCAACCCTTCGATGATCTCGCTGCCGACGGCGTGGAGCGGTCGGTGCTCCCCGGGCGGCGCGACCACGGTCCGCCAGGATCCCGCGGCCCGCGCATCGCTCATCGTGACCTGGGCGACGGTCCCCTCGCGCGCGTGAGCCTCGTCCTCCGTGCCGGCGACGGTGAACGCGAAGTCCTTGAGCGTTCGGAGCCGGATCCCGTCTCCCGGGGGAAGGCGGCAGTTGAAGCAGTCGCCACGGTCCTCGACGGGCAGCGCGGTGAGCGCGAACCGCTCTCGGGCGAACGTCCGGTCGACGACCGTCGCCACCCACCAGCCGGTGATCGCGTCCTTCCGGAGCTCGAACAGGCCCTGGCTCACGCTGTGCTCCCGCTCACGGCTCAGGCGGCTTCGGCGGCGACGAGACGCTCGAGGGCCGCCCGCTCCGCGGCGGGATCGGCGTCCGGAGGCAGGCGCCCTTCGAGACGGGTGCCGAGCAGGGAAGCGAGCGCGGAGGCGAACCGCGTGGCGGCGTCGGCCACGCTCGCCGTGGTCGGCGGTTCGGCCACACGCCCGAGCTCGCGAGCGACCGAGGTCGACGTGAGCCCCGGCATGCCACAGGGATCGATCAGCCCGAAATCGGCGAGGTCGACGGTGACGTTGAGCGCGACGCCGTGGTACGCCACGCCCCGCTCCACCCGCACCCCGAGCGCACCGATCTTGCGCGGGATGGGCCCTTCGGGGTCGACCCAGCAGCCAGGGTGCCCGTCGCGGCGGCCCGCGGCGACCCCGAGTGCCGCGCTCGTTGCGGCCAGCGCGGCCTCGAGGGCACGCACGTAGGGCCGGAGCAGGAGCCCGCGGTCCGCGAGGTTGACGATCGGATACGCGACGAGCTGACCAGGCCCGTGGTAGGTGACCTCGCCGCCTCGCTCGACGCGCAGGAGCTCGATCCCGCGCGCCGCCAGCGCGGCCTCGGGCGCCAGCACATGTCCCTCGTCCGCGTTGCGCCCGAGCGTGAGCACGGCGGGATGCTCGAGCAGCAGCAGCTGGTCGCCGATGCCGCCGTCGGCGCGCGCCCGCGCAAGCCGTTTCTGGAGCTCCCAGGCGTCGCGGTACGGCATCCGCCCGAGCCACCGCGCCGCGATCACCGACGGCGGGCTCGAACGTGTCGCCGCCGCGCCGGTGGGCGGGGGCGCCGCGCGGATCTGCGCCTCGGGGTCCATGGCCGCACGATAGCAGGCCCCCTGCGCCCGGGATCCGGCGTCGGTCCTCGCCGTCTCCGGTCTGCGCCCTGGGCGGCGGCCCATCGACGGCCAGGACGAAGGCACCGGCCCGTCCGTGGTCATCTCCGATGTCGGTGGCCGGACTGGCCGAGGTCATCGGCGAGGGGACGATCGATGCTGCGCGCCGCATGACACGCTCACGGCCGGGCGGATCGCGTCCAGTCGGGCTCGGGTCGCCTCGTGCGACCGGCGCGTCGCGTTGGCGCGCGTCGCGGCATCCTGCGTGGCATGGACGGGCACCCGGCAACCGAACCGGCCGCCAGCAGCGGCCCCGGCTATCCGCGACTGTTCAGCCCCTTCCGGATCGGGACTGTCAGCATCCGCAACCGGATCGTGTCGTCGGGCCACGACACGGTCATGGCGGAGCGCGGCCTCGTGTCGGACCAGCTGGTCGCCTACCAGGAGGCCCGGGCCCGCGGTGGCGTCGGGCTCATCGTCATCCAGGTGGCGGGCGTCCATCCGACCGCCCGCTACACCTCGCACGAGCTGACCGCCGACGACGACGCGTGCATCCCGGGTTTCGGACGGCTGGCCGACGTTGCTCACGCCCACGGAGCGACGATCTTCGGCCAGCTGTTCCACGGTGGGCGCGAGATCATGGACACCGAGGATGGGACCCTGGCCGTCGCCCTGGCCCCCAGCCCGGTGCCGACCGAGCGGTTCCACGTCATGCCACGGGCCATGCCCGAAGCCCTGATCCACGAGATCGTCGATGGGTTCGGGTCTGCCGCGGCGCGACTCGAGGCGGCGGGGCTGGACGGGGTCGAGGTCGTCGCTTCCCACGGCTACCTGCCCTCGCAGTTCCTCAATCCGCGGACCAACCTGCGCGTCGATGGCTACGGCGGCGACGGCGCGCGACGGCTGCGGTTCCTGCGTGAGGTGCTCGATGCGTGCCGCGCGACCACCCGGGCGGGCTTCGTGGTCGGGTTGCGGATCTCGATCGGCGAGCTGACGCCCGGGGGGCTCACCGAGGACGAGGCGCTGGCCGCGCTGGCGGCTCTCGACGCGGACGGGGCGATGGACTACGTGAGCGTGGTCGCGGGCACGTCGGCAACCCTCGCCGGGTCGGACCACATCGTGCCGCCGTCGCCGATCGCCAATGGCTATGCCGCCCCGCTCGCGGCGCGAACGAAGGCAACCGTTCGTGTCCCGGTGATGGTCGCCGGACGCATCACGCAGCCGCAGGAGGCGGAGGCGATCCTGGCCGCCGGCCAGGCGGACGCGTGCGTCATGACCCGGGCGCTGATCTGCGACCCGGAGCTGCCGGCCAAGGCGGCAGGCGGCCGGGTGGATGACATCCGCGCCTGCATCGGCTGCAACCAGGCCTGCATCGGGCATTTCCACGCCGGCTACCCGATCTCGTGCATCCAGTTCCCGGAGAGCGGCCGGGAGCGCGAGTTCCCGCGGACCGGCGAGCCCGGTTTCGCGCGTCACCCGGCCGCCCGCCGGGCGCGCGGGGTGCTGGTGATCGGGGGCGGACCGGCCGGGCTCAAGGCGGCGGCCGTGGCCGCCGAGCGCGGTCACCGGGTGACCCTGGTCGATGCCGGGCGTCGCGTGGGGGGTCAGGTCCTGCTGGCGCAGGAGCTGCCCGGCCGTGCAGAGATGGCGGGAGCGGTGACGAACCTGCTCGCCGAGGCGCAGCGGGCGGGCGTCGAGATCCGGACCGGCGTTCGGGCGGATCTCGCCTTCGTGCACGCGGTCGCACCCGACGACGTCGTGGTGGCGACCGGCGCCGTGCCGTACCGCCCGCCGCTCGAGCTGATGGGCGATCCCCTCGTCGTCCAGGGCTGGGATGTGATCCGAGGGACACGGCTGCCCGAGGGGCACGTCGTGGTGGCGGACTTCAGGTCCGATTGGACGGGCCTCGGCCTCGCCACGCTGCTGGCCTCGCGCGGCCACCGGGTCACACTGGCCGTGCTCGGGACGATGGCCGGGCAGCGCGTCCAGCAATACGTGCGCGACACGATGACCGCGGCGGCCCGGCGAGCACGCGTCGAGATCCTGGCGACGACGCGGCTGTACGGCGCGGACGCGTCAGCCGTGTTCCTCCAGGACGTGCTGACGGGCGACGCCGTGGTCGTCGAGGATGTCGTGGCGCTCGTGCTGGCGCAGGGCCATGTTCCCGAGGACGGGCTGCTGGCCGAGCTCGAAGCCGCGGTCGCGGCAGGGGCCTCGTTCAAGGTCCACGCCGTGGGCGACGTCCTGTCGCCGAGGACGATCGAGGAGGCGGTGCTCGAGGGCCTGCGCGCCGCCATCGCCATCTGACGACCCTCGGCGGCCGAGCCTCGATCGCTGGCCCCTGGGATCGGCGGCGCTGCGGTCGAGCCGGGACGCGGGTGGGCCGCGACGCCGATGCTAGGCTGGCCGCAACCCGTGAGCCGTAGCCACGGATGACGGGCCAGGACCCGGAGGCGACGGAACCGCCCCCGGGTCCGTTCCGTGCCGGAGGGCCCGCCGATGACCGGAGCGCTGGAGATGCGGCTCGTGGTGACCGCAACCGACTACGTGGAGGCGCTGCGGTTCTACCGCGACGTGCTCGGGCTTCCGGAGCTCGGCGCCTTCGACGACGGGGGCGGGCGCGTGTCCATCCTCGACGCGGGGCGGGCCACGCTCGAGCTGTCCGACACGCCGCACGCGGAGCACGTCGACCGCCTCGAGGTGGGCCGTCGGGTCGCGGGCCATGTGCGCGTGGCGTTCGGCGTGGCCGACGCCGTCGCCGCCACGGATGCGCTGGTGGCCGGCGGGGCGACGTTGATCGCGGCGCCCGTCGAGACCCCCTGGCGATCGCTGAACTCGCGGCTCGAGGCGCCGGCCGGTCTCCAGCTGACGCTGTTCGAGCAGCTCGAGCCGGAGCGATGAGCGCGGCGGACCCGCTCACCCGGCGATGATCGTGGGAAGGAGCGGCGTGCCGGCTCGCAGGTTCCAGACGATGCGCCTGCCACCCGGGCCGACCACGCAGGCGCCCGACGGCTCGGACGTGCGCGTGCTGCTGTCCCTCGAGGGCGGGAGCATGGCGCACTTCGAGCTGCGTCCGGGTGCGACGTCGGAGGCGGTTCGCCATCGAACGGTGGCGGAAGTCTGGTACGTGCTGGCCGGCCGGGGTGAGATGTGGCGCGAGCTGGACGGCCGATCGCTGACCGTCGGCCTTGTGCCCGGGACCTGCCTCACGATCCCGGCCGGCACCCGCTTCCAGTTTCGCGCGCTTGGCGACGAGCCGCTCCAGGTCGTCGGCGTGACGATGCCGCCATGGCCCGGCAACGACGAGGCCGTGCTCGTGGAGGGGTGCCCGGACTGGTAGCGGGGGACCCGGAGACGGCGGGCCGTCGCCGACGCCGGCGAGCGTTGGCATGCGCCTGCAAGGCGCGTTCGGGCGATCCGGGTCAGGATGGGGTGATGAGCGTCACGGCACGCACCGATCGGCCCAGGTCGACCCGCAGGCTGCCGCTGCTCGCGGTGCTCGGGGCGATGCTGGCGATCCTCGTCGCGGGGCCCGGCCCGGCCGCAGCCCGGCTGCCCCGCTGGACGGGCGGCGTCGACCTGTACCGGAGCGGCACGTTCACGACCCAGAAGACCTGGCTGTGGTGCACGGCGGCGGACGTCCAGATCATCCGCAACATCGCCGACCGACAGCACGACCACTCGCGGTCGAGCCAGCATGCGTACTTCTCCTACATGCGGCGACACAATCGCTACGACATCCCCGTGTCCGACGGCGTCGATCCGGCGGGCTGGGCGGCCGGCCTTCGGCATTTCGTCGACACGCGGTACCGGCTGGTGGCGAGCGGCAGCTTCGCATCGGCGCTGCGGGCCGCGGTCCGCAACCTGCGGCTGACGAACCTGCCGGTGGGCATCACCGTGTCGCACGGCAATCACGCATGGGTGCTGACGGGGTTCACGGCAAGCGCCGACCCCGCCGTCACCAACCGGTTCCACGTCACGAGCGTGCGCGTGGTCGGACCCCTGTGGGGGCTTCAGAGCCGCTCGTACGGGTACGACATGCGACCCGACACGAAGCTGACGCGACGGCAGCTTCGTGGCTTCTTCACGCCGTGGCACTACGCCGGGGTGCGGATGGCCTGGGAGGGCGACTGGGTGTCGATCCAGCCGGTCGCCCGAACGCCGGTCTCGGCGGCGGCCGGATCATCGGCGCGGGGTGGGGCGCCATCGGCGGCGTCCGGATCATCGGCGGCCTCCGTCGCCGCGGCGAGCACGACCCCGGGCGCCTCGGGGGCTTCGGCCCGCGGACCGGGCATGGCCCGCATCGCGGCCCTGCCCCCGGGAACGGCGCCCCAGCCCTCGATCCCGGCCGCGACCCGTGCCTCGGCCGACGCCCTCCGCGATCCCCCCACGTCCGACCTCGTGGCGAGCCTCATGGCGCTGATCGCGGTGATGGTCGTCGCCGGCGGCACGGGGCTGTGGGCGCGGGGTCGTCGCCGGCGCTGAACCCCGCCCCAGGCCAGGTCCGCGATCGCCCGCGGTCCCCGGCGCTCGCCCGGGCTCAGCTGTCCTCGCGCCCGGACTTCGGCGTGCCCGGGGCCGCGGGATCGGTCGCGCGGGCCCGCCTGGGGAGCTCGTTCCACGCCGACCAGTAGTCGGTCCACGCCGCCTCGTGCGCGGCCGCCCACGACGGTCGCTCGGGGCGGCCGGCGCCCTCGCGGGCGCTCGCGACCGGACCTTCGGTGCTCGGGCGTCGGCCCGACGACCCGGTCGAGAGCAGCTCGTCGCGGGCGTCGTTGAGCCGCGTCATCTCTTCCGTGGAGTCGGTTCCGGTCACGTCGGGGTGGACCGAGAGCGCGCGCCGCCGGTAGGCCCTGCGGACGTCCGCCTTGGTCGCACCCGGGGCGAGGCCGAGGGCAGCATACGGGTCGAAGGGGCTGCGGCCGGGACGCATGCGGCTACGGTGACCAATCGCGGGCCTCCGGTCAATGGCGGACGTCCCGGTGGCATCGGGCCGGCGAGCCCGGGAACGCGCACGCCCTGCCCTGCGGCCGTCGTACGATGCACCCGATGCGGACCGGGGGACGGCTCCAGGCGCTGACGATCGGCGCGGCCATCATGGTCGCCGCATGCGGCGTTGCCCCGGCACCGTCCTGGACGCTGGGGCCGACGGCGTTGCCGGGTCCGTCCCCGACCGACGCGCCAACCCCATCGACCGGGTCGATCGCGCCGTCGCCCTCTCCGGTCGCGACCCCGTCGCCGACGATGACGCCCGAACCGTCGCCCTCGGCGGAGCCCCGGCCCTCGCCGACGCCGGCCGCGGCGGTCCCGGGGGGCTGGACGTTCGTCGGACAGGAGCGGTGTCCGGATGGGAGCGAGTTCCAGTGCGTGACGCTGTCGGTGCCGCGCGACCACTTCGCTCGAGGCGGGCCTGCCTGGGACATCGGCTTCGCCATCCACCGCGCCACGGGCAAGCGCGTCGGCACCTACGTGGTGATCGTCGGCGGGCCGGGCGGCAGCGGGATCGCATCCGCGGACGACTACACCTCGTACGACCCGGCGTCGATCCCACGCCATTTCGACATCGTGTTCCTCGACCAGCGCGGGGTCGGCCGGTCGCATCCGATCACCTGCCCCAACGCGACCGTCGTGTACTACGACAGCGACGCGAACCCGGCCGACCCGGCCCAGGGCGCGGCCGCCGGCGATGCCGCGCGGACCTACGTGCAGGACTGCCTGGCCGAGGCCGGAGCCGACCCGGCCGATCTGCCCTTCTACAGCACGCGCCAGGCGGTGGAGGACCTCGAGGCGGTCCGCGACTACCTCGGCGTCGACAAGCTCGATCTCTATGGCGAGAGCTACGGCACCCAGTTCGTGCAGACCTACGCGACCGCCTACCCCGACCACATCGCGACGCTGTACCTCGACGGCCCGGTCGACCTCACGCTCAATGGTGCCCAGTTCTACGCCGAGGCGGCGCGCACCTTCGGGGATGCGCTCGACGCCGTCCTCGTCCGGTGTGCGTCGGAGCCGTCCTGCCGCGCCGACTTCGGCGGCGTGGATCCGGTCGACGCCTATGACGCGCTCGAGGCCAAGCTCGCGGCCGGTGGAATCACGCTCGAGTTCCCGAAGGGCGACGGCACCAGCGAACCGCGCACGCTGACGTCGGCCGACCTCGAGAACGCCGCGACCGGCTACCTGTACGGTCCCACCGGCCGGTTCCTCCTTCAGCGCGCGCTGGCCGCGGCGTCGCGCGGCGACTACGTGCCGCTGGCGAGGATCGCGTATCGCTCGATCGAGATGGATCCCGACACGCAGGCAGCCGTCCCCGATCCGACCTATTCCGACGCCATGTACTACGCCGTCGAGTGCCAGGACTACGTCTACCAGGGTGACAAGGCCACCGACGAGGCGCGGCTGGACGGCTTCCTGGCCGACGCCCGGGCGCTGGGGATCGCGGACTCCCGGTTCGGCGACCTGTACTACGCCGACATGCCCTGCCTGTACTGGCCCAACCACCCGGCCGTCGATCCTCGCCCGGCCCCGATCGTCGACGCCCCATACCCCACCATCATCATGGTCGCGACGACGGATCCGATCACCCCCGTGGCCAATGCGATCCGTCTGGCCAACCGCCTGCGCGACGTGCATCTGATCATCCAGGCAGGTGGACCCCACGTCATCTTCGGCTGGGGGCGATCGTGCCCGGACGACCTGGTGGCCGCCTACATGGTGCAGGGCAAGGCCCTGGCGTCGCGGGTCACCGTGTGCAATGGATCCGTGGCCGACGCCTACGTGGCGCTCGCGCCGCTCACCGAGGCCGAATACCGCAACGGCACCCAGTTCATGGACACGACCGTCGACCAGCTGCTCAGCAGCGACGACTACCTCTACGAGCTTGACGCGGACCCGATCCGCGTCGGATGCGACCACGGCGGCGTGCTCGTGTACACCCCCGATGACACGGGCACCCGCCTCGACCTCGACGCCTGCTCGTTCACCGACGGCGTGCCGATCACGGGCACCGGCTCCATCAACGACGACACGGGCCGCGTCCGGCTCGACGTCACGATCCCCGGCGGCGCGCTCCACTATCGCGGCGACGGCTATGGGACCTCCACGGTCACGGGCACGTTCCGCGGTCGACCGGTGCGGGGCTAGCGGGCCGGCACCGGGCCGACACGGGGGACCCGACCGGTGCCGGGCTTAGCGACACGGGGGCACCCGACCGGTGCGGGGCCAGCGGGCCGGCACCGGGCCGACACCGGGCACCAGCCCCGTCCGGCCGACCGCCGGTGCCTACCGCCAGGGCGAGGGCAGGTGCGTCAGCGGCTCCCGATCCGGCAGCACGTCCGCCTGGAGCGACGGGTCGGCCGCCGCCACGTAGCGCTCCTCGAGCCCGAGCTCCCTGAGGACGATGTTTCGCCCCTGTGCGATCCCGGCTGCCTTGTAGAACGCCACGGTCCGGTTGAACCCCTGGCGGCCGAACCCGCAATCGGAGGACAGGATCAGCTTGTCGGCCGGGATCACCTCGAGCGCGCGCCGGATCCGCCCCGCGACGACCGGCGGCATGTCCGCCTGGAGGCTGCGGTGGTTCACCACCCCGACCGCGACCTTCTTCCCGAGCCGGTCGGCGTATGGCTTGAACAGCTCGATCTCGGCGAAATCGTTCTCGGTCATCTCGACCGTCCACACGTCGCCCTTGAGGCGCTCGAGGTAGATCTCGATCGAGTTCGCGTACGACTCGCCGGTGTAGACCTTCTGCATGTTGGGGTTGCCCCAGCAGGTGTGGATCCACAGCTCGACGTCGTCGAGGCCGTCGACCTCATGGTTGAACGCGTCGACCATGAAGTCGAGCATCTCCGTCTGCTCGGGGTTGAAGCACGCCGTGAAGTGGATCGTCGGCTCCTCGATCTGGATGACCTTCGCCCCCGCGGCCGCGAGCTGGCGGAGCTCGACGTTCATGGCCGTGGCCATGTCCCAGATCAGCTGCTTCTTGTCGTCGAGGTCGTACTCGGACGTGTGGCTGTCGAGGAAGATCGAGAGCACCTGCGACGAGCAGGTCCCGAACTTGACCGGCTTGCCCGACGCGGCGCGCGCCTGAGCGATCCGCCACAGCTTGGCGTACTCGAGCGGGTTCCTGGGGTTGTGCTCGACCTTGCCGACCACGCGCGGCCAGCGCCACGTCGTCTCGATCTCGTTCATGAGCGTTCCGGGCGCGAATGCCAGGAGGGAGTCCCGCGAGCGCTCGTACTGGAGCTCCTCGTGCTCGAACCCCGCCCAGCGCTGCAGCGGATAGTGGTGCCACGAGCGACCGGCGAAGTCCTCGTCGAGGTGGTAGTCGCCGTTGGTGAGGACGTCCAGCCCGGCCCGCTCCTGGTCGGCGATCACGGTGGCGTGCGCATCGAGGAACTGCTCGCGGAACCGGACGTCGAGGAGCGCCGTGTCCAGCGGCCGGCCCCACAGGCCGCCGTCGTACCAGCGCGGCCGCGGCCAGGAACCGGTCACGGTCGCCGGGAGCATCAGGTCCTTGGTGGCTGTCAGCATCGGGCGCAGGCCTCCTCGTCGGGATCCGGTTGAGCGTCGATCCTAGATCGTCGGCGTGCCTTCGGTCCGGCCCCGTGGTGCAGGCCCCCGTGGGGCGGTGGCGATGGTCGGCTACGCTCGCGAACCGTGCCCCAGCACGATGCGGAGCATGGTTGCCGGGCCGTTCCAGCGACGGGTCACGGGCCCGGTGGCGCAACGCACGCGTACAGGTACGTGGTCCCGGCCGGGACATCACCGGTGACCTTGAAGCGGTAGATGCCGTCCTGCAGCGGACCCGGCGACGTCGGTCCGAACAGGATGGCCCCGCCCGGCCCCGACGACGGGATCACGTAACGCCGACCCTCGCCCATCCCCGCGAGCTCGACGGAAGGTGAGATCGCGCGAGCGACGGTGTCCGATGGCCGGCCCAGGATCGTCACGGTCACGTGCCTCCGCGTCGCCGGATCCGGGGTGGTCACCCCGACGTACGCGACCCGACCGGCCGGAAGGGGAACGGCGTTTCGGTCTCTCGCGATGCCGGACGGCTGGCAGAGCGTGCCGGGATCCCCCGCTCGTTCGACAGGTGCGTCCACCGGGATCAGCCCCTGCTGCAGCATCAGGAAGGGGCCGGCCGCGGACCACGCCGGCCCGGGATCGTGCTGCGTCGCCGGCTCCTCGGTCGAGGCCGGCCCATACGGCGTCACCAGCGCCACCACCGTCCATTGGTCGGCGATGATCGAGGTGTACGACGCCGAACCCGGCTCGCTGCCTCGGATGGCGGGCGTCGTCGCCGGCCTTTCCTCGGGCCGTTGCCGCGGTGGCCGATGCGGGAGCCGGCGATCCTTCGATCCGGGCGCCCGCCGGTGCCGGGGTGACGGGCGGCTCGATGGCCAGGTGGTCGGACGCCCACGGTCGCCAGGTGAGCAACAGGAGGGTGACGACGACGACGAGCCCCACGAAGGCCGGCCTGCGGGGACCATCGCCGTGCAACCGCTGGGGTGGCAGCCGAAACGCGTGTCGGTCGCCGGTCGAGGTCTCGGTTCCCGGCGCCGATCGCCCCGCGTCGTGCCGGTCATCGGTCGAGTGCACGATCCGCGCATCATGGCACCTGGCCGGCACCGGCCGAAACCCGCCTTCTCCTCGGGCAGCTGCCCGGGTGATTGCCGATCGCCGGGCTGCAGGTCGACCTGCCGAGCCTCGGTCAGGCGCGATCAGCGGACGGCACGTAGCCGAGGCGGCCGCGGGTCCCGACGATCAACAGGAGTGACGAGGCCACCCAGGGCCAGCAGGCCCACCGAGCCACGCCACCACGAACACGGCCAACGAGGCGTTGATGCTCGCGTGGGCCAGCATGACGAGGAGCAGGCTCCCGTTCGTGCGGTTGTACAGCCAGGTCATGATCGGCGCGATCGCGACGACCATGACCAGGAAGGTCGCGATGAGGCTCGGATCCAGGCCGCCATTCTGGTGGGCCCACTCCGGCACGAGGTATTGCGGCAGGTGCCAGGCTGCCCACAGTGCGCCCAGCACCAGCGTGCCGGGCAGGGCACCCATCCGGGCCTGGAGGCGCGGCAGGGCGAAGCCGCGCCAGCCCGGCTCCTCGAACAGCGGCCCGCTGAAGAAGCCCACGACCATGAAGGCGAGCAGCTCGATGCCGAGCTTCACGGCCGACGAATCGCCCAGGCCGACGAACGCTCCCGGAACGACGAGCGCGGCCAGGACGCACACCACGGGGATGCCCACCAGGGCGAACAGGTACCAGCGGCGGGCAACGCGCCAGATCCGGATGCGGGACAGCAGGCGGCGAGGTCCAGCGGGTCCTTCGACCATGCGAACCGTCACCAGCGCCGCGAGCGTCGGTCCGAGCGTCTGGAGCAGGATCACCAGCGACGCCGGTAGGCCCAGCAGCCCATACAGGGTCAGCAGCATGGCCCAGGACAGGCCGTAGGCCAGCGTGAAGAATGCGACGATCGGATGGCGACGCACGACCGCAGCGAGCATGGCGCCACCAGGCAGGGACGGCCGACGGGAGACGTCGATGTCGGAAACGTGGACGTTCACTGGCGGTGTCTCCATTCCCCAGCGGTCACCCGCTGGGACTCGACCGGGCGGGCGTGGGAGCGCGGGAGCGTCCACCCCGACGGGTCGGGCACGGACATCTCGCTCACCCGCGCGGTCGCACGCTAGCGGGTGACCGAGGAGACCGGAGGTGCCGAAGGGTACGCGGGGCGCGGGCTGTCTGAACCTCCGTCCGTCGGCGCGCCTGCGTGAGCGCTAGACGCGGATCCCGTGCGGGCCTGGTCCACCTGTCCGCGACCCGCAGTCCGAGAGCCAGCAACGCAGCGCGCCCCGCGCTGGTTGAGCGGCCGCGGGTGCTCGGCAGATTCCAGGTCTGGCCCTCTGGCCAGCTTCGACGCTGGGGCTCAGAGCCGGTGCGCTGTGGGTCTTCGCGAATGCGCCCACGGGATCGGCGGCTCAGACCGGCCGTCCTCATCGGCCACGGTCGGGGCCCGGATCGCGTGTCTGTCCTCCTTCTGCCGTTCGCGATCCGGATGGGTCTCCACGCGGCCAACCCGTGCGATGCCCCCGAGCGACCCCGGACCATCTCCTCGGGGCCCGCGGCTATGGGGCGTGAGGTCGCGCACGAGCGGCGGCAGCTCAGCTGGCAGCTTCTCTGCTTCCCAGGGTGGACGCCGGATCACCTGCAGTACGTCGCGACGACGATGCCGGTGCCAGCGTGCCCTGGGTCGGGCGCGTAGCCCGGGCTGGTCTTGACCACGACGATCCCCACGATGTCGCCCGAGATGACATTCCCGTGCTTGCTGATCGAGCTCGAAACCGCGACCCCCATGTAGGCCGGGACGGTGTCGACGGGCGAGGCGCTGTTCCCCGGCGACGTCGTCCACGTCCCGCCGCAGTCCGGTGGCGTCGAGGGCACATCACCGGCGAATCCCTCGAAGCTCGACGGGCCGGATCCGTGGCTCACCGAGTTGTCCCTGACCCACTGCGAGCTCCAGAACGTGACTCCGGATCCGGTCGCCCGCGCTGCCGTCGCCGATGGCGAAGACGCCGCGATCGGGGAAGGCGAAGACGATCGCATCCTGGGTGTCAGCGGACGGCAGGTAGTAGCCGTCGCCGGCGAAGCTGGCTTCGACCGGCTCAGGTCCCTGGTCGACCGACACGCTCGACACGGTGCAGCTGGCGTCGCCCGACGCGCCGGTCGGTGGCGTCACGCAGCTCTGGCTGTCTCCGCCACTGCCGAGGGTGAGGGTCAGGGTCCGCCCGGCGATCGGTACGGTCCCATCCTCGAGCAGCTGTCCGGACAGGCTCACCGGGTTGCCCTGGGCGATGACGGTCGGGCCCGTGTAGGTGGTGGTCGTCTCCTCCTTCGTGACGAGGAAGTCCATGCTGTCGTTGCTCGCGAGATCGTCGCTGTCACCAGCGAACACCGCGGAGACCGTGAACGGCCCGGCCGGTTCGATCGGGGTAACCGGACAGGCGGCTCGGCCGTTTCCATCGGTCTCAGCGGAGCAATGCTCGGAGCCCATCGAGAAGTCGAGGATCCTGCCCGCGATCGACCGTCCGTCGTCCGTTCGGGTCAACGTCGCAGCGAGGGTGACAACATCGTGATAGTCAGCGCTCGTCGGCCCGTCGTAGCGGAGCGTCGTCCGCGCCTTGTCCACGGTCTGGGTTACGGCTCCGTCACTGCCGGTGAAGTTCGGGCTGTCGCTTGTGAACACGCATCAATGGCGTGACTTCCCACGCCGAGGCTCGAGGTGGTGATCGCCGCGTGCCCCGTTTCGTCCACGCTCACTGGTGCAGCGATGCTCACCCCGCCATCCCGAACTGCACGTTTCCGGTGACCGTGCCGGCACCTCGAGCTGCGACAGTCGTCGCCGCGGTGAACGTCACGGCGGCACCGGACTCGGGGTCCGCAGACGACGAGACGGTTGTCGTCGTCGCGGCGGGGTTGCGCGCTGACCCGGCAGGACCAGCGTCTGGAGCAGCGTCCCGATGCTCCCCTGAAGGTCGGGATCGGAGCTCGTGAAGATGGCCTGGACCGGGTGGAGGCCGACCGGCAGGTCGCTGTCGTGAACGACGCGTGGCCGCCGCCATCGACTTGCTGGGGGCCGCCGATGTCGGTGCCATCCGCCCGGAACTGGACCGTGCCCGTCACGCTGGCCGAGCATGGGTTCGAGATGTCAGCCAACCACGTCACCTGCTCGCCGTAGACCGACGGGTCACGGAGGACGTCACCTCGGTGGTCGACGCGGCGGCGGGACATGCGCACCAGCGGGTCGCTGAGCCCGGCCCCGGCGTCGCTGTCATACGCGAAGGTGATGATGTGGTGCCGGCCCCAGCACCGCCGAGTGGTCGCCGGCTGTGTTCGTGGGCCGGTACGCCGAGCTCGTCGCCCCAGTCCGGGGACAGGCCTCGGCACCCAGGCATGCGCCCCATCGAAGAAGTCACGCCGCCAAGCGGGGGCGGGATGATCCCGTACACCGTCGCCGTGAACGTGACCGTCGTGCACGCGGGACGGTTCTGCGACGACCCGGGTCGGTCAACGGCGACGAGGCGGCGACACGCGGGGAATCCCGCGACAGCAACAGCCCGGCCAGCAGCGCCGGTGCCTCCGCAAGCCCGCAGATGCGATGCGGATACGCTGCATCGTTCTCTGTTGCCTCGAGAGCTTCGGGTCGCACGATCAGCGGGCGCCACCGCGACCATGGGCCTGGGCGATCGCAATTCGATCGCAAACCCAGGTGCTCGACATGGCCACCCGTCACGCGCTCGCCTTCAGGTTCCGTCGAGCGACACCGCCAGCTCCGCCGGTGTTCGTTCGATCGCTTGGTGGGCGTGAGGGCCCCTCGCAAGTGCGCCGCGCATGCCCGCGGGCGAGTCCTCTCGATCGCCAGCGAGTGCGACATGACGTCGCGCCCTCGACCTCGCGAGGTCCTGCCTACCCACCCCGCTTAAACCGGCTGCCGAGATCGGCTGGCGGCCAACCGACGTGCCCTGGTTCGACCCAGTCGATGACGATCCGGGCTGAGGCGCCCGATCGTTGTGCTGGGGCGCCGACCCAGCCGTGCCCGCGTCCTCAGCGCCCACATTGCGGACGAGTTGGTGTCGGACCAGGTACCACGCCGGGCACGACCTTCGTGCAATGGGCGCGGCGAACGAACGAGGCCATGGTCAAGCCGCATCCAATCGCACCCGCACGGGAGGGCATCTGATGCGACGCTCGTTGCCGGGCCTCGCCGTTCTGATCGGCGGCGTCGCCGGAGTGTTCGCTAGCTGGCTCGTCGTCCAGGCGCTCACCGACCTTGTGCTGGGACCGGGCCATAGCCCCTTCGATTCGGGGCTGCTGATTCAACCACTCCTGCTGGCGCCGATGGTGCTCCCGCCTCTCCTGATCGTTTGTGTCTTCTTGCCTCGTGGTCGCACGAGCAACGTAGGCCTGTTCCTTCTGGGCTGGGGATGCCTCTGGCCCGTCGTCTTGGTCTATGCGGTAGTCGGTTCGGTAGGTGCCAGCCTGTCGGGCGGGACCGCCCCCTCAATCAGCCTGATCAACGGCCAGGGCCCGGTCATCCTTGCGCTCTTCTTCGCTGCGCTGCCGTTGGCCGGCCTGTGGTTGATCGGAGTCGGCTTGCGCCAGCACCAGGTCGACCGGGTCGTCGGTCAGAGCTAACCCAGACGTCCGCGGTCCTTGCACCGGATCGGGACCCCGTGACCTGGGATTGGCGTCTACCTGCTCTCTTGCGTCTCGGTGCTATTCCGCCGCTACTCGGGCGCCTCAGGCAGGTCGCGCAGCCCGAGGATGGGTGAACCGATGAGCCAGAGCACGCCCGAGAGCTGGGCAATCGTCACGATGAACAGCGTCTCGCGGATGCCGATGGCCGCGCCGAGGAGGCCGCCGATGACCGCGCCGATCGGGCGGACGCCCATATTCACAAACCGGAAGGTCCCCGCGGAGCGACCGCGAATCTTGTCCGGCGTGCGGGCCAGCAGCATTGCGCCGGCATTGATGTCCAGGATCATCACGCCCATGCCGGCGAGGAACTCCGACACGAACAGGAACGCGAGGATGAGGATTGGCGGCCCGCCGGCAAGCGGGATCAGGATCAGCGGGGCGGGAAAGAGAATCAGGCCGACGAGGTAGGCGCGGCCGATCCCGAGGGTGCGCCCGACCCGGCCGGCGACGACCGCGCCGATAACACCGCCGACGGCACCGGCCCCGACCGCCAGCCCGAGAATCCCCGGCTCGACGCCAAGGTTCACCGTGGCGTACAGGAGGAACAACGCTTGGAAGCCGTAGTTGAACAGGTTGACGGTTGCGACCGACAGAAGGACCCCACGGATGATCGGGTCGTGGGCGATGAACGCCATGCCCTCCCGGAGCTGCTCGCGCACGGTGCCCGGCTCGGCATCGATTGGTGGCTCGGGCGCGTGGATGCGGCCGAGGAAGAACGCCGAGCCCAGGAACGACAGGGCGTCGACGATGAGCGTGATCGGCGCGGTCAGGATCTGGATGAGGACACCCGCAACGGCCGGGCCGGTGACCCACGACATCGACCGGCTGCCGCTCAGTAGCGCGTTCGCCTGAACGTACTGCTCGCGCTTGGCGACGGCGACGAAGAACGTGTTCCAGGAGATGTCGAACACGACGGCCAGCGTGCCGACGATGAACGCGACGACAAACAGGAGCTCAATGCTGAGCCAGCCGGACAGGAACGCCACCGGCACGAGCACGATGCCCATCGCCCGCCCGATGTCGGCCAGGATCATCAGCCGCCGGCGCTCGCGCACCCGGTCAAGCCAGATGCCCGCCGGGAGCGAGAACAGGAGATGGGGCAGGAGCCCGACCGCGGTGAGGAATCCCATCTGGCTCGCGTCGGCGTTGAGGATCAGGACCGCCGTTAGCGGCAGCGCCAGGAACGTGATCTGATCGCCGAACACCGAGATCGTCTGCCCGTACCAGAACCGCCGGAATGCCTGCTCACGCAGCAACAGCGGCACGAATTGCGCGACCCTCATCCGCGATGGCCAGTAGCCGTCACGCGAGCCTCCAACGCGTCAAGGCGGGCACAGATCCGGCTCACCTCGCTCCGGCTGATCCCCTCGAGCCCCAGCGCCCGGACGAGGTCGTCGACCCGTCGGGTGCCGATACCCTGGACGACGGCGAGCAGGGCGCGCTCGGCGCGGCGCCGGGGCTCGAGGAGGCTCGGGAGGCAGGAGCCATCGCGGACCCGCGGGATCACGAGGCCGACCGTGCCCACCCGGGTGTTCCAGCGCCGGTCGCGGTACCCGTTGCGATGGGTCAGGCGCTGTTCCGGGTTGCGCTCACCCTTGGGCAGCCCCGTGAGCTCGGTCACCTCAGCTTCCATCACCGCCTGGGCGAGCCCCCGGACCCCTTCGCGCAGAAGGTCCATTCACCGTCGGTGGTCGTCCTGCGCAGGGTCTCGAGCGGGGACATGCTGTCGTCGGCCATCGTGGTGTTCTCCGTGTCGTCGGTTTCTCACGTCCAACGACGCGAGGATGACGCGGTGGCCGCTCTCGTTCACGGCCCCGCTGTTCCACCAAGTCTCGGGACACGACCGAATTGGGTCAGCGATCGGTGGATCCGGGTGTCGACGCTAAGCGGTCAGTCAAGTCATCCGCTGCACGAGCGCTGTGGCTCTTCTCAGAGCCCGCTAGAATGGGCCGCGCCAACAGGCAGGCGCTCTATTTGAGCGTGTGCCGAGCGGGAGTAACTCAGTTGGCAGAGTGTCTGCTTCCCAAGCAGAATGTCGCGGGTTCGAATCCCGTCTCCCGCTCCACTCTCGACTTCACGCTCGGCGAGACACCCCAACTGGGTGTCTCGACTGATTCTCGGGCCATCGGTACTTGAGCACAGCGCTCTGTCTGGCCGGGACCCGCCTCCGACATGGATCGCGCCGGCGGACGGGTGCCCCACGCCGGGGCCCGGCGGCGCACGCGGCGCCGGGCGCGGGCCGCGATCCCATTGGCTCGGCCGCCGGCCTGTCGCCGTCGCCCCGCCCGACGGCCGTGCGCACGCCGCGACCCAGAAGGAAAGTGTGCCGCGCGAATTAGTCGGCGAGAACCGCCACGCTTTACGACGCGCCACCCAGATGGCTAAACTGTGCCGTGTCATTAACGGAGGCCCGACCGCCACTGTTTCAGGAGTCGCCGTGGTCATCACCAAGGCCGGGCGCGGACGGCCGAGCAGGGAGTACATCCTCGGCCAGGTCGACGTGGGCATGGGCGACCTCGCGCGGGCCGGCGGCCTGCCGAGCGCCGACGAGAACGAGCAGATCTGGCGGGACATCTGGTTCGAGGAGGCCCACAACAGCACCGCCATCGAGGGGAACACGCTCGCGCTCAAGGAGGTGCGGACCCTCCTCGAGGAAGGGCGCCCCGTCGGCAACAAGGAGCTGTGCGAGTACCTCGACGTCCAGGGCTACGCACGCGCGGCCCAGTGGGTCTACGCCCAGGCGACCGCGGAGGAGGGGGAGTGGGGCCGCGCGGGCGCGGTGACCCGCGCCGAGCTGCGGGAGGTGCACCGGCTCGCGCTGGGCCTCGCCTGGGACGTCTGCCCCCCGATCACCCGCCGCTCGACCCGAGGGAGTCGGCGGGCAGCTGGCGGGTCCACGACATCGCCCCGTTCCCCGACGGCATCACACCGCCGCCCTGGACGGAGGTCGACGCCCGCGTCGGGGACTGGCTGGGCACGGCAGGGGCGGGGCCGGCCGCGGACGAGCACCTCCTCGCCTACCTCGCCCGGGTCCACAACGCGTTCGAGCGGATCCACCCGTTCCGGGACGGCAACGGGCGGGCGGGGCGCCTGCTGCTCAACCTGCTGCTGGTGCGCAACGGCTACCCGCCCGCTGTCATCCGGAAACGGGGCCGCACCGCATACCTCAAGGCCATGCGCCGGGCCGACAACGACGACTTCGCGCCGCTCGCCGAGCTGCTCGCCAGGGCCGTCAAGGAGAGCCTCGACCGCTTCCTCCTGCCCAACCTCGCCGGGCCGGTGAAGCTCCTGCCGCTGTCGGCGCTCGAGCGCCACGGCCTGTCGGTGCGCGGTCTCCGGGCGGCCGCCGAGAAGGGCACGCTTCGCGCGGCCAAGGACGCCAACGGGCGGTGGATGAGCAGCAAGCGATGGGTCGACGAGTACGTCGCCTCGCGGCGCATCGGGCGTCCGCGTCGACCCGGCGCCTCCGAATAGCCAGGCGCGGCCCGGGCGCATCATGAGCGGGTGAGCAGCGGATCATCAGTGCGCCTGCACTCCGTGGACCCCCGTCCGCCACTGCTGCCTGTCTTGCTCGTCGGTGTCGCGGCTGGCGTCGCGCTTGGCTTCGGGCTCGCGCAGGTGACTCCGGTTGCGCCGCAGGCCACCGCGACCAGCGCGGTCGACGCGACCTCGTCGAGCCCGAGCCCGCGTTCCTGGATCACCGATGCGTCCGTTGCGCCGGAGCTGATGCAGGCGTACTACGCGACACGCGTGACCTCGGCCGGGCTGGCTCCTGTGGTCTGCACGACGGCCTATGGCCTGGCCTGCCAGGGAGTCCCCTCTCACGAGGTCAAGCAAGTAGAGGGCGCGAGCCTTGAGACGCAGATCCCGGGGCCAAACGCGCTGTGGCCGCAGCTCGCTGGCATCGCACACGTGAACGGCACTGGCAACCCGGTGGACGTGATCGTGATCGACGATCTGAGCCCGGCGCTCTTCAGCCAGGTCGCCGTCCTGGAGCCCAGTCCCGATCAGAGGACCTGGACCGACAGCGGAGCCGCGGTGACCCCGGTCAGCGCCAATGGCGCCGTGGCTGTGATGGATCTCGGGCGCCTGGCTGGCGGCACATACGTCGTCCTCATCCGACAGGTCTTCTCTGTGCCACCCGACCGATATGGCCTGCAGGAGAGCTGGAAGGCGATCGGTGTAGAGGTGGGCGCGTAACACCTTGGACCGCCTCTCGGGCAGCTCCCGAATCGGCGCCGGGCGAGGAGCATCGCGCCCACCTTGTCCCCGACGGCGGCAGCCGAACCGCATGATCCTGGATCCCGTGGGGAGTGCCACCCTTGCGTCGGAAAGCGGTTACGGGTCCTGGGGTGGAAGTCGGGCATCCTAGCCCGGCGACGAAGCCGCTCGAGCTGCCCGGTGCGAGAAGGTACGGCCGCGTCATCGGCACTCCGGACGGCGCCCTTGCCTCTACCCGCCCGGTCTGCCAAGACGCCCCGATCGCCATGACCGTAAATCGCCCGGAGCGCGGAGTGAGCCTCAGGGCCGGCTCTGGGAAAGGGACCGGGGTGCCACGTCCGATCGGGAAGGCAGCGTGTCTTGCGCGTCCTGTTCGCGACACTCTAGCTACCGCAATTCCCGTTCATCGCCCAAGGTCAGAGCACACCGCTGGGGACGCTCCGTGTTCCCAAGCAGAATGTCGCGGGTTCGAATCCCGTCTCCCGCTCCAATCCGAGATCACCCACGGGGCCGCCAGATCGCTGGCGGCCCTGCCGTTCGTCGGGCGACAGGCGCCGGTCGGCCGGCCGGCGCCCGGTCGGGAGGTTCCGCGCCTTCACCGAATTCTCGAAGATCCACCGTCGCGATGGCCCCCCGACGGTTGGGGAGCTGCTGCGCGTCCGCAGGTCCGAGGAGGCTGCCGCTGGCCGTGGCGCCGGCGGAGGGTGTCGCCACCGGCGGCGTGCCAGCGACCATGGCTACCGGGTGACCAACCGTCCGATCAGCACCCCGGCGAGGGCGGCCGCGCCGGCGATCCCCATCGTCTGGAGCGCCGTCCGCCAGATCGGCTCGTGCCCGATCAGCCCGCGGGCGATCCCGAGCACCGCCATGAGAGCGCCGGTCACGACGAGCGACACGACCCTGGCCGTCTCGATGTCGAACAGCGCGAAGGGGACGACGGGCACGCTGGCCGCGACCAGGTCGGCACAGAACATCCACAGCGCATGCGTCCAGGGTGACGCCCCGGCGTCGCGGGGGACGCCCAGCTCGAACGCGGCCACGTAGTCGAGGAGCGCGTCGGGATTCCGCTCGAATGCCGCGGTGACGCCATGCGCCTCGGCTTCGGTGAAACCGGCGCCGCGCAGCTGACGGGCAACGCGCCTTCGGGCCGCGGCCGGGTCGGCGGCGATCCGGCTCCGCGCGCGCTCCACCAGGGCGGCCGCGCGGCTTCGTTCCGAGTGCACGTCGAGGTAGGTACCGGCCATCATCGACACGGCGCCGGCGATCGCGCCGGTCGCTCCGGCCAGGAGCACGATCTGACTGTCATTCGTGCTCGCCGCCACACCGAACACGAGGCCGGCGACGGAGACGGCGCCGTCCTCCATCCCGAAGGCGACGTCGCCGATGGAGGCGGCGAGCGAGGCGCGGAGGCGGCGGACGAGGTCGATGGCGGCACCCAGGGTCGAGTCGGTCGGCTTGTCGCGAACGAACCGAGTCTATCGGCGTGGCGGGCCGGGCCGTGGGCGACCGCGGGCCTCGCCCCAGAGACCATCGCACGATCGTCGCTCGTCCCGGGCAATCGGCCGGAAGGTACGGCCAGGCTTGCTGGTTCGATGGAACGCCTTGGTTCACCATTGTCGGCGACGTCAGGAGCGGGCTTCAGGGTCGAGATGATCGTTTTCAGACTGCCGGACCGCCTCCGGCGCGCAGCCCCTGTCGCGCTCACCGCCATCGTGGCGGTCGTCGCAGGCTGCGGGACCACCACGCCGTCGGCAGCGCCGGCGTCGCCCCCTGTCGCGAGCACGACGCAGGAGGTCCTCACGCCGGTGCCGATCCCCGGATCGTCCGGGACCTCGACCCAGTCGGCGCCGCCGTCGCCCGAGAGCGGTGGCGCATCACCCGCCCCGTCGCTCGCCGGCCCGGGCCTGACCGGTCGGCTGGAGTGCGCCGGGTGGCCCGAGATCAGCTTCGAGGCGAGCGCGCTCGACGAGCCAGGCAATGCCGAGCTGGCGCAGAACGCCCAGGCGCTGGCGCTGCGCGCATTCGTGACGTCGCCGGACCACGATGGCGTTCCGGTCTCGGGCTGGCACGTCGTCTCGGCAGGTCCGGATCGGGTCGATTACCTGGCGCCGGGGCGCGACGGCTGGTGGGTCGTGTCGGTCGAGGATATCGAGGACCAGGGTGGCTGGCAGGCGTGGGAGGACGGGCGCTGCGACCTCCAGGTCACGCTGCCGAAGGGCGTTGGCTTTGCGACCTGGGAGCTCGACCCCGCGAACCCCCCGGCGCCCGGCGCGACGACCCTGACCGTGCTCGCGACCGAGCTCGCGTGCGCGAGCGGCAGGCCGATGGCAGGCCGGCTCATGGCGCCGATCCTGATCGCGGCGCCCGATGCGGTCACGATCGCGCTCGTCGTCCGGACGCTGTCCGGCGACCAGGACTGCCAGGGCAACGGGCCCGAGCCCGTGATCGTCACGCTTGCCGAGCCGCTGCGCGACCAGGCGCTGTTCGACGGCAGCTCGTTCCCGGCGGAGCGGCGCAACTAGCGATCCGGCACGCCTCCGGCCGGGCCCATGCCGCGTCCCGCCTTTGACGAGATCCCAGCCCTTGTCATGGGGCATGATAGCGTTCGCCGACCGGCGAAATCGATTGCATCGGCGGGAGCGGACGTGGCCCCACGAGCCATTCCCCCGGTAGCGCGGATGAGGGCACGTCGCATGGCATCGGAACAGGCTTGGACTGGATCAACGGCCCCCGGGTCACGCCTCCGCGTCGGCCTGTTCGGCGCCGGCCTCGTCGGCCAGGCCGCCCACGCGCCGAGCCTGTGGGATGAACGCGAGCTGTTCGACTTCGTCGTCGTCGCCGACCCGTCGCGGTCCGTTCGCGAGGCGGTGGCCGCCCGGTACGGCGTGCCCGGCGCGTGCGCCACGCTCGAGGAAGCTCTGGCGCTCGGGCTGGACGCGGTCGTCATCGCCGTGCCCGATCCGGCACATCGCGACGCGGTCCTGACGGCGCTGCGGGCCGGCGCCCACGTGTTCTGCGAGAAGCCCCTGACCCTCGACCTCGCGGAGTGCGACGAGATCCTCGCCGCGCGCGGGGACCGCGTGGTCCAGGTCGGCTACATGAAGCTGTACGACCCCGCCGTGGAGCGCATGGTCGAGCGCCTGGCGGACGGCCCGGCCGAGGTCGCGTATCTGTCCGTCGAGGTCAACGACCCGGACCAGGGGCCGTTCGTCGACCACATGGGGCTCGCGATCGGGCGGGATGTCGACGCCGGGCTGATCGAGCGGACGCGGCGGCGCGGGGCGGCGGCGATTGCCATCGCACGCGGCGCGGAGCCGAGCCCCGCCGAGACGCGGGCGTTCGAGGCGTACCTGTCGTCCCTCGTGCACGACGTGAGCCTCGCCCATCACCTGCTCGGGTCGCTGGGCATCCACGCCCCGCTGCCGCTCACCGACGCCGCCTATTTCGACGGCGGCCGGGGCGTGACCCTGGCCTGGGCGCTCCCGAACGACGGCCGGGTGCACCTCGAGCACCTCAATCTTCCCGGCGTCGCGGACTACCGGGAGCGGGTGACGGTCTACTGCCGGGATCGGATCCTCGAGCTGACGTTCCCGGCCCCATACCTTCGACACCACCCGACGCGGCTCGTCGAGCGGCGATCGGACGGCACGACGGCGGGCCTCGAGACGATCGAGTCCCGGGTCTCCTACGAGGAGGCGTTCCGAACGGAGCTCCGCGCCTTCCATGCCTCCATCACGAGCGGCGCGCCGGTCCGGGCAACGGTCGAGGGAGCCCGCGCGGACCTCGTCGCGCTGCTGGACGCGTTCCGGCTCGCCGCCGAGGCGCACGCGCACGCGATGAGCTCCGGCCGGTGATCCCGCAGCCGGCGGGCCCGACCGACGTGGCTCGCGCGCCGCAGGAGACCTCGCGGGGAGCCGGGCAGATGCGCGTCGCGAGCGCCCCGGTGTCCTTCGGCGTGGACGAGATCATCGTCGACGACGCCCGGAGCCCGGATTCGTCGCGAACCTTGGCGATCCTGTGCGACCAGTTCGACGAGCCGGCGCGCCTCGCCTGCTCGGGCCGGGTCCACGGCCTCGAAGGGCCCATCGTCGCGGACGCCTCGATCATCCCGACGCCATCGTCGGGCTCCCCCACGTCGTCACGATCATGATCGCCGAACGGCCGGCCGGGCGGATCGGCACGACCGCCTGATCAGGCCCCTGCTGCCGCGCATCGGACGCACCGCGGGCCCGATCGCACCCGCGACGGGCGCCGGTGGTAGTGTCGCGGCGCCCGGGGAGCGCGACACGGCGTCGGCCCCGCCGTGGGCACATCGGACGACCTGCCAGGTGACGCGGTTCTGCGACCACTACCATGCCGACCTCCGGGTGGACCCACCGCTCGGGGTGTGCACCGCGTGCGTCGAGATCGGCGGCGCATGGGTGCACCTGCGCCAATGCCTGACGTGCGGGCGGACGAGCTGCTGCGACCAGAGCCCCAACGGACATGCCACCGCGCATTTCCGGGAGACCGGCCATCCGATGATCCGGACGGCGGAGCCGGACGAGGATTGGCAATGGTGCTACCCGGACGACCGCTTCTACGAGGGCGGCTCGAGCGACGACGAGGTCCCAGAGGCGTGATTCGGCAGGCCGGAGATCCGATCGTGCGACCGGCCGCCCCAGCAGGGAAAGGAAGCCCTCGATGATCGAGAACGTCACGCCCGTCCCGCACGGCCCATTGGCCAGCGTGCTCACCGTCCGCAGAGGAAAGGGCGACAGCGGGCATGGCGGGCTCGAGCACCGCGAGGCGCTGATCTACACGCTGGGCAAGGCGGCCGAGCTCGAGCACCTGATCATGCTCCAGTACCTTTTCGCGGCGTTCTCGCTCAAGCAGCGAGCCGACGAAGGGCTGTCGCCCGAGACGCTCGCCGCGGTCGGCCGCTGGCGCAAGACGCTGCTCTCGATCGGCGGACAGGAGATGCTCCACCTCGCGCTCGTCCAGAACCTGCTGACGGCCGTCGGGGCCGCACCCCGCCTCGCCCGGCCGAACTTCCCGATGCCGGCCTACAGCTACCCGGCGGGCGTCCGGATCGAGCTGGTGCCGTTCGGCGAGGCCGCGCTCCGCCACTTCGCCTTCCTCGAGCGCCCGGAGGGGATGGACGCCGAGGATGCCGAGGGGTTCGAGGCCATCGAGCGGGCCGTTGCCCTGCCCCACGACGGGCCGGACGGGATCGTCCCGCACCTCCAGGAGTTCGACACGATCGGGCAGCTGTACCGGTCCATCCAGGCCGGCCTGGAGCACCTTGCCGATCGGCTCGGCCCGGAGCGGCTGTTCGTCGGTCCGGCCAACGCCCAGGCGACCGAGGAGCACTTCCGGTGGCCCGAGCTCGTTCCCGTCACCGGCCTCGACTCCGCGCGCCGGGCGATCGACACGATCGTCGAGCAGGGCGAGGGGGCCCGCGGCGAGTGGCGCGACGCCCATTTCGGCCGCCTGCTGGGCATCCTCGACGAGTACCTCGAGATCAGGCGGGCGGATCCGGGCTTCGAGCCCGCCCGGCCGGTCGTGGCGGCCAACGTCCGGCCACAGGCCACGGGCGTCGCGGTTCCGCTGATCACCGATCCGGGCACGACGCGGGCCATGGACCTGCTCAACGTCACCTACGAGGTCCTGCTGCAGCTCCTGTCCCGCTACTTCGCCCACACGGATGAGTCGCCGGAGCAGCTCGAGGTCCTGGCCGACGTCTCGGTTGGGCTGATGTACACGGCGATCAGGCCGCTGGGGACCGTCGTGACGACGCTGCCCGTCGGCCCGGACCTGCCGGGCGTCACCGCCGGACCGGGGTTCGAGCTGTTCTACGAGGTCGACTACCTGCTGCCGCACCGGGCGGCGGCCTGGATCCTCATGGAGGAGCGCCTGCGGGACGCTGCGGCGTTCGCGGTCCGCTGCGGCGAGCTGTGCACGCCGGCGCTGATGGAGCCGCTGGCCAGGGTGGCGAAGTCGCTCGAGCGGTACGCCGACCAGCTGCGCGCGGCGGGCTGAGCAGCCGCTCCCGGCCGCTGCCGCGACCGGACCGCGACGTCAGTCGATGAGCGTCAGCGGCGCCAATCCGGACAGTGGCCCGTCCGGGGCCGGCGGCGTCAGCTCCGGCTCCGGGCCGCGATCGCTCATCCGGGCGGCGAGCTCGGCGTCGAGCTGGGCGACAAGCTCCGGCATCCTCGAGCGGAGCGCCGCGCCGTATGCCGCGCCAACCTGCTCGGCAAGCGCCATCTCCCGCTTCTTCCCGGGCGCCGCGAACCGGAAGTGGACGAGCGTGCCCGTCGCCATCGGCTCGAGCTCGATCGTGTGCAGCAGCTTCAGGGGTCCCGCGGGCGTCTCGATGATGGTGCGGTCGGTGACGTAGTCGTACGGGCGCCAGTCGAGGATCTCCTCGATCACGGCGTCCTTGCCGTGCCGGCAGTGGTTGGCCGAGCCGGGGCCGCGCCGTCCCCCGGTCGCCCCCTTGACGGTGACCTCCGTCACCCACGGCTGCCAGCTCATCCGCTGGCCGGGCTTGGTCAGGAACTCCCACGCCACCTGGGGCGGCACGTCGGTCGGCACCGACACGGTCAGGATGGATTCGGCCGGGCTGACGAACACGCGGCCGCGTGCCTCTTCCTCCTGCCAGCGGCGCTCGAGGTCGTGGACCCACGCCGGCACCTCGCCGATCCGGTCGTAGGTCTCGCCGTGCGCGCGCATGCCGAGCGCCACCGGTTCGATGTCCGACGCATCGATGCAGGCCTGGGTGATCAGGGCGTAGGCGCCGATGCCCAGCCGCTCCACGACCTCGTTCTTGAGCAGCCGGTGCACCACGATGACGTCGGTGCCCAGCAGCTCCTGGCGCCCGGCGACCCGCTGGACGATCGCTTCACCGTGGTGGATGACGAACTTGAGGTCGAGATCGGGGATCCGGGAGCACGCGTTGCACTCGCACGAGGTCGCCTGGCGCACATCCCGGCGCCGGCGGCGAAAGCCGAAGTAGCAGCGCTCCACCGTGTCGAGGAGCATCGATCCGTCGATCTCCTCGACGAGCGCATAGGTGAAGGCGGCGTCGCCCTCGAGCTTGGCCAGCCGGAAGCCGGGCCGCAGCGCGGTCACCACGGCGCCGATCAGGTCCGCGAGGATGTCCTGCGCATGGTCCAGCTCGACGTCGGCCAGGTAGCCCGTGTACCCGGAGATGTCGGCGATGAGGAAGCACGTTCGCTGGGGCGTCGAGAGCATCGAGTTCCCGCCGGCGTGGAGATCGCCCCGATCATCCCACACGCCGCGGTCACCGGCCGATCGGACCGTCAGGAGATCGTGCGGCGGCGTGGGTGGCCGGGTTGTGCGATCGGCCGATCGCCTCTATCGTGGCACCATCGCCGCCTTCCGTGGGCGGCGTGTCGGCCGAGCGGACGACGGTCTGCCGGCAGCCACGGCGCCGAAGACGGTCGCTCGCGGTTGGCCCGCCATCGCGGGCTCGCCTCAAGGTCCTGCGCAGAGGAGTGCTGCTTGTCGAAGCTCGATGATCCCGGCCTGACCCCGTTCCACCCCGCGACCGCTGATCCGCCGGGATCACCGCGCCAACGGCAAGCCGACGCCACCCGGGGACCCCGGCCGGGATCCGCCAGGTGACGCGCAAGCGCCGCGTGTTCTACCCGCCGTCACGCAGCTCGAAGGGTCCGCCGCCGGTCAGCCGGGTGCCGCTCAATCCGCCGACCCTGGCCGTGATCAATCCGGATGCCGGCCTCGGCCGCACCGACCTGGCGGTCGGCATGCGGGTGACGATCCAGGGTTCCGGGGCCGATGCCGGCGAGACGGCGGTGGTCGAGCGACTCGTCGGGGGCGTGATCCCGGCGGCCGTCGTCCGGACCGAGTCGGGCCGGACCCGCCGCGCCCGGATGGTCGACCTGGTGCCGTCCAGGGCATCGGACCGGGGTCTCGAGCAGGGCTAGCGGACGGGCCGATCGCTGTCGGTCCGGGCCTTCGCCGGTCGGTTCGCGGACGTTGGCGTATCGTCCTGGGGTGGATCGTTGGAGGTGGCCGGCATGATGCGCCCACGAGCAACGTGGAGGGGCCGCTTCGGACCTTCGCAACCCAGACGCGTCGTCGTTCGCGAATACGGTCGTGACAGCCTGCTCGTCTGGGCGAACCTGCTCCTGGCCCCGCTGTTCGCCGCCCTCGGGCTGCGGGTCGGCATCCAGTCCGAGGAGCAGCTGGCCGCAAGGATCGAGGCGGATGCGGTCGCGATGCGCAAGCAGGGCTACCTCGTCGCGTCGACCCAGACGTTCTCGCTGCCGGTGATCGGCGCTGCCCACCGGACCGCGAGCTGGTACCGGGTCACGTACGAGCTGGCAGCGCCCCAGGCTCGGTGACGCGGGTCCGCGTCCGGGGAGGTCCGATCCGCCGGGGAGCGAAGCGCCGGATGACCAGGTCGCGTCTCGGAAGGCTGACCTCGGCGGCGGCACTCGCCGCCCTGCTGGTGGCGGCGTGCGGTAGTGCCGATCCGTCGAACCCGCCGGGGCCGGCTTCCACGCCGTCCACCACGGGTACCCCGGCCCCGCCGACGGCCGCGGCGGGCTCGCCGACGGCGAACGCCGGCGAAGGGTCCTCGCTGGTCGGGATCGGCGGCTTCTTCGCGCTGTCGGTCGCGGACCTCGAAGCGACGGCCGCCTGGTACCAGGCGAAGCTCGGTCTCGAGGTGGCGTCCCGGCCGCCCACGGCCGACGGCGTCGCGGTGGTCGTGCTCGAGGGCAACGGCCTCACGATCGAGCTGATCCGGCAGAACGACGGCGTCTCGCTGGGTGACATCGACCCGACCCTCGTCGACCGGACCCTCCTGCACGGGATCGTCAAGGCCGGGGTCATCGTCGCCGATTTCGAGGGCACCGTCGCGATGCTCCGTGCGAACGAGGTGCCGATCGCCTTCGGGCCGTTTGCCGCGACCGCCGATCAGCCGGCGAACGTGATCATCGAGGACAACGAGGGCAACCTGATCCAGCTCATCGGTCCGTAGGCGCCCGGGCGATCGCCGGCGGCGGGGCAGTGCCGTCATGACGGGCCGATACGCTACCCACCGTGGCTCATTCCAGGAGGTACCGGGGAACCTCGTTGAGGAGCGGCCGGCCGGCCGCGAACCGGCGGATCTGATCGCCCGCCAACGCGAACGCGCGCACCTCGGCGGCGGGCGAATCGCCGGCGACGTGGGGGGTGACCAGCACATTCGGCAGCGCCCACAACGGGTGCCCCGCGGGGAGCGGCTCGGGGTCGGTGACGTCGAGGGCGGCGCGCAGCCGGCCCACCTCGAGCTCCGCCACGAGGGCCGAGGTGTCCACGGTCGGGCCGCGACCGGCGTTGACGACCAGCGCGCCATCGGGCAGCAGCCGGAGCCTGCGGGCGTCGAGGAAGCCGGCCGTCTCGCGCGTGAGCGGCAGCAGGTCGACCAGGATCTCTGCCCGGGGCAGGAGCGAATCGAGCTCGTCCATGCCCTGAACCCCTTCGCGGGCGGTCCGCGCCACGCCGACCACGTCGACGCCGAAGGGCCGGAGCCGGCTGGCCACGGCTCCGCCGATCGACCCGAAGCCCAGGATCACGACGCGCCGTCCGATGAGCTCCTCGGGCTCGAAGGCGGTCCATTCGCCGGCCGCCTGCGCATCGCGGGCACGCAGCAGACCGCGCTCGAAGGCGAGGATCGCCCCCACGACCCACTCGGCCAGCGGTCCGTCGTAGACCCCCCGGGCATTGCACACCATGACCCGGTCGGGCACGCGCCCGGTGAGCCAGTCGACCCCGGCGCTCAGGGTCTGGATCACGCGGAGCCGGCCCGGGTCGGCGAGCGCATCGAGCAGGGCCTCCCGCATCCAGCTATCCGGCACCACGAGATCGACGCGCGACAGGTCGGGCACGGGACCGGTCTCCGGCGCGAGCAGCAGCTCGACGCCGGGTGGGAGCTCACCCATGTGCTGCCGCTCCGGGACATCGGGCAGGCAGACGGCGACGCGATCGCCTGCGGCACGCCGTGGCTCGGTCACGGATCCCCTTCCTGCCTCGAAGGCCGTCAGCTCAGCATCACCTGGCCGCCGGTGACCGGCAGCGCCTGGCCCGTCTCGTAGCGCTGCGCCACCAGGTAGTAGAGCGCCTCCATCACATCGGCCGGGGTGCAGCCGCGACCCATCGGGACCTTCGCCTCGTAGAACCGGCGCACGTCGTCGACGCTCGTGGCACCCGGCACCTTGCCCTCGCGCAGGTACTGGACGAACAGCCCGTTGTCGGGGTCCGACCACAGCGGACCGTCGAGGTAGTTCCCGGGGCAGATCGCGTTGACCTTGATCCCGTCGCCCACGAGCTCGAGGGCGAACGACTGGGTGAGGCCGATGCCGCCGAACTTGCTCCCCGCGTAGGCGCTGTTGCGACTCGAGCCGACCAGCCCGGACTTGGAGTTGATCTCGATGATGTCGGCCCACCAGCCGGGGTTCGCCGCGTGCTGGCGGGCCATCACCGGTGCCGCATGCTTGACCACGAGGAAGTAGCCGCGGTAGTTGACCCGGGTGACGGCGTCGAACTCGGCGACCGGCTGGCCGGTCACGCTGCCCGCCCGAAGCACACCCGCGTTCGAGACCAGCAGGTCGAGACCGCCGTACGACCGGACCGTGGCGCGGATGCCGGCCTCGACGCTCGCCTCGTCGGTGACGTCCATCGCGACCGCCGTGGCACGCCCGGGGCCGTACCGCTCCGCGAGCGTGGCGGCGTTCGCCTCGGCCAGCGGGAGGTTCAGGTCCGCCAGCACGACGTGGGCGCCCTGGGCCACGAGGTCCTCGGCGATGGCGAGGCCGAAGCCCTGGGCCGCGCCGGTGACGAGGGCGATCCGCCCGGCCACCCGACCGGAGGCCGCCTCGCCGGCGTGGACCTGCTGGCGATACGCCTCGGCCTCCCAGTCCTCGATGAACCGCCGCTCTTCGGGGGCGAGATGGCGGACGCCGCCCAGTCGCGAGGCCGCCTCGCCCACCCGCAGCGCGTCGAGGTAGATGTGGCGTGCGGTGTCTGCCTCGGCCCAGGTGTCCCCGGCCGCGAACACGCCGAGACCCGGGACGACCGTCACGATGGGAGCGGGATGGCCCGCAGCGCGACGACCCGCGAGCCCGTCGGCGACGAGCGCGGCCATGTCGTCCGGGCCGGCCTCCGCGAGGTCGAGGAGCATGGGGAACGACCCCGCGTACACGATCTGGTCGGGGGTGAGCGGACCGCCCAGGACGAACGCCCGACCCTGCGGCGTGGCGGTGAAGTCGGCAGCCACGCCTCCCCCGTCATGGACGAGGACCCGGTGGCGCTCGGTTGACAGGCCCGCGCGGAGCGAAGGCGACAGGGCGTGGACGAGGCCGGCCACGGCTCCGGGATCGCGGTCCCTCGGCTGCCAGACCGGCGGCACGGCGTCGACCGCCCTCGAGACGGCGTCCGCGAGGCGATGCGAGGCGGCCTCGATCGTGTCCGCGTCGTCGGCCGCGACGATCAGCCCGTGGTTCTGCATGAGCGTGATCCCCGGGGCGGGGTGGCCGGTCCGTCGCTCGTGCGCCTCGCGCGCATCGCGGATCGCGCGCGCCAGCGGGAGGCCGGGGTCGGTATACGGGACCCACACCACGTCATCACCGAACAGGCGGCGGGCGACGCGCTCGCCGCCGGCGTTGCACGTCACGGCGTTGATCGGCACGGGATGCGTATGGAGGACCAGGCGCGCATCGAGGAGGGCGTGGAACAGCAGCTCGACCGACGGCCGGCGACCGTCGTTCGGTCCCAGGCGAGCACGCACGGCCGCCTGGATCACCGGGTCCTCGCCGGGACCGACCTCGGGCGGCGCGTCGAGGAAGGCGAGCAGCGTTTCCCGGTCGAGCTGGACGAGGTCGCGCGCCTCGAGCGTGGCCAGTGGGACGCCGCTCGGCTTGATCCAGAGCACGCCCCCGGTCTTGACCGATGCATTGCCGCCGCCGCCACGGGAGAACGCCGGGTCCTGCCCGAAACGCCGGGCCAGGGCGACGAGCTGCTCGATCGCATCGTCTGGCCCGGGCTGGTGGGACGGGATCACCGCGATCGGGTTCTCCATCGGCTGCTGGCCTGCACTCCGAGTGCTTACGACTTTTTGCGATTGCTTGTGTACGTCATCGTACGCGAATTGAGCCTGCCGCTCAAGCCCCGGGGTAATCGGCGGGTGCCGATCGCTATTGACAGCGTCCGTCGCCACCGGCAAAGTGATCCCAATCGCAACCAACTGAAGTTTCGAACGTCGTCAATTCTCCTTTCGATTGGAGTCGATGACAGGTGGCAGCGAAGCACCCTGCGGCAGTGGAGGCCGTGTTCGCCCCCGAGCGCCAGGAGCAGATCGCGCAGCTGGTTGTGGACGCCGGCCGGGTCCGCGTCACCGACCTCGCCTCGCAGTTCGGCGTCTCGCCGGTCACGATTCGAAAGGACCTGCTGGCGCTCGAGGGCGCGTCGCTCCTGGTCCGGACGCACGGCGGGGCGATCGCGCCGCGAAACGCCGGCCGTCCGGAACCCGCCTTCGAGTTGCGCGAGCGTCTGCAGCGCGACGAGAAGTCGCGGATCGGGGCTGCGGCCGCGACCCTGGTGAGCGATGGCGACAGCATCGCCTTCGACGCCAGCACCACCGCCCTGTACGTCGCCCGGCACCTGCGCGAGCGCACGACCTGGCATCAGCTCACGGTCGTGACCAACAGCATCCGGATCGCGCTCGAGCTCGCCGGACATCCGGGCATCACGGCCCTCATGCTCGGCGGTCGCGTGCGCTCGGAGGCGCTGTCGGTCGTCGGCCCGCTGGGTGATGACGTGTTCCGGCGGGTCAACGTCCAGAAGGCGTTCGTCGGCGCCGTCGGGCTCGCTCCCGACGTCGGCCTCACCGATGCCATGGAGGAGGAGGCGCAGATCAAGCGCGCGATGGTTGGCGCCGCCCGGGAGGTCTACGCGCTCGTCGATCACACGAAGTGGGGCCGCGTCGCGTCGGCCACGTTCTGCCGGGCGGACCGGCTCGACGGGATCCTGACCGATGAGGCGGCACCGCCCGACATGGTGGCCGCGATCCGCGCCCTCGGCGTTCGCGTCACGCTCGTTCCGCCCGGGACCGACGGATGACGCCGCGCGTCTCGCTGACCGGGATCTCGAAGCGGTTCGGCGCCACGGCCGCCCTGACCGATGTCTCGCTCGACCTGCTCGCGGGCGAGGTACACGGGCTCGTCGGGGAGAATGGGGCCGGCAAGAGCACGCTGGTCAAGATTTTTGCGGGCGTGCACGAGCCCGACGCCGGCGAGATCCGGCTCGATGACGTACCGGTGACCATCCCGAACCCCGTCGCCGCCCGATCGATGGGCATCGCCGTGGTGCACCAGGAGCCGAAGCTGTTCCCGGACCTGTCCGTGGCCGAGAACGTCTTCCTCGCCGAGCCGCCGAAGGGCCCGCTGGGTTCGATCGCGTGGGGCGAGATGCGCCGCCGCGCCGCCGGTCTGTTCGGGGACCTTGACGTCCACCTCGACGTCGCGGCGCAGGTCCGCGGCCTGTCGATGGCGGACCAGCAGCTGGTCGAGATCGCGAAGGCGCTGTCGATCGAGGCGCGGGTGCTCATCCTCGACGAGCCGACCGCCTCCTTGTCCACCCACGAGGTGGATCGCCTGTTCGCCATCGTGCGGCGCACCCGCGAGCGCGGTGTCGCGATCCTGTTCGTCAGCCACCGTCTCGAGGAGGTGTTCGCCCTGTGCGACCGGGCGACCGTGTTCCGCGACGGCCGCCATGTCGTGACGTCGGCGACGACCGAGCTCACGACGGACACGCTGGTCCGCCACATGGTCGGGCGCGAGGTGGTGCTGTTCCCCAAGGAGGCCAGCGCGGCCGGCGATGAGCTTCTCGTCGTCCGTGGCCTGTCCGACGCCAATGCGTTCCGGGACGTCTCCTTCAGCGTGCGGGCGGGCGAGATCGTCGGCCTTGCCGGCCTGGTCGGTGCAGGCCGTACGGAGATCGCGCGGGTGCTGTTCGGGATCGAGCCCCGCGTCTCGGGAGAGGTCCGGATCGACGGTTCCCCGGTGAGCTTCAGGTCCCCGTCCGATGCATTGGCGGCCGGGATCGCCTATGTGCCCGAGGACCGCCACCAGGATGGCCTGGTGCTCGACTTCTCGATCACGAACAACGTCACCCTTCCGATCCTCGCGCGGCTCTTTCCTCGCCTGTTCGTGCGGCCTGCGACCGAGGCGCACACCGCGTCGGAGTACACCGAGCGGCTGCGGGTCCGGGCCACTGGCGTCGACCAGTTCGTCCAGGCCCTCTCCGGAGGCAACCAGCAGAAGGTCGTGATCGCCAAGTGGCTGGCGACCGAGCCGCGAATCCTGATCCTGGACGAGCCCACCCGCGGTGTGGACATCGGCTCCAAGGTCGAGGTCCACCGGATCATGAATGAGCTCGCGGCGTCCGGGCTCGGAATCCTGATGATCTCGTCCGACCTGCCCGAGGTGCTGGCGATGAGTGATCGGATCATCGTGCTGCACGAGGGTCGGATCGCGGCCGAGATCCCGCGCGCGGACGCGACCGAGGAGCTCGTCATGTTCGCCGCGACGGGCCAGCAGCACGTCGCCCAGGCAGCCGCCGGCGCAGCGGCCGCCGCCGGCTCGGTGACCCGGGGAGCCAGCGGTGACCGTTGACGCGCTGCGCCAGGCGCAGCTTCCGGGCGCTGCCGGCCGCGCTCTGAACGCCATCGGTCGGTCGCGCGAGCTGACGCTCGTGGCCGTGATGGTGGTGCTTGGCTTCCTGGTGACGCTCGGTGCGCCGCAGTTCCTGTCGCCGTCGAACCTTGGCCAGGTCACTGCCCTCGCCGCGGTCATCGCGATCGCCGCCGTCGGCGAGGCGATGGTCGTGATGACCAAGAACATCGACCTGTCACTCGAATTCGACGATGGGCCTCACCGCGTTCCTGGTAGGCGACATCCTCCAGCACGCCTACCTGCCGGTCCCCGCAGCCTGGCTGGTCGGGATCGGCGCCGGGCTCGCGCTCGGGATGTTCAACGGCGCCATCACCACGCTGTTCCGGATCCCCTCGATCGTGGTGACGCTCGGCACGCTGAGCATCTATCGCGGGTTGGTGTTCATCATCGCTGGCGGCAAGCAGATCAACCTCGTCGACCTGCCATCGGGCTACTCGAACGCGGCCACGGATACGTTCCTCGGCATCCCCCTGTTCGTGCTCGTTGCCGTGGGGGTCGTCGTGTTCGTGGCGTTGATGCTGCGCACGACGCGCTTCGGCCGGCAGATCTACGCGGTGGGCAGCAACGCCGAGGCCGCCTCCATCCTCGGCATCCGGTCGCGCTGGGTCGTGTTCTGGGTGTTTGCCCTGGCCGGGCTCCTGGCAGGGATCGCCGGCGTGATGTGGGGCATCTACTTCGGCACCATCTATGCCACCTCGGCGTCGGGCATCGTGCTCCAGATCGTGGCCGCGGTGGTCGTCGGAGGCGTCTCGATCTCAGGCGGGAGCGGGACCGTGGTCGGTGCCGCGCTGGGTGCCCTGTTCCTGGCGCTGATCAACAACGCCCTGCTGCTCCTGGTGCTCCCCCAGGAGGTCCTCCAGGCCATCTACGGAGCTGTGATCCTGGTCGCCGTCAGCGCCGACGCGCTGGTCGGCCGACGCCAGCGCCGGCTCGCCGCAAAGGGTGCACGGCGATGAGCGCTCCGGTGACCGGAAGCCGGCTGCGTCTGTCCGTTCTCGCGCGATGGGAGATGCTCCTCGTCCTGCTCCTCGCCGGCCTTGTGGTCGAGGGGATCCGCGTCTCGCCGCATTTCCTGACCGGCCAGAACTTCGCGAATCTCGTGAGCGCCATCATGGAGATCGCGATCATCGCGCTGCCGATGACGCTGATCGTGATCACCGGCGATATCGATCTCTCGGTGGAGTCGATGGTGGGCATGGCGGGCGCCATCCTCGGCTGGCTGATGGTCGCGGGCCTGCCGGTGCCGATCGGCATTCCGGTGGTGCTGCTGATCGGAGCACTGGGCGGCCTGCTCAACGGCGTCCTCGTGACGAGGGCCGGCATCCCCGCCCTCGTCGTCACCCTGGGCACCCTGGCGCTGTTCCGAGGGGTCGCGAACATCGTGCTCGGACCCCGGGTCATCAGCGTCTGGCCGGACTGGTTCACCGAGTTCGGGTTCGGGACCATCGCCGGCAGCCCGATCCCGTACACCCTCCTCGTGTTCGTCCTGCTGGGCGCCATCTACTGGGCGGTGACCCACGGGACGTGGATCGGGCGCCAGGTGTTCGCGATCGGCAAGAACAAGGACGCCGCGCGCTATTCCGGCGTTCGGGTCCAGCGCATTCGGACGTGGCTGTTCGTGCTGTGTGGCCTGATCTCGGCGCTGGCCGGGATCCTCCTCGCAGCCCGCTTCTCGTCCGCCCGCAACGACAACGGGACCGGGATGACCCTGACCGTGGTGACGGTCGTCGTTCTCGGCGGGGTCGACATCAATGGCGGCAAGGGCACGATCCCCGGGGTCATCCTTGCCGTGTTCACGCTCGCAGTGCTCCAGAACGTGCTGCGGCTCGCCGGTGTATCGGGTGAGTACCAGGGGATCGCCGTGGGCATCCTCCTGATCGTCTCGGTCACCGTTCCCTACCTTGCTCGCCAATCCAGGGTCCTGATCGACCGAGTACGTGATGGCCGGCACCCGCCGGCCGGCTCGGCGGCCCCTGGCGAGATCGTGTCGTAAGCCTACGAGGAGGATCACATTCCATGATCAGCTCTACTCGACGATTGGTCGTCGGGATCGCCGCGGTCGCCATCGTCGTGGGGGCGTGCGGCTCGTCCGCGACGCCGTCACCGGCGACCCAGGCGCCGACCACCGCACCGCAGTCGACGGCACCCGAGGCTTCGTCCATGGCGCCCGAGTCATCGGCACCCGCCACGGTCAGCATGACGGCCGTCGTCATCCCCAAGCAGATCAACAACCCCTACTTCGACGTGGCGTTCAAGGGCGTCCAGAAGGCCGCGACCGATCTCGGCGGCACCGTGACCCAGGTTGGACCGTCCGCGGCCGACGCGACCCAGCAGGTCCCGTTCATCCAGACGGCGGCCACCCAGGGCAATGACGCCATCATCATCTCCGCGGACGACGCCACGGCCGTGGCGCCGGCCCTCAAGGACGCGATGAGCTCGGGCGTCAAGGTCGTCGGCTACGACTCGAGCCCGGCCGTCGGCGCCTACAACGTGTTCGTCAACCAGGCCGACACCGCGGGAATTGGCAAGGGTCTCGCGGACATGGCGTGCGACGTCGCCCCCAACTGCACCGGCGAGATCGCGGTCCTGTCCGCCGCCCAGTCCGCCACCAACCAGAACGCCTGGATCGCGGCCATGAATGAGACGCTCAAGGATGCCAAGTACAGCGGCCTCGTCAACGACGGCGTGGTGTACGGCAACGACGACCCCCAGATCAGCACGCAGCAGGCCCAGGGCCTGTTGCAGGCGCATCCGGACCTCAAGGTCATCATCGCGCCAACCACGGTCGGCATCGTGGCAGCTGCCCAGGTCGTCCGCGCGGCCGGCAAGACCGGCCAGGTGTTCGTGACCGGCCTCGGTACCCCGATGGGCATGGTCGACTACGTCAAGGGCGGTGAGTCGCCGGAGTTCGCGCTCTGGAACGTCACTGACCTCGGCTACCTTGCCTACGCGGTCGCCGCCAAGCTCGTCTCCGGCGAGATCACCGGCGCCGAGGGCGATACGTTCACCGTTCCCAGCCTCAACAACGGCCAGCCGTACACGATCGGTGCCGACAGCGTCGTCGTGCTCGGACCGCCATTCGTGTTCAACGCCGACAACATCGACCAATACGTGACCGAGTTCGGCTTCTAGCTCAGTCCTCCTCCCTGGGTCCCGGCGGCCGCCGGCCGCCGGGACCCACAACACGGGAGTTCCCGAATGGAACGCGTCGCCTTCACCATGCGCCTGCTCCCGGGCGCGGAGGCCGAATATCGCCGTCGTCACGCCGAGGTGTGGCCCGAGATGCTCCAGGCGCTCAAGGACGGCGGCGTTCGCAACTACTCCATCTACCTGCTCGACGATCGGCTGATCGGCGTCTTCGATGTCGAGGACTTCGACCGGTTCCGGGCCCACATGGATGCCCAGCCGGTCAACGACCGCTGGCAGGCCGACATGGCGAGCCTGATCGACCCGTGCACCGATCCGGCGACGGGCTTCCACCGTCGTCTGGAAGAGGTGTTCCGACTTGACTGACCGCGACACCCGCCGTCCGCGAGCCGTCGGCGCGACCGACGCCGGACCGCCGGCGACGGTCGAGGTCCCTACCATGTACCAGCCCTGCGGCAACCGGTCCGGGGCCTGCGCGCGGATCGGCGCGCTGACCGCCCGGACGGCCGTCCAACCCTGAGCCCCGGGAGAACCGCCATGGCCACCATCGCCGCCGTCGCCAAGCCTGCCTCCGCCCCCGCCATCGAGCGCATCGGGTGGGCCATGAACGGGCTCAACATCGAGATCCCGTCGTGGGGCTTCGTCAACACCGGCACCCGGTTCCGCGTGTTCCCCCAGCAGGGCGTGCCACGCACGGTGTTCGAGAAGATCGACGATGCCGCGACGGTCAACCGCTTCACGGGGATCGCAGGTTCGGTGTCGCTGCACATCCCGTGGGACACCGTCGACGACTTCCGGGGCCTGGCGGCCTACGCGCGCGAGCGCGGCCTGGTCATCGGCGGCATCAACAGCAACACATTCCAGGACGAGGACTACAAGCTCGGGTCGGTGTGCCACCCGGACGCGCGTGTGCGCGCCAAGGCGGTCGAGGCGATCATCGGCTGCTGCGAGATCGCCGAGGCGATGGACGCCCAGGCGGTCAAGGTCTGGCTGGGCGACGGCACCAACTACCCGGGCCAGGACGACCTTCGCGGACGCCACCGGCGGCTGGTGGCCGGGCTCCAGGAGGCCTACGCGCACCTGCCGGCGACGGCCCGGCTGTATCTCGAGTACAAGCTCTACGAGCCCGCCCTGTACAGCACCGACGTCCAGGACTGGGGGCAGAGCCTCAACGTCGTGCGCCAGCTGGGCGAGCGCGCCGGCGTGTGCGTCGACACGGGCCACCACGCGATGGGCGTCAACATCGAGCAGATCGTGGCCTTGCTGCTCGCCGAGGGCCGCCTCGCGGCGTTCGACCTCAACGACAAGAAGTACGGTGACGACGACCTGATGGTCGGCTCGATCGATCCCTACCAGCTGTTCCGGATCGCGCACGAGCTGGTCAACGCGATGCGCGACGACGCGGACCCGGTGGCGCAGGACGGCGCCAACCACACCACCTACATGCTCGACCAGTGCCACAACATCGAGCCCAAGGTGCCGGCCATGATCCGGAGCGTGATGAACCTCCAGGAGACGATCGCGAAGGCGCTGCTCGTCGACCGTGACCGCCTGGTCGCCGCCCAGGCCGCCGGGGACGTGCTGGAGGCGAACGGCGCGCTGTGGGACGCGTTCAACACCGACGTCCGGCCGCTGCTCGCCGAGCTGCGCGTCGCGCGCGGGCTGCCGGCCGATCCCTACCGCGCCTATCTCGAGTCGGGCGAGGAGGAGACGAAGTACGCGGCGCGGGCCGGGGGAACGGCGGCCGGCTGGGGCTGACGCGACGGCTCAGCGGGGCGGCATCGCCTCGAAGGTGCGCTCGATGTCGTCGAGCAGGCGGATCGTCGCCCCGGCGACCACCTGCAGGTAGCGCTCGCCGAACTCCGGCGTCGCCTCGCGGGCGTCGCCCCAGGTGCCGCTGTGGGTCGCCCGGTGGACGGAGCCGGGGTTCGAGAAGAAGAACGCGGTGTGGACCGCGGGTCCGCTGGTCGTCTCGGGGAACGGCGGGAACTCGACGTTGGCCCGCTCCATGTCCACCAGATCGGGGTCGATCGCGAGCACGGCGGCGGTCTCGCCCTTGTTGGCGTGGAGGCCGTTGGCGGGGTCGAAGAACTCGGCCGCCTCGGCTGCCGTCATGCCGTCCCAGTAGTTGACCGGGAAGGCCCGCACGCCCGCCGGCAGCCGGGACGCCACGTTCGCGCAGGCGTAGGCGATGGCGTAGGTGTTGTCGTAATGGCCGTTGAGGAACACGATCCGGGTGAAGCCGGCGGTCGCGAGCGAGGCACACAGGTCCTCGATGACGGCCATGAACGTCGGGATGCGCAGCTGGACGACCCCGGTGAACCCGGTGTGGGGGTAGGACAGGCCGTAGCCGACCGCGGGTGCGACGAGGGCGCCCACCCGCGGTGCGATGCGCCGCGCGATCTCGTTGGGGACGAGCACGTCGGTGGCGAGCGGGGCGTGCGGGCCGTGCTGCTCGGTCGAGCCGACGGGGACGATCACCGTCCGGTGCCCGGCCAGGAACGCCTCGACCTCGAGGTTGGTCATCTCGCCCAGGAACACGGTGTCGGGCTTCACGTTTCCTCCTTCCTCGCATCAGCCGATGGTGGTGGCGAGCTCGCCGATGCCCTCGATCCAGGCCGTCACGACGTCGCCCGGCTCGAGGTGGCGGGCCGGTCCGGGCGGGGTCGCGAGGCGCGCCGGCGTCCCGGTCGCGATCAGGTCGCCCGGGCGCAGCGCCGCATGACGGCTCAGGAACGAGATGATCTCGGCGACCGGGAAGCGCATGTCGGACGTGCGCCCGTCCTGGATCGGCTCGCCGTTGATCCTGCAGCCCAGCCGGAGATCGCTGGGGTCCAGGTCGTCCGCCGTCACGATCCATGGCCCGACCGGGCAGAACCCGGGCATCGACTTGCCCAGCAGCCACTGGTCGCCGTCGAGCCAGGGGTCGCGCGACGAGACGTCGTTGATGATCGTGTAGCCGAAGACGTGACCCAGCGCCGCCTCGGCCGGGACCTCGGATGCGAGCCTGCCGATGACGACGCCGAGCTCGCATTCGGGGTCGACGTTGGCCGTGAGCGTCCGGTCCCAGCGGAGCGTCGCACCGGGCGCGCCGACCGAGCTCGCGGCCTTGCCGTAGACGAGCGGGCGGGCCGGACGGTCGCCACTGCGCTCACCCGGCGCACGGTAGTTCTCCCCGATCGTGAAGATCGCCCCCGGATCCGGGACCGCCGGCCCGAGCCGCACGGCCGCGAGGGGCACGCCGGGTCCGGCTCGGCCCAGTGCGCCGGGTCCGGCTCGGCCCGGCGCGTCGGCACCGCCTCGGCCCGGCGCGCCGGCACCGGCGATGACCTCGCGCATCGTTCGCGGCGGGTCCCAGGGCACCACCCGATCGCCGGCCACCGTCGCGACGACCCACGCACCCGCCGCCTCGATCACCGCGTAGCGCATCGGTCAGGCGCGGGCGTCAGGGTCGGTCAGCAGCGGCGCGACGGCGTCCCGCATCACGCCGGCCATGCCCCCGATGCCCGTCCACCGCTCGAACGCGATCGCCGCCTGGGCGATCAGCATCTCGGCGCCGTTGGCCGCCGGCAGCCCGCGGGCCCGTGCCGCCCGCAGCAGCGGCGTCTCGGGCGGCACGTAGACCAGGTCGAACACGGTCGCGCCGCCGGGCAGCAGCGCCACGGGGATCGTCATGCCCGGGTCGACCATGCCCACCGTGGTTGCGTTGACGGCCAGATCCGCCGAGCGAGCCGCGGCGGCGAACGCCGCGTCGTCGAGGGCGACGGCCTCGATCGCACCGTCGCCCGTGCCCCGGAACCGGGTGGCCAGCGCCTCGCCGGCGTCCGGCGTGCGGTTCCCGATCGTCACCCGCCGAGCGCCCGCGGTGAGGCAGGCGAACACGACGGCATGGGCGGCACCACCCGCACCGGCGACCACGACCGACGCATCCGCCAGCGACCGGCCCATCGCCAGCTCGACGCCCGTCCGGAAGCCCGGCGCGTCGGTGTTGAAGCCCACCAGCCGGCCGTCCATCGTGCGCTCGACGTTGTTCACGGCCCCGATCGATCGGGCATCGCCGTCGATCGCGTCGCACAGGTCGGCCACCACGCGCTTGTAGGGCGCGGTGACGCCCAGCCCGAGCCAGTCGGGATCACGCGCCTCGTGAACGGCCGCCTCGACCTCGTCGGGCTCAAGCTCGCGCAGCACGTACCGGGCGTCGATCCCGGCCGCGGCGAACGCGGCGTCGTGCATGACCTGCGAGTGGCGCCGCCGGAGCGGCTTGCCCAGCAGCGCGACGTGGCGCGTCATCGTCCGTTCATGAGGCCGCGGTGGCGGGCCGCCGGACGGGGCCGGCCGTGGCGGGGAACGTCACGCCGGGGATGATCTCGTCGACCCAGTGCCGGAGCTGGGCCGGGTCCGGGGTCATCGTATGCAGGATGAAGTACTCGACCCCCGCGTCCACCCGGGCCTGGAGCGAGGCGATCACCTCGTCCGGCGTCCCGAACAGGTAGACCGACTCGAGGTAGGCGGGGCCGCGCTCGGCGCTCATCACGCGCAGGAAGGCGCGGTGCTGCTCCTCGCGCGCCCTGGCGGGGTCGTTGGTGAGCACCAGGTGCAGGAAGTTCTCGTGGGCGACCACGCACTCGCCCGGATCCCGGCCGTGCTGGCGGTAGTAGGCGCGCAGCTCCCGCCAATCGCGCGCGATGTCGTCCGGCGGGCAGGTCGGGCGCGGGATCCAGCCGTCCGAGCGCAGCACGCGGGCCTTGACCGAGTCCACGAACCGGGGCAGGTCGGGCGACTTGGGATCGGCCAGCTGCGACCCGCCGCCGATCCACAGCTCGGGGCGCCGGGCCGCCCGAGGCTCGACGAACACGTCGTCCACCGCGTAGTACCGGCCGTGGTAGGTGACGGTCTCGCCCTCGAGCAGCGGCAGCATGATGTCGAGCATCTCGTCGGTCCGCCGCCCGCGCTCCGACTTGTGGACCCCGACCGCCTCGTACTCGGCGTCGTTCCAGCCCACGCCGGCGCCCAGGATCATCCGGTTGTCCGACAGGAACTGCAGGGTGGCCAGCTCCTTCGCCAGCAGGACCGGGTTGCGCAGCGGCAGGATCAGGATCGAGGTGCCCAGCCGGACGCGCTCGGTCACGCCGGCGGCGACCGCCAGCGCGGACAGCGGCTCGAGGAACGAGACCGAGTAGAAGCGCTTCGCCGCCAGCAGGTGGTCGGTGATGAACAGCGAGTCGAACCCGAGGTCCTCCACCGCGCGGGCGAACTCGCGGATTCCGCGCGCTCGTTCCGGGCCGTCGCCCTCCCAGACGTAGGAAGGCAGGAAGACCCCGAACCGGCCGACGTCGCTCATGGGCAGGTCACCTCGCTGCAGCTGGGCCTGGGCGGCCCATCGTCGGGCCTCATCGGCCCCGGTAGTGCGGGTCGCGCCGGGCGAGGAACGCGGCGGCGCCCTCGGCCAGGTCGTCCGTGGCAAAGATGCGCTCGGAGGCATCGAGCTCGGCGGCCCGCGCGGCCGCCGGATCCCGGTCGAGCGCGGAATCGATCAGGCGCTTGGCCTCGCGGACCGCAAGCGGACCGCGGGCCGCGATCTCGGCGGCAAGCGCCTCGGCGGCCGCCCGTGCCTCGCCGGCCGGGGCGACACGGGTGACGAGGCCGATCCGCTCCGCCTCGTCCGCCGCGATGACGCGCCCGCCGAGGATGAGCTCCTTGGCCCGCGCGGGCCCGATCACCCGTGGCAGCCGCCAGGTGCCGCCCGCCCCCGGGATCACGGCCAGGCGCGTCTCCGGGAGGCCGAGCTTGGCCCGCTCCGACGCCACCCGCAGGTCGCAGGCGAGCGCGAGCTCGAGCCCACCGCCCAGGGCGTGTCCCTCGATCGCGGCGATCGTCGGCATCGGCAGGCCGGCCAGGCGGGCAGCGGCCGCCTCCTCGCGGGCCATCCGCCCGCGGCCGGCGGGCCCGCGCTGCGCCTCGAACTCGCCCACGTCGGAGCCGGCCGAGAAGGCACGCTCGCCGCGCCCGGTCACGACCACCGCCCGGACGTCGCCCGGCTCGGCCGCCTCGAGGACCGCCAGCGCCGCGTCGAGCTGGTCCAGGAGGTCGCTCGTGATCAGGTTGAGGGGTGGATTGACGAGCTCGAGATGGGCGACGACGCCGAGCTCGAGCACGACCAGCGGATCGCTCATGCCCCGGCTCCCCCACCCGCTGCGCCCGCGGCGAACGCGGCCGCGAGGCCCATCGGGCCGGTGGCGTACAGCCGGGCGTCCATCGTGCGCAGCTGGTCGGCCACCCGCGGCCGGAATCCCATCTGCCCCAGCACGTCGCGCTCGAGATCGATCCCCGGGGCGACCTCGGTCAGCACCAGCCCCTCGTCGGCGAGCTCGAGCACGGCGCGGTCGGTGATGTAGCGCACGTGCTGGCCCCGTTCGCGCGCAAGCGGGCCGCTGAACGAGATCTCGCGCACGCGGGGCACGAACTTGCGCAGGCTGCCCTCGCGCACCACCCGGACGCCGCCGTCGATCGCCAGCTCCAGCCCCTGGGCGGTGAGCGTGCCCACGAAGTTGATGCGCGGCGTGCGGGCGCTGATGTTGGGGAAGCCGCCCGGACCTCGCACCCGGCCCTCGAACGCGTGCACGTTGACGTTGCCCTCGGCGTCCACCTCGGCGAACGACAGGCTCGCGATGTCGAGCCCGCCGCCGTCGTAGAAATCGAACATGTACGGCTGGTCGATCATCGCCTGGTAGTTGAAGCCGGCGCCGCCCTCGTTGCCGGCCACCGGCACGCCACCGAAGATCCCCTGCTCCACCGTGAGCACCAGCCGGTCGGTGATCCCCTCCTCCCAGGCCACCCGGCCGATGAGCTGGCTGATTCCGAAGCCGAGGTTGCAGATCGCGCCGGGCGGGAACTCGAGCAGCGACCGGCGGGCGATGAGCTTGCGCACGTCGAGCGGCAGCGGCGGCTCGTCCGCCACGGGGCGGCGTAAGGCCCCGGCGTAGTAGGGCGAGTCGCGCGTGATGTACGTCTGCCACTGGTCAGGATCGACGTAGACGTGGTCGATCAGCGCGGCCGGGACCCGGACGTCACGCTGCGGCAGGCTCCCGCGGCGCGCCAGCTGCCGGACCTGTGCGATCACGGTCCCGCCGCTGTTGCGGGCGGCCATCGCCATCGCGAGCATCTCGCCCTGGACCGCCTCGCCCTCCATCGTCAGGTTGCCGTCCTCGTCGGCCGTCGTTCCCCGGATCACGGCGACGTCGATCGGGAACGCGTGGAACAGCAGCCACTCCCGGCCGCGCAGCGTGACGAGCTCGACGAGGTCCTCGGTGGTCCGCGCATTCTGCCGGCCGCCGGTCTGGCGCGGGTCGACGTACGTGCCCAGCCCGACGTGGGTCACCAGACCCGGGCGACCCGCGGCGATCTCGCGCATCAGCTGGGACAGCACGCCCTGCGGGAACGAGTAGGCCTCGATCTCGTCGGCCTCGACCAGCGCGCCCAGCCTCGGCTCGTTGCCGATGTTGCTGCCGATCGTCCGGCGTTGGAGCCCGGGCAGGCCGAGCTGGCTGAACCCGCGCTCGGCGAAGTCGCCGATGCCGACGACCCTGACCGTGGTCAGGTCGCGTGGGTGGCCGGTCTCGACGTACACCGCCGCCAGCTCGTCGATGAACCGCTGCGGCAGGGCGTGGCCGGCCCCGGAGCCGCCGATGACGACGGTCGCGCCGTCGCGCACGAGCCCGACCGCATCGCGAACGGCGATCACCTTGCCGCTGCCGGGTCCCATCACGGCATGTAGCCCCCGCCGTTGGGGTTGAGCGTCTGGCCCAGGAACAGCGACGCGGCGTCCGAGAGCAGGAACACCACCGCGGGGGCGACCTCCTCGGGCCGCCCGAGGCGCCCGAGCGGCATCCCGGCGAGGCGCCGGCGGCCCTCCTCGCTGGCGGCGAGATCGGTCGTCATCCCGGTCTCGACGATGCCCGGGGCGACCGCGTTGACCCGCACCCCGCGCGGGCCGAACTCGGCGGCCAGGGACCGGGTGAGCCCGATCAGGCCGGCCTTGGCCGCGCTGTACGCCGCGGTCTCGCGGATCCCCATCTGGCCCAGCCGCGAGGCGACGTTGACGATCGCGCCGCTCCCCCGCTCGAGCATCGACGGCAGGGCGGCGCGGCAGGTGTGGAAGGCCGCCGTGAGATCCGTGCGGATCACCGCATCCCACTCGGTGGGGTCGAGGTCGAGGAACGGCCCCACCTGCGTCCGGCCGGCGTTGTTGACGAGGCCGTCGAGCCGGCCGAAGCGCGCCAGCACCCGCTCCACGAGCTGCTCCGCCGCGGACCCGTCGGTCAGGTCCGCATCGAACACCTCGCCGTCGGAGCCCGCCGCCCGCACGCCGTCGAGGGTGCGTCGCGCGCCATCCTCCGACTGTCGGTGATGGACGGCGACCCGGGCGCCCTCGGCGGCGGCCAGGATCGCGACCCGGGCGCCGATGCCACGACTGCTGCCGGTGACCAGGACCACGCGGCCGGCCAGGGCGCCGGCCATCAGGCCAGGCCGGCGGCGACGAGCGCGGCGCGGACCCGGCCGGCTGCCTCGTCGGACACGGGTCCCAGCGGCGGGCGCATGACCGTGCAGTCGATGACCCCCAGCTGCGCCAGCGCCACCTTGGTCCGGGCGCGATAGTCGCGCACGGGCTGCCCGTAGACGGCTTCCTCGAGCGGCAGGATCCGCTCCCAGATCGCGCGCGCCTCGGCCCAGCGCTCCTCGCGGGTCAGCCGGTACATCTCCACCTGGAGGTCGGTGGCCAGCGTGCCGAAGCCGATCAGCGCCCCTTCCGCACCCAGCACGAACGACTCGAAGATGAAGTTGTCGTCACCGGTGAGCAGGTCGATCGGGCGTGGCAGGCGCTCGATCATCCGCCGCGTCTGGAGGTAGAGCCGGGCATCGAAGGATGCCTCCTTGAGGGCGACCACGCTGTCGATGGCGGCGATGCGAGCCAGCGTCTCCTCGGAGAAGATCACGCCGCCCAGGGCCGGCTGGAGCTGGAACGCCACCATCGGCAGCCCACAGCCGCGCGCGACCGCCTCGTGGTAGGCGACGGGGAGGCCGGGATCGAGCGGCGTGCCCTGGTAGGCGGGGATCGGGAACACCAGCAGCCCGCGGGCACCGGCGCCCTCGGCCCGCTTCGCCTCCTCGACCGCCTGGGCCGTGAACGTCGCCGACAGCCCGGCCACCACCGGGATGTCCCCGGCCTCCTCGACCGCCACCCGGAGCACGCGCTCGCGCTCGTCGGGCCACAGGTGCGGACCCTCGCCGGTGTCGGCGTTGATCGCCAGGGCCACCGGCCCCTGGGGCAGCAGCCACTGCAGGTAGCGGCGGTAGGCGGGCTCGTCGAACCGGCCGTCGGCGTCGAAGGTGACGATGCACGCGGGGACGATCCCGCGAAGGTTGAGGCTCACTGGGGTCCTCCCTGGTTGGCGGCCGGCGGGCGCGCCCGGTCCGGCGTGGATGATCGATCTGCCGCCGGGCTCCCGGCACGGGCGGCGGGCAGGGCGGCCGGAAGGGCCGCGGCCGGCGGACGGCCCGTCGAGCCGCGCAGGACGACCTCCGTCGGGATGAGCTCGGTCGCCGGCTCGGAACCGGCCAGCAGGCGGTCCGCGTACTGGAACCCGCGGCGGCCCATCTCGCGCAGCGGAAGCCGGACGGTGGAGAGGCTGGGCGCCGTCATCGCCGCCACCGAGATGTCGTCGAAGCCGGCCACCGAGATCTCGTCGGGCACCCGGATGCCGCGCTCGTGGAGCCGGCGAAGGGCGCCCAGCGCGAGCAGGTCATTCGCCGCGCTGATGGCCGTGAAGGGCGCCTCGCCCGCGAGCAGGGTGTCCACTGCCAGGGCGCCCCCGGCGTGATCGAAGCCCGTGTTCACGACCAGCCGCTCGTCGAACTCGAGCCCCGCGTCGGCCAGGCCCCGGCGATAGCCGTCCAGCCGCTCGCGGGCCACGTACAGCGAGGACGGACCCGCCAGGAACGCGATCCGCCGGTGGCCGAGCCCCACCAGCGCCGCCGTCATGGCCGCGATCCCGCCCGCGTTGTCGACGCGGATCTCGGGTTCGCCCAGGGCGTGGGGCGAGAGGTGCACCACGGCCGCTCCGTGCTCGCGCATCGCCGCCACGTGCTTGGGCAGCTCCTCGTTGAGCTCGGGGTCGTCGAGCCCGCTGCCGGCGAAGATCACCGCCGCCGCGCGCATCGATCGCAGCAGCCGGACGTAGGAGCTCTCGCGCTTGGCGTCCCGCTCGGAGCTGCAGGTGATCACCAGGTAGCCCGCGGGTGAGGCCGCGTCCTCGACCCCCCGCACGACCTCGGAGAAGTACGGGTCGGTGATGTCGTGGACGATCACGCCCACCACGGGGATCTGGCTCTTGAGCAGGCCGCGGGCCAGCGCGTTGGGGACGTAGTCGAGCGTCCGGGCCGCGTCGAGCACCCGCGTGCGCGCGCCGACGCTGACCGGGTAGTCCGCCTCGGACATCACTCGCGACGCGGTCGCGATGGACACGCCGGCGAGGCGGGCCACCTCGGTGATCGATGCCACGTCGCCGCTCAGTACGGGAACGGGAACGACCGGGGCTCGTCGCGGACGGTCACCCATTGCCACTCGGTGAACTCGTCCCAGTTCGCCGCGCCGCCGAACCGGCTGCCGTTGCCCGACAGGCCCATGCCGCCGAACGGGATGACCGCCTCGTCGTTCACCGTCTGGTCGTTGACGTGGACCATGCCCGCCCGCATCCTCTGGGCGAGCGCGAGACCGCGCGAGATCGACCGGGAGTAGACGGCACCGGCGAGCCCGTACGCGCTCTCGTTGGCCAGCGCCAGCGCCTCCTCGTCGGTGTCGAAGGTGACGACCGGCGCGACCGGCCCGAACGTCTCGTCGGTCCACACCGGGAGATCGGTGGTCACGTCCGCGAGCACCGTCGGCCGGTAGAACAGGCCCTCGTGGGTGCCGCCGACCGCGAGCCGGGCGCCGCCCTCGATCGACCGGCGGACGATGCCGTCGACGCGCGCCAGCTGCTTCGCGTTGACGATGGGTCCGAGGTCCACGTCCTCGCGGTACGGGTCCCCGAGGCGCAGTCGCGCCGCCTTCTCGACCAGCGCATCGACGTAGGCGCCGGCGACGCTGCGGTGGACGATGTGGCGCCCCGTGGCGAAGCAGACCTGACCCTGGAACTGGAACGCGGCGTAGGCACCGGCCGAGGCGGCCGCATCGAGGTCGGCGTCCTCGAGGACCACCAGCGCGTTGTTGCCGCCGAGCTCGAGCGAGACCTTCTTGAGCAGACCGCCCGCCAGCTCGCCGACCCGCCGGCCCGCGGCGGTCGAGCCGGTGAACGACACCCGGTGCACGTTGGGGTCGGTGACGATGGCCTCACCCGTCTCGGCGCCACCGAGCACCACCTGGAGCACGCCCTCCGGGAGACCGGCCTCGCGGAACACCGCCGCGAACATCGCCCCGCCGCAGACCGGCGTCTGGGGATCGGGCTTGAGCACCACCGCGTTGCCGACCGCGAGCGCCGGGGCCACCACCCGCATCCCGAGGACGCTGGGCGAGTTCCAGGGCGTGATCGCCCCGATCACCCCGGCCGGCACGCGCCGGACCATCGACAGCCGCCCGGCGGCCACCGAGGGAACCAGCGAGCCGTAGGGCTGGGAGGGCATGGTCGCCGCGTTGAGCAGCTCCTGGATGGTGAAGTTCTGCTCGTGGTGCATCTTGTTGTGGACGGCCCCGGTCTCCCGCTGCGTCCAGGTGCCGAACTCGTCGCGGTGTGCCTCGTAGATCTCGGCGGCGCGACGCAGGAGGGCGGCGCGCTCGACGTAGCTCGTCGCGGCCCAGGCGGGCTGCGCGGCGGCTGCCGCGGCTGCGGCGCGAGCGACGTCGTCCGGAGTGGAGCGGTTGACCGTCAGCAGGTGGCGGCCGGTGGCCGGCTCGCGGACGTCGACGGGCTCCCCGGTGCCGGGTCGCCACGCGGCGAGGAAGGGGTCCAGCCAGCCGGCGGCGGTGGGAGCGGCGGGTGCGGTCATGGCGTGCCTCCTGCTGGTCGGCGCGATCGCGGGCGATCGGCGAATGACGGTCGGATCAGGGGTGCTCGGCGCGGCGGCCCGTGGCCGGGTCGCGCCAGATCGGGCCGCGGGCGAGCACCCGATCGGTCAGGCCCTCCTCGATGAAGTCGGGGACCTTCCAGGAGTACAGGGTCCTGGCCTCCTGGCCCGGGTAGTGGAGCCGCTCCCGGACGTCGGCGTCGGTGTAGTAGCCACCGACGATCGCGAGCAGCAGCGCCGCATGGTGGTCAGGCTCGTCGCGCTCGAGCGCCTCGAGCCGGCCGGCCGGGTCGTCGCCCAGCTCGTGGCGGAGGGCCGCGCGGAGCGGCTCGACCAGGTCCGGTCGTGCGCGGAGCACGAACCGGAGCCGGACGTCGCCGATCACGTCCGCGGCCGAGGGCATCCCGTGGGCGGCCGGGATCAGGTACCCGGCGATCGCGGTGAACACCGCACGGCGGCCCGGGTCGAGAACGCCCAGCGGGTCCGGGTGCGCCGCCGTGGGGGTGTCGTCGGTGGTCATGCCGGCACCTGCTGGTTGAACCGCGTCGCAACCATGTGGTCGGCCGCGCGCAGCGCCAGCGCGCAGATCGACGAGGTCGGGTTCACGCCGGCGGAGGTCACGAAGCAGCTGCCGTCGGCGACGTACAGGTTCGGGACGTCGTGCGCCCGGTTCCAGCGATCCACCACCGACGTCCGCGGGTCGTCGCCCATCCGGGCCGTTCCCAGCAGGTGCCAGCCGGAGTAGCGCATCAGCCGGTCGACCTCGACCGTGTGGGCGCCGGCCTCGAGCAGCGACTCGGAGGCCTTCTCGATGTGGAAGTCGAGCAGCCGGCGGGAGTTCTCGGAGACCCGGTAGTGCACCTCGGGCGCGGGGATGCCGGACGAGTCGGTGAGGCCGGCCGACAGCGTCACCCGGTTGCCCTCGTCGGGGAGGTCCTCCCCGAACAGGCCCCAGTTGGCACCGCGACCCAGGTGCGACCGGACGTGGAGATGGTGGTCGGGTCCCCACGTCTTCGCGCCCGCCCGCGTCGGCAGCGCGGCGTTGATCGGGCCGAAGGTCGGCGCGAGGCCCCACTTGGCCCCCCGGACGAAGCCCCGCCGCTCGTCGGTCTCGTAGAACTCGAACGACTCGATCGAGCACCCGAACTGGCCCTGCCAGCTCTCGAGGTCCTCGTCGAACAGGCCGCCGACGTTCGCGAACGGGTGCATCATCAGCCGCCGTCCGACCAGCCCGGACGCGTTCGCGAGCCCGTCGGGGTGCGCGGGCGACGCGGACAGCAGCAGCAGCCTCGCGGTGCCGATGGCGTTGGCGGCGAGGACCACGACCCGGGCGGGCTCGAGGTGCTCGCCGCCGTCGCGGTCGAGCCAGGTGGCGCCGGTGACCAGGCCCGCCTTGTTGGTCTCGAGGCGCCGGACCCGCGCACCGGTCACGAGCCTGGCCCCGAGCCCGATCGCCCTGGGCCAGTGGGTGAGATCGGTCGATGCCTTCGCGCCCTCGCCGCAGCCCTGCTGGCAGGTCCCGCGCTGGACGCACGGGTGCCGCCCGTCGTACTCGACCGACAGGATCGAGTTCGGCTCCGGCCACCAGTGCCAGCCGAGGCGGGTGTGCGCCCGCGCGACCTTGAGCCCGCCGGGTCCGAGCGGCAGCGGCGGCAGCGGCGGATCCTCGCCGCCGCCGGGGTAGGCGGGATCGCCGCCCATCCCCGACACGCCGAACTGGCGGTCGGTGCGCTCGTAGTACGGCCGGAGCTCCTCGTACGTCAGTGGCCAGTCGTCCGCGACGCCGTCGAGCGAGCGCACCCGGAAGTCGGAGGGCAGCATCCGCGGCCACGCGCCCGCGAAGATCAGCATCGAGCCGCCGACCGCCGAGTACATCAGTGGCGAGACCTCGGCGTCGGTCTCGTCGATCGGGTAGTCCTGCGGCTGGGCGCGGATGTTGGGACTCGTGGCCCACTGCTTGCGCATCGTGAGCTCCCAGTCGAGCTCGGCGCCGCGGTACTCGGACCGATCATGCCAGTCGCCCTGCTCGAGACAGACGACCCGGAAGCCGGCCTCGGCCAGCCGGAGGGCCACGACGCCTCCCGTGGCGCCGGCGCCGATGATCAGGACGTCCGCGGGTTCAGCGGCCAAGGCTGCCTCCTTGCGAGTCGTGAGCCGGGCGGCGGTTGCGGGAGCCGGTCCGCTGCGGGCCCCCTGCCGGGCGGCACAGCAAACCTTCTCTGTGGGATAGTAAACCTTGTCTGTCGGTGGCTTGTCCAGAGTCGGAGGCGTCCGGTCGATGGTCCGCGGTGACGTTGCGCAGCATGGATCGAGCGACTCGATCGAGGTCCGCCTGGCCGCCGCCGGCCTGCCGCCCCTGCCCCGGCTGGCCTGGCTCGAGGTGGACCTGGACGTCCTTGCGCGCAACGCGCGTACCCTGCGGCGCCTGCTGCCGCCCGCGACCACGCTGGGGGCAGTCGTGAAGGCCGACGGCTACGGGCACGGGCTCGAGATGGCCGCGCGCGCGGCCGTCGCGGGTGGCGCGGGGATGCTGATCGTGGCGACGCTGGACGAGGCGCTGGTCCTGCGCGACGCCGGTCTCCCGGATCGCATCCTCGTGATCTATCCCGTTCCCCCGACCCAGCTTCGGACCGCCGTCGCAGCCGGGCTGGACCTGGTCGTCGCCGATGACGCGTCGATCGACGCCATGGCCGCCTTCCTGCGCGGCGCCGCCGACATCGGCCCGTCCGATGCCGTGACGACGGACGACGGCAGATCGATGGCCGGGGCCGACGGCGCTGCGGTTCGGGTCCACCTCGGCGTCGACAGCGGCATGGGTCGCGGCGGGGTCGCCCCGGAGCGTACGGCGGAGGCGGCCGGGCGGCTGCTCGAGGCGGGGCTGCCAGGCCTCGCCGGGACCTGGTCGCACCTTGCCTCGCCGGAGGACCCGGACGCCGTGGCCGGGCAGGTCGCGCGGTTCGAGACCGCGCTCGCGCTCCTCGCGGCGGCCGGGATCGAGCCCGGGATCCGCCATCTCGACGCCACCGGTGGCGTGATGGCCGGTGTCGCGCCCGCCTACGATCTGGCCCGGGTGGGTCTCGCCTGCTACGGCATCCTGCCACCGGAGGTCGCGGTGCCCCGCGCGCTCGCAGCGGCCGCGGACGGGCTCCGGCCGGCGATCGCCCTCCGTGCGCGGGCGACGATCCTGTCGCCGATCGCCGTCGGTGCCCGGGTCGGCTATGCCGGGACGTGGACCGCGGCCCGGCCGTCGATCGTGGCGACGGTGGCCCTGGGCTACGCCGACGGCTGGGTTCGGGCCTACGCGCCGGGGAGCTGGGGGATCGCGCGCGGGCGGCGGGTGCCCGTGATCGGCCGGATCAGCAGCGATTCGATGGCGCTCGACGTCACCGACGTGGCGGGGTTCGGCATGGACGACGAGATCGTCCTCCTGGGTGACGACGGTGCGGCGATGACGGTCCACGACCTGGCCGCTCTCCGGGGCTCGATCTCGTGGGAGGTCCTGGACGGCTTCTCGGCGCGCCTGTCGCGGGTCTACCTCCGCGGCGGCCGCCCGGTCGGCGTGCGCTACGCCGACGGCCGAACGCACCAAGCCGCCTGGTAGGCAGGCGGCTCGTCGCCGGGCAGGCGGACGGCCGGTCGGGCGCCGCTCAGGACCCGCGGGCCGCCTCGACCGCCGCTACGCCCGCATCCCCCGACGCGCCCAGCCGGACCCGGATCCCCATCCCGTCGAGCATGCGCACCATCGGCTCCCCCATGTGCCCGGCCGCGACGGTCTCGACGCCCTGATCGCGAAGGAAGCTCGCGATCCGTGCATGGTGCCCGCCCTCGGTGCCGGCGTCGTGCAGGGCGTCCCAGCCGACCGCGTGCTCCGCGGATGCCACGATCCGGTCGCCCTCGACCCGGATCACGCGGACGCGAGGGGCGCGTCCCCAGCTCGAATCGACGGTGCCGTCGGGGGACACCGGAACGCAGATCACCATGCCGGAACCTCCTGCGGGCGCGGCGCGCCATGCCTGCGGTCCACGCGCCGGCCGACCGACTTGCGGGTGCGCGACCCGGTCACCGGATGATGGCCGGCGATTGCGAGCAGCGGCCTCATCCGACGGCGTGCTCGGCGCCCGCACCCTCCGCTGCCCCGGCGGACGCCGGCGCCGCCGGCAACGCCTCGGCCTCGGTCGCAGGTCCACCCGGGGTCCCGGTCCCATCGTCGGTCGCGGTCCCGCGGTCGGTCCCCGTCTCGATCAGGAACCCCCGCGGCGCGTCGGGCGCCGGGGTCGAGATCTCGACGGATCGCGGACCCCACGCGATGAGCGGGATCTCGAGCGGGATCGAAGCCGCCGGGTGCCAGGGCACGACCCGGGGCGTGTAGTGATCGAGCGGCCGGACCCCCGGCAGCCGGGCAGCGAACACGTGGCCGTTGACGGCGCCCACGATCGCCCGCTCCTCGCTCATCGGGATCACGACGGGCGTCGCACCGGCGCCCGCGCGGTCGCCGTCGCCGTCCTCCGCATACGCCTCGACGCGGACCGCCGTCTTCGGAACGTCGCCGAGGTAGACCTCGAGGCGCAGGGTCCAGCCATCCGAAACGGGCTCCGCGTGCAGCCGGCCGAACCGGATCGAATCCCAGCCGTCGCGGAGCGAGGTGGCCCATGCCTCGAGCTCGCCGGCCAGCCGCCCATCCTCCGCGACCCGCGCCGCGAGCGAGCGCGCGGCCGGAAGGTACGCCGACAGCACGTACTCGCGGATCATGCGATCGCTCGAGAACGCCGGCGTCAGCCGGGCCATGCTGGCCTGGATGCGCTCCACCCATCGGCGCGGGATCCCCAGCTCGTCGCGGTCGTAGAACTCGGGCACGATCTGCTGCTCGAGCAGCTCGTACAGCGCGGTGGCATCGTGGTCGTCACGTGCCCCGTCGTGGTCGTCGCGGTCTCCGATGGCCCAGCCGAGGTCCGGCTCGAACGCCTCGTCCCACCAGCCATCGAGGGTCGAGGCGTTGAGGCCGCCGTTGACGAGGACCTTCATGCCGCTGGTCCCGCAGGCCTCGTAGGGTCGCCGGGGATTGTTGATCCAGACATCGACGCCGGCGACCAGGTGCTGGGCGACGACCATGTCGTAGTCCTCGAGGAACACCACCCGGTCGCGAACGTCCTCACGCCAGGCGAACCGGGCGAAGTCGCGGACCATCCCCTTGGCGCCGGTGTCATCCGGATGGGCCTTCCCCGCCACCAGCAGCTGCACCGGGCGCTCGGGGTCCTGGAGCAGGCGGACCAGGCGATCCACGTCGCGGAGCAGCAGCCATGGACGCTTGTAGCCCGCGAAGCGCCGGGCGAAGCCGATCGTCAGCGCGTTCGGATCGAGCAGGCGGGCGGCTCGCGCGACGGCTGCCGGCCCCTCGCCGCGCGCGCGGACCTGCCGCGCACGCCGCTCGCGAACGTCGTCCACCAGCGCGGCCCGCGCATGCGCACGATGCACCCACACCCGCTCGGCCGGGATCTTCGCGATCCGGGCCGCCGCGCCGTCGATGTCACCCAGCCACGCCCGGCGCTCGCCGTAGGCCTGGGACCACAGGCGGGCAGCCGCCTCGGAATGCCACGTGGGCACGTGGACGCCGTTGGTCACGTGACCCACCGGCACCTCGCTCACCGGCCGCCCGGGGAACAGGCCGGCGAACAGCTGGCGGCTGACGGCGCCGTGCAGCCGCGCGACGCCGTTCACGAACTGGCTGCCGTGCAGCGCGAGCCAGGCCATGTTGAACGGCTCCGAGGGATCGCCGGGGTTCCGTCGTCCGAGGGCCAGGAAGGCCTCCGGGTCCAGCCCCGCCTCCTCGATCAGGGGTGCCGCGTAGGCCAGGACGAGATCGGGCTCGAACCGGTCGAACGCGGCCTCCACCGGGGTGTGGGTCGTGAACACGTTGCCGGCGCGCGTCGCCCGCAGACCGGTGTGGAACGGGACGCCGTGCTCGACCGCAAAGGCGGTTGCGCGGGCGACCACCGCGAACGCCGCGTGACCCTCGTTGAGATGGCACACCTGGGCCTCGATGCCCAGCTTCTCGAGGAGCCGATAGCCGCCCACGCCGAGCACCAGCTCCTGGAGCAGCCGCTTCTCTCGCCCCGACGCGTACAGGTCCGCCGTGATGCCGCGGTCCCACGGGCTGTTGAGCGGGTGGTTGCTGTCGAGCAGGTACAGGCACACCCGCCCGACCCTCGCCTGCCAAACGCGGAGCAGGAGGGTCCGTCCCGGCAGCTCGAGCCGGATGCGGGGCCAGCGGCCGTCGGCGTCGAGCACGGGCTGCACCGGGAGCGATCCCGGGTCGTTGAACGGGAAGGCCTCGAGCTGCGTGCCATCCGTGCCCAGCACCTGGCGGAAGTAGCCCTGCTGGTAGAGCAGGCCGATGCCGATGACCGGGACGCCCTGATCGTTGGCGCTCTTGAGATGATCGCCGGCCAGCATGCCCAGGCCCCCGGAGTAGATCGGCAGCGCCTCGCTGAGGCCGAACTCCATGCTGAAGTAGGCGATGCCGGTCAGGTCCGCCGCGCCCTCCTGCGTGCCGAACCAGCCCGCGGAGGCGTCGATGGCCGCACGGCGATCGAACCATCGGTCGAGCTCCGCGAGCAGCGCCGGGTCGGACGCGGCCTCCTCCAGCCGTTCGCGATGCGCGTGCAGCAGCACGATGTGCGGGTTGTTGGTGCGGTCCCACGCCTCCGGATCGAGCCGGCGCCAGACGCGCGCCATCGTCTTGCTCCCGGCCAGCCGCAGGTCGAACGCGAGCGGACCCAGGCGCTCGAGCTCCCTGGGAAGCGGACGAATCGGGTCCATGGCGCTCCTCCCCACCCGGCGGGCGAGCCGCGGCGCACGGCCATCCGGCCGCGCCGCTCACAGTATCCGCGTTCCCGTCCAACCGGTTCGCGTGATTCGCCGCAACGGTGCCACGCGCCACCGGGGTGACTACTGGCCCATGGCCGATCGCCGGGCAGGTCGGCGACGATCGGGGTGCAACCCGGGAGCCAGCAACGGCGTGCCGGGCGAACCGAGGAATCGATGGTCGTCGATCAGGCGCGAGCCCACCGGGCGGTCCCATGACCGGCCGGGTTGCCGAGCGCCACGTGGCCAACGTGCGCGCCGGCATCACGCGCCGGCTGGCCGGCATCCCCCTGCCCGAGGGAAGGGTCGCGCTCGTCGTCTGGACGTACCTCGCGGTCGGCGTCGCGGTGGTCGCGGCCACGATGGCCCTGTTCCCGGTCTCTCCCGACATCGCCGTCCCGCTCGATGTTCCCGTGGTCGATCCGCGGCTGGCCGGGATCGCGCTCTGGATCCTGGTCGGGCTGGCCACGTCGTCGCGCGGCACAGCCGACGAGGGCCGGACGCCGATCGTGTTCGGCGTGGCGCCGGCGGTCGCCGCCTTCGCCCTGGGCGGGCCCGCGGCCGGGGTCTGGGTGGCGATGCTCGGCAGCCTCGAGCTGCGCGAGCTCCGCGGCGAGATCCCCTGGTACGGCATGCTCGCCAACCGGGCCCTGCTGGCGATCCCGGCTGCGGCAGGCGGCATCCTGACCTTCTGGCTCCGCGAGGTCGTGGGGGGCTCGTCGCAGGCCGCGGACTTCGTCGAGGTGATGGCGGGCGCCGCGGTCTTCTGCTCCCTCAACCTCGCGCTCGCCGTGCTCACCGTCTGGGCGCGGACGGGACGGCGCCCGTCCGAGGCGGTCGGCGTCCCGTGGAGCACGATCGCGATCATGATGACGGCCGAGTGCACCCTCGCCTGGATCTTCGCCGCCGCCTACCTGCAGATCGCGTGGTGGAGCCCGGCCGGGCTCGTCATCGCGGATGCGGCCGCGGCCGCATCGGTGGATCGCGGCCGGGCGGGCTGGCTGCTCCGCCACAACCAGCTGACGCTGCTGCCCAATCGCCTGTCGCTCACCGAGCACGCCGCGGACCTGCGGCGATCGGGCCGGTCGGGCGCCTGCGTGTTCTACATCGACCTCGACGGGTTCAAGGCGGTCAACGACAACTACGACCACGGGGTGGGCGACGACGTGCTCAAGATGGTCGGCCGCCGCCTGATGGGGATCCGGCGCCGCGACGACTTCCTGGCCCACCTCCACGGCGACGAGTTCGTCCTGCTGGCTGCCGGGGTCGAGAGCGAAGCCGACGCCGCCTCGATCGTGGCCAGGGTGACCGAGGTGGTCGAGGAGCCGATCGAGCACGAGGTCGGCACGCTGCGCGTGTCGGCCACGGTCGGGTACCGGATCCTGCGCGACGTCGACGAGCTCGACGATGCCCTCCGGCTGGCCGATCGCGGGATGGCGGCCGCCAAGCGCGAGCGCCGGCGCCGGGTCGCCGCGTCCGGCCCGGGCACGCGGCCGGCCACGGTCGCCGACGAGCGGCCCGTCAGCCCGGTCCGCTGATCGCCGTCAGCCCGGTCCGCTGATCGCCGTCAGCCCGGTCCGCTGATCGCCGTCACCCAGCGGTCGATCCCGAACGCGAACGCCTCGTCCACATCGCCACCCAGGCGGAAGGCGCCGGCCAGCTCCATGCTCACGAACCCGTGCGCCCAGGCCGTGATCGTCCTCGCCGCCTCGAGCCGGCGCTCGGGACCGGTCGCCTCCCCCACCACCCGCAGGAGGACGTCGAGCGACCGGCGATAGACCGCCGGGTCGGGCCGCCAGTCATCCGGCAGGGATGCGAACAGCAGGCCGTACGCCTGCGGCCGCTGGTGGGCGAAGCGCCGGAAGGCGACGGCGATCGCGCGCAGGTCGGTCCGCGGGTCGCCGCTCGTGGCGGCCTGCTCGAGGGCCTGCCCCAGCTCGTCGAACCTGGCCTCCGCGATCAGCCGCACCAGCGCGGCCCGGTTGCTGACGCGCTTGTAGAGCGAGGGCGGTCTCACGCCCACGGCTTCGGCGACCCGGTGCATCGTGAGGCCGGCGAGGCCCTCGGCCTCGAGGATCTCGCCACCGGCGGCAACGATGGCGTCGAGCGACGTGCGCGCTGGGGTGGGCATGGCCTCCTCACCGATGGCTATTGACACTAGCTATCTGGCTATCTATAGTAGCCATCATGGCTACGACAAGTAGCCGTTAGACACGGATCCTACAGCACGGGTGCACGTCATGACCATCCTCAATCTCGGTCTCCGGTTCCTGCTCGAGCTCGCCGGTGTGGCGGCGCTGGGCTACTGGGGCGTGAACGCCTCGTCCGAGCCGCTGACCCAGGCCGCCCTCGGCCTGGGCGCACCGCTCGGGCTGATCGCGGTCTGGGCGTTGGTCGTTGCCCCCAAGGCGACCAACGGCGTCGCCCCGGCCCACCGGATCGTGATCGGATCCGCGCTCCTGCTGGTCGCGGCCGTCGCGCTCGGCCTTGCAGGCCGGCCCGCGGTCGCCGCCGGGTTCGCGCTGCTGGTCGTCGCCAACACGGCCTTCCTCCTCGTCCGGGGTGGCGACACCGCCCGTGCTCTCGCGGCGGCGACCGGCCGCGGCCGCTAGGCTCTTCCCTCCACCACTCGAAGGACCCCCGACATGCGTCTCTCCCCCTCTCTCCATCGCGTGGGCAATGGCCTCGTCAACAGCTACCTGGTCGAGGACGGCGGTGAGGTCACGGTCGTCGACGCGGGCATGGGCGGGCAGTACGGCGATCTCGTGGCCGAGCTCGCCGCCATGGGCCGCTCGCTCGACGACGTGCGTGCCCTCGTGCTGACCCACGGCGACACCGATCACGTGGGCTATGCCGAGCGGCTGCGCCGGGAGCGCGGCATCCCGGTCTACGTCCACGCCCGGGACGCGGACCGGGCCCGCGGCCTGGTCCGCAAGCCGAGCAGCGGCTGGGGGCCGGTCAGGGTCGGCTCGCTGGCCTCGTTCCTGTGGTTCGGCCTGCGCAAGGGCGGGCTCCGCACGGCGCCCGTCACCGAGCTCCGCTCGCTGGGCGACGACGGTGCCACGCTCGACGTGCCGGGCTCGCCCCGGTTCATCCCACTGCCGGGCCACACACCCGGGAGCGCGGCCATCCACGTGCCCAAGGTCGATGCGCTGTTCGTGGGCGACGGGCTGACGACCCACAACGTCCTGACCGGCATCGACGGCCCGCGGCTGGCTCCGTTCACCATCGACCCCGCGACCGCCCTGGCCTCACTGGCCGCGCTCGACGGCCTCGAGGCGCGCTGGCTGCTGCCCGGCCACGGCCAGCCATGGACCGGTGGCGTCGAGGCCGCCCTCCGCGAGGCGCGGGCCGCGGCGCAGCAGCCCCCGGCCTGAACGCGGCCTCCCGGCGAGCGGTCCGGGGATCTCGGTCGCCCTCGGTCGCCCGCCGTCAGTGGATCGCGGCCGCACCCTCCAGTGGTTCGAACGTGATGCAGCCCTCGACCGGGCACGCGTACTCGCACAGCCGGCAGCCCACGCAGTGGTCGGCGTCGACCGTCAGCCGAGAGGTGCCGTTGCTGCCCTCGCGCCGGATCGCCTGGTGGGCGCCGTCGTTGCAGGCCGCGTAGCACAGGTTGCAGCGCACACAGGTTCCCTCGTCGATGCGGGCGAGCAGCCGGAACTCCTGGTCCAGCCCGCCCCAGTCGCCGATCGCCGGCAGCGCCCTGCCCACCAGCTGCGCCGGGCTGTGGAGGCCCTTCGCACGCAGGTAGGTCGACAGCCCGTCGACCAGGTCGTCGATGATCCGGAAGCCCAGGTGCATCACGCTGGTCCCGACCTGGACCGTCGAGGCGCCCAGCAGCAGGAATTCCACCGCGTCGCGCCAGTCGGCGATCCCGCCGATGCCCGAGACGGGGATCCCGACCTCGGGATCCGAGGCCACCGCGGACACCATGTGGAGCGCGATGGGCTTCACGGCCGGTCCGGAGTACCCGCCGTGGCTGCCCTTGCCGCGAACGTCGGGCACCGGTGCCCAGCTCTCGAGGTTGACGCCGATCAGCGAGCTGACGGTGTTGATCAGCGCGACCCCGTCGGCCCCGCCGGCGCGGGCCGCCCTGGCCGGCGGCCGGATGTCGGTCACGTTGGGCGTGAGCTTGACCAGCACCGGCACCCGGGCCGCCTGCATGACCCACTCGGTGATCATCCGGACGTAGTCGGGCACCTGGCCCACCGCTGCGCCCATGCCCCGCTCGCTCATCCCGTGCGGGCAGCCGAAGTTGAGCTCGACCCCGTCCGCGCCGGTGTCGTTGACCCGGCGCACGATCTCGTGCCAGGCCTCGGGCTTCGACTCGACCATGAGCGACACGACCACGGCCTGGTTGGGATAGCGTCGTTTGACGTCGGCGATCTCGGCCAGGTTGACCTCGGTGGGGCGATCGCTGATGAGCTCGATGTTGGACAGGCCCACCATCCGGCGGCCGTCGACGTCGAGCGAGCCGAGGCGCGCGGTCACGTTGCGGATCGGTTCGCCGATCGTCTTCCAGACCACGCCGCCCCAGCCCGCGTCGAACGCGCGGGCGACCATCTCGCCGGTGTTGGTGATGGGGCAGCTGGCCAGCCAGAACGGGTTGGGGCTGCGGATGCCGGCCATCTCCGTGTACAGGTCCACGCCGGGCACGGTGGCATCGGTGGGTCGGACGGCGACGATGCGCGGGCCACCCAGCCCCAGGGCCTCGATGATGGAACGCGCGGCGACCTTGCCCGCCTGGACGGCGTCGACGACCTCACGGCCGCCGTTGACGACGTCGCCGATCGCCCACACCTTCGGGTTGGCCGTCCGGCCCGTTGCGGCATCGGCCACGACCATCCCGTCGCGGACGGGGATCCCGAACGAATCGAGCAGCACGCGCAGGCCCGACGGGCCCTCCTGGCCAACGGCGCGGATCAGCGTGTCGAGCATCACCTCGAGATGGGACCCGTCCACCGGCAGCGGGCGCCGCCGCCCGGAGGCGTCCGGCTCACCGAGCGTCATCGCCTCGAAGGCGGCACCGGCCACGTGGCCGGCGTCCCCCCGGATCTCGACCGGCGCCGTCAGCCAGCGCACGGCCACGCCGAGCGAGCGGGCGAGCTCGATCGCGTGCGGATAGGCGGGGCACTCGACGGCGCTGCGCCGATAGAACAGGGTCACCTCCTCGGCGCCCAGGCGCACGGCCGCGGCGGCCGCGTCGAACGCCGTGCTGCCACCACCGATCACGCCGACCCGCCGCCCGACGCGCGGCCCGTCGGCCGCCCCGTCGATCGCCTGGCGGATGACGTCGAGCGCGTCGACGACGCCGTCGAGCTCCTCGCCGGGCAGGCCCAGCCGCTTGCCGCGGCCCAACCCGACGGCGACCACCACCGCATCGCTGCCGGCGAGCAGCGTGGCCGGGTCCACGTTCCGTCCGACCATGGCGCCCAGGGCGAACCGCGCGCCCGCGCGCTCGACCTGCTCCACGTCCGTCGCGACCACCGTCCGCGGCAGGCGCCAGGGCACGATGCCATGATCACCGAGCCCGCCGGCTCGCTCCCCGGAGTCGTACAGCGTGACCGCGACCCCGGCCCGACGCAGCTCGGCGGCACAGGCGAGACCCGCGGGACCGGCGCCCACGATCGCGGCACTGACCGGAGCCTCCTCGGTTGGCGCGAAGAACGCCGCGCCGGTTGCCGCGTACGTCTCGACCGCGTGGCGCTGCAGCCGTCCGATGGCGATCGGGCGGTCGAGGGCGGTCCGCACGCAGGCGCCCTCGCACAGGCGCTCGACCGGACAGGCCGTGCCGCACGTCGCACCCAGCGGGTTGGCGGCCAGGATCGTACGGGCGCTGCCCTCGAGGTTGCCCGTGGCGATCTTGCGGATGAACGACGGCACGTCGATGCCCGTCGGACAGGCGCGTGTGCACGGCGCGTCGAAGCAGTAGAGGCACCGCTCGGCCTCGGTTCGGGCCGCATCCGCGGTCAGCGGCGGCAACGGGGAAAGCAGGTCGGGCTCGCGCCCGACCGACGCGTCGACGGTCATGGTCCATGGACCTCGGTCGGTCGCCGGCTGGTGGCGACGTGTTCGGACGCTGTGCGGCCATTGTGGGTGGCATCAACCCATTCGCCGAACGGCCGAACCGCCCCCACCGGCCGGGCCGAAGGGCGCCTCTCGCCAGCCGTCGGGGAGGCCCCGGCCGCCCGTGCGCGGGCGGGCCGTGCCGGTCGACGCGACGCATGTCGGCCGCCCGGCAGGCCCCGAGGCGCCCGGCGAGCCCACGCAGCCCCGAGACAACTGGCGAGCCCACGCAGCCCCCCGCTCGGGCCGGTTCGGCGGGGGCCGGTACCATCGCGTGGTGCGCACGCAGCGGATCGCGGTGGCCGATGGGGTCGAGCTCGCCGCCGATACCTGGCCGCCGTCGGGCGGGAACGGCGTGCCGGCCTTCGTGCTGGTGCACGGCCTGGCGTCGAACGCCCGGTTGTGGGACGGCGTCGCCGCGGCGCTGACCGCGCTCGGGCATCTCGTCGTTGCCGTCGATCTCCGGGGGCACGGGCGCTCGTCGAAGCCGGACGGCCCGTACGACGTGCCGACCGTGGCCTCCGACGTCGCGACGCTGATCGAACGCCTGGACCTCGACCGCCCGATCGTGGCCGGCCAATCGTGGGGTGGCAACGTGGCCGTGGAGCTGGCTGCGACACGCCCCGCGCTGGTGCGCGGGATCGTGTGCGTCGACGGGGGATGGCTCGAGCCCAGCCGGTCGTTTCCCGACTGGGAGACGTGCCGTGCCGCGCTCGCGCCACCGCGGCTCGCGGGGCGACCGCTGTCCGAGATCGAAGCCCACATCCGGTCCGCCCACCCCGACTGGCCGGAGACCGGCATCCAGGGCACGCTCGCCAACTTCGAGCGGCGACCGGACGGCACGATCGCCCCATGGCTCACGTTCGACCGCCACATCGCCGTGCTGCGCGGCCTGTGGGAGCACCACCCCTCGGCGCTGTTCGGCCGCCTTGCGGTGCCCGTGCTGCTGGCGCCGGCCGATTCCGGCGGTCACGAATGGGCGGCTCGCAAGCGCGACGACGTCGCGGCGGCGGCTTCCGCGATCCCTCGCAGCCGGGTGACCTGGTTCCACGGAGACCACGACATCCAGGCCCAGCATCCGGACGAGCTGGCGGGTGCGATGCACGGCGCCTGCGTCGAAGGGTTCTTCGGGTGACGATCCGCCGACGCAACCCGCCCAACCCGCCCGAGGCGTGCCCATGACCGGTCCGCGCGTGCTCGCGATCATGGGCTCGGGGGAGACGGCGCCCACCATGGCCCGGGTCCACCGGGCGCTGTTCGATCGGTTCGGCGATGCGCCCGTGGCGGGCGCCATCCTGGACACGCCCTACGGGTTCCAGGAGAACGCCGACGACCTCAGCGCACGAACGGTCGACTTCTTCGCCACCAGCGTCGGGCGCCGGATCGCCGTGGCGTCCCTCCGCACCCGCGACGTCGACGCGGTCACCCAGGCGACGGCCGTCGCGAGGCTGCGCGAGGCGCGCTACGTGATGGCCGGGCCGGGCAGCCCGAGCTATGCCCTTCGCCACTGGCTTGGCGGGCCGGTCCCGGACGCGCTGGCGGCGAAGCTCGCGGACGGCGGGGTCGTGACGATGGCCAGCGCGGCCGCGCTGACGCTGGGGCTGGTCACGATCCCCGTGTACGAGATCTACAAGGTGGGCGAGGACCCGCACTGGCTCGACGGGCTGGACCTCCTGACCGCCGCGACCGGGCTGCGCGCCGCCGTCGTCCCGCACTACGACAACGCGGAAGGCGGCAACCATGACACGCGCTTCTGCTACCTGGGCGAGCGGCGGCTGCGCGTCCTCGAGGCCGCCCTGCCCGACGGGGCGTTCATCCTCGGCGTCGACGGCCACACGGCGCTGGTGATGGATCTCGAGCAGGGCACGGCATCGATCGAGGGCCTCGGTGGCGTGACCGTGCGGGTCGCCGGTCGGAGCCGGTTCTTCGAGAGCGGCACGGCGCTGCCGATCGCCACCCTGGGCGAGGTCGCCGGGATGCTGGCGACGGCTGGCGAGGGTGGTGGTCCCGGCCCGGGCGGGTCGCCGGACGAGGCTGACCGGGTCAGGGTGGCGGTACGGCCGCCGCGGCCCGGGGCCTCGCTGCGCGCGACGATGGCGGAGCAGGAGGGTGCCTTCATCGCGGCCCTCGACGGGGGCGACGTCGGTGCCGCGGTCGCGGCGCTGCTCGAGCTCGACGCGGCGGTCACGGGGCGGATCCGCGCCGGCGAGGACAGCCCCGACCTCGACAACGCCGATGCCACGTTCCGCTCGCTGATCGTGCGCCTCGGCGACCGGGCGACCCTGGGTGGCGCGGATCCCCGCCCGACCGTCGCGCCGTTCGTGGCCCTGCTGCTCGAGCTGCGCGCGCGGGCGCGAGCCGACCGCGACTGGGCGACGGCCGACCTCATCCGGGACCGGCTGGCCGCATCGGGGGTGGAGGTCCGCGACGGCGCGAGTGGCAGCGACTGGATGCTCGCCGGGCAGCCGGCGGACGACGGCTGACCCGGACCGACCAGGAGGCACGAATGCAGCGAGTCCGCTTCGGTCTGTTCGTCCCGCAGGGCTGGATCCTCGACCTCGTCGACATCGACGACCCGGTGGAGCAGTACGAGACCATGACCCGCGTGGCCCGGGCCGCCGAACGGCTCGGCTTCGACTCGATCTGGCTGTTCGACCACTTCCACACCTATTTCCGGCCCGTCCTCGAGACCACGTTCGAGGCCTGGACCAGCACGGCGGCCCTCGCGCGGGACACCAGCCGGATCCGGATCGGCCAGATGGTCACCTGCAACAGCTACCGCAACCCGGCGCTGCTGGCCAAGATGGCGTCGACGGTCGACGTGCTCAGCCACGGCCGGCTCGACTTCGGCATCGGGGCGGGCTGGTACGACCACGAGTACGACGCCTACGGCTACAACTACCCGCCCGTCGGCGAACGCCTGCGGATGCTGGACGAGGCGCTGCAGGTGATCCACGCCCTGTGGGCCGAACCGTACGCCTGGTTCGAGGGCGACTTCTACCGACTCCACGGCGCGATCAACGAGCCCAAGGGCGTGCAGCGCCCGCACCCGCCGGTATGGGTCGGCGGCTCCGGCGAGAAGGTGACGCTGCGGCTGGCCGCCCGATACGGCGACGCCACCAACTTCGGCGGACACCTCGACGACCTTGCCTGGTACCGGCACAAGTTCGACGTCATCCGCCGCCACTGCGAGGCGATCGGCCGCGACCCCGACGAGATCATCCGGTCCAGCAACGTGGAGACCACGCTGCTGCTCCCGGGCGACGACCCGGACGAGCGGACGCGACGCTACCGGCGCGACCAGACGCTCGACGCGTACCGGACCCACGCGATCGTGGGCGGGCCCCAGGAGGTCATCGACACCTACGGACGCCTGATCGACGCGGGCGTCAACTACATCATCGTGTCCGACCTGCCGGGGCTGGCCGGGCTGGACATCCTGGAGACCCTGGCGGCCGAGGTGCTGCCCGCCTTCCGCGACACGGTGGCCCCCGGCTGAGGATCCGGCTCGCTCCGGCGCACCGAGCATCGAGCGTCCCTTCCGCGACTGGGTCGGCGGCAGTGATGCTGCGCCGGAGCCCGTCGACGAGGTCGTCTACGGCTCGTGAGGTTCGTCGACACCTCCTACTGGGTGGCGCTCCGGCTCCGGCGTGATGCCAACCATGGGGAAATGCGGTCCGCCTGTGGTCGCCCGGCCAGGCGCTCCTGACGACGAACCACGTCGTCGGCGAGACCTGGACGTTCCTGCGCCGCCGCGACGGACATACCGGGGCCATCGCAGGGCAGGCGATCGCCATCGGCGTCAACGAGGCTGCGGATGGTCGAGCTCGCGGCGCCCACCGTCGTCGCCACCTCGTCGACCGTGTCACCCGACCGGGCGTGCGCATCGGTGTCGAGGGTGTGTCGTGCGTTGGCGACGTTCGGCCAGGAGTGCTCTGAGGCGCCCACCCTGGGGCTAGCCCCAGCGCAAGGATGCCGGGTGCCCGGCTGGTTCCGAGCCGCCCGGGAGCCTACGGTTGACCCATCGATCGCGATCCGGCGCCGGCCCCCGGACGGGGCCGGGCGGAGTGGCGCACGAGCCGGGCAGGTCGCCCTGGGGTGCGCCCGCCGCGCGGGCCGGACGATCGACCTGGAGGCATGGATCCGATGGTCAATCGGAAGTTCCTGTACTGGGGGGTGTTCTTCGTCGCCATCGGGGCCGTGCTGCTCGCCGCCCAGGGCAACCTGATCAGCGGGGACGGCGTCGCGCCCGCGCTCGCCCTGTGGCCGGTGGTGATCATCGCGCTCGGCCTGGGCCTGGTGCTGCGCCGCACGCGGGTCGGGATGGCCGGCGGGGTGATCGCCGCGGCGCTGCCCGGCCTGCTGCTGGGCGGCCTGGTGGTCGCCGCGCCCAATGTCACGCCACCCGGCTGCCACGTGGTCGAGCCATCGGCCTACACGACCCGCCAGGGCACGTTCGGCTCGCAGGCCCGGGTCACCATCGATCTGAGCTGCGGCGACCTCGTGGTGGCCGCAGGGTCGGGCAGCGACTGGCAGATCGACATGGGCGACACCGGCGTCCCGGCGCCCCGGATCGACGCGGCGGGCGACCTCCTCTCGATCCGGTCGACGAGCCGTCGCTCGCCGTTCACGCTCGACAACGGCGACGTCTGGCACCTGACCCTGCCCGACGCCCCACGGATCGACCTGTCGGGCACGATCAACGCCGGCTCCGGCCGGTTCGACCTCGCCGGGATGCAGCTGGGCGCCCTGGACCTGGACGTCAACGCGGGGACCGCCAGCGTGGACCTCACGGGTGCCACGCTCGACACGCTGACGCTGCACGTCAATGCCGGCTCGGCCAACGTGCAGCTCGCCGGATCGACGGACACGACCGCGACCATCGACGCCAACGCGGCCAAGGTGGGCGTGTGCGTGCCCGCCGGCGTTGGCATCCGTGTCGACCAGAAGGTGGTGCTGGGCTCGACCGAGCTCAACGGCCTGGTCCGCGTCGGCGACGCCTGGCAGAGCCCCGACTACGACACCGCAACCCACCACGCGAACGTGACCCTCACGGTCAACGTTGGTAGCGTGGACATCAACCCCGAGGGAGGCTGCAAGTGAACGCCCGCCGTCTGTATCGCTGCCGGCAGGACCGGCTGCTCGCCGGTGTCGCCGGTGGGATGGCCGAGTATCTCGAGGTCGATCCGACCCTCGTCCGGGTCCTGTGGATCCTGTCGGCCTTCCTTGGTGGCTTCACCATCCTGCTGTACCTGATCCTGGTGTTCATCATGCCGCTCGAGCCGCTCCAGGCTTCCGCTCCCGGTCCGATGCCGGGCGGTGCGCCGGCGGGTGGCCCGGTCGGCGGCCCGGCAGATCCGGCGACGGCCGGGACCGGGGCGGACACGGACGCCCCGACCACGGGCTGGGGCCCAGCCTCCGCTCGGGCGACCTCGGACGCCGCGGCGGCGACGACCGGCTGGACGCCCGGCGGCTGGCACGCCGCCGGCTGGTCGGCACACCGTCACGACGCGCCGGGTCAGGATCGCGGCAGCGGCCGCGCGGGGCTCCTCGTCGGCGTCGTCCTGATCGTGTTCGGGTCGATCGCCCTGCTCGGTGCGCTCATCCCGGCCTGGGCGACGGTCGGGCTCGGCCCGGCGCTCGTGCTGGCCCTGGGGGTCGCGCTCGTCATCGCATCCTCGCGCCGCGGCGCGCCCGAGCGCTGATCGGCAACCCACGTGATCGGCGGACCGCTCTTCGTTCTCGGCCTGCTCCTCATCCTGACCGCCGTGCTCGGCGGCCGGGTGGCAGAGCGGCCGCGGGGGGCGGTCCGCACGTTCCTCCTCTCGCCGATCGACCCGGCCGCATGGCGCGCGGCAATCGCGATCCTCGTCGGCTTCTGGATCGAGGCGATCGCGGTCTTCGTGCTGTCGGGCCTGTTCTCGACCGGCGTCTCGCTGGCCGTGCTGGGCATCGGCTTCGCGCTGGTTGCCGTGGGCATCGAGGGCAGCCGGGTGGTCGCGCGGATCGAGCGCCGGCGGATGCTCCGGGCGGATCCCCGCCCGCTGTACGCGCACCCCTACCGGCCGTACGGCACCGGCCTGCGCGACCTCGCGCTCGCGTTGTTCCTCGACATCAACCGCTGGCGCGACGTGGTCTACGTGTTCGTCGCCCTGCCGCTCGCCGCGCTCGAGTTCGTGGTCGCCATCCCGCTGTGGGTGGCCGCGTTGTCGCTGCTCTCGTTCCCGCTGTGGGCAGCGACGTCGAGCCTGCCGTTCGCCGCCGGCGACCCGGCGGGGGCGACGGCCGGCCTCGCGATCATCGGTGCCGCCGCCGGGCTGCTGCTCGCGATGGTCGCGGCGTCCGCGTCGCGCGGGCTCCTCACGCTCCATCGGGCGGTCGTCGAGGGCCTGCTGTGCGTGAACGAGCAGCACCGGCTCCAGCAGCGGGTCGAGACGCTCGAGGGCAGTCGCAAGGCCGTCCTCGACGTCGAGGCGAGCGAGCTGCGGCGGATCGAGCGGGACCTCCACGACGGCGCCCAGCAGCGGCTGGTCATGCTCACGATCGACCTCGGGCTGGCGGCCGAGCGGATCGAGCGCGACCCCGCCAGCGCCCGCACCCTGGTGCTGGACGCGCAGGACCAGGCGCGACAGACGCTGGCCGACCTGCGCAACCTGGTGCGCGGCATCGCCCCGGCGATCCTGCTCGACCGGGGGCTCGTGCCGGCCCTCAGCGCCCTGGCCGGACGCAGCCCGGTGTCGACGATCGTGCTCAGCTCGATGGCCGGCGGTGAGCGGCTCCCGGACGCCGTCGAACGCGCGGCGTACTTCGTCGTCGCCGAGGCGCTCGCCAACGTCGCCAAGCATGCGCAGGCAACCCGGTGCGAGGTGCGCTGCTCGAGCGATCCGGGCCGGCTCGTGGTCGAGGTCTGGGACGACGGGGTGGGCGGCGCCGCCGACGTGCCGGGTGGCGGGCTTGCCGGCCTGTCCGGCCGGGTCGAGGCGCTTGACGGTCGGCTGACCGTCGACAGCCCGCACGGCGGACCGACGACCGTCCGGGCGCAGATCCCGTTGCCGGCCCACCATGCCGTGCCCGATGGCGCGGTGCCGGGCTGGCTGCCCCCCGGTGCCGGAGGCTGGACGCCGGGCCAGGGCGGCTGACCGGCGGGTCCGGCCAGCTCACCGGCAGGTGCGGCCAGCTCACCGGCGGGTCCGGGCGGGCTCACCGGCGGGTCCGGGCGGCCCCACCGGCGGGTCCCGCTAGGAGCCCAGGAAGGTCAGGACCGCGAGCACGCGCCGGTGGTCGTTCTCGGAGTCGGGCAGCTCGAGCTTGCCGAAGATGTTGCTGATGTGCTTCTCGGTCGCGCCCTCGGAGATGCTCAGCAGGGTCGCGATGCCGACGTTCGTCCGGCCCTCGGCCATGGCCGCCAGGACCTCGCGCTCGCGGGGCGTGAGCGACTGGAGGCGGTCGTCGACCTGGCGCGGGACCATGAGCTGGGCCACCACCTCGGGGTCGAGCGCGGTGCCGCCCCGGGCGACGCGTCCCAGCGCGTCCATGAACTCGCGGATGTCCGCGACCCGGTCCTTGAGCAGGTAGCCGACCCCACCCGCCCGGTCGGCGAGCAGCTCGGTCGCGTACTGGCGCTCGACGTACTGGCTGAGCACGAGCACGGGGGTCCCTGGGACCTGGCGGCGCGCCTCGATGGCGGCACGGAGCCCCTCGTCGCGCTGGCTCGGTGGCATCCGCACGTCGACGACCGAGACGTCCGGACGGTGCGCGAGGACCGCGGCCACGAACGACGGCCCGTCGCCCACCTTGGCCACGACCTCCCCGCCCGAGTCGGTGATCAGGCGCGACAGGCCCTCGCGGATCAGCGCGGAGTCCTCGGCGATGACGACGCGCAGGTGCTGCTCGTCCACCCGACGATCCTATGCCATGGGCGGCGGCCGCGGACGGGCGGTCCGGGCACGGAGCGGGCGGGCCGGGCACGGAGCGGGTGCTCGGGCACGGAGCGGGTGTCGGGGCACGGAGCGGGTGTCGGGGCACGGATTGGGTGCTCGGCCGCGGACGCGCGCGCCCGGGCGGGGTCGCGTGGACGAGCGCGACACCCTACGATGACGTGTGACCCATGAGTACGTGATCGGGCTGTCGGGTGCCGTCCTGGCCCGACGGAGCTCGGGCGACCGCGGCCGGTCGGGCCCCGCCGACGATCGGTTGCCGACGGCGCTGGCCTGGGCCGGCGATCGAATCCTGGCGGTCGGGTCGGATCGGGACATGCGGCAGATCTCGCGAGGGGACTCGATCTTCCTCGATCTCGACGGGTGCGCGGTCACGACGCTCCCCGGGGATCGGGCCGCGCTCGATGATGTCGAGACCAGGGGCGCCGACCCCGACGGGCTCGCCGAGGTCCTCACCGCCGCCGGCCGTCTCGGCCCGGCCGACGCGCTCGAGCCGGGCTCGCCGGCCGATCTCGCCTTCTGGCGGCCCGCCGCCGTCGAGGGTCCGGGAGCCGGCACCGGGCACCGGTGGCGGGTGGTCGCGATCGTCCGTGCCGGGGCGTTCACCGAGGGCGACGAGCATCGCGGCCCGTTCGGTGATGCGCCCGGCCCCGCGTCCACCTCGCCGGGCTCGATCCGCGGGACCTGAGCGGCGGGACCTGAGCGGCGGGACCTGAACGCGGATCCGTCAGCCCGGGCGCAGCGCCCGGATCACGGCCGCGACGGTCGAGCGCTCGGTCCCGGTCGCGGAGATCGCGATGGCGTCCGCTGGCGGCTCGAGGTCCTCCAGCTGGCTGTCGAGCAGATCGGGCGGCATGAAGTGATCGGGCCGGTCACGGAGACGGCGGTCCAGCGTGGCGCGATCCGCCTGCAGCAGCACCACGACCGGATCCTCGAACCCGGCCAGCAAAGCGGTCCGGTAGCGCGCCTTGAGCGCCGAGCAGGCAAGCACGACCGGCCGTCCCGCGTCGACGGCCGCGGCGACCGTGTCGTGCACCTCGCGCAGCCATGGTGCCCGGTCAACCTCGCGCAGCGGGACACCCGCCCGCATTCGCTCGATGTTGGCCGGCGGGTGCAGGTCGTCGGCATCGACCAGCACGGCGCCGAGCTCGGCCGCCAGCCGCCGCCCCACGACGCTCTTGCCAGCCCCGGACACGCCCATCAGGAGCACCACCCGCGCCAACCTGGCGCCCGATCGGGAGCGGGACGGACCCGGCCCCGAACGTGCCGGCCGGGGCGTCACCCGTTGGTCCGGTATGCCGAGTGCCGCGCCCGCGGCTTCGACCAGCTCCGCAGCGCGCTCACGGCAAGCAGGACGCCGGCCGCGGGCACCGCACCGAGGATCAGCACCGCGCCGAACGTGCCGGCCTGGGGCGCGTCGAACGCGACCAGGCCCAGGTACGTGAGATAGGCGACGTAGAAGCCGAGCAGCAGCGCCCCCTCGCGCCGGTCGACCACGAACCCCGTGTACAGGATCGGCAGGCAGGCCGCCGCGGCGGCCACCATGAACGGCAGGTCGACCGCGAGCAGGTCCGGCGAGACGAGCAGCGGCTGGGGCGACACGATCGCCGTGGCGCCGAGCACCATCAGGACGTTGAAGATGCAGCTGCCGACGACGTTGCCGACGGCGATGTCGCGCTGGCCGCGGACGCCCGCGAGGACCGACGTCGCGATCTCCGGCAGCGACGTCCCGACCGCCACGATCGTGAGGCCGACCACGATCTCGGGGATGCCCAGCGCCCCGGCGAGCGACGTCGCGCCGGCCACGATCCAGTCGGCGCCGACGAGGAGCAGCACCAGACCGCCGGCGGCGAGCCCGAGGTTGGCGGCCACGGTCCGTGCCGCGTCGTCGCGGCCGGAGCCGTACGCCTCGGCGAACTCCGTCTGGACGCGACCCGACTCGCGCCGGCTGGACCGCGCGAGGATCGCCGAGTACACGATGATCCCCGTGAACAGGATCACGCCCTCGAACCGGTCGATGTGCCCGCTGAGGGCCATCAGCCACAGGGCGACCGAGGCGCCGATCATGAACGGCACCTCGCGCCGCACCACGCGGACGCCGGCCACCACGGGCGCGGCGAGCGCCGCAAGCCCGAGCACGAGCAGGATGTTCGCGATGTTGCTGCCGACGACGTTGCCCAGGGCGATGTCCGGCTGACCGGCGAGCGCCGACGACACGCCAACCGCGAGCTCCGGAGCGCTGGTGCCGAACGCCACGACCGTGAGCCCGACGACGAGCGGGCTGATCCCGAGTGCGGCGGCCAGCCGGGCGGCGCCACGGACGAGCAGCTCCGCGCCAGCGACCAGGATCACGAGCCCGAGGCCGAGCCGCACGGCGTCCATGACGTCCATGGGCGACATGCTACCGGCGGCCGCGGCGCCGACCGCGCCTGTTGTCTGCGGCGCCGACCGCCCGGGTGTCCGCGAGGTCAGGGCGCGGTGGCAGGTCAGCCTGTCAGCCGTGACCCGGCGATGCCCCGGCCGAGGCGTTCAGGCCGTCGTCCGGCACCGCGCGGTCAGGCCGGCCGGGCGATCAGCCGAACCAGATCGCCGCGTCGGGGTCCGAGTCGCGGTCCGGCGGCTCGATCGATCGGCGGCGCACCAGCTCCGGCCACGCGGGCAGGCTCGTCGCGCCGTCGATCTCGAGCCAACGAACGGCCAGCGCCACCGCGGCCGGATCGCGCGCCAGGCGCTGGGCGACGACCGCGAACGGCGTACCCGCAGCGTCGACCGGTTCGAGCATGCCGCGCGCCGATCGGATGAGCACGACGGTGGTGTCGATCCCGGTCAGCGACGCGCGGATGGCCTCCACGCCGTGGCTGAACGTGGGCGACAGCCACAGGGGCGGCGGTGCGTCGTCCCGGGCGATCAGCGAGCGCAAGGCGCCGGCGAGGCGTTCGCCCTCCCGGCGCCGGTCGGCCGGGCCGTCGACCCGGTGGTCATGGATGACATCGACACGATCGAGCGTGGCTACGGCGGTCGTCTCCATGCCCGCCATGATGCGAGCCGCAGGTTACGGCCCGGTTATCGGTCGATGATTGATCCTACGCAGATGCGACAAAATCGGCCCGCCGGCCCGGCCGTTTCGGGGCATGGCGGCACTGTCGGCGACGGGCCGCCCGATCCGATCATGCACCCCACGGATCGGAGGTGGATGCGATGAAGGTGCTGGTTGCCTACGCGAGCCGCCACGGCGCGACCGTGGGGATCGCCGAGCGGATCGCCGGGACGCTGCGGGCCGCCGGGCTCGAGGCGGAGGCGCGACCCGTCACGTCGGTGCCGGATCTCGCCGGCTACGACGCCTGCGTGATCGGCGGGGCCGCCTACCTGTTCCACTGGCTCAGGGAGGCGGCGTCGTTCGCCCGGCGCCACCATGGCGAGCTGCAGGCGATGCCGGTGTGGCTGTTCAGCAGCGGCCCGCTGGGCACCGAGCCAGTCGATGCCCAGGGCCGCGACCAGAAGACCGCGTCCATCCCGCGCGAGCTGCCCGAGCTCGCCCAGCTCGTCGGGGCTCGCGAGTACCGGATCTTCTTCGGTGCCTACCAGCGCGATCGCAAGCTGATCGGGCTGGGCGAGCGGCTGGTGGCGCTGATGCCGGCCGCACGCGACGCGCTGCCCGAGGGCGACTTCCGCGACTGGGACGAGATCGACGCCTGGGCCCGCGAGATCGCCGCCTCACTGACGCCGGTCGCCGCTCGCTGAGCGAGCCGGGAGCCCGGGCGGTCTGACGGGATCCAGCTGGATGGTGCCTACCCCGTTGGCGACGCAGGCCCAGGGGCCGGCATGGGCGCGCTGACGGCTGCGCAGATGTCGTCGCCTGTCGGGCAGGCCTCGCCGCCTAGGATCATGGTTCGCGCGGACGCCGGAACCGTCCGAAGGTCCAGCTCGACGTCGAACTCCACGCCGACGTTTGCCAGGCACGGCTCTGGACTGGGCGGGATCGGCGTCCGCGACACGAGTGCCTCGATCACCTCCCCATTGACGGCGAAGCCCGCGAACGTGGGGGTCGCCCAGCCGCCATCAGGACAACCTGGCGAGACGACGAGCTCCACGGACACGGCTGCGTCGCTCAACGGGTTCACTCGCAGGGCCGGCCAGCGTCCATTTGGCCTCTCTGCTACGAGCTCCCACCCGGGCCCGGACAACGCCTGACTCGGCTGCGGGCTCGCTTCCGGCGACGAGCAGGCAGTTGCCGCGAGGGCGGCCGCCGTCAGGCCGATCAGCAGGCGCTGGTGACGCACACGTTCGTCCCGGTGTTGAGCTGGACGTAGGCGATCATGCTGTACACGAGATGGCTTGAGCGCGCTAGGTCGATGCCTGTGTTGATGCCGTACGCCAGTGAGCCGCTGTAGACCGGGCCGCCACTGTCGCCGCCAGAGGCCGGCAACGACATCTCCCTAAGGTTCGTTATGCGCAGGTGCTGCCCGTCGTCCGCACGGTAGGACTCGCTGACGATGTTGACAATGGTGATCGTGCCGCACGGCGACGCCCTGTGGCTCGCATAGCCGAAGAAGCAGACCGTCGCGCCCTGGTCCTGGTTGGTGCCCTTGATACTGATGTACGCTGGGCAGTCCCGACGTGGCTACCAACCCGCCTACGGGTGAAGAACGACCTGATGCAGGGTCGACACGATCACCGGCACGTGCCCTCCGGGACCGCGTCGAGGGTTGGGAGCCCGGTTGGTTCCTGCGCAAGCGCAACCGAAGGCCTACCCGTCTCGTCGATGAGCAGCCTGACGGACGCTCCTGCTGGAACGTCGTAGAGCGTGTCGTCGTAGTCGCCCGGTGAGCACGCATCGACGTGGTTGGCCTCGTGCTGCCAGCCAAGGACATTCACGGTCACGTCGGGTGAGCCATAGAGTCCGGCGGATCCCACGTGGGCCGTCGTGTTCGCCGGGACCACGAACCACGCGGCGGGCTGATCGCTGTCGTCAGTGACGAAGAACGTCGCGGGGGCTGAGGATCGGTTCTCCACCCACACACTCGCCCGCCCAAGGCCGCAGGCTGCGAGGCTGGCGACGAACACTGCGAGCATGCTCAACGTGGTTACTGATCGGGATAACTGGCTACGCACGAGTATCATGTTATGATCGATGCACCGAGGTTGTCAAGCAGGGGTTCAGCGACTGTCCGAGTTCATCCATAGGCTCTTACCCCGGAGGCATGTGCCGGATCAGCGTGCGACCCCGAAGAGGTTGCGCTCGTTCGTCCCGACCTCACCTCCCCGATCGGGCGAGGCGTTGTGGCGGCGACGCGGATCCCCTCGGGGGTTCGCGGAATCGGTGCGGACGGCGGGTCAGCCCGTTCCCGGTCGCGACGCGCGACGGGTACCGGACGCACGAAGCTGCGGACCACCGGGTTGGCAAGGTGAACGCCCACCGTTCTCTACGAAGCGGGCCTCGCTGGTCAAGCCCATCTAGGGTGGCCGGGGATGATGCGGCATGGTGGCGCTTCTCAGTTCTCTATCAGCCTCTGCGGGAGAGGAGCAGGTTGATGGGAAACGGCGGCGGCCCAATTCACTCGAGGGTCGTCACGGGCACAGCCCGGTGTACCCGACGAGCTGGGCTGGACGCGCGAAGCGGTCGATGTGACCGATCTCGGACGCGATCGTGAACCCGAGCACCCAGCCGATGCCGGGCACGGTCACGAGCAGCGGGATGTCCGGGTGGTCGGCACCCTGGGCCCGCAGCTCCTGCTCGCAGGCAGCGACCTGGCGATCGAGGTCGTCCACCAGCTCGAGGCTCCGGCCGAGGGTGGTCGTCCAGGGCTCGGGGATGTCGGGCCGGGCGAGCAGCTCACGGCCCGCGGTTCCGAACAGGTCGGCAACGGGTACCGGCTGCCCGAACGAGGCCAGTCGCGTGGATCCGGTGCTTCAACGCCGTGCGGTGACGGACGAGATGGAGCCGGAAGCGGGCCTGCTCGCGTTCGGCGCGGACTGGCGGGTCGGGCAGCCAGACCGCGGGCACGAGATCGCGCCGGGCAAGCTCGGCGAGCACCCGGGCGTCGATCTTGTCGGTCTTGGCCGCGAGCGGCGCGAGCGCCTTCGCCTTGGCCGCGTCGGCGAGCTCGACGTCCCAGCCGGCGAGCTCGAGCTGGTCGTGGACGAACCGGCCGCCGGTCATCGACTCGACGACTCCTGTGACCGGCTGGCCGTACAGCGAGACCCTGCCGGCAAGCTCCCGCAGGCCGTCGACTGTTGGCGGCACCCAGGTCGTGGTGACTGTTCTGCCGGTCTCGTCCATCACGTGCACGACGACCCTCTGGCGCGACAGGTCCAATCCGGCGTACAACATGCGCTGGGCCTCCTGGTGCTGGTTCCTCAGAGAACCCAATGTCTCACCAGCGGGGCCCGCTTCATGCCCTTCACTCGGACGGCTGGGGCAGCATCCTACCGGCCTTGCGCCATGGTTCCGAACGCCTGGCGTTCAGGTTCAGGGGCGGAGGTGGCCGAGCCACCCGCTCGGCCGCTGCAGTGAACGGTGGGCGTTCAGCGCTCAGCAGGGCTTCTGCGCTCACCGGCGCCGCAGCGGGGCTGGTGCGCTGCGCGGCGCCTCAGCCGGGCTCGGCGACGACCGGGTCGGTGCCGCTCGACGCGCCGCTTGACGCATCGTCCGGCGCGTCCCCTTCGAGCCATACATCGTCGTCCGACTCGTCGCCCGGCGAGCTGTCCTCCACCTCGCCGTGGAGCAGCGTGGCCAGCGCCGGGCGCGCCTTGGGATCGGCGAAGATCGACAGCCGATCGGCGGGCTGGATCACGAGGTCGCCGCGCGGCACCAGCACGCCGTCGTTGCGCTCCACCGCGACCAGCACCACGTCGCGCGGCCAGGGCACCTTGGCCACCGCGAGGCCGGCCAGCGGCGAGCCGACGCTGATCTCCGTCTCCACGATCACCCCGTCCGCGCGCAGCCCGCGCACCTGGCGCACGTTGCCGTGGAGGGCGGAACGATAGGCGCTGATCGCATCCTGGACCGAGAGCACGCCGGTCAGCCGCCGGTTGCTGGTCACCGGCGCCCAGTCGCGGTGATGGTCGGACAGCGAGCCCAGCGCGTCGTCGAGCCCGTCATCCGCGGCGAGCATGGGCTCGCGCACGATGAGCCTGGCCGGGATCGGCTGGTCGGGCGGCGCGTCGGCCAGCGCGTCGCGATCGATGATGCCGGCCACCGTGCCGTCACGCGCGATGACCGGCGCGCCCGGAAGGTGGGCCGCGATCAGCCGCTCGCGCACGTCGCGCACGAGCTCGTCGGCCTGGACGACCACCCGCGCCTGGCGGGCGGCATCGCCCACCGGGACCGCGGCCATCAGCGGCAGCGCGAACCGGAAGCGATGCGCGGGTGAGTCGGCGCGCGTCGCCAGCTGGCTTCGGTAGATCGAGCGATTGCCCACCACGAACGTGGCCAGCCCGACCGCGACCATGGCCGGTGCCAGCATCGACAGGTTGCCCGTCATCTCGGCGACCATGAGCATCACCGCCAGCGGTGCGTGGGCGACGCTCCCGAACAGCGCCATCATCGCGACGATCACGAACGGCGCCGGCTCGGGCGGGATGGCCGGTGCCACCGGCTCGAGCAGGCGCCAGATCCCGGCGCCCAGCAAGCCGCCCACGACCATGCCCGGACCGAAGATGCCGCCCGAGCCGCCCGAGCCGATCGAGAGCGACGTGGCCAGGATCTTGGCGAACGGCAGCACGAGCACGACCCACAGCGACAGGTCGAGCAGCTGGTTCCGGTCGAGACCGGCCTGGACGAAGCCATAGCCCGTGCCCAGGGCGCCGGGCACGACGAGGCCGATGGCGCCCACGGCGAGCCCGGCCAGGGCCGGTTTGGCGGCCCGCGGGATCCGCCAGCGCCCGAACCAGCGGGTGAGGCCGTAGAAGCCGGTGATGTACAGGAGGCCGACGAGCCCGCACACGAGCCCGATCAGCGCATACCAGCCGAGCTCGGCCGGATCGGAGAACCCGAACCTCGCCTGCGTCCCGAAGATCGGGCTGAAGCCCTTGGCGGCGCCGAAGATCGTGTAGGCGACGATCGTGCCGATGAACGACGGGACGAGCGCGTCCGACTCGACGTCGTCACGGTACAGGAGCTCCGCGCCGAGGATCGCGCCGCCCAGCGGCGCCCGGAAGATGGCCCCGATACCCGCCGCCATGCCGACCGCCACGGCGATCCGCGAGTCGCGCGCGTCGAGGTCGAGGATCCGGCCCAGGAACGACCCGAACCCGGCGCTGATCTGGGCGGTGGGCCCCTCACGACCGGCCGACCCGCCGGATCCGATGGTCACCGCCGAGGCCACGAGCTTGATCAGCGGCACCCGTGCCCGAATCCCACGCGGGTGGTGGTGGAAGGCGGCGATCGCGGCGTCGGTCCCGTGACCCTCGGCCTCGGGGGCCCAGCGGAAGACGATGAACCCGGAGATCAGCCCGCCCAGCGCGACCACGAGGGGGATCGCCCAGGGCCGTGCCGGATCGGTGATCGGGGCACCGCCCTCGCCCGCCGGCGACGGTGGCACGTAGCCCGCGAGACCGCCCAGGAACACCTGCGTCGCGAGATCGAGCGCGGTCGTGAACAGGATCGCGCCGAGCCCGCCGATGACGCCGATGATGGCGCCCAGCACGACCCACTTGCGCAGGTAGCTCGAGGCACGGATCCGCCGCCGGATGGCGAACAGCGGGCGGTCGAGGAGCGCGTGGGCGCCGGCCATCAGGCGCGCGGCTTGCGGGGTTCGGTCATCAGGTGTAGCGCTCGAAGGACGCTGCCAGGGACCGGATCGCCCGGCTCGAGGCCGTTCGTCGGGCCGCGCCGGCCTCCTCGGCGATCTCGCCGAGCGCGGCCCGGCGGAAGGCCAGGATCGCGATCCGCACCTCGCGCCCCCTTGGTGCGAGCCGTGCACGGGTCGCCCGGCGGTCGGTCTCGTCCGGCGTCAGGGCCACCAGGTCGCGGCGCTCGAGGCGCCGCAGAAGCCGGCTCGTCGCCGGGAGGGTGACCCCGACACGTGCGGCCAGCTCGCCGACCCGCATGCCGTTGGCCGGCTCGCCGAGGATCAACAACGCCCGCCACTGCGAGAAGGTCAGGTCGACCCCGGGAGCGGCCTGCTCGAGGGCGCGGGTGGTGACCCCGACGGCCCCGATGACGATCCGCTCGAGGTCGGCGATGGCCCCATCGGCCGGTGCTCCGCCGATCCCTGCGGTCGACGGGTCGGCGCGCCTCTCGCCCGCGGCATGGTCGCCGCCGGCGGCAGAGGCCGGGTCTGCGGTGGCGGCTCGAGAACTCATCGGCGCCAAGGATACCGGATAGTTGCCAGGTGGCTAGTATCGGCTCCCTCCCGGGCAGCGGGCCGAAACGTCCGCGTGAACCGGGAGCGGCCGCTCGCCGGGCGGGTGACCGATGCCACCGCGACTCGATCTGCTCCCTGGCGGAGCGAGCCGTGGCGTGGTGCGTCGGCAATCCGCCACGGACCGCTCGCCCGGCGGTTCAGGCCCGCGCCCATGCCACCAGTCCGTCGCTCGGCGAGCGGCGGCGCCCGGATCGGCGAGCGGCGGCGACGATCGCCGGCGACGGCGAGAGAGGAGCGGCGGCGCCCGGATCGGCGAGCGACGGCGAGCGGATCGGCGAGCGACGGCGAGCGATCGCCGCGCTGACGGCGCACGACAAGCGAGCGGCGGCGAGCGGATCGGCGAGCGACGGCGAGCGGTGGCGCCTTCATGCTGCTGTCCATCCGAGCGGACGTTCCGCGTCGCCGAACACGTCCAGGCTCGCCGTCCAAGCCCGGATTGCCCGCGCGTGAGGCGGGCCGACCGGGCGGCTCGACGCGAGAGGCCCGACGCCGGACCACGGGCGCGGCCACGAGGCGGATGCGATCCCGCTGCAACGCCGTCGGCCGAACGTTGATATCGCCGATCCGCGACCCCGTCTACGGTGCCGGGACCCGGGTTTGCGGCGATCCAGCCGCTCGAACACCGCCCGGGCCAGAGGCCCCCGTGCCGGGAGGCGCCGATGCTGCACGAAGAACGATGGACCACGCGGTCACGCGGAGCTGACCCGGAGACCGGGCAGCCCGACGCAGGGAGCGCCGATCGCGCCGTGGAGCACGAGGTGACGACCGTCCGACCGTCGGCGATCTCGATGCTTGACCGGATCGTCACCTTCCTTTTCGGCCTCGTCCAGCTCGTGATCGGCCTGCGAATTGTGCTGCTCCTGCTCGATGCGCGGCAGTCGAATGACCTCGTGCGCGGGATCATCGACGTGAGCCAGCTGTTCGTCGCTCCGTTCGAAGGGATCCTGCGCACCAATGCCCTGTCCGCGAACGGCTCGGTGCTCGACATCGCCGCGATCGTGGCCGTCGTTGGCTGGACGATCGTCGAGCTGGTCGTGCTCCAGATCATCCGGGTGGGCCGAGTCGGCGGGACCGTCTGACCACCGGCCGCGGAGCATCTGACCACCGGCCGCCTGGCACCGGTTCGCCACCCGGCATCGCAACCTGGAGGTCGACATGAGCATCCTCTCGTGGCTGGTCCTCGGCACCATCGCCGGGTATCTGGCCGGCTTCCTCGTCCGAGGGGACGAGGGCCTTGGCGTCATCGGGCACGTGGTGCTCGGGATCGTCGGCGCGGTCGTGGGGGGCTATCTCGCGACGGTCGTGATCGGCACCGATCCGGTCGCGGGCGGCATCGACCTCGGATCGGTGGTCACGGCAACGGTTGGCGCGGCACTCGTGGTGGTGATCGTCGATGCGATCCGCGGGTCGCGACGCGGCGCGATCTGATCCGCGGCCGGGGGGCCAGGTCCATCAGGGCGAGCCGCGGTACCCAGCCGGCTCAGCCGGCTCGCCCGGCGAGCGACTGGTGTCACCGACGCGCGATCTGCCCTCCGGGCGAGCGACTTGTGGCATGGCGTGTCCGTCCCCCGCCACGGGCCGCTCGCCGGGCGGCTCAACCGTGCGTTCATGCCACCGATCGACCGCTCAGCGAGCAGCGACGCTCGCGCCCGGGACCGTCGATCGCACAGCGAGCAGCGGCGCTCGCGCCCGGGACCGTCGACCGCACGGCGAGCAGCGGTGCTCGCGCCCGGGACCGTCGACCGCGGCCCTGCCGGCGTCGCCCCTGCCGGCGTCGCCCCTGCCGGGGTCGTCCCGCGGGCGTCGACCGCGGCCCTGCCGGGGTCGCCCCTGCTGGGATCGTCCCGCGGGCGTCGACCGCGGCCCTGCCGGGGTCGCCCCTGCCGGCCCTGCCGGGATCGCCCTGAGCGTCGCCCGTGATGCTAAGGAAGCGGTCGCCAGGCCCGCCCGAGCAGCACCGAGGCGCCGATCAGGAGCGAGGCCAGGGCGACGAACGCGGCGCTGGCCTCGACCACCTCGTGGCGGGTGATGAGCGACATGGGCAGGCTCGCGAACACCTGCTCGAGGTCGCTGGCGCTCTCGGCCGGGTAGTACTTGCCACCGGTCAGCGCGGCGATCTGGCGCAGGGTGTCCTCGTCGATCCCGCGCCGGAAGTTGCCAAAGCCGCCGAACCCACCACCGCCACCGCCGCCGCCTCCCCCACCGCCGAACCCACCCTGCGGCTCCCGACCGATGAGGTTGGGGGCACACGCCGGGTCGCTGCCGCCGCCGTTCGCGGTCCCAAATCCGATCGTGAACACCCGCACGCCCCGGTCGGCCGACTGCCGGGCCGCGTCCAGTGGATCAGGGCCTGCGTTGCTGGCGCCGTCGGTCAGCACCACGATGATGTCGGGCGCGTAGGCACCGGCGGGCACCGGTCCGATCGCGGTCCCGCCGTCAGGCTGCGTCGGCGCGACGGCGTCGTCGACCTCGGCGATGGCATCGAGCGATTCGAGGATCCCGCTGCCGACCGCGGTGCGGCGACCGGTCGCCAGGCTGTGGAGCGCGTCCAGCAGGGCCTGGACATCGGTCGTCGGTGCCTGGACGAGCTCGGCGAAGCCCCCGAACGCCACGATCCCGATCTGGGTGCTGGCCGCCTGGTGCTCGATGAACGACGACGCCGCGGCCTCGGCCGCCTGCAGACGGCTGGGCGCGATGTCGGTCGAGCACATGCTCCGCGACACGTCGATGGACAGCAGGACGGTCGTCCGGTTGACGGGGACGCTGGCGATCACGACGGGACGGCTGAACGCGACGGCGAGGGTGGCGATGGCCAGGGCGAACAGCGCGAACGGGATGTGGCGGCGGATCCGCGCGGTCCCGGGGCTGGCCGCGTGGAGCAGGGACAGGCTGGAATAGCGGATGCCCGACGGCCGCCGCCGGCGCAGGCTCCACGCGTAGCCGGCGACGAGCAGCGGAACGAGGGCCAGGAGTGCCAGGAACGCCGGCCAAAGGATGTCGATCATCGTCGCTCCTCCCCGATGTCCGGCCGCACGGGCCGACCGGTGAGCGGGCCGGCATCCGCCCGCACGGCATCCGCCCGCACGGCATCCGCCCGCACGGCATCCGCCCGCACGGCATCCGCCCGCACGGCATCCGCCCGCACGGCATCCGCCCGCATGGCAGCCGCCCGCGTGCCAGCCGCCCGCACGGCATCCGCCCTCATGGCAGCCGCCCCAGCCAGACGAACGAGGTCGCGGCACCCACGACCAGGAACAGCAGGCCGAGGCCCGCGAGCGCCGCGGTCAGCTCGATCGGCTGCGGGCTGATGACCAGCCGTGGCTGCAGGTTCTCGTACACGGCGTGCAGCTGGTCCGCCGTGTCGGCCGCGTAGTAGCTGCCGGTGGTCATGTCCGCGATCTGCTGCAGCAGGGCAGCGTCGAGCTGCGTGTGCACGGTGAAGCCGTCGAGATCGAGGTCGGCGCCCCCCTCGCTGCCGATCCCCACGGTGTCGATCCGCACGCCGGCGTCGGCGGCCGCCTGGGCGGCCGCGATCGGGTCGGGGTTCTCGTTGTTCTCCCCGTCGGTGAGCAGCACGATCACCGCCGAGGCGTGGCTACCGGGCGCGACCGGCGCCGGCGTCGGCGTGGGACCGGGTGCCGGCGAGCGATTCGTGTAGTAGTCGGTGGCGCCGCCCGACTCGGCGACCTGGATCGCGGTCAGAGCGGCGCTGATGCCCTCGGCCAGGGAGGTGCCCCGCTCCGGCGCGAGGCGGTCGATCGCCGCCAGGACCTCCGCCTGGTCGGTGGTCGGCACCTGGACCGACAGCCCCGAGTCGCTGAATGCCACGACCCCGATCGCGATCCCCGACGGCTGGCGGTCGACGAAGTCCGTCGCCGCAGCCTTGGCGGCGGCCATCCGGGTCGGCTGGAGATCCGTGGCGGCCATGCTGCCCGAGACGTCGAACGCGAGCACCACCGTGCCCTTCTGCACCGGAAGCCCCACCGTCGCCTGGGGCCGCGCGAGGGCCACCAGCAGGACCGCCATCCCGACCACGACCAGCGCACCCGGGATCAGCGTCCGGTGCGGCACGGGTCGTCCGGCGCCGGCACGCTCGGTCGCGAGGCCGCCGAGGATGCCCGCCCGGCGGCGGCGCCGGGTCCCGATCTCGCGGTAGAGCCACATGCCCGCGGGGATCAGCAGCAGGAGCAGCAGCATCGGCGGCCAGATCAGCGTCATCGCCGTCGCCTCCGCACGAACCGGATCGGCGTCATCGCCGTCGCCTCCGCACGAACCGGATCGGCATCATCGCCGTCGCCTCCGCACGAACCGGATCGGCGTCATCGCCGTCGCCTCCGCCGGAGCTCGGCCATGCGGATGATGGCCCGCACCAGGTCGTCGTCGGTCGAAAGGGCCAGGGCCTCGACGCCCGATCGCGCGAACGCCCGCCGCACGTCCTCCTCGCGCCGTCGCGTCGCCTCCGCGAACCGCTTGCGGAACGCCCCGTCCGAGGTGTCGACATAGAGCTGCTCGCCGGTCTCCGCGTCCTCCATGATCAGCGGCCCGGCGTCGGGCAGCTCCACCTCGCGCGGATCGAGCAGCCGCACCGCGACCACCTCGTGCCGTCGGTTGAGCAGGTTGAGCGGACGCTCCCAGCCAGGCGTGCTGATGAAGTCGGAGATGATGAACACGAGCGAGCGTCGCCGGATCGTGGCACGCGCGACGTCGAGCAGGGGCGACAGGTCGGTGAACGGCGCGCCCGGCAGCGCCGGCTGGGCGAGCAGGTCGTTGACCAGCCGCAGGACCTGGCGTCGGCCGCCGCCCGCCGGGATCGTGCGCTCGACCCGGCTGCCGTAGACGACCGCCCCGACCCGGTTGCCACGGCGCGTGAGCAGCCTCGCCAGGGTCGCCACGAAGTCGATCAGCACGGTGCGCTTCTGGCGCTCGCCGTCCACGGTGCCGAAGTCGACCGATGGGCTGAGATCGAGCAGGAACCACGCCGTGAGGTCGCGGTCCTCGAGGTATTCGCGGACGTACGGCTCGTCGAGCCTGGCGGTGACGTTCCAGTCGATGTAGCGGACGTCGTCGCCCGGCTGGTACTCGCGCAGGTCCGCAAGATCCACGCCGTTGCCGTAGAGCAGGCTCCGATAGTCGCCCTGGAGCAGGCCGTCCAGCCGGCGGACGACCTGCCAGTCGAGGCGCTGGAGGATGCGCTCAGGCGCGGACGCGACGGCCGTCGGACGGCTCCCTCAGGGGCACCACGGGTGCGGGGACACGGGCCAGGACGGTGCTCAGCAGGTCGTCGCTCGTGACGTTGTCCGACAGGGCCTCGAACGAGAGCACGAGGCGGTGGCGGATGACGTCGCGGGCCATGTCGAACACGTCCTGCGGGAGGGCGTAGTCCCGGCCACGCACGTAGGCCAGGGCACGCGCGGTGAGGATCAGGTTGATCGATGCGCGGGGGCTGGCGCCGTAGGTGATGTAGCGCTCGATCTCGGGCATGCCGGCCGCGCGGGGCATGCGGGTCGCGGTCGCCAGCCGGACCGCGTAGTCGAGCAGGGACGGATCGACGTAGACCCGGTCGGCCTCTCGCTGCAGCGCGATCAGGCCGTCGGTGGTCAGCACCTCGGCGACCCGTTCGGCGGGACCGGTCTGGCGCTCGACGATCACGAACTCCTCGGTGGGGCTCGGGTAGCCGACCAGCACCTTGAGCATGAACCGGTCGACCTGCGCCTCGGGCAGGGCATAGGTGCCCTCGGTCTCGATCGGGTTCTGGGTCGCCAGGACCAGGAACGGCTCCGGGACGTGATGCGTCTCGCGCCCGATCGTGACCTGGTGCTCCTGCATCACCTCGAGCAGGGCGCTCTGGACCTTGGCCGGAGCCCGGTTGATCTCGTCGGCCAGCAGCAGGTTGGTGAACACGGGACCGAGCGAGGTGTTGAACTCACCCGTCTTCTGGTTGTAGATCCGGGTGCCGATGAGGTCGGCCGGCACGAGGTCGGGCGTGAACTGGATCCGCTTGAAGTCGCCGCCGATCGAGGCGGCCAGCGTCTTGATCGCCATCGTCTTGGCCAGCCCTGGCACGCCCTCGACCAGCAGGTGACCGCGCGCGAGCAGGGCCACGACCATCCGCTCGAGCAGGTGGTCCTGGCCGACGATGACCTTCTTGACCTCGTAGAGGACCCGCTCCATGGGTGCCGCGCGGGCACCCGTCACGTCCTGGTCCATCGGCACCACCTCCCGCATCTCGCGCTCGCCCGACGTCTCGCCGGTCAGTACTGGGGCAGGCCGGCAGCGCCGCCCGCCACGTCGATCGGCACGGCCAGCCCGATGCCGACGAACACGTCTTCCCTGGTGGGGTTGACGAGGGCCGTCACGATCCCGATGACCCGGCCGTTGCGGTCGAGGAGCGGGCCGCCCGAGTTGCCGGGGTTGACCGCCGCGTCGACCTGGATGAGGCCCGTGATCTGGCGGCCGGTCGTGGGGAGCGTGAACGTGCGGTCGAGGCCCGACACGACCCCCGAGCTCATGGAGCCGTACAGGCCGAACGGGTTGCCGACCACGAACGCCTCGCTGCCGATCCGGATCGCGCCGGGGTTGCCGAGCACGGCCGGCTGGAGGCCGCCCGGCAGCTGCGCCGCCTGGAGCACCGCGATGTCCTTGTCGGGCGTGCTGCTGGCGATCGAGGCAGCCGAGGTCGATCCGTCGGCGAACGTGACCTCGATGGCGTCCGCGCCGGCGACCACGTGCAGGCTGGTGAGGATGTCGCCGGCATCGTCGATGACGACCCCGCTGCCCAGCGAGCCCGAGCCCGGATCGACGTCCTGGCCCGTGCGGATCAGCACCAGCGACGGCCGGACGTTCGCGTAGGCGAGCTCGGACAGCGGCGGCCCCGGCGTCACCGACGCCAGCGCGCTGGCGATCGCCTGGTTCACGTCGCCCTGGTCGAGCGGACGCGGCCCGGGCGCGAAGGTCGAATAGCCGAGGATGGCGAGCAGGGCGGCGATGACGCCGGCGCCGAACACCATGGTGCCGCGCGCACCGCGGATCGACCGGCGGAGGCGCCCGGTCACGGAGGTTGGCCGGTTCGGCAGGTCGGCCGCCGCATCGACCGGCGATGGCGGGCCGGCCGTGCCGTGGCCGGTCCCTGCCGGCGGGGCGGTCGTCACGGGTCGGTCGATCGGGCTGGCCTCCGTCCGCTGCGTGCGCCGGGCCGCCCGGCGGGATGCCCGCCCAGTCTGCTCGCGGTTTCTGAAAGCCGCATGACAGCGATCCGTGGCCGCGGCCCCGTCCGGTTTCCGAACGCTACGCCACCGAGCGCCCGTGCGGCCACGCGTTCGGCGGGCACGCGTTCCGGCGGCCACGCCTTCCGGCGGCCCCGCGCCCGGGCCAGCCCCGCGTGTGGTGTCGATCCAGGCCGCGTTCACGCTCGGACCAAGCCCGCCACCCCCCACGCTCGTGGGGGGTGGGCCCGACGGCCGTCGCTGGGACCCCTCACGCGCGTTGCTCCGCGACGGTACCGGCGTTGGGGCCCGTGCCCGTCCGGGTGGGGGCATTTCGACACCCCGGTTCCCGTCGCTGCCCCTCCGGGTATCTGGTCCGCGATCCCGATGCCGGGGGAGGATCGACCCACACCGCACCAACGGGATACCAACACAGGGCCGCGCCGAGTCCACGCACGGCGGGAGGTCGCGAGATGCAGCTGTCGCAACTGTCCGAGGATCTGGCACTGCTGTTGCCGATCGTGATCCTCGTCGAGGGAATCATCGGCGTCGTCGTCTGGTTCGGGTACGGATCCAGGGGTGGACGCGGTGCGCGCGTTGCCACCTGGCTGGGTCTGGTCACGCTCACGGTGTGGGTGGGCTCGGCCGCCGCGTTCGTGCTGCTTCACATGCTGTACTTCGCGTTCGGGTCGGTCGCCACGATCATCGGTGCCATCGGCGTGACCGCGTTCATGCTCCTGATGCCGTTCGGCTGGGCGGCGGTCATCCGTCACCACGCGGCCGATACCGACCCGCAGGCGCAGCGCAACCCGCAGGCGCGCGACCCGCAGGCGCACTGACGGCCGGCGGCGGGTGCCCAAGATGCGCGAGTCCGGGGTGACGGCGACGCCCGACGGAGATCCGCTCTCCGTCCTGCTGGCCATCGTCGACTTTCCGATGCTCGGCAGGGCGTTCCGGACGGCGATCGCCGGCGAGCGCGACATGCGGGTGGTGGCCGAGGTCGACACCCGCGACGAGCTGATCGCCCAGGTCCGGAACACCCGGGCCGACGTGGTGCTGACCGAGTGCGAGCCGTTCGGGGGTGTCGGCTGCCCGGGATACGAGACGCTCGAGCAGATCCGCGAAGCCAGCCCGGAGGCGCGGATCATCGCGCTCGACTGTCGCCGCGCAGCAGAGCCGTTCTCGATCGCCCTCAAGTCCGGCGCCAACGGCTACCTCACGCGCGAGGCGACCGAGGCCGAGGTGCTGGCCGCCATCCGCAGCGTCGCCGCGGGCCACACCTACGTCAGCCCCGCGATCGTCACCCGGATGATCGACACGTACGTCCGCCGGGCGCCCGACGCGGCCTTCGATGACCCCTACGACAGCCTGACCGAGCGCGAGCGCGAGGTGCTGCTGCTGGTCGCGATGGGCCACACCAACCGCGACATCGCGAGGTCGCTCCGCCTCTCGGAGCAGACGATCCACACCCATCGCGCGAGCGTGATGGAGAAGCTGGGCCTGCACGACCGGGTCGAGCTCCTCCGCTACTCGGTGCGGCGCGGGATCCTCAACCCCTCGACGTTGTGAGCCCGATCGCCCGGCTGCGGGATCTCTGGGCAAGCGTCCGGCCGCGAACGCGGCGCGGTCGCGTGCTGGCCGTTGCGAGCATCGTCGGCGGCACGGCGGCGATGTCGGCGGTGCTGTTTGCGGGCGCGGTGATGGCCTGGTCCCCGTACCTCGACTTCAGCCTCCATCGCGACGTGGACGCCCGGTCGTGGGCCGCCCTCGACGTGTCCTTCGCGAGCGCCACGACCTGCGCACGATGCCACCCCAGCGAGGCGACGCGGCTCGTCGTCGGCAGCCACGCCGGCATCGGGTGCCAGAGCTGCCACGGACCGCTCCAGGCGCACGTCATCGCGGGCGAGCAGGCGGACAGCGGCACGGTCGCCGTGGCCGTTCCCACCGACGACACCTGCGTTCGCTGCCACGTGAAGACCGACGGACGCCCAGCGACGCAGACCGAGATCATCCCGGTGCAGCACTACGTGTCGACGTGCCTCGCCTGTCATGACCCGCACACGGCGATCGCCAACCGGCCGCCGGTCGTGCAGCACCCGCTCGACAACCTGCCGCCTTGCCTCACCTGCCACGGTCCCGAGGGGTTCAAGGCCCGCAACCAGCGCCACCCGGTGGTCGCCGAGGACGCGGCGTGCCTCGACTGCCATGCCGCCGGCCGCGGTCCCCAGGACCCGGGGACGGAGCCACGATGACCGAGCCGACCCTCCCGCTCGAGACCGTGCTGCCCATCGAGGCCACGCCGGTCGAGGCCGAAGCCGAGCCGGTGGCCGAGGCCGCGTCGGGCGACCCCGCGCCGGTCGAAGCCACGTCGGCCGAGCCGGTGGTCGCGGCCGCATCGGTCGAGGCCGAAGCCGAGCCGGTTGTCGCCGCCGAAGCCGAGCCGGTGATCGAGCCGGTGGCCGAGGCCGCGTCGGGCGAGCCGGTGGTCGCGGCCGAAGCCGAGCCGGTTGTCGCCGCCGAAGCCGAGCCGGTGATCGAGGCCGAAGCCGAGCCGGTGGTCGCGGCCGAGATCGAACGCCCGGTCGAGATCGAACGCTCGGTCGAGCCGCTCCCGGACGCCGCGGCCGCCGTCGACCCCGGGTCCCTGGTCCCGCTCGAGGACATCGCCCCGGCGATCGTCGACGCCTCGCTCAGCCGTCGCGCGTTCCTGGGCTTCGGGCTGATGGTCGCGGGCGGGATGGCCGGAGCTGCCGGTCTCTCGCGGCTGTTCCCCGTGTTCGACGACTCGTCCGACGCGGCCAGCCCGATCGTCCCCACCTACGACCCCGCAGGCAAGGCGTGGACGTTCGTCGTCGACACCGCCTCGTGCATCGGCTGCGGCCTGTGCGTCGTCGCCTGCAAGGAGGAGAACCACATCGCCGAGGAGGCCCAGTACAACCGAACCTGGGTCGAGCGCCACGTGGTGACCGCCGACGGCACCCTGTACGTCGACTCGCCGGAAGCCGGGATGTACGGGTTCCCCGCCGAATCCACGGCCCCGGGCGCGGCTGGCAAGACCGTCGACGCCTCGTTCTTCGAGCCTCGGCTGTGCATGCAGTGCGAGGACTCGCCGTGCACGGCGGTCTGCCCCGTCGGCGCCACCTATCGCACCGAGGATGGGGTGATCCTGGTCGACTCGCGACGCTGCATCGGGTGCGGGTACTGCGTCGTGGCCTGCCCGTACGGCGCCCGCTACCTGACCCCCGCCGGCGGCGACAACCCCAACGACATGCCCGGCGTCGCCGACAAGTGCACCTGGTGCTACCACCGGATCAGCCGTGGCGCCAAGCCCGCCTGCGTCGAGGTCTGCCCCGTGGGGGCCCGCCGGTTCGGTGACGCCAGCGATCCCGCCAGCGAGATCGCGACGCTCGTGCGCGAGCGCAACCCGCAGATGCTCCATCCCGAGTACGGCACCCGGCCTCGCGTGCTGTACCTCGGTCCAGCCATCGAGGAGGCCTGACGATGCAGGCGACCGGCCTGAGCCTGACCCTCGGAGGGCGTGTCGTCCCGATCGGACCGCGCGCCGCCGGGCGCGCGATGGCGCGCGAGGTGCGCGGCATGTCGCTGGGCCTGCGGCTGTGGCTGGCGGGCCTGTCGGGCGTCCTGGCCGTGGCCGCCGTCGCAGCGCTGATCGCCCTGCCGCCCGGCTGGGAGGTGTTCGGCACCACCCCCAGCTTCGAATGGGGCCTGCTCATCGTGGGCTACGTGTTCTTCGCGATCATGACCAGCGGGCTGTGCCTCGCCTCGTCGCTGGGCACGGTGTTCGGGATCGAGCGGTTCCGCCCGCTCGAGAAGCGCCACGCCGTCCTGGCCCTGCTCAGCCTCACGACCGCCTTCGGGATCATCGCGCTCGACCTCCACTACCCGGTGCGGATGGTGTTCGGCGCCGTCCTCGTCCCGTCGCCCAGCTCGCCGATGTGGTGGATGGGCGTGTTCTACGGCGCCTACCTGGTCGTGCTCCTGGTCGAGGTCTGGAGCATGTTCACCCACCACCCGAAGATCCACCAGTACGCCTGCACCGCCGCCACCTGCGTCGCGGTGCTGGCCCCGTCCACGCTGGGTGCCGTGTTCGGCGTCCTCGCCGCCAAGCCCCTGTGGCACGGCCCGTTCACCGTCCTGATGATGGTCGCGGCGGCGTACCTCGCCGGGACCTCGCTGCTGGGCATCGTGTTCTACGCGGTGACCCGGCTCGGCCTCCAGGATCACGAGCGGGCGCGCCGGCTGGCCATGCCCTCGATCCGCGTGCTGGTCACGATCGCCCTGCTGATCGTGTCGGCGCTGCTGGTCCGCCAGCTGGTCGTGGGCCTGATGGCCGACGACCGGTGGCTCCGCGAGGCGACGGTGGCCCTCGTGACCGGACCGCTCGCGCTGCCGTTCTGGGTGCTGCGGGTCGTCGCCGGCCTGGCGCTGCCGCTGGTCCTGGTGCTGCTGCCGATGACGCGCACGCCGGCCGGCACCGCGGTGGCCAGCCTGCTGGCGCTGGGCGGCGTGTTCGTCGACCGGTTCCTGTTCGTCGCCGCCGGCCAGATCGCCCCGGCGACCGCGCACGCCGGGACCGTGGCCAGCCCGTTCGCGTCGTACGTGCCGTCACCGGTCGAGATCGCGATCATCGCGGGTGCCATCGCCTTCGTCGCCTTCGTCTATACCCTGGCCGAGCGGTATCTCGACCTGGGCGAGGACGACGAGCACATCAACTGGCCGTGGCCCTGGCTCCGCCACGCGGCGCCGGCGCCGGAGGCCGAGGCATGATCCGGAACGCCGTCGCCCGCTACGGCTTCCCGGTCGCCGTCACGGTGCTGGTGTCGGCCATCTGCCTGGTGGCCGCGTTCCTGCTGATCGTGGCCGTGCCCGATCTCTCGCGACCGGTCGCCGGGCGCTCGACGCCCACCCCGGAACCTGCCGCGACGACGAGCCCGAGCCCGCTGTCGCCGATGGCGAACTCGCCGGTCGGGATCCAGATGTCGGCCGACGCGGACTGCGCCGCGTGCCACGTGACCACGAACGGGACCGTCGGCACGCGCGACATCCCGCGCATGGCCCACCCGCTGTGGGGCTGGCGCGACTGCACCGCGTGCCATGCGACGGGCAGCCTGGTGTCGACGGCCCCCGGCCACTCGGGCCTCCACAAGGACGACTGCCTCGTCTGCCACAAGCCGCCCGACGCGGCGTCGTCCGCCAGCCCGGCCCCGCTCCGACCCGAGCACATGGGCATCAACCAGGCCTGCACCTCGTGCCACGGCATGGACAAGCATGCGCCGCTGCCCGACGACATGAAGGGTCGCAACAACTGCTGGATCTGCCACAACGGCCCCGAGTTCACCTATCTCTGGGACGAGAGCCCCGCGCCCTCGGCGCCGCCCGTATCGTCGGGCGCGCTGCGGAGCCCGCTGCCCGGTGGCGGCGCGGGGTAGCATCAGCCGCTGACCCGCCAGGAACCCGGGTCGGGCGACGGCACCCCGGGGATCGCCGGTGCGACGATCCGCCCGATCGTCCGCGACTCGCGTGATCCCGGCCGATCACAAGTGGTTCATGCGGGTCGCCGCCTCGGCGGCCATCCTGTCGGCCCTCATGGAGATCGATCCGACGTACCCGGAACCGACGGCGGCCGAGCGGGCGGAGATGCTCGAACTCAAGGCGGCGCTGCTCGCCGAGGGCTGAGGTCCGGCGCCCTGTCATCCGGGACCTTTGGCTCTGGCATCGGGTGGGCATCATGGAAGACGGCATGAGCGCGACGCCGGACGCCCCTCGCTACAGCCTGCTGCGCGACCTGATCGCCTTGATCGTCGTCGCCGTCGCCTGCCCGGCCGCCCTGTTCGGGGGCTCGATGCTGGGCTGCGTGGGCCAGGGGTTCAACGCGTCGTGCGCGCTCAACGCGATCGTGATCTCGCCGATCCTGCTGCTCGCCGCCGGTCTCGTGGCCGGGCTCGTGTCGCGCGGCTGGACCGGCCTGCTCATCGTGTTCATGGGCACGGTGATCGGGATGGCGGCGATCCTGATCCTCTCGTTCGGCGTGGGCGATCCGGTTCCGGTCGATCCCGTCTCGGGCGCGCTGGCGACCGTGTGGTTCTTCGCCCCGGTGGCGATCGGGTACGGCATCGGACGCCTGGTGTGGCACCTGTTCTCCGAGCGAAGGCCACGCGACACCTAGCCTGATCGACCTGGCGGCGGGGACCTGGGCGGGCGGCGGGGACCTGAGCGGGCGGCGGGGACCTGAGCGGGCGGCCACGGGCGGCCGGGGCTTCCGGACCCGTGCGTCCCGGCCGGGCGGCCGGTCAGGTCCCGCGCTCCTCGGGTGGCGGGAGCCGTTGGAAGGAGCGATAGAGCAGCAGGTCGTACACGATCTTGAGGCCGCCCGACACGATGAACGGCAGGCTGGCCAGGGCCGCCGTGGCGAACAGCGGGCCCGCCAGCAGCGGCGCCGCCGCGACGCCCAGCGAGCGCGCGATCCCGGTGACGCCCGCCGCCGCCGATCGCTCGTCGGGCGCGACGATCGCGATCGTGTAGCTCTGGCGGGTCGGCACGTCCATCTGGCTGATCGAGAACCGCGCGAGGAGGACGGCGGCGGCCAGCGGCAGGGTGGGCATCAGGGGTACCAGCATCAGCAGCACGTTCGAGGGCAGGTGGGTGAACACCATCGTCCGGATCAGGCCGAACCTCGCCGCCAGCCGGCCCGCGGCCAGCGCGGAGAAGCCGGCCAGCAGGTTGGCGCCCGCCAGCACCAGCCCGATCATGGCCGGGTCGACGCCGAAGCGCCGGTGGAACCAGAACGCGATGAACGACTGGATGGCGAAGCCCCCGGCAAACGCGTCGAGCGCGAACAGGCTGGCCAGGCGCAGGACGACGCCACGCGAGCGGTGCAGGCCCAGCCGGTCCCGGATCCCACCGGCGCCAGTGTCCATCAGCGGGACCTCGATCCGCGGCGACACCCGCCCGAACAGGAGCGCGAGCGCGACCCCGACGATCGCGTAACCCACGATCACGAGTCGATAGGCGTCGGCCGGCGCCGAGCCACCATCGATCGCCAGCTGGGACACCAGCCCACCCGTGAGCGTCCCGGCCGCCGTTGCGAACGATCCGGCGAGCTGGTACCAGGCGAACACGGTCGTGCGGCTGCGGTCGGGGACCAGCTGCGCGAGCGACGCCTGCTCGACCGCGAGGAACGGGCCGACCTCGTTGCCGCTCGGGCTCAGCACCCCGATCGTGGCCGCCACGAGCAGGACCAGGAACACGGGCGTGGCCACGAACGCGAGCCCGGCCGCGACCATCAGCACCGCTCCCGCCATGAGCACGCGCCGGCGCCCGAGGCGGTCGGCATGGGTCGTGAGCCACAGCGAGACGCCCGCGTCGCCCAGCAGGGTCAGGCCGAGCAGCAGCCCGACCTCGCCGCCGGACAGGCCGATCGCGTCGAGGTACAGCACCAGCACCACGGCCAGGAACCCGTAGCCGAACATGCGCAGGATCCGGGTGGCGAACAGGAGCGCGACGTCGGTCCGGTCGGGGACCCCGGTGCTGTCGAGCCCGCTTTCATCGACCCCGGTGCTGTCGACCCCGGTGCTGTCGACCCCGCTGCCGTCAACCCCGATGCCGTCCGCGACGTCCGGCCCGCTCGTGGCGGTGGGTCCGTCCGTTCCCGGCGGTCCGGTCGACGCGCCCACGCTCAGGCCCGGCCGCGAACCAGGTCGATCAGCCGGCCGAGCACGCGCTCGCCGTCCGCCCGGAGCCCGTTGTGCACGTACTCGTTGGTGATCCACGGGCGCAGCCCGCGCACGGCCGCCGCCGTCTCCTCCGCGAACGCGCGCTCGACGAACAGGTCGTCGACGTAGATCGTGGCCGCGACCGGGACCTCGTTGCGAGCCAGGCGATCGGCATCGTAGAGGCGCGGCCACGGGTGCTCGGCCAGCAGCTCGGCCGCCTCCCGGTGTGGCCGCAGCAGGGCGTAGTCCTCGAACATCCACGGGAACACGTGCTCCGCCGTGAACGCCTCGCCGGCGGCGATCTCCGCCGGCAGCAGCCGGTGCGCCGACCAGCGCGTCGGCACGCCGTCCGCGTAGGACGACTCGTGGAGCGTGGCATACAGCGGATTGCGGGCGAACCGGACGCCCTCCTCGACATCGTGCAGGAAGGCGGCCGAGGCGAACGGCAGCTCCAGGACGTGGTGGAGGAGCTCGAACCCCGCGCTGTCGCCCAGCCACAGGCCGAGCTGGCGGAACCGGCGCACCGTGAGGGGGTCGCCCGACGGCAGGCGGACATCCTCGCCGTCCAGCCGGCGGTGGATCCCGGCGACGCGGGCCCGATCGTCCGGGTACCGCTCGAAGTAGCGCTCGTTCGCCTCGGCCAGACGCCGGTAGGTCGCGCCGTAGATGTCGTCGACGGGCCGGCCGATCGGCGACAGCCCGCCGGTGATGAACGCCTCGCGCAGCCCTTCGGGCGCGATCGAGAGGTAGGTCAGCGACGTGAACCCACCGAAGCTCTGGCCCAGCACGCTCCAGCGGTCCACGCCCAGCTCGCGCCGGATCGCCTCCGCGTCGCGGACGATCGAGTCGGCGCGAAAGTGCGCCAGGTAGGCCGCCTGGGCTCCCGGAGCGCCGCCCGGGATCGATCGGCCGACCGGCGTGGAGCGACCGGTGCCGCGCTGGTCGAGGAGCAGCACCCGGAACTCGCGCAGGGCGCGCGCCATCCAGCCCGTCGGCGGGCTCGTCGGCCGGGTGGCCTCGAAGCCGGGGCCGCCCTGGAGGAACAGGAGGTACGGCCGGTCGGTGCCGTCGGGCGACGCGACCTCGCGGGTGAACACCGTGATCCGCGGTCCGTCCGGCCGGGCGTGGTCGAGCGGGACCTGGTGCTCACGTTCGGTCAGGATGGCCCCGGGGACGCGGTAGGTGACGCTCATGGTCGGCCACTCTACGACGCGCGCGGCCGATCGGTCGGCCGCTCGTGTCGACCGCCGGGCAGCGCGCCGGCAGCGGGGCCCGCGTCGCCCCGCGCCGGGCCAGTGCCAGCGGAGCGCGATCCGGTTGCGCCCCTCGTCCCTGGCCAGGTACAGGGCGCGATCGGCGCGCAGCACGAGGTCGGCCGGGGACTCGACCGCGTCGCTGTACGTGGCGCCGCCGAGGCCGAACGTGACCGCAACCCGCGCTTCGCCGTCCTCGACGAACGTTCCCTCGATCGCATGCCGGATCCGCTCCGCGATCTGCGCTACGTCGATGCGGCGCGAGACGGCCACGAGGCCCCGCCCGGAAGGGCAGAGCCTCGTCGCGCCTGCTGCAGGCCGCCGGCCGGGCCGTGGCCCCGGTCAGCACGCCCGGAGGTCGATCAGCCGTTGCCCGGGAACACCAGGCTGAGCGCTCCGCGCTTGCCGGGCTCGGGCCAGCGGATCGTGACCTCCTTCTGGCGAGTGAAGAAGCGAAGGCCATCCTCGCCGCGCATCGGCAGGTCGCCCAGCGCCGATTCCTTGGCGCCGCTGAAGCTGAGGTAGCCGGCCGGGACCGGGATCGGTACGTTGACGCCGACCATCGGCACCTCGGACTCGAGCTGGAAGCGCCGCGCGGCGCCGCCGTCGGTGGTGAAGATCGCCGTCCCGTTCGCGTACTGGTGCGAGTTCACGAGGCGGATCGCCTCGTCGTACGTGTCGACGCGGACGATGCCCAGCACCGGGCCGAAGATCTCCTCGTTGTAGATGTCCATCTGGGGGGTGACGTTGTCGAACAGCGATACGCCCAGGAAGAAGCCGTCGGGATGATCCGGGTGGACGTACGGCCGGCCGTCGACGACGAGCTCGGCGCCCTCCTCGACGCCCCGGTCGATCCAGCCCATGACCGACTCGCGGTGCTCACGGGTGTAGATGGGGCCCATGTCGACACCCGGCTCCATGCCATCGCCGACCTTGAGGTTCGCGATCCGCTCGAGGATCATCGGGCGCAGCCTGTCGGCCACGCCACCCACGGCGATCAGCAGCGTCTGGGCCATGCACCGCTCGCCCGCCGAGCCGTAGCCCGCGGCGACGGCGCTGTCGGCCGCGAGGTCGAGGTCGGTGTCGGGCAGCACGACCATCGTGTTCTTGGCGCTGGTGAAGGCGCCCACGCGCTTGCCCCGCCGGGTGCCCTCCTCATACACGTACCGGCCGACCTTGGTCGAGCCGACGAACTGGATCGCCTTGACGTCAGGGTGCTCGACGATGGCCACCACGGCCTCGCGCCCGCCGTACACGACGTTGAGGACTCCCTCGGGCAGCCCCGCCTCGGCCCACAGCTCGGCCTGGAGCTGGGTTGCGCCCGGCGTGTGCGACGAGGGCTTGAGGATCACGGTGTTGCCGGCCGCCAGCGCGATCGGCAGGATCCACATCGGGACCATCACCGGGAAGTTGAAGGGCGTGATCGCGGCGACGACGCCGAGCGGCTGGCGCAGCGTGACGGCGTCCACGTTGGTCGCGACGTTGGGGGTGTTCATTCCGGCCAGGTGGACCGGCAGCCCGCACGCGTACTCGACCGTCTCGATGCCGCGGGTCACACCCGCGAGCGCGTCGGGGAAGGTCTTGCCGTGGTCGCGGGTCACGAGCTCGGCGAGCTCCCTGCGGTGCTTCCAGGCGAGCTCGCGGAAGGCGAAGAAGATCTGGCTGCGCGCGATGAGCGGGGTGTCGCGCCAGGCCGGGAACGCCGCCTTGGCCGACGCGACCGCGCGGTCCACCTCCGGCTGGCCGCCACGCGGCACGCGCGCGATGACCTGGCCCGTGGCGGGGTTGTAGACCGGCCCGGTGTGCTCGGGCAGGACCTCGACGGGCCGGTTGTCGATCCAGTGGGACAGGATCGGGAGCGGGGCGGCCGGGATCGCCTCCTCCGCCGGACGGGACTCCGTGGTCACCAGTTGCCTCCTGTTTGCGGAGCGTGCCCGGGACGCCGGGGGCGTGCTCGCGGCACAGCGAGCCGAGGGGCTCGCGTCACGATGCATCGATGCTCGTGGGTGGCGCCTCAGAGCGATAGGTCCGGAGGGCGCCTGCTGGACGGGCTGGACGGACTACCCGGCACAGTCGTGACCACCGGCACTGGCCGGACGGGCCATCCGGGCCGGAACCTGTGGCCTTCCATCCGCGCCGGCAGCATCCGAAGCGCCAAGGAGGTTTGCCCAGTGGCCGACCTGTCCACCGAGTTCACGGGCATCCGGTTCGAGAACCCGTTCCTGCTGGCATCCGCCCCGCCCACCGAGTCCGAGAGCAACATCATGCGGGCCTTCGAGGCCGGCTGGGGCGGGGTGGTGACGAAGACGATCGGCCTCCACCCGGTGGTCAACGTTGCGGGGCCCAAGACCAAGTTCCTCCGCGTGGACGACGGCGGCTCACGGCTGTCGATGACCAAGCGGCCCGAGTCCACGCTGATGGCCTCCTGGAACTGGGAGCTGATCTCCGACAAGCCCATGGACTGGTGGCTGCCGAAGATCCGGTCGATCAAGGCCGCGTGGCCGAACCGGGTGCTCGTCGCCTCGATCATGGCCGGCTCCGGGACCGACAAGGAGCTGGGCAACTGGCAGACCCTGGTCGAGGGCGTTCAGGACGCGGGCGCCGATGCCATCGAGCTCAACTTCTCGTGCCCGCACATGGACCGCGTCGACATGGGGTCCAACGTCGGCAAGGACCCGGTGCTGTGCTCGGTCTCGACGCAGGCGGTCAAGGCGGTCGCCAGGGTCCCGGTGTGGGTCAAGCTCACGCCGGCGACGGCGAACATCGTCGAGGAGGCGGAGGCGACGTTCCGGGGTGGCGCGGACGCGATCACCTCTTCCAACACCTTCCCGTCGCTGCCGCTGTTCGATCCCGAGACCCTCGAACCCGAGGTCAACGTCGACGGCCTGGTGTCGTCGGGCGGGCTGGGCGGCCCCGCGATCCTGCTGCTCTCGCTGGCCAAGATGGCCGAGATGACGGAGGCGTTCCCCGACCAGGCGTTCTCGGGCATCGGCGGCATCTCGACCTTCGCGCATGCGCTCAACTACTTCCTGCTGGGCTGCGGGACGGTGCAGGTCGCCACGGCCGCGATGCTCGACCACGCCATCGGCCCGAACGTGATCCGCGACCTGACCGCCGGCCTCACGGCGTTCCTGGACCGGAACGCCGAGCGTGGCTGGACGCGGCTCGAGGACTTCCGAGGCATCCGACGCGGTCGCGTGGTCGCCCAGTCGGCGATCCGGCGACCGGAGATGGCGGACTACCGGGGCGGGTACGAGGAGACCGAGGGCTACGCCTCGGAGCTCGCCAAGGTGTGACCGCATGGCCCGAGGGGGCCGGAGGAGCGCGTAGAGGCCCCGGGGCGTTTGCCCCGGGGCCTCTGCGTGAGGCGTGTGTCCGGGGCCTGGGCCCGGTGGTCGGGCCCGTGGCTTGGCCGGGGCCGGCGGTGCGGCGTAGGCCCGTGGTTTGGCCGGGGCCGGAGGAGCGGCATAAGCCCCCGGCCGGCGGGCCGTAGGCCCGGCCGGCGGTGCGGCGCTAAGCCCGGCCGGCGGGCCGTGGGCCCGGCCGGCGGTGCGGCGTAGGCCGTGGCTTGGCCGGAGCCGGCGGTGCGGCGTAGGCCCGGCCGGCGGGCCGTAGGCCCCGGCCGGCGGTGCGGCGTGGGCCCGTGGTTCTGGCCCCGGCCGGCGCGCGGCGCGGGCCCGTGGTTCTGGCCCCGGCCGGCGCGCGGCGCGGGCCCGTGGTTTGGCCGGGGCAATGGCCAGCGGTTCAGCGGCGGGGCCCGCTTGTGTCATCGAGTCAAAGGACGACTGCGCGTCGGGCGAATGCCGGGGTGAAACCGGCACCGAGGGGCTTTCGTGACTACCTGTCAGCCGATCGGGGCAGGCCGAGCGTGAGCCGGCGGCCGGGGCCGCCACGGGGATGGTCCGCTACCCGTGCTTTGACTCGATGGCCGGAAACAGGATCGGATGCGACGCTGGCTCGGGTTGTGGGCCCGCCCTGGGTTGTGGGCCCGCCCTGGGTTGTGGGCCCGCCCTGGGGTTGTGGGCCCGCCCCGGGGTTGTGGGCCCGCCCCGGGGTTGTGGGCCCGCCATGGGCCGGGGATCCGACCCCGATCCACGGTGACCCGGCGCCGCGGCCGCCCGGTGACCCGGCGCCGCGGCCGACGCGTGACGCCGGTCGCGCGATCGACGACGCGTGACGCCGGTCGCGTGATCGACATCGAGGGGCCCGGGGCGGCAGCCCCGGGCCCCTGGCTCCTCGCGGAGATCAGCGCAGGAACGCGCTGCGTTCCCGCTTCACGAACTTGCCGTCTCCCGCCTTGCCCTTCCACTCGCCGTTCTCGACGACGACCTTGCCGCGGGACATCACCACGTCCGAGCCGCCCTGGACGACCCGGCCCTCGTAGCAGCTGTAGTCGACATCCATGTGATGGGTCGACGCGCTGAGCGTGTGCTTTCGATTGGGGTCGTAGACCACGAGGTCCGCGTCGTACCCGACCGCCACTGCACCCTTGGTGGTGAGCCCGAACAGCCTGGCCGCGGCGGTCGACGTGATCTCGACGAACCGGTTGGGCGTGATCCGCCCGGCGACCACGCCGCCATCGTGGATCAGGTCCACCCGCTCCTCGACCCCGGGGACCCCGTTCGGGATCTTGCGGAAGTCGCCCCGGCCCATCTCCTTCTGTCCGTGGAAGTCGAACGGGCAGTGGTCGGTGCCGACCAGCGAGAGGTTGCCCTTGACGAGGCCCTTCCAGAGCTCCTCCTGGTGCCCGGCGCTGCGGTCGCGCATCGGCGGGGAGCAGACGAACTTGGCGCCCTCGAACCCGTGCCCCAGATCGTCGAGCGAGAGGAACAGGTACTGGGGGCACGTCTCGGCGAACGCCGGCAGGCCCTCGTTCTGGGCAGCGCGCAGGGTGTTGAGCGCCTCCTTCGCCGACATGTGAACGAAGTAGACCGGCGCCTTGGCGGCCTGCGCCAGCCGGATGACCCGGTTGGTCGCTTCACCCTCGAAGATCGAGTAGCGAGCCAGCCCGTGGCCGATCGGGTCGGTCGTGCCCTGCTCGACGAGCTCGGCCGCGACGACGTCGATCACGGGCCCATTCTCGGCGTGCATCAGGACCATGCCGCCATTCCCGGCGGTCTGCTTGAGCGCCTTGAAGATCGCGTCGTCGCCGCTCAGGAACACGCCCGGGTAGGCCGTGAACAGCTTGAACGTGGTGACGCCCTCGTCGACCAGCTCGTCCATCTCGGACAGCAGGTCGTCGCGCATGTCGGACACGATCACGTGGAACCCGTAGTCGATGCAGGCCTTCCCGTCGGCCTTCTCGTGCCACGTGGCCAGGCCGTCCCGGAACGACCCGCCCCGCGGCTGGACCGCGAAGTCGATGATCGTGGTCGTCCCGCCGAACGCCGCCGCCCGGGTGCCCGTCTCGAAGGTGTCCTTCGCAAAGGTGCCACCGAACGGCAGCTCCATGTGCGTGTGCGGGTCGATCCCGCCCGGGATCACCCACTTGCCGGTCGCGTCGATCGTGCGATCGGCGGCGACGTCGAGGTGCTCGCCGATCGTGGCGATTTGCTCGCCGTCGACCAGGACGTCACCCTTCGTGGTGGCGTCCGCGTTGACGATCGTGCCTCCCTTGAGCAGTGTGCGCATCGTTCCTCCTCGGATCCGCCGACGGGCGGACCGTGCCGGGGACGCGGTCTGAGCCGGATCGCGGCCCGGGCTAGGGCTTGATCAGGTCACCGTACATCTCGGGCCGCCGGTCGCGGTAGAACTGCCAGGTCTGGCGGACCTCCTCGACGCAGCCGAGATCGAGGTCGCGCACGATCAGCTCCTCGTCGTGGGGGGAGCCCACGGCGCCCACGAACTGGCCCCGCGGGTCGACGAAGTAGCTCTGGCCGTAGAAGTCGTCGGGCCCGATCTCGGCCTCGGTGCCCACCCGGTTGATGGTGCCCACGAAGTAGCCGTTGGCGAGCGCGTGGGACACCTGCTCCACCCGCCACAGGTACTCGGACAGGCCGCGGCTGGTGGCACTCGGGATGAGCACGAGCTCGGCGCCGTTGAGGCCCAGCGCCCGGGCGCCCTCGGGGAAGTGGCGGTCGTAGCAGATGTACACGCCGACCTTGCCCACCGCGGTCTGGAACACGGGGTAGCCGAGGTTGCCCGGGCGGAAGTAGAACTTCTCCCAGAACCCCGCGACGTGCGGGATGTGGGTCTTGCGGTACTTGCCCAGGTAGGTCCCGTCGGCGTCGATCACGGCCGCCGTGTTGTAGTAGATGCCCGAGGTCTGGCTGTCCTCCTCGTACATCGGGACCACCAGCACCATGCCGGTCTCGCGGGCGAGGGCCTGCATCCGCTGCGTGGTCGGGCCGTCGGGGATGCGCTCGGTGTAGGCGTAGTAGGCCTTGTCCTGCACCTGGCAGAAGTAGGGGCCGTAGAACAGCTCCTGGAACAGCATCACCTGGGCGCCTTGCTTGGCCGCCTCGTGGGCGTAGCCCTCGTGCTTCTGGATCATCGACTCCTTGTCGCCGGTCCAGGTCGCCTGCAGGAGCGCGCCACGGACGATACGGGGCATCGAAAACCTCCATCACGAAAGCCCGGGCGACCGAGCGGTCGTCCGCCAACTGGACCATAGCGTCGCCGCCGCAAGCCCGGGCGGCATGAGCCGGAAGCCCCGAAGGTTTCGGGCATCGCGGCCCTCCCCGATCGCGGCGCTGCTGCGATCGCGCGGGACGGTGACAGTCCCGAATGGCGGTGAATCTTCGGGACGTCGGACCCGTCTGTTGCCGCCACCCCCGATGGTCTAATCTGCCAATACTTGCGACGCCCAGTCGCCCGAGGACGCTGAACCCGCCCATGGTGAACGCGCGCCACCGGCTGACCCCCGCGTTCGCGACCCGCCTCGACCTCCGGTCGGAGGGGCCGCTCGGGAGCCTGTCGCCCTGCGCCATCGCCGGCGCCCCGATGGTCGGGTCCAGCTGATGCACCGAACCGTCCCCGCGTTCCTGCACCCGTCCGGGGCTCCGGCAGCCCAGCCGAGCCTGGCCGGCCGGTCTCGTTGGATCGCGGTTCTGGGCGTCGCCAAGGCTTCCGGTGCGAGGCACCGCCACTCACCCAAAGCGGAGGAGGGCACATGGCAGGGGTAGCGCAGGAGCAGATCGTCCGTCCGGACGGTCGCGTGGAGCTCGATCCGGCCGTCGATGCGGCCCTGGACGCCTCGGTCCTGCACAACGAGGACCTGGCGCCGGTCCCGATCGCGAAGCGGACCTGGACCACGTACAACTACGTGGCCCTGTGGATCGGGATGTCGCACAACATCCCGACCTGGGGGCTCGCCGCCGGCCTGGTCGCGATCGGAATGGCCTGGTACCAGGCCATCTTCACCATCATGCTGGCGAATGTCATCGTGCTGGTGCCGATGCTGTTGAACAGCCACGCCGGGACGAAGTACGGCATCCCCTACCCGGTGTTCGCCAGGGCCTCGTTCGGGGTCTACGGGGCCAACCTGGCGGCGCTGCTCCGTGCGGGCATCGCCTGCGGCTGGTTCGGGATCCAGACCTGGATCGGCGGCGAGGCCGTGTGGACGGTCGTCGGCGCGATCTTTGGCGCGAACTCGTGGTGGCTCACCGCCGACAAGCTCCAGATCGGCTTCGGCAATGCGCAGCCCTGGACGCTGTGGCTGAGCTTCGCCATCTTCTGGGTCCTCCAGATCTCGATCATCTACCGGGGCATGGACGCCGTGCGCCGGTTCGAGAACTGGGCGGCCCCGTTCGTCCTGGTCGTCGCGTTCTTCCTGCTCATCTGGATGTGGGCTCAGGCCGGCGGCCTCGGCGACCTCATCCAGGACAACGGGACCCTGGGCTGGGGCAGCAGCTTCTGGCTGATCTTCTTCCCGTCGCTGATGGGCATGATCGCCTTCTGGTCGACGCTGTCCCTCAACATGCCCGACTTCACCCGGTTCGGCAGGAGCCAGCGGAGCCAGGCGATCGGCCAGACCCTCGGCCTGCCGACCACGATGACGCTGTTCCCGCTCATCGCGGTGCTCGTCACGTCGGCGACCAAGACCGTCTACGGCGAGTACATCTGGGATCCCGTCGCCCTGGTCGGCAAGTTCAACCAGAACGGCAGCATCCTCGAGATCCTCGTCGTGATCCTGGCGCTGGTCACGCTGAGCGTCGCGACCCTCTCGGTCAACGTCGCCGCGAACACGGTCAGCCCGTCCTACGACTTCTCGAATGCCTGGCCGAAGCGGATCTCGTTCCGCACCGGCAGCATCATCACCGGCGTCGTCGGGATCCTCATCCAGCCCTGGCTCCTGTACCAGGACCCGCACGTGTACATCTTCACCTGGCTCGGCTTCTACGGCGGCGCGACCGGCGCCATCGCCGGCGTGCTCATCGCCGACTACTGGCTGATCCGTCGCACGAACCTGAACCTGGCCGACCTGTACCGACCGTCCGGCATCTACCGGTACGTGAGCGGCTGGAACTGGCGGGCGGTGGTCGCCCTGCTGGTCGGCATGTTCGTCGCGCTGGGCGGCGCCTACTCGGCCCCGAATGCCGACGGCACACCCGGTGGCCCGTTCCCGCCCGGCGGCATCCTTGGGTTCCTGCACGTCCAGCTGCCGTGGGGTGGCTACCTCTACGACTACAGCTGGGTGCTCGGGCTGGTTGTGTCGTTCGTCCTCTACTGGGCGTTCACCCGCTTCATCCCGGAGCACGAGTCGACGCCGGAAGGCGCGACGCAGGCCGCCTGAATCCATCGCTGGCCCGGACGCCGTCCGGCCAGACCCTTCGAAGCCAACGAGGCCCCTCCGCCGGAGGGGCCTCCCTCTGTGTGCCGCCTTCGGGGCCTGCCCGCTCGCCCTGTGTGCGCTTCGGGGCCTGTCCGCTCGCCCTGTGTGCGTCTTCGGGGCCTGTCCGCTCGCCCGGCGAGCGACCGGTGGCACCGGCCTGTCATCCGGCCGCCCGGCGAGCGGTCTGTGGCGTGGGTCAAGGGTCGCGTGCGACGGGCCGCTCGCGCCGCGAGCGGATCGCCCGCTCGCGCCACGGGTGGCTCGCCGGGCGAGCAGCCCGGCCGGCATAGGCCGCGTCGAGGAAGGGGGCTGGCGAGTGGCGGGAGCCCAGTGGGCGGGAGTCGCGGGGCGAGTGGAGCGCCCAGGTGGCGGCCACGGGTGGCGGAGCCGGGCGAGGAGCCCAGGTGGCAGGAGGCCGGGTCGAGGCAGGGGGCGGGCGAGTGGCGGGAGCCCAGGTGGCGGGAGGCGAGTGGGGCGGGAGCCCAGGTGGCGGCCGCCGGGCAGCCGGGCTAGCAGATGCGCGGCAGCTGCTCCCCGACCAGCATGTCGACGATCCGCTCGCTGCCCACGATGGTGCGCATGGTGACCATCCCCGGATGATCGGCGACCACCTCGCCGATCCGGGCCGCGTCGGCACCCTCGGGGAGCGCGCGCATCGCCGCCAGGACCGCCTCGGCCGACGAGCCCGGCACGATCGCGACCAGCTTGCCCTCGTTGGCCACGTGGAGCGGGTCGAGGCCCAGCAGCTCGCAGGCCGCCCGCACCGGCCCCGGGATCGGGATCGAGGGCTCGTCAAGGACCATGCCCACGCCGGATGCGCCGGCGATCTCGTTGAGCGCCGACGACAGCCCGCCGCGGGTCGGGTCGCGCAGCACGTGGAGGTCGGGCTCCGCCGCGACCATGGCGGCCACCAGCCCGTTGAGCGCCTGGGTGTCGGACTCGATCTCGACCTCGAACTCGAGGCCCTCGCGGACGCTCATGATCGCGACCCCGTGGAGGCCGATGGGGCCCGACAGGATGACCGCGTCGCCCGGCCGCGCCCGGTCCGCCGCCGGCGCCACGCCGTCCGGGACGATCCCGATGCCGGACGTGTTGACGAACAGGCGGTCGGCGGCCCCGCGCCCCACGACCTTGGTGTCGCCGGTGACGATCCGGGCACCCGCTCGCGCGGCTGCGGCTGCGGCCGACGCCGTGATCAGCCGCAGCTCCTCGAGCGGCAGCCCCTCCTCGATCACGTAGGCCAGGCTGATCGCGAGCGGTCGGGCGCCCATCATGGCGAGGTCGTTGAGCGTGCCGTTGACCGCGAGCTCGCCGATGTCCCCGCCAGGGAACCGGATCGGCGATACGACGAACGAGTCGGTGGTGAACGCCAGCCGGCCGGCCGGAACGTCGACCACGGCCGCGTCGTTGAGCGGGCCACCGGGCGAGGCGGCCGCCAGGGCGGGACCGATCACGTCGCGCATCAGCGCGTTGGACAGCTGGCCGCCCGAGCCGTGACCCAGGATCACCCGCTGGTCTTCCGGGATGGGCGCCGGGCACGCGACGCCCGCGGCGTCGATCGTGGTCCGGGGCTCTTCGGATGTCGTCATCGGGCGGCCTCCTGCCTGGAGGACGCCACGGGCACGAGCGGCTGCGCGGCGCTGAACCCGCCCCTCGCGTTGAGCCCGCGACCCGCCGCGTAGAACGCCGCGCAGGTGCCCTCCGAGCTGACCATCGGCGCGCCCAGCGGCTGCTGCGGCGAGCACAGCGTGCCGTACGCGGTGCAGTCGAGCGGCGTCTTCTCCCCGGTCAGGATCGCACCCGCGATGCACGCCGGGTGCTCGCTGGTCGCGATGTCGCCCACGTCGAACCGGCGCTCGGCGTCGAAGCGAGCGTACTCGGCTCGCAGCCGGTAGCCGGACATCGGGATCTCGCCCACGCCGCGCCACTTGCGGTGACCCACCTCGAACACGCGCAGCACCTGCTGCTGGGCGGCCGGCACCCCTTCGCGGACCACCGCCCGGGTGTACTGGTTCTCCACCTCGAAGCGCCCTTCCTCGAGCTGGCGGATCGCCATCAGGATCCCTTCGAGCAGGTCGAGCGGCTCGAACCCCGTGACCACGATCGGGACGCGGTACTTCGCCGCGATCGGCTCGTACTCGGTCCAGCCCATGATCGCGCACACGTGGCCCGCGGCGAGGAACGACTGGACCTGGTTGGTGGGCGAGTCGAGGAGCGCGGTCATGGCCGGCGGCACCAGCACGTGCGAGACGAGCACGCTGAAGTTGTCGATCCCCCGGCGCGCGGCCTCGGCCACGGCCATCGCGTTGGCGGGCGCGGTGGTCTCGAAGCCGACCGCGAAGAACACGACCTGCCGGCCGGGATTCGCGAGGGCGATCTTGAGCGCGTCGAGCGGGCTGTACACGATCCGGACGTCGGCGCCGCGGGCCTTGAGGGCAAGCAGGTCCGTGGTCGAGCCGGGCACACGCAGCATGTCGCCGTAGCTGGTGAAGATGACATCCGGGCGGGCGGCGATCGCGAGCGCCTTGTCCACCTGCTCGAGCGGCGTGACGCACACCGGGCAGCCGGGACCGTGGATCATCCGGACGCCTTCGGGCAGCGCCTCGTCGATCCCCTGCTTGACGATCGTGTGCGTCTGGCCGCCGCAGACCTCCATCATCGTCCACGGCCGGGTGGTGATCCGGTGGATCTCGGCCAGCAGCTTGCGGGCGAGCACGGGGTCGCGGTACTCGTCGAGGTACCTCACGTCGTGGGGCCTCCCATGGTCGGCGACGGCACCATCGGGCTGAAGGACGGCGCGCCGGGGGCGTCATCGCTCACGATCTCCGGCTCCGCCATGCCGGGGCCCAGCGTCATCAGCTCGGGCTCCATGACGCCCATGCGCTCGAGCACCTCGAGCGTCTTGAGCGCCTCGTCCTCGTCGACCTTCGAGATCGCGAAGCCCACGTGGACGATGACGTAGTCGCCCAGGGCCACCTCGGGCAGATAGGCGAGGCACGCGTCCTTGCGCACGCCGCCGAAGTCGACCTTGCCCATCGCGAGCCCCGCCTCGTCGCGGATCTCGATGACCTTGCCCGGGATGCCCAGACACATGCCGTCAGCCCTCCTGCCCTGCGGCCGGTGCCGCCCCGATGCCGAACGCGGGTGCGATCGGTGCGATCCCGCCGGACGCGAGGCGCGCCGCGGCCACCGCGGCCTGCCCGTAGCTCACGCCGCCGTCGTTGACCGGAACCTGCCGGTTGATGAACGCCTCGAACCCGTCGCCCGCCAGCGCGCGCAGCAGCCGCGATGCGAGGCGCCGGTTCTGGAACACGCCGCCCGAGAGGCACACCGTTCGAACCCCGGTGGAGGCCCTTGCCCCGGCGAGCAGCTCGCGGGTGACCTCCGCGATCGTCTCCTGGAATGCCGCCGCCAGCGCGGCCACCGGCGTGCCGCGGGCCATCCCGTCGAGCAGGGCCGTCAGCGTCGGGCGGGGATCGTAGACCGCGAGGCCGGCGCGCCGGCGTACCGCGAACGGAAGCGGTGCCGCCCGGCGATCGCCCGCAGCGAGCTCGAGGTCGATGGCTGCCTGTGCCTCGTACTCGGCGACGTCCCGGATGCCGAGCAACGAGGCCGCGGCGTCGAACAGGCGACCGGCCGACGAGGCGATCGGCGCGTTGAGGTTCCTGGCCACCTGCTGGCGGACGATCCCGACCTCGCGCGCATCGAGCCGCTCGATCAGCGGACCGGCACGCGCGACGAGCTCGCGCGTCATCGCCGATCCGACGACGCCGTCGTCGTCGAACGCTTCGGCCGCGAGCAGGTACCCCAGCGCCATGCGGTAGGGGCGTTTGACCGCGAGCGCCCCGCCGGGCAGCGGCGCCCGTCCGAACCGCGCCAGCCGCCTGTAGCCGCGCAGGTCGGCGAGCAGGATCTCGCCGCCCCACAGAGTCCCGTCGTCGCCCATGCCCAGGCCGTCGTAGGCGACGCCCAGGAACGGGCCGGTGATCCCGTGCTCGGCGGCGCACGAGGCGACGTGCGCGTGGTGATGCTGGACAACGATCCGGCGATCGGCGGGGAAGGCGGCGACCGCGTGCTTGGTGGACAGGTACTCGGGGTGCAGGTCGTGGACCGCGACCTCGGGCTCGAGGGCGAGCAGCCGTGACAGGTGGGCGAGGCCGTCGGTGAACGCGCGGTGGGTGGCCAGGTCCTCGAGGTCCCCGTTGTGCGGGGCGACGTGGGCACGCCTGCCGCGCGCGAGCGTGAACGTGTGCTTGAGCTCGGCACCCACCGCGAGCAGCGGCACGGGCGTCGCGATCGGCAGCGGCATCGGCTCCGGGGCATAGCCGCGAGCGCGACGGACGACCGACTCGCGGCGCGCGACCACGCGCGTCACCGAGTCGTCGTAGCGCGCCCGGATCTCGCGATCGTGGGCCAGGAAGCCGTCCGCGAGGCCGGCCAGCCGGATGAGCGCATCGTCGTCGTCGGTCGCCAGCGGCTCGTCGGTGAGGTTGCCGGAGGTCAGCACGATCGGGCGGCCGGCGTCGGCCAGCAGCAGGTGATGGAGCGGCGTGTACGGCAGGAAGACGCCCAGGCGCCGGTTGCCGGCCGCGACCGCGGGAGCGAGGGCCGGCCGGCCGTCGCGGCGGGCCTCGAGCAGGACGATCGGTCGAGCAGGCCCGGTCAGCAGGTCGCGCTCCAGCGACCCGATCCGGCACAGCGCCGCCGCGGCATCGAGGTCGCGGACCATGATCGCGAACGGCTTCGCCCAGCGGCGCTTTCGATCGCGCAACCGGCCGACCGCCGCGTCGTCGGTCGCGTCACAGGCCAGGTGGTAGCCGCCGAGCCCCTTGACCGCGACGATCCCGCCGTCGAGCAGCAGGCGCACGGCCTGCGCCAGCGCGTCCTCGCCGCCCGCGATCGGCGCCGGGGCGCCGGCCGGCCGCCAGCTGAGGCTCGGGCCGCAGGCGGCACACGCGACGGGCTCGGCGTGGAACCGGCGGTCGGCCGGGTCGCGGTACTCGGCGTCGCAGGCCGGGCACAGTGGAAACGCGCGCATCGTCGTCTGGGCGCGGTCGTACGGGAGCTGGTCGATGATCGTCGCCCGCGGCCCGCAGTTGGTGCAGTTCGTGAACGGGTAGCGATGGCGACGGTCGGCGGGGTCGAACAGCTCGCGCCGGCAGTCGTCGCAGGTGGCGATGTCGGGCGGGAACAGACGCTCGGTCACGGCCGCGGAGACGCTCTCGTCGATCTCGAACCCGGCCGGCAGCAACCGCCCAGGGTCGAGCTCGGTGGCGGTCACCCGCTCGACGCGGGCACGTGGCGGCGCGTCGGCTCGCAGGCGGCGCGCGAAGGCATCGAGCGTGGCGACCGAGCCGCGCGCCTCGATCTCGACGCGGCCGGCCGCGTTGCGAACCCGGCCGGTCAGCCCGAGCTCGGTCGCCAGGCGCCACACGAAGGGTCGGAAGCCGACACCCTGGACGACGCCCTCGACGACGAGCGCCCGGACGGCAGGTGCGGAGCCGGCGGCCGGGACGCGCGCGTCCGGGTGGACGGTTGCAGCCATGCGACAAGCGTCCGACGGTCGTGCGCGGCCTCAACCTGCCGAACGGCCCCGAATCGGCCCCCGGGCGGACGGTCCCCTCGTGGCTCGCCCGAACGGCGACGGGATCCGGTTGCCGGTTCGGCGGCGCCAGTGGTGTCAGCCTGGAAGGACGCCGGGGTGCGGGTCCGCGGCCTACCCACCGTCCCGAGGCGTCTCGCTGTTCGATGGTGCCGGTGAGGCGGACGGAGGCGGCGGCGTCGGTGTGGGCGTGGCGACCGGCGGTAGCGTCGGCGGTGGCGTGGGCGTGGCGGCCGGCGGTTGCGTCGGCGTCGGTGTGGGGGTCGTGGCAGGCGCCGGTGTGGGGGTCGTAGCAGGCGTCGGTTTCGCTGTCGGGGCCTGACTCGGGGACGCCGATGGGCTCGGTGGGGGCGTCGGGGTCGGCGACGGATCCGGGTCCGGCGGGACCGCGGCCGGGCCGTGGCGAACGGGCCGCACGATCACCCAGCGGTGGTACCACTCGGAGGGACCGCGGGTCGGCGTCACGGAGCTGCGGCGGATGCCCGGCGTCAGGGCGTCGTCCAGCGGGCTGTCGATCTCTCGATAGCGCTGGAACCGGAGCCGGACCGGTCCGGATCGCAGGGCCTCGACGCTGATCCGGCGATTGACCGTCCGGTCCTGCCGCAGCGGGTCCGACAGGTACAGGTAGCGGACCGTGAACTGGTTCGACACCCGTGGATCGGCACCGGTGACGACATAGCCGGTCACCATCTGCGCGTGACCACCCGCCCAGCCCAGGATCCCCACCGGCATCTGATAGCGGGCGATCGCCTTGACCGTGGAGCGGATCGCGCGGGTGAGCGTCCGGTAGGCGCGATCGTCGTAGACGCGGACGCCCGGGTCGTCCATCACCTCGGCGCCCCAGCCGTAGTAGTTGAGCGCGTTGCGCCAGCCATGGGCGTCCGATCCGGCCGAGGCCAGGCGAAGCGTGTCGTTCGCACGCTCGAAGTCCAGGATCGAGGTCATGTCACGGTGGTTGGACGGGTTGGTCTCGTCCTTCTTGACCCGGTACGGGGTCCAGGTGAAGGACTCGCCCCCCGCGCCGCGGTCGGCGATGATGTTGAGCAGCGTCATCACCGAGGCCGCGGTGCAGGCGGTGTAGTAGGGATCCTGGTAGACGAAGGCGCTCGGCACCCACAGGTTGCTGGACCACGTCGTCGCGGCCGTGGCTCCCGGGGCCGCCACGCCGACCAGCACGGACGCGGCCAGCGCCGTGGCGGCGGCCACGCGCCCCAGCCGACCCACCGGTCCGGCCACCCCCGCGGCGGCGGCCACGCGCCCCGGCCGACCCACCGATCCGGCCACCCCCGCGCGGCGCAGCGCGAGACGCGGGGCGCGTTCGTGCGGCGATGGCTCGGACCTGACGGTCGGCAAGGCGTCCTCGCGGCTGGCGATGAGCCGATGCCTCGATGGCTGGGCTCCACCCACCTTCCCGCGCGTCGATGGCATGGTCAACCTGTACCTTCGGGCCAGCCCGATGGCACGGAAGGGCCTCGCCCGGTGCCGGAAGGTTGGGAGTGGAGCGGTTCCGACGCGGCGCCGGGATGCCGGAGTACCCGTGCCGGCACCGCGCACGCGCCGCGTCGGAGCGCAGATCCACCTCGGGTGGGCGACATGAGGCTGCGGGTCCCCGCCGGTACACTGCTGGCCATGGCGAACCGCTTCGACGTCGTCGTCGTAGGCGCGGGTTCGGCCGGGTCGTCCGCGGCCATCTCGGCCGCCCGCCAGGGGGCCCGCACCCTGCTCGTCGACCGGCTGGCGTTCATGGGCGGCACGTCGACCGCCGTGCTCGACACGTTCTACGCCTTCTACACCCCGGGCGACCGGCCGCGGCGGGTCGTGGGCGGGCTGGGCTGGGAGGTGGTCGAGGCGCTGCGCGCCACGGGGGTCGCCTTCGAGCGGCCGAACACGTACGGGGCCGGGACCGGGGTGACCTACGACGCCGAGGCGCTCAAGGTGCTCTGGGAGCGACTCGCGGGCGAGGCCGGGGTCGAGCTCGTGCTCCACACCTGGGCGACCGGGGTGCGCGTGGACGGCGGTCGCCTGGCGGCCGTCCGACTGTGGAACAAGGGCGGCGAGCGATGGGTCGAGGCTGACGCCGTCGTCGATGCCTCGGGCGACGCCGACGTGTGCGCGTTCGCGGACGTCCCGCACGACGCGCCGTCGGACGGTGGGTCCGTGCAGTCGCTCTCGACGCTGTTCAAGCTCGCCAACGTGGACGTCGTCCGGGCCGCGGCCGTGCCCAAGGCCGAGCTGTGGGCCCGCATGCGCGAGGCGGCGGACAGCGGCTCCCACCGGCTGCCGCGGGTCGAAGGCTCGTGGCACCGGACCCCGTACCCGGGTGTGGTCCTGGTGCACATGACCCGGATCCCCAACGTCGACGCCACCGACCCCGCCCAGCTCACCGCGGCGGAGGTGGAGGGTCGGCGCCAGGTGCAGGAGTATCACCGGTTCCTGCGCGACCGGGTCCCGGGCTTCGAGGACGCGGTGATCGTCGCGACCAGCCCCGCGATCGGGATCCGCGAGAGCCGGCGCGTCCATGGCGACTACCGGCTCACCCGCGACGACGTGCTTGGCGGCCGGCGGTTCGAGGACGAGATCGCCCTGTGCGGGGCGCCGATCGAGGACCACCACGCGGGGGGCGACACGGCGTGGCGGTACGTCGGCGATGGCGGCGTGTACGGCATCCCCTACCGCACCCTGCTGCCGGCGGGGATCGGCGGTCTGCTGGTCGCGGGCCGCTGCTTCTCGGCGACGCACGACGCCCATGCCTCGGCGCGGTCGATGGCAACCTGCATGGCGATGGGCCAGGCGGCCGGAACGGCCGCGGCGATGGCGGCGGCCGGGGGGGTCACCCCGCGGCAGCTCGATCCGGACGGGCTGCGGGTCCGGCTGGCGAGCGACGGTGCCCTGCTCGATCCGGTGGACACGGAGGTGGAGGTGGCATGACCGCCGAGGAGCTTCGGTCGGGGCCCGTCGCCCGGGCGATCCGGGACGGCCGGCTGATCGTGGTGCTGCGGCGCCTTTCGCCGCTCGAGGCCCTGCTGGCCACCGTGTCCGAGCTGGCCGATGCCGGCGCTCGGGCGTTCGAGATCACGTTCGACGCCCCGTCCGCGGGTCCCGACCTGGCGGCCGTCAGGGACCACCTGGCCGCACGCGGGGACGCCGCCTACCTGGTCGGTGCGGGCACGATCCGCCGCGCCGACCAGCTCGAGGCCGCCCGTCTGGCCGGGGCCGACTTCGCCGTGGCGCCGCTGCTCGATCCGGAGCTCGTGGCGTCCTCGATCGCCGCCGGGCTGCCGTTCGTCCCGGGCGCGTTCACCCCGACCGAGATCGCCGCCGCCTGGAACGCCGGCGCGACGTTTGTCAAGCTGTTCCCGGCGTCCGGGGTGGGTCCGCCGTTCGTGCGCGAGCTCCGCGGGCCGATGCCCGAGGTCGAGCTCATCCCCACCGGCGGCATCGACGCCTCGAACGCCCCCGCCTACCTCGACGCCGGCGCCGCGGCCGTGGGGATCGGCGGCGCGATCGTTCGTGCCGACGGCCCGACCCGGCGCGCCATCGTGGCCGCCGTGCGACCCGCGTCGGGGGGTCGCGCCGGGTGATGACCCCCGGGCGGTTCGACGGCCGGACGATCCTCGTCACCGGCTCCACCGGGATGGCCGCCTCAGCCGCCCGGGCGATCGCGCGCGAGGGTGGCCGGGTGTTCGTCGTCTCGCGCACCGCGGCACACCTCGAGGCCCTCGCCGGCGCGATCGGCGCCGACGACGAGGTCCGGACGGTCGGCGGACGGTGCGCGTGGCACGTCACCGACCTGCGCGAGGAGCCCGAGGTCGAGGCGGCGTTCGATGCCTGCCTCGCCGCCTTCGGGCGAGTCGACGGCGTCTACGGCGTGGCCGGGATCTCGGGACGACGATACGGCGATGGACCGCTCCACGAGGCGACGCTCGAGGGCTGGCGGACGGTCCTGGCCGCGAACGCCACGAGCCAGTTCCTGGTCACCCGGGCCGCCGTCCGTCGAATGCTCGTGCAGGCGCCGGGATCGGTCGGGCAGCGGGGAGCGATCCTGCTCATGTCGAGCGCGCTCGCCTCCCATCCCGCGCCCGAGTTCTTCGCGACCCACGCGTACGCGGCCAGCAAGGGCGCGATCGAAGCCCTCGCCCGCACGCTGGCCGCCTACTACGCGCCGCACGGCATCCGGGTCAACGCCATCGCACCGTCGCTGATCGCCACCCCCATGAGCCGGCGTGCCCAGGACGACCCGGAGATCCTCGCCTACCTCGCCCGCAAGCAGCCGCTCGCGGGCGGCCCGATCGACGCGGACGCGGTGACGCCGATGGCCCTCCACCTGCTGAGCGACGACGCACGCATGATCACCGGCCAGGTGATCGCCGTCGACGGCGGTTGGAGCGTGAGCGAGCCGGGCTCGTAGTCGCGGACGCCGCATCCCGCTCGGGGTCGACCGGCCAGCGGCGTCGTTCGGCCGGGGTCGACCGGCCGGCGGCATCGTTCGGCCGGGGTCGACCGGCGGGCGGCGTCGTTCAGCCGACGTTGATCCAGCCGTGGCCGCGGGTCACGCGCCGGACCTCGTGCTCGTCGCTGAGCTCCACCAGGTGGGCGAGCCGCCCGACCTCGATCCGTCCCCGATCGCCCGCCCCCAGCAGTGACGCCGGGTTGGCCGAGGCGGCAGCGACCGCCCGCGGCAGCGGGACGCCCTCGCCTACCAGGTTCCGAACGGCCGTGTCGAGCGCGATCACCGACCCGGCGAGGGTCGTCGTCCCGAGCAGCGTCGCGCGCCCGCCGCGCACCTCCACCTCGAGCCCGCCCACGATCGTGCGCCCGTCGCCCATGCCCGCCAGCGGCAGGGCGTCGCTGACCAGCAGCAGCCGATCGGCGGGCTTGGTGCGGACGATGATCGGCCACAAGGCGGGGTGGACGTGGTTGCCGTCGGCGATCAGCTCCACGTACGCGGCGTCGTCGGTGAGCGCGGCCACAGCCAGGCCCGGCGCCCGGTGGTCGACCCCGGTCATCGCGTTGAACAGGTGGGTCGTGGTGGGCGCCCCGGCCGCGTAGCCGGCACGGGCGGCATCGAGCGTCGCGGCCGAATGGCCCAGCGAGGCCGCGATCCCCCGAGCGGCGAGTCGTTCGATCAGCGCCAGCGCGCCCGGCAGCTCGGGCGCGATGGTCATGATCCGCAACCCGTCGAGCAGCGGCTCGACCTGGGCCTCGAGCTCGGCCGGCGTGCGCAGCAGCGCGGGATCGTGGGCACCCTTGCGCTCGGGCGCGAGGAACGGGCCCTCGAGGTTGAACCCCAGCGGATCGGCCCCGTCATCGGGCGCCGACGGCATCCAGGCGCGGACCCGGTCGGCGAACCGCGGCAGCTCGTCGGGCGCCAGGGTGGGCGCGGTGGGCAGGAACGAGGTGACGCCCCGGCGCAGGAGCGCGCGGGCCATGCCGGTCAGCGCGGCCGCGTCGCCGGTCGCCGAGTGGCCGCCCCAGCCGTGGACGTGCACGTCGATGAACCCGGGGGCGATGATCGGCCCGCTGGCGGCCGCGGCGTCCGGTGTGACGGCGGCGATCAGGCCGTCCACGATCGTGATTCGGCCAGGCTCGACCCGACCCGCCAGCACCAGCCGACCGGCGACGACCTCGCGCATGCCGGCCCCCTCAGCCACCCCGTGCCTCGCGCAGCGCACGCCACATCGCGATCACGTTCTCGGGTGGCACGTTGGGCTGGATGTTGTGGACGGCGGCGAACACGAACCCGCCGCCCGGCGCGAGATCGTCGATGCGCCGCAGGACCTCGGCGCGGACCTCGTCCGGCGTCCCACGACCCAGCACCCGCTGCGTGTCGACGCCGCCGCCCCAGAAGGCCAGCTCGCGGCCGAATTCCCGCTTGAGCTCCGCGCTGTCCATCCCTGCTGCCGACACCTGCACGGGGTTCAGGATATCGACGCCGGCCTCGATCAGGTCGGGGAGCAGCGTGCGCACCGAGCCGCAGGTGTGGAACAGCACCCGGGCGTCGGTGTGCGCGTGGAGGTAGTCGAACAGCTCGCGGTGGAGCGGCTTGACCAGCTCCCGGTAGGTGCGCGGCGAGAACAGCGTCCGGTCCTGGCCACCGAGGTCGTCGGCCTCGACCACCACGTCGACCGAGCCCGCCACGAGCGGCAACGCATGCGACCAGTACGCGAGCTTGAGCTCGAGGATGCGCTCCATGACCCGCCGCGCCAGCGCCGGGTCGCCGGCCAGGTCGAGATAGCCGTCCTCGAACCCGCGCAGCTTGAACAGGCCCTCGGTCAGCCCGCCGCAGATCGAGCCCACGGCGACCGCGCGGCCGGCGCCGGCGATCCTCCGAGCCGCATCGGCCAGCCCCGCGTAGCGGCCGGGGTCGGTCGCATCCGGCCAGGCGAAGGCATCGACGGCCGCCGCATCGATGTCGCCCGCCAGCGGCGGGGCGAACGAGTCGTAGTACAGGCCACCGTCGAGCGGCATCCGCCGACCCACGCCCCACTCGTCGACGAACGTGCGGTGTCCGTCGACCTCGCTGAACACGCGCCGATAGGTCGATGCGCCGCCCGGCACCACGCCACCGACATCGGTCCCAAGGGCGTCGACGACGTCCGGCTCCACCTCGGCCAGCTGCTGGGTCAGGTCCGCCACCCGGGGCTCGCGGGGCTCGAGGCCCGGGCGCCGGTCGAAGGCGCTCGTAGGCCCGGACGTGGATCCCGGTCATCCGCGTGCCGCCGAGATCGAACGGGACGCGATCCGGCTCGCGATGGGCAAGCGCCGCCTGGACGCGCTCGCGGGAGCTCATCCGTCCGGCTACCACGAAGGCTCCGACCACCGCGAGACGCCGCCTTGCCTCAAAGGCACGGTCGATCGACCCCGAAGCACGCCTCCCCGCGGCCCTCGCTCAGCATTCGTGCCCACCAGGCAGGGATCGAGCGCGAGGCGACCGCATGGCGCCTCCGTCCGACCCCTCGGCCGCGCGACCGTGCCTCAGGGACCTGAGGGCCACGCGGAAGCCGGATGGGAGCCCCGGCCGACGCTGGCATATCGCGCCGCCGATCAGTAGCCAACGGACGGCATGTAGGCGCCCTCGGGCTCCTGGTACAGCCCGATGGTCATCATGTTGAGCACGAAGAACACGCGCAGGCCCTGGTCGAGGCACCATCGGAACAGGTCGTTGTTGGCGAGCGGGACGAGGAACCCGGGCGTCCCGAAGTCGTCGGCCTCGCAGATCAGCGCCCGCAGGTCGTCGTTGGTCTCGGCCACCGAGTGGGCGAAGTAGCTGACCTTCGTCGTGTAGCCGGTGATCCGGCCCAGCCGCTCGACCACCCGCGCGTCGCCGGTCTCGATCGCCTCGCGCAGCTCGCCGTCGCGCGTATGGCCGTGGATCCGGAGGCACAACGTGTTGCACGCGAACTCGTCGTCGAGGGTCGCGGGCCGGACGTCGTAGCCCGGCAGGACGCGCTTGATCGGCTGCCCGTGCATCGCCGCGAAGGACCCGCGGACCTCCATCCCGAGCTTCGCGTACAGGCTCAGCGACCGGTTGTGATAGGCGATCTGGAGCAGCCGGACGCCGGGCGCGCGACGCGCATGGGCGCGCTCGAGCACCGCGTCCATCAGCATCCGGCCGATGTGGTGGTCCTGGGCCGTCGGGTCGACGCTGATCGGGCCGATCGCGGAGATCGTGCCGCGCTCGTCGAGGAAGTTCGAGCCGACCACCCGCCCGCCCTTCTCGGCCACGACGGCATAGATCCGCGGGTGGTTGATCAGCCAGCGGACCGGCAGCGCGGCCGCCTCGACGGTCGGGAAGTCATGCGGGAACCCGTGCGCGTCGGCGAGGGTCGCGAAGGCCTCGTAGCAGATCCGCCCGGCTTCCTCCCAGTCGGCGTCGGCCGCCTCGCGGATCGTGACGCGCACGCCCTGCCGAACCAGCGTCTCCATGCGTCTCCTCCCTGGACCTAGCCCGCCGCGACCGGCTCGGCCGGCGCGGCGCCACCATCCGCGACCACCGCGGCAGGTCGGGTCGTTGCCGGCGCGACGCCACCGCCCGCGGGGGTGTAGTAGCGGCGATACTCGCCCGGCGACATCGCGCACGAGCGGTAGAACACCTTGTAGAACTGGTGGAGGTTCGTGTAGCTCACCCCGCGCGCGATCTCCGCCACCGACAGGTCGGTGCCCAGCAGCAGTCGCTTGGCCTCGGCGACGCGGACCTGCGTCACGTACTCCTTGAAGCTCACCCCGGTCACATCCTTGAACACGTGCCGGACACGTGACGGGCTGACGTGAACCAGCCCGGCCACGTCGTCGAGCGTGATGCTGTCCCGGCAATGGCCGTCGACATAGGCGAGCACCGGCCGGATCTGCTCCCGTCGATCCGATGCCGTCCGGGCCGCGTCGGCCGTGGTGCGGGACCGCGGGTGCCGGTTGACGAGCGCGAGGGCGAGCCGCAGCGTCGCGTCGGCGAGGTGACGCTCGGCGGGGTCGTGACGATCCCAGATCGCGCGCAGCTCGTGGAGCGCCTGCGCGACCTCGGCGGCCAGCCGCGAGGTCCCGCGGATCCGCGGCGAGGCCCCGAGCTCGTCGCCGCGGAACGGCGCCAGGTACCCGAGGTCGAGCTCCCGGCAACCCGGCCCCGCGATCAGCTCCGGGCGGAACAGGACGAGGAGCAGCCGGAGCGAGCCGCCCGGCTCGGCCAGGGCCACGTGGGGCTGGCTGTTGTCGATGAAGAAGATGTCGCCCGGGCCGGCGGCCAACGCGCGCCGGCCGAACATGAACGAGCCCTGCCCCTCGAGCACCATCGCGATCTCGAAATGGTCGTGCCAGTGCATCGGGTCGCGGTCGCCGCGAGCCGTGTACTCGAGCACCGCGAGCGGGAAGCCCGGGTCCATGTCCTGCTGCCAGACGTAGACGGCCATGGCCCAACGGTCGCAGGCGGGCAGCCGCATCGGACAGGGCCACATGGAGCGTTCCCGGTGCGCCGTCCGGGCCCGGCAGCCGGTTCTGCCAGTTCATCGACCCGGTCTGGCATTGCCGCCCCGATGGGTCGGCGGGAGCATCGAGGGGTCGAGATCCGCCTCGCGGCCGACCCCGGTCGCCGGGGATCTCCCACGCCACCGTTGGAGCGATCGGCCATGGCCTTCCCCCACCTGTTCAGCCCCCTCCAGCTCGGCTCGATCGAGCTCCCCAACCGCATCGTCCACGTGCCCACCGACATCAGCTCGTCGCATGCCGACGGCGAGGTCAGCGAACGCGACATCCACCATCACGGCTCGATCGCGCGCGGTGGCACCGGGTTCATCATCGTGGGCGCGACCACGCCCGACATGAAGACCGGCCGGCCCACCGTCACCTGCCTGGTGGCCGACGGCGACAACTACGTGCCGGGTCTGGCCCGCCTCGCCGACTCGATGCACCGCTACGGGGCGAGGTGCGCGGTCCAGCTCCAGCACCCGGGCCGCCAGTGCGCGATCCCGCGCTACAACACGCTGGGCGCCACCGACCGCGTGCTCAAGCTGCCCTGGTCCGCGGGCCACGAGATCGTCTACGAGAACGCCGAGGAGCAGGGCAAGGAGATCCGTGCGGCGTCGATCCCCGAGATCCTCGAGCTGGTGGACCTGTTCAGCGAGGCGGCCTGGCGGGTCAAGCAGGCGGGCTTCGACGCCGTGGAGCTCCACGCCGCGCACGGCTACCTGCTGTCCGAGTTCATGTCGCCCTACCTGAACATGCGCACGGATCGCTTCGGCGGCTCGTTCGAGAACCGGATGCGCTTCCCGCTGGCCGTGATCGACTCGATCAGGAAGAAGTGCGGGCGCTCGTTCCCGGTCCTGGTGCGCTACTCGTTCGAGGAGTGGTGCCCGGGTGGCCGGGGGATCGAAGAGGGTCTCGAGACCGCCCGCGTCCTGGAGCAGGCCGGCGTCGCGGCGCTCGACCTCTCGCAGGGGATGCAGGAGAGCCCGGGCGCCGGGTTCGACCCGATGCCCTACCCGCAGGGCTGGGCGACCTACGCGGCCGAGGCCACCAAGCAGGTGGTGAAGATCCCGGTCATCACGTCGCACTCGCTGCGCGATCCCGAGTACTGCGAGCAGATCCTGGCCGAGGGCAAGACCGACCTCGTCGGGCTCGCCCGCCAGCTGCTGGCCGACCCGTACTGGCCGGTGAAGGCGCAGCACGGCAAGGTCCGCTCGATCCGCAAGTGCATCTCGTGCCTCGGCGGCTGCTGGCAGGAGTCGCTGATGGCCAAGCACGAGATCGCGTGCTCGATCAACGCGGCCTGCGGCAACCCGGCCTATGACTCGATGCGACTGACCGAACGGCCCGTGCGCGTCGCCGTGGTGGGCGGCGGACCGGCGGGCATGGAGGCAGCCCGGATCGCGACCGAGCGCGGTCACCACGTGACGCTGTTCGAGCAGGCGGGCGAGCTGGGCGGCGCGATGCTCTACGTGTGCCTCGTGCCGGGCAAGGAGAAGATGCGCTGGTACCTGGACTGGATCCGCGACCAGCTGCTCGATCTCAAGGTGGACATCCGGCTCAACCACGCCCCGACGGTGGATGAGCTGCGCGGCTTCGACGTCGTGCTCAACGCCACCGGCGCCCGGTCGTACGTGCCCGAGGTCGCGGGCGATGCCTCGCGGGTGGTCCCGTTCGAGGAGGCGATGGCCTGTCCCAAGGTCGCCTGCGAGTGCCATCCGGGCGGCCGGAAGATGCACAAGCTGGGCGCGCGGGTCCTGCTGTGGGGCGACCACTACGCGGCCACCGACACCGCCGCCTGGCTGGCCGACATCGGCAAGCAGGTCACGATCGTGACCGAGAACCGCGAGTTCGCGGCGGACACCGAGGTGATCCACCTGTACGTGCTGCGCAAGCGGTTCGCCCAGGGCGACGCCGAGGTGCTCCAGTCGCGGCCGTACAAGTTCCCGGTCAACGTGATCACTTCGACCACGGTCGCCGAGATCCGCGACGGCTCGGTGGTCCTCCAGGGCGCCGACTTCGGGCGGTCCGAGCTCGAGGTCGACGACGTCGTGACCTGCCATGTGCGACCGGAGACCGCGTTGTTCACCGAGCTCCGGGCCGCCGGCGTCCACGTGCTCAACGTGGGCGACTCGGTCCGGCCGCGGAACCTGTACCACGCGGTCAAGGAAGGCTCGGCGTTCGGGCTGGCGGTCGACGAGCACCTGCTGTTCAACCCCAACGGCGCGATCGTCGACGACCTGCCGGCCGACGTCCTGGCGCAGCTCACCCGCGACGAGGGGCCGGCCTACACCACGCAGCGGATGCTGGAGCTGATCGGCACCACGAGCTGACCGGCGGTTCGAGGTGACCGGCGGTTCGAGGTCGATCGGCGGTTCGAGTTGACCGGCGGTTCGAGGCGATCGGCGCCGCTGGTGGGCGCCGCGGCTGGTGGGCGCCACGGCTGGTCGGCGTTTGGCGCTCGATCGGCGTTTGGCGCTCGATCGGCGCCGCGGCTCGTCGGCGCCACGGCTGGTGGGCGCCACGGCTGGTGGGCGCTCGACGGCTGGTGGGCGCCACGGCTGGTGGGCGCCGCGGCTGGTGGGCGCCGCGAGCTGCCGCTTTCCGCTCGCGCGGCGTCGCGAGCTCGGGTTCGGCGGCCCACGATCGGCCACGCGGCGGGCCGATCGCTGCCAGAGAACACTTGACGACGCTGGCCCGCCGCGCCGCCCGGTCGCCAGCTCTACCAGGCGGTTCCATCGCTGGGACCGTTAGGATCGATCGGAGGGAGCCTCCGGCATGCACCTCGGGCCGAAAGTGTTCGGTGGTGGCGATCGGGAGGTGCCGACGCGAGGGCGGCGCCGTAGGAAACGGTCCGCCGACGGCCCAGGGGCGATTCAGCCGACGACCCAGAAACGATCCGCCGGCCGCCGCGCCGCGAGAAAGCGATCCGCCGCTCGCCGCGCCGCGGGAAACGATCCGCCGGCGGCGCCGGGAGGTCGATCCGCCGGCCAAGCCGCGGGAAACGATCCGCCGCTCGCCGCGCCGCGGGAAACGATCCGCCGGCGGCGCCGGGAGGTCGATCCGCCGGCCGCGCCGCGGGAAACGATCCGCCGGTGGCGCCGGGGCGATCAGCCCCCGCCGCCCCCGACCGGCACGTCGACCTCGAACCGGACGTCCAGCGCGTAGCGGTCGCCCGGGTAGCGCGATTCGGTCGCCTCGATCGGGTGACCGAGGCCATCGGCGATGATCCGCCGCTCGACCAGCAGCGGCGAGCCGCGGGCCACCTCCAGGAGCCGGACGTCGTCCGCCGTCGCCGCCTCGGCCGTGATGGTCGCCTGGCCGCTGCGCAGCCGCATCCCCGCGCGGGCGAGCGCCTCGTGGAGCGAACCTCGCTCGAGATCCGCGGCCATCACCACGTCCGCCGTCCGGCGGACCAGGATCGCCGTCTCGATCGCGACCGGCACGTCATCGGCAAGGCGGACGCGTCGCAGCGCGACCACCGGCTCGGTCGGGCGCAGCCCGAGCGACGCCGCCTCGTCGGCGGCCGCGGGACGGATCTCGCGGGCGAGCAGCCGCGAGCTCGGCCTTCGACCGACCCGCTCCATCTCCAGGGAGAACGCCATCAGGCGATCCGCGAACCGATGGGCCGGTGCAGCGACGGCAAACGTGCCGCGGCCCGGGATGCGCTGGACCAGGCCGTCGTCGGCGAGGCGCTGCATGGCGTTGCGGGCGGTCATCCGGCTGACGCCGAACTCCCGGCACAGCTCCTCGTCGGACGGCAGGCGCTCGCCCGGGCTCATCGTCTCCAGCCGGGCGCGGAGCGCGAGCTCGATCTGGCGGTACTGCGGGATCCAGGCCGACGCCGTCATCGGAACGCCCCCACGCAGCTCATGCTGCGCCGGCCCGCTCATGCAGCACCGGCCCGCTCATGCAGCACCGGCCCGCTCATGCTGCGCCGGCCCGCTCATGCAGCACCGGCCCGCTCATGCAGCACCGGCCCGCTCATGCAGCACCGGCCCGCTCATGCAGCACCGGCCCGCCCATGCTGCGCCGGCCCGCTCATGCTGCGCCGGCCCGCTCATGCTGCATCGGCCCGCTCATGCTGCATCGGCCCGCTCGGCCCCGTGGACGGCGGCGCCGATCGCGCCCGCCAGCGTCCCGAGCTCGGCCGGGACGAGGTCCACGGCCTCGACCGAGGTCGTCGTCACCCGCCGGGCGATCTCCGCGCGGATCGGGGCGAACAGCAGGTCCCCGGCGGCCGCCACACCGCCACCGATGACGATCCGGTCCGGCGACAGCACGGTGATCAGGTTCGAGATCCCGATCCCGAGGTACCGCCCCACGTCGGCCAGGCCCGCCCGCGCCCGGACATCGCCCGCGAGCGCGGCCCGGACCGCCTCTTCGGCCGTCGACGTCCCGCACGCCGCGGCGATCTGGTCGGCGCGGGCATACGCCTCGACGCAACCGCGATTGCCGCATCCGCACCAGGGCCCGTCGGGATCGATCGTCTGGTGGCCGACCTCGCCGGCGGTCCCGTCGTGGCCCTGGAGCACCTGTCCGGCGATCGCAACCACCCCGCCGACACCCGTTCCCAGCGTGAGCCCGACCATCGAGGCCGCCCCACGCCCGGCACCCAGCCGCAGCTCGGCCAGCCCGAACGCCCGGGCGTCGTTGATAAGGTACGCCGGCACCCCCACCGCGTCCGAGACCGGCCCGGCGACCGGATGGCCGTTCCACGGGCCCGCCAGGTTGACCAGGAAGCGCGCGGTGCCGGCCGCCGGGTCGTACAGGCCGGGCACGCCGATGCCCACGCTGAGCACCGGACCCCACTCGTCGATCGCGACCGCCGCCACCTCGGCCAGCTGCGCAACCACCGACCCGGGGATCGCGGCAGGATCGGGCACCAGCCGCGTCGGATGCTGCCCGTTGGCGATCGTCGCCCAGCCGTCGGCATCGTGCGCGACCACCGCCCATTTGAGGTTGGTGGCGCCCAGATCGAGCCCCAGGTGACGCGTCGCAGCCCCCTGAGTCATCGTGGAATCCTCGGACCGCGGCTCAGGACCCGGCCGTCACGCGGGTATAGGCGGCGGCGACGAGCACGACGATCGAGCCGAACACGATCTGGCGCCAGGGCTCGGGCAGGATGATGCTCAGGAAGCCGCCCAGCACGGTCAGGATCAGCGCGCCGACGATCGTTCCCGAGTAGCCGCCGCGGCCGCCCAGGATGGACGTCCCGCCGATCACCGCGGCGGCGACCGACGGCAGCAGGTAGGGCGTGACGAGCGTGACGCTGGCCGTGTTCGACAGGCCCGACTGGACCAGGCCGGCAGTGGCGGCGAGCAGGGCCGAGATGACGTACAGGACGACGAGCACCTGCCACGAGCGCACGCCGGACAGGCGGGCGGCGACCGGGTTGTCGCCGATGGCGTACAGCATCCGGCCGTATCCGGTTCGCTTCAGCAACAGGATCAGCACGATCGCCACCGGCACGAACACGACCAGGTCGTTCGGGATCACGTCGAAGGTCAGGCCGCTGCCGATCGTCCGCAGCTCGGCGGGCACGCCGGCACCGGTCTGCACGCTCCTGAGCTGCCACACGTTCGAGAAGCCGAAGACGATCAGTCCCATGCCCAGCGTCATGATCAGCGGATGGACGCGGAAGACGCCGGAGCCGATGCCATTGATCAGGCCGGCGAGCGCGGCCGCACCGAGCGCGACGCCGACGCCAAGGACCCAGCCGCCCGGCTGGTGGACGAACGTGGCCGTGACGAAGCCGGACATCGACGCCACGTAGGCGACCGACAGGTCGATGCCGCCGGTGAGCATGGTCAACGTCTGGCAGCCGGCCAGGATGGCGAGCACGGCCGCCTGGCGGACGGCGTTCGACGCCCAGCCCCCGTTGACCGTGCCCGGTCGCGCCAGCTCGACGACGATGACCAGCAGGACCAGCAGGACGGTGAGCGGGACGAGCGGGTAGTCGCGCAGGAGGTTGCGCCAGGCGGCCGATCGCAGCCACCCCCTGCCGTTGGCGGTGCTGCTCGCCGCGGTCACGCTCGACTCCTTCGCATCTGGATGAAGCTGCCGACCATCAGCACGCCGATCAGGATGAAGCCCTGGGCGACCAGGCCATAGTTGGAATCCACGCGCATGAAGGTCATGTCGTCCCGGATCAGCTGGAGCACGACGACCGCCACGATCGGACCGAAGACTCCGCCGATGCCGCCAGCCAGGCTGACGCCGCCAAGGACGACCGCACCGATGCTGATCAGCACGTAGGTGGGCTCGGGAACCGGCGAGCCGATGCCGGTGCTGGCGGTGAGCGACAGCCCGGCGAACGCGGCCATCAGGCCGCAGATCATGTACGAGAGCACCTTGGTGCGGTTGATCGGGACGCCGCTCCTGAACGCCGCCAGCGGGTTGCTGCCGAGGGCATAGAGCGACAGCCCGAACCGTGAACGCGAAAGCGGGATCCAGATCACGGCCACGATGACCACCAGCACGATGGCGGCCTTGGGAAGCACGGCGATCCCGAGCGAGCCGACGACGAGATCCTTCAGCCATCCGGCCGCGCTGCCGCCGGGGGCCGCCCGAACCAGCAGGGCGAAGCCCGCCCAGACGAAGTAGGTGGCCAGCGTGACGATGATGTCGGGCACCTTGGTCAGCACGACCACGGCGCCGTTGATCGCGCCCAGCAGCAGTCCGAGCAGCAGCACGAGCAGGACGATGGCCACGGCGGTTCCGTCACCGGGATAGCTCGCCATGAGCGTTGCGGCGACGCAGCTGGTCAGCGCCATCTGCGAGCTGACCGACAGGTCGATGCCGCCCGAGATGACGACCACGGCCTGGGCCACGGCGGCGAGGGCCAGCGGCAGCACCGACGTCGCGGAGTTCGCGAGGCTGGTCAGGCTGTAGTTCTGGTTGACGAGCTTGGTGAAGACGAGCAGCAGGGCGAGGAAGCCGAGCAGGCCGAGCGTCCACGCGTTGTTCCGGGCGAAGGTGCGGATCGCCGCCATGACGCTCGGGCGCGGGCCATCGACGCCCACGGTCGTCGCGGTCATGGCTGCGCCACCGGCGACGATGCCTCCGCGCCGGCGGCAGGCTCGGCCGGCGTGCCGGCGGCCATGACCTCGGGCAGCTCGGCATCCTGCTTGAGGTTGTGCGCGGCGCGCAGGAGGGTCGCCTCGTCGGCTCCGGCGGCCGGCATCTCGGCCACCACCTCGCCGCCGAAGATCACGATCACGCGGTCACACGCCAGCTGGATCTCCTTGAGCTCCGAGGTGTACAGCACGATCGCCGCGCCGGCCGCGGCGAGCTCGCGGAGCAGCACGTAGATCTGGTTCTTGGTGCCGATGTCGATGCCGCGCGTCGGGTCGAAGCAGAGCATCGTCCTGACGCCGCTGGCCACCCAGCGCGCGATGGTCACCTTCTGCTGGTTGCCGCCGGAGAGGCGGCGCACCTCGGCGCCGGCGCGCGCATCGATCTGCAGGGTCTCGACCGCCTGGTCCACCTTGTGTCCCTCGCGGGCCAGGTTGATCCAGCCCCATTGCGTGATGCGCGCCGAGAACGGCAGCGAGATGTTCTCGCGCACGGAACGCTGCATCAGCAGGGCCTCGGCCCGGTCGGCGGCGACGAACACGATGCCCTTCCGGATCGCGTCCGCCGGGTGGTGGAGCGAAACAGGCGTGCCGTCGAGGAGGAGCGATCCGCCCGCCGGCCGCTCTGCGCCCGACAGGATGGCGAACATCTCGTCCTGGCCCTGGCCCTCGAGCGCCACGACGCCAAGGACTTCACCCGGGTAGAGGTCGAACGTGGCATCCCGGAGCCGCCGGCCATCGTTCAGCTTCCGTGCGCTGATGCGCGGCGTCTGATCGGCGCGCTCCGCTGCCATCTCGCTCCGCTGGTGGTGATCGAGCGCCGTCGAGCCCTCACCGAGCATGAGCTCGACGATCTCGTCCTCTGACCCGGCGCTGACGTCGACCACGCCGACCGTCTCGCCGTTGCGCAGGACCGTGGCGCGGTTGCAGATCGCGGCGATCTCGATGAGGCGATGCGAGATGAAGATGACCGACCGATCGGCACCCTGCTGCCGGACGACCTCGAGCACGCGCTCGGTCAGGTTGGCCGGCAGCGCGGCGGTGATCTCGTCGAGCAGCAGCACGTCGGGCGCGATCGCCAGCGCGCGGGCCAGGTCGACGATCCGGAGCGACGCCAGGGGCAGCCGCCGCGCGAGGGTCGACAGGCTCAGGCCCTCCAGCCCGAGCTCGCCCAGCCAGTGACGGAATGGCTCCACCGGCGTCTGGGTCAGCCGCAGGTTGTCGCGGATGTCCAGATCGGGAATGACGGCGGGCTCCTGGTAGACGGACACGAGCCCGTTGCGGCGTGCCTCGGCCGGCGAGTGCGACGCGCGCTCGCGGCCGCGCACCACGATGCGGCCGGTATCCGGCGTGACCGCGCCGGTCAGGATCTTGACGAACGTGCTCTTGCCGGCGCCATTGGCGCCCATGAGCGCGTGGACCTCGCCCGGCCGGACGGACAGGGACGCATGGTGGAGGGCGACGACGGCACCGTAGGTCTTGGAGACATCGGTCGCCTCGAGCAGCAGGTCGGTGGTGGTAACAGTCATCGGCCCCTGGTGGTGAACACGGGGGACGCCGGCATGGCCGGCGTCCCCCGCTTGATGGGATGGACGTTATGCCCCCGAGCAGGACGACGGAACCCCGTTCGGGTCGTAGTCGGTGTAGTCGGGGATGGACAGGGCGAGCGGCCACAGAGGATCCATGCCCGGAACCGCGATCCACGCCTGGAGCGCGGTCTTGCCGGCATCCGTGGTGTTGTCCAGGATCTGCGGATCGAGCAGGATCGTGTTCGGGCGGCCGGCGCCCGTGCTCGCTGTGGGCGGCTGGCCGGTGAGCAGCTCGTACGCGACCTTCACGCCGGCACCGCCGACGGCAGCCGTGTTGGTCACGGCGGCGCCGACGAGATTCGGATAGTCGGTCGGGTTCAGCAGCTGCGCGACGAACGCGCCGATGTCCGCGTCCGCGATGGGCACGAAGGGCTTGTTCGCGGCCTTGATGGCGTCAACGATCTGTGCGCCCATGCCGGACGCCCAGATGCCCTGGATCTGGTCGTAGCCACCGCTGGCGATCTCGTCGTTCGTGATCTGCGTGGCTGTCGCCGGATCCCAGCCGGTGAACGTGCCGCCGGGGTTCTGGACCTTGATGTTCGGATAATCCTTGAGCGCGTTGTTGAAGCCGATGTCGCGATCGGAATCGGCCGGGTGGCCGGCGAGACCGCGGGTGTACCAGACGGTGCCCGAGCCGCCCATCTGCTTGAACAGCCACTCGGCCCCGAGCTGTGCGTACTTGATCTGGTTGTTGTACAGGTTCCACGTGTTCGGGTCGGTGACGTAGGTGTCGACCGAGACGGTCACGATGCCGGCCGCGTGCGCCTCGGCCAGGGCCGGATTGAGTGCGTCAGCATCGTTGGGGTTGAACACGAGCGCGTTGACGTTCTGCGAGATCAGCGTCCGCAGGTCGGACAGCTGGCCGGCAGCGTCGGTGTTGCGATGGATCACGGTGATCGGGCTCGTGATCTTGGTGGGCCCGAGCGCCGTGGCCTCAGCCTTGGCGGTGCAGACCTGCTCCTCACGGAAGCCGTTGCCCACGCCGCCGCCGTTCGAGTAGCCGATCGTGAACGGGCCGGTGGTGTTCGGGGTCGGGCTCGACGAGCCGCTGCTGCATGCGCCCACGATGATCGCCATCACGCTGAAGGCGACCAGGCCGCGGGCCTTGTCCAGATGCTTCATGTGCGAACTCTCCTCCTTGCGGCGGCCGCGACTCCACGACGGAGCATGGTCCGCCCGAACGTGCTTGCATGGTGTCCCGCTCGTCGCTTCGTCACCCTCCTCCTCGCTGATCGATCGCGCGGGCGAGCCGCCGCGCATGCTCTCGGTATGCCTGGTCGAACAGGGCTCGCGACCGCTCCGCCCCGACCACGGCGGGCCGGGTGAGGACCGGGGGCATCGCCCCACGCTCCACCAGGAGCTCGGCGGTCCGGACCTTGATGGCGTTGACGATGGCGACCGAGCCCACGGTGGAACCCGGCCCGACGGGAGTGTCGAGACCGGCGATGGTCACCAGGGCGTCAGCCGCTGGCGTGCACAGGTCGATCACCAGGTCGGCCTCGTCGAGCAGGCGGGACGCCGTCACTCGATCGGGCGGCGTTGCCATCGACTGGGCGACCGAGGTGACGGCGATGACGCGCAACCCGCGGGCGCGGGCGCCGCGGGCCATCTCCACCGGGACAGCGGTCGCACCGCTGGCCGAGAACACGATCATCACGTCGACGGGGCCGAACGTGAAGTTGGACAGGATCACCTCGGCCAGCCCGGGCGTCTGCTCGATGAGCATCGCCTGGCGCTGCCCGTTGGCGCCCACCACCTGTGTGTGGAAGGTCATCGACAGCTCGACGATCGGGTTGAACCCGGGGTACGAGCCGTAGCGCGGGAACATCTCCTCGACCGGGATGCGCGAGTGCCCGGTGCCGAACAGGTGGACGAGCCCGTCGCCGGCGATGGCGTCCGCGCACCAGCGGCTGGCGGTCTCGATCGCCTCCCCCTGGGTCTCCGCCACCCGCTGGAGCAGGCCCACGGCCTCCCCGATCCAGGGCACGGGCCGGACGGCCGCCATCATGCGGCGACCGCCAGCAGCGCATCGTCGGTCACCACCGGCTCCCAGCGCCCGCTCGCGAGGGAGCGGTACGCTGCGTCGAGGACGGCGTTCACGACGTAGCCGTCGCGGAGCGTCTCCCGTGGCGCGCGGCCCGTCCGGAAGGCCTCGATGACGTCGGCCATCATCAGGTCATGGCCGTGGACGCGGACCTCGTCGGGCACCGGGAAGATCCAGCCCGTCTCCGCGTCGGCCTTCTCGACCACGTAGCCGGCGGGCCGCTCGACGAACGCCTTGAGCGAGCCGACGCTGATGTCGGTGATCAGGCGGCCGGCGTCCCCGTAGGCCTCGAAGCGGCCCTCCAGCCCGCCCTTCGATGACCACGACACGTCGATGGTCGCCGCTCGGCCGTCGGCGAAGCGGATGATCATCACCGCGTTGTCCTCGCCGCTGGTCCGGGCGCCGTGGACCAGGGTCGCGCCCCAGGCGAACACCTCGCGCACCGACAGGTCCTTGCCGAACAGGAAGCGAGCGTACTCGGTGCCGTGCGACGCCATGTCCAGCAGCGCGCCGCCGCCGGCCAGCTCGGCGTTCCAGAAATGCGCCGCATGCGGGCCCGAGTGCCCCTCGCGCGCGCGCACCGTGGTCAGCCTCCCGATCGAGCCCGCCTCGACCATCTCCCGCATGCGCAGCAGATCGGGGTTGAAGATCACGTTCTCGAGATAGGCGCCGAACACGCCGGCCTCGGTCACGGCCCGCAGCATGTCGGCCGCCTCGCCGGCGTTGCGTCCCAGCGGCTTGGTGCACGCGACGCCCTTGCCCGCCGCGGCCAGCGCCAGCACCGCGTCGCGATGGAGGTGGTTGGGCACCGAGACCACGACGAGATCGACGTCGTCGGCCGCACACAGCTCCTCGAGCGTGGCGACGGCGCGACAGCCGAAGCGCGCCGCATACGCCTCGCGCCGCACCCGGTCGGCGTCGCAGCCGGCCACGAGCCGCGCCGCGGGCACGTAGCGCATGCCCCGGGCATGGAACTCGCCGATGAACCCGCATCCGAGCATGGCCACCCGGGTCTCGCGCACGGGCTCCGGCGGTCCGCCCGCGGCGGCCGGCATCAGTAGCCGCTCCCGTCGTTGGCGGTCGTGGCGGCCGGGGCGCGGCCGGCCCGGCGGGCGCGGAAGTCCTCGATGATCACCTGGGTCGCGGTGGCGCCGATCCGGGTCACGCCGAGGTCCATCACGGCCAGCAACGCATCGAGCGAGCGGACGCCGCCGGCCGCCTTGACGCCGATGTGGGGCGAGGTGTTCGCGCGCATCAGCCGCAGGTCGTCGTGCGTGGCGCCGGACGGCGCGAAGCCCGTGCTCGTCTTGACGAAGTCGCCACCCGCCGCCTCGGTCAGCCGGCAGGCCCGCACCTTCTCGCCGTCGGTCAGGTAGGCGTTCTCGAAGATGACCTTGACGATCGCTCCCGCGGCATGGGCGACCTCGACCACGGCGGCGATGTCGGCCTGGACGTCCGCGTCGCGGCCGGACTTGAGGGCGCCGATCTGGAGCACCATGTCCAGCTCCGTCGCCCCGTCGGCGAGCGCCTGCCGTGCCTCGAACACCTTGGTCTCGGTCCGGTGGTTGCCGTGCGGAAAGCCGATCGTCGTCCCGACGGCCACGTCGCTCCCCTCGAGCAGCGCGGCGGCGCGCTGCACGTCCACCGGCCGGACGCAGACCGAGGCCACGTCGTAGCGGGCGGCCAGCCGGCAGCCGGCCTCGATGAACGCATCGTCGAGCTCCGGGCGAAGCAGCGAATGGTCGATCGTCTTGGCGATGTCGCGCTCGGTGAGATCTGCGATCGAGAGGGTCATGTCACTCCGGGTGCGGGGCGGGGCCGATCGTCGCAGCCCGGGACCCACCGGATCCGTGCGGCGGATCGCCGGCGGCGTCGGCGTGGGGCCGGGCAAATCTCGGATGAGGAACGTTCGATAATCGATTACCGATGGTATGAACGCTTACAGGTGGCGTCAAGCCCCGGCGACGCGGCCCGCCGGTCCCCGCGGCCCACCCGGACATCCTCACCGGCAGTACGGCCGGAGGATGTCGCGCGCGATGAGGAAGCCCTGCTTGACCCGCTCGTCGCTGCCCTCGAACCGCCGGTCCTCGTGCTCGATGATGCAGTCGCCCTCGAAGCCCTGGCGGTAGAGCTCGGAGAACACGACGCTCCAGTCCACCTCGCCCAGCCCTGGGATGCGCGGCACCTGCCAGCCCATGCCCATCGAGAAGATCCCGCGCTCGTACAGCCCGTCGACGTCGATCATCAGGTCCTTGGCCTGGTAGTGGAGGACGTGCGGGCCGAACTCCTTGAGGAACCGGCGCATGTCGATCATCTGCAGGATCAGGTGCGAGGGGTCGAAGTTGAGCCCGATCGTGTCCCCCCACTGCTCGAGGATCCGGCGCCACATGACGGGCGTGGTCGCGATGTTGTGGCCGCCGGGCCACTCGTCGTAGCTGAACAGCATCGGGCAGTTCTCGAGCGTGATCTTCACGCCCTGGTCCTTGGCGAAGGCCACGATGTCTGGCCAGACGCGGAGGGCCTCGTCCCAGTTCTGGTCCTGGTTCCGCGCGCCGTCCCCGCCCATGAAGGTGTTGACCAGCGGCACCCCCATCCGGCGGGCGGCGACCATGACCGCCTTGAGATGCTCGATGACCCGGGCCCGATGGGCGAGGTCGGGATGGAGCGGGTTGGGATAGTAGCCGAGCCCCGAGATCGACAGCCCCCTGGACGCCAGCTCGCCCACGATCTCCGTCGCCCGGCCGTCGCTGAGGTCGGTGACGTCGATATGGCTGGTGCCCGCGTAGCGTCGGGTGTCACCGCTGCTGGCCGGCCAGCAGGCGATCTCGAGGACCTCGAAGCCCGCACCGGCGGCCCAGTCGGCCACCTCCAGCAGCGGGGTCTCGGGGAACGGTGCGGTCAGGAAGCCGAGCTTCACGACGGATCCTCCGATGCTCGAGCGGCACGCGACGCGCCGGCGGCCGGGCTCACGGGGTGCCCGCCTCGCGGGCGACGGTCACCCAGCGGCCGGTTCGCGCGCTCTCGGCGATGGCGTCGCCCACGAGCATTTCGTCGTGCCCGTCGGCGAACGTGGGGTAGCTGGGCGCGGCCGACGGCGCGCCGCCGGCGACATCCTCGTAGATCGCGCTGAACAGGGCGCCGAACGTGTCGGCGAAGCCCTCGACGTGCCCGGCCGGGAGCCGCGCGGCGGCCCGCCCGGCGGCGTTCATGAGGGCCGGGTTGCGCTGGAGCAGCTCGTTGGGCCGGTCCCGGTGCCCGAGCCACAGGCGGTCCGGCTGCTCGGAGTCCCAGGCGATCGCGTCGCTGCTGCCGTCGATCTCGTAGTGCAGGCTGTTCTTGCGACCGGCGCTGAGCTGCGACACGACCATCGAGCCGCGCGCCCCACCCTGATAGCGGAGCAGGACCGTGGCCACGTCCTCGGTGCGGATGTCGACCGGCACGGTGTCGGCGGCGCGCTCCGTGGAGAACGTCTCGACCGGCCCGGCCGGCCGGTGACGGACGGGGATGAACGTGGCCAGGTCCGCCATCACCGCCTCGACCCGCAGCCCGGTCAGGAACGTGGTCAGGTCCAGCCAGTGCGAGCCGATGTCGCCCACCGCGCGCAGCGCACCGCCGCGCTCGGGCTCGAGCCGCCAGTTCCAGTCGGTGTCGCGCAGCAGCCAGTCCTGGAGGTACTGCCCGGTGACCAGCCGCACGTCGCCCACGGCGCCGTTGCGGATCGCCTCCGCCGCGTGCTGGTTCACGGGGTAGAAGCGGATGTTGAAGTTGACCGCGTTGACGAGGCCGCTGGCCGCCGCCAGGCGCACCAGCTCCGCCGACTCGGCGGACGTCATCGCCAGCGGCTTCTCGCACACCACGTGACGACCGGCCGCGAGGATCCGCTTGACCTGTGGGTGGTGCAGCTCGTTGGGCGAGGTGACGTGGACGACCCGGACGCGCTCGTCCGCCAGGAGGTCGTCCAGCGACTCGTACGCGCGCGCCAGCCCGATCTGATCGGCGCGCGCGGCGCCCCGCTCGGGCGACGAGCCGAGCAGGCCCAGCACGTTGACGCCGATCCGGCGCAGGGCCTCGATGTGGACGGTCCCGATGAAGCCGCTGCCGATCACCGCGGAGCCGATCGTGCTGCGTCGCGACATGGATGCCGCCGACCTCCCACACCGGCTCCCGCAGCCGCCGGGCGGCGGGCGGGACCCGTCCTGCAACCAGTCTATACGGCTAGATGGCCCGAGATCGAAGGGGACGACACGACGGCAGCCAACCGGGCTCTGAACGACCGGCCGCGACCGTCCCATGCGCCCGAATTCGAACGGAGGCCGCCGGCCTCGGGGCGCCGACGACGTTCCGTTCACGGCCCATCATACTTCGGACGGTCAAGAGCAAAAGTGCTCTGGACAGTGCCCCGTCCCCCGATCATGATGCCCCCGTGGGTGCACGATCAGGCGGTCTGGCAACCGGCAGGCATCGCCCGGCGAAGGTGCCCAGGCCGACAACGCCGTGAAGCGCCCGGCCGGTGCCTGCGCCGAGCCCGTCACCGGTGCGGCGCGCCCGGTCGCCGGCGAGCCGGGTCCCGTCGCGGACGAGGCGCTCGACGGGCTGGTCGCGGTCCTCGACGCGGTCCGCCTCGGTCACGCGCGATCGCGCAGCGAGCTCGTGACGCGCACCGGGCTGGGCCGGGCGGTGGTTGCCCAGCGGGTGAGCGATCTCGTCGAGCGCGGGCTGATCGTGGAGGGCGATCCTGGCCCCAGCACGGGCGGACGGCCGCCGCGCTCGCTCGCGTTCCGCGGCGACGCCGGGCACGTGCTGGTCGCCGACCTCGGCGCGAGCAGCGTCGACGTCGCGGCGACCACCCTCGACGGCCACATCCTCGGGCACCGCGACATGCCGGCGGACATCGCGGCCGGCCCCGTGGCCGCGCTGGGCCTGGTGGACGAGCTGTTCGACCAGCTGCGCTCGATCGTCCGCGACCTGCCCGGGCGCCTGTGGGGGATCGGCGTCGGCGTGCCCGGACCGGTCGAGTTCCGGACGGGCCGACCGATCTCGCCGCCGATCATGCCCGGCTGGGACGGCCATCCCATCCGGGAGCACCTGGCGGCCCGGTTCGGGGCCCCGGTCTGGGTCGACAACGACGTGAACGTGCTGGCGCTCGGCGAGTCGCGATCCGGCATCGCCAACGGGCACGACAACGTGATCGTGATCAAGGTGGGCACCGGGATCGGGGCCGGGATCATCGCCGGGGGACGGCTCCACCGCGGCGCGCAGGGTGCGGCCGGCGACGTGGGCCACATCCAGGTCTCGGACGATCCCGCGATCGTGTGCCGGTGCGGCAACGTCGGCTGCCTCGAGGCCATGGCCGGGGGCGCAGCGATCGCGCGGGACGGGGAGGCGGCCGCGCGCGCGGGGCGCAGCGAGCGCCTGCGTGCGGTGCTCGACGAGCGGGGCCGCGTCACGGCCGCCGACGTCGCCTGGGCGGCGAGCTTCGGCGATCCCGTCGCGGTCGCCCTGCTCCAGGTCGCCGGCCGCCGGATCGGGGCGATGCTGGCGACGGTGGTCAACGTGTTCAACCCGTCGCTGATCGTGGTGGGCGGCGGCGTGGCCCGGAGCGGGGACCTGCTGCTCGCCGCGATCCGCGAGACCGTCTACCGGCGCTCGCTGCCGCTGGCGACCCGCGACCTCGTCGTCCGCGGCTCATCGCTGGGCAGCCTGGCCGGCGTGATCGGCGCGTCCTCGATGGTCGTGGACCAGCTGTTCGCGGGCCCGACGCTCGCACGCTGGGCGGCCGCGGGGGAGCCCGCCGGCATGCCCGAGGTCGCCGAGGCGCCCGCCCGGTAGCGACGGCCGCTTCGGGCGGCGGCGACCCCGCGTGCCGGGCCGCCGAGCGCCGGGTCGGTCAGCTCCCGCCGACCACGCGGTCGACGAAGTCACCCGAGGCGGGATCCTTGAGGATCAGCTTCTGGCGCCCGTCGGGCAGCACCTCGCGCTTGATCACGACGTGGCCGTCGTGCATCTCGCGGCTACCGGCGATCCGCGACGTCGTCCCGCCGCGCCACTCGAACAGCTCGACCGGCTCCCAGGCGCGGCGCTTCGCCGACCGATACGCCGCGTCCATGACGGCGTTGACGACGTAGCCGTCGTAGAAGGTCTCGCGCGGAGCGCCGCCCGTCTCGAGCGCGTTGAACATGTCGGAGAACATGTCCACGTAGCCGAGCTCCGACACCTCGTCGCCCACCGGGAACAGCCAGCCGGCGGCCGTCTCGGCCTTCTCGGCGACGTACCCGCTGCCGCCGCCCGCGGTGAACATCTCGAACCCGGTGCGCAGGAAGTGGTTGAGCCAGATCGTGCCCTGCGTGCCCGCGACCTCGTCGCGCAGGTCCATGCCGCCACGGAACGTCCAGCTCACCTCGAACTGGCCGATGGCGCCCGATTCGAACCGGACCAGGGCGATCGCGTTGTCCTCGTCGTCGATCGGGTGAACCAGGGTGTCGGTCGTGCACATCACCTCGACCGGGCGGTTCCCCTTGCCCACGAAGTTGCGCATGATCTCGATGCAGTGGCAGCCGAGGTCGATGATCGCACCGCCTCCGGTGAGCCGGCCGTCCCAGAACCAGGCGCTGTGCGGACCGGGGTGCGCCTCGCGCGAGCGGACCCAGGTGACGTCGCCGAGCGCGCCGGCCTGGACCGATGCGATGGCCTTGAGCGTCTTGGGCGTGTAGCACAGGTCCTCGAGGTAGCCGGCGAACACCCCGGCACGCTCGACGGCCTCGAGCATCCGTCGGGCCTCCCCGGCGTTGCGGCCCAGCGGCTTGGTGCACAGGACGGCCTTGCCCGCCGCGGCCACCGCCTTGACCGTCGCCTCGTGGAGGTGGTTGGGCAGCGCGACCACCACGACGTCCGTATCCGGGTGCCGGATCGCGGCCTCCAGGTCCGTGGTCGCCTCCGGGATCCCCCATCGCTCGCCGAACGCCCGGACCCGCTCCTCGCTCCGCGAGTACACGACCCGCACCTGATCCCGGCCCCGCTGCCCGTGGAGCGTCATCGTGTAGAAGTCGCCGATCAGTCCTGTGCCGAGCATCGAGATCGCGTGCTGCTGCATGTCGCAGGCTCCCTTGCCGTGGCTTCCGGGGACGCGTGGTTGGCTCGATTCTAGGAAACGCGAGGCGAGGGCGACTCGGTCGCCGGGCTGCCATCTCGCGCCGCACCGTTGCGAGCCCGCCGTGGCGGCGTCACGGACCCCGGCCGCATGCGTCCGTCCCGTCGATCTCGACGCTCACCCACCTGGCTCGTGCCATCGCGCCCCGATGGCGTCAGACCGGCAGCCGGACCGAGAACTCCGTCCAGCCGCCGCCCGACGTCACGCCCACGCGCCCGCCGGCCGACTCGACCAGCTGGCGCACGATGGCCAGCCCGATCCCCGCGCCTCCGCGCTCCCGGTCCCGCGACTTCTCCACCCGGTAGAAGCGCTCCCAGATCCGCGGCAGGTCATCGTGCGGGATCCCGGGTCCCGTGTTGGCGACCCGGATGTCGATGCCGTCGGACGCCCGGAAGGCCGACACCCGGACCTCGCCCCCTTCGGGCGTGTAGCGGACCGCGTTCTGCAGCAGGTTGGCCAGGACCTGGGTCAGCTCGTCGGCGCGCACCCGGCCGTGGATCCACGGCGCGACGTCGACCGACAGCGTGACCGAGCGCCGGCCGAGGGCCGGGCTGACGAGCTCCGCGGCGTTGCGCACGAGGATCGCGATGTCGACGTCCTGGGGCACCGAGGGCAGCTCGCCGCTGCCCGCCAGCACGTCGAGCGACGCGGCCAGCCGCGACAGCCGGTCGACCTCCTCGCGCAGCGAGTCGAACATCGCCGGGTCGGGCGGCAGGACCCCGTCCCGCAGGGCCTCGAGATAGCCCTGGAGGTTGGTCAGCGGCGTCCGCAGCTCGTGCGACGCGTTGACGATGAACTCGCGGCGGATGGCCTCCTGCTCCGCGAGCCGCGCGGCCATCGAGTTGTAGGATGCCGCCAGGGCGCGCAGCTCCTCCGGCCCTTCCTCGGCGACGCGCGCGGTGAGATCGCCGTCAGCGATCTGCGCTGCGGCCGAGGCGAGGCGCTCGATCGGCCGGGCGAGGCGGCGCGCGAGCAGCATCGCGAGGGCGAGCGCGACCAGTGCGGCCACGCCCGCGGCGAGCGCGAACACGGCCGTGACGCTCGAGTCGAACATCTCGCGCGCATGATCCGCGGAGGCGCCCGCGGCGACCATCAGCGCCTCGAACGAGTCCTCGCCGACCCGCAGCACGCCCACCGCCACGATCGCGAGCGCGATGCCGGCCACCGCCAGCGACGCGGCGAGGAACCGGCCCGAGATCCCCACCCGCGGCACGGTCATCGGCCGTGTCCGACGTGCGTCACCGGCTCGGCCCACGACGCTCCACGGGCGTGGCCGCCCGGTAGCCGGCGCCGCGGACGGTGGACACGAACCGCGGCTCCGCCGCGTCGTCCCCCAGCTTCTCGCGGAGCCGCTTGACGTACTGGTCGATCGAGCGGTCGAGCACGTCCCCCTCGCCCGTGCCGTGGATCGCGTCCAGCAGCTGGTCGCGCGTGAGCACGCGGCCGTCCGCGTCGAGGAGCGCCGTGAGCAGGCGGAGCTCGAGGGCGCTCAGCGGGATCGGCCGTCCGCCGATGCTGGCCTCGTGGCGGGCCGGATCGAGCTCGAGGTCGCCGGAGACCAGGACCGTGCCGGGCGCGGGTGCGCCCGCCGGCCGCTCGACCCGGCGCAGGATCGTCCGGACGCGGACGACCAGCTCTGCGGGCGAGAACGGCTTGGGGAGGTAGTCGTCGGCGCCCTCGGACAGGCCCAGGATCCGGTCGCCCACCGCGCCGCGCGCGCTGAGGATCAGGATCGGCACATCGCCCAGCTCCCGCGCGCGGCGGATGACGGCCAGCCCGTCGATCTCGGGGATCATCAGGTCGAGCACGACCAGCCGGGGCGCGTGCTCCTCGATGGCGCGCAGGGCCGCCCTGCCGTCGGCCGCGGTCACGACGGGAAACCGCTCGCGCTCGAGGTACGTGCGGACCAGCGTCACGATCTTGGGGTCGTCGTCGACGACCAGGATCGGCGCGCTCTCGGCGGCGGTCATCGTCATCAGCTCCATCATGGCCGCCCCAAGGCTCGGCGGCAACGATGACGGGTTCGTGACCCGGCGTCATCGCCGGGTCTCCGGTTCGGCCGAGGCTCCGCGGCATCCCGGTGCTGTCCGGGTGGCCCGCCGATCGGCCCGGGGATCGGCCGCTGGAGGAACCCGCATGATCAAGCGTCTTGCAACGGGTGCGATCGCCGCCACCATGCTCCTGTCGGTCGCGGCCGGCTCGGTCGCGGCCTCGCACGGCAACGGCCCGCCGTCCCTGTCGTTCTATGCCGACGGTGTCCGCTGGCGGACGGTCGGCACGCCCACCGACTTCTTCCACACCGGGGCACCCGCCTCGTCGTTCGAGGCGATCTACGCGCTGGGCCAGGACGCGCAGGGCGACGATCTGATCAACGTCGCCGCGGCCGCGCCCGGCGACCCGGGCTTCCGGGGCGGACGCTGGATGGTCCTCCCGATCACCTGGAACACGACCCCGGTCCAGCTGACCAGCGGCGCGCAGGTCGAAGCCTACGCCGCGCACGGCTGGCTGACGATCTCCGACACGCCGGTCAAGGAGTTCGAATGCCCGGTGATCCGGGCCCACTGACGCTCGTCGCCGCGCGGGGCCGGGCAGTGCCGGGCTCCGCGCGTCCTTCCCCGATCCTGCCGCCCGCCCCTGACGGCGGCGCCGATTCACCGGGGAGCCCGGGTCAGCCGGGCTCCCCGGACGTCCCCGGTCCACGTCCACCCTGGTCATCGGCTGCCCGCCGACCCGGGGCCCCACCGGCTTCGGGCGCGACGTCCGGCTCGGCCTGGGGGCCCGCCCAGTCTTCATCTGGATGGATCGGGATCACGGCCAGCGGCTCGGACTTCTCGACCCGCTCGCGGTTGACGAGCACCACGTCCATGCGCAGCGGGTCGCCACCTCGTCCGCTCACGACCACGACGGCGTCCGTGACCGGGATGAACCGGACCCAGCGGGACAGCGCGGCGAGCGGCTGCGCGCTGGGCGATCGATGGACGTTGCCGATGACGCGGAACGGACCCAGCCGGAGCTCCACCAGCTCCTCGATCGTGCGGAGGCGCCGTGTCGGGTCACCCCGGCGACCGGCCACCTCGACCAGGTGCAGCTCCCGCCGCTCGACCTCGAGGTCCTCGACCACCACGGTGTGGCTGTCGTCGAGCGACTCGAGCGTCGCTCCGTGGAAGGTCAGCAGCCCGCCATCGTTGAGCTGATCGCTGATCCGGCCCTCGGCGAGGTCGACGTCGCCGCGGACCCGACAGTCCCCGGCCCACGCCACCAGTCGTTCTCGCACCCCTCGCCCCTTCGGCAGGCTGCCCGCCGCGCGGCGGCTGCGCGGAGCATACGCTGGCCCGGCGTGCACGGCGGCACGCGATCCGCACGCCCGGGATCGCGGGAGCCGGCCCGCACGGGCCGGGCCGGGTTCAGGGCAGCGCCGCGATCGCCTGCTCTGCCACGCTCGGGTCGTCGGTCGTGACCACGAACACCCGGCCGTTGCGCGTCAGCACGTAGTCGAAGGCCGCCTCGTCACCGTAGTCGATTCGGGTCACGTCGGCCCCCGAGATGGTGACCTGGTCCTGCGTGATCCCCGCGCCCGACGCGGCGAGCCAGCTGTCGAGCACGAACTTGCGAACGGAGTCGAGGGCCATGCCCTGGACCGCGATCGCATTGAGCACCAGACCCGAATCCGGGTCGTAGGCGTAGGCGATGTGCAGGTCGGACGGCTGCTTGCCGTCCGCGCGCAGCGCCGAGGCGATCGCGCGGCTGAACTCGTCGTCGCTGAGGATGTCCGCACCGGTCTCGCTGCCCACCGTCAGCTCGACGCCGCCGACCGTCGTCGGCAGCGCGGCCTCGAGCTCCGGGTCGACCGGCGCGTCGGATGCGAACCCCTCGTCGGAGGGCTCGACGCTGACGTCCGGCGAAACGGAGCCGCCCGCGTCCAGCGTGCCGATCGGGACGTTGCCACCGTCGCCACCCATGGCGAGGTCGAACGCCGAGGCGATGATGTCCACCTCGTCCGGCGTGGCACCGTTGCTGGCGAGGTAGACCACCAGGTTTCCGTGCCGGAGCTGGAGGAGCGTCTCCCCGGAGCTGTCGACCGCGCTGAACGCCTGGTCTCCCAGGTCGCTGCGGCTGGTCACCGACTCCCCGGCGGCCGTGATCGCGTCGGCGGTGCGGGTCACCGAATCCGCCGCGCCGGTCGGGAAGCAGGTGATCGTGGCGTCGGTCGAGGCCTGCCCGTTGGTGTCGTTGACCGGACCCAGGAACCGCATGTACTTGACGTCCGGGCCGTACTGGCTGGCGCCGACCGTCCAGCCGTTCGGCAGGTCGGTCGTGCCGGGCGCCGTGTCCCACGCAGCCGTCTGGCACTCGTCACCGCCGCCCCGGGCCAGCAGCTGCCAGGCCGCCAGGCCGGTCCCGACGAGCGCGACGACCAGGGCACCGACGGCGATCCGGCGCGTGACGCGATGGCGCGCCTCCTGCTCGGCTCGCTCCCAGGAGGACCGGCGGCCGGATCCCGGCGCCCCCTGGCCGGCAGCTGGTGGCGATGACGGCGGCACGTTGGGTGGCGCCGACCGCGGGCGTCGGAGACTGGACATCCGGATAAGGATGCCCTGCCGCGCTGAGCCTTGCCTGAGAATGTCGCCCCCGGCCCGGATGCGGGGCTCCACCGATCGCGCCGGCCCGCGCTCAGCGGGCGCGTACCCGGTTGTTGCGCGGGTTGTGCTCGAGCTCGACGAGCCCGAGGGCCTCGAGCAGCGGCGGCAGGTACGCGCCGAAGCGGCCGCGGTAGCCCTTCCGCAGGCCGTACCAGCCGCCCACCGGGTTGTCCTCGGAGCGACCCCAGGCCTCGACGGATCCGTCGGGCGCCGCCTTCTGCTCGTCGGTGCCACCCAGGGGCACCCAGTCGCCGACCGAGGCGAGCCACGCCTGGAGGTCGTCGATCGCCCGCAGCTGGTAGCGCAGCTGGGTGCTCCCGACCTGGCAGACGAGCGCCGGCGGATCGGCCGTCTCGTCGCGCCACATCTGGTAGGCGGACCCGCCATTCGCGGTGACCAGCTGCCAGGGATCGTCTCGGGTGCCGGTTCCTGCCATCGAGCGCCTCCGTCCGCTTCCGTCAATGGTGCCTGGTTGTCCGTCGCGCGCCGGCCGATGACCGGCGCGCGCGCCGCCGCGGCCGGGCCCGTTCCGCCCTCGGAGCTCGTTGAGGTTGCGTTTCGTCTCGTGAAGCTCCACCCAGATGGAGCCGGGGGCGCGGCGGCAGCGCTCCACCTGCCCCGGGTCCCATGGGTGCGTAGGCAAGCTCATGGGTGACGACGACACCTCCGGCTGCCATCCGCGGTGGTGATGGTAGGCGACTCGATCCACCGGCGTACACCGCCGCCCCCCGAAGCGGCTACGATCGAACCGCCCGATGCGCCTCCACCTGATCACCTGCGACATCCTCGCCCGGCCCGCCTACCTGTGCGCGGCCCGGTCACCGCACGTCGTCGACGTCACCATGCTGCCCCGTGGCCTCCACGCGGAGCCACCCGATCTCCGCGGCCGGCTCCAGGCCGCGATCGACGCGTCCCCGCCCGGCTACGACGCGGTGGTCCTCGGCTACGGGTTGTGCGGCGGCGCGACGGCCGGGCTCCAGGCGCGCGACGTGCCGGTCGTCGTCCCGCGCGCGCACGACTGCATCACCCTGTTCCTCGGCTCGCGCGAGCGATACCTGGCCGAGACGCAGGGTCGCGACCCCACCTACTGGTACGTCGCCGACCAGCTCGAGCGCGAGTACGCGGCCCGCTCGGGCTGGGTGGGCGCCGGGATCGGGGCAGGCGGCGACACGGACGACGGGCTCGACGCGCTGCGGGCCGAGTACGTCGAGAAGTACGGCGAGGACAACGCCGACTACCTGATGGAGGTCATGGGCGCCTGGCGCAGCCACTACCGGCGCGCCGGGTTCATCGCCCTGGGCGTGGCCGACGAGACGGCAGCCGAGCAGACGGCTCGCGACCAGGCCGAGCGCCGGGGCTGGATGTTCGAGCGGGTCGAGGGCAGCCTGGTCCTGCTCCGGCGCCTGATCGACGGAGACTGGAACGACGACGTGCTCGTGCTCGCCCCGGGGAGCCGGCTGGCGATGAGCTACGACGCCGACGTGGTCAGGGCGGTCGCCGCGACCGACGGCTGACCGGCGGCGGTCGCACCGGCCACCGCCCCGGGCGGTCAGCTCGCCGCGACGAGCTCGCCCGCCCGGAAGGCGGCGACGTAGGCGCCACCGAACGGATCGCGCCCGAGCAGCAGGTCGGCGGCCAGCCGGTACGGGCCCGTCTCCCGGTCCGCCGCGAACACCCGGCCCAGGTCGGACGCGACCGGGTCGATGATCCCGCTGTCGATCCCCGCCGACGCGGCCAGGTCGATGAACACGTCGTTGAGCAGCCGGCGCTCGGGCATCCCGAACGAGACGTTGGACAGCCCGCCGGTCAGGTGGATCGCGTCGCCGTACTCGGCCCGCAGCCGGCGGGCGGTCGCGAGCACGTGGCCAGGGGCGTCGGGCTCGACCGCGACCGGCAGCACCAGCGGGTCCACGTAGAGCAGATCGGGCGGGATCTGCCGTGCGATCGCCTCCTCGATCAGCGAGACGGCGTTCTCGATCCGCTCCTGGGCGTTGGCCGGCATCCCCGTCCGCCCGCTCGCGGCGATCACCACCGCGCACGCCGACGCGGCCGCCAGCTCCAGCACCTCCGGCCGCTCCAGCGAGGCGGAGTTCAGCAGCGGCCGGCCGGCCGGCCGCGACGAGGCGGCGACGCCGGCGGCGAGCACCGCGACGTCGGACGAGTCGATGGCCACCGGCACGCCGGCCGTTGCCTCGGTGACCGTCACGAGCCAGGCCATCGCACGGGTCCGGGTGGCGGAATTGGCGGCGACCTCGTCCGCGTTGAGGTCCAGCCAGTCCGCCCCGGCCGCCTCCTGGCGGGCCGCCATCGACTGGATGTAGGCCGCGGCGACGTCCGCCTGGTCGCCGTCCTCGAGGCCCCACCGGATGGCGCTCGCGACGTGCTTGATCCGGCCCGCGGCGAAGTCACGTCCGCCGGCGACAGCGGGGTGGACCGGCAGGACCGCCCGGGTGCCGTCACGGCGTTCGAACCCGATCCCCGTTCCACCGTCGTGGAGCTCGACCGCGTGGCGGCCGGTGCGCTTGAGCACGCGCGTGGCGTGGATGTTCTCGCCGACGATCCGGAACGGCGCTCCGGCGCGATCGGGCCTCACGACCGGGTCTCGCGGCGGCGGCCGAAGTGGTCGCGCCCGAGGAACGTGTTGGCCCAGGCGCTCGTGCGGCGGAGCGCGCTGTCCTGAACGATCGCCGGTCGGTCGAGCATGGTCGTCTCCTCTCCGTAGGGCTTGAGCCGCCGGTAGGCCTCGGCCCAGATGCATGGCTTGCCGGGCACCTCGCAGCGGCCGTCGCGCGATCCGCCGCACGGCCCGTTGCGCTGGTTCTTGGCGCACTGGCTCTCGGGGCACAGGTATGCGATGTCCGGGAGCGAGCAGTCGCCGCAGTCACGGCAGTCGAACAGGGGCACCTTGACCGCCTGCTCGAGCACGTGCAGCGGGCGCCCGACCCGTGCCCGCTCGATCCCGCCGTAGATCCGGCCCCAGGCGTTGAACCCGGGCGTTCCGGGCTCGAACACCCGCTCGTGCAGCACCCGGTTGACCTTGTAGAAGGGCGCCACCCCCGCGCGCGCGCGCCGCCGCGCCGCCGGCGCGAGCGAGGCGAGGTAGGCGCGGCCAGGCTCGTCGCTGTTGAGGCCGGCCCCGTCGGGCTCGAACAGCTGGAACGAGCCCGGGACCGGAAACGAGACGTCCGCGACGAGGTCGCGCCAGTCCGTCTCGCTGAAGGCGTCCGCGTACTCGAGGATCCGTCCGATCTCGTTCGCATCGCGATGCCCCGAGAGGTAGATCCCGCGGTAGCCCAGCCCGCGGGCGACCACCAGCTGCTTGGCGGCCAGCTCGAGGAAGAACGCCCGGCCCTTGTCGGGCGAGGCCGCGCGCTGCTCGACCAGGGCCAGCAGGTCGTCGGTGACGACGCAGCCGGGGACGTTCCCGGCGTGGAAGGCGCGGGCGACACCCCGGTTGAGGACGTAGGCGTTGGCGATCGCCGGCACGGCGATCCCGTCGCGGCGCATCACCCGCAGCAGCTCATCCTGCTTGCGGGCGTCGTAGCCCACCTGGCTGATCACGTACCCGGCGCCGCTGCGGACCTTGAGCGCGAGCTTGAGGTACTGCGGGACGAGCTCGCGCTCGAAGCGCTTGATGTTCGAGATCGCGCAGCCGAGGAAGAACGAGCGGGTCTGCGGATCCGGAACGCCCTCCTGCGCCGCCCGATCCACGGCCGCCTCGCTGAGCTCCCGGAACAGGCCGAGCAGGCCCACGGAGTCGATGTCGAACACGGGCTTCGACAGGCCCTCGTAACCCTCGACCGGGTAGTCGCCGGTGACCGCGAGCACGGTGGACAGCCCGCGGCTCAGGAGGTCCCAGCCGAGGCTCTGCAGCCCGTTGCGGTTCCGGTCGCGGCAGGCGACGTGCACGATCACGTCGTGCCCCAGCGCGACCACCGGCTGGGCCGGCGTGCCCGGGCTGAGCCTCGCGTGGCCGCCCGCGTTGTCCGTGATCGAGAGCGCGGTGATCCGGGGGTCGCCGGCGAGGTCGACCGCCATCCTGAGCGGCCGCTCGCCGCGCGCGTCATCCAGCTCGCCTGCCCACGGGACGAGCTCGACCACGGTGGCGAAGTCGGGCGTCTCGGTCAGCGTATGGCGAAGCGTCATCGGGATCCCTCAGGAGGCGATCGGCTCGAACAGGCAACCGTCGGTGAACAGATCGAAGAAGTCTGGCTCCGATTCGAGCTCGACGTGCTCGATGGTCGCGACCAGACGCTCGAGCGCCGCCCGCCGGCGGCGCGACAGCAGCAGCGCCCGGGCGCCGGCGATCGAGGCGTTGCCGGCCCGGACGACGCGCGACACGGGAACGGGCACCAGCAGACCGATCTCGATCGCCGAGCCGGCATCGAGCGCGTTGGCGAAGCCGCCGGCGAGGTAGACGCGCTCGACGTCGCCGGGACGCAGCCCCAGCCGGCGCAGCAGGACGCGCTCACCGACCGCGGTGGCCGCCTTGGCCACCGACAGGTGTCCGACGTCACCGCGCGTGAGCCCGATCGGCGGGTCGCGCACGATCGGGATCTCGCGCCAGTGGAGCTGGAAACCGCCGCGGGTCGTCATCCAGGTCGCGCGTCGGAGCTCGGCCAGCAGGTCGACCAGGCCGGAGCCGCAGATCCCTTCGGGCGGCGTGTCGCCGATCGTCCGCACGTCGAACTGGCCGTCGAGGAGCCGGACCGCCTCGATCGCGCCCTCGGCACCGGGCATGCCGTGGCTGACGCCCCCGCCCTCGAACGCCGGCCCGGCCGGCCCCGAGGCCGCCACGAGGCGCTGCCCGTCGGAGGCGATCACCTCGGTGTTGGTGCCGATGTCCACCAGCAGGAACGAGCCACCGCGCTCGACCGCGCCCACCGCCACGAGGTCGGCCGCCACGTCGGCGCCGACGTGGCTCGCGATGAGCGGACCGCCGGTCACCCGCGCCTGCGGGTTGACGAGCAGGCCGAGCTCGTGGGCCCGGCGCGTGACCACCGTCGTGGTCGGGCCGGCCTCGCCACCTGCCGCCGCCTCGGTCACGGACCGGTACGGCAGGCGCCCGAGCGGCTGCACGTCAAGCCCGAACGCCAGGTCGCGCATGGTCGGGTTGCCGACCAGGTACGCCTCGACGACCTGCCGCCGGTCGACGCCGAGGGCCGGGTACAGCCTTCGGAGCTCGTGGTTGATCGCGCGTCGCAGCGCCTGGCGCAGCTCGCCCGGGTGCTCCGCGTCATACGAGATCCGGGTCATCACGTCGCTGCCGCCGAAGCGCTGCGGGTTCTCGAACGCGGCGACCGCGAGGATGGCGCCGCGCTCGAGGTCCACGAGCTCGAGCACGACCGTGGTGGTGCCGACGTCCACGGCCAGGCCGAGCAGCGCCCCGCGCACCGGTCCCAGGTCGGTGCCGTCCTCGGCGACCACGCGCCCGTCGACCGCGACGACCGCCGGGTCCACCTCGGCAACGCCCGCCTCGGGCGCCAGCTGGATCCGAAGCCGGCGGCGGAGGACGGCGAACTCGAGGTCCGCGTCGGCCCGCTCGACCTGCGCCTGGCAGGCGAGCCGGAAGCCCGGGGCAAGGAACGCTTCGGCCGGCGTCGGCGCGGACAGCTGCTCGCCGCCTTGCCGGATCTCCACGACGCACTCGTGGCAGCGTCCGGTCCGCTGGCAGGAGGCGGGTACGAGCACGGCGAGCTCGGCGGCGTCGTCGAACAGGGAGCGGCCGGGTTCGAGCGGTCGGTGCTCGGACCCGTGGATGATGTCGGGCATCGCATCCAGTGTCGCCGCTCGCGGGCGGCACCGGATGGTCCGTCGGGCCCTTGTCGGGGGACCTTCCGCCCTATCGCGGACCTGACCCCACGGGCCACGCTGGGGGGCAGACGACCCGTCGTGAGAGGGCTCCTTGGCTGTTCGCGCCCCTCGTCCGCTGCCGCGCACCGCTCGCTCGCCCCGCCATGACCGGCTGCCCGCCGCCGCGTGTGCGCGGCTCCACGAGGCGAGCGTCTCGATCCTGGAGCGCACCGGCGTACGCCTCCATGACGCGGAGGCGGTGGCGCGGCTGGACGGCGCCGGTGCCCGGGTCGGCGACGACGGCCGCGTGTTCGTGCCGGGCTCGCTCGTCGAGTGGGCGCTGTCCGTCGCGCCCCGCTCGATCACCCTCCACGACCGGTCGGGCGAGCCCGCGATCGCGCTCGACGACGACAACGTCGCCTTCGGCCCGGGCTCGGACTGCCTCAACGTGCTCGACCACCGCTCGGGACAGCGCCGGCCCGCCCTGCTCGCGGACGTCCGGGACGGCATCACCCTCGTCGATGCGCTGCCCAACATGGACTTCGCGATGTCCATGTTCCTGCCGTCCGACGTCGACCCGTCGATGGCGGACCGCCACCAGATGGCGGTCATGCTCGAGCGCACCGTCAAGCCCCTGGTGGTGGTCACCTACGACCTCGAGGCGATGCTCGACGCGATCGCCATGGCCGAGGCCGTGGCCGGTGGTGCCGAGGCGCTGCGCGAGCGCCCGACCCTCGCCCTGTACGTCAACGTCACCCGCGGGCTCGTCCACAACGGCGACTCGCTGCGCAAGCTGCTGGTGCTCGCCGAGCGCGGTCTGCCGGCGATCTGGGTGCCCGTGACGTCGGGCGGGACGACCGGACCGGTCACCACGGCCGGAAACCTCGCCCTCAACACGGCCGGCGTGCTGGTCGGGGTCGTGCTCGCCCAGCTCGTTCGGAAGGGGGCGCCGGTGATCATTCCCTCGTTCGGCGGCGACGCGCTCGACCTGCGGACGATGGTCGACCCGTACGCCGAGCCCGACCATCGCGGCGCGGCGGCCGCCCTGGCCCACCACTACGGGCTGCCGATGTTCAGCCTGGCCGGCGGCAGCGACGCGAAGACCGTCGACCAGCAGGCTGCCGCCGAGGCGGCGCTGACGATGCTCGCGGACGCGCTCGCCGGCGGCCACCTGATCCACGACAGCGGCTACCTCGAGTCCGGGCGCACGGGATCCCTGGCGCAGCTCGCGATCTGCGACGAGATCGCCGCCTGGATCCGCTCGGCGATCGCGCCCGTGGTGATCGACGACGAGACGCTGGCGCTGGATCTCATCGACCGGCTGGGTCCGGACGGCTCGTTCCTCGACACGCCCCATACCTTCGCCCACTACCGCGAGCGCTGGTACCCGTCCCTGATCGAGCGCGCGAGCCACGGGGCGTGGACCGCGCGCGGCGCGCGGACGATGGGTGAGCGGGCGTCCGACCGGGTGGACCAGCTGCTCGCGACCCACAAGCCGCCACCCCTGCCCGATGCCGTCGCGGCGGCGATCGACGAGATCCTCGCCCGGGCATCCGCGACGTCGGGGCTGTCACCGTCCTGACGCGGCCTCCGACCGTCCCCGTCCACCCCGACGCCATCCATCCGACCCATCCGACCCCGTCCGACCCGATCCATCGAAGGAGCCCCAGCCATGACCGACCAGCTGTTCACCGCGATGCGCCAGGCGATCGTCGATGGCGATCCGGCGGCCGCCATCGCGCTTGCCACCCAGGCCCTCGATACCGGCGTCCCGCCGCTCGACGCGATCGAGCAGGGGTTCGTGCCGGGTCTCACCTGGGTCGGCGAGCAGTTCGGCGCCGGCGAGCTGTTCCTGCCCGACATGATGCTCGCGGCCCGTGCCATGCAGCAGGCGGTCGCCGTCCTCGAGCCCGAGATGCAGCGCCGCTCGACCGTGCGCGCCGTCGCGGGGCGGGTCGTGATCGGGACCGTCAAGGGCGACATCCACGAGATCGGCAAGAACCTGGTCGGGATGATGCTGTCGACCTCGGGCTTCGAGGTCCACGACCTGGGTGTCGACGTCGCGCCCGAGCGGTTCGTCGAAGCGGCGCGCCAGCACGACGCGGATCTGGTCGGCGTGTCGGCGCTGCTCACGACCACGATGGCCGGGCAGCGGACGGTGGTCGAGGCCCTGGCCGAGGCCGGTCTGCGACCGCGAGTGAAGGTCATGGTCGGCGGCGCGCCGGCCAGCCGCCAATGGGCCGACGAGATCGGCGCCGACGGGTACAGCGAGGACGCGATCGGGGCCGTGGCCATCGCCCGGTCCCTGGTCGGCGCGCCCGAGACGCAGGCAGTCTGAGGCGACCGATGACCGCCACCACCACCCCCGCCACCATGCGCGCCACCGGCCCGGCCGGGCCGCGCCTCGAGATCCTGTCGGCGGCCGAGATCCGCCGCGTGCACGAGGCCACGCTCGAGATCATCGAGCGGGTCGGCGTGCGCTTCCCCTCACCGCGAGCCCTCGACATCTGGGCGGCGCATGGGGCCACCGTCGAGCGCGACACCTCGATCGTCCGCGTCCCCGGCCACGTCATCGAGGCCGCCCTGCGGACCGCCCCGTCCGCCTACACCCTGGCCGCGCGCGATCCGGCCCGCGACCTGCCGCTCGACGGACGGCACGTCCACCTGGGCACCGACGGCTGCGGGATCGAGGTCCTCGATCCTTGGACGCTCTCGGTCCGGCGCTCGGCGCTGTCCGACGTCGCCGACATCGCGCGGGTCGCCGACGCGCTCGACGCGATCGCGTTCCACTGGGTCGCCGTCTCGGCGCAGGACCGGCCCCCCGAGACACGGGCCCTGGAGGAGCTGTTCGCGGTCTGGCGCAGCTCCACCAAGCACGTCCAGAGCGAGAGCATCGTGACGGCCGCCGAGACCGAGACCGCGGTCGAGATGGCCGCGGCGATCGCCGGCGGTCGCGCGGCGCTCCGCGAGCGGCCGGTGCTGTCGCTGATGCAGTGCACCATCAGCCCGCTCGCCCACGACGGCGGCGCCATCGACGCCGCGCTGGTCTCGGCGGAGGCCGGTGTCCCGGTGGGCTTCATGACCATGGCCTCGTGCGCCTTCAGCGGCCCGGCCACGGTCGCCGGCTCGCTGGTCGTGGGCAATGCCGAGGTGGTGGCCGCGCTGGCCCTGATGCAGCTCGCCCATCCGGGGTCACCCGTGTACTACGCCGCCGCCCAGACGGCGATGGACCTCCGCTCCGGCGCCTACACCGGTGGCGGGCCCGAGGACTTCCTGTTCGGCGCGGTCACCAACCAGCTGGCCGACTTCTACGATGTTCCGCTCTCGATGGGCGCCTACGCGACCGGTGCCAAGCGGTCCGACTGGCAGGCCGGGCTCGAGAACGGCCTGTCCGCGTTCATGGCCTCGGTCACCGGGTCGGACATGCTGCTGGGCGCAGGACTCCTCCACGGCAGCCGGATCTGGTCGTACGAGCAGCTGATCCTCGACACCGAGATCGACGGCATCGTCAAGGCGATGCTCCGCGGCATCCCCGTCGACGACGCCGCGCTGGCGCTCGACGTGATCGCCGAGGTCGGACCGGGCGGAGAGTACCTGACGGCCCCGCACACCCGGTCCACGATGCGTGGCCTGTGGCAGGCGAGGTACCTCGACCGGCGGCCGTACAGCCAGTGGGAGGCCGATCCGGACAAGCCCCATCACGACGCCCTGGAGCGGGCCCGCGGCCTGCTCCGCGATCACCGTCCCGAGCCGCTCGACCCCGCGCTCGATGCGGAGCTCGACCGGATGATCGCCGCCCACGGCGCCCGCGCGACCGGGTCGCCGCCGGCGGGGTCGACGCCGGCCGGGTCGCCGTCCGGGAAGGCCTGATCGATGCGACCCAGGTTCGAGCTCCTCGAGCGCGAGCTCGTGGAGCGGATCGTCGACGAGGCGCTCCAGCTCCTCCTCCGCCCGGGCGTGAAGGTCGAGGAACCGGAGGCGATCAAGGTCCTGGTCGCGGGCGGTGCCACGACCGATGGCGATCGCGTCAGGATCCCCGAGGCGATGGTCAGGCGGGCGCTCGATACGACGCCGCGTTCGTTCGACCTGTTCGACCGGGCGGGCAACCCGGCCGTTCGCTACGGCCGCGGCGCCGTCCACTTCGATCCCGGCTCATCGGGCGTCGCGGTGCTCGATCCCGAGACGCTCGAGACGCGCCAGTCGAAGGCCGGCGACCTGGCCCGGCTGACCCGGGTCGCGGACGCCCTGCCCGCGTACGACGCGGTGTCGACGGCGATCGTCTGCCACGACGTCCCGGCCGCGATCGGCGACCTGTATCGCCTGTTCGTCGTCCTGCTCCACTCGTCCAAGCCGGTGGTCACCGGCGCGTTCACGCCCCGTGGCGCGGGCGTGATGCTGGACCTGCTCGCGATCGATGCCGGGGGTGATCAGGCGCTCGCGGAACGGCCGCGGGCGGTGTTCGACGTCTGCCCGTCGCCGCCGCTGACGTGGTCGGAGTTCGCCTGCCGGAACGTGATGGACCTCGGCCGGGCGAACGTCCCGGCCGAGCTGATCTCGATGCCGCTGGCGGGCGTCGCCGCGCCGGTGACGCTGGTCGGGGCGGTCGTCCAGCACGCGGCCGAGTCGCTGGCCGGCGTGGTCCTCCACCAGCTCGCCGCCCCCGGGGCGCCGATCGTGTGGGGTGGCGCCCCGACGATCGTCGACATGCGGACCGGCTCCACGCCCATGGGCGCCATCGAGACCGCCATGATCGACGCCGGGTATGCGGCCGTCGGGAGGTCGCTGGGGCTGCCGACGCACGCCTACCTGGGCGCGACCGACGCCAAGGTGGTCGACGCGCAGGCGGGCCTCGAGACGGGGATGACGGCGCTGGTCGGGGGTCTGGCCGGGATCGACCTGATCTCGGGGGCCGGGATGCTCGACTTCCTGCTCGCGCAGAGCCCCGAGAAGCTGGTCATCGACGCCGAGGTGATCGGGATGGTCCAGCGCCTGCTGCGCGGGATCGGCACGCCGACCGAGACGCTGGCGACGGGGTTCTTCGAGGCCGCGGGGGCCGAGGGCCGGTTCCTCGAGCTCCAGGACACGCGGCGCCTGTTCCGCGGGGAGCAGTTCCTGCCATCGAAGGTCATCGATCGCCAGTCGCGACGGGCCTGGCTCGATGGTGGCGGGCTGGATGCGTTCGCCCGCGCGCGAGGACGCGTCGACGAGCTGCTCGCCGGTCACCCGCTGCCGGAGCTCGATCCGGTCATCGGGTCGGCGCTCGCGGCCCGCGTGCTCGAGGTGGGTGCCCCGCTCGGCCTCACCAACCTCCCAGGCCTCCCCGCCGGGGCGGCGGCGCGCGCATCGGGCTGACGTCCGGGACGGGGCCCGGCTCGCACGGCGCGCTGCAGGTCGGGGCGAATGGTCGAGGTCGTGCGGCCCGGGTGTCGGCCGTCCCGGATGTCGGCCGTCCCGGGTGGTGGCCGTCCCGGATGTCGGCCGTCCCGGATGTCGGCCGTCCCGGATGTCGGCCGGCTCAGCCGTCGAGGGGCAGCGTCCCCGCCAGGTGCCGGATGGTGCCATCCGCCAGCTCGTCGTCGGTCACCGTGCGGACCCACTCGGCGGCATCGCGGTTGACGATGATCGTGCCGATGGCGTGCTTGGTTCGCCGTCCGCCGGACCAGTACTCGATCCAGGCGTCGGTGAGCGGGATCATCCGGGGCCGCTCGCGGAAGCTCCGGACCGCGTCGAGGCCCGGCGCGGCGTGGAGGTGGCCGCCGATCAGGTAGTTCCCGCTCTGGATCGCCACGGGATGCGTCCGGGTCCGGCGGCGAAGCGACGCGTCGCCGCGGGGTCCGCTGGCGTGGACGGCCACCAGCTCGCTGACGTCGATCACGACGCGGTCGACCGTTCGCGTGCGGCCGTCCTCGAGGTCCTCGATCTCGACCCCGGCCAGGTCGAGCTCGCGATGCGCGTTGATCAGGTCGGTCAGCCGCTCGGCGCGCAGGTGCACCCAGCCGAACAGGCGGTGCTCGCGCGCGTAGGCGACGAACCGGACCAGCGGCGCCTCGCACACGGAGTCGGGCTCGAACACCTCTTCGCCGGTGCGCTGGAGGATGAACTGCAGGCGGGAGTCCGGGATGTCGCGACCCATCGAGCCGGACCGTACTGAGCGGGACGCCGTCCCGACACCACCCGAAGGTACCCGCGTCAGATCCGCCACGGCCCGCCCTGCATCGACGCCGGCATCTCGGTGGCCGCGACGACGTGCCGCCGGTTGAGCGGGGCGAACGGGAGGCTGGTCACGATCCGGCGGTCGGCCAGCGAGCGCGCCCGCACGTCGGTCAGCGGGATGAAGACGGGGACGGGCGACGCCGGAGGCCCGTCTGATCCGGATACCGGCTCCGGCCGGATGCCGCTTTGCGCCCGAGCCGCGCGATGGACGACCGCCCCGGGGATCGGCCGCGCTCGCCGTCAGGGCCGTCGGCGGGTTCGAGGTCGACCGCCGGCCCGGTAGGTCGGCGCCCGGAGATCGTGCCCGACGGCACCCTCGATGAAGGCCGATGCCGCGATCACGCCGTCGAGATCGACCCCGTGCTCGATCCCCAGGCCGTCGAGCAGATACACCAGGTCCTCGGTCGCGAGGTTGCCGACGGCGCCCGGACCCGCGAACGGGCAGCCGCCGAGCCCGCCCGCCGAGCTGTCGATCACGGTCACCCCCCGTTCGAGCGCCGCGACGACGTTCGCCAGCGCCTGCCCGCGGGTGTCGTGGGCGTGGAGCCCGATCCGCTCGATCCCCACGAGCGGCTCGACGGCGTCGAGGACCCGCCGGACGTCACCCTGGGTGGCGGCCCCGATCGTGTCGCCCAGGCCGATCTCGTCGCAGCCGAGGTCGATCAGCCGGCGGGCGATCGCTGCCGCCCTGGCCGGGGCGACCGGGCCCTCGTACGGACAGCCGAACGCGACCGACACGTAGCCACGCACGGCCATCCCGCGCGCCCGGGCGCCGTCCACCACGACGGCCGCATCGGCCAGCGCGGCCTCGGTCGTCCGGTTGAGGTTCGCCCGGTTGAACGAGTCGGTGGCGCCGATGACGACCGCGATCTCCGTCGCGCCGGCCCCGACGGCGCGGTCCAGCCCGCGCAGGGTCGGGACGAGGACCGGGTAGCGGACGCCGGGCCGGCGCGCGATGGCCGGGTACAGCGCATCCGCGTCGGCCAGCTGCGGCACGGCCCGGGGATGGACGAACGACGTCGCTTCGATCACCCGCAGCCCCGCGGCGGCCAGCCGGTCGATGAAGCCGAGCTTCACCTCGGTCGGGATCGCGACGGCCTCGTTCTGGAGCCCGTCCCGCGGACCGACCTCGACGATGGTCACCGCCGTCGGCAGCTCCACCTCAGCCTCCCCGCGGCAGGTCGAGGTCGACGAGCGCGGCGCCGCGCGCCACCTGGTCCCCGGCGGCCACGTGCAGCCGCGCGACCCGCCCGGGAGCCGCCGACGCGATGACGTGCTCCATCTTCATCGCCTCGAGGATCACGAGCGGCGCGTTGGCGTGAACGTGCTCGCCTTCGGCGATCAGCACCCGGACGATCCGGCCGGGCATCGGTGCGGTGAGGGCAGCCGGCTCATCGGCGCCGTCCGCGCTCACCCCGGGCTCGGGCGGCAGCGCCTCGGCCAGCCGGTGGCGCCGGCCCGCCCATTCGACGGAGGCGTACCGACGGCGGCCCGCGGCCGGTCGCACGATGGCGGGCGCGTCCCTCTCGCCCGCGTCACCGCCGGCGATGGCGAGCGGCCAGCCGCGTCCCGTGTCGGCGGCGGCCGGGGATGCCTCCCAGGTCCGATCGCCGATCGTGGCCAGCGCGATCCCCGGGCGCGAGCCTGCGCTCACGGTGGCGTTGCGCTCGGTACCGTCGCCCAGCCGCCAGCGGCTGGGCTCCCCGACCCGCCCCGGCCGCCAGGAGCCCCCGCTCCGCCACGGGTCCCGCGGCGCAGCCGGTGCGTCGAGACGCAGCCAGCGCGCGGCGGCCGCCGCCACGACCACCTCGGGCGGGACGTCGCCCAGCCGCTCGGCGACCCGGTGCTCCTCGAGGAACCCCGTATGCAGCTCGGCCGCGGCGAAGGCCGGCTCGTCGAGCACGGCGGCCAGCAGGTCGAGGTCGGTCGCGACCCCCACGATCCAGGTCTCGTCGAGGGCCGCCCGCAGGCGGTCGATCACGGCCGCCCGATCGTCGCCGTGCGCGATGACCTTGGCCAGCAGCGAGTCGTAGTGGGGCGAGACCACGGAGCCGGCCTCGATCCCCGCGTCGACCCGGACACCCTGCGGCAGCTCGAGCGCCGTCACCACCCCGGTCGAGGGCAGGAACCCGGCGGCCACGTCCTCGGCGACGACCCGCAGCTCCATGGCGTGCCCCTCGAGCCGGACGTCGGCCTGGCCGAAGCCGAGGGGCTCGCCGGCGGCGACCCGCAGCTGCTGCTCGACGAGATCGAGCCCCGTCACCGCCTCGGTCACCGGGTGCTCGACCTGGAGCCGCGCATTGACCTCGAGGAAGAAGAAGTCGTCGCCGGGATCGAGCAGGAACTCCACGGTCCCCGCGCCCGAGTAGCCGGCGGCCCGGGCCAGCCGCAGCGCCGCGTCCCCCATCGCCTCGCGCAGGGCGGGGCGCACGGCGGGTGACGGCGACTCCTCGATCAGCTTCTGGTGACGGCGCTGGACGCTGCACTCGCGCTCGCCGAGGTGGACGAGGGTTCCGTGGCGGTCGCCGAGGATCTGCATCTCGACGTGCCGCGGCCGCTCCACGAACCGCTCCAGCAGCAGCCGGTCATCGCCGAACGCGCCGGCCGCCTCGCGCCGCGCCGCGGCCAACGAGCCGACGAGCTCGGCCGCCGATCGGACCACCCGCATCCCTCGCCCGCCGCCACCCGCGCTCGCCTTGACCAGCAGCGGATACCCGACCGCAGCAGCGCGCGCGGCCAGCACCTCGTCGGTCGCCCCGTCATCACCTGCGACCGCGTCGCCGTGGTAGCCGGGGAGCACGGGAACCTGGTGGGCCTCGGCCAGCGCCTTGGCCCGCGACTTGTCGCCCAGCGCGCGCATGGCGGAGGGTGGCGGCCCGATCCAGGTCAGCCCCGCCGCCTCGACGGCCTCGGCGAACGCCGGGTTCTCGGCCAGGAACCCGTAGCCCGGGTGGATCGCCTCGGCACCGGTCGATCGGGCCGCCTCGATGATCGCGTCGCCGCGCAGGTAGCTGTCGGCCGCCGGTCCGGGTCCGATCCTGACCACGGCATCGGCCGAACGCGCGTGTGGCGCTGCCCGGTCGGCGTCCGACGCGACGGCCACCGTGCGGATCCCGAGGCGGCGGCACGTGCGCATCACCCGCAGCGCGATCTCGGCGCGGTTCGCGACCAGGACGCAGCCGAACGGCGGGCCGGCCACCACCGTGGCCCCGCTACATCCGGAACACGCCGAACGACGTGTCCGGGATCGGGGCGTTGAGGGCGGCCGAGAGCCCCAGGCCCAGGACCATCCGGGTGTCGGCGGGGTCGATGATCCCGTCGTCCCACAGGCGGGCCGTCGAGAAGTAGGGTGATCCCTCGTGCTCGTAGGCGGCCAGCGTCGGTGCCGTGAACGCCTCCCGCTCCTCGTGCGTCAGGTCCCCGCCGTCACGGGCCAGCGCATCGAGCCGCACCTGGAGCAGCACGCCCGCCGCCTGCTGGCCGCCCATCACGCTGATCCGTGCATTGGGCCACATCCACAGCTGGCGCGGCCCGAACGCCCGCCCGCACATGCCATAGTTGCCGGCCCCGAACGAGCCGCCCACGATGACCGTGAGCTTGGGGACCCGCGCGTTGGCGACCGCCATCACCATCTTGGCTCCGTCGCGGGCCAGCCCGCGGTTCTCGTACTCGCGGCCGACCATGAACCCCGTGATGTTCTGGAGGAACACGAGCGGGATCCGGCGCTGCGTGCACAGCTCGATGAAATGGGCGCCCTTGAGCGAGCTCTCGCTGAACAGGATGCCGTTGTTGGCGATGATCCCGACCGGGTGGCCCATGATCCGCGCGAACCCGGTCACGAGGGTCGTCCCGTAGCGCGCCTTGAACTCGTCGAGCTCCGAGCCGTCCACGATGCGCGCGATGACCTCGCGGATGTCGAACGACGTGCGCACGTCGGCCGGCACCAGACCGTACAGGTCGGCGGGATCGTAGAACGGGTCCCTCGGCGACAGGAGCTCCCAGGGTGGCTCCTTCCGGGCGGCGGGGACGTGGGCCAGGATCCGCCGCGCGATCGCGAGCGCGTGCCGATCGTCGTCGGCGAAGTGGTCGGCGACGCCCGATACGCGCGTGTGGACGTCCGCACCGCCCAGGTCCTCGGCCGTGACCACCTCGCCCGTCGCCGCCCTCACCAGCGGCGGACCGCCGATGAAGATCGTGCCGGTTCCGCGGACGATCACCGTCTCGTCGCTCATCGCCGGGACGTAGGCCCCGCCGGCGGTCGAGGAGCCCATCACCACCGCGATCTGGGCGATCCCGGCCGCCGACAGGTTGGCCTGGTTGAAGAAGATTCGCCCGAAGTGGTCGCGATCGGGGAACACGTCGGCCTGGAGCGGCAGGAACGCGCCGCCGCTGTCGACGAGGTAGACGCACGGCAGCCGGTTCTCCGCCGCGACCTCCTGGAGCCGGAGGTGCTTCTTGACCGTCATCGGGAAGTAGGTGCCGCCCTTGACGGTCGCGTCGTTGGCCACGATCGCGACCTCGCGTCCGCCCACCGCCCCGATCCCCGTCACGATCCCGGCCGATGGCGCCTCGCCGTCGTACATGTCCCACGCGGCGAGCGGAGAAAGCTCGAGGAACGGCGACCCCGGGTCGACCAGCAGGTCGATCCGCTCCCGCGCCAGCAGCTTGCCCCGCGCCCGGTGCCGCGCGACAGCCTCGTCGCCGCCGCCCCGCCGGACGCTCGCCAGCCGTTCGCGGAGCTCCGCCACGAGGGCCTGGTTTCGCTCGCGATTTGCCGCGAAGGCGGGGTTGCGGGGCGCCTCGGGGATCACCGTCATCGGCCGGTCGCGGGTGTCGGTCGGCGGCTCGCTCGGTCCACGGCAGGCTCCTGCAGGTCTGGCTGACGCCCGTAGCATGATGCACCACGCCGCGGCCAGCCGATCGCCGGCGGCTTGCCTCGATGCCGTGCACCCGGGGAGCTGGCGGGGGGCGGGACCACCGCCGGCTCCGTCCGCGGCCGGCCGAGGAGGGCGATCAACGCCCCCGGAAGGTGGGCTTGCGCTTCTCGGCGAACGCGCTGAAGCCCTCGCGTCGGTCCTCCGAGCGCAGGACCACCTCGTAGAGCGCGTTCTCGGTCTCGAGCGCATCGGCCAGCGGCAGGTTGGCGCCGCGGATCGCCGCCTTCGCCTGCCGGATGCCGAGCGGCGCGCCATCGGCGATCGTGTCCGCCAGGGCCAGCGCCGCGGCCAGCGCCTCACCGGCGGGCACCACGCGCGCGACGATCCCCCAGGCCTCCGCCTCCGACGCCGTGAGCCGTCGCCCGGTGAGCATGACGTCGCGCGCACGGGCCGGGCCGACCAGCCAGGTCAGGGTCCGGGTCGAGCCGCCGCCGGGGAAGATCCCGACCTTGACCTCGGGCAGCGCGAACATCGCGGCCCTCGAGGCCACGATCAGGTCGCACGCGAGCGCGACCTCGAATCCGCCCGCCATCGCGAAGCCCTCCACCGCTGCGATCGTCGGGACGGGCAGCTCGTGGAGGCGGCGGATGAGGTCCACGATGCGGCGCCGCTGGGCGCGAAGGTCGGCGTCGTCGAATCCGGCACGCTCCTTGAGGTCCATGCCCGTGCTGAACGCCCGCCCGCCCGCGCCGGTCAGGATCAGCGCGCGCGGCGCATCGCCGGTGAGGTCGACGGCGTCGAGCGCGGCATGGAGGGCGGCCAGCAGCGCGTCGTCGATCGCGTTGAGCGCCGCCGGCCGGTCGAGCGTCAGCAGGACGAACTCGCCGTCCGCACCCGCGCGCTCGACGCGCAGCACCTCGCCCTCGGTCATCGCGGCGACCGTACCGCATTCCCAGGTCCCGGTCCACGCCCCGCGGCGGGCCAGGCGGGCCAGGCGGGGCCGGCAGCCGTCAGGAGGATGCCCCCGGCCTCCGTCGTCAGGCGAGCGGCGGCACCCGGTCCCGCGCCGCGAGTCGCCGCGCGCCGGCGCCGGCGTACGCCGCGATCGTGGCCGGGATCACGAGCACCAGCAGCGACGCGGCGCCGAGCCAGCCCGGCGGCACCCCGTCCCCCTGCCCGGGGAGGTTGAGCAGCAGCGAGACGAGGTGGCTGGCCGCCACGACCGACCCGGTTGCGATCCCGACCAGCCACGTGCGGCGGGTGGCCCAGGCGCCGAGGCCCGCGGACCCGACGAGGATGACGGCCATGGTCACCTGTCCGCCATCGTCGGACGGGCTGCGGTCGACGGCCGCGATCGCCGCGACGACCGCGATGGCGGCGATGATGAGCAGGACGCGGTGCACGATCACCTCACGGAGCAGGAGCCCGGGTCCGCCCTGCGCAGGGTCGAAGCGTCGGACATGCAGAAGGCCGGGGCCCGAAGGTCCCGGCCCTGCGTCCAGCCCGGAAGGCTGGCGTGTCGCATCCCGATGATGGCTACCGGCGGCGGGCCCGCACCGGCTTGGCCGGGGTGAGCAGCAGCACGGCGGTGAGGATGGCGGCCATCCCGAGCAGCAGCAGCCGCCAGGAGTCGTTCGGGCCGCTCGAGCCCGCGGTCAGGGTATCCGTGGCCGGCGGGGTGACGCGCGGGGTCCCGGTGGCCGCCTCGACGCTGCCGCTGGGGGTCGCCGTCGGCGCCTCGGTCGGGGTCGGCGTGACCTCCTCGGTCGGGGTCGGCGTCGGCTCCTCGGTCGGGGTCGGGGTCGGAGCCTCGGTCGGGGTCGGGGTCGGCTGCTCGCACGCGCCGATCTCGAGGTTGTACGTCCGGGTGTACCCGGCGTCGCCGCTGGGGTCGTCCCATGCGAACACGTCGACCGTCGCGGTGTGGCCTTCGGTGGCGGGCAGGACCGGCCAGCTCTGGACGAAGTTCTCGCCGAACGCGAACGGCGAGCCGGAGACCGGCGTGCCATCGATCGAGACGGCGACGGAGTTGGGCGTCGGGTTGCTCGGGTCGTCAGGGTTGTCGACCTCGTACAGGAGCAGCGAGACGGACAGGCCGCCGTCACACGTCAGCGTGACCGTCGGCGTGTGGCCGAGCGCCGTCCCGGCGAACGGGAAGGCGGCAAGACCGACGAGGCTTGCGACTGCCAGCCACCCGAGCCACCTGACGCTGGCTCGGGGGCGTGTTGCCTGGATCCCCATGAGAACGCTCCCCGGTTGGTTGGGCGGCATGGCGCCGCGAATGATGGCCGGCCGCCCGATGTGGACCTCGGAACCGGATCGGTCCCGCCGGTTTCGGACGCGCCCCTATCGTCAACGGCGAGGCCAGGACCCGTCCAGTACTTTCGGCGGGCGGGGTAGCGTCACGGACTGCGCCAGACCACCCCGATCCACCCACGGGCGGGAGATAAGCGTTGCCTTCCGTCAACGATCGCAGAGTACCAGCCCCGGACGATCGGGATACGTCCCCGGGCCAGCATCCCGGGGAGGCGTCCCGGGGAGGCGTCCCGGGCAGGGCGTCCCGGGCAGGGCGTCCCGGCCGGCGCCCCGGCCCTCAGCGCCCGGCCCGTCGCGGCGGGTCGTGCGGGCCGGCATCCGGCAGGAGCGGGTCGAACGTCTCCGTTCGCTCGGCCACCGCGTCGGCCTGCGGACCCGCCGACGGGATCCCCATCGGCTCGTCCACCAGCGCCGACCAACCCCCCTGCTCGAGCAGCGACAGCGTCGCGGTGGCCGCCTGCACCATCGCCGTGAGGTGCGCCCCGGCCGCGGCATGCAGCCCGGCGGCCGTCCGTGAGCGCCACAGTCCCGCCGCGACGCCCGCCGCCTCACGGGTTGCCGTCGCGCGGGCAGCGGTCTCGGCCGGTGTGGCTCCGGCTCGCCGCACGATCACCTCGGTGCCGGGCGCATCGACCAGCAGGGCCGACACCAGCGCGTGCCAGCGCCCGGATGCCCGGGCATCGAGCACCGGCTCGATGAACGCGAGCGCGTGGTTCGGAAGGACGGCGCGCCGCGCCGCGACCTCGGCTGCCGCGCGCGCCGGTGCGTGGGGCTCGTCGGTGATCCAGGCGGGCATCGCATCGACGATCACGTCCGCAGCGGCCAGCCCGTCACGGACCGCGAGCGAGACCGCCAGGAGCTGGAGCGCCAGCGCACGCCCCGCCCGCGTCGCGGCGTCGGAGGGGATCCCGAATTCGAGGTCCCTGGCCACCACGAGCGGCCCGACCGGGATCACCGCGCGGGTTCCCGCCCGGGCGAGCAGCCGCTGGGCGAACGCGTGGTCGGCGAGCGCCCGATCCGGGTCCACCCGGCCGGCGATGATCTCGCGCATCGGATCGGCGATCACCAGGTCGACGCGCTCGAACGCGGCCACGACCGCCTGGTCGGGCGCGGCCAGGGCCGGCGTGTCGGTCATCAGCCGGACGTAGCCGAACCGGCGCGCCCCGGCCTCGTCGACGAACCGGCGGAGAACGGCGAGGGCGCGCTGGGCGCCGCTGGGGACGGGCTGCGAGGTCGGGTCCGGCGCGTCGAGCCCACCGCGGGACGACGGCGCGGCACGCCATCCCTGGACCGGCGAGCCGAGCCGCGCAAGGTGCTCGGCCAGCTCGCGACCCGGGGGCACGTCGACGCGGAGGACCTCCGCCCCACCCTCGATCACGACCCGCGCCTCGTCCAGCGCGTCGACGATCGCCGGCGATCCGAGCGACGCTCCGACCCACGGCCGCGGGCGGTCACCCAGGACGCCGATCAGCTCCCGGCGGGCGGTGCGGTTGGCGTCGACCCGCTCCATGGCCGCTCGAGCCAGGGCTGTCGCGTCCGCGACCGCCACCGACCGGCGGTCCGGCTCGGCGAGCAGCTCCGCCTCGAGCCCGAGATCGACGTTCCCGGCGGCCACCTCGAGCGCGAGCTCCTGCGGCACGAGATCGTACTCGGCCATGGCCATCGCGAACGGCAGCGCGATCCCCCCGGCGAGACGGCGTGGATCGGGTGCCAGGTACCGCTCGACGACCTCCGCGGCCAGCGGGCGGCCGGCGCGGTCGAGGCCGGTGATCCCGAACAGGCGCAGGATCGCCCGCTCCTGCCCGACCGTGGTCGACGCCGATGCCCGTACGCTCCACGCGGCCGCCACGGCCATCGCCCGCTCCCGAAGCTCCGCGAGATCCTCGCGCTCCGCCAGCACGGCACCGGCGCCTGCCGTCCCATCGACATCCGACCGGGGACCCCCGAGCGGCGCACCCGCATCCTGCATGCAGCCAAGTATGGCGGCAGCCGGAAGCGACCGGAGGACCTGACCCGGGGGGCACCGGTCAGGTGGTGCGCCGCGCCGGGCCCGTCATCCTCCGCGGGGCCGGGTCAGCCCTGGTCGGACGGCATCGTTCGCGCGGTGTGGCCGATCCACACGTGGCCGTCGACGAACCGCTCCGCCTTCCAGACCGGGGCGCGGGCCTTGGTCTCGTCGATCGCGTAGCGCGCCGCGGCGAACGCGGCCTCCCGATGCGGCGCGGCGGCGACCACCACGACCGAGGCGACCCCGAGCGGCACCGCGCCGGTGCGGTGGACGATCGCCAGCCGTCGCACGCCGAACCGCTCCTCGATCTCGTCGGCGATCTGCTCGAGGACCCGCAGCGCCATCGGCTCGAACGCCTCGTACTCGAGACCCTCGACCGCCCGGCCGGCATGGCGCGCCGCCTCCTGCTCCTGGCCCGGCGCCGGCGTGCCCGGCGTGATCCGCGTGCGCCCGACGAACGCGACGATGCCGCCGTCCTCGTCCGTCGCGAGGCGCGTCGCGAGGACCGAGGCAAGGTCGGCGGGCAGCGGGTCGGCCCGGATCTCGAGGATCCGGTCGCGCGCGTCGGTGCCCGCATCGTCGCCCGACCCGCCGCTGACCGGCGGGATGCAGGCGACCTCGTCGCCGTCCTCGAGCGGCGCATCCTCAGCCGCGTACGTTCCGTTGACCGCGAACCGGAGCGACGCGCGGCCGGGCGCGAGCGCCGGCACGGCCGCCACTGCGGCGGCCCACGCGTCGGCAACCGTGGCCCCGCTCGACACCTCGACGCGGAGCTCGCGCGTGCCGGCTGCCTCGCGCTGCATCGCGAACAGCCGCACGCGCACCCGGATCGCCCGCGCGTCGTCCATCAGCCCCAAAGCCCGCCCATCAGGCAGCTCCCGCGCATCAGACCAGCAGGCCGGCGGCGAAGTACAGGCCGGCCGACAGGATCGTGCCGGTGGCGATCGCGCCCACGTCGATGTACAGCAGCCCCGTGGCGGATTCCATCGATCGCGTCCTGGCCGTCTGGAGCGCGGCCCAGGACAGGATCAAGGGGAACACGAGCCCCACCGTGAGGCGCAGCCACACGAACAGGGCCCACGGCCCGACGAGCGCGCCGAACGGCGAACCGCCGGCCGAGAGGGCTCCCGCACCGGGTCCGACGCCGAACCCGACCCAGCCCACGAACAGTGCCACCTGGAGCGCGACGACCCACACCAGGCGGCGGGTGATCACCACCAGCGGGGCGACCGGCAGCTTCGGCGTCACCAGGTACCAGTGACCGAGGATCATCGCCGCGAACACGCCGCCGGTGGCCGCGGCCAGCACCAGGAGCTGGATTGCGAGCGGGACGACGCTGATCGGTGCTCCGCCCCACGTGAGCGCCCCCAGGAGCAGGGCAGCGGTCCCGGCGGCCAGGCCGGCGAGCAGTGGCAGCCGCACGCGGCCGCCCCGCGCCAGCGCGATCATCGCGATCAGCGAAAGGACCACGAACAGGACCAGCGCCCCTCGCCGCGGCAGATCGAACGCCGGATCCGCGGCCACGGGCGAGTCCTGGGTGATCGGCGGCAACCCCGCGTCGGACAGCGCTGCGAGGATGCCGAACCCGGCCGCGCACAGCGCCGTGAACGCCAGGTAGCCCCTGGTCGCCGGCGTCACGAGCCGCGCGAGCACGACCGCGGCGAACGACCCCACCGCGAGCGCGGTCAGGACGGTCCAGTTGATCAGCGCGAGGTTCGAGGCGATCCGGTCGGCGGGCACGGCCGGAGTGTAGCCGTCGCACGGCGGATAATGGCCGCGGACGGCCCGACGACGAGATGCCGCCACGGGCGGCGGGAGGTTCCGGCATGGCACTTGGTCGCGACACCTCGATCACCTGGCTGGGCCATGCCGGCGTGGAGATCGTCACGCCCGGCGGCGTCACGGTCCTGATCGATCCCTGGTTCGGCAATCCGAACAGCCCGCGGACGCAGGTGCAGCAGGGCGCCTGCGACGTGCTCCTCCTGACGCACGGGCACTTCGACCACTTCGATGCCGACACCCTGGCGCTGGCGCGCCGGCTGCACCCGACGATGCCCTGCGTCCACGAGCTGAGCCTGTACCTGATCGCCGAGCTCGGCGATGCGGCCGAGGTCATCGGGATGAACGCCGGCGGAACCGTCGAGTCGCACGGCATCCGGTTCACGATGGTTCCCGCCGTCCACTCGAGCGGCGACACGATGGGCGGCGAATCCGTCCGCTACTTCGGCGAGCCGGCTGGCTTCGTGATCGAGCTCGAGAATGGCTATCGCCTGTACCACTCCGGTGATACGACGGTGTTCGGGGACATGGCGCTGATCCGCGAGCTGTACGAGCCCGATCTGGCCATGCTGTCGATCGGCGGCCACTTCACCATGGATCCCCCGACCGCCGCGGTGGCCGTCGGCCTGCTCGGGGTCACGGACGTGCTGCCGATCCACTGGGGGACGTTCCCCATCCTGACCGGCACGCCGTCCGCGCTGGCAGGCGCGGTCGCGGCCCGCGGGCTCACGGCGACGGTCCACGACTGGCGGCCTGGCGACACGTTGCGCTGACGTCACGGCCGCCGCCGGCCCAGCAGCCGGATCCCCGGCAACCGGCGGCGATGGCCGGCGCCAACCCCGCTCAGGCGGATCGGGACCGGAGCAGGTCCAGGGCGAGGCGACCCGCCAGGCCGGGAGCGAGGCCGAGCATGAGGCCCGACAGGTTGTCGAACACGTCGCCGCCCTGGCAGGCGCGATCCAGGACGACCACGACGGCCTGGGTGCCCTCGATCGCGAACGGCAGCAGCAGGGCCGCGAGCAGGGCGAGCAACCGGGGGCGTGACGGCGGCAGCAGCCCGATGGCCAGGCCCAGAGGGAAGAACATGGCGACGTTGAGGATCGGGTCGTCGCGCCGCGCGTACTCGGCGAACGGCGCCGGCCCGATCCGGGACAGATCGCAGCCGACGGTGCCCACGACGCCGTGGTCGAGCGCCTCCCGGCTGGGCGTGAGGGTCGCGGCGAGAATGATGCCGAGGCTGATCAGCAGCAGCCCGGCGTGCGGCCACGCGATCCGGAGCCGGCGGGCCGTGGCGGGCGTCAGGGCCGCGCTCAGCACGGCGGCGAGCAGGAGCCCGGGCAGGATGGGCGGATAGCCACCGAGATGCACGAGGCCACCCTAGGGCATCAGGGCCTCCCGGGTGGCGGGCGACGGTCGCTCGACGGTTCAGGCGTCCGACCGGGCCCTCGAGGTGCCGCTCCTCGACGCGCTAGATGCCCTGCGGCACCATGACGCCGGTCAGCAGCTCATCGGCGTGCCAGTGCTCGACGGGCGCCGAGCCGTCGTGCACCCGGGCATAGCCGAGCAGCGCCTCGCGAAGCTGCGCGTCACTGTCCCCGCTCGCAAGGGTCAGCATCCGCCGGACGTCATCTCGCACGGACTCGGGCGGCGCCGAGGAGGCGGTGCGCAGCACCTTGGGGCTGGCCGTCGGCTCCGCGCTCTCGCCCGCGTAGAACAGCTCCTCGTGCAGCTTCTCGCCGGGTCGAAGACCGATCGTCTCGATCGGCTGGCTGCTCGGGTCGCGCCCGGACAGGCGGACGAGGTCCCGGGCCAGGTCCATCACCCGGACGGGATCGCCCATGTCGAGCACGAACAGGTCGCCGCTCCGGCCGAGCGCTGCCGCGTCGAGGATGAGCCAGGCCGCCTCCGGGATGGTCATGAAGTAGCGGGTCATGTCGGGATGCGTGATGGTCAGCGGCTCGCCGTTCTCGAGCTGCGACTGGAAGATGGGCACCACGCTGCCGGTGGACCCGAGCACGTTGCCGAAGCGCACGGAGACGTACGGCCGGCCGCAGCGACGCGCCGCGTCGGCGACCAGCATCTCGCCGATCCGCTTGCTCGCGCCCATGACGCTCGACGGCCGGACCGCCTTGTCCGTCGAGACGAACACGAACCGGTCGACGCCGGCGGCCTCCGCGGCCTCGAGCAGCACGAGCGTGCCACCCACGTTGACATAGGCGGCATCCGAGGGATGGTCCTCCATGAGCGGCACGTGCTTGTAGGCGGCCGCATGGAAGATCACGCTCGGGGCCTCCGCCGCGATGAGCCGGGTCATGGCGGAACGGCTGGCGACGTTGGCCAGGTGCGCCCGCACCTCACCGGCGCCCTTGCCGTGGCCGCGCTGGGCCTCGAGCTCGCGCTGGACGAGGTAGAGCGCGCTCTCAGCGCGATCCACCAGCACGAGACGGCGCGGTCCGATCGCGTACACCTGGCGGGCAAGCTCGGAGCCGATCGACCCGCCGCCGCCGGTGATCATGACGACCTGGTCGCGGATGATCTCCTCCACGCCGGCCGCATGGTCGATCACCGCCGGGCGGCGAAGCAGGTCCTCGACCCGCACGCGCCGGATGCGATGCGCATCGACCGTGCCGTCGAGGAGGTCCGTGATGGGCGGCACCGTCCGCACCTCGAGATGCAGCTCGAGCGCGGCTTCCACGACGCGCCGGACGGTGGTCCCGGACGCGCTGGGCATCGTGATCAGCAGGGTGGTGGCGCCGGTCTGGGCGACGGCCCGGCGCATCGCGCCCAGACCGCCGAACACCCGAAGGCCCGCGATGAACACACCCGCGAGGTCCTGGTCATCGTCGAGGAACCCGACCGGCCGCAGGCCCGAGCTCAGGTACCGCGACGCCGAGCGGGCCATCAGCACCCCCGCGTCGCCGGCCCCGTAGAGGAGCGTCGGCCGTCGATCGCTCGCGATCGTCCCGGTGCTCGACGACACCCCGTCCGCCGCCGCCCGGATGCCGAACCGGACGCCGCCCAGGATGGCGATGCTGAGGAGCAGCTCGATGGGCCAGAACGAGCGGGGGAACCCCATGGTCCAGGTTCCGTCGCCCACCACCGAGGTCCCGTAGAACACGGTGATGGCCACGAGCGAGCCGAGCGCCGCCGCGCCGACCGCGCGCCACAGCTCGGGCACGCTCGCGTACCGCCAGCGGCGGCTGTACAGCCCGAGCTCGACGTTGACGACCGACCGGACCGAGAGCAGCAGCAGCACGATCAGCGGGAATGCCGGAACGTGGAGGGCGGCGCTGACGCGATCGAGCCTGAGCCCGAGCGCCACGTATGCCGCGACGACGATCCCCAGCAGGTCGATCGCAACGAGATAGCGCCCGCGGATGCCGCGGGCGAGCCGGAACGCGGCCTGCGACACGCCGAGGGACGACCGGATGGTCGACCCACCGATGGCATGCGTGGTCGGACTGCCGAAGGCCCGGAGGCCTGGGCGAACGAAGCGACGGACGGTCAAGCTTCTCCCCTCGACGTTATCGATTAACCCGCTGGGCACACCCCTCGCGCACCCCGCCTCCCCCGGGGCCGATCGCACCGGGAACGCCATCGCGCCCCGGCTCGCTCGTCGATCCCCTGACCTTTCCCCGGACCTCAAGGCTAGGGCAAACGCCGTATCGTGCCTAGTACTCAAGACCTACCCGGACCACGAGAGTGGTGCGCGCCAGCAACGGTTGAGCGTGCCTCCGGGTGCCCGACCCGCGCCTCGTCGGGCGTGCCCGCCACCCGGGCCGCGAACGGGTCCGGTTGACTGCGTCCGAGATCGTCCTCGATGATCGTCCGAGTCGACGCCCGATTCCGAGGGCGTCCCAGGATCGGCCACGCGCGAGCGGGCCAGAGGGACAGCCAGCATGGACCTCATGCGCACGCTCGCGATCGTTCGACGGTGGCTTCCGTTGTTGATCGCGAGCATGGTGCTGGCCGCAGGGGCGGCCTATGCGATCAGCAACATCCAGCAGAAGACCTACCAGGCGCAGACGACGCTCATCGTCGGCCAGTCGCTGACCAGCTCGAGCCCCGACTACACGCAGCTGCTGACGTCGCAGGAGCTGGCGACGACCTACGCCTCCGTCGCCACCAAGCGCCCGATCCTCGAGGGCGTGATCAGCCAGCTCAGCCTGGACATGACCCCCGACGACCTGCTCAGGCAGGTGAGCGCAGATGCCCTCCCCGGCAGCACGCTGCTCACGATCTCGGCCACGGACAGCGATCCCAGCCAGGCGGCGGCGATCGCGAACGCGATGGCCGACGGGCTGGTGGCCGCCTCGTCGGCGATCCAGGGCCGCCAGGAGGACATCCAGAAGTCGATCGATGCCGACCTGTCCGCGACCCAGGAGCAGATCGTTTCGACCCAGGGCCGGATCACCGAGCTGTCGAACCAGGCGCAGCTGACACCGGAGGAGGACACGGAGCTGGGCACGCTCCAGAGCCGGCTGGTCACCCTGCGCTCGACCTATGCCACCCTGCTCGGCTTCTCCTCGGCGAACGCGACGAACCTGATCACGATCGTCGAGCCCGCGGCGGCACCCTCGGAGCCCATCGCACCGCGACCGCTGCTCAACACGCTGGTGGCCGCGATCCTCGGCCTGCTGGTCGCCGCGGGCGCCGTGTTCGTCGTGGAGTACCTCAACGACGCGCTCAGGAACGCGGAGGAGGTCGAGGAGGCCACGGGGCTCTCGACGCTGGGCTCGATCTCGCGCATGCGGTCGGCCGAGGGCCGCCGCGAGATGTACCAGCTGTCGGCGCTCCTGTATCCCCGGTCGCCGGTCACCGAGGCGTACCGGACCCTCCGCACCAACCTCGAGTTCGCGTCGATCGACAAGCCCATCCGCAGCCTGCTCGTCGCGAGCGCCAGGTCCGGCGAGGGGAAGACGGTGACCTCGTCGAACCTCGCCCTGGTCTTCGCCCAGGCCGGCAAGCGGGTCCTGCTGGTGGACGCCGACCTCCGCAAGCCGGGCGTCCACGCGGTGTTCAATCTCACGAACACGGACGGCCTGACCACGCTGCTTCGCGGCGACGACTTCCAGCTGGATCAGATCGCGCAGACGACCGAGCAGGAGAACCTGCGGGTCCTGACCACGGGCCCGCTGCCACCCAACCCCGCGGAGCTGCTGAGCTCCATGCGCATGCGCGCCATCCTCGAGCACGCCGAGTCCCTGTTCGACCTCGTGATCCTCGACAGTCCCCCGCTCCAGGTGTTCGCCGACTCGTCGATCCTCGGATCGCTGGCGGACGGCACGCTGGTGGTCATCGACGCGGGACGCAGCCGTCGGCGCTCCGTCCGCCTGAGCCGCGAGGCGCTCGCAAGGGCGGGGGCGCACGTGCTCGGGGCCGTCCTCAACCGCGCCCCGCAGCAGGCAGCGACGGGCTACGGCTACGAGTACGGCGACTACTTCAGCGCCGAGGCGCGGTCGGTCACGGGCGGCAGCGAGGAGGCGCCGGGCCGGCTGCCAACCTGACGACCGCCACCTCCCCGCGGGCCGCCGCCGTCCGCAAGGCCCACCGTCGGCTCGGCGGCCGCTTCGCGCGCTACCGGGCGTGCGCCCGCGGCAGGGCCTCGATCAGCGATGCCAGGCGCTCGCCGAGCCGCTCGAAGTCGTGCTCCCGGGTGACGTACGCGCGACCCGCCGCACCCATCCGCGCCAGCTCTGCAGGGGCCAGCGCCGCCATCTCGAGGAAGGCGGTCGCCAGCCGGTCCGCGTCATCGGGCTGGATGGTGAAGCCGGCACCCGACGCCTGCACCGGATCGTGGCTGGTATCGCAGGCGAACACGACCGGACGCTCGGCGGCCATGTACTCGAACAGCTTGTTGAAGCTGATCCCGTACCGGTAGACCGGCGTGTAGGTGGTGTGAACGACCGTGGCGTCGAGCTCACGCAGCACCGCCGGCACGACGCGCTTGGCGATCGGCTGGCCCACCACCACGAACGGCTGGCCGGCGGCGACCCGCTCGATCTCCGGTCGCTGCGGCCCCTCGCCCACCACCACCAGGCCGATCCGGCCGGGGTCCCGGCGCTCGGCATCGATCGCGGCCAGGACCAGGAGGTCCACGCGGTTGACGCGCCCGAACGCACCGATGTAGCCGATCACGAACCGGCCCTGGTCGCGCAGGCTCCGGATCGCCTCCAGCGACGCAGCCAGCTCGGCGGGCGGGCCGGCCGGGTCGGTCCCGGTGGCCACCGTGGGTTGGGCGTCGGGACCGGCGACCGGCGGTCCACCGGCATCGAACGAGGCCAGGTCGGCGCCGTTGGGGATGTACGTGACGTGGGCATCGGGCAGCCCCTGCTCCCGGAGATAGCCGGCCACGCCCGGCAGCAGCGTGATCACCGCCGCTGCGTGGCGCACCAGGAACGCCTCGATGGCGCGCAGCATCCGCTCGCCGGGCGACCCGACCCGCATCGCGCCCAGGTCGACCAGGGTCTGCGGCCACAGGTCCCGGATCTCGAACATGAAGGTCGCCCCGCGGAGCCGCGCGGCCAGCCAGGCCCCGAGCGCGGCGAACGGGTGGACCGTGGAGCCGATCACCACGTCGGGTGCCGGCTCCCGGGCCTGGGCGACGAGGAAGGTCACCACGAACGAGAGCATGTTGAGCGGGCGACGCCAGGTGTTGCCGAGGTAGGACACGGTCCACAGCCACACGAACCGGACGCCCTCGTGACGTTCCGCGTGCGCCATCGATCCGGGCCGGAGCCGGTTGCGACGACCCGGCTGCGCGGTGAAGTTCCCGGCGAAGATGGTCACGGTGTGCCCGCGGGCGATCAGCTGCCGCGCCAGCTCGTGATGGCGCGTCCCGGTGGCCTCGTCCGGGGCACCCGCGTACTGGTTCACGATCCAGACGCGACGCGTCCTCCCCGCGTCCCCGGGCGGTGCGTCGTGGAGCTCGGTCGCTGGCAACCCTGACCCTCCTTTGCCGGCCTGACGGTGATCCACCTATGGCGTCCCGGTCGTCGACAGGCGGGCGACCAGGTCGCGGTACCACGAGCGGGCTCGGTCGCTCGCAAGCCGGTCGTTGTGGACCAGGATCACCGCGTCGCCGCCCGCCCGCCGAGAGGCATCGACGACGTGGGTGACCTGCTCGGCGGCCGCGTCGGGCGCCAGGGCCATGTACTCGATCAGCGTCGTGTCCATGGCCACGAGCGGGCGCTCGCGGACGTGGAGCGCGCAGCCGGCCACCGCGTCGAACAGCGGGTACTCGCGACCGGTGCCGGCACGGAACCCGATCCGCTCCGCAAAGCCGACGGTGGAGTCGTGCGCGAACCCGAGCGCCTCGTGGATCCGCGGGCTGTCCGGGTAGCGCAGCCGGAGGAAGTGCTGCCGGATGCCCCAGGCGGGCTGGTCGGCGCCGACCGCGCGGCAGGTCGCACGCAGGGCGGCGAGCTCGTCGCCCAGCGCCTGCTGCGAGAGGTACGTGCCGTACCCGCCGTGGAGCCCGATCTCGTGGCCCCGGTCGTGGATGCGGCGAAGGATCGGGGCAAACGGCGGGTCGGTGATCCGGTAGCGAACGTCCACGCCCTCCGGATCCGTGCCGGCCATGAAGTAGAACGTGCTCCGCAGGCCGTGGCGCTCGCTCACGTCCATGATGAAGTCGAAGGTGGCCAGCGGGTCCCGGTCGATCCGGTCGCGGCGCGCATCGAGCAGGGCCCGGGTGCGCCGCGCGGCCAGCCCCGGGTCGTGCCGGCGGACCAGATCGCCCGCGATCCCCCGGGCGACGACGGCGGCCGGCCGGCCCCACGCGGCGAATGGCTGGTCGATGTCGTGCGTCAGGCGCAGCCGGAACGGTCTCGCGGCCGGCTCGAGGTCCGGCCACAGGAGGCGGATGGCGGCCGCGACCAGCCGCACGCAGTCGTCGACGACCGGCCGGTCGATGAAGTCCTCCCGTGCCGCGAGGCCGGCGGCCATCGGGAACCGCCCGTGGCCGTCCTGCTCCGGCCGAACGAGCTCCTCGTACCGGCTCAGGAACCAGAACACGGTCCCGAACACGTCGATCGGCGTGACCACGCCCGAGCTGGTTCGATCCAGGGCCCGTCCGGTCGCCGACGGCCACCCGTACACGACCGGCAGCCGGCGGGCCCGCGGTGCCGCCCCGTCCCCGCTCGCACCGCCGGCCTCCCCGTCGCCGGCCTGATCGTCGGCGTGCACCCACGCCAGCGGCTCCGCCGGCATCGAGCGCTCGGTCAGCCAGTCGTCGGGCGGCGTGGCCAGCAGGACGTCCGGGATCGTGAGGCTGCCCGACTCGGGTGCCCCGGCGCGCGTGATCGTCGTGACCCGCTCGCCGTCGATCTCCAGGTCGTACTCGAACCCGAGCCACTCGGTCAGCACGAGATCGAGGACGTACCGGCGCTCCCCCGCGCGTCCGGGCGGCACGCGGACCACGAGCCGTGCCCGGCGATCGGCCGGCATCACCCGCCCGTCCCGGCCGGCCGGGCAAGCTCGACCGCGCGCCCGTGCCGGACCACCGCGTGCCAGGACACGACACCGTAGGCCAGGTACGTCGCGCAGCGCCCGATGCTCAGCAGCGCGATCGCACCGGTGTCCGACAGGCCGAGCGCGGCGGCGAGCGGGATGGCGCCGCCGATCAGGCCGACCCGCAGCACCTCCCGCACGAGGTGCAGCCCCTGCCGCTCGAGCACGAACAGCACGTCACCGGTGGCGGTGATCACGAACTCGAGATAGAACGACGGGCCGAGGATGGCGATGAACGTCCCCACCAGCGCCCAGTCGCCGCCGAAGATCGGGCCGGCGAGCAGCGGGGCGAGGATGATCGCGAGGATCGCCGGAGCGAGGGCGGCGAGCGCGAGCCCACGCGTCGTCCGCCCGAACAGGAAGCGCACCCGGCCCGGATTGGTCCGCGTCAGGCGAGCCGCCTCGGCCACGAACACCTGGCTCACGGCCGCGGCCACCAGGGCCAGCGGCAGCGCCCCGATCCTCGCCGCGAGGGCATACTCGCCACCCGCGACCGGCCCGTAGAACCCGACCATCAGCAGCAACGGTGCCTGCTGGCCGAGGGTGGCCAGGAAGGCCGACCACGTGGTGACCAGGGGGAAGCGGCGGTAGCGGCGCGCCGCGACGGCGATGCCCGCCCGGGTGACCAGCCGGAACGACGCGGCCCCCGACTGCCAGGCGCTCCGCGCCAGGCGGGTGGAGCCGGAGGAACGGCCGATGGCATCGCCCGCCAGCAGGCCCGGGACCCCCGCCCCGATCGCGCCCAGCCCGAGCTGGAGGACGACCATGGAGACGCCCTGGGTGACGCGCGTGGCGGCGATCGCCGAGAAGGCCTGGACGCGGAGGGCCCAGCCGGTGAGGGCGGTGCCCGCCCCGGCGCCGAGCTGCGCGAGTGGCAGGATCAGGACGTATCCGGCCAGGCCGGGCGCGCCGAGGCGTTCGACCAGCCAGGGGCCGATGAGGATGAGCACCACGGCGGCGAGCGCGCTGGTGCCGACGACCGCGAGCAGCGACAGGGCCAGCAGGTTCGCCGCGGTCAGGTCGGACTCGGGCAGCGGGATCGCGATGTCGTAGCGCAGCGAGCTGACGGTCAGCGTCAGCGACAGCAGCGACACCGCGACCGCGTAGACGCCGAAGTCGGCCGGCGAGTACAGCCGGGTCAGGATCGGCGACGTCGCGATGACGATCACCTGGGCGACGCCGGTGCCCGTGACGAGCGTGGCCACGCCGCGCCCGAACCCGCCGAGCGCGAACCCCGGGATGCTCAGCTGGCGGATCCGCATGCTGCCCATTGTGTCGGATGCGGGCCTGTCCCCGGACGAGCGGCGCACGACCCGGTGCGAGGCGTCACCGGAGCTACCGGCCCCTGCGGTCGATCGGAGGCACCCGCCCGGCTCGGCATCGTGAACGCTCGATGGCGGCCCGGGCCCTCGTCGGTCATGCTGTGCGCGACGCCGGTCAGGGTGAGAACCGGACCGGCGGGGGCTGCGCCCGGGGCAACCGGGCCGGCAAGACGAGGGAGGTACCTGCCGCACGATGGGCATCGCGTCGAGCGTCACCGCGCTGGCCGGCCAGGTTCGGCGTCGCTACCGGACCACCGATCGGGTGGCCGAGTACGCGCGGGTCCTGCGGACCGCCCGCGACGCCGGCTTCGACCTCGTGTCATTGGCCGAGCTCGATGCCCGCTGCGCGGCCGCCGATGAATTGGCCGCCGACGAACCGGCCGCCGGGGCGCCGGGCGCCGGGGCACCGGGCGCGGGGACACCGGGCGCGGGAACACCGGGCGCGGACCGCGGCCGCATCATCGCGCTGCGTCACGACGTGGACATCCCGGATCCGGCCGGCAATGCGGCGTTTCACGCGGCCGAGCTCGAGGTCGGGGCACGCTCGACGTTCTACTTCCGCCGATCGACGGTCGGCGCCCACGCCACGCTGATCCGGCGGCTGCTCGACGACGGCTTCGAGGTCGGCTACCACTACGAGGAGGGGGCGACGATCGCGAAGCGCCACGCGTTGGCGAACCGCGCGGCCGTCGAGGCACGCCGGGAGGAGGTCGCCGAGCTGCTCCAGGCGAACTGCGAGGCATTCCGGGAGCGCTGGAACCCCGGGCTCGTGTCGATCGCGTCCCACGGCGACTGGATGAACCGGCGCCTCGGGTTCGCCAACCACGAGCTGGTGACGCCCGAGCTGCTCGATCGCTGCGGCCTTCGGTTCGAGGCCTATGGCGATCGGATCCTGGGCCGCGTCGATTTGTACGTGAGCGACGTGGCGACCCCGCCGGAGGCCTGGGCTGCCGGCGGCGGCCTGACGGCCGCGATCGAGGCCGGGCACACCAGGATCTGCGTGCTCACGCATGAGCGCCGCTGGCATCCCGATCTCCGCGCCGGCCTGGCCGCCGACGGTGACCGGCTGGCGGACGAGCTGAAGTACCGCGCCCGCCGCGCACGGAAGCGGGCCGGACCACCGGTGGCGGTACCCGACACCGACCCGGCGAGGCCGACCCGGTGAGCCTCTCCATCCGCTCGCTCGGCCTGCGGTCCGGCTCCGTCGGCGCCCGCGGCGGGAGGCCCGTGGGCGTCGTGCTGGCGACCCTGCTGGCCAGCCTCGTCGCGGCCGCCGTCGTGGTGACCCTCGGCCCGGTGGTCGCCCTGCTGGTGGTCGTCGCCGGGATCGCGGGGATCGCGGCGCTGGCCATGCCCGGCTTCCTGCTCGCCGCGTATCTGCTGATCCCGTTCTACAAGGGCGCCGTCCAGCCCTACCTGCCGGTCGACCTCACGGTCGTGCTCGGCGCCGTCAACCTGCTCCAGGCGATCCCGCTGATGCTCGACAGGCGGCCTCGGTGGGTGTCGCGCCCGGGCGTGGCCCTGTGGTTCGCGCTGGGGGTGCTCGTGCTCGCCGGCACGCTGTACGCGCCCGACCAGAGCGTCGCCCTCGCGACCACGACCAGGTTCTGGGTGCTGGTCATCCTGCCCCTGCTGGTCGCCTGCATGCGGGTGGCGGCGGACCCTCGCCTGGTCCGCCAGCTCGTGTGGTCGTTCTTCGGCATGGGCATCCTCACGGTCGGCCTTGGCCTGTCGCAGCTGTCGGGCGCGGATCGCCTGGTGCTGCTCGGGATGAACACGATCCAGGTGAGCCTCGCCGCGCTGCTGGTGCCGCTGATCGGGGTCCCGTTCGTGCTCGTCGAGGGCCGTCCCGGCCTGCGCTGGCTGACGCTGGGGCTGATCCCGGTCGCGTTCATCGTCGCCGTGGCCGCCGGCTCGCGGGGCCCGATCCTGACCCTGCTCGTGCTCGCCGTGCTGGCCGGGCTTCGGCACGTCGCGGCGGGTCGGCGGATCAACCGTCGCGTGGCGCTCGCGGTCCTCGGCGCGGCAGCGGGGACGGTCGTCGTGCTCGCCCTGGCCTCGGCGATCCTGCCGGCCCGGTCGCTGGAGCGGTTCAGCCTGTTCGGCTCGTTCGTGGCCGGGCTGCTCGGCGGCGACCCGAGCTCGGCGACCGGGGACACGTCCTCCGAGGCCCGGGTCAGGCTGCTCGGCGCGGCCACCCAGATGTTCACGGACCACCCGCTGCTGGGTGCCGGGACGTCCGGCTTCGACACGCTCAGCCGGGCGTATCTGGGTCCCCTGTTCGCCGACCGGTATCCGCACAACTCGGTGCTCCAGTTCGCGGCCGAGTTCGGCGTGGTCGGCGTCGCCCTGTTCCTCACGATCGTGGCCGTCGCCCTCTCGCGTCGGGTCCCCGAGTCGCGGGCGTGGACGACGGTGCGGGCCGCCGCCGTCTACCTCCTGCTGAACTCGTTGCTCAGCGGCGACATCCTCGAGGACCGCATGACCTGGGGCTTCCTGCTGCTGCTGATCACGGCACGGACGGTCACCCGGACCGACGCTGCCGCCGAGGACCCACCACCCGTCCCGGCCGTCGCCCCGGGTCCATCTCGCGACCGCGGCCCATGGCCGTCCGGGACCGGCATCCGGCCCATCGCCTGAGGACGCGATCGGACCGCACGGCGTCGGGCCGGGCCCGGGCAGTATGCTGGCCCGGCTGCGCCAGCGGCCGCGCGGGGTCGGGCCAGCCCGCGCAGCAGGGGAGGCTGATGGTCGACGAATCCGATACCGGCACGCGCCCGAAGGTCGGGATGGCCCTGTACGGGGACCTGACGTTCGACAGTCGGGTGCGCCGGGAGGCCGCGACGCTCGCCCGGGCGGGCTTCGACGTGACCCTCGTGTGCCTCGGCGGACCGGGACGAACGGATGACCTGCCCGACGGCGTGCGCGTGGTCGTCCACCGCCCGACGACGACCGACACGCTCCCGGGCGCCTCGGCTGCCACCGCGCGACGCCGGGGCATCGGGCGCATCGTCGGCCAGGTCACATGGCTGCTGGGCTACGTCCGCAACCTTCGAGCGTGGGGCCGCGAGGCTCCCGGGCTGTGCCCGGACGCCGATGTCTGGCATCTGCACGACCTGACCGCGCTCGCCGGCGTGCTGCCCGCGCTCCCTCCGGGAACGCCGGTGATCTACGACGCGCACGAGCTGTTCCTCGAGTCCGGCTCGGCGGCGATGCTGCCCGGACCGATACGCCGCCTCCTCCGACGCTACGAGCGACGCCTCGTTCGGCGCGTGTCCGCGATCGTGACCGTGAACGACGAGCTGGGCGGGGTCCTGACCCGGCGCTACGGAGCGCGGCCGCTGGCGGTCGTCCACAACTGCCCGGCGCGCTGGACGCCCCCGACGACCCGCCCGACCCACATCCGCGACGCCACCGGGATCCCGGCCGGCACGCCGATCGTGCTGTACCACGGCGGGCTCGGCGGCCAGCGGGGCATCGAGCAGCTGATGGACGCCATCCTCCTGCCCGGGCTCGAGACGGTCCGGCTCGTCCTGCTCGGGCCGGGCGTGCTGCGCGAGCGGTACGTGGACCAGAGCCATGACGCACGGTGGGCGGGCCGGGTCCACGTGCTCGATCCCGTGCCGCCGGACGAGCTGCTGCCCTGGGTCGCCTCCGCCGACATCGGCGCCCTGCCCATCCAGCGCTCCACGCTCAATCACTGGCTGGCGACGCCCAACAAGCTGTTCGAGTGCATGGCGGCCGGGATCCCGGTCGTCGCCAGCGACTTCCCCGCCATTCGGAGGATCGTGAGCAACGAGCCGGCGGGCCCGATCGGCGTGCTGTGCGAACCGGCCTCGGTCGAGGCGGTTGCCGGGGCGCTGCGATCGCTGCTCACGCTGGACCCCGAGGCCGATGCCCAGATCCGGGCGCGCTGCCTGGCCGCCGCGCGGGACCGCTGGAACTGGGAGCACGAGACCATCGCGCTGCTCGATCTCTATCGCGACCTCGCAGCAGCCCGGGGCAGCCCGACGGACGGCCCGGGCACGGCGGACGGCGCGAACGCGCCCGATGGCACCGGAGCGCCCGATGGCACCGGAGCGCCCGATGGCACCGGCGCGCCCGATGGCACCGGCGCGCCCGATGGCACCGGAGCGCCGGATGGCACCGGAGCGCCGGATGGCACCGGAGCGCCGGACGGCGCCGGCGAGGTCGATCAGCGGAAGTAGAACTGGAGGTCGCCCTGGTCCAGGGCCCCACCTCCGTCCTGCGTGAACGGCCCCCAGCCGCCCCCGGTGGTGTACTGGGCATGCCCGTCGGCGAAGTACGTTGCGGGGTCGAATCCCCACGGCTCGCCCTGCATGATCACGAAGATCGAGTAGCTGGTGTCGTCGGCCGTCGAGAGCACCACCTGGTAGCTGCTGCCCGAGCGCAGGATCCGGGGGGTGGAGAGGGTCCACGTCTCCCAGGTGGCGTGACCCAGACCGCCGTGGTCGCCGGGCGCCCCGACGGGGATCGTGGAGGCGGCGATCGTGCCCTCCTCGACCGGCGTTCCGTCCGCGCCCTCGAGGCGCACCTCGAGCGGGCTGCCGCCGCTGATCCGCATCAGCCGGACGCCGAGCTCGCCGACCGCCCGGTCCGGCCCGCTGACCGTGAACGCTTCGCGCGCCTGGGCGGGGCCCGAGATCGTCTTTGCGGACCGGATCCACACCTCCATGTAGCCTTCGCCGTCGGTCACGCCGTCGGTGTAGCTGAGCTGCATGATCGGCACCGTGCTCTCCGACTCCGACCAGCCGCCCGATCCCGCGTTCGTCAGCTGGGCCCAGTCGGCGTCGCTGAAGGCGGGCTGGCGGGGCGTCGTGGGCTGGTACGTGAAGATCCCGTTGACCGAGGCGTAGTTCGCGGCCGGGTCGGGGTCGACGTTGGTGAACACGACGTGGTACAGCTGCCCGGCCACCAGGCTGGGGGGTGACGACCAGGACACGACGGGAAACACCTCGGTGGGCTGGAGCGACGCCGTCGCGAGCACCGTGCCCGTGGGTCCGTGGCGCGAGGTCCCGTCATCGGGCTGCACCGTGACCTCCCAGGTCCCGCCGGTGCCCGCCCCGTAGCCGGCATGGGTGGGGCCCATCACGTAGACCCGGATCGAGCTGAGGCCGGCCGACGTCGACGCCCGGAAGCGGTAGCTCGCCATGGTCCCGTCCGGACCGCCCACGATCGTGTTGTTGAGGCTGTCCATCCCGATCCCCGGCCCGTAGAGGCCCGACACCGCGGGGCCGTCCGGGACGGCGGTGTGGCCGGGATTGCCGGTGGAGCCGACCGCCAGCAGCGCGAAGGCCACGACCACCACGACGGCGATGGCCGCCAGCAGGACCGTCGGGCGCCCGGGACCCGACCGGCGTCCCGTCGGTCCCCGCCGGGGAGCGACGACAACGTCACCACCCGATCGATCAGCGGTCACGATGGCGATCCGCGGGTCGCAGGCGCGAGATCGGTCGGAGGACAGCCCGCCGGCCGCGATGCCCCGCACCGCGGGGCGCCAGGGATCAGCGCGGGCTCAATGCAGGTACAGCTGCAGATCCGCCTGGTTCGCGTTCCCCGATCCACCGGGCTGGTCGAAACCGCCCCACCCACTGCCGTCGTCGTACTGCGCATATCCATCGCTGAAATAGGTCGCCGGCCCGAAACCGTACATCGATCCCTCGCGGATCACGAACAGCGAGTACGACGTGCCGGACGCTGCGCTCAGGACCAGGTGGTAGGCCTGTCCCGACGCAAGGGTACGTGCACTCGAGAACGAGCAGCCGGCCCAGGCGCCGTACCCGGTCGTCGGGAACGACGACGCCGGGATCGTGCAGTCGTCCACCAGCGTTCCGCCTGACGTCTCGAGACGGACCTCCAGCGGCCCCGAGCCCGCGGTGCGCTTCAGGCGGGCAGCGGCCCCGGAAACGGAGCGGCTCGCGCCGCTGACCGTGAACGTCTCCCGAGCCTGACGGCTGCCCGAGACCGTCTTGGCGGTGGCCGACCAGACCTCCATGTACCCCAGACCGCCGACGGCGCCGCTCGCGTAGTTGAGCTGCATGATCGGCGTGATCGTCCCCGCACCGGTACCCCGGCTCGCCGACCAGGATCCGCCCTGGTAGATGAGGTTCGCCCAGTCGGCGTTCGCGAGCGCCGGCTGCCAGACGGTCTGGTCAGCGAAGGTGAACAGGCCGTTGACCGACACGTAGTTGCTGGTCGGAGAGGGATCGACGTCCCGGAACACGACGTGGTACAGCTGACCGGCCGTGAGCGAGGCGGGGCTGGAGAAGCTGATGAGCGGCAGGTTGCCGATGGAGATCGGGTTGCCGGGCCTGACCGTCACCGATGCAAGCACGTTGCCCGACGGCTCGTGGCTCGACGTCCCGCTGTCGGTCTGGACGCTGATCTCGAGGCTGCCACCGTTCCCGCCCGAGTAGCCGCTGCCGCTGGCCAGGTAGATCCGAATGCTGTCGAGCCGGGATGACGTGCCGGCCCGGAACCGGTAGGCGACCCGGCGGTTGCCGGAGCCACCGACCACGCTGTTGCTCAGGCTGTCGGCGTTGATCCCGGTCCCATACACGGTCGCCGGCGGAGGCGGCGGGGCGGTTGGCGGTGGGGTCGGCGTGGGCGTCGCCCGTGGGGTCGGCGTGGGCGTCGCCCGTGGGGTCGGCGTGGGCGTCGGCCGTGGGGTCGGCGTGGGCGTCGGCCGTGGGGTCGGCGTGGGCGTCGGCCGTGGGGTCGGCGTGGGCGTCGGCCGTGGGGTCGGCGTGGGCGTCGGTGGCGGTGGCGCTGCGGGCGGCGGGGCTGCCCCACGGACGGCCGCGGTCGAGGTTGCGAGCCGGCCGACGATCGACCGATCGTAGCCCGCCCTCGGGTGCTCGGGATCCATGCGGCCCGTCGCTCCCGATGTCCGGGTGGAGTGGAACGTGCTCACGTGGCCATTCGCGGTGGGTGCGTTGCGCCACATCGCGTCCACGGTCCGGGTGGTCGCGAAGATCGAGCGGAGGTAGTAGCCGATGTCGCTCTGCTTCCCGGCGATCACGGCCGCGGCGCCCGACGCGAGGAACCCGGCGCCGTAGTTGTCGATCCGTCGGCGAGCCATGGCGGGGGACGGCCCGGGCGAGCCCTCGGGTCCGCTGCCGGTCGCGTAGCGCGCCTTGTAGATCAGGACGACGGCGTTCGAAGCCAGCGTGACGGTCCGGATGTCCCGCTCCCCGTGGTAGGCGACCGCCCGGTTGCCGTGCCCTGCCCGCGGGTTGACGCCCACCCCGTCCTCGGTCGTCGGATCGAGCGAGGTCGAGTAGGGCGACGGGAATCCGCGTCCGGGGCCGAAGTAGATGACCACGGAGGCGCCGGACATGGCCGCACGAACGCGCGCCCAGGTGGCATTGGGGCTGAAGACCTGGACGACGTTGTTTGTGTACCCGTGCGCCTGCTCGGCCGCGTGCCGGGCGAGATCGCGGAAGTGGCGGGTCCAGGGCCCGGACGGTCCCACCACCACCGCGACCCTGGGCCCGGTGGCCGCCGAGCCGGGCTGGACGCCCGGCAGGTCGAGCGCGATGAACGCCCCGGCAACGGCGACGGCCAGCAGCCACCGCAGCAGCCGACCGGGACGGCGGGCCTGACCCAGGGCGCGGTTCGTGTCAGACACCGTGGGCCTCCGGCGCACTCGGGATGCTCACTTGAGATAGAACTGCAGGTCCGCCTCGCCCGCGTTCCCCGATCCGCCCGGCTGGTCGAAGCCGCCCCACCCATGGCCGGAGGTGTACTGGGCGCGACCGTCGCTGAAGTAGGTGTGGGCGCTGAACCCGTAGGTGGTCCCCTGACGGATCACGTACAGCGAGTAGGACGTGCCCGAGGACGTGCTGACGACGAGGTGGTACGTCCGGCCCGACCTGAGGACGTGCGCGCTCGAGAACGCGCACCGTGCCCAGCTCGCGTGGCCGGAGGTCGTGATCGCCGACGCCTTGACCGAGCAGCTGGCGACCAGCGAGCCGGCCGCGTTCTCGAGCCGGAGGGTCAGCGGGCTGCTGCCGCCGCTCCGCCGGAGGCGAACGGCGACCCGCGAGATCCTGCGATTGGCGCCGCGAACGGTGAACGTCTCGCGCGCCCGGGCGCTGCCCGAGATCGTCTTGGCGGCCCCGATCCAGACCTCCATGTAGCCGACACCGCGAACGACGCCGTTGGCGTAGTTGAGCTGCATGATCGGGACGGTGCTCGACGATTCCGACCAGCCGTGGCCACTCGACCATGACAGCTGGCCCCAGCTGCGGTTGCTGAACGCCGGCTGCCGGGTCGACGTCCGGTCATAGGTGAACACGCCGTTGAGCGAGGCGTAGTTGCTGGCCGGGTGCGCGTCGATGTTGGTGAACACGATGTGGTACAGCCGGCCCCGGGTGAGCCGGGCCTTGGTCGCCCACCTGATCACGGGGAACACCGACGTCGGCCGCATCGTCGTGGACGCCAGAACCCTGCCCGACGGCCGGTGGCGGGCCGTGCCGTCGTCCGTTTGCACGGTGACCCGCCAGGTGCCGCCCGTGCCGGCGCCGTAGCCGGAGTGGCTGGGTCCCATGACGTACACCCGGATCGAGCTCAGCCGCGATGAGGTCGAGGCGCGGAACCGATAGGACACGTGGTGGTTGCCCGATCCACCGACGTAGCTGTTGTTGAGGCTGTCCATCCCGAGGCCGGGCCCGTACACGTGCGTCAGGGCCAGGGCGGCGACCGGGCTGAGCTCCGCCGGATCGGCACCCGACGGACGGTCGATGGTGCCGCCGCCCGGGTCGGTGGGCGGTGTCCACCGCGAGGCGCCGGGGACGGCGACCGAGAGCGCGAGCGCGATGCCGATCAGGGTGACCAGCCAGCGGAGCGGCGTGATGCGCGCATGGCGCGCTGGACGGCGGGAGCGGTGTCGATGCAGCAACGTCGTGCCTCCTGGTGCCGCGCCACACGATCGGGCGATGACCAGGTCGTGAACGCTCGCCAGCTTCGTGCGACGGCGACCGAATCAGGTCGGCGACCTCGCGCCAGCGGATGGCCGGTCGCCCGAACCGAAGGTCCGAGCACGCCCGGTGGGTTTGCTCTGGTGCGAACGGTGGTCGACTGGCACAGCCCGCGGCGCGTCCCGGCGCCCGGCGGTGCTGCGGCAGCCCTGTCCGCGCGCATTATCACCGGTTCGTCGAATCGCGCCAAGTCGGCCGCAGACAGCCTCGAGCCGGCGGGAGGGACGACCGGTGGCCGCGCTCCCGCCGGCTCGACCGGCGGCCGTTGCCCGGGCAGGGCCGGGGCGCTACTTCACATAGAACTGCAGGTCGGAGCCGTTGGCGGAGCTGTTGAACGGCTGCCACGATCCGCCGGTCGTGTACTGCGCCTGGCCCTGGGAGAACCAGGTCGCGGCGTCGTACCCGTAGCTCCCGCCCTTTCGGACCGGGAACGTCGTGTACGTCGTGCCTGACGGCGCGGACAGCACGATCGAGCCGGACCCGGCCGGCAGCGTCACCGGCGACGAGAGCGTCGCGACCGCCCACACGGCACCGCCGTTGTCACCGCCGGGTGCGGACGCCGGCACCGCGGACGCCGGCACGGTGGCCGTCGCGACGCCCGGGATGGACAGCGTCAGGCTGCCCGAGCCCGAGGTTCGCCGGACGCGGACGGCGAGGGTCGTGATGGTCCGGGCGGTCGGATTGGTGAACGTCTCCTCGGCCTTCGCCGAGCCGCCGATGTTGGCGTAGTCGCGGATCCACACCTCCATGTAGCCCTGCCCGGAGTGCGAGCCGTCGGCCCAGCCGAGGTCGACGATGGGCATGTAGTTGGTGCGGGTCGACCAGGAGCCCTGGTTGATCAGGAGCGACATGTCGCTGCCACCCGGCTGCAGCGGGTGGATGGCCGCGCCGTAGACGTACGTCGCGTTGACCGAGATGAAGTTGGACTGCGGGTTGGCGTCGATGTTGCGGAACACGATGTCGTACATCGCGCCTGGCGTCAGCGAGACGGCGGGCGAGAAGCTGACCAGGCGCCCGACGGTCGTTCCCGGATGGACGACCGAGGCCGCGCCGAGGACCGTGGACGAGGGTGCGCCACCGGCGTCGGGTCGGATCGACAGCTCGATCGTGCCGCCGGTGCCGGCGCCGTAGCCGCTCCCCGACTGGATGAAGAACCTGACCGACGCGAGGGACGAGCTCGTGGCGCGGAAACGGATTGCCACCTGCGTGTTGCCCGAGCTGTCGCTCCCGCCGACCTGGGTGTTGGCGAGCGTGTCGGCGTTGAACGCGCTGCCGAACATGGTGGACGATCCGACCGGCGCGGGCGTCGGGGTCGGGGTCGCGCGCGGCGTCGCGGTGGGGGCGGGCGTCGGGGTCGGGGTCGCGCGCGGCGTCGCGGTGGGGGTGGGCGTGGTGGTGGGCGCCGGCGCGGTCGTGGGCGGCGGCGTGGTCGTGGGCGTGGCGGACGGGTCGGCGCCCGGGTCGGTCGTCGTGAACGTCGCGTCGTCGCTGTAGACGCTCTGCCCGTCGGCGGCGACCGAATGGGTCCGGAAGTGGTACTGCACGCCGGGGGTCAGCGCCGTCAGTGGCTGCACGTGGGTGGACCATTTGAACGAGCTCTCGAGCGTCGTCGTCTGGCCGTAGCGGGTCGTGGTGCCGTACTCGACCTGGCCCGTGGCCGGCTCGGACAGGGTCCAGGTGACCTTGGCGGACGTGGCCCCGATGTCAAACGCGGACACGGCGTCGATCTCCAGCGGAGCCTCTGTCGGTGCCGGGGTCGACGCGGGAGCCGGGGTGGGGGTCGGATCCGGGGTCGCCGCCGGATCCGGGGTCGCCGCCGGATCCGGGGTGGCGGTCGGGTCAGGTGGCGGCACCGGCCGGCCCTTGGCCTTGGCGTGCCGGACGGCGAAGGCGTCAACCGAGAACTTGGTGTCCCTGCTCGTGCCGAGCACGGTGACCGTGATCGTGTGGGTCTGCTCGGACGCGAACGTCGTCACGTACAGCGTCGCCTTCCGGTGATAGCTGCTGCTGTGCGCGTCCACGGTGGCCACGACGTGGCCGTCGATCGAGATCCTGGCTCGCCCGCGATGGCGGCTCGTCGGGCCGACGATGGCGATCCCGGTACCCGTGAACGTGGTGCTCATCGTGGCCCCCCGCTGCCAGGAGGTCAGGATCTGGCGACCGAGGAACTTCGCGTTGCTTCGCTGGCGCCAGGTGCCGTGGGTGTCGACCTGGCGTGCCGACTCCTGGACCATGTCCATCGTGTAGGACGGGCCCCATGCCGCCGTCAGTGCCTCGGACCGGTATGAGGCCTGGGCGGGCTGTGGCGACGGCAGGCTGAAGACGGCGATGCCGACGACGACGACGGCGACGGCCGCGACCAGGTGGGGGCGGTGGGGGCGGTGCTTCGACGACCTGGCCTTCGCCAGCTCTGCGTCGCGGACGCGTTCGTCGATCCAACGCGAGCCATCCCAAAACATGGAATGGGCGCTCCTTTCGGCAACCCGGCTGACTGCGTGAGTCCCGTGGCTTTGCGGCCCCGCCTCGCGACGGGTGTGCTATTTGCAGGGAGGCCGGCCGATGCTCGCGGTCGACCCTCTTCGACTTCGAGGACGCCCCAAGAGGCTACCGGGGACACGGCGCAACAGGAAAGAAGCAAATTCGTACGGTCGCCCCTTCCCGACGGCCCAGGGGTAACAGGCCCCAACCCCACCCCACGCGACCGCTGTGCCTCAGGGTGGTCTAGGGGTGGTGCGCGGACGCGCAAGAACGTCGTGCGCGGACGCACCACCCCGGCTCCGACGGACGGCCCGAAGGCGATCAGTCGGGCGAACGAACGGCGATCAGGCGGGCCGGCGGTAGGCCGGGAAGAAGTCCGGATCGGTCGTGGGGGACGGGCTCGATTCCTGGCCGGCGGGCACCGGGCGGCCGGCGAGACGGCGGTAGGCCTCGGGGTCGGCGACGATGCGCCACGTGGCCACCGGGTGCCGGAGGGGGGAGAACCCACGCTTGAAGTGGATGAGGGCGTCGTCGTGGCGAAGGCTGCCGGCCAGATGGAACACTCGGTCGCCGCGATCGCGGGCCCAGCGGCTCACGTCCTCGATCAGGAGCTTCGTGGGGCTCGCGGCGCCGTGGTCGGGCGCGGTGGCGGCAAGGTGGTACTCGACGAGCCCGGCAACCTCGCTGATCACGGCCGCGGCGGCCAGCGCTCCGTCACGCTCGACGACCCACAGGTGGAGCCGGCCCTCGAGCGCCGCGCGCAGGTCCGTCAGGTAGGCCTCGGGCAGGCGCCATCGCCCGGCCGCGTCGAGGCGATCCATCGCCAGCGCATGGATCGCCATGAACTCGGGCAGCCGCGCCCAGGACTCGTCGACGCGCGACACGTAGCCGTCCCGCCGCGCGCGGCGGATCGCGCGGCGGTGGTTCTCCCGGAACGATGCCAGCGTGTCGGCCTCGGAGCGCGACAGGTCGATCGACACCGACTCGCCATGGTCGACCACCTCGCCGTACCGACGAAGGGCATCGAGCGGCGGCGAGAGCAGCGGGTGGCAGCGCACGAACGCGGTCACGATCTGCCGCCGGCGCAGCTCGGCGAGGAGGGCCTCGATGGCGCGCTCGAGGAACGCGGCATCCGGCCCGTTCGGCCCCGTTCGCGCGACGGGCCCCGGGTAGCCGCGCGGCCCGGTGGCGTCGAGCCGGCCGGCGGCGTCCCGGATCCCGGCCGGCACGGCACGCACGATCAGCGGCAACAGGAAGTCCGAGCCCGGCTCGCTGGCGACGAACGCCCGCGCGTCGCCATCCTCGTGCCAGCGCGTGGCGAACGTCACGAACCCGGGCAGGTGATACATGTCGTGCGGGACCCGCTCGAGGATCTCGTCCCAGCGACCGTCCCCGGGTTCGAGCAGCGCGGTGTCCACGGGTCAGCCGCGCTGCCGCGACACGACGGGACGGGACGGGTCCGCGCCCGCGGCTCCCGGCCTGGCGTCCCTGGACCCGCCCGGCTCAGCGCCGGTCGGCGCCACGTTCACCGATCCCCCAGGTCGACCGCGTAGCGGTCCCGCAGGATCCGGCGAACCGCCTCGAAGGTGCTCATCTCGAACACGTCGTCCGCCGCCACGGAGATCCCGAACGCGGTCTCGAGCCCGACGATCAGCTGCATGTGGCCGACCGAGTCCCAGCCCCCCGTTCGCCCGTAGGCCGCCCCGTCCGGGCTCGCGCCATCGGCCATGCCCAGCGCCTCCCGGAACGTCGCGTCCAGGATCTGCGAGGCGGTCATCGGGCAGCCGATCGCGTGGCGCCGGATCGCGTGGCGCCGGATCGCGTGGCGCCGGATCGCGCGGTGTCCGGGAACGGGACGCCGAGCCGTTCGCCGAGCCGGGTCAGCGCCTCGACTCGCCCGACGTCGAGCCGGATCCCGTTCTGCCGCTGCTCGGCCTCCATCGCCGCCTCGGGCTGGCCCGGGATGAGCACCGGACCGGCAGCATCCGGCGTCGGAGGGGCGGCGGCGAGCTCGGCGCACAGCGCCTCCATCCGTTCCACGAACCGGTCGTCACCGATCATCGCCGGATCGACGGCCAGGAACAGCTGGCCCAGGTTGGAGGCGCCCCGGGTGGTCGAGAACGGGATCACGCCGGAACCGAAGCTGGCTCCGGCGAGGACGCCCGTCAGGACGTCGACCATCATGGCCAGCCCGTACCCCTTGTAGCCGGCGGTTGCCTCGGTGCCCCCGAGCGGCAGCAGGGCCCCGGTCCGCAGGACATCGGCAGGGCTGACCGAGGGGCTCCCGCCGGTGACGATCGCCACGCCGGCGGGCAGGTCCGACCCGCGCCGGTCGGCGACGAGCACCCGGCCCCACGTGACGGCCGAGGTCGCCATGTCGAGCACGAACATCCCGAACCGGCCGGCCGGCGCCGCGACGGCGATCGGATTGGTGCCCAGCAGCCGCTCCGACGAGCGGGTCGGGGCGACCAGCGGCGACGCGTTGGTGAGGGTGAGCCCGATCATGCCCTGCGCGGCGGCCCGCATCGCGTACCAGCCGGCGATCCCGAAATGGCTCGCGTGGTGCGCGATCGATCCCGCCATGCCGAGCTCGCGGGCCCGCTGGATCGCGTCGTCGATCAGGACCCTTCCGGCGTGCGGACCCCAGCCGTCGCCGGCGTTCCAGCGGCGGAGCACCGGCGTGCCACCATCGGGCACGGGGCGCGCGGCGGTGACGATCACGGATGCCTCCGCGAGGGCGGCGTACACGGGGAGCCGGAACGTGCCGTGCGACTCCACGCCCCGCAGGTCGGCGGCGACGAGCACGTCCGCGACGTCCGTGGCGATGTCGTCGGGCGTGCCGACCTGTCGCACGATGGCCGCAGTCCAGGCATGCAGCCTTGCCGCGTCCGTGCGATGGACGGCGACGCGATCGGCGGGCTCAGAAGCCATGGACGGCGTCCCGGCCGCTCGCCGCCCAGGCGATGATCCGCGCCGCCACGGCGCCGGGCGAGATGCCGTAGCGTTCGACGAGCTCGTCGTGGGACGCGGATTCCGCATACCGGTCCTCGATGCCGAGCCGCAGGACCGGCACCGGGCACCGGGCCGAGAGCAGCTCGCACACCGCGCCGCCGAGCCCGCCGATCACCGTGTGGTCCTCGACCGTGACCACCCGCCCGGCCGCGGCTGCGACCTCGACGACCGCGTCGTCGTCGAGAGGCTTGATCGTCGGCACGTGCAGGACCGACGGCCGGATCCCCGCCGCTTCGAGCGCGGGCAGCGCCGCGAGCACGCGCGAGGTCTGCAACCCGGTGCTCATGATCGCGAGCTGCTCGCCCTCGCGGACCAGGATCGCGCTCGGGGCTTCGAACCGGTACCGATCGTCGAACAGGAGCGGGGCGCTGCCGCGCGCCAGGCGGATGTAGACCGGGCCCGGATGGCCGAGGGACCAGCGAAGGATCGCCCGCGTCTCGTGCTCGTCACCGGGCACGACGACGGTCATGCCCGGCATCGCGCGCATCACCGCCACGTCGTCGATGCTCTGGTGGGTCTTGCCGGTCAGGCCGGTGAGGATCCCGGCCGACTGGCCCACCAGCCGGACGGGCAGACCCGTCTGGGCCAGCAGGACCCGGACCTGGTCGTGGGCCCGGAACACCTGGAAGCAGGCGTACGAGGACAGGAACGGGATGAACCCCGTCGCGGCGAGACCGGCCGCGACGCCGACCATGTTCTGCTCTGCGGCACCCATCTGCAGGAACTTCGAAGGATGGGCCTCCGCGAAGATCCCCTCGGTGGTGGCGGTCGCGTTGTCCGCGTCGAGCATCAGGATCGCCGGGTGATCGCGGGCCAGCTCCACCAGCTCGCGGTTGAACGCCTCGCGCAGGGTGAGGCCGGGACCGCGGTCGCCCGCCTCAGCCCGTTTCACCGAGCTCCTCCAGGGCGAGGGCCAGCTCCGCGTCGGTGAGCGCGCGGGAGTGGACGCCACGCAGGAACGAGACGCCCTGACCCTTCAGCGTCCTCGAGATGATGACGGTGGGCTTGCCCCGCAGCCGTCGGGTGCCGGCCAGCGTCTGCAGGACGTCGGCCATGTCATGGCCGTCCATGGTGAGCACGCGCCAGCCCGAGGCGGCCCACTGTCGCCCCAGTGGGCCGGCGGGCCACGGGGGCAGCCGCGTTCCGGGCCGGCTGCCCGGCCAGCCGGTGACCTGGTAGCCGTTGAGATCGACGATCGCGACCAGGTCGTCGAGGCCGTATCGCGCCGCGATGAAGGCGGCCTCCCAGACCTCGCCCTCCTGGCACTCGCCGTCGCCGAGCATCGTCCAGGTGCGCGCGGTGCTGCCCCGGAGGCGGTTGCCCAGGGCGATCCCGACGGCCGCCGAGAAGCCGACGCCGAGCGCGCCCGACGACATGTCCACCGACGGCAGGCGGGTCATGTCCGGGTGGCCCTGGAGCCGGGAGTCGATCCGCCCGAACGTGGTCAGCTCGTCGAGCGGGAAGTAGCCCCGAAGCGCCTGCGTCGCGTACAGGGCCAGCGCCGCATGACCCTTCGAGAGGACGAACCGGTCGCGTCCGTCCCACAGGGGTTCCTGCGGCCTGACCGCAAGCTCCGAGAAGTACAGCGCGACCAGCACGTCCGCCGCCGACAGGGAGGCGCCGAGGTGACCGCCACCCGCCCTGCCGACCGCGCGGACCACCTCGATCCGGACCCGGCGCGCGAGCTCCTCCAGCTGCGGGATGGATGCCTCGGGCTCGCCCGCCCCGGCGACCCGGGAGGTCGTCACGGGCGCATCACCCACCTCGGTGACCCGGCCCGGCACCCGAGCGCGCCCGCGGGATCGAGCGCGCCCGCGGGATCGAGCGCGCCCGCGTCGCCGGCATCGAGCGCGGCGCCACCGGCGAACGCTGTTCGCGGAATCGTCGCCGGCGGCGAGCCGGCGCGGGTTGGTTGGGCCACATGCCCCGAGCGTCCTCCGACGAGCCGAGAGGCCAGGTCCGCCCTCGATCGGGTGGACGCCGCGCCAGTATAGGCACGGACCCGGAAAAGGCCGGTTCGGCGGTGGTCCGGCTCCACCGGAGGGCCGCTGCCGCCCCCCGCGTCGCGCCCCGGCGGCCGCGATGCTATCTTCACGGCCACACATGTCCGAACCTTTCGCTCGGACCGTTGCGGTCGCCGGACTCCGCATGGTCGACCGCCTCCACCTGCGCCCGGTGCTGCGCTGGATCTTCGCGCGGCTGCCGAGATCCATGCGGTCGCGCCTCGGCCTGGTCCAGGTTCGCCTGGGGCTGATGGAAGGCCTGATCAAGGTTCCCGAGGCCGACCTCGTGGATCGCCTGACGGCCGCGCTCCAGCTGCTGGGTCCCGAGACCCTTGGCCCCGGTGCCGCATACCTCGAGTTCGGCGTCTACGTCGGGACCTCGATGGCGTGCATGTACCGCGCGACCGAGGGCGTCGCCGCCGATCGCCTGCGACTGATCGGGTTCGACTCCTTCCAGGGCATGCCCGAGGACGAGGGCAACGACGGCATCTGGACCCTGCAGCCGGGGCAGCTGTACTCGGACCTGCGGCTGACCAGCGCGAACCTTCGTCGTCTCGGGGTGCCCAGGGGCCGCGTCGAGTTCGTGCGGGGCTGGTACGACGAGACCCTGACGGCCGAGACGCGTGACCGGCTGGGCGTCGAGCGGGCACCCGTGGTCATGATGGACTGCGTGCTCGAGTCCTCGACGCGCACGGCGCTCGACTTCTGCACCCCGCTGATCGTGGACCGGACGGTCATCTTCTTCGACGACTGGGCGGCGGCCCACCTCGACGAGCGAGGCCTCGGCGAGGCGCGCGCGTTCCAGCTGTGGCTCGCCGATCACCCCGAGATGGATGCGACGCCCAGACCCGACCTCGGCTACGGACGCGACTCGCAGGCGTTCCTGATCACGCGTCGCAAGGCGCCGTCGGAGCCGGCCCCCGGCTGATCCAGGCGCCGGCTCGTTCCCGACGGCCGGACGCGCCGCATCCGCGAACGACCGGGCTCCACGCGCCGTCGCGCGCTCACAGGTTCGGCAGCCGGTCGCTCGTCGCCGGCAGCCGGACGGCGGCCGCGGCCGCGTGCACGGAGCGGGGGCTGGTCGACCGGGTCACCACGGCGCCCGCCCCGACGACGCATTCCCGGGCGATCGTGATCCCGTCGCGGATCGTGCAGTTGGACCCCAGGAAGCACCGCTCCTCGACGGTGGCGTAGCCCGAGACGACCGCATGCGACGACACGAAGCAGTGGTCGCCGATCACCGAATCGTGGCCGATGTGGCTGCCGCTCCAGAGGATCACGTCGCTGCCGACCCGGGCGAACGGATGGATGATCACCTGGTCCATCACCAGGCAGTTGTCCCCGAGCGCGAGGTCGGGCCACGTCGAGGCGCGGGGGCTGACGTGCGTGACGAGCTCGTAGCCCATCGCCCTGGCACGCGCGTACCGCTCGGCGCGGACCCCGTTCATCCGGCTGTAGCCGACCGCGATGAACAGCTGCACCTCGCCGGGCGGGTAGTCGGCCGGCAGGTCCTCGAACGGGACGATGGGTGCTCCCTCGAACCGGCCGCCCTCCCAGTGGTCCCGGTCGACGGCATGCGCGACGACGTCGTGCGCCGACTCATGCTCGAACAGGAAGCGCACCACCCGGGCGAACGCGCCCGTTCCGAACAGCACGACCCGGCTCATCCCACGGTCACTCCACCCACGCCTGCACCACCCGGTAGTCGATCTTGCCCGAGCCGGTGGTCGGGATGGCCTCGACCCGCCGGAAGCGGAACGCGGAGTGGTGGAGGCGCAGCCGCTGGGCCAGTCGACGGCCCAGGTCGTCGAGCTCCTGCGCCGTCCCGAAGGCGCAGAAGCCCCAGATCGCATCGGGCGCGCCCACGACCGCGGCCGGCCCTGCCTCGCGGACCAGCGCCTCGACCTCGTCGAGGTTCACGCGGTGGCCGAACACCTTGGCGATCCGCTTGCTGCGACCGACCAGGTATGCGAAGCCGTCGGCGTCGAGGTATCCGACGTCGCCCGTCCGCAGGACGCCCCGGAGCTCGTCGCCGAGCGCGAGATCCGCGGCACTGGTGGCATACCCGAGCATGACGTTGGGCCCCTCGTAGACGAGCTCGCCGACCAGCGGCGCGCCCTCGCCGTGCGGGCCCGGCTCCCCGTCCATGGCCGGCTGCTGGCCTGCCGCGGTGGCAGGACGCGGGTCCGCCTCGGTGGGATCGCGCTCGATGCGCAGCCGGCCGCCCGGGATGGGCAGCCCGGCCGACCCGAGCTTGTCGCCCAGGCGATCGGGCGGGACGACCGCGATGCGGGCCGTCGCCTCCGTCTGCCCGTACATGACGTAGAAGCGGCCGCTGCGGGCGGCCATGTGGTCGCGGTAGAGGGCCGCCAGCCTGCGGTCGAGGGCGCCGCCCGCCTGCTGGAGCGAGCGCAGGCTGGGCAGCGGCATCTCGCGGAACCCGACCCGTTCCAGCAGCTGGTAGGTGTACGGGACACCCGCCAGGGAGGTGCAGGCCTCGTCGTCGAACACCTCCCACATCCGGCGCTGGAGCACGCTGTGGTCCGAGAGCACGACCGTCGCGCCCACCAGCCAGTGGCTGTTGAGCACCGACAGGCCGAACGAATAGTGGATCGGCAGCGCGGCCAGCGGGCGGTCGTCGGCGGCCAGCGACAGGCACTCGGCGATCGACCGCGCATTGGCCTCGACGCTCGCGGCGCGGAGGCGGACCAGCTTCCGGCTACCCTGTCGTGCCCGAGGTGGTGAGCAGCAGGCCGAGGGCCGGGTGGATCACACCAGGTCCGTCAGAGCCGGTACGGATCAGCGTCAGGCCGGCGGCGTCGCGGGTCGCCGCGATGTCCAGGCCTGCCGCCGAGAGGCGCCCCGGCAGGTCCGCCGGGCCGGCCAGCCAGGCCGGTCGATACGCTTCCACCAGCGCGGCGGTGACCGCGTCCGCCGCGTGCCCGTCGAGGAGCGCCACCGCGTGCCCGGCGTCCATGGCGCCCCAGTAGGCGGCGGCGGTGGCCGCGGTGTTGCGCGCGACGACGAACAGCAGCTGCTTCGTTCCGCCCAGCTCGGTGGCGATGGCCGTCCCGCGCCGGACGAGCTCCGCGTACGTGAGCCGCTCGCCGGAGGCGGGATCCACCACGGCGACGGCGTCGGACGGCGCGACGCCCAGGAAGCTCATTCCGGGGCCCGGTACAGGGGGAAGTAGCCGTCGCTCGCGTCCTCGGCGGGCGACGTGCCCCGGGCGGCGACCAGCTCGCGGTAGCGTGGCTCGTCGAGCACGACCCGCAGCGTCCAGTAGGGCCGGAGCAGCGGCGAGAAGCCCCGCTTGAACGTGAACAGCGAGTCGCGCTGAGCGCCGACGCCGCCGCCCAGATGCAGGTACCGGTTGCCGCGCGCCTTCGACCAGCGGCGCGCGAAGTCCACGAGCAGCTTGGTGGGCTGGACGTCCGCGTGCTCGTCGGCATAGCCCGACAGGTGGTATTCGACGATGCCGTCCGTCTCGACGTACAGCCCCGCGGCGGCGAGATCGTCGCCCTTCTCCACGACGGCCAGGTGGAGGGACTCGCCGAGCGCCTCGCGGAGCCCCTCGAAGTACGCGTCGTCGAAGTAGTAGAAGGGTGCGGCGGCGATGCGATCCATGGTGACCGCGTACAGACGCTTGAACCCCTCGAAACGCCGCCAGCTCGCGTCCATCCGCGTCACGTAGCCGAGGTTCCGGGCCCGGGCGATGTTCCGGCGATGGTTCTCCCGGGTCTGCTGCCACAACGTCGGCTCGGACAGCGAGAGATCCACGACGACCGTTTCGCCCTGGAGAACCGCGGTGCCGATCCCATCCGGCGGTTCGCCGTTGAGCAACGGGTGGTAGCGCACGAACAGCGAGATGAAGCCGGCGTCCCCCAGCGCGGCGATCCCCTCGGCAAGGGCGTCGCGCTCGTGGACCCCATCGACCTCGCCGCCGGCCAGCGGACCCGGATACCCGTACGGGGAGACGGCGTCGCGACCCCCGGACCCGGTGTCGCGGGCGATGAGCGGGAGCAGCAGGCTGCCGCGACCGCGCTCCACCAGCAGCGCCAAGGGCTCGCCCGCCTCGTGGGCCGCAGCCACGGCCGCGTACGCAGGCAGGTGGTAGAAATCGTGGCGGGCAGCGGCCAGGAACGCCGGCCACTCGTCCGAGCGCACCGGGAGCAGGCGTGCGGTCATCGGCGGGTGATGGCCGGGGCGACGCGGCGGTGGCACCGCAGGCGCAGCTGCATCGCCCGTCCAGGGGGGGCGCCGCGATACGCGGCGGCGAGATACGGCAGCCCTCGACCCGGCCTCGGGGAGCGGGCGGCGTCGGCGTGGCCGAACCGTCGGGCCAGGAGCGGCTCGTCGCCGGGGCCAACGAAGCGGAAGCCCACACGAACCTCGTCCGAACGCAATGTGGATGGAGCCCGGCAAGCGTAGCCGACCTTGGGCGAATCGACGTGCGACGCCCGGGTCCGCGGTGCCGGCCCGCACCAAGGCGCTCGATGACCGCCAGCCAACACGGCTCGCCGGCGTGGTACGGTGCGACCGGCCCGCGTGCGGCACCTCGCGGGGAAGCTGCCGTCAAGCTCCGGAGAATTCGATGCCCTCGTCGCCGAACCCTGCCACGCGCCGGTCGATCCCCCTCGCCCGACCCGACATCGGGCCACGCGAGCTCGAGCTGGTCACCCAGGTCCTGCAGAGCGACGTGCTCGCCCTCGGCCCCTTCGCGCCGAGGTTCGAGGCGGCGATCGCCGAGCTCGCGGGGCGCCGGGAAGGCGTCGCCTGCTCCAGCGGCACGGCCGGACTCCACATGGGCGTGCGGGCCCTCGGCATCGGTGAGGGCGACGAGGTCATCACCACCCCGTTCAGCTTCGTCGCGTCGGCCAACTGCCTCCTCTACGAGCGCGCCATCCCCCGCTTCGTCGACATCGAGGAGGACAGCCTCGGGCTCGACCCCGACCTCGTCGAGGCAGCCGCGTCCGGCCGGACTCGCGCCGTGCTCCCGGTCCACGTCTTCGGCCGGCCGTGCCGGATCGTCGAGATCGAGGGGATCGCCAGGCGGCGTGGCTGGCGGATGGTCGAGGACGCCTGCGAGGGGCTGGGCTCATCGGTCGGCGGCCGGCCGCTGGGCAGCTTCGGGGACGTGGCCGTGTTCGCGTTCTACCCGAACAAGCAGATCACCACGGGCGAGGGCGGGATGGTCGTGACCGACGACGGCACCGTCGCCGACACCATGCGCAGCCTCCGGAACCAGGGCCGGGATCTGGACGGCACCTGGCTGCGGCACGTGCGGCTCGGGTACAACTACCGGCTCGACGAGCTGTCCGCGGCGCTCGGGGTGGCCCAGGTGGAGCGCCTGGCCGAGCTGCGCGCCGGCCGGGCGCGCGTTGCGGCGGCCTACGAGGACGCGCTTGGTGGCGAGACCTGGCTCCGCCTCCCGCAGGCCGGCACGGATGAGCTCGTTGACTGGTTCGTGTACGTCGTCCGGCTCGATCCCGCGATCGACCGCGACCGCGTGGTCGGGCGCCTGGCCGAGCTCGGCGTCCCGGCGCGCCCCTACTTCACGCCGCTCCACCTCCAGCCGTTCTACCGCTCGACGTTCGGGTTCGCGCCCGGCGACTTCCCGGTCACCGAGCGGGTCGCGGCGTCCACGCTCGCCCTGCCGTTCTCCAGCCGGCTCACCGGCGACGAGGTCGGGATGGTCGCGGCGGCGCTGCGCGAGGCGGTCGAATGACGGCCTCACCCGCGACCGGCACCGAGCCCCGCCGCTCGGCGCTACGGCGGATGCTGGGCTGGGTGGCAGGCAAGTCGACGGTCCGCAAGCTCGCGATGAGCACCCCGTTCGTGCGCGATGTCGCCTGGCGGTTCGTCGCCGGGGAAGATCTCCCCGCCGGGCTGGCCACCGTCCGCGCCCTCAACGCGGAGGGCATCACGGCCACCCTCAACCATGTCGGCACGCACGTGACCGTCGCGGCGGAGGCCGTGGCCGCCGCCGACGAGGTCATCGCCGCGCTCGACGGGATCCACGCCTCGGGGGTCGACTCCCACGTGTCGCTCAAGCTCACGCAGATCGGGCTGGACGTCGATCGCGACCTGTGCCGGGCGCAGCTGTGGCGGGTCCTCGACCGCGCACGCGACACGGGCATCTTCGTGCGCATCGACATGGAGGAGTCGCCCTACGTCGGGGTCACGATCGAGCTGTTCGAGGAGGCAAGGGCGGCGTTCGGCTCGGAGCGGGTCGGGATCGTGCTCCAGTCCTATCTCCGCGGTCACCGCGACGACGTCGCCCGGCTTGCTGCCGCAGGGGGCAGGATCCGGTTGGTCAAGGGCGGCTACTGGGAGTCCCCCGACGTCGTGTTCCAGGCGAAGGACGAGATCGACCAGGCATTCCTGGCCGACATCCGGACGCTCATGGCCGGGGCGACCGACCCGGCCATCGCCACCCACGACCCGGTCGCGATCGAGACGGCCCGCCGCGCGGCCGACGCCGCCGGCCGTGACCGATCGTCGTTCGAGCTCCAGATGCTGATGGGCGTCCGCCCCGATCTCCAGCGCCGGCTCGTCGCCGAGGGGTTCAGGGTGCGCTGCTACGTCCCCTACGGCGGCCAGTGGTACACGTATGTCCTGGGCTGCCTGCGACGCGTCCCCGGGGGCGTCGTGGCGCGGCTCCGCGAACGGGTCCGCCCGGGGAGGACGGAGCGGGCGACGCCGGCGTTCGGCGGCCCGGCGGACGGCGGCCCGGCGGACGGCGGCCCGGCGGACGGCGGCCCGTCGCGCGGCATTGCCGCGGACGAAGGCGCGCTGCCTGGCATGCCGGTGTCGCGGCGGGCGCTGCTCGGGGTCAAGCGGGCGATGGACGTCGCCGGCGCCATCGTGGGCCTCGTGGTTCTCTCGCCGGTGCTCGCCTGGACGGCGGTTGCCGTGGTTGCGACCATGGGCCGGCCGATCCTGTTCCGCCAGCGCAGGCCGGGCCGGGGTGGGCGGTCGTTCACGATCGTCAAGTTCCGGACCATGCGGCCGGTCCCGCCGGGCGACACGTGGTTCCGCACCGATGCGGTTCGCGTGACCCGCCTGGGCCAGTTCCTGCGAACCACCAGCCTCGATGAGCTGCCCGAGCTGTGGAACGTGCTGCGAGGCGACATGAGCCTGGTCGGCCCGCGACCGCTGCTCGAGGAGTATCTCGCCTGCTACACGCCCCGCGAGTTCCGGCGCCATGAGATGCGACCCGGGATCACCGGCTGGGCCGCGATCTCCGGACGGCACATGGTCCCGTTCGAGGAGCGGCTCGAGATGGACGTCTGGTACGTCGACCACTGGAGCCTCGAGCTCGACATCCGGATCCTTGGGCGCACCGTCGGCCAGGTGCTCGGCCGGCGCGGCGTGCGCGTCACCCAGACCTTCGACGACGTCGTCATGCCCCAGCGGTTCCTGGCCTCGATCGATGCGAGCCTGGTCGCGCCTGATGGTGGGTCGCCGGCGCGCGACACGCCCGACGCTCGTCCGGCGCCAGCGCGGTCGCCTCGAAAGGTCCGGGGGCACCGGTCGCCCCGACCGACACCCTACCCGACGAGGGTGTCGCACCCGGGTCGATCGCTCAGGAGGCGCCGTCCGGCAGCACGGGCGCGCGATAGGCCGGGAAGAAGCCTTTGTCGACCTCCCGGCCACGCGGCACCGACGCCCGGTGCGCGGCAACGAGCGCCTCGTAGCGCTCCGGCTCGAGGACCCAGCGGCCGGTCGAGAACAGGTGCCGCTGCGGCGAGAACCGGCTCTTGAACCAGTAGAGCGAATCCTCGCGGCTGCCCCGGCCACCGCCCATGTGCAGCACGCGGTTGCCCCGGGCCCGCGCCCAGCGGATCGCGTCGTCGACCAGCACCTTCGAGGGCGACAGGTCGCGGAACTCGTCGCTGGATCCCACCAGGTGCCATTCCGTGACGCCGCCCTGCTCGAAGAACAGGCCGGCGGCCGCCACCGCCTCGCCGCTGAGCGTCACCAGCAGGTGGACGCGCTCGCCCAGCATCGAGCGCAGGCGATCGAAGTCGTCGACGGTGAAGAAGTAGAACGTCGCGGCACCCAGCCGGGTCATCGTCCCCGCGTAGAGCTCGGCGAACCTGCCCAGGTAGGCCCAGGTCGTGTCGTGGATCGTCGTCAGCCCCGCACGCCGGCCGACGTTGATCTGGCGGGGAAGGTCGCGACCGTAGCCCTTCCGGACACCCTCGTCGTCGAGGGTCAGGTCGACCGACACCGTCGGACCCGCCGCGAGCACGCCGTCGCTCCCGAGGCTCCCGGCTCCCGCCGGCACGGCGGCGGGCAGCGCCGCGTTCGCGAGCAGCGGGTTGAACCGGGTGAAGGCGCTGACCGCGCCCTGCGCCCGCCAGGTCTCGGCGAGCCTGGCGAGCGCGTCCTCGACGAACGGGTCGCCCGGGCCGCAGCCCCACGCGAGGGGTCCCGGATAGCCGTAGACGCTGTGGACGTCGGTTGCGTCGGTGGACTCGATCCCGGTGATGCCGCGGACGGGCCGGAGCAGGTATGGCCATGCCAGGCCGCGGGACTCGTCGCCGATCACCGCGAGGTACGGCTCCCCGTCGCCGTAACCCTGCGTGTAGCGGTGGTAGGCGGCGGTGTGGAACACGCTGCCGGGCACGCTCGCGAGGATCTCGTCCCAGGCCGGGTCATCCGCGCGAAGGAGCCTCACGGCAGCACGTGCGTGGCCGGGTGCGCCCACGTGTCCATACGATCCGGCTGCCGGCAGGTGCGCCGGCTGGTCGAGCACCGGGGTCCGGCCCGACGCCCGGTTTGGTTGATCCACCTCGTTCCCCCGCTGTGCCGCCACGCCGGCGGCGTCTGGCGGCTAGCGTAGCCGAGCCCGGCCGGCTCGGGGCCCCCTTCCGGCCGACCACGTTGCGCCTCGGCAACGGAGTCGAGCGGAACCCACCGTTGCGTGTGCGCGAGCGCGGCGGATCGCCTGCTATCGTCCATGCGGCGGCCGAGCTTCCATCGGAGGCCCGCCATCGGGGAGCCCATGACGTCCATCATCCACCCATCGGCACGCGTCCACCCCACCGCCGATCTCGAGCCCGACGTCAGCGTCGGGGACGGGACCAGCATCTGGCACCGCGCCCAGGTGCGGCGCGGGGCGCGGATCGGTGCCGAGTGCATCATCGGCCGGGACGCGTTCATCGACGAGGGTGTCGTGATCGGCAACCGGGTCAAGATCCAGAATGCGGCGCTCGTCTACCACGGGGTGACCGTGGAGGACGGGGTGTTCATCGGGCCCAACGCCATTCTGACCAACGACCGGTTCCCGCGCGCGATCACGGCCACCGGCGAGCTCGCCCGGGCCGACGACTGGCAGGTCAGCCCGATCAACCTGCGGACGGGCGCCTCGATCGGCGCGGGAGCGGTGGTGGTCGCCGGTCGCGACGTCGGGCGGTTCGCGACGGTGGGGGCGGGGGCGGTGGTGACGCGCGACGTCCCCGACCACGCGCTGGTGGCCGGCAACCCGGCCAGGCTGCTGGGCTGGGTGTGCGCCTGCGGCATGCGCCTTCGGGACACGCTCGGCGGGCCGGCGACGGCCGAGACATCCGGACATGCCACGTGCGCCGCGTGTGGCGATCAATACGAGATCGGGGGCGGTCGATGCACCCGATCGGGCGGGGAGGCCGAACGACGATGATCCCGATCTCACGACCCGACCTCGGAGCGGACGAGGAGCAGGCGGTGCTCGACGTCCTTCGGTCGGGCATGCTCGCCATGGGCCGCAGGACGACCGAGCTCGAGGAAGCCTGGGCGAGCTACTGCGGCGTCCGGCACGCGGTCATGATGGCCAACGGCACCGTCGCGCTGGAGGCGATCCTGCGCGGGCTCGGGATCGGGCCCGGGGACGAGGTGATCACGGTCAGCTTCACGTTCAACGCGACCGTCAGCGCCATCCTCCAGGTCGGCGCCCGGCCGGTGTTCGTCGACGTTCGCGGCGACGACTTCGCCATGGACCCCGACGCGGTCGAGGCCCGGATCACGCCGCGCACCCGCGCGATCATGCCCGTCCACCTGTACGGGCTGATGGCGGACATGGACCCGCTGGTGGAGATCGCCGACCGCCACGGCGTGCGCATCGTCGAGGATGCGGCGCAGGCGCATGGGGCGACCCATCGCGGGCGCCGAGCCGGCCAGTTCGGACCTGCGATGTTCAGCCTCTACGCGACCAAGAACCTGATGACCGGCGAGGGCGGCTTCGCCACGACCGACGACGACGATCTGGCCGATCGGCTCCGCCTCTACCGCAACCACGGGATGCGCGTCCGCTACCACCACGACGAGCTCGGCACCAACTTCAAGCCGACGGACCTCGCGGCGGCCCTCGGGCTCGCCCAGCTGGCGCGCCTCGACGAGCGCACCGAGCAGCGCCGGCGCCACGCGGCGCGCCTCTCCGAGGCGCTCGCGGAGTACCACACCCCGGTGGTGCCCGAGGGTCGGGGCCACGTCTGGCACCAGTACACGATGCGGTTCCCGGGCGAGCGCCAGCGCGTCGTCGACGGCCTGACCGAGCGCGGGATCGGGACGCTGATCTACTACCCCATCCCCGTGCACCGGCAGGCCTACCTCCAGGCCTTCCTGCCGGGGGCCGCCGAGCTCGACCTGCCGGTCACGAACCGCCTGGCCGACGAGGTGCTGTCGATCCCGGTCCGACCCAACCTCGCGCCGGACGAGCTGGAGGCGATCATCGACGCGGTTCGCGCGGTGGCCACGCCGCGCTCGTCCGCTCCCGTGCCCGCGACCCCGGGCGCCGGCGGGGTGTCCGCGTGAGCGCGCCGATCCGGGTCGGGCTGGCCGGCCTGGGCTCGATGGGGCGCAACCACCTCCGCCACCTCTCCTCGCGGGAGGGCTGCGTGCTCGCCGCCGTCGCCGATCCGGCACCGGACCTGGTGGCCGATGCCGTCGCCAAGACCGGGGCCACGGGGTTTGCCGATCCGCTCGCGATGATCGACGACGGCGGGCTCGAGGCGGTCGTCGTCGCGGCCCCGACGACCGCCCATGCCACGATCGCGCAGGCGGCCATCGCCCGCGGCCTGCCGGTGCTGGTCGAGAAGCCGCTGGCCGCGACCGTCGACGAGGGTCTCGTGCTGGTGGCCGCCGCACGGGCGGGCGGCGTGCCGTTGCAGGTCGGCCACGTCGAGCGCTACAACCCGGCCGTGCTCGAGCTCGGCCGGCGGCTCGAGAAGGGCTGGGTGGGCGCCCTGTACTCGATCACCAGCCGCCGGGCGGGCCCGTTCCCGGCCCGGATCCGCGACGTCGGGGTGACCATCGACCTCGCGACCCACGACGCGGACATCCTGTCCTGGGTCGCGGGTGAGCGGCCCACCCGGGTGTTCGCCGAGACCGCCCAGCGGCTCCACGCGACCAACGAGGACCTCCTGTTCGGGCTGCTCCACTTCCCGTCCGGCGCCACCGGGATGCTCGACGTCAACTGGCTCACGCCCGCCAAGCGACGCCAGCTCGCGGTGGTCGGCGAGCTGGGCATGTTCGAGCTCGACTACCTGACCCAGCGACTGACCTTCACCAGCGCCGACATCGGCAGCCCGACGATCATCGACGGCTACGCGACCACCTTCGAAGGCAACGTGGTGGCAGTCGACGTGGCCAGCCGCGAGCCGCTGGCGGCGGAGCTCGACGCGTTCCTGACCGTCGCCCGGGACGGCGGGCGACCACCCGTCGACGGCGTCGACGGCCTGTGGGCGCTGGCCATCGCCACCAGCCTGCTCCGGGCCGCCGAGGAGCACCGGCCGGTCGACCTGGCCGACCTGGCATCGAGGATCTCGGCGGCATGACGATCACGAGCCGTCCGTCCTCGTCCGCATCGGCGATCGGCGGCACGATCAACCTCCCGGAGCTGCCGTGCGCGCACGGGCCCACCCGGGTGGCCTCCCCGTGGGTGGGCGAGCCCGGCACGACCGGCACGGTCACCGTCGTGGGGGCGGGCAAGATGGGCCTGCCCCTGGCGGCGCAGTTCGCCTCGCACGGCTGGTCGGTGATCGCGGTCGACGTGCGGGCCGAGGTCGTGGACGCGATCAACGCCGGCCGGGCGCACGTGGCCGAGGAGCCCGGCCTGGCCGACCGGGTCGCCGCGGCGCATGCGGCGGGGCGCCTCCGGGCCACGCAGGACGCCGCGCAGGCGGCCCGCGAGTCCGACGTGGTGGTCGTGATCGTGCCGGTCATGCTCGACGATCGGCACCAGCCCGACTACCGGTACATGGACGCCGCCGCGGACTCGATCGGGCCGGGCGTCCACCCGGGATCGACCGTGATCTTCGAGACGACCCTGCCCGTCGGCGACACCCGGAACCGGTACGCGCCGAGGCTGGCGACCCTGTCCGGCCTGGAGCCCGAGCGCGACATCCTGGTCGCGTTCTCGCCCGAGCGGCTGTTCTCGGGCGCCGTGTTCCGGAACCTCGCGACCTACCCCAAGCTGGTCGGGGGGATCGGCGCGCGGAGCACGGACCGTGCGGCGCGCTTCTACGCCTCGGTGCTCGATGCCGAGGTCGTGGCGATGAGCAGCGCCGAGGCGGCCGAGATGAGCAAGCTCGCCGATACGACGTATCGCGACCTGAACATCGCCTTCGCCAACGAGCTGGCACGCTACGCCGACCGGGTCGGCGTGGACGTCCTCGAGGTCATCCGGGCCGCCAACTCGCAGCCGTACAGCCACATCCATCAGCCGGGGCTCGGCGTGGGCGGCCACTGCATTCCCGTCTACCCCCACTTCCTGCTCTCGCGCTCGCCGGAGATGGAGCTGGTCGACCTCGCGCGCCGCGTCAACGACGGGCAGGTCGACGTCGCGGTCGACGCGCTGCGCGAGGCGCTCGGCTCCCTCCGCGATGCCGGGGTCCTCGTGCTCGGCCTGACCTACCGCGAGGGCGTCCGCGAGCTGGCCTACTCCCGGGCGCTGCCGCTGATCGAGCGGCTCGCCGCCGCGGGCGCGCGCGTCAGCGCCTGGGATCCGCTCCTGTCCGCCGACGAGGTCGCGGCAGCCGGCGCCGCGCCCTGGACGTGGGCGACACGGAGCGAGGCACGCGCCGTCGTCCTCCAGACCGCCGACCCGGCGTTCCGGACCCTGGACCCCGCGTGGTTCCCCAACCTCGAGGTCGTGCTCGACGGCCGGAACGCGCTGGGCGACCTGCCGCTGCCCGCGCACGTGCTCCGGCTGGGGATCGGAGTGCCACCGCGTCGCGGGGGGCGCTGATGTACGCCCAGCATCCGTTGCCGTGGGTCATCCCGGGCACGCTGCTGTTCATGCTCGTCGGAATCGTCGTCGGCCGTCCGCTCGCACGAGGCCTCCGGTCGAGCCCGTTCGTGGCCTGGCTGCTCGTGGTGAGCGTCGCGCTCATCGGGTTCGCGACGCTGGCGCCCCTCTACGGCGTGTTCGAGCCGTCCGCCGTCGGCCAGGGCTCGTGCGACATGTCCCAGGCCTATCTCATCCCGCTGCGCGAGCTGTTCCGCCCGGGCGAGCGAAGCCTCAATGTCATCCTGTTCATCCCGCTCGGGGTCGGGCTCGGCCTGCTGCCGCGCTCACGGCGCACGTTGGTGCTGGTGGCGGCCGCGCTGGTGTCGCCGTTCCTGATCGAGCTGACCCAGCTGCTGCTGCCGATCCTCAATCGGGGCTGCCAGGCGAACGACGTGCTCGACAACCTGACCGGCCTCGTGATCGGGTTCGGCTTCGGCATGCTGCTCGGCGCCGGCGCGGTTCGGCTGCTCCCCGACCAGGACGTGCCCGACCGCGCGGTCCCGGACCCCGGGCGCGCCGACGCCGGACGCTGAGCCAGGCGACCGGACGGCCGGCCGGGCGGTGCCGGACGCTGAGCCAGGCGGCGGGGCCGGGCGGGCCGCGAGCCACCGGCCACCGCCTACGGCGTGTACGCGACCTCGACCGAGATGTCGTCGAGCGAGTAGGTCTTGTTGGTCTTGCTCGAGGCGTCGATGACCCGCACCCGGAACAGGCCGGTCGCGAGCTGCGCCGCGCTCCAGCTGTGGCCCCAGGTGTCCGATGCCGAGCCCATCGTGTACGTCTGCATCGAATTGGACACCGACACGCTCTGGGCCGCCGTCCACGAGGTCCCGCCATCCCATGACAGCTCGGCGCACAGGTAGGACGATCCGCCGTTGTTGTTGACCTTGACGGTCGACTTGACGGTGATCCCGTTGATCGACGAGACGGTACCCGGCAGGCCGAGGGCGTAGCCCCAGAAGCGATGCCGGTCGTTGACGCTGCTGGTGCAGCTGGTGGAGCTGCCGGCCCCGCTGTTGCGGTCCACGGCCACCGCACCGTCGAGCGCGCAGGCGTTGCCCGGGGTCTGCTCGTAGCCGTCGCCGTCGCCCCCGGTATCCGCGGCGTTCGACGTGCACGGATGCAGCCCGGTCGTGGTCGAGGTGCCGCCGACGATCGCCGCCACCTCGTTGGAATCGCCGCTCGTCCAGCCGCCCAGCACGGCGCGCAGCACGTAGTACCAGGTGCCGGCGCCCGGGCCGTCGGTGGTCGTCGCGAGCGTTGCCGGGCTGACGCTGGACGCGATCAGGTAGCCGGACCCGGAGACGCTGCTGCGCGCGACGTCATAGCCGGTCGCGGCGGTCGTGACGGTGGGGGTCCAGCTGAGCGTCACCGTGGCGCCGGCAACGCCGGCGGCCAGCGCGGTCGGTGGCAGGATCGAGCCCGTGGTGAACGCGGCTTGCCGATTGCGGGTTCGATGGAAGAGCGCCAGCGAGGTGGGCGCGGCCGCCAGGGCGATGACGATCCCTGCGAGCAGCAGGATCGCGAGTCGGCGGCTCATCGTTCCGGGGCTCAGGACGCCGCGCGCCTGGGTCCGAGCACGGGCTCCGGATGCGCGGCCGAGCCATCAGGCACGGGCCGTCTGGCCGTTGCTCGCTGATCGTCCTCGAGGACCTCGAGCAGCCAGGCGCCGGTCAGCAGGGCCAGCCCCAGCGAGACGAGGAACAGGACCCCCTGGAAGCTGCTCAGGAGCGCGATCGCGTAGCCGGCCATGGGGAGCGCCAGCGCGACGCGGCCGATGACGGCCGTGGCGGGGACCAGCGACGGGTCGTTGTCGTCGTTGGCGTCACCCTTGGTCTGAAGGTAGGTGCCGTCGGGCAGCTCGGCCAGCCGCACGACCCGGTGGGTGAACACGGTGTGCTGGGGTCCGACCTGGAGGCTGACGATGTCGCCCGGGGCCAGCTCAGCAGCCTTGACCGGGACCGCGAGCACGGCCGAGCCGACCGGCAGGGTCGGCTCCATCGAGGGGCCACCGATGACGAACGTCGTTCCCCCGGTGACCATCGGCAGGGCTCGGGCGAGGACGAGCACGACCAGCACGAACGCGATCAGCAGGAGCAGGGCCACGTCGAGCGTCCGCCGAGCCATGCGAGTGATGAGAGCGGCGACCTGCATTCCAGGGCTCCACTGCATTGGGCGGCCGGGGGGACGACCGGCGGCAACAGGGTGCGCCGGGCCCGCACGACGGCGGGCCCGGCTGGTGCGCGTGCTGCTACGGGTTGTTGGCGGTCTGCTCGGCGTCGAACGTGAACGTGGCCGAGGTGGCCGCGTTCTGGAAGCCGTTGCCGGACCCGAGCGGGAAGGCCCAGGTGAAGCACAGGTCATCCGAGGCGCCGGCCGCGACATCGCGATCGCCGGTGTCGGCCCCGGTCGCGGGGTCGCCGAAGGCGGCGCCGCTGAGCGCGCCCGAGTACAGGGTGCCGGTCGTCGATCCGCAGGCCCCGGCCTCCACGGTCAGGGTCAGCTGGTCGGCCAGGCCCTTGCCGTCGGCGTCGGTCGCGGCGGATGTCATCGCATAGCGGAGGTCGCCCGTGCCCGAGTTGTCGACCGTCACGGTCTGGCTCCCGCCGTCGCCGGGCATGATGTCGGATGCGCTGAAGGTGGTGGTCGGGCTGACGCCCAGCACGATCGTGCCGGTCGACCACGCGCCGTCCGCGGCAGCACTGTCGCTGAACACGGCGAGCGACATGGCGCCGGCGCCGAGCGTGGCCAGCGACGACGTCAGGAGGACGGCGAGGATGGCACGCCGCCGGCGGCGCGGCCTGGTCGTAGTGTCGAACGTGGCCTGATCCATGTGGCTGGGTACCCCTCGTACGTGATTGGCTGGTGAGCGCCGACCGCTCCCCCCAGTTCGGAACGCTGGGACCTTTGGCGGTCCCGGAGCGGCGGTCGGCGTCCGTTTGGTAGACGCATCACACACCGTCCGGCGGTGCCCGCCTACGGGACCGGAGAGCCAGGCCCCGGGGTACCTTGGTCCCGCGCGACGGTGCCAGGCGGCACCGCTGCCGCACGATCGGGCCCTGTTGCCCGTGCGGTGCCAACCGGCACCGATCGGGCTATGACGCGGCGTCGCGAGGATGGTGTCGGGTCCACCCACGCGATGCGATTCGTCACCCCACGATCGTGGGGGTACGGAGGTCAGTCGCCGGCTTCCTCCACCACCAGCGCGTCGACGGCCAGCGCGCCGTCCGGTCCGGCGATCACCGGGTTGAGGTCGATCTCGAGGATCCCGGGCGACCGGACGAGGAGATCGGCGATCCGCTCCACCAGCCGCGACACGCCGTCGAGGTCGACGCCGGCCCGATCGCGAACACCGCGCAGGAGCGCGGCGCCGCGCAGCCCGTCGAGACGGGCCCGGATCTCCGCCGCGGTCACCGGGGCGAGCACGACCGCGACGTCGTCGAGCACCTCGGCGAGGATCCCGCCGAGGCCGATCACCACGGCCGGGCCGAACACGGCGTCGCGCCGCCCGCCGACGATCAGCTCCACGCCCGGCGGCGCCATGGGCTCGACCAGCAGGCCGCGCAACGCGATCCCCGCCACACCGGCCGCATCGATCAGGGAGCCGGCCGCCTCCCGGACGGCATCGGCGCGGTCGAGATGCAGCCGCACCCCGTCGACCTCGGTCTTGTGGGCGAGAACCGCGGCATCGAGCTTGACCGCGACCGGCCCCCCACCCAGCGATCGCCACGCGTCGAGGACGGCGACGGGATCGGCGGCCACGGCACGGAACGGCGTCACCGGCACGCCCGCAGCCGCCAGCCGCTCCAGGCTCTCGCGCTCGGGCAGCGTGCGCCGCCGTCCGGCCAGCGACGCGTCGCGGGCCAGCGGGTCCGGCGTGCCGTCCGAGCCCCACGCCGGTGGCAGGGACGCGAGCGCGGGCCAGGACGGACGCCTGGGACCGCCGGCCGCGCGTTCGTCCCGTCGCCGCTCCCACCAGGCAAGCCGCGCGATCGCGGCCAGCGCCTCGACCGCGCCGCGCAGCTGCGGCATGCCGCCGCCCTCGGCCAGGGTGGCAGCCACGGCGGCGCTCAGGTCACCCGACGTCAGCGACACGTAGACCGGGAGCAGGGCCGGCCGCGAGGCGGTTGCGTCGATCAGGGCGCGCGACACGGTGCGGGCGACCTCCACCTCGCCGGGCAGGTCGCGGTACGGGCTGTCGTGGACCACGGCCAGCACGTCGTAGGCGCCCGACGCCGCCAGCGCCTCGAACGACACCCGGTACGCGACCGCCTCGTCGTCGGCACCCCACGGGTCGAGCGGGTTGCCGATGTAGCCCATCGTCGGCAGGCCGCGCAGGATGGCTGCGCGGGCCGGCTCCGGGACCGGTGGCAGGTCGAGCCCAGTCGCCTGGGCAAGGTCGGCGACGAGCGACGCCTCGCCGGTCGACACCGTCACGACCCCGGTCCGGCCGGCCCCGACGCCGCGTCCCAGCCGATCGGCGCCCGCGACCAGCTCGGCGGCCTCCACCAGCTCGTCGAGGTCGCGGCAACGGATCACGCCGGCGGCCTCGAGCGCCGCATCGGTGACCCGGTCCTCCCCGGCGAGGCTGCCGCTGTGGGCGACCGCGGCGGCCCGCGCCTGGTGCGATCGGCCGACCTTGACGGCGAGGATCGGCTTGCCCATGGCGAGCGCCCGATCGGCGAGGGCAAGGAACAGCTCGGGTCGCTTGAACCCCTCGACGAACAGCATCACCGCGTGCGTCTCGGGGTCGTCGAGCGACCACGCGAGGTAGTCGCACACGTCGAGCACGGCCTCGGCACCCACCGACACGATGCGGCTGTAGCCGACCCGCGTTCCGGGCGCGTGGAGGAAGGCGTCGGTGACGCTCCCGGACTGGGCCAGCCCGGCCACGTGGCCGCGCGGCAGCCACGGGTTGACGTCGCCGATGTAGGTCGAGCTGTTGGTCGTCCAGTCCACGGCACCCATGCAGTTGGGGCCGAGCAACGCGATCCCATGGTGGATCGCGATGTCGCGCACCGTTCGCTGCATCGCGGCGGCCGCGGCGCCGCCCTCGACCACCCCGCCGCCGGGGATCACGAGGCTCGGGATGCCGGCCTCGGCGGCCTCCCGCGCGAAGCGCGCAGCCCGCAGCGGGTTGACCGCGAGGATCGCCGTGTCGGGTCGCTCGGGGAGCGCGGCCAGCGACGGATAGCAGGGCTGGCCGTGCAGCTCGGGGTAGTTGGGGTTGACGAACTCGCAGCGGGTCGCGCTGCCCATGCGTTCGAGGTTGTCGCGCATGGTCTGGGCGAGCGACGACCTCGGGCTGGCGCCCACCAGCGCGATCGTGCGCGGCGCGAACAGGGGCCGGAGGTCGATCGACGGGACGGCGGACACGGACTCGGACACGGGACGCTGGCCGGGTGATGGACGGCGGTCAGCCCACGACCGCACCCACGCCGCGCTTCTCGAGCGCGCGCGCGATGACGAGGCGCTGGATCTCGGAGGTGCCCTCCCAGATCCGGTCCACCCGCAGCTCGCGGAGGTAGCGTTCGGCGGCGAACTCGCGCATGTACCCGCGGCCGCCGAACACCTGGACGACGCGATCGGCGCAGCGGTACGCCGCCTCGGAGGCGAACAGCTTGGCGATCGACGCCCTGGCGTGGACGACCTTCGCGTTGGCCCCCTCGTCCAGAAGCCAGGCGGCCTCGCGGGTGAGCAGGCGGGCGGCCGAGGCGTCGGCGGCCGAGTCGGCCAGGGGGAAGCTGACGCCCTGGAAGTCGTAGATCCGCTCGCCGAACTGGATCCGCCCGGTCGCCCAGTCCACGGCCAGCCCCAGCAGGCGCTCCATCGCCCCCGAGCACCGGGCGCCGATGTGGAGCCGCTCCTCGACGAACCATTCGTTGGACATCGCGTCCGCCTGGCCGACGCCGCCCAGGACCGCGTCCGCGCCGACTCGGACGTCCGTGAGCGTGAGCTGGGGATGCCGGTCGGCGAACGTGTGGGTGTAGTCGGGGTCGCCGGTCTGCGCCACGCCGGGCGTGTCGTAGTCGACGATGAACAGCGTCGGCCGGCGCTCACCGTGCTCGAGCAGGTGGCAGTGGAAGATCATGAAGTCGGTGTCGGCCGGGCCGGTGACGAACCACTTCTCCCCGTTGAGGACGTAGCCCCCGGTGGCCGGGTCGCGGACGGCGGTCGAGTCGAGGGTCCGGGCATCGGAGCCGTGATCGGGCTCGGTGATCGCGTAGCTCGCGTTGCGCTCGCCTCGAAGACAGGGGTCCAGGTAGCGCGTCCGCTGCTCCGGCGAGCAGTGGACCAGCGCGTTGTACGCGCCGGGGATGTAGCTCCACAGGCCCCCGGTCACCTGGCCCAGCTGCTCGTGGACGAGGACCTGCTCGACGGCCGACCAGCCCTGGCCTCCGAGCTCCTTCGGCAGGCTCCCACCATGGAGGTTCGCCTCGATCGCCCGGCGCTTCGCCTCGCCGACCGCCTCGTCGGGCAACGAGCCGTGGTCACGTTCGAAGGCCACCTCGAGCGGCTGGAGCACGTCGAGGACATAGGCGCGGGCTCGCTCACGGAGCTCGGCCTGCGCGGCGGTGAGGCTCAGATCCATGCCGGCAGTGTGGCCGCGCCGCCGTCCGCCCGACCGCGCCGTCGCGGCGCCCGGAACGGCGGCCCGGGAATGGCCGCCCGATCACCGTCCGGGTCGGTCGGCAGCTCGCGGATAGCTGCCCAGGATGCGGACGAGCTCCGTCTCGCGGGCAAGCTCCTCGAGCGCCGCCGCGCAGCGCTCCTCCGCCGGGTCCGCGTCGAGGTCGACCCAGAACAGGTATTCCCAGCGGGCGCCCCGCGCGGTCCACGGGCGCGACTCGAGGCGCGACAGGTTGAGCCCGCGCGACGCGAACGCGCCCAGGGATCGATGCAGCGAGCCGGCCACGTTGCGGACCGCGAACACCAGCGTCGTCCGCGGCAAGCCGGCCACGGCATCGGGGCGGGCCGCCGCGAGGACGGCTGCGGCGGATCCCCGTCGCGCGATCACCGCGAACCGCGTCCGGTTGTCGTCGCCGTCCTGGATGTCGTCGGCGATCACCTCGAGCCCGTAGATCGCGGCCACCCGCGCCGAGGCGACGGCGGCAGCCCCGCGCTCGCCCCGCTCGGCCACCTCCCGGGCGGCGCCGGCCGTGTTGTAGGTGGTCAGCACCGTCCACGGATGCGATCGCAGGAACTCCTCGGCCTGGGCGAGCGCAGCGGCGATCGAGGACACGCGCTCGATGGATTCGAGCCGCTCCCCCGGCAGGGCGAGCAGCGCCAGGCGGACCGGGACGGTGACCTCACCCACGATCGGGAGATCGTGCGCGTAGAGCAGGTCGAGGTTCTCCCGGATCGTGCCCAGCAGCGAGCTCTCGACCGGCACCACCCCGGCGTCGACGGTTCCGTCGGCAACGGCCTCGAACACGGCACGGAACGACGACAGGGGTCGTGCCTCCGGCGCGGCGAAGAAGGCGAGCACGGCCTCCTCCGCGAACGCTCCGGGCTCGCCCGTGTAGGCGACGCCGAGCCGGCGGGCGGGCGACGTCATCGTCGAGCCCGGCGCCGGGCGCCGCCTACCGGTTGAACCATTCGGTGGTGTCGATCGGCCGCGCCCCGTCGTCGAACTCGGTCCCGGGGTCATCGGCCGTCAGGGCGCTCCTCGAGCGGCCCCGGCCGCGTGACGCGGCCTCCTCGGCGGCGCCGGCCCACGAGTCGGCACCCAGCATCGCGTTGAGCGCCTCGAGGTACGCCTCGACGGACGCGGCCACGATGTTGGTGCTGGTCACCTCACCCGTGAACCGCCCGTCGCCGCGGCCGCCCTCCGCGGTCACCGGCGGCGCGATCCGGACGGTCACGCGGCCTTCGGCGTCGGGGCCTTCGGCCAGCGCATGGACGTCGTAGGCGAGCAGCAGCGGGTGTCCGCCGAGCACATCGGCCAGGGCGCGATCGACCGCCTTGTACAGCGCGTCGACCGCTCCGTTGCCCTCGGCCGACGCCTTCCAGTCGTGACCGCCGGCGTGGATCACCACCGCGGCCCGGCTGCTGACGCTGCTCCCGGCGGTGACCGTCCAGCGGGCCAGGTGGGCTGGGTCGGGGCGAGCGGTCGCGTCGCTCATGCGGTGCCTCCCGGTGCGGCCTGGCTCAAGGTCGGGCCGTTGCTGGTGGTGAACTGGCGCTCGTCGCGGCGGCGAAGCTCCGCGCCGGACTTCCAGATCGCGTACTCGAGCGAGTCGACGAGCGCCTGCGCCGAAGCCGCGATGATGTTGGTGTCGCTGCCCATGGTGGACCAGGTCCTCGAGCCGTCCTGCGAATCGATGATGACGCGTGTCCGGGCGGCCGTGGCGGTCGCCCCGTCGAGGATGCGCACCTTGTAGTCGACGAGGTGAACGGCGTCGAGCACCGGGTAGAAGGCGCCGAGCGCCTTGCGCAGCGCACCGTCGAGCGCGTTGACGGGACCGTTGCCGTCGGCCGCGGTGTGGAGCACCTCGCCCGCCACCTCCACCTTGACCGTCGCCTCGGCGAGGAGCTCCCGGCCGGACCGCTGCTCCACGAGCACCGTGTAGTCGACGATCCGGAACGGCGCCTCGTAGCCCGGCGTGTTGCGTCGGATCAGCAGCTCGAACGAGGCCTCCGCCCCCTCGAACGCCAGCCCTTCGTGCTCCAGCCGCTTGATGAGCCTGGACAGCTCGCGCGGATCGAGCACGCCCTCGAGCTCGTGACCCAGCTGGCGCGCCCGGATGACCGTGTTCGCCCGGCCGCCGAGCTCGGACACCACCAACCGTCCCGCATTGCCGACGACGACCGGGTCGACGTGCTGGTAGCTGCGCTCCACCTTGGCCACGGCGGCGCCGTGGACGCCGCCCTTGTGGGCGAACGCCGAGCGCCCCACGTAGGGCTGGTAGTCATCGGGCGCGACGTTGGCGATCTCGGCGACCGAGCGGCTGAGCTCGGTCAGCGCGGCCAGCTCACCGCCGCCCGCAGGGGTCAGCTCGCTCGACGTCTTGAGCGCGAGGGTGGCAAGGATCGAGACCATGTTGGCGTTGCCGCAGCGCTCGCCGTAGCCGTTGATGGTTGCCTGCACGTGGCGGACGCCCGACTGGACGGCGGCGATCGAGTTGGCGACCGCGAGCTCGGCGTCGTTGTGGGTGTGGATGCCCCAGGTCACGGCGGGTGCGCCGGAATCGGCCTCGAGCGTGCCGCGGACGTCGGACAGGATCGCGACGAGCTCGTTGGTCAGGGTGCCGCCGTTGGTGTCGCACAGGACGAGCGTGCGAGCGCCGGCCTGCCTCGCCGCGCGAAGGGTCGCCAGCGCGTAGTCGCGATCCGACCGGTAGCCGTCGAAGAAGTGCTCGGCGTCGTAGACCGCCTCGCGTCCGTGGTCCGCGATGAAGCCCACCGAGTCGGCGATCATGTCCAGGTTCTCGGCCGGCGTGGCCCCCAGCACCTCGGTGACGTGGAGGAGCCAGCTCTTGCCGAAGATCGTAACCACGGGCGTCTCCGCGGCCACCAGCGCGAGGAGGTTGGGGTCATCGTCGGGCCGGTTGGCCCGGTGGCGGGTGCTGCCGAACGCGGCCAGCCGCGCGTGCTGCCAGGTGAGGCGGCGGGCGGCGGCGAAGAACTCGATGTCCTTGGGGTTCGAGCCCGGCCAGCCGCCTTCGATGAACGGGAAGCCGTACTCGTCGAGCATGCGGGCGATCCGCAGCTTGTCGGCAAGCGAGAGGGTGATGTTCTCGCCCTGCGTGCCGTCGCGGAGGGTGGTGTCGTAGAGGACGACGGGGGGATCCGTGGGAGTGGTCATCGGGCTGGGGTTCCTTGGCCGCTGCGGGGGGTCGACGGGATGGGACCGGCCGGTGCCCCGCCTCAGGCGGTCACCGGCCGGGGAATCGCGATCCGTTCCCCCACCGCACGGGCCATCGCCCGCGTCCCGACCACCGTGCACGCCGCGGCGGCCTCCCGGTCCGCCGGCACCAGGTCGGCCGTCCGAAGCCCGTCAACGAGGACACCGGTGACGGCCGCCTCGACCGCCTCGGCGGCGGCGCCCTGGCCCAGCGACCAGCGCAGCATCATGGCCGCGGAGAGGATGGTGCCCAGCGGGTTGGCGAGATCCCGGCCGGCGATGTCCGGCGCCGAGCCGTGGATGGGCTCGTACAGCCCGTGACGGCCGTGCGCCGTGGCGCGGGTGCCGAGCGACGCCGACGGCAGCATGCCCAACGAGCCTGCGATCACGGCGGCCTCGTCGGACAGGATGTCGCCGAACAGGTTCTCGGTCACGATCACGTCGAACCCGGCCGGCCACTTCGCGAGCAGCATTGCCGCCGAGTCCACCAGCCGGTGCTCGAGGGCCACGTCCGGAAAGTCGACCCTGACCTCCTCGGTGACCTTGCGCCACAGTCGGGACGTGGCCAGCACGTTCGCCTTGTCGACCTGGGTCAGCCTGCGCCGCCGGCCACGGGCCAGCTCGAACGCGAGCGTGACGATCCGCCGGATCTCCCCTTCCGTGTACCACAGGGTGTCGATGGCCGCCCGGCCGTCCGGTGTCTGACGCTGCTCGGACGGCTTGCCGAAGTAGAGGCCCGAGGTGAGCTCGCGGACGATCAGGCAGTCGACGCCGTCGAGCAGCTCGGGCCGCAGCGGCGACGCCGCGATCAGGGTCGGATGGACCGTGATCGGTCGCAGGTTGGCGAACAGCTCCAGGCCCCCACGCAGCGCGAACAGGGCCTGCTCCGGGCGGACCGCGGCGTCCGGGTCGTCCCACTTCGGGCCGCCAACGGCCCCCAGCAGCACCGCGTCCGCCTCGCGGCAGGCGGCGACGTCCTCCGGCCGGATGGCCACGCCGTAGGCGTCGATGCCGGCCCCGCCGACCACGAGATCCGACCACGCGAACCCGAACCCGAACGCCCGCCCGGCGGCCTCGAGGACCTCCACCGCACCCCCGAGGACCTCGGGTCCAACCCCGTCCCCGGCGATCCGCACGACACGATAGGCCGGCCCCGCCGCGCTCACGCCGCGGTTCCTCCCGGGCGGCGTCGCCGGAGGCGGCAGCCGCCGACCGAATCCTCGGGTCGACGCCCCAGGGCGCGCGCGAGCGTGCCGGACCCGGCAGCGGTCAAGGGAGCTCCTCCGCCATCCGCCGACCGACGAACGCGACCTCGACCCCGTTGATCTCGGCCCCGTGGAGCTTGTTCGCCGCCACCAGGTAGGCGTCGAGCGACGCCTCGATGATGTTCGTGGACAGGCCGTGCCCGGTGACCACCAGCGCGCCGGGTCCCTCGTCCGACGAGCGGCGGCAGCGAACCAGCACCTGGCCCTGGGCATCCTCGCCACCCGACACGGCCTTGATCTCGTACTCGCTCAGGACGGGGTGCCAGCCGAGGATCGGCATCACCGCGTCGTCCACGGCCGCGAACAGGGCGTTGACCGGCCCGTTGCCGGTCGCATGGGCGGCCTTGGGCTCGCCGGCGACGACGAGCGAGACGCTGCCCACGGAATGGCCACCGCTCGAGGAGCTGATGTTCCAGCCCAGCAGCTCCACCGATCGCGGCACGTCGGACTTGCGCTGCTCGACCAGCGCGAGCAGGTCGGCGTCGGTCACGTCCTTCTTGGCGTCGGCGAGCGCGATCGCGTCGCGGTACACGGCGTCGAGCGCCTCCCCCTCGACATCGTGGCCCAGCTCCCGCAGCTTGCCCTGCAGACCCCGCCGGCCGGACAGCTTGCCGATCGAGAGGGTGCTGCCCGAGAGGCCCACCGACTGCGGCGTCATGATCTCGTACGTCAGCGGGTTCTTGAGGAAGCCGTCCTGGTGGATGCCCGACTCGTGGGCGAAGGCGTTGGCGCCCACGATCGCCTTGTTGGGCTGGATCGCGAACCCGGTGAGGTACGACACGAGCCGCGAGGCCGGGGTGATCTGCTCGGTCTGAACGCTGGCCGCGAGATCGGGGAACTGGGTCGGTCGCGTGCGCAGCGCCATCACGACCTCTTCGAGCGACGCGTTGCCGGCCCGCTCCCCGAGCCCGTTGATGGTGACCTCCACCTGGCGGGCGCCCGCCTGGACGGCGGCCAGGGTGTTGGCGGTGGCCAGGCCGAGATCGTTGTGGCAATGGACGCTGACGGTGGCGTCCCGACCCACGAGGTCGACCACGCTGCCCACCAGTCGCCCGAACTCGGCCGGGATCGCATAGCCCACCGTGTCGGGGATGTTGACGGTGGACGCACCGGCCTCGACCACGGCCTGGTAGACCTGCAGCAGGAACGCCTCCTCGGTCCGCGAGGCATCCTCTGCCGAGAACTCGATCTCCGCCTCGGGGCCCAGCGTCTGCCGCGCCCACGAGACCCAGCGCCGCGCCTCGGCCAGGGCCTGCTCGCGCGACATCCGCAGCTTGTGCTTGAGGTGGATGTCGCTGGTCGCGATGAACAGGTGGAGATGGGGCCGCTCGGCGACGCTGATCGCCTCGACGGCTCGCTGCGGGTCACCGTCCCGGCACCGGGCGAGCGCCGCCACGGCGATCCCGTCCTTCGTCTCCTGGGCAATCCGGCGCACCGCCTCGAAGTCGCCCGGGGAGGCCGCGGGGAAGCCGGCCTCGATCACGTCGACGTGGAGACGGGCGAGCTGGCGGGCGACCTCGAGCTTCTCGGCCGCGGTCAGCCCCGCGCCGGGCGCCTGCTCGCCGTCGCGCAGGGTGGTGTCGAAGATCCGTACCGCACCCGCGGCGACACCGCCGCCAAACGTCGGATGCGTCGCCTCGAACGTCATCGGGAACCCTCCACGGGTGCCGTGCTCGCGACCGCCTGTGCCTGACCGGCGTCGATGACGACCGGCTTGAGGAACGGCATCTTCGCGCGCAGCTCGGCGCCCACCTGCTCGATCTGGTGGTCCCGATCCTGCTCGCGCAGACGCCGGAACTCCTCGCCACCGCCTTCCTGGACGGCGATCCAGCGGGTCGCGAACGAGCCGCTCTGGATGTCCGCCAGCACATCCTTCATGGCCGCCTTGACGCCCTCCGTGACACGCGGCCCGGACACGTAGTCTCCGAACTCCGCGGTGTCGCTGACGCTGAAGCGCATGAAGTTGAGGCCACCCCGGTACATCAGGTCGACGATGAGCTTGAGCTCGTGCATCGTCTCGAAGTACGCGAGCTCGGGCTGGTAGCCGGCCTCGACCAGGGTCTCGAAGGCCGCCTTGATCAGGGCGGACACGCCGCCGCACAGGAGCGCCTGCTCGCCGAACAGGTCGGTCTCGGTCTCCTCCTTGAACGTCGTCTCGAGCACGCCGGCCCGGGTGGAGCCGATGCCGCGCGCGTAGGCGAGCGTGCGGGCCCGCGCCGTTCCCGAGCCGTCCTGCTCCACCGCGAACAGGGCCGGCACGCCGCCGCCCTGCTCGTACACGCTGCGCAGCAGGTGGCCCGGGCCCTTGGGCGCGACCATGCCGACGTCGACCGTCGGCGGCGGCTCGATCCGCCCGAACCGGATGTTGAACCCGTGCGCGAACATCAGCAGCGCGCCGGGTCGCAGGTTGGGCCCGATCTCCGCGTCGTAGACGGCCTTCTGGCCGGTGTCCGGCACCGCGATCATCACCACGTCCGCCGCGCGGACGGCGTCCGCCACGTCGAGCACCCGGAACCCGGCGGCCTCGGCCAGCGCGCGGCTCTTGGACCCGGGAGCCAGCCCGACCACCACCTCGACGCCGCTGTCACGCAGGTTGAGCGCGTGCGCGTGCCCCTGGCTCCCATAGCCGATGATGGCGACCGTCTGCCCATCGAGCGCCGTCGGGTCGGCGTCGTCGTCGTAGTACATCCTGGCGGTCACGGACGGCCTCCCTCAACGACGTCATGGCACCTGCGCTCCGACGGCCGAGGCGACGCTCCCGCGAGCCGTCGCCCGGAGGAATTCCGCGTCCGCGTCGTAGGACCTGCGCGCTGTCATCGAACCCTGCCTCCGTCCGCCGAACCGGCTCCCTCATCGCTGGTCCATTCCTCGCCCTCCGAGGACCGGGGTGAAGCCCCCGCCGGCCCTGGAGCCGAGGACTCGATCGAGCCCGCGCCGCGCAGCATGACCACCGCGCCGGTGCGGACGAGCTCCTTGATCCCGTAGCTCCGGAGCAGCGCGACCAGGGCGTCGATCTCGCTCTCGGTCCCGGTCGCCTCGACGATCACGGACTCGGGCGCGACGTCGACGACCCGGCCCCGGTACAGCTCGACGATCTTGAGCACCTCGGACCGGTTGCCATCCGACGCCCGGACCTTCACGAACGCGAGCTCGTGCTCGACGACCTGGTCCGCGGTGACATCCTGGACCTTGAGCACATCGATCAGCCGGTAGAGCTGCTTCGCCGCCTGCTCGACGGCCACGTCGTCGCCGTGGAGGGTCAGCGTCATCCGGCTGATGTGCGGCTTGTCCGTGCGCGACACCGCCAGGGAGTCGATGTTGAAGTTGCGGGCCCGCATCAGGCTGGCCACGCGGTTGAGCACGCCCGGGCGGTCCATGACCAGGACCACCAGGATGTGCCGACGGGTCTCGCCGGTGCCCGGGATCGCGCGTGGCGGCGGGCTGGTGTGGGCCGGGTGGACGTGCTCGCCGTTGGCGCTCTGGTCGGCGGTCATTCCTCCGGCGCTCCCCATGTCTCGATCAGGTCGGACAGGCCCTTGCCCGCCGGCATCATCGGGAACACGTTCTGCTCCTCGGCGATCTCGAACCAGATCAGCGCCGGGCCGTCGACCGCCTGGGCCGCCCGGATGGTCCGGTCGACCTCGTCGGTCGCGGTCGCCTTGAAGGCCGGGATGCCGTAGGCCTCCGCGAGCTTGACGAAGTCAGGGCCGGGCAGGTGCGAGGAGTGGTAGTTGCCCGCGTAGATGATCTCCTGCCACTGGCGGATCATGCCCAGCTTCTTGTTGTCGAGCAGCGCGATCTTGACCGGGATCCGGTCGGCCGCGAGGGTCATCAGCTCCTGGCTGGTCATCTGGAACCCGCCGTCCCCCGTGATCGCCCAGGTCTCGGCGTCGGGATTGCCCAGCGCGGCGCCCATGGCCGCCGGCACCGAGAAGCCCATGGTGCCCAGCCCGCCCGAGCTGATGTGACTGTGCGGACGCCGGAACCGCGTGTAGCGGGCCAGCCACATCTGGTTCTGGCCGACATCGGCGACGTAGGTCGCGACGTGGCTCGTGAGCTCGCCGATCCGCTCCACCACGAAGTCGGCCGACAGCAGCCCATCTCGCCAGGCGCCCGAGCCGTGCCACGACGAGCCCTCCGACTCGCGGCGCCATGCCGCGAGCTGGGCGAGGTACTCGGCACGCGTCGCCGGGTCCACCTCGGCCGTCAGGCGGGTCAGGCCCTCGAGCACGTGCCGCGCGTCACCCACGATCGGGACCTCGACGGCCACGTTCTTGCCGATCTCGGCGGGGTCGATGTCGGCATGGATGATCCGCGCGTACGGCGCGTACGTCCGCACGCTGCCGGTGACCCGGTCGTCGAACCGCATCCCGATCGCGATCAGCAGGTCGGCCGACTGGATCGCCCGGTTCACGTGCTTCCAGCCGTGCATCCCCATGTAGCCGTAGGCGAGCGGGTGCTCCTCGTCCATCGCCCCGATCCCGAGCAGCGTCCAGGCCACCGGGATCTGCGCCTTCTCGGCGAACGCGCGGAGCGCGTCCCACGCTTCGGCGATCAGGACGCCGTGCCCGGCCAGGATCAGCGGCCGCTTCGCTGCCGCGATCTCCCGGGCAGCGACCTTGAGCTGCTTCGGGTGGCCCTCGAGGGTCGGCCGGAAGCCCGGCAGCCCGGCCACGACCTCATCGAGGCTGGGGGACTCGACGGCCGTCTCCTGCTGCAGCGCATCCTTGGTGATGTCGATGTGGACCGGGCCGGGGCGGCCATGGCTGGCCAGGTAGAAGGCTTCCGCGACGACCCGCGGGATGTCGTCGGCGTCCCGGACCAGGTAGTTGTGCTTGGTCATCGGCAGCGTGATGCCGGTGATGTCGATCTCCTGGAACGCGTCCTTGCCGATGAGGGCGGTGGGCACGTTGCCGGTGATCGCGACGATCGGCACCGAGTCGAGCTGGGCGGTGGCGAGCGCGGTGACGAGGTTGGTCGCCCCGGGGCCGCTCGTGCCCATGCACACGCCGACGCGCCCGCTGGCCCGGGCGTAGCCGTCGGCCGCGTGGCCGCCACCCTGCTCGTGCCGCACCAGGATGTGGCGGATCTCCGGGTAGTCGCCGAGGATGTCGTAGATCGGCAGGATCACGCCGCCGGGGTAGCTGAACAGGGTGTCGGCCCCCTGGTGGATCAGGGATTCCATGAGCGCGTCGGCGCCGATCCGGGTGCGCTTCCGCCCACGGCCCTCGTGGAGCATCTCGCGACGCGCGCGCTCGACGGCTGCCGCGGTCGAGCTCCCGTCGCCGGGCACGTGGCTCCGATGCGGGCGAGCGGTTCGGGATGGTCCCGCGCCGGCCGGTTCCGCCGTCCCGGCGGCCCGGCCGGCCGGTGGCTCCCCTCGTGTCATCGTCATCCGCCTGGTTCCTCCGCCCCGGCGGCTCCGCGACCGCCCGGACATGCAAAGACCCTCGCCTCCCGGCGAGGGTCCCTTCGGTGCTCGGTGGTCGGCGCCTCAGCGGCGCTGATCCCTCCGCGTTCCTCCGTTCTCCCGCCGGGAGCCGGTAATGAGGAGTCCAAGAAGGCCCTCGAAGCCGGCAAGGAGCGAGCGAAGAAGCCCGAGAAGGGATGCGTCCCGGGGCTCGAGGTCGCGCAGGGGCACGGTCACGCGGCGGCCGTCCGCCGTCACGACGACGGCGACCCTGCTTCGCTGGTGATCCGAGAAGAAGTCCACGCGGCCCGACTCCCATGGCCCCGCCTGTCGCGGGTTCGCGCAGTCTAGCCGTCGAACCCCGGGGGCGCAACCACCCCAACCGCAACCAACGGCCCAGGGTTCGACCGCAGTCGGCCGGGACCAACCTCCCGGGAGGAACGCGAGAGACCGCCGGTCACCCGACGGTCTCGAAGCGACGGGGGCGTAGGCCCGCCGAACGGGGGGCGTAGGCCCGCCGATCAGTTCCAGCGCTGCTGGCTATCGATGACCGTGGCGGTTCGCGTGCGGGAGGTGGTCATCAGTACCACCGCATTCCCGCGCCCGAGGCCAGGGCCATGGCGGCGAGCATCGCCAAGGTCCAGGTGAAGCGCGCCAGGTTCGCCTTCACAGTCGACTCCTTGAGTCTCGTGCTTCGTACCTCGGGTCCGGCAACCGGGCGGCCTTCCGAGGAAGGTCCCTGGCTTTGCGTCCCCGCCTCACGACGGGTTTGCCCTGGACGGAACCGGGACGGAGGTTGGATGCCTCGCGGCGACCGTACCCCCGACGATCGGCAACATCCCCTACCCGGAGGTACTAGGACGGGTCAGGCGTGCGGCCCAGTGCACACCCGCACCGGGCGTCAACGGCCGGGAGCCGATGACGCGGCAGCTCCCGCTGGCCGGTCGTCGGCCTGGTCGCCGGCCGCGAGCACCTCGACGCCGGCGCGCGTGGCCGCCGCTCGCGTGCGCATCGCGATGACGACCACCGCCGCGCAGCCAAGGCCGATGAGGATGTCGCCGACGCTGAAGATGTTGGCCCCCGGCACCCAGCGCGGCAACGCGAAGATGTCGGTCAGCGGCGCCAGGACCGGATCGGGCAGCAGCGTGCTGTTGCTGTAGATCCCGGGCTCGACCTTGCCCAGGGCGGCGAGCGCCGACAGGCCGGCGGGCATGTAGCCGCCGTTGGCCACGATCGCGAGCAGGTTGGATGCGGCCCCGGCGGCAACGATCGCCATGCCGGGGATCGCCCAGTTGCGGATCACGGTCACCAGGACGATCGTCGTCGAGCCGACGTACAGCGCCGGCCCGAGGTCCCCCACCCGGGCCGCGACCGGCTCCGAGAACAACACGATCTGGGCGACAAGGCCGACGGCGATGGCCGGTGCCCATCGGATGCGCAGCGCGGCCAGGCCCTCCAGGCGTCCCCCCACGAGCAGCCCGAGGACCACCCCGATCGCAACCGGGTAGAGGATGAACATCAGCGCGGGCCCGGGGTCACGCGCTCTTCGCAGGCGCGACCCGATCCGCGTCGCCGTCTGCCTGCGACTCGACGGGCTGGCTCATCCCTGACGGTCGGAACCTGGCGGGCGGCCGGTCCAGCATCATCTCCATGGCCGGGCCGGGCATCGGCCGCGCGAACAGGAACCCCTGACCGAGCTCGCAGCCGAGCTCGCGCAGCCGTCGCAGCTGGCCCTCGTCCTCGATCCCCTCGGCGATGATCCGCATGCCCAGCGTCCGCCCGAGGGCGACGATCGCGTGCGCGAACGCCCACCCGCCCGGGCCGGCATCGCCCGGGACCACGAACTCACGCGCGATCTTGAGGATGTCCACCTGGAAGCGGCGCAGGTAGCCCAGGGAGGAGTAGCCGGTGCCGAAGTCGTCGACGGCGATCCGGATCCCGAGATCGCGCAGCGAGCCGAGACGGGCGATGGTCGTCTGGGTGTCGTGGAACATCGCCGTCTCGGTCAGCTCCAGCACCAGTCGCGAGGCGGGGAAGCCGGTCGCGCGGAGGATGTCGACGAGGTCCGCCACGAACGCTTCGTGCTGGAGCTGGGCCGGGGCGAGGTTGACGGTGAGGGTCAGCGGCTCGCCGAGATCGTTGCGCCACGACGCCACGTCGTGGCAGGCGCGGAACAGGACGCCCCGGCCGAGCGCCAGGATCGCGCCGCTCTCCTCGGCCAGCGGGATGAACTCGTCGGGACCCACCAGGCCCCGCGTCGGGTGGTGCCAGCGCGCGAGGGCCTCCACGCCGGTGATCCTGCCGGCCGCCAGCGACAGGATCGGCTGGTAGAACACGTCGATCTGGTCGGCGGAGATCCCGCGGGTGAGCTCGTTGGACAGCGCGTGCCGGGCGACGATCGCGGCGTGCATCGTCGACTCGAACACGGCGAACCGGTTCTTGCCGCCCTGCTTCGCCGTGTACATGGCCACGTCGGCGTTGCGCAGCAGCTCATCGGCGTGCCCGATGCTGCCCGGGCTCGCGGCGATGCCGATGCTCGCGGTGACCAGCAGGTCCTGGCCTTCGACCGGCACGGTCATGGCCATCGCCTCGATCATGCGGGTGGCCACCATCACGGCGGCCGACAGGTCGCGATCGTCGAACAGGAGGATGGCGAACTCGTCGCCGCCCAGTCGCGCGGCGAGGTCGCCGCTCCGGATGCACGACTTGACGCGATCGGCGACGGCGACCAGCAGCCGGTCGCCGGCCGCATGCCCGAGGGTGTCGTTGACGTCCTTGAAGTTGTCGAGGTCGATGAACAGCACCACCGGCACCTGGTCGACGGTGGGTCGGGTGAGCGCGTCGTTGACCTGCTCCACGAACAGGCTCCGGTTCGCCAGCCCCGTGAGCGGATCGTGGTACGCCTGGTAGCGCAGCTCCTCCTTGAGCCGCGACAGCTCGGCGAGCGACTGCTCGAGCTGGCCGTTCTCGAGCGCGACCGCCGCCTGGTTGGCGAGCGTCTCGAGCAGCCGGAGGTCGTCGTCGCCGAAGGTGGTGCCGGCGGTGATGCGGTTGGCGATGACCATCGATCCGATGAGCCCCGACTCCCCGAGCAGCGGGGTCGCCATCGCGTTCCGGATGCCGTCGGCGCCGACGCGCGACGCGACCTCGAGGAACGCCCGATGCTCGGCGGCCACGCGCTGGTGCAGCCGTCCGATCCGCGTCACCGGCGTCGGGATCATCCTCGAGGGCGATCCATCCGACGAGCACTTGGTCAGCAGCCCGTCCCCCTGCTCGCCGCGCGGCCAGATCATGACCTCGGCCCGTTCGGCGCGGAACATCTCGCGCGCGTGCTCGAGCAGCGCCGCCAATGCCGAATCCAGCTCGGGCGAGTGCTGCAGGATGCGGCTCGACTGGTACAGCAGCTCGAGCCGCTGGTGCTTCTCGCGCTCGGACACGTAGGCACCGTAGGCGAGGAACACGGTCACCAGCGGCACCACCAGCAGGGCCAGCAGCTGGGGTTCGAGCCGCATCAGGGCGACGGCGAGCAGCCCGAGACTGGTGTTGGCGACGGCCACCAGCGCGCCGAACTGGATCATCTCCGGCAGCTTCTCGAACTGCGGAGCGCCACCCGACACGGAGATGACGGTCGCGATCGAGAACGAGCTGAGGATGGCCGCCGTCAGCGTTGCCGCGAAGGCCGCCAGCCAGGCCCACGGGCCGGTGACCGGTCCCAGCGCCAGGATCACGTGGAACACGGAGAGCGCCACCGAAGCGGTGAACGCGAAGTGCGCGAGGTTGAACACCGCCTTGATCGGCGAGGAGCGGCCGAACGCGAGGGCGGCCCCGCTGCCGATCAGCAGCGCGAGGAAGTACTCGGGCGGGGTGAGCAGGAAGAAGCTCATCACCGCCGGCAGCTCGCTCAGCGAGTACGAATGGCGCTCGCGACGGAAGTGGACGACGACCACCTTGAGCTCGGCGGCGAAGAACCCCACCGCCATGATCGGCCACGGGACGTGGAGCCGATCCAGGACCACCGGACGCCCGTACAGGAACGCGGCGAAGATCAAGGCGGCGCCGATCCCGAGGCACGTCGTGAACACGACGAGGCGGGCCGCGACCGGGACAGCCTCCAGCCGTTGTCGGATCGGGTCGGCGTGGATCGCGGGGGCCGACGAGCCCTCGGATGCCTTGCTGCTCGTCTCGGCCTCCGTGCGTGTCATGGTCCACACATCCAAAGCCGACCATGGCAGCCGGCCAAGGTCGGACGCCCCGACGGGTTCGACACGCCGAGAGTCTGCGCCCCCGTTCCTCCCATGGACCGCCCCCCGTTAGTACTACCCGTCCCGGGGGAACCGACCGCGGGATCGCTCGGCGGGTACGCAAGTATCGCCCGGCGAGTCCAGCGTCGTCGGAGCGACCGGGCGGAGCCGGGACCGCCACCGCTGGTACCCTTCGGGCTCGCGCCGCATCACCGTCGGCGGCCGTCACGAAGGCAGATCCGGCCATGACCACACCCCGCACCCTCGTCGAGAAGATCTGGGACGACCACGTGGTCGCCGAGGAGCCGGGCGCGCCCGCGCTCCTCGCGATCGACCTCCACCTCGTCCACGAGGTCACCAGCCCCCAGGCGTTCACGGGTCTCCGCACCCGCGGGCTCGGGGTGCGACGACCGGACCGGACCGTCGCCACCGCGGATCACTCGACGCCCACGTCGCCGCGCGGCCTGCCCATGATCGACGCGCAGGCGGCGGCCCAGGTCTCGCAGCTGGAGACCAACTGCCGCGACTTCGGGATCCCGCTCCACGCGTTCGGCAGCGACACCCAGGGGATCGTGCACGTCATCGGGCCCGAGCTCGGCCTGACCCAGCCGGGGATGACGATCGTGTGCGGCGATTCGCACACCGCGACGCACGGAGCCTTCGGTGCGCTCGCGTTCGGCATCGGGACGAGCGAGGTCGAGATGGTGCTCGCCACGCAGACGCTCCTCCAGCGGCGGCCGAGGACGTACGAGGTCCGGGTCGACGGACGGCTCCGACCGGGCGTCAGCGCGAAGGACGTGATCCTGGCGCTGATCGCCAGGATCGGGATCGGTGGCGGGACCGGCCATGTGTTCGAGTACCGCGGCGAGGCCATCCGCGCGCTCTCGATGGAGCAGCGGATGACGATCTGCAACATGAGCATCGAAGGCGGCGCGCGGGCGGGGCTCGTCGCGCCCGACGAGACCACGTTCGAGTACCTCCACGGCCGGCGGCACGCCCCGCAGGGCGCCGCCTGGGACGCGGCCGTTGCGACCTGGCGAGCGCTGCCGAGCGACGACGACGCCCGGTTCGATCGCTCGATCGAGCTCGACGCCTCCACCCTCGAGCCGATGGTCACCTGGGGCACCAATCCCGGCATGGGCATCCCGATCACCGCCCGGATCCCGCGACCGTCGGAGCTCGACGATCCGGCGGCGCGCCGGGCGACCGAGCGGGCGCTCGAGTACATGGGCCTCGAGCCGGGGCAGGCGATCGCCGGTCAGCCGGTCGATGTCGTGTTCATCGGCTCGTGCACCAACAGCCGGATCAGCGACCTGCGGCTTGCCGCCGGCGTGCTCAGGGGCCGCCACGCGGCCGACGGGGTCCGGCTGATGATCGTCCCGGGCTCGCAGCAGGTGAAGGCACAGGCGGAGCGCGAGGGTCTGCACGAGATCTTCCGTGCAGCCGGCGCCGAATGGCGCGAGTCCGGCTGCTCGATGTGCATCGCGATGAACGGTGACCAGCTCTCGGCCGGGCAGTACGCCGTGAGCACATCGAACCGCAACTTCGAGGGGCGCCAGGGCAAGGGCGGCCGGACGTTCCTGGCCTCGCCGCTGACCGCGGCGGCCTCCGCGCTGAGCGGCGTCGTCACCGACCCGAGGACCCTGCCCGGGATCGAGCAGCCGGTGACCGTGGGCGGGGGGTACTAGCGATGGCCGAAGGGTTCCGGGGCTTCAGCTCCAGGATCGTGCCGCTGCCCGCGGAGAACGTGGACACGGACCAGATCGTCCCGGCCCGGTATCTCAAGGTCACCGACAAGGCCGGGCTGGCGGACGCCCTGTTCCGGGACTGGCGGTTCGCGGAGGACGGCTCGCCGAAGGACCCGCCGTTCGTGCTCGACCGACCCGGCATGGTGGGGCGGCAGATCCTGCTCGCCGGGGACAACTTCGGGACGGGAAGCTCGCGCGAGCACGCCCCATGGGCGCTCCGCGCGTGGGGCTTCAGGACGATCCTGTCGACGTCGTTCGCCGACATCTTCCGCAGCAATGCGCTCAAGAACGGCGTGCTGCCGATCGTCGTCGACCCCGAGACCCACCGGCGCCTGTTCGCGCTGGTCGAGGCGGACGCCGACGCCGAGCTGCGCGTCGACCTCGCCGAGCAGGGGATCCTGCTGCCCGACGGCTCGACGATCGCGTTCGAGATCGATCCGTTCGCCAAGACGATGCTGCTGGCCGGGACCGACGAGATCGGCTATGTCCTCGCACGCGCCGAGGCGATCACCGCCTGGGAAGCCGGCCACCCGGCGCGGGTGGACACCCGGCTCGGCACGCCGCCGGCGGGCTGACGGCCGCCCACCGGAACCCGGCGCCGCCGCTCGCCGTCCGTGACCCATGACCCGCCCCGCCGGCCGACAGCCCGCGCTTGCCCTGGCCGTGACCATCCTGATCTCCGCGTGCACAGCCGCCGGCGGACCGACCGGCATCGGCGGGACGACCGGCGCAACCGGGCCGACGGGCTCCGCGACGGAGCTGCCGGGGAGGACCGGAACGACGCCGACGGCGGTGCCGGTCCCGTCCGCGCCCGGTGGCGGAGCGGGCGTGGGCAACGATCCCGCTGGTGGAGCCGGGTCGCAGCCCGACCCCGGCAGCGGCGGCCTGGTGCCTTTGGACCCGGGCGGCGCGGGGGGCGAGCGGCCGCAGCCGACGCTGGTCACCCCGGTGGCGGGCCTGCTCGACATCCACCCGGTGGGCGCGGCCGCGCTCGAGCCGTCCGTGGACGGCCGCCACGTGACGGTGCGGGTCGCCTGGTGGAGCGGCGTCGAGCCGTGCAGCACCCTGGCAGGCGTCGATGTCGTCCGCGACGGCACCACGCTCACCCTGACCGTCCGGGAAGGCGCGGCTCGCAGGGACGTCGCGTGCATCGACATCGCGCTCTACAAGGCGACGATCGTCGACCTCGGCGAGCTCGATCCCGGGGAGTACACGATCGCCGCGTCCGGGGAGGCGGCGCCGGTCGCCGTCACCGTCGCGGGCTGAGCCGGAGCATCCCGGTCACCCGCGCCTCCGCGCGCGCCGTCGGGCCCGGCCCGCAGCATCGAGGCGCGAGCGGTTCGGGGCGCCGAGCCGACGCGGCACCATTCGCCGCCCTCCCCGATACTTCGCCCGGTGAACCTGTTCGACCTGGCCGCCGCGCTGATCCTGGTGGCCGCGGTCCTCGCCGGGATCCGGACCGGCGCCCTGCCGCAGATCGGCGGCATCCTGGGCGCCGTCGCCGGGATCGCCGCGATCCTCGCCGTCGCCCCCTGGCTCGTCGACCTCACCCGCGGCGTCGAGCCCATCCCGCGAGCGCTGATCGTGCTGGGGGCGGTCCTCGGCGCCGTGCTCGTCGGCGAGGGGATCGGCTCCGGGGTCGGTCAGGCGGCCGCGAGCCGGCTCCGCCAGGGGGTGCTGTCGGGCGTCGACCGGCTGGTCGGCGGGCTGGTCGGAGCCGGGCAGGCGGTCCTCGTGATCTGGCTGGCCGGCGGGCTCGCTGGCGGCGGGCCCCGTGCCCTCGCTCGGCCGCGCGGCCACCCAGTCGGTGATCGTCCGCGGTGTCGACGGTGTGCTGCCGCCGCCCACCGAGGTGGTTGGCGAGATCGCGACGGTGCTCGATGCGTCCGGGCTGCCGGACGTGTTCGTCGGGCTCGATCCGCTTCCGCTGCCCGCGGTGGACACCCCGACCGGCCGCGAGGCGCAGCGGATCGCCGCCGCCGCACTCTCCAGCACCGGGCGGATCACGACGCGCGCGTGCACCACCCAGGTCACCGGTACCGGGGTTCTGCTGGGTGGCGGCTACATGGTCACCAACGCCCACGTCGTCGCCGGCGCGACGACGATCCGGGTGGCGCTCGGCGAACGGCTGGTCGACGGTGTGCCCGTGCTGTTCGACCCCAACCTCGACGTCGCGCTGCTCCACGTGGCAGGCCTCGACGGGCCAGGGCTCCGGTTCGCCGCGACCGTCCCGGATCGCGGCGCGACGGGCGCCGCGCTGGGCTACACGGGCGGCGGTCCGCTCGCCGTCCTGCCGGCCGCCGTCACCGGCTCGTATCAGGCCACGGGTCGCGACATCTACGACCGTGGCCTGATCACGCGCGAGATCATCGAGCTGCGGGCAGCCGTCGAGCCTGGCGATTCGGGCGGTCCGCTCGTCCTCGAGGATGGAACGATCGGAGGGCTCGTGTTCGCCGAATCCCGCGCCGACCCCAGCGTCGGCTATGCGCTCAGCCCGACCGCGGTCGCATCCCGGGTCGCACCGGCCATCGGGCGGACGCAGGCGGCCGACGTGGGCCCCTGCATCCGCTGAGCGCGGATCGAGGCGACGAGGCGATGACCGCGGCGGCCTCCCCGGCGCTCGACCCGGCCGGGAACGCGGGCAGGCTCGCGGCCCTCGCCAACCGCAACATCCGGTCCCTGGAGCTCGCCTGGACCCTGGGCGTCGCCGCCGACTGGGCGCTGCTCGTGGTGGCGCTGCTCGTCGCCTATGACGCCGGCGGGGCGGTGGCGGTGGGTCTCGTGTCGGTGGCCCGCATGATCCCGGCCACCATCGCCAACGTGGTCGTGGACACCGGCATCCTGGCGCGACCCGAGCGCGCGCTGGTCGGCGTCCACCTGGCGCGAGGCGCCGGTGCCGCGCTCGTCGCCGTGGCCATCGTGGCGGACCAGCCGGTCCTGGCCTTCGTCGCGGTGGCAGGCGCCGCGGCCGCAGGTGCGCTCGTCCGGCCCACCACGCTCGCGCTGCTGCCGGCGGTCGCGGCGACCCCGGACGAGCTGGTGAGCGCGAACACGATGGGTGCCATCGGCGAGAGCTTCGGGACCTTCGCCGGGCCGCTGCTGGCAAGCCTCGTGATCGCCCGCTCGGGGGCTGCGCCGGCATCGGCCCTCGCCGCGCTGTCGTGCGTCGCCGCGGGGGTGATCGCGCTCGGGGTCCGGGTCGCAGACGCCTCCCGTCCGCGACGCCGCGACCGGCCGTCCGGGCTGCCGCTGGTGGCCGGCATCCGCGAGCTGGTCGCACGCCCTCCGGCCGGCGTGCTCATGACGTCGTTCTTCGTCCAGACCGTGGTCCGGGGGGCGCTGACCACGTACCTCGCCGTGCTGGCGATCGAGGTCCTCGACCTTGGCGATTCGGGCGTCGGGCTGCTCGGAACGGCCATCGGGGTCGGAGGGATCCTGGGCGCCCTGGGCACCCTGTCGCGGCACGGCCGGCGACTCGCCCCGCTGTTCGCCGTCGCCCTGGTGGCCTGGGGGGCACCGATCGCGGTCATCGGCCTCGTCCCGGGCACGGCGGTCGCCCTCGTCGCGCTGGCCGTCGTCGGGGTGGGCAATGCGCTGATCGATGTCAGCGGCCTGACCCTCCTCCAGCGCGGCACCTCCAACCGGGCCCGGACGGGCGTGTTCGCGACGCTCGAGGTCGGGGCGAGCGCGGGCGTCTCCGTCGGCGGCGTGGTGGGGTCGGCGCTGATCGCGGGCCTCGGCATCCGCCTCGCCCTGGTGGCAACCGGGCTCGCGCTGCCGCTGGTCGCGGCGATCGGCTGGCGGTGGGTGCGACGGCTCGACAGCGAGGCGGTGGTCCCGGAGCACCAGGCGTCACTGCTGCGCGGCGTTCCCCTGTTCGCGACCATGCCCCTGGCGGCGCTGGAGCAGGTGGCGGCCGGCATGCGCCAGGTCAGCTACGCACCCGGCGAGGTCCTGATGACCCAGGGGGTCCCGGGCGACACGTACGTCATCCTCGAGACGGGACGCGTCGAGGTCGAGGTCGACGGCCGGCCGGGTCGTCAGCTCGGGCCCGGAGAGGGCCTGGGCGAGATTGCGCTGCTGCGGGCCGTGCCGCGGACGGCGACGGTCACCGCCGTCGAGCCGGTCACGGGCTGGTCCGTGGATTGCGAGACCTTCGTCGCGGCGGTGTCGGGTCACGACCCCAGCGCCGCCGCCGCGCACGCCGTGGTCGAGGCGCGCCTGGGCGCCGACCACGGCCGGCTGCCGCCGACGCTCGACGGGCCTTCGGACCGGGCCCCCTGACACCGGGCCCGCAGGGCGCGGGCGGAGCCCGCCGGCGTGGTGCGCGCGTCGGACGGCGATCGGGTCAGGTGGCCTGGGCGTCGAGGCGACGGACCCGGGCCGCGAGCGCCTGGAGGACGCCCAGCCGGACCTCCGGCTGGTCCGCGAGCAGCGTGTGGAACTCGCGACTCGCCAGGACCAGCAGGCGGCTGGCGCTCGTGGTCCGTGCGGTCGCGGTCCGCGGCCCCCCGTCCACCAGCGCGATCTCGCCCAGGAAGTCGCCCGGGCCGAGGGTGTTGAGCACGCCGCCCGCGCGGGTGATCTCGACGCCGCCGTCGATGATGATGAAGAACTCGCCGCCGGTCGCCCCCTCGTGCGTCAGGGTCGTCCCAGCCGCCACGTCGACCTCGTCGGCGAGCCCGGCCACCTGCTCGAGCGCCCGTTCGCCGAGGCCCGCGAACAGCGGCACGCGGCTGAGCATCTTCGTCTTGGCGTCCATCGTCACCTCGTTGACGCAGGGCGCCCGCGGCGCCGTCCTGCGAGGATACGAGCCCGCGACGGGGGCCACAAGGTGGGCCGCGACGGGGGCCACAAGGTGGGCCGCGACGGTCGGGTCGCAGCCGGTGAGGGCGGCGGCGCCCCGATCGGACACGGCCGTCGCCCGGGCCGTACCCTGTCGGGTGCAACCGCAGACCGCCCGCGAGGACCGCCCGATGCCCGCCGACCACGCCGTTCCCTACGGCCGACCCACCGACCCCGGCAAGCGCCACAGCCACGCCCTGACCGACGGACCAGACCGGGCCGGCGCGCGCGCGATGCTCAAGGCGGTGGGCTTCACCGATGACGACCTCGCGCAGCCCCTGATCGGCGTCGCCACGTCGTGGATCGAGACCATGCCGTGCAACCTCAACCAGCGCCGGCTCGCGGAGCTCGTCAAGGACGGCATCCGGTCGGCGGGCGGCACGCCCATGGAGTTCAACACGATCGCGATCTCGGACGGCGTGTCGATGGGCAGCGAGGGCATGAAGGCCTCGCTCGTCAGCCGCGAGGTGATCGCGGATTCGATCGAGCTCGTCGCCCGTGGCCACCTGTTCGACGGCCTGGTGGTGCTCGTGGGCTGCGACAAGACGATCCCGGCCGGGGCGATGGCGCTGGGGCGGCTCGACATCCCGGGGCTCGTGCTCTACAACGGCACGATCTATCCCGGCACGTACAAGGGCAAGCCGGCGGACGTGGTCACGGTGTTCGAGGCGATCGGCGCCTACCGGGCCGGGAAGATCACGCTCGAGGAGCTGTACGAGGCGGAGAACGGCGCCTGCCCCGGCGCCGGCGCCTGTGGCGGCCAGTTCACGGCCAACACCATGTCGACGGTGCTCGAGTTCCTCGGCCTGTCGCCGGCCGGGCTCAACGGGATCCCGGCCGAGGACCCGAAGAAGGACGAGGCGGCGCGGCGCTGTGGCGAGCTGGTGATGACGCTCGTCCACCACGACATCCGCCCCCGGTCGATCGTCACCCGCGGCTCGCTCGAGAATGCGGTCGCCTCCGTGTCGGCGACCGGCGGCAGCACCAACGCCGCGCTCCATCTGCCGGCGATCGCGGCCGACTTCGGGCTCCCGTTCACGCTCCGCGACTTCGCGGCGGTCGTCGACCGGACGCCGCTGCTCGCCGACATGCGGCCCGGCGGCCGCTACGCGGCGGCCGACATGTACGACGCCGGCGGCGTGGCGCTGGTCATGCGCGAGCTCGTGAAGCGGGGCCTGCTCCACGGCGACGAGCGGACGGTGGATGGCCGAACCATCGCGCGGATCGCCGCCGACGTCGTCGAGACCCCGGGCCAGCGGGTGGTCCACCCGATCGAGTCCCCGATCAAGGAGACCGGCGGCCACGCGATCCTGTTCGGCAGCCTGGCGCCGGAGGGCTCGATCGTGAAGCTGGCCGGCCACGAGCGGCGGTTCCACCGCGGACCGGCCCGGGTGTTCGACTCCGAGAACGCGTGCTTCGAGGCGGTCCGCGAGCGCCGGATCCACGAGGGGGACGTGGTCGTGATCCGGTACGAGGGGCCGGTCGGCGGGCCGGGCATGCAGGAGATGCTGAGCGTGACCGGGGCGCTCGTGGGCGAGGGGCTGGGCGAGTCGGTGGCGCTGCTGACCGACGGCCGGTTCTCGGGCGGCACCCACGGCCTGATGCTGGGCCATGTCGCCCCCGAGGCCGCGGTCGGCGGCCCGATCGCGCTCGTCCAGGAGGGTGACTCGATTGCCGTCGACGTCGACGCCCGCGAGCTCAACCTCGAGGTGCCCGAGGCGGAGCTTGCCGCGCGGCGGGCCACCTGGACCCCGCCCGCGCCACGTTACGCCGATGGGGCGATGGCGAAGTACGCGGCCCTGGTCTCGTCGGCATCCGAGGGGGCGATCACCAGCGGCTCCCAGCTGCGGGCGGCGCTGGCAGCGCGAACGCCGGCGGCGACCGAGCCCGTGGCTTGACGGCCGACTCGAGCGCGGCCGCCGGGGCCGGCCGCGCGACCCGTCCGGGTCTGGTCGGGTTCCGGATCTCGGCGACCGAGTCCGCCGGCCTCGACTGGACCCGGATCGACGAGACCTGGGCGCTCGCGGGTGAGCTCGACGTCCTGGCGGCCGGCTGGCTCAGCGACCACCTGTCCGACGCGAGCCGCGAGCGGCACGGCCCGGCCTTCGAGGCGCTCACGCTCGCCGGGGCCCTCGCCCGCCGGGTGCCCGGCAAGTGGCTCGGAATCGCGGTGCTGTCCAACACGTTCCGCCACCCCGCGCTGGTGGCCAAGGCCGCGACCGTGCTCGACAACGTGACCGGCGGGCGGTTCATCCTTGGCCTGGGTGCCGGCTGGCACGAGGGCGAGCACGAGGCGTTCGGGATCCCGCTGCCGCCGCTGCGGGAGCGGTTCGATCGCTACGAGGGCGCCCTCCGGGTGCTGACGGCGCTGTTCTCGGACGCGGCCGGCATGGCGCCCGGGGTGTCGCTCGACGACCCCTTCTATCCGCTGCGCGAAGCGACCAACGAGCCCCCGCCGATCAGGCCCGGTGGCCCGGCCATCTGGCTGGGTGGCCAGCACCGGCGCGGGATCGCGCTCGCGGCCCGATACGCCGAGGGCTGGCCGCTGCCCGGCAACCGCCCGGGCGACGTCACGTACTTCGCGGCCAAGCGCGAGGAGCTCTCGCGCGCGCTCGAGGCGGTCGGCCGGGATCCGGGCGCGTTCTCGTTCGCCGCGCAGCTCTCGTGCGGCACCACGCCCGCGACTCGCCGGTCGGCCCTGGACACGGCGCGCCGGTTCGTCCGGGCAGGCGCCACGCACGTGATCCTCGGCGTGCCGGCGGGCGTGGCGCCCGGGGGGCTCGCCGCCGTCGCGCGCGAGGTCGCCGAACCGCTCCTGGAGCGCTCGTGACCGACCCGGACCGGCACTCCGGCTCGATCCGCGTCTCGAGGATCGACCCCGACGACGCGTCGGGGCTCGCGGCGTACGTCGCGATCCGCAGCACCGTCACCCCCGAGGACCCGGCCTCGCTGGAGCTCGTGCGCTGGGAGGACCACGCCTACCCGGGCCAGGGCGAACGGCTGATCGCGACGCTCGACGGGCGTCCGGTCGGGGTCGCCTCGGCCGGACGGGTCCGCGTCTACGCTCCCGAGTTCGAGCACTACTGGCTGGGCATCTGGGTGCTGGGTGAGGCACGCCGGCAGGGCATCGGCAGCCGGCTCTATGAGGCGGCCTCGGTCGTTGCCCGGACGGCCGGCAAGACGGGCTTCGAGACCATGACGTCGGAGCACCAGACCGACGCCCTCGCCTTCCTTGACCATCGCGGGTTCGTCGTCACCGGTCGAGACAAGATGGTTGAGCTCGACCTGCACGGCCTCCCGGCGCCGGCCATCGAGGTGCCGGACGGGATCGAGCTGACGAGCCTCGCCGAGCACCCGGAGCTGACCCGCGCGGTCCACGCCGTGGCCGTCGAGGCGTTCGCGGACATCCCATCCTCGGGGCCGCCGGTCGAGGCCCGCCCGTTCGCCGAGTGGCTGGCACGCGACGTCGCGCGCGAGCACATCCCGGCAGATGCGTTCGTGATCGCGCTCGAGGCCGCCACGGGCGAGGTGATCGGGTATGCCAGCCTCGAGCTCGTCCCGGGCTCGAGCACGCGCGCCTGGCACGACATGACCGCGGTCCGGCGCCGCTGGCGCGGGCGGGGCGTGGCAAGGGCGCTGAAGCAGGCGACGATCCGCTGGGCGATCGAGCACGAGCTCGAGGTGCTCGAGACCGGCAACGACGAGGAGAACCTGCCGATGCGCGCGGTGAACGCCCGGCTGGGCTACGCGCCGATCCCCGACATGCTGAGCCTGCGTGGCCCGCTCGCCCGGGTCTGACAGCCGATCGCACGCGACCCGCCTGGCGCGCCGGGCCGCTCGCCCGGCGAGCCACCCGTCGCATCGCGTTGCCTGGCGCTCGCGCAGCGGGCCGTCTGTCGCACGACGAAGCTCCCTGGTGCGACGATCCACTCGCCCGGCGAGCCGAACCGTGCCCCATGCCACCAGTCGCCCGCTCGTCGAGTGACCGGCGCGTCGAGCCGTTGCGGTCCCTGGGCCCGGGCGGCACGGGCAAACCTGCCGCACGCGGCGCAGCAGCCCACCTGACGCAGCCCACCTGACGCAGCCCACCTGACGGAGCCCACCTGTCGCAGCCCACCTGACGCATGCGGCGCATCCCGCGCGGGTCGGGTCGCCCCGGCATCGGCGCGCGGGCATACTTGGCAGGCACCCATGATCGATCTCAACGGAATCCGCCTGCGGAACCGGCTGGTGACCTCGGCCAGCCTGCTGGGCTACGGGGCGTCGAAGCGTCGCCTGATCCTGTACGGCCTGTCCCCGATCGCCCAGTGGGTGCCACTCGAGCGCTTCGGGGCCGTGACGACACGGACGATGACCGTCGCGCCGCGCGAGGGGCATTTCACGCTCCGCGAGGACTGGCCGGTGACGGACCTCCCCGACCTGTTCCGGCTCTACGCGCGGGCGCTGCGCAAGGTGGATGCCGGCTGGATCAACGCGTTCGGCTGGTCCAACATCGGGATCGAGCGGTACTTCGAGGAGTACTTCGCGCGGACCGCGTCCCTCAACCGGATCGTCTCCGTGGGCGGCTTCAGCGCGGACGAGATCGAGCGCCTGATCGAGACGGTGAACGAGCGCGCGGCACCGGGCGAGATCGCCGCCGTCGAGCTCAACGCCTCGTGCCACAACGTCAACTTCGCGTTTGGCGAGATCCTCGAGGAGAGCCTCCGCCGGGCGGTGCCCCGCAGCCGCCACCCGGTGATCCTCAAGGTCTCCCCCGACGAGGACTACCGGTGGCAGGCGCGCCTCGCCCAGGCGTCAGGCTGTGCGGCCATCACCGCGATCAACACCGTCAAGGGCCTGCGCCTCGACCCGGAGACCGGCGAGCCGTGGCTCGAGAACCGGTTCGGGGCGATCTCGGGGCGTGCCATCAAGCCGATCGGCCTGCGCGTGATCGCCGAGCTTCGCGACGCGGGCCTGCGGCTGCCGATCATCGCCAACGGCGGGATCCGCGACTTCGACGACTGCCGCGAATACTTCTGGGCCGGCGCCGATGCCGTGAGCCTGGGCAGCGAGGTCTGGCTCCAGCCGATGCCCCTGTACGCCCTGGGTCCGATCCACGGCCTGCGGATCCGGCGCCTGCTGGGTCGCCTCGAGGCCTTCACCCCGCCCGAGGCCGCGCCGCACTGGCGGCCCGCCTCCGAGCCGGGCGAACGGTCCGCCGAGCCGGTGCCCGAAGCCGTGCCCGCGACGTGACGCCCGCGCGCGTCAGCGTCGTCACGACCGGCGGCACCATCGACTCGGTCGGGGTGGACCGGCTCGACCTTGCCGCCTACCTCGAGACCGGGCGGCGGCTGGCGCCGGGCGAGCTCCTGGCCAGCGTCCCCGAGCTGGCGTCGATCGCGGAGGTCACCGAGGTGCCGTTCCGTCGGCTGCGCGCGCACGCCATGACCGATGGCGACCTGGCCGACCTGCACGACCTCGTGGCCGGGCTGCTCGACCGCGACCAGGCGGACGGCGTCGTGATCACGCACGGCACGAACACCCTCGAGGAGACGGCCTGGCTGCTCCATCTGACGATCGCGACGGATCGGCCGATCGTCGTCACCGGTGCGATGCGGCCGGCGTCGGGCCTGTCGGGGGACGGACCGCTCAACCTCGTCAACGCCGTCCGCCTCGCGGCCGCAGCGGCCGCGCGCGGGCTGGGCGTGATGGTCGTCCTCGATGACACGATCCACGGCGCGCGGGACGTGACCAAGGCCAACACCGTGCGGGTCGATGCCTTCGCCGACGGCGGGGCAGGTGCGCTGGGTCGGATCGACGGCGACGGACGCGTGATCGTCGCCCACCGCCCGGGCCGGGCAACGACGCTGCGTGGCGCCTTCGCCGGCATCGACCTGCGGGCGCTCCCCCGATCCGACATCGTGGTCTCGTTCCAGGGCGCCGACGGCGTGCTCGTCGACGCGGCCGTGGCCGCCGGGGCACGCGGCATCGTCAGCGCCGGGACCGGCGCCGGCTATCCGACCTCCGGGGAGGTCGAGGCGCTCGAGCGGGCGTCGACCGCCGGTGTCGTCGTGTGCCAGGCATCGAGGGTCGGCTCGGGCCGGGTCCCGATCGTGCCGGCCCTCGTCGCTCGCGGCTGGGTGGCCGCCGACGACCTGCAGCCGTGGAAGGCGCGCATCCTCCTGCGGCTCGCGCTCGCGGCGGGCGAGACCGATCGCGAGCGCCTGCAGGCGAGGTTCGACGCGGTCTGAGCAGGGTCGCGGTCGCTCGGGGCCGCGAGCTGCAACGGGGGCGTCGGGCGGCAGCGGGCTGCGGGCATGCCGGGGCAACACGCCGGCTGGCAACGTTGACGGCGCGCCCACGGCGATCGCCGCGGGCGACCGACGCCGTACAGCCGGGGCGATGCCATGACGCGATCCCGAAGCCGGGCCCGAGGGTGGTCGGCGAGCCGATCCGCAGCCGCGCAACGCGGAGCGTCGGTTGAGGGCGCCCCGCCCGGTGAGCGCTTCCGCCAGGCGGCCCATCGGGTCTCGAAGGGGCTCGGGTCGCTGCCGGCGCTCATGGCGTCGGTCGGCCTGGTGGTGGTCTGGGCATTGGCCGGTCCGGTCTTCGGGTTCTCCGACACGTGGCAGCTGGTGATCAACACGACGACGACCGTCGCCACGTTCTGGATGGTGTTCGTCATCCAGAACACCACCAACCGCGAGGCGGAGGCGACCCAGCTCAAGCTCGATGAGCTGATCCGTGCCGTTCATGACGCGCGCAACGACTTCCTCGCGGTCGACGACGAGACCGATGCGGAGCTCGAGCGGCGTCATGCCGAGTTCGCGCGGCTCGCCGGCGACGCCGACGGGGGGCGCCTGGGCGCGCGTCGGACCGGCGCCCGACCCGGTCGCGAACGCCACCGTTCGGGCGGCGCCGAACGATCAGGTTGACCTCGCGGTTCGCTCGAGGCCACGCCAGCGCAGCAGGACGAGGATCACGGCCGCACCGCCCAGGCCGAGGACGTAGAGCCCGAACCCGAACAGCATGCCGATCGCCGCGACGCTCCAGACCGCGGCGGCGGTGGTGAGCCCGGTCACGTCGTCGCGGTGGTGGATGATCGAGCCCGCGCCGAGGAAGCCGATCCCGGTGACCACCTGGGCCGCAATCCTGGAAGCACCCTGGTCTCCCCCGAAGGCCAGGACCCCGGCGAGCGAGAAGCTCGCGCTGCCGAGGGCCACCAGCGCGAACGTCCGAATGTCGGCCGGCTTGTCGTGCCGCGCGCGGTCGTAGCCGATGATGGCCCCCGCGATCGCCGCCAGGACCACCCGGGCCAGGCCCTCCAGCTGGCCCGAGATCGACAGGTCGAGGACCATGCGCGGGCTACCGGCCCACCGCGCGCTCGAGCTGCGCCTTGGACATCCTCGAGCGCCCGTGAATGTCCCGGTGGCGCGCCTCCTCGTAGAGCTGGTCCCGTGTCCGGCCGCCCGCGCCGCGGTGCGAGCGGAGGCCGCCGCGGCGCGAGGACGGCACGGAGCGTCGGGACTCCCGAGCGCCCGTGCGTGCCTCTCCCGAACGTGCCCGCTCCTTGTTGACGGTCCGTGCCGCGATCTCCTCGGCCACCTCCTCGCGGCGCCCCCGATGGAGCAGGCCGTCCTTGATGTGCTCGTACTGGCGTTCCCGCTTGTCGGACCATGCTCGTTGCGGCATCGCGGCCTCCGGCGTTCGACGATCAGTGCGGCGAACCTACCGCCTCGCCTGTCACGGGCGCGTCATCCGGTCGCCCGCGCAGGTGTCGAGTGCATCGCGGACGTCGCGGGGCTCCGTCGCGGGATCGGCTGGGGCATCATGGGTTCGTGACCGAGTCGCCAACCGCCCCGCCCTCGCTGCCGCCGGATCCCGAGCAGTACGACGCCGTCCGCAACGAGCATGCACGCCGCCGGGGTCTCAAGCAGCCGTACATCGCCGGGGGCGATGATCCGGACCTCCCCGAGACCCTCCGTCGGGAGCGGCACTACCTCCGGATCCTGATCGCGATGGTCGTCATCATCGTCGTCGTCGGGTTCGGCCTCGGGATCATCGAGGCCCTGGTCGTCGCCCCGCCCGCCTGACCGTGACCGCGCCACCGCCGATCGCCGGCCCCCACGATGGTCCCCCGCTGGCGTCGCTGCCGTCCCGGAGCCTGCGTCCCGCCACCTGGACGGCCGCCCACGACGGGCTGATCGCGTTCCTGCGGGACCTCATCCGGATACCCTCGATCAACCCGCCCGAGCCGCCCGGACCCGAGCTCGCCGCCGCGCACCGGATCGCCGACGAGCTGCGCGCGGCCGGGCTCGCCCCCGAGGTGCTCGAGCCGTACCCGGGTCGCGGCACCGTCATCGCGAGGCTTCGAGGCGACGGCACGGGCGGCGAGCCGCTGCTCCTGCTCGCGCATCACGACGTCGTCCCGGCGGACCCCGCGGGCTGGACGCACCCGCCGTTCGGGGCGGACGTGGCGGACGGCTACGTCTGGGGTCGTGGGGCCGTGGACATGAAGTCGATGGTGGCCATGGAGGTCGCCGTGCTCGGGCTGCTGGCGGGTCGGGCGCGAGCCTCGGGCGTCGACCCGGCCGTCGATCCGGTCCCGGGCCTGCGCCGCGACGTGCTGTTCGCGTGCACCTCGGACGAGGAGGCAGGCGGCTGGCAGGGCGCCGGGTGGCTGGTCGAGCACCGGCCCGAGTCCGTCCGCGCGGTGGGCGCGCTCAGCGAGGCCGGCGGCGTGTCCGCGGAGCTCGGCGGCCGGCGCTTCTATCCGATCCAGGTGGCCGAGAAGGGGTTCGAGGTGTTCCGGATCCGGGTCACCGGGACGTGGGGCCATGGGTCGATGCCGCGCGAGGACAACGCCGCGGTGATCGCCGCCGAGGCGGTCACGCGGCTGGCCCGGCCGGGTGAGCCGAACGTCACGGCGCCGGTCAGACGATTGCTGGACGGGATCGCGGCCGAGCTCCCCGGGGAGCACGCGCGGCTCATGTCGGCGATCGGGGGCGACGACCCGCGCCGGGCCGAGGCCGCGCTGCGGTCGCTGTGCGATCCGATGTACGCACGCGCCGTCCGGGCGCTGGTCCGGGACACCATCAGCCCCAACGTCATCCAGGCCGGCATCAAGTACAACGTCATCCCGGGTGAGGCCCTCATCGAGGTCGACTGCCGGACCCTCCCCGGCACGACGGAGGGTGACGTGCGCGAGGAGCTCCTCCGGCGCCTTGGCGACCTGGCGGTCCACTGCACGCTCGAGCACGTCATCGGCGCGGTGCCCGTCGAGGCGCCCGCCGAGGGCGAGCTGTACGAGCTGCTGGTCTCGGCGATCCGGGCCCACGACCCGGACGGCATCCCGGTGCCCGTGATGGCGCCCTTCGCGACCGATGCCAAGCACCTGATCCGCCTGGGCGTTCCGAGCTATGGCTTCTCGCCCCTCCGCCTGGATCCCGGGGAGCGGTTCCTCGAGCGCTTCCACGGGGTCGATGAGCGGGTCGGGATCGACGCCCTGCGCTGGGGCCTGCCGGTGCTCTACGACGTGGTCGCGACCTTCTGCGGGTAGCGCCCGAGGGCGGCCCGGACCCGCCCGCTACCCCGCGGCCTCGTCCGCGGGGACCTCCGCCTCGCCGCGACGGACGGTGACGACCTCGTGGCACGTTCGGCAGCGGAAGATCCGCCACCTGCCCCAGTCGCGCTCGGGGTCGTGCTGCGCTGGATCGTGGTGGGTCGGGTCCGCGTCCAGCTCCGCCCACGAACCGTCCTCGTGGCGATGCATCAGCCGGACCTCGAAGTCGAGCAGCTGCGGGTTCATCGTTGACCTCCTGGCGCGGTGCAGGCGTGGATCATCGTCGCCTTCCTCAAGTCCCGCTGCGAACGAGCCGGCCACGCCGGCTGATCGCATGGGTCGCCAGCGCGGCGACCCCCATCGCGATCAGGGCACGCTCGCCGCGAGGCATCGGTCGCATCGCGGCGAGGAACTGCTCCGCGCGGGCCCGATCCACGATCCGGAGCACCGCGTGGCCGCGTGGCGTCAGCCAGACGGAGCGTTGCCGTCGGTCGTCGGCCTCGCGCCGGCGTTCGACCAGCCGCCGCCTGACGAGGCCGTCGATCAGGCGCGAGGTCGCCGAGGGCGACCGACCGATCGTGTCGGCGAGGTCGGCGACGGTGGTGGTGGCCCCTTCGGCCAGCACATACAGCGCGGCCAGCTGGGTGAAGCCCAGGTTGAGCTCGCCCAGCTGTGAGGCGAACCCGACGACCAGCTCCCGCCACAGGGCGCGACCCATCGCGACCCGCTCCGAGATCTGGCGCACGTTCTGGATCCGCGTCCCGGCCGCGACGACGGGCGCCGACAGGTCCGCCTCGAACATCCGCGCGATGACCCGGCTCGGCGCCCCGCGCCGCCGTCGAACGACCAGGGCCTCGGGCAGGTCCGGTCCGGCCGCCGGGTCCGTGGACCGGCGTCGCCGGGGCCTCGGCAGCGATGCGGGAGGGGTGCCGACGGACGGCGCGGGCCGTGCGGGCGACGGCGCGGGCCGTGCGGGCGACGGCGCGGGTCGCTGGGCTGACGAGGCGGGGCGTTGGGGGGTGGCGGTCATCACGCGATCGTCCATCCATCGAGCGTAGGATCGGTCGGCGATTCCTGCAACCGTGCATGCATCTGCCGGGATGACGGGCCATGCCCCTTACGCTCGGAGCGATGAGTCAGATCGCGTTGGTGTTCCCCGGTCAGGGGAGCCAGTTCGTCGGCATGGGCCGTGCCCTGGCCGAATCCTCGAGCGTCGCCGCCGATGTCTTCCGGGCGGTCGACGACGCGCTGGGCGAGCCACTCTCGCGGGTTGCCTGGGACGGACCCGAGGATCGGCTCAACCTGACCGAGAACGCCCAGCCGGCGCTGCTCGCCACCTCGATCGCCTACCTGGAAGCCGTCAGGGCCCGCTGGATCGAGCTGGACGTCGACGTGCCGGTGCCCGCCTTCGCGGCCGGCCACTCGATGGGCCAGTACAGCGCGCTGGTCGCCGCCGGGGCGCTCGATCTCGCCGACGCCGCCCGGCTGGTCCGGATCCGCGGTGAACGGATGCAGGCATCGGGCACCGGGCGCGAGGGCCGGATGGCCGCGATCATCGGTCTCGATGATGCGCGCCTCCCGGAGCTCGTCGAGCAGGCGTCGGCGCACGGCGTGTTCGGCGTCGCCAACCGGAACTCGCCGGGGCAGGTCGTCGTGTCCGGCGAGCGACCCGCGGTCGAGGCGTCGCTCGAGATCGCGCGCGCCCTTGGGGCGAGACGCGCCCAGCTGCTGCCCGTGTCGGTCGCCGCGCATTCGCCATTGATGGCCCAGGCGGCCGACGATCTGCGGGCGGTCCTCGCCGGGATCACGTTCAGTGACCCCGCACCGCCGCTGCTTGCCAACGCCGACGCCCATCGCATCGAGACCGCCGACGGCTGCCGGGCCGAGCTGGTCGATCACCTCACGACCGGCGTCGACTGGGTCGGCGCGGTCGAGGCGATGCACGACGCCGGCGTCACCACGTTCATCGAGGTCGGACCCGGTCGCGTCCTCACCGGCCTGATCCGGCGGATCGCCCCCGACACCGTCGCGCTCGCCCTGGACGACGCGGCGGCCGTCGACCGACTCGCCATCCCGTTCGCCGAGGCGGCTGCGATTGACGCCGCCACCGAGTCGACGGCCTAGGCCGCCGCACCAGCACCATCGAGAGGAACCGCGTGCGTCAACCCGATTACAACCGCCGCGTGGTCGTCACCGGCCTCGGCGTGATCAGCTCGATCGGCAACGACAAGGACACCGTCTGGGCGAACCTGCTCAACGGCGTGTCGGGCCTGGGCGAGATCACCAAGTTCGACACGACGCCCTACACCCACCGCGCAGGCGGCGAGATCAAGGACTTCGAGCCGACCCGATGGATGGACGCCAAGGCCGTCCGCCGCAGCGAGCCGGCCATGTGGTACGGCGTCGCCGCCGCCAAGCAGGCCGTCGCCGATGCCGGCCTCGAGATCGCTGACGACAACCGCGAGGACATCGGGGTCGTGTTCGGCACCGGCGCCGGCGGCCAGACGTTGATGATCGACAACTGGAACACGCTCCGCGACAAGGGGCCTGCGCGCGTGGCGCCCACGTTCATCGCCAACGGCCTGGTGGACTCGACCTCCGGGATGATCGCGATCGAGACGGGTGCCGTCGGGATCAACCTGTGCGTGGTCACCGCCTGCTCGACGGGGACCAACTGTGTCGGCGAGGGCGCCGAGCTCATCCGGCGCGGGGACGTGCACACGGTGATCGCGGGGTCGGCCGAGATGCCGCTGCTCGAGGTGGCCCACGCGGGCTTCGGCAACATGCGGGGACTCGGCTCGCCACGCCCGGGCGAGCCCCTGTCCGACGTGAGCCGCCCGTTCGACCGGAGCCGCGACGGGTTCGTGCTCGGTGAGGGCGCCGGTGCCCTGATCCTCGAGGATCTCGAGCTTGCGATGGCGCGTGGCGCCCGGATCTACGCGGAGGTCGCGGGCTACGGCTCGGCCGCCGACGGCTGGGACATGATCCAGCCGATCGAGCGCGGCCTGGGCTCGGCCCGGGCGATGAAGGCGGCGCTCGAGCGACGCGGCGTGCCGGCGGACGAGATCGACGTGATCAACCCGCACGGCACCTCGACGCCGCTGGGGGACAAGCGCGAGGCGGAGGCGATCTGGACCGTGTTCGGCGATCGCGTCGCCCATGACCGCCGGTCGCTGGCGATCAGCGGGACCAAGTCGATGACCGGGCACATGATGGGTGCGGCCGGGGCGTTCGAGGCGTTCGCGACCGTGATGACCGTCGCGGAGCAGTGCGTGCCGCCCACGATCAACTACCGCGAGTTCGACCCCGAGGCCGATCTGTGGGTGCCGACCGAGGCGCTGGGCACGGACGTGCGCTACGCGCTGTCCAACAACATCGGGCTCGGCGGCCACAACGCCGCGATCATCTTCAAGCGCTGGAGCGGCCGCTGAGATCCTCGGACGGTCGGCCCGCGGGGCGTCGGCCCGGCCCGTCGAAGGGGCCGGCACCGCACGTACAATCGAGCGCGTTCCCGGCGTTGGCTTCGGCGTTCGAAGAAAGAGGTGACCGTGCCGCCCTCCGCTGACCCTGCGCGCCGCGCCGTCGTCACGGGCCTCGGCGCGGTCATGCCCAACGGCAACGACTTCGAGACCTACTGGTCGAACCTCCAGCACGCCGTCACCGGCACCCGGCTCATCCGGTCGTTCGACGCGTCGAGCTTCGAGGTCCGGATCGCGGCCGAGGTCCTCGATTTCGATCCGGCCAGCGTGATGGACGCCAAGATGGCGCGCCGCATGAGCCGCTTCATCCACCTCGCGATGGGCGCGGGCAAGGAGGCGGTGGCCTCGTCCGGGATCGACTTCGCCGCGATGACCGAGGAGGAGCGCGATCGCGTCGCGACCGTGGTCAACACGGGCGGCGGCGGGATCGAGGCCATCATCGAGGGGACGCACGTCCACGACCGGAAGGGCGCCCGGTTCGTGTCCGCGTTCGCCGTACCGGCGCTGTCGGGCTCGATGGCCGGCTGCCTGCTGTCGATGGAGTACAAGCTCACCGGGCCCGTCATGACCCAGGTCGCCGCGTGCGCCACGTCGGTCATCGCGTTCCACGACGCGCTTCGGCTGATCGCCACGGGCGAATGCGACGTGGTCCTGGCCGGTGGCTCCGAGGCGCCGGTGGTGCCGATGGGCGTGGCCGCGCTGGCCAACATGGGCGCCCTCTCGAAGCGCAACGACACGCCGGAGACCGCCTCGCGACCCTTCGACCGGACACGCGACGGGTTCGTCCTGGGCGAGGGAGCCGGCGTGGTCGTGGTCGAGTCGGTCGAGCACGCGCTGGCGCGCGGCGCCACGCCGATCGCCGAGGTCATCGGGGGTGCCCTGACCGCCGACGCGTTCCACATCTCCGCGCCCGATCCATCGGGGCGCGGCCAGGCGCGGGCGATGACCAACGCCCTGCGCAACGCCGGCGTCGCGCCCGACGAGGTCGACTGGATCGTGGCCCACGGGACGTCGACCTCGCTCAACGACTCGACCGAGACGCGCGCCATCAAGGCCGCGTACGGCTCGGCGGCGGCCACCCGGGCGATCAGCTCCCCGAAGTCGATGGTCGGGCATCTCGTGGGCGCGGCGGGCATCGCGTCCGCGCTGGCGGCCCTGGGCGGCATCCGGGACGGGGTGATCTCGCCCACCGCGAACCTCCACGAGCCGGATCCCGAGTGCGATCTCGACTACGTGCCGCTCGTCGCGCGCAAGGCGAAGGTCGACACGGTGGCCGTCAACGGCTTCGGCTTCGGCGGCCAGAACGCGGTCACGATCTTCCGCCGCTTCGAGGCCTGACCGCCGCTCGACCGGTCGGCCGCAACCGGGCCGCGGTGGGCGGTTCGGCCGTCAGGCCCGCAGCGTCCGCAGCGTCCGCCCCTCGTACGCCTCGAGACGGGCGGCCACGTCGTCGGGCACCGGGCGCGGCCGGGCGGTCGCGTAGTCATACAGCACCTGGACGGCCTCTGCCGTGGCGACCAGCCGGGCGCGGCCGCGGGGCGACTCGCGGGCGGTGATCCGGTGCTCGAGCGTGAACGACGTTCGCCCGATGCGCCCGAGGCGCGTCTCGACCGTGAGCACCTCGCCGAAGAACGCCGGCGAGCGGTACGTCACGTGGATGCTGGCCAGGATCATCGATTCCTCGGCGCCGTGGGTCGGCAGCCCGATCGGCTGTCCGGTCGCCTCCTCCCAGTACGCGAGCCGGGCCGACTCGCAGTAGGTCAGGAAGCGCGAGTTGTTGGCGTGGCCCATCGCGTCGGTGTCGCCGAACCGGATCTCGACCGGCAACCGGTGGCCGAAGTCGCCCGGGAGGTCGCGCGGATCGTCGGGAACCGGGATCCGGGATCGTGCGGGAGCGGCGCGCGGCACGAGGGATGCGTCCGTCACCTGAGCGAGTCTACGTGGCCCGGATGCGTGTCGCGGTCAGCGCGGGACGACGACCAGCGTGCCCGCCGGACCCTCGTGCCCGGAGATGCCGGTCAGGACCGGGTAGGTCGCGGGAGTGTCGAGCACGAACCGCAGGCGCGCCGTCTCTCCCGGGCGGGCGACGACGTCGAGGTTCGGCACGCCGTCGATCGTCCACGCGCGGACCACGGTGTCGTCGTTGTGGAGCTCGAGCACGGTCCACGCGCCGGCGGTGATCCGGACCGTGTCGGGCACCAGCGCACCCGAGGGCGCGGCGGTCACGATGACGTGCGTCAGCGAGGCATCGACGGCGCGATCTGCCACCAGCACGCCGCCGGCGAGCGAGAGCCCCAGCGCCGCGACGACGACGAGGAAGGCGCCGTCGCGGACCAGCCCCATCGTCCCCCGGGCGAGCTGCGTCGTCACGCCCGGGCGGACGTCCAGGCCTCGGAGCCGCAGCGAGTTGCTGACCACGCTCACCGACGAGAGCGCCATCGCGCCCGCGGCCATCGCGGGGTTGAGGGTGATCCCGAACGGCGGGTACAGGATCCCCATCGCGATCGGGATCAGCAGCACGTTGTAGGCGAACGCCCAGAACAGGTTCTGGCGGATCACCCGGACGGTGGCACGCGAGAGGCCGATCGCCGACGCGACCAGCCTGGGATCGCCGCCGACGAGGGTGACGTCGGCCGCCTCGATCGCTACGTCGGCCCCCGTCCCGATGGCCACGCCGAGGTCGGCCCGGGCGAGGGCCGGGGCGTCGTTGATCCCGTCACCCACCATCGCCACCCGGTGGCCCGCGGCCTGCAGCTGCGTGATCGCCGCGTCCTTGTCGGCGGGCAGCACCTCGGCGATGACCCGGTCCGGCGGGATCCCGACCTGCCGCGCAACGGCCTCGGCAGTGACCCGGGCGTCGCCGGTGAGCAGCCAGATGTCGAGGCCGGCACCGCGCAGCTCGGCCACCGCCTCGCGCGACTCCGCCTTGACCGGGTCGGCGATGGCGAGACAACCCGCGGGCGCGCCGTCGACCGCGACGAACACCGCCGTGCCGCCATCGGCCGTGATGGCCCGGGCGGGCTCGAGCAACGCGGACAGGTCGACCTCGCGCTCGCCCATGAGCCGGCGGCTGCCGACCACGACGGCCGACCCGTCGACGTCCCCCTCCACCCCGCGGCCCGCGATCGCCTCGAACCCGGCGACCTTGCCGAAGCCGAGCTCCGTCTCCCGCGCCTTGCGCACGATCGCCTCGCCCAGCGGATGCTCCGAGCCCGCCTCGAGCGATGCGGCGAGGTCGAGCACCCGGTCCGGCGGGAACCCCGGCGCCGGGACGACCGCGGTGACCACCGGCCGGCCGAGGGTGAGGGTGCCCGTCTTGTCCATCACGACCGTGTCGACGCGGCCCGCGGTCTCGAGCGCCTCGCCGCCACGCACGAGCACCCCGGCCTCGGCGCCCTTGCCGGTGCCGACCATGATCGCGGTCGGCGTGGCCAGGCCCATCGCGCACGGACAGGCGATGACGACCACGCCGATGAACGCGGTGAGCGCGAGCGTCACGCGGGGCTCCGGGCCGAGCACGAACCACAGGACGAACGTCAGCGCGGCGACCAGCAGCACGGCCGGCACGAACACGGCGCTGATCTGGTCGGCCAGCCGCTGGATCGGTGCCTTGGAGCCCTGTGCCCGCTGGACCAGATCCACGATCCGCGCGAGCGCAGTCTCGCGGCCCACCCGAGTCGCCCGCATCACGAACGAGCCGGTCGTGTTGATCGTGGCTCCGATCACCTCGTCGCCATTGGCCTTGGCCACCGGCATCGGCTCGCCGGTCAGCATCGACTCGTCGACGGCGGACGTCCCCTCGACGACCACGCCGTCCACGGGCACCTTGTCGCCGGGCCGGACCCGGAGCAGGTCGCCCGGCACGACGATGGCAAGCTCGACGTCCTCCTCGGCGCCGTTGCGCAGCCGGCGAGCGGTCGTCGGCTGGAGGCCCACCAGACGCCGGATGGCCCCGGTGGTCCGGCCCTTGGCCCGAGCCTCGAGCCATTTCCCGAGCAGGATGAGCCCGATGATGATCGTGGCCGAGTCGAAGTAGGTCTCGGGACGGAGACCCGCCGCATGGACGATCTCGGGCCACATCGTGACGAACACCGAGTACGCCCACGCGGCGCTGGTCCCGACCGCGACCAGGGTGTCCATCGTCGCGCCGCCATGCCTCGCGGCGCGCCAGGCGGCACGGTAGAAGCGGCCGCCGGCCCATACCTGGATCGCCGTCGCGGGCCACAGGATCAGCTTGTTGAGATCCTCCATCGCGACGACGGTCTGGGGCAGGAACATGAGGACCATGAACGCGGCCGCCCCCGCGATCGCGACGAGCGACTGGATGAGCGTCTGGCGCTGCGCGCGCGCTCGCTCGAGGTCGTCGGCGGTGATCTCCGCCTCGAGCGACGGGACGGCGGCCTCGTCGCCGGCCGGCTCGGCCCTGACCTCGTAGCCCGCGGCCTCGACGGCTCTGACGAGCTCGTCGCGACCGGCGACCGCCGGGTCGACCCGGATCGTCGCCCGTTCCGTCGCCAGGTTGACCGCCGCTTCGGCGACGCCGGGGGTCTTGCTGAGGAAACGCTCGATTCGGTTCACGCACGACGCGCAGGTCATGCCCTCGATGGGCAGGACGATCTCGATCGGGCGGCTGGTCTCGGGCGTGGTCGTCATACTCCTGGGGAGTATAGCAGCGTCGGCCGCGGGTTCCCGCCGTGCCACCCGTCCCGATCGGCCGCCGTCCCGGTCATCGGGCCGGCGGGCCGGAGGTCATCGCCGCCGGGGTCGACCGGATCCGGCTGGGCGGGTCAACCCGACACGGGCCCCGGGTCCTGCAGCGGGGGCTGGAGCTCCAGCGCCACGCCCCGCAGCGCCCAGAGCAGCGCCGCGATCGCGAGGAACCCCGATCCGGCCGAGAGGGTGACCGCGGCCACGAACGTGCGGGCGGGCGCCGGCGCGACGGCCAGCGCATCCGCGCCTGACGCCGGGACGATGAGCGCCACGGCAAGGCCCAGCCCGCCGGCGAGCATCGCCGCGGCACCCACGAACGCCGCTGTGCCGGTCGCCGTTCCACCGAGGCCGCGACGCCAGCTCCGGCGCGGCATCCAGCCCTGGGCGAGCACGAGCAGCGCCGTCGGGACGGCCGTCCAGGCCAGCGCGAGGAGGACCGCCCCGACGACGTCGGCGAGCCGGTGCCACCCTGCCAGGATGGTGCTGGTGCCGACCGCTGCCATCGCGAGCGCTGCCAGGATCGCCACCGGCGTGCGGAGCGCGCGCGGCGCAACGAGCACGGCGGCAAAGCCCAGCGAGGCGACCAGGGTCGCATGCCCGCTCGGGAAGCTGTTGCCGACCGCGTAGGCGGCATCACCCAGCAGGTTCGGCCGGTCGAGGTGACCCTGCAGGAGCTGGCTCGAGGCATTGGCACCGGCCAGGCCGACGGCGACCGTGGCGAGCAGGGCCGGGCCGCCGCGCGCGAGCGCGATGGTCCCGATGCCGAGCGCCGCGATGGTCGCCATCACCACGCTGACCGTCGCGAGGGTGTCACGGGCGGCCCCGACGACCTCGGGTGCGGCAAGGATGCGCCCGAACAGGACGAGATCGGCCAGCCGCTGCCCGAGCTCGGTCTGGGTGGTCAGATACCACACGGGAACGGTCAGCAGCACCGATCCCGCGCCGATCGCGGCCAGCCGAAGGGCGCTCTGGCGGGGCGTGGCCACGGGCGTCCGGAGGCCACGGAAGCGCGGACGACGAAGCCTGGGGATCGGGCGCGGTGACATGGGCAAGGAGGATTCTGCGCCATGCGGATCGCCGCGGGGCGCCATCGTCAGGCCGGACGGGTCCGTCCCCGGGGTCGTGGCGCTCAGCCGACCGGCGCCGCCTCCTGCCAGGCGAGCCAGGTCTCGGGCTCGATGCGGGGCCGGGCGACCCACACGTCACCGCCGCGCAGCCCGAGCTCGGCCGGCAACGGATGCGACAGGAAGAACGGCATCGACTCGGTGGCCCCGTACGCACCCACGTCGAGCACGGCGATCAGGTCGCCGACGTCGGGTGGCGTCATGACCGCCGCCCGGGCGATCACGTCCAGCCCGGTGCACAGCGGCCCCCCGATCGTGATCGCCACGGGTCCGTCGTGTGCCGTCGCCCCCCGACCGGCCGGCGCCGCGCCGTCCGCGATCGTCGCCGAGCCCGTCAGCGCCCGGACGCGGTTCTCCTGGCCCACCAGCAGGTGCCGCAGCAGGTGGTGGATCCCGCCGTCGAGGATGACGACGTGCCTGCCGCGGATGGTCTTGCGGTCCACCACCCGGGCGACGTAGGCACCCGCGGCCGCGACCAGGAACCTGCCCGGCTCCACGACCACCCGTGCCTGCCGCGTCGAGGGCGTCCGGGCGAGCGCGGCGGCGGCTGCGGCCAGCCGCGACCCGAGCCGTCGCACATCCAGCTCGGCCTCCGCCTCGCCGTACGGGTAGCCGAGCCCGCCCCCCACGTCCACCAGCCGGAGCGGGAAGCCGGCGGTCTGGGCCAGGTCGCGGGCCCGGGCGATCGTGGCGTCGAGGTGCGCCGCGAGCACCGCGGCATCGAGCTCGTTGGACACCCCGAACGCGTGGAGGCCGAGTGGGTCGAGCCAGGGAGACGCGACGGCCTCCGCAGCTGCGACCCGCAGGTCGGCGTCGTCCATGCCGAACTTGCCGGTGACCTCGTCTCCGAGCAGCTGGACCCGGCCCGCGTGAACCGGCTCGGCGACGGCGGCCCGGAGCAGCACCGGCTGCCGCCGACCCAGGCCCTCGGCGATCCGGGCCAGTCGCCGGAGCTCACCGGGCGACTCCACGGTGACGGCCCGCACGCCGGCCTCGACCGCGGCGGCCAGCTCCACGTCGCGCTTGCCGGGCCCGGTGAACACGACGCGATCGGGGGCGATGCCGGCCCGCCTCACGTGCCCCAGCTCGCCGCCCGAGGCCACGTCGGCGCCGAGGCCGAGCCGGCCCAGATGGCGGATGATCGCGAGGCTCGGGTTGGCCTTGACCGCATAGGCGAGGTCGAACGCCGGTGGCAGCACGTCCCGCAAGGCGGTGACCTGGCGCGCGACCACGTCGAGGTCATAGGCGAAGAATGGCGTGCCAAAGCGCTCGGCGAGCTCGGCCGGATCGTGGTTGCCGAGACGACCCTCCCGCAGGATCTCGTTGCGGCCCGGCGGGGCAGCCGCGTCGCGCCCCCGGGCGGGCGCATGGCGGGGCTGCGTGCCCGCGGTCCCGGCCGAGCTCATCGCAGGACATCCTCCAGGGCGATCCGGGCGTCGGTGTCGGCGTCCCGGTCCTTGACCACCAGCGCCACGGTCGCACCGAGGCCGTGCTCGGCCGCGAACGTGCCGGCGAGCCGCCGCGTGCCGGGGATCACGACGGCGCGGGGCGGGACCACCAGCGGCGCGGATCGCGTGCCGGTCAGCACCCGATCCCGGACCAGATCGTAGAGCCTCGACGTCCCGGTGAGCACGACCCCCGCGCCGATCACGGCGCCCGCACCCACCTGGACGCCTTCGAGCAGCGAGCATCCCGCCCCGACGAACGCCCCGTCCTCCACGATCACCGGCCGGGCACCCGGTGGCTCGAGCACGCCACCGATCGTCACGCCGGCAGCGAGATGGACCCGTGCGCCCACCTGGGCACAGGAGCCGACGACGACGTTGGAGTCGACCATCGCGTCGTCGCCGATCCAGGCGCCGACGTTGACGAACGACGGCGGCATGATCACCACGCCGGGCGCGAGGTGCGTCCCGGCACGGATGCTGGTGCCGCCCGGCACGATCCGCCATGCGCGGCCGCCCGTGCCCGTGGCCGCCTGCGCGTCCGGGCCGTCGAGCAGCCGCTTCGGCGGGAGCCCGGCACGATCCCGGAACTGCAGCGGCCCCACCCGCCAGGTGATCGTCGCCCGGTCCCGGAAGCGCTCCAGAATCGCGGCCTGGACCGCGGCATCGACCCGCCAGCCACCATGAGCGGCCGGGTCGGGAGCGGCAGCCCGGCGTCGCCCGGCATCGAGATCGTCGAGGATCGAGGTGGCCGTCACCTCGCGGCTCCCGCACGAGCGGCGCGCCGAACGCGGCCGTCATCCTGACTCGCGCCGACGGACGAGGTCGCGCCGACGGACGAGGTCGCGCCGACGGACGAGGTCGCGCCGACGGACGAGGTCGCGCCGACGGACGAGGTCGCGCCGACGGACGGGGCGGTCGTCGTCAGCCGCCCGCCGCCGTCGACCAGGCCGAGCCTGCGCAGCACGGTCGCCAGCCGCTCGCGTGGGGCGTCGTCCAGCGGCAGCAGCGGCGGGCGCATGACGTCCGTGCCGAGCAGGCCCATGGCGAGCATCGCGGCCTTTGCCGGGACCGGGTTGGGGCCGCCCTGGAAGTTCGCCCGGAACAGCGGCAGCCAGCGGTCGTGGATCCGGCGCGCCGTCGCCCAGTCGTGGTCGAGCGCGGCCCGGACCAGGGCCGCCATCTCGCCCGGGATCTCGTTGCTCGCCACGGAGACCACCCCGTCGCCACCCATCACGAGGACGGCCAGCGTCGCCACATCGTCGCCCGCGAGGACCGCGACATCCCGCGGGCGATCGCGACAGATGACCGCGATCTGCTCCAGGTTGCCGCTGGCCTCCTTCACGCCGATCACCCGCGGGTGCTCGGCGAGCCGCAGGAACGTGTCGGCCTCGACGTTGGCGCCGGTCCGGGACGGAACCGTGTAGACGACGATCGGGAGCCCTCCGTCGTCGGCGACGGCCCGGAAGTGCGCCTCGAGCATCCGCTGGTCGGGGCGGTTGTAGTACGGGGTCACGATCAGGGCCGCGTCCGCGCCCAGGGCGGCGGCCCGGCGGGTCGCCTCGATCGTGGCGCGGGTGTCGTTGCTGCCGGTGCCCGCGATCACGGGGATGCGGCGATCGGCGGCCCGATCGGCGACGACGGCCACCGCGATCTCGATCAATCGGTCGCGCTCGCGGGTGGACAGGGTGGGCGACTCACCGGTCGTGCCGACCGGGACGAGGCCGTCGATCCCGGCAAGGATCTGCCATGCGACGAGCCTGCGGAAGGCCGCCTCGTCCACGCTGCCGTCCACGGCGAGCGGGGTCACCAGCGCGGTGAACGCCCCGCGCAGGTTCGGGCACACGGGCTCGGCTGCTGTGACCGCCGTGGCTCCGGGTTGGGTCGATCGGGTCGAGGTCATGTCCGGGTTCCTCCGTTGTGCACGTCGGGTATGGCTTCGGATCCGGCCGTGAGGGCCGCACGAGACGTGGCGAGCAGGTCGTCCACGACCGCGTCGAACGCGTGCAGGCCGGGCGCGCGCCGCTCGCGGACGAGCCAGCGGGCGGCGGCGAGCGCGCCTTCCGCGTACGCCGTCCGATCGCGTGCCGTCAGCCGGAGCTCCACCGACTCGCCGGCACCGTCGAAGGTCACCAGGTGCGTGCCGGGTGCCGAACCGGCCCGGATGCCGGCGACCTCGATTGGCGCTCGCTCGCCCACGGGGCCGCCGGGTGCCGCCCAGCGCGGATCGGCGGTCGCGATCCGCCCGGCGAGCGACCGGGCCGTGCCGCTGGGCCGGTCCGCCTTCCCCCGGCGGTGCCACTCGACGATCGACGGATCGAAGCCACCGGCAGCCCCGTACCAGGCGGCGGCGGTCTCGGCCAGGCGCAGGAACAGGGCCGCCCCGAGGGCGAGGTTCGGCGCCACCACGGCGGCGGTCCGGTTCGCCAGCAGCAGCTCGCGCACCCGGCCCCGGTCCGCATCCCACCCCGTCGCGGCGAGGATCACGCAGCGGTTGCCGGCAGCCAGGGCGTGGGCCAGGTTGCTCGCGACGGCCTCGCCCCGCGACGTGTCGACCACGACATCGACGAGGGGCGCGGCGACCCGGACCTCGCCGCACGGCCGCCCGATCAGCACCGGGTCCGGCCAGGCACGCGCGCGCGCCGCCGCGGCGACGGCGCCACCCAGGCGACCCGGACCGTAGATCAGCAGCTGCATCCTCGAACATCCTCCGCGGTGGAGTCGCCACAGGTACCGGAGGTCCGAAAATCACAAAGGCCGCGGCACCCATTGCGGTGTCCGCGGCCCCTCGGCGCCTCCGGTCCCCGGAGGCTCCGTGGTTCGTCGCTCGCGCGCCGTCAGAGCCCCAGGGCCCGAGCCTCCCGGCAGGGCCGCCAGTGCTTCTGCTTGGCGTCGAAGGCGATATGGCGCGACATGGCAGCCGCAGTCTGCCGCATAGGCCGGGAACATGCAACCATCTATGCATGTCGCGCGGTGATGGCCGGATAGGATCGCCGGATCGCACGATGCCCGATGCCGTGGGGGCAAGCGTTGCGCACCCGATCATCACGACGGCCGACGGGCCGTTCGGTCCGGTGCGCCTCGCGGCCGGCGAGCACGGGATCATCGCGCTCGCGCTCCTCTCCTCCGCGGAGGCGTTCGAGGCCGACCTGGTCCGGCGGGGCTTCCCGCGTCCTGTCCAGCTCGAGGACGCCGGGGCGGGTCCCGCCGCGGATCTCGCGCGCGCAGCACGCGGCCGGGTGACCGCGTACCTCGCCGGCGCGGCGGTGACGCTGGACGACCTGCCCGTCGATCTCGCGGATCGCTCGGCATGGGATCGGCTGGTGCTCGACGCCGTCCGCGCCATCCCCCGGGGCGAGGTCGCCGGCTACGGGGAGGTGGCTCGGCGCATCGGGCGCACGGGTGCGGCCCGCGCCGTGGGTGGGGCCGTCGGCCGCAACCCGGTCGGGATCGTCGTTCCGTGCCACCGGGTGATCGCGGGTGACGGCTCGCTGGGCGGCTACGGGGTGGCCGCGTGGGGTGGCCGCGAAGCCGCCCTCGACCTCAAGCGCAGGCTCCTCGAGCTCGAGGGCGTCCACCTCCGGCGTTGACCGCACGCCGGCTGTCGCGGGGTTGACACGGTGGGTGCGTGCCTGGGGCTGGCGGGGGCTGGACGCGGGTCCTAGAGTCTGTGGAAACGGGCGCGCGATCCGCCGATCACCACCAGCGCGGCCGGCCGCGTCCCAGGCCGGCCGCGCCCCTGTGTCCGGCACCTGTATGACGGGCGGATTCCCGGTCACCCGCCGACGTACACTTCCGCGCAGTCCCGAGCGTCCCTGGGATCGCGCACCGCGGCCCGCCCGACGCTCTGGCTTGGGTCGGGGCAGGCCTGCCTGGGTCCGCGTGGGGCGGTCGCCGGGCGACCACGAGGGAGGCACCGTGAGCGGCGTCGCGCAGCCTGGCGTGAGGGTGTCCTCCACCGCGGTGTTCCGCAAGCGCGACTTCGCGTTGCTGTGGGTCGCCCAGCTCGTGTCGACCGCAGGATCGTCGCTGACGGACCTCGCTGCGGCGATCTACGTGTTCGACAGGACCGGGTCAGCGCTCCTGGTCGGCGTGACCCTCATGGCGACCGCCGTGCCCAGCCTCATCGTCGGGCTGCTCGCGGGCGTCTTCGTCGACCGCTACGACCGGCGCCTCGTGATGATCTGCAGCAACCTGGCCCAGGCCGTGATCGTGGGGTCGATCCCGTTCCTGCTGGGCATCGATGTGTCGCTGCTGTTCGCCGCGATCCTCGTCAACGCCGGCGTCAAGCAGTTCTTCGACCCCGCCTACGAGAGCCTGATCCCCGAGATCGCGAGCGACGAGGAGCTGACCGCGGCGAATGCGTTCCTCTCGATCGCCTCGTTCGGATCCACCGCCATCGGCTTCGCCGGGGCCGGGCTGCTCGCCTCCATCGACATCCGGTTCGCGTTCTGGATCGATGCCCTGACGTTCCTGTTCTCGGCCGGCTGCGTGTTCCTGCTCTCGCTGCGGGTCAAGGTCGAGGTCGAGGAGGACACGTCGGTCGCGGTGGTGATCGCGAACCTCAGGACCGGCGTCCGGACGATCACGGGCACACCCATGATCCGATCGTTGTTCCTGCTCGGCGCCCCCGCGTTCTTCGCCTTCGGCCTGTGGAACGTGCTCCTGCTGCCGATGGCCATCCGGGAGCTTCGCGCCACCGAGTTCGAGTACGGGCTCCAGGAGGGCCTGACCTCGATCGGGTTCGTCGTCGGCAGCCTGTTCATGGCGCGCTACGCGGACCGGCTGCAGACCGGGCTGTGGGTGTTCGTCGGCTGCGTCGGGATGGGCATCGCCGGGATCTTCTACGGGCTGTCGCCGACCATCTGGATCGCGATCCTGTGGGTGATGGTCAGCGGCTTCTTCAACTCGCCGTCGTCGGTGGCTCGCCAGACGCTGCTCCAGCGAAACACGCCGCGCGAGCTGCGTGGCCGCGTGTTCTCGGCGCTGTTCGTGGTGCGCGACATCATCTTCCTGGCGGGGATGGCCGGCGCGGGCCTGGCCGACGTGATCAACGTGCGGGTCCTCCTGATCTTCTCGTCGCTGATCGTGGGTGCGGTGGGCGTCGCGGCGCTGTTCGTCCCCGGCATCGGCCGTCCCGCCGCGGAATGGCGACGCGCGGCGTCCGCGCTGCGCGCCGCGCGGGCTCCGGCCATCGCGGGCCCCGCCGACGCGGTTCGCCGCCGGGGCGGGCACCGCCGGGACGGGCGCCGGGATCGGACGTCCGGCGACCACGGCCGACTTCGACCGGCTGGTCGGACGTTTGGCGACGTTCAGCCGCCTCAACGACCCGCAGCGGTCGACCTTCCTTCACGACGCGATCGTCCGCGAGGTGCCCGAGGACACCCGGGTCGTCTCGCAGGGCGATCACGCCGCGGCGGCGTACTTCATCCTCGACGGCGAGGCGGCTGCCGGGATCCCCGAGCCGGACGGCGGCTACCGCGGGCTGTCGACCATGGGGAGCGGCGACTTCTTCGGCGAGATCGCCGCGCTCACCGGAAGCCCCAGGACGGCCGACGTGGTGACGACCATGCCGAGCACCCTCCTCGAGGTCCAGGCCGACGCCCTGCGTTCCGTGATGGAGGTCCCGGAGGTGTCGAAGCTCCTGCTGTCCACCCTCAGCGAACGCCTGCTGCGAACCAACCAGCCCGACCTGCCGCGGCTGGCGTCGATGAACCGCTCGGCCCTGCGCGAGCTGCGCACGCCGGCGCCGGCGGTCGAGGGGCAGCCCGCCACCTGACGGTCGGGCCGCAGGCCACGAGCCCGGGGTGTCGCGGTCAGCCGCGCGGGACGGGCCGCATCGGGTACACGCCGACGACGATCGGCACCGACGGATCCATCGACAGCTCGTAGCCCACGTCGCCGCCGGCGAGGAGCTCCGCGACGAGCCGGCCCTCCGCCGCGGGCAGCCCGATGTACAGGCGGTTGGATCCGACCACGATCGGGGTCACGTCGTCCTCGATCCCGTTGATCCCGAACCGCCGACGGAGCTCGTGCATCGGCACCCAGGTGCGGCTCTTGATGAACCGGCGCAGCTGCGGGACGGTGCAGGTGGCGCGAGCATCCGATGGATGTCCCGTCGACGAGACCGGCACCTCGACCTGGACGTGGCCCCCCGCCGGCCGGTCGTTCGACGCCCGGGCGACGGCCAGCGAGGCCGCGGCCTGCCGGTGGTGCGCTCGCTCCGCCTCGTCCGTCGGTGGCAACACGCGATCCGCCGCCACGGGGCGCGTCTCTGCGGTCTGGACGGGGGTCAGCTCACCGGACGTGGCGAGCTCCGGAGCCGGCTCGACCTTCGGAGCCGGCTCGACCTTCGGAGCCGGCTCGGCCGTCGGAGCGGCCGCGAGCTCGATCCGCTTCGCGGCTTCGCCGGGCTCGGCGCGCGGGTCGGTCGCCGGCGCTGCTTCGGGGGCATGCTGCGAGGACCGGGAACCAAGGCGACCCGGACGCGCCGTGGGCGCCGGGTGCGGGTAGCGGCTGCGGCGGCTGTGCCGGCTCATCGGCCCGGACCGAGCGGGCGATCCGCCCGCTGGAAAGCGTTGATCATCGTGCGCTCATCCGTCGGTCGCCGTTCGACCGATCGGCGGATGATACCCCGGGAGGCCCGGGCTCGCGGTAGGGCCGGCGGTCACCAGGGCCGGCGCGACCGGCGCGATCGGTCAACCGGACACGACCATCAGGTCCCGCGGCAGCTCGTTGAGCACGATCGGTCCGAGCTCCCCGCAGACCACGATGTCCTCGATCCGCGCGCCGTACCGGCCTTCGAGGTAGATCCCGGGCTCCACGCTGAACGCCATCCCCACGTCGAGCGGCTGGCTGCTGCCGGCGACGAGATAGGGCTCCTCGTGTCCCTCGAGCCCGATGCCGTGGCCGGTGCGGTGGATGAAGCTCGGGCCGAAGCCGGCGTCCGTGATGATCCCGCGAGCGACGGCATCGATCCCCTCGCCGGTCGCCCCCGGCCGGACCGCCCCGGTCGCCGCCGCCTGTGCACCCTGGAGCACCTCGTACAGCCGCCGGTACGCCTCGTCGGGGCCGGCACCCGGGTCGCCATCGGTCACCCACAGCGTCCGGGTGACGTCGCTGCCGTACCCGCCCAGGCTGCCGCCGATGTCGAGCACGATCGGCTCCCCGGCCGCGATCCGGCGTTCGCCCGCCTGGTGGTGGGGCGAGGCGCTGTTGGGGCCCGAGGCGACGATCGAGAAGGCGGCCGACTCGTGACCCTCGTCGACCAGGCGGTCCCGGACCTCCCGGGCGACATCCGCCTCCGTGCGGCCGGCCAGCGGCCCGGCGGCGATCGCCGCGACCACGCGGTCGGCCGCGCGCGCCGCGGCCCGGAGCAGCGTCACCTCGTCCGCGTCCTTGCGCATGCGGAGCTCACGGAGGACCGCCGACGTCAGCGAGAAGCGCGCGGCCGGCAGGACCCGCTGAAGACCCAGCACGAAGGCGGCCCGCAGGCCGTCGGACACGGCGACGGCACGGACCTCGCGGACGTCCGCCACGAGCGAGCCCGCGAGCCGCGCCGCGACGAGCGCCATCGGGTCCTCGGTCTCCTCCCACGTCTGGATCGCGACCAGGCCCGCCGTCGCTGCCGCGCAGCGCAGCGCCGGATCGGCCTCCAGGCGCGGGACGACGAGCGTCGGCGGGGGCCCGTCCGGCCGCGGATCGCCGGGAAGGACCAGCAGCGTCAGCCGCTCCAGCGGCATCGCCTCGTAGCCGGTCAGGTAGCACAGGTCCGCGCCCGCGCCGACCAGCAACGCGTCGAGGCCGGCACCCGCCGCCGCGGCGCTCGCCGCAGCCAGCCGCGGCCCGTATCGCTCGGCCGGGATCCGCGGCCGGTCGCTCATGCCGGCTCGCTCGCGGGCGCTGTCCGCGATCGCTCGACAGCGGTCACGGGCAATGACGCGACCCACGCGGCGAGCTCCCGGTCACCACGCTCGAACAAGGTCCGATACGCGTACACGCGCGCCGCGCCCGCCTGGCGGGCCGCGCGACGGCCGTCCGCGTCGTCGTGCTGCCCGACCGCGATGACCCGCACCCCGTACCGGGCCGCGGCGGCCACGGCCGCGACCCCCTCGTATGCCCGTGACGTCAGGTCCACGACGCAGGCCGCCACCGTCGGCAGCAGGGCATCGAGCGACGCGAGGCTGCGGACGAGCACCGGCTCACCACCGGCGTGCCGGATCCCGTCGGCCAGCCGACCGGACCAGATGAGGTCGTCGGCGACCACCGCGACGCGGGGCGCCGGGCGCTGGGTGCCGGCGCTCACCCCAGCGAGGCGACGATGTGCCGGAACACGTCGGCTGCCGACACGACCGCCAGCGGCCGCTGCTCCTCGTCAACGATGGGGATGTGGCGGAAGCCACCGACGGCCATCTTGTGGATCGCGACGGCGAGCGTGTCGTCGCTGCGAAGGACGACGGGGTCGGTCGTCATGAAGTCGCGGACCTTGTACAGCTGCAGCCGCTTGTCGACGGCCTTCACGAAGGCATCGCGATCGGTGAACACGCCCACCAGGCGATCGTCCTCGCACACCAGCAGGCAATCCGTCTCGCTCTCGTGCATCTGCCGGATGGCGAGAGCGACCCCCAGGCCGGGCTCGATGATCTGCGGGTTGCCGATGCCGAGCGCATCGAGATGCTCCCCCAGCACGGTGTCGTGGTAGGCGGCGAGCTCCTGGGGGACGTCGGACGTGGACAGATCCGCGCCGCAGTTCGCGCACGCGTCCTCGCCTTCGAAATTGTCGTAGCGACAGACGGGACAAAGCATCGTTCGATCCTGCCTACTCGACGGTCCAGGTCTCGCCGGCCATCATGACCTCGGCCAGGTCGCCTTCGCCGGACTTCGCGATCGCCTGCTCGATCTGGTCGTCGACGAGATCCGAGTGCGTGGGGCGGCTCACCTCGCGCAGGACGCCGACCGGCACCGGGAACTCCGGCCAGAACATGCGCGACAGGATGAGCGCGAGGTACGGGTCCTCCGCGTGCTGGTCGTGGACCAGCAGGTCGGCCTCGGTCACGCCGTTGTCGCCGATCGTCACCACCTCGGGGTGGAGCCCGTTGAGCCGGATCCCGCGGTCGCGTTCCTTGCCGAAGATCATGGGCTTGCCGTGCTCGAGCAGCAGGATGCGATCGTCGCGGACGTCGCGCTCGGTGAACTCGCGCCAGGCGCCGTCGTTGAAGATGTTGCAGTTCTGGAGCACCTCGACGAACGACGCCCCCTGGTGGCGACCGGCGGCCTCGAACGTGTGCTGGAGGTGCTCGGTGTGCGTGTCCACGGTACGGGCGACGAGGGTGGCCTCGGCGGCCAGCGCGAGGGTGAGCGGCATGACCGGCCGGTCGACCGAGCCCTGCGGGGTGGACTTGGTCCGCTTGCCGAACTCCGACGTGGGTGACGTCTGGCCCTTGGTCAGCCCGTAGATCCGGTTGTTGTGCATGATCATCGTGAAATCCACGTTCCGGCGCATGGAGTGCAGGAAGTGGTTGCCCCCGATCGACAGCGCGTCGCCGTCGCCGGTGATCACCCAGATCATGAGCTCGGGCCGGGCGATCTTGAGCCCGGTTGCGAGCGTCGGCGCCCGGCCGTGGATCGAATGGAACCCGTAGGTGTTCATGTAGTACGGGAGCCGGCCGGAGCAGCCGATCCCGGAGATGAACACGATGTTCTCGCGCGGCACGCCGAAGTCCGGCATCACCTTCTGGGTCTGGGCCAGGATCGAGTAGTCACCGCAGCCCGGGCACCAGCGAACCTCCTGGTCGGACACGAAGTCCTTGCGGGTCAGGGCGACGGGCGGGGCGGTCAGCTGCTGTGTCACTGGGTTGGCAACCTCATCGGTCTCCGGTGTCGAGGACGCGCTCGGCCTCCTCGATGATCTCGGCGATGCGGAATGGCTTGCCGCGAACGCGGCCATAGCTGATCGCGTCGACCAGGAACGTGCCACGGATGATGAACGCCAGCTGTCCGAGATTGATCTCGGGCACGAGGACGCGCCGGTAGCGCGCCAGCACCTCGGCCGTGTTGGCCGGGAAGGGGTTGAGGTACCGCAGGTGCGCGTGGGCGACCGGTCGCCCCGCGGCGCGCAGGCCCTCGGTGGCGCTGCGCAGCACCCCGTGGGTGGAGCCCCAGCCCAGGATCAGCAGCTCACCCTCGTCCACGCCGAACGTCTCGAGCGGCGGGATGTCGTGCGCGATCCCGGCGACCTTGCCGGCCCGCAGCAGGCTCATGTGGTGGTGGTTGTCCGGGTCGTAGCTCACGTTCCCCAGGCCATCGGCCTTCTCCAGGCCGCCGATGCGGTGCTCGAGGCCGGCGGTCCCCGGGACCGCCCACGGCCGGGCGAGGGTCACGGGGTCACGCGCGTAGGGCAGGAACGGTCCCTCGCCCCGGACGGCGTTGGGCACCGAGATGTCGGGCAGCTCGTCAGGGGCGGGGACGCGCCACGGCTCGGCCCCGTTGGCCACGAATGCGTCGGACAGGTACAGCACCGGGGTCATGTACTTGAGCGCGATCCGCGACGCCTCGATCGCCATCGTGAAGCACTCGCCCGGGGTCGCCGGCGCGACGACCGGCATCGGCGACTCGCCGTTGCGCCCGAAGACGGCCTGGAACAGGTCCGCCTGCTCGACCTTGGTGGGCATGCCCGTCGACGGACCGGCGCGCTGCACGTTGACGATGACCATGGGCAGCTCGGTCATCACCGCGAGGCCCATCGCCTCGGTCTTGAGCGCCACGCCCGGGCCCGAGGTGCCGGTGAGGGCCAGGGCCCCGCCGTAGGCGGCGCCGATGGTCGCGCCCATGGCCGCGATCTCGTCCTCCGCCTGGAACGCCTTGACGCCGAAGTTCTTGTACGCCGAGAGCTGATGGAGGATGTCGGAGGCCGGCGTGATCGGGTACGAGCCATAGAACAGCGGCCGCCCGCTCAGCTTCGATGCCGCCAGGAAGCCGAGCCCGGTCGCCTCGTTGCCGGTGATGTTCCGGTACGTCCCGGGGGCCAGGCGCGCCCTGGGCACCCGGTACGTGGTGTGGAACATCTCCGTCGTCTCGCCGTAGGCGTAGCCGGCCTTGAGGGCGCGTCGGTTGGCTTCGGCGAGCACGGGCCGGGCGGAGAACTTCTGGTCGATCCATTCGAAGGTCGGATCCATCGACCGCTCGTACAGCCAGAACATCATCCCGAGCGCGAAGAAGTTCTTGGTCAGGTCGATCTGCTTGCTGGTCATCTCCAGCCCCTCGAGCGCACCGGCGTTGAGGGTGCTGATCGGGACCTCGAACACGCGGTACTGCTTGAGGGAGCCGTCGGTCAGGGGGTTGTCCTCGTAGGCCGCCTTGTTGAGGTTGCCCTTCGTGAACGCGTCGCTGTTGACGATCAGCGCGCCACCCGCCGGCAGGTCGCCGACGTTGGTCTTGAGCGCGGCCGGGTTCATCGCGACCAGGACGTCGGGGGCGTCACCCGGGGTGTGGATGTCCGACGCCGAGAAGCTGATCTGGAACCCCGACACGCCAGGCAGCGAGCCCGCGGGTGCCCGGATCTCGGCCGGGTAGTCCGGGAAGGTGCTCACGTCGTTGCCGAACATGGCGGCGGTTCGGGTGAACTGGGTGCCGGTCAGCTGCATCCCGTCGCCGGAGTCGCCGGCGAACCGAATCGTGACCCGGTCGAGCTCCTGGACGCTGGGCTCGATCCGATCTTCCGTCGTCGTCATCCGCCGTCGACCTGCTCCATCCGCTGGTGCGGGCGCGGGGGAAGGTTGAGCAGCTCCTCGGGAAACGACTCGGCGAGGAACCTGAGGATGTCCACCTGCCGGACGACGCCGACGAGGTGATGGTCGTCGTCCACCACCGGCAGGTTGCGGTAGCGGCCCGACTGCATCAGCTCGATCGCATCGCGCACGGTCTGCTCCGGGCGCAGCGTTCGTGGGTCGGGGTTCATGTACGCATCGACCGACGCCTCGACGTCGACGTTGGCGGCGACGTCGGGCCCGACCAGCCGCCCGAACATGTCCCGCTCCGCGAGCACGCCGACCAGGCAGCCGTCGGGGTCGGTCACGAACACCGAGTCGCCGGTCCCGGTGCTCTGGATCAGGCGCAGGCATTCGCCGATGGTCGTTCCCGGCAGGACCGTCACCGGCTCCCGCCGGCCGACCATCATCAGGGGTTGCGCCACGAGGTCCGGAACGCGGGCCGCGACGGCCCGCTCGGTGAGTTCGGTCACAGCCCCAGTGTACGCGCCGCGCCAGGATTCGGGGCCGGCCCGGATCCCCGGCGGGGCGTTTCCTCCGATACCCTCGGCCTCGTGAATCGGAGCCACCTTGCCGGGATCGCGCTGGTCCTCGCGAGCGCCATCGCATTCGGGTCCGGCGGGCTGTTCGCCAAGCCGGTCTACGCCACTGGCGTCGACTGGCTGACCCTCATGGCATGGCGGTTCGCGATCGCGGGTGGCCTCGCCTGGGTCGTCCTGGCCGCCCGGCCGGGCGCTCGACGGGCGCTCGCCGCGCTGCCCCGGCGGACCGTGCTGGCGACCATCGGGCTGGGCGTCTTCTACGCCAGCAACACGGCCACCTACTACGCGGGCATCCAGACCGTCCCGCTGGGGCTGTCCGCGCTCATCGTGTACCTCTACCCGCCGGTGGTCGCGGTGCTCGCGCTCCGCCTCGGCCGGCCGCTGGTGGGACGGCGCGTCTGGACGGCGCTCGGGGTCGCCCTGCTGGGCGTCGTGCTCGCGGTGGGCGGGATCGACGCAACGGCCGCGCCACCGGCCGCCGGGCTCGCGCTGATCGTCGCGTCGCCACTCCTCTACTCGGTCTGGATCATCCTCGCGGCGCGCCACTCGGGCGAGCGCAGCGACCACGTGGGTCGAGCCGCCGAGCAGGGCGCGAGCGCCTCGGCCGTCGGCGCACTCATGCTGTCGTCGACCGCGGTCGTCTACTGGGTCGCGTGCCTGGGCATCGGGCACCCGGTGCTGCCGGCCGACGTCACCGGCGACGCGTGGCCGGGCATCCTCGCGGTGGGCGTGGTCGCCGGCTACGTGCCGGTCCAGGCCTTCTATGCCGGTGCGCAGCGGATCGGGGCGGCGCAGGCGTCGCTCGTGTCCACGGTTGAGCCGCTGTGGACGATCGCGGCGGCGGCGGCGATCTACGGCGAGCGGCTCCAGCCCGTGCAGCTCGTGGGCGGCGCGCTGATCCTGGTCGGGGTCGTGCTCTCGCAGACGGGCGCCCGGCGGGGAGGTCACGGGCAGGCGGCGGACGCCGCGGCGCTGCCCCAGCCGCTGGTGCGTCTCGCGGAGGAGTGACGCGGCCGGTCAGCCCAGCGCAGCCCGGGACCGGGCGACGGCAGACCCGGCGGCGCCGATCACGAAACCCGTGTCCGAGCCCACCCCGATGAACGAGAAGCCCTGGGCCCGCGCGGCCGCGACCGACCCCGCGTCCCGGAGCAGGATCCCCGCAGCCTTGCGGTGGGATCGGCAGGCAGCGACCACCCGGTCGAGCGCATCGATGAACGACGGCGCCTCGATCTGACCCGGGATCCCCATCGAATGGGAGAGGTCGGCCGGCCCCACGAACAGCACGTCGACGCCGTCCGTCGAGGCGAGCGCGTCGGCAGCCTCGACGGCGGCCATCGACTCGACCTGGAACACGCCCAGCACCCGCGCGTTGACGCTCGCCGCCAGATCGGCGTGCGACAGGGTCGCGTAGCCTGCGCCGCGGGTGGAGGTGGCGACACCCCGGATCCCGTCCGGCGGATAGCGCATCCAGGCGAGGGCCGCCTCGACCTCGGCGTGCGTCTCGAGCCGCGGGATCATCAGGCCGTCCGCCCCGGCGTCGAGCACGCGGCCGATCCGCAGCCGCTCGGCGGACGCCACCCTGACGACCGCCGACGTCGGGGTCCCCTGGACGGCCAGCAGCTGGGCGTGGAGGCCGGCGCCCGTGCCCATCCCGTGCTCGAGGTCGACGACCAGCCAGTCGAAGCCCGCCCGGGCGAGGATCTCCGTGGCCGTCAGCGAGCCAAGGTTCGCGAACGCGCCGATGGTGGGCTCGCCGGCCAGCACGCGTCGTCGAAGGCCGGGCCGGGGTGGAAGCGCAGGATCGGGAGGGTCGTCTGCCATGTGCCGATCATGACGCATCCATCGGTGCGGCGCGGCACCTCCACCTTAAGGCGACCGGGTACCAGTACCTTCGGGTCATTCCTGCGGCATCGCCGTCCGGGCTAGGTTCAGGGTCCTCGATAGCGGGGACCCACACCCGCCGACATCGACGAAGGGACTGCGATGAAGTCGACGCTCAAGTGGTACGTCCACCGCGCCACCCTGTTCCTCGGCACGCTCGCTGCCGGCGTATTCCTGATCGACGGCGCCAAGCGCTGGTAGCACGGACCACATCCCTCACCGCCGAGGCCTGAGCCGCCGGGGGCCCACCCGGCGGCTCTTGGATTCTCGGAGGGTCATTCGCGACTGGGCCTCGGCGACTGGGCTCGGCGACTGGGCTCGGCGACTGGGCGGCACCTGGGCTCGGCGGCCGAGCATGGCAACCCGCCTCGGGTCTGCGGTCCCCGGGGACAGCGGTCAGCGGCGGCCGCGTTCCCGCCACACGCTGCGGAGGATGAACCCCACGTTGGCAGGCCGCTCGGCGAGCCGGCGCATGAAGTACGGATACCACTGGCGCCCGAAGGGCACGTAGGTTCGGACCCGCCAGCCCGCGTCGACCAGCTGCTCCTGGAGGTCGCGCCGGACGCCGTACAGCATCTGGAACTCGAACGCATCGCGATCGATCCCCTCGGCCGTCGCCGTCTCGATCGCGCGCTTGATGAGCCGCGGGTCATGGGTGGCGATCGCGGGACGGTGGCCGGCCCGGAGCAGGCGCAGCATGAGGCGCTCATAGGCCGCATCGACCTCGGCCTTGTCCTGGTACGCGACGTCGGCGGGCTCGCGATAGGCGCCCTTGCACAGGCGGATGGGCCCGGCGGCATCGATGATCAGCTCGGCGTCGCCCGGCGTCCGCCGCAGGGCGGCCTGCAGCACGACCCCGACGTCGGCGTCGCCGTCGCGCGCCGGCCGCACCTCGCGCCACAGGTCGAGGGTGGCGTCGGTGGTCGTGTGATCCTCCATGTCGATGCGCACGAAGGCGCCGAGGCCGACCGCCTTCGCGACGATGCTGCCGATGTTGTCGCGCGCGAGCGCGGGATCGATCGCCATGCCCATCTGGCTGGGCTTGAGCGAGACGTGCAGGTCGAGGCCCTCCGCGGCCAGCGCGTCGAGCGTCTCCAGGTAACGGGCAGCGGCGGCGCGCGCGTCAGCCTCGGTGCTGACCGACTCGCCCAGGACGTCGACCGTGGTTCGCAGGCCGCGGGCGTGCAGGCGCTCGATCGCGGGCAGCACCTCTTCGAGCGTGTCACCGGCCACGAACCGGCGGACCATCGGCCGCGTGACGGGGACGCGCGTGGCCAGCCGGCCGAGCGACCGGCGGTGCGAGAGCATCAGCAGCGTCGAGCGCATGCCGCGCTCGGCGATCTCGCTGACGGCGGATCGGTCGGGCATCGCCTGCGAGGATACCGCGGGGCCAGCGGGCGGACAGGGATGGTCGGCCGCTAGATTCCGTGCCATCGGGGCAAGCACCGGAGGCCGAAATGACCGTGCCCGACCTTGGCTCGGGGCTGCTCGAGGTCGTCGTCCGCACCGCGATCGTCTACGTCGCGATCGTGGTCGTGCTGCGGGTCGCCGGCAAGCGTCAGGTTGGCCAGCTCTCGATCCTCGACCTCGTGCTGCTCCTCCTCATCGCCAACGGCGTCCAGAACGCGATGGTGGGCTCCAACGTGAGCGTCGCGGCGGGCATCGCGGCCGCCCTGACCCTCGTCGTGCTGGATCGAGCGCTGGGCGCCATCGAGACGCGGTCACCGCGCGTCCGCCGTGCGGTCGAGGGCGAGCCCCGCCTGCTCATCCGGCACGGGATCGTGCTCACCCGGGCCCTCGAACGCGAGGGGATCACCGACGACGAGCTGCTCGCCGCGTTGCGCCAGCACGGGGTCGCGACGGTGGGCGAGGTTGGGCTGGCGGTGCTCGAGACGAACGGGACGATCAGCGTGATCCCGGGCGTTGGGCCGCCTGCCGACTCGCCGGGCACCCGGCTGGACACGGGTGCCGGGATCGACTGACCCGCCGCGGCGATGGAGCGCCCGGTCAGGGCTCGCGGCGCGCTCGTGAAGCCGGGCGGCACGACGCTGAACCGGGGCCGCGGGCCCGACCGCGTCCCACGCTCGCGCCATCCGATCGGCCCGCCGGCGCGGGGGTCGCGCCCAGCTGGGCCTCCATCTGGTCGCCCAGCTCCACGGTCCGGTGGAACGCCGCCCAGACCGCCTCGCTGAGCACCGTCCGGAGCCGCCCCGACTCGAGCTCGTGGATCGCCGCCGCACTCGTCCCGGCGGGCGAGGTGACCATGTTCCGCAGCACGGCGGGATGGTCCCCCGATTGCTTCGCGAACCGGGTGCTGCCCTCGAGCGTCTCGATCACGAGATCGTGGGCGATGTGGCGGGGAAAGCCGAGGTGCACGGCGGCGTCGATCAACGCTTCCATGACCAGGAACACGTAGGCAGGACCGGTGCCCGACACGGCCGTGGCCATCGCCACCCACTTCTCGTCCTCGACCTCGAGCTCGGCTCCCAGCGCGCCGAGCAGGGCCTTCGCCTGCGCGCGCTGCTCGGACGTGGTGGCCGGGGTGGCGTACCACACGGTCATGCCGGCCTCGATCCTGGCGGGGGTGTTGGGCATCGCCCGGACGACCTGGTCGTGGCCGAGAATGGTGACCAGGGCGTTCGTGGTGGGTCCCGCGAGCACCGACAGGACGAGCTGGCCGCGGTGCAGGTGCGGTCCGATCTCGCGGCCGACGCGGGCAAGCATCTGGGGCTTGACCGCCAGGATGACCACGTCGGCGCCCGTGACCGCGTCGACGTTCGATGCCACGGTCCGGATGCCGTGCGCGCCCGACAACGCGTCACGACGCTCGGCGCGGGGGTGGCTGGCGACCACCTGCATGGGCGCGACGAGGCGGCCGCGCAGCAGGCCGGCGATCATCGCCTCGGCCATGACGCCCGACCCGACGGTCGCGATCGTCCGGTCAGCAAGGGGTGACATTGCCGCCGGAGGATAGCACCGGGTCAGAGCGCGTCGGCGGACCGCAGCTCGAAGAAGCGGCCGGTCGAGGTGGTCTCGAGGTTCCCGAACCCGGACCGGCGAAGGGTCGCAACGACCAGGTCGCGGTCGTGCCACGTCCACGACATCGCCGGTGGAGGGCCACCCGAGGGATCGGGCAGCAGGTCGATCAGGGCCAGCCGGCCGCCGGGCCGGAGCCGTGCCCGGAGCGAGGCCGCCAGGGCGTCGAGACCGGGCCCGCGGACCCGGCCCGTGACGAATGCCGCGAGGATCGCGTCGAAGGGTGTCGCATCGAGGGGTGTCGCATCGAGGGTCGTGATGTCGCCCGCGGGGGCGGGGTCGCTCCGCCCGACGGCGGCCGCGCGTGGCGAGGGATGGAGGTGTGCGCGCAGCCCGTGGGCGATCAGCCGTGATCGCGCCTGGTCCAACGCCGACACGTCGTCGTCCTCCGCATGGAGCTCACCCTTGCTCGCCAGCAGCGGCGAGAAGAAGCCGACCCCGGCGGCCCACTCGAGGATCCGGCCGGTGACCGGCTGGCCGTCGAGCCAGCGGATCGCCGCGTCGAGCTCCGCCTGCCACGCCGTGTCGTGGACGGCGCCATGGGCGAACGGTTCGCGGCGCAGGAACCACGCGTCCGGGAAGGCCGTAGGCGACCCTCCGGCGGACACCCCCGCGGGAGCCGGGGCCGGCGCGCCAGAAGGTGCGGGCGGCACCGAGCCGGGTGCGCGAACCGCGGCACGGGCGGCGAGCGCCGCACGGAGCCGGCCTCGCAGGAAGGGGTTCGCCCCGGCCCTGCCCAGGCAGTCGGGGCACAGCTGGGCCCAGCCCTCGAGATCGTCGGGCGAGCGCGTCGTCCACGGGTTCCCGCACCACAGGCAGTCGAATTGCGGTCGAAAGGCCATCGGCGTTGGCGGCGAGCCGGCGATCAGGCCACCCGCTCCCAGCTGTCCGGGGGCGACATGCCGTCGAAGGCGACCGGGTCGATCAGCTCGGTCAGGACCTCGATGCCGTCGATCACCCTCGGGCCCGGCCGGGCGAAGTAGGCGGCGCCGTCGACCGCGAACACCCGCCGATCGACGACCGCGCGGAGCTCCTCCCAGCCGTGGGGCCGTTGGGCGCGCTCCCAGTCGGCGATCGTGGCTGCCAGGTCGAGCGCAGGCGGCATCAGGACCAGGATCTCGGGCTCGACCTCGCGGATCGCGTCCCACGAGGTCACGGTGGACGCTCCGCCCTCGATCCCGAGCAGCTCCCAGCCGCCTGCCAGGCGGACCTGCTCCGGGACCCAGAGGCCCATCGTGAGCGGCGGGTCCGCTCCGCCCAGCGCAGCGACCCGGGGCGAGCGGAACCCGTGGTCGCGTCGACCGACCACGATCTCCTCGATGGCCTGGAGTCGCTCCCGCAGCCCCTGCACGACGAACATCGCCGCATCCTCGGTCTCGGTCATGGCGCCGACCGTCTGGATCGAGTTGAGGATCCCTTCGATCGAGGTTGGGCCGAGGCGAAGCACGGTCACCTCCGCATCGAGCCGGTCGACCGCCTCGACAAGGACGGCATCGAGGCCACGCGACGCGCCGGGCTCGACGGCCGGAGGCCGGCGCGGGCGACCGGCCCCACCACCTCGCGAGGCGCGCACGGCGTCCGGCGCGAGGATCAGGTCGGGCTCGAGCGACTCGAGGGCGTCGCCGTCGAGCACGCCGGCGCGCAGGACGACGGGCACGTCGCGAGCCTCGGGCGGGAAGTCGCAGCCGTCGGTCACCCCGACCAGCTCGTCGCCCAGCCCGAGCGCGAACAGGATCTCGGTGGCGGAAGGGAGCAGCGACACGATGCGCATCGGCATCAGTCTACGGTCAGCTCCGGGCATGGCCGGCGTGGGGCGTCACCGGACGCCGGCGGTGACCTTCGAGGCCGGCCGGCGGCGATCGGCAGCCCCACCCGCCGTGGGCCGAGGTGGACCGGGAATCGAACGGCCCCGCGAAAGTCGTCGCGGGGCCGGGCAGAGCGCCTGGGCGAGCCGGAGCGCCGGCCCGGGGCCGTCAGGCCGGCTTGAGCTGGTCGATCATGGCCCTCGCCGCCGCCTTGTCCGTGAACCACACGGCGTTCGGCTGGGTGTACCCGGCCCACTCGGGGGGCACGCTCTCCTCGGGGAAGATCGCGTTCACCGGGCACTCGGGCTCGCAGGCGCCGCAGTCGATGCACTCGTTCGGATCGATGAACAGGGTGCGGTCGACGCCCTCCTCGTAGTGGATGCAGTCAACCGGACAGACGGACACGCAGGACTGGTCCATCACGTCGACACAGGGCTCGGCGATGACGTAGGTCATGGTCTGAAGCTTCTCCTGAAGGTGCCTGGTCGAGGCCTGTCCACGGGCGCCGTGCCGCTCGCTCGGGTCCCGTGCACCTGCCCAGAGCGTACCACCCGCGCGCTCGCGCGCGCGCCTCGCGAAATCGGCCCACCGCCCCGGCCCGGCGAGCGGACGGCTCGACCCGCGGGGGCTCAGCCCCCGGGCGATGGGATCGGGAGCGGCGGCGGCGTCCCGAGCGGCCGGCCGTCCGGCCCGATGAACCGGATGGCGACCACCATCCCCTTGGCCCAGTGGCCGGGGATGTGACAGCCCACGAACCAGCCCGTCGCCGCAGCCGCGGCATCCGCCGGCACCGTCCAGGTCACATCCACCCGCTGGCCCGACCCCGCGACCACCCGGATGCCGTCGAAGCCGACGGGGCTCGCGATCGCCGGGGTCGCTCCGGGAGGGCTGCCGACCGTGGCGGCCTCCGCCGTCTCGTACGCGAGCTGGTCGTCGAGCGAGCCCAGGACCGCCTCGTGGGTCTCGAGGCCGCCGTTGATCACGTGGAGGATGACGGTCTCCCCCGGCACGAGGTCGACCACCGAGGGGCTGTAGCCGTAGTCCCGCTCGATGATGTTGACCTCGCGTGGCGCCGACGCCGTCCCGGGCGTGATCGGAGGCGTCGTGTCGGGAGCGCCCGATCCGCACCCGGCGAGGACGGCGCCGAGCGACGCGAGCAGGAGCATCCGTCCGGGGGTGGGCCGCATGCCGCCAATGATGCGGGACGTTCCGATCACCACGTGGCGGATCGTGCTTGACACGGCGACGGCACGACTCGTAGCGTGCGCGCACTTCGGCGGCTGCCGGCCGATCGCGCCGCGGGCAGGCCGAGGGATGATCTCCGAGCCGCGAGGAGCTGCGTCCGGCGTGACTGCCATCTCCGACGATCACGGGACGGACGTGGCCGGCCACACCGGTGCGTCGGTGCCGGCCGTGCAGCTGTCCGGGATCGCGAAGCGGTTCGGCGACGTCGTCGCGGTGGCCGGCATCGACCTCGAGATCGCGGACGGCGAGTTCTTCTCGATGCTGGGTCCGTCGGGCTCCGGGAAGACGACGACGCTGCGGATGATCGCCGGGTTCGAGCTGCCGACCGAGGGCCGGGTCGTCCTCCATGGGCAGGACGTGACGCAGCTCGCGCCGTTCGAGCGCGACGTCAATACCGTGTTCCAGGACTACGCGCTGTTCCCGCACATGACCGTCGGCCAGAACGTCGGCTACGGGTTGCTGGTGCGCAAGGTTGCCCGGGCCGAGCGGGAGCGAAGGGTCGCCGACGCGCTGCGCATGGTCCGCCTCGAGGGCTACGAACAACGCAAGCCGGGCCAGCTGTCCGGCGGCCAGCGCCAGCGGGTGGCCCTCGCCCGGGCTCTCGTCAACCGCCCGCGCGTGCTGCTGCTCGACGAGCCGCTGGGTGCCCTCGACCTGAAGCTGCGCCAGGAGATGCAGCTCGAGCTGCACCAGATCCAGGACGAGGTGGGCATCACCTTCATCTACGTGACGCACGATCAGGAAGAGGCGCTCACGATGAGCGACCGGATCGCCGTGTTCAACCGCGGGCGGATCGAGCAGGTGGGCACGCCGGCCGACATCTACGAGCAGCCCGCTACGACCTTCGTCGCGGGCTTCGTCGGCACCTCCAACCTCGTCGACGGAGCAGCCGCGGCGGCGATCACCGGCCACCCCGGTCTGTTCACCGTCCGGCCGGAGAAGATCCGGCTCGCGGAGCCCGATGACGCGGTCGGGCCGGACGAGCTGTCGGCGACCGGGCGGATCCGGAGCGTCGTGTATCTCGGTCCCGACACCCGTTACTACGTCGCGCTCGATGCCGGCGAGGAGCTGGTGGTGACCCAGCAGAACCTGGCGACGACCTCGACCGAGGCGCTCGCCCAGCAGGGGCGCGCTGTCCGCCTCGTCTGGAAGCGACAGCATCATCGCGAGCTCGCCGGGGCCTGACCCGGCACGCGGCGAAGAGGAGGAGCGGAGCGAAATGCGGAGGCAGGTCCTCAGCCTTGCAGCGGCGGTGGCGCTCGTCGCCGTCGCGTGCTCGGGCAGCACCACCACACCGGCGCCCTCGGTCGCACCGACCGCGGCCCCGACCCAGGCCGCCACGGCGTCCACGAGCGAGGCGCCCAGCACGGCGCCGACGGCGGCGGCCACGCTGATCCCGAGCGAGTACGGCACGATCAGCCCCCTCAAGCCCGCCGTCGACCTGAGCACGGTGGGCGGCGCCGGTGAGGGATCGCTCAACCTGATCATCTGGGGCGGCTACGCGGAGGACGGCTCCAACGTCCCCGAATACGACTGGGTCACGCCATTCCAGGACGCGACCGGATGCAAGGTCTCGACCAAGGTGGGCAACACCTCCGACGAGATGGTGACCCTGCTCCGCCAGGGTGGCGGCTCGACGTACGACGGCGTCAGCGCCTCGGGCGACGCCACGCTGCGGCTCATCGCCAACGGCGACGTGGCGGCGATCGACCCATCGACCATCCCCGGCTTCGGCGACGTGGCGCCGTTCCTGCAGAACGCCCCGCACTACGTGGTCGGCGGCCAGCACTACGGGACGCCCCACGGCTGGGGCGGCAACACCCTGCTCTACCGGACCGACGTCGTGACCCCGGCACCCACGAGCTGGGACGTCGTGTTCGACGCGACCAAGGCACAGCCGTACAGCGGCAAGATCACGGACTACGACAGCCCGATCTACATCGCCGATGCAGCCCTGTACCTCAAGGCGCACAACCCGGCGCTCGGGATCACCGACCCGTACGAGCTGACGCAGGACCAGCTCAACGCGGCGGTCGACCTGCTCAAGCAGCAGCAGCCGCTGGTGGGCAAGTACTGGTCGCTGTTCTCGGACGAGATCGACAACTTCACGAACGGGACCACGGTCGTCGGCACGACCTGGCCGTACCAGTACAACACGCTCCAGGGTGCCGGCGTCCCGGTCGCGCAGGTCGTGCCCAGCGAGGGCATGACCGGCTGGGCGGACACCTGGATGATGTCGTCCAACGCGCAGCACCCGAATTGCATGCTCAAGTGGATGACCTGGATGCTCACGCCCGAGGTCCAGGCCCAGGTCGCCGAGTATTTCGGCGAGGCACCCGCGAACCCGAAGGCGTGCAAGTACCTCGACGCCGTCTACGGCTCCTACGGTCTCGCCGACTTCTGCACGGCGTACAACGTCAACGATCCCAGCTTCTACGACAGCATCGCGTTCTGGAAGACCCCGCTCCCCGACTGCGGCGACGATCGCGGTCAGACCTGCGTGGACTACTCCGTCTGGACGCAGAAGTGGACCGAGATCAAGGGCTGATCCCGATGGGCGACCCGATGCCGGCCGGTCGGCGGCCGGCATCGGGCCATCGTCGCCGATGACCACCCGCAGCAGCGCGACCGCGCCGCCGCCGCCCCTGCGGCGGCGGCTGCTGGCGTTCGTCTACCGCCATCGGTCCCTCCAGCTGCTGCTGCTGCTCGCGCCGCCCACCGGGTGGTTCGGCGCGGTCTACCTGGGCTCGCTCGCGGTGCTGTTCGTGACCGCCTTCTGGTATCTCGATCCGCTCACCTCAGCCATCCAGCACCAGCTCACGCTGCGCAACTTCGAGCAGCTGCTGCGCGACCCCGTCTACCGCGCGATCACGCTGCGGACGATCGGCGTCGCCGCCCTGGTCACCGTGCTCGATGCGCTGCTGGCGTTCCCGGTCGCCTGGTACATGGCGCGCTACGCGGGCCGCCGGACCCGGGCGATCCTGTTCATGCTCGTGCTGCTGCCGCTGTGGTCGAGCTACCTCGTCCGGGTCTACGCGTGGCGGGTGATCCTCGCCAATGGCGGGCCGCTGGAATGGACGCTGCAGCAGCTGGGCATGCCGGGCGTCGTGCTCTATCCGAGCGACGTCGCCATGGTGATCGTCTTCAGCTACATCTGGCTGCCATACATGATCCTGCCGATCTACGCGGGCCTCGAGCGGATCCCCGCCTCGATGTTCGAGGCCTCGGGCGACCTCGGCGCCCGCCCGCCCACGACGTTCCGCCGGGTCATCCTCCCGCTCGCCTTCCCGGCGGTGATCGCGGGCTCGATCTTCACCTTCTCGCTCACGCTCGGCGACTACATCACGCCGGGCCTGGTGTCCAAGAGCCAGTTCATCGGCAACGTCGTCTACGACAGCCAGGGTGTCGCCGGCAACGTGCCGTTCGCGGCCGCATTCGCGACCGTCCCGGTGCTGGTGATGGCCGCCTACCTGCTCATCGCGCGCCGGCTGGGCGCGTTCGAGGCGCTGTGATGCCGATCGGCCGGCGCCTGATCACGCTCGCCACGGCCGGCGTCCTGCTGTTCCTCTACCTGCCGATCGCAACGATCGTGCTGTACGCGTTCAATGCGGACCGCAGCCAGACCTGGCCGATCCGGGAGCTCACCACGCACTGGTTCGGCGAGGCCATCGCGAACCAGCAGATCCGCGATGCGCTGCTGCTGTCCCTCGAGACCGCCGTCGGCGCAACGATCATCGCCATCCTGCTGGGCAGCCTGGCCGCGTTCGCCGTCCATCGCTTCCGGTTCTTCGGCCGGGACGTGGTGTCGTTCGTGCTGCTCCTGCCGATCGCGCTGCCCGGGATCGTCACCGGCATGGCCCTCAACGCCACGTACAACACGTTCGGCGTTCCATTCAGCATGTTCACGATCATCGTGGGCCACGCGACCTTCTGCGTCGTCACCGTCTACAACAACGTCGTCGCCCGGCTTCGCCGACAGTCGAGGTCGGTCGAGGAGGCCTCGATGGACCTCGGTGCCGACACCTGGCAGACCTTCCGCCGGGTGACCCTGCCCTTGATCGGCACGGCGCTGCTGGCCGGTGGCATGCTCGCGTTCGCCCTGTCGTTCGACGAGGTCATCGTCACCACGTTCACGGCCGGCACGCAGCAGACCCTGCCGATCTGGATCCTGGCCAACCTCAAGCTGCCCAACCAACGGCCGCTGGTCAACGTCGTCGCCGTGGTGCTCATCGCCCTGTCGGCGATCCCGGTCTACGCCGCGCAGCGGCTGGCCAACGACACGGGCGAGTCGACCGGCCGCGCCTGAGGCAGTCGCCCGGGATCATCGGCGGGACCGAACCCACCTTCGCACCGGGTGGGCGTGCGGTGCCGTGAGGTGGTGGTGCCGGCGGCGGGCCGCTACCAGCGCCGACCGTGCCCACAGGTGCCTCGCGCATCGGGCGGGCACCGCGTCACCATCGCTTGGCTCCCTCGAAGATCGCCGCCACCGCGACGATCCCGGCGGGCAGCAGCGCAGCGGCGGCGGCCAGCAGTCGACGGACTCGTGCAGACATGGGGCCAACCTCCACCCGGCGTCGGCCGGGTTCGACACCCGACCGACGATCCCTCCGAGGAGTGCCCGATCGATCCGGCCGGGCTGCCAGTGTGCCCGTGACCCCTTATCTGCGACTTATCTCAGATTCACCGGCGCAACGCCGCCGGCGACCCTTCGGATACGGCAGCGACCCACCCCGGCGCCGCCGCTACATCCCCTTCGGCTCGTAGGCCGGGTCGAGATAGGTCTCCGGGTCGTCCTGGAACTCGAGCAGGCAGCCCTTGCCGCAGAACCAGTAGGTCTGGCCCTCGTGCTCGAGCGACAGCTTCGACGTCTCGGTGTCGACGTCCATCCCGCACACGGGGTCCTTCTCGATCGCCATCGTCGGTGCTCTCCAGTCTCGGCGGCCGGGCGCCGAGCGCGCGCGACGCCGGCGTACGTCAATCGGATCGGCCGAACGGCCCTACCGCCGGCCGGGTGGGTGGGCGCTAGCATGGCACGATGGCCGAGTCCAACGCCGCCACCGCGATCCGGGCCGCCCTCCTCGAGGAGCGTGGCCGGGTCGTCGTGGAGCTCGACGAGGCCAGGGTCGAGGCCCCCGGGCAGATGACCTACGGGTCACAGGCGGCGGCCGCCTCGCACGTCTTCGAGCAGCAGCGGGACCTCGCCCTCCGCGATCACAACCAGCAGCACCTCGCGGCGATCGACGCCGCCCTGGCGCGCCTCGACGCCGGCACGTTCGGGCGATGCACGTCATGCGGGCGCGAGATCCCGGCCGAGCGCCTCGAGGCGAGGCCGTGGGCCGCGCTGTGCATCGAGTGCCAGCGAGCCGCCACCCACCGATGACACCGGCCGATCCGCCGGGGCTGCCGCTCGTCGAGCTGCCGGCGATCCGCGCCGCGGCGGCGGTCCTGCGCGGGGTCGCCGTCCGAACCCCGTTGGTCCCGTTCGGCGCGAGCGATCGGCGCCAGTGGCTCAAGGCCGAATCGCTCCAGCCGATCGGCGCGTTCAAGCTGCGCGGCGCCTACGTGGCGGCGGCGGGCCTGCCGGCCGACGCGCGGGCCCGCGGCCTGATCACGTACTCGTCGGGGAACCACGCTCAGGGCGTCGCCCGGGCCGCACGCCTGCTGCACGTGCCGGCCGTCATCGTCATGCCTTCGGACGCGCCGGCCATCAAGCGGGCACGCGTCGAGGCCGATGGTGCCGAGATCGTGACGGTGGGACCCGCGTCCGAGGAGCGTCGTCAGGTCGCCGAGTCGCTGGCCGCGGCGCGCGGGCTGGCCATCATCCCGCCCTACGACGACGCGCGGATCGTGGCCGGCCAGGGAACGGTCGGGCTCGAGATCGCGGAGGATCTCCCCGAGGTCGCCGCCGTGCTCGTCCCGATCGGGGGCGGCGGCCTGGCCAGCGGCGTCGCGGCGGCGATCACCGCGCTGGCACCGACTGCGCGCATCATCGGGGTCGAGCCCGAGCTGGCCGCCGACGCGCGCGACTCGCTCGCGGCGGACCGGATCGTCGCCTGGCCGGCCGAGCTCGTCAGCCGGACCATCGCGGACGGCACGCGCACCCAGTCGCTGGGCAGGCTGACGTTCGCCCACCTCCGGGCTCAGCTCGATGTGATCGTCACCGTGTCGGAGGCGGAGATCGCGGCCGCCGTCCGGCTCGCCGCCGAGGAGGCGCGCCTGGTCGTCGAGCCTTCGGGAGCGCTGACGGTTGCCGCCATGCGGTTCCGCGCGCGCGAGGCCGGGCTGGACGCCATCGACGGCCCGATCGTGGGGGTCGTCTCCGGCGGCAACGTGGATCCGGAGCGCTACCTGGAGTACCTGCAGGCCCCGATCCCGCCCGAGGCCTGAAGCCCGCGGGTCGCCGGGTTTGCCGCGAACCGACCTAGGCCTCGGTGGTCTCCCCGCCCACGCCGACGCCCCCGCCGCCCGCCGCGCCGCCGGCGGCCTCGGCCGCCAGTCGCGACGCCAGCCGGACCTCGCGATCCCGGATCGCCGCCCGCTCGACGGCCAGTCGCCGATCCTCGCTCGCGGCCCGACGCTCATCGTCCTGCATCCACAGCCAGACGAACAGCATCACGGCGGCCATGAACACGAACGCACCGCCGACCCACATGATCCCGCCCGCCAGCTGCTGGTCCGCGAGCGGGGTCGGGCCCCAGGTGCGCGCCGTCGTCGCGTAGTGGTGGTAGAGCGGCACGGTCGCCATGTACACGGCGACACCCAGGAACGTGTTCTGCGGCATCTGGAGCCCGACGTACAGCACCCTCGCTGGCGGACGCAGCTTCCACGGCGACGGGTCGGGACCGACCGCGGGCCACCAGAACAGGAGCGCGGAACCCAGGTACAGGGCGTGCTCGACGCGGTGCGCCCAGTCGTTCTCCAGGGCGAGATCGAACAGGGGCGAGAAATGGCTCCCCCACATGACGGCCGCGAACAGCACCCAGGCCACCACCGGGAAGGAGATCGCGCGGACCAGCCGAGCGTGGAGGACGGGCAGGATCCACCGGTGCCGCGTGCCGGGGGATGCCGCCCGGAGCAGGAGCGTGATCGGCCCGGCGAGCAGCAGCAGCGGCGGCGCGACCAACGTCAGCAGCAGGTGCTGGACCATGTGCAGCGAGAACAGCGTCGTGTCGTATTGCGCGAACCCCGAGTCCAGCGCGAACACGACGACGAACAGGCCCCCCACCCAGTACCAGGTGCGGCGCGGCGCAACCGGGTGCTCGGGGTGCTCGCGATTGACGCGCTGGACGCCGGCGCGCCACAGCAGCAATGCCACCAGGGCGGGCAGCCAGACCAGGGGATCGAAGGTCCAGCCGAACACGAGCGTCGGCAGATCCGGCGGGCCTGCCGGCACGTAGCCGCCGTGGGCGAGGGCATCGGGCGCCGCGGCGAGCATCAGGAGCCCGATCACCCCGATGCACGCGGCCCGGCGCGAGTGGGTCGTCACCCCCTCATTGTTGCGCCGATCGCGACGCCGGGTGCCCGGGAGGCGGTCCAGAGCCATCTGACACACCGGATAGGCCCATTCGGCCCCAACCGCGCGGCTGCTCTTGTATGATGCAGCCCGTCCGGCGCCCCGCGAGGTGGCGCATGTCCCCCGGACGGCGACACCTCACTGCTGACGCGGTCGCACCAGCGGCTGGGTCGACAACCTCCGAGGAACCCGATGTCGATGCCCTCCCGGTCTCGGACCGGGTCCGGCCCGCTGCTCGCCGGCCTGATCATCGTCGTGGCGGCCGCCGTCGCGGTGATCATCCTTGCCGCGGCCGGCGCCACGCCGCAGACCGTGTGGGACAGCTTCTTCCCGGTCGAGGCGACGACACCCGTCACGGACCGCTCGCACAGCACCAAGTCGCTGTACGACATCGTGTTCTACATCGCGGTCGCGATCTTCTTCCTGGTCGAGGGCCTGATCGTGTTCTCGGCGTTCCGGTTCCGGCGCAAGCCGGGCGACGACGAGCTGCCGCCCCAGATCCACGGCAACAACGTGGTCGAGATCATCTGGACCGTGATCCCGACCGCGATCGTGGCGTTCCTGTTCCTGATGTCGTGGCAGACCCTCAACACCGTCGACGCCAAGGTCGCCACGAGCGTTCACGTCCGCGCCGTCGCGCAGCGGTTCCAGTGGTCGTTCGAGTACGTGGGGGCCGACGGCAAGACGGCGTTCACCCAGGTCATCCCGATCGGCGACGACGGGGGCATGTTCGTGCCCGTGGGCCAGCCCGTCCAGGTGGACCTGGTGGCCAAGGACGTGATCCACGCCTTCTACGTGCCGAAGTTCCTGTTCAAGCGCGACGCCGTGCCGGGCAAGCTCAACACCTTCGACTTCACGGTCGACGAGGCCGGCACGTACCGTGGCCAATGCGCCGAGCTGTGCGGCCCCGGGCACGGGGCCATGGTGTTCGACGTCCACGCGGTCGACCAGGCCACCTTCGATGCCTGGTTCCAGGACCAGGTCGCGGCGGCGCAGGCGACGCCGACGCCGCCGCCCTCGGGTGCGGCCCAGGGACCGGTCATCGACCTCAGCGCCCAGAACATCGCGTTCTCGACCAATGCGCTCCAGGCGCCCGCCAACGGGCCGTTCACGATCCATTTCAAGAACGACGATGCGTCCGTGCAGCACAACGTGGCCATCACCGACGCCTCCGGCAAGGAGGTGTTCAAGGGCGACCTCCTCACCGGCCCGGGTGAGACGGACTACGCGGTGCCCGCGCTGGCGCCCGGTACCTATACCTTCCAGTGCTCGGTCCATCCCGCGATGACCGGCACGCTCACCGTGCAGTAGCAGGAGCCGCTGGGAATGGCGACCACGACCCTCAACCCCGCCGCCCCCGCGTACCGCAGCGCGCTGTACGAGTGGTTGACGACGACCGATCACAAGAAGATCGGGATCATGTACCTCGTCAACTCGTTCGTGTTCTTCCTGGCCGGCGGCATCCTCGCGCTGATCGTGCGCATCCAGCTGGTGACGCCGCTCAACAGCACGACCATCGGGGGCTTCGTGTCACCCGAGTTCTACAACCAGGCGTTCACCATGCACGCCTCGTTCATGCTGTTCCTGTTCATCATCCCGATCCTGGCCGGGTTCGGGAACTACGCCGTGCCGCTCCAGATCGGGGCCCCGGACATGGCCTTCCCGCGGATCAATGCGCTGTCGTTCTGGCTGCTGCCGCTGGGCGGCGCGCTGATGGCCTCGGGCTTCCTGGCCTCGGGTGGCGCCGCGGCGTCCGGCTGGACCGAGTACCCGCCGCTGTCGGGAGCGAAGTACAACGGCCCGGGCACGGACCTGTGGATCATGGGCCTGACGCTGATCGGGACGAGCTCGATCCTGGGCGCGATCAACTTCCTGGTCACGATCTTCAAGATGCGGGCACCCGGGATGACCCTGTTCCGGATGCCGATCCTGGTCTGGACCGTGCTGGTCACCAGCGTGCTGGTGCTGATGGCCACGCCGGTGCTGACGAGCGCGCTCATCATGCTGTTCATCGACCGCAACTACGGCGGCCACTTCTTCGATCCGGCCAACGGCGGCAACGCGATCCTGTACCAGAACGTGTTCTGGTTCTACTCGCACCCGGCGGTCTACATCATGATCCTGCCGGCGATGGGCATCGTGTCCGAGGTCCTGCCCGTCTTCAGCCGCAAGCCGTTGTTCGGCTACAAGGCGTTCGTGTTCGCCACGGTCGCCATCGGGGCGCTCGGGTTCTCGGTCTGGGCCCACCACATGTTCACCACGGGCGCGGTGTTCCTGCCCTTCTTCAGCCTGATGACGTTCCTGATCGCGGTGCCCACCGGGGTCAAGATGTTCAACTGGATCGCGACCCTGTGGCGCGGCAAGCTGACGTTCTCGACGCCGCTGCTGTTCGCGACCGGGTTCCTGACGATGTTCCTGATCGGCGGCCTCAACGGCGCCTTCTCGGCCGCCGTGCCGGTGGACTTCGCGATCCACGACACGTACTGGGTGGTCGCCCATCTCCACTACGTCCTGTTCGGCGGCTCGGTGTTCGGGGTGTTCGCGGGCATCTACTACTGGTTCCCCAAGATGAGCGGCCGGATGCTCAACGAGACCCTGGGCAAGATCCAGTTCGTGATCATGTTCATCGGCTTCAACCTGACCTTCTTCCCGATGCACCAGCTGGGCCTGGCCGGCATGCCCCGCCGGATCGCCGACTACTCCGCGAGCGCCGGCTGGACCGACCTCAACATCGTCGCCACGATCGGCGGCTTCACGATCGCGGCCAGCATCCTGCCCTTCCTGTGGAACGTGCTGGTCTCGCTGCGCAACGGCCAGCTCGCGGGTGACGACCCGTGGGAGGCGAACACGCTCGAGTGGGCGACCTCGTCGCCACCGCCGCCGTACAACTTCGACCACCTGCCCGAGATCCGCTCGGAGCGACCCGTGTTCGATGCCCGCCACGGCCAGCCGGCCGCGCACTGAGGGCTGCCACGATGACCGCTGACGCCACCGCGCTGACCACCCACGAGCCCACCGCCGTCGAGGCCCACGGCAGCGGCGGGATCGGCAACCCGGTGCTCGGGATGCTGCTGTTCATCACCAGCGAGGTGATGTTCTTCGCGGGGCTGTTCGCCGCCTACTTCTCGATCCGTGCGGCGTACATCGACCCCGAGAGCGGGCTGCATGTCTGGCCGCCGTCGGCCTTCGCGCACCTGCTCAACCCGTTCTCGGTCACCACCGAATCGGGGGCGCTCAACCTGATCGTGCCCGCGACCCTCGTCCTGATCTCGTCCTCGTTCACGTGCCAGTGGGGCGTGCGGGCCATCCGGCGCGACGACCATCGCGGGTTCGTCCGCTCGATCGCGGTCACGGTGGTCCTGGGCATCGGCTTCCTGCTGCTCCAGGCGTTCGACTACAGCGTGCTGATGAACGAGGGGCTCACGATGGGCTCCACCACCTTCGGCACCACGTACTTCACGCTGACGGGCTTCCACGGAGCGCACGTGTTCGGGGGCGTGCTGATGCTCTCGGTGGTCCTCTACCGCGGCATGGCCGGCCAGTTCTCGGCCCGCCACCACGACATGGTCGAGGCGACGTCGCTGTACTGGCACTTCGTGGACGTCGTCTGGATCCTGCTGTTCTCGATCCTCTACCTGCTGTAGCGCCGGAGATCGATGGCCATGGGCTCACGTCGTGTCGCGCTGGTCGGCCTGCTGTTCATCGGGATCGCGGTCTTCTACCTCGTCTTCGCCGCCGTCGTCGATCCCGACCGCGTCGACTACGCCGGCTTCACGCTGCTGATCGCGCTGGGTGCCGCGATGTCGATCATGGCCTACGTGCTGTTCAGCGGCGCGCGCCAGGGCTGACGACCACGCGATGATCGAGGATCTCTGGAGCAGCCTGATCGAGCTCAGCTCGCAGTTCGTGGTCCCCGACTGGGGGGCGCTGGTCGCGCTGATCCCGATCCTGCTGGCGACGCTGGGCGCGCTCTACCTCACCTGGACGGTGTTCCGGTACGCGACGGCCGGTCCGACGCGGCGCGGCAGGCGGCGGCTGACCCCGGTGCCGCCGCCCGGCACCCATCTGCCGGGACCCACGTTCGCGCCGATCCTGGGCGCCTTCGGCACGTTCACCTTCGTGTTCGGGATCTTCTCGGGTGGCCCGTGGCTCGCGATCGGGGGTGCCGTGCTCGTCGTCACGCTGCTGTACTGGGGCCGCGAGGCGCTTCGCGACTACGACCGGATCGCCGCCTCCGAGGCGGGCGGCGGGACCGCCGTGGTGCCCATCGGGGCGCTCGCCGCACCGGCCGGATCGCCGCCGCCCGGCGTCCACATCCCCGCGCCGTCGTTCCGGCCGCTGCTGGTCGCATTCGCGATGACGCTGCTGGTCGCGGGACTGGTCGTCGGTGGCTGGGCGGCCGTGCTGGGCGCGCTGGCGGTGGTGGTGACCGCGCTCGGCTGGCTGCGCGACGCGCGGCGCGAGTACGTGGCCGTCGAAGCGGCCGACCAGACGGGCCACCTGGACGCGGGCCGGGCGCCGGTGTGGCCGGTCGCCACGTTCGCGCTGCTCGCGGTGCTCGTCGCGGGTGGCGCGCTGCTGAGCTCGGGGGTCCTGCCGAACTCGAACGGCGGCGCGGCGGCCAGCGGCGGACCCGGCGCGTCCGGGGCCGGCGGTGGGGCGGGTGGCGGAACGTCCAGCGGCCAGCCGGGGGCTCCGGCCACGCCGGCACCCAGCGCACCGGCGGGCGACGTCACCGTGACCGCCCAGGGGATCAAGTTCCTCGAGACCTCGATCGAGGCGCCCGCGGGCAAGCCGTTCACGATCGCGTTCGACAACCAGGACGCCGGCACGCCCCACAACATCGAGATCCTCGATTCCTCGAACGCCAAGGCGTTCGCCGGGGCAACGATCACCGGCCCGGCCGCGACGGTCTACGATGTGCCCGCGCTCACCCCGGGCACCTACACCTTCGTGTGCACCATCCACCCGAACACCATGACGGGCACCCTCACCGTCAAGTAAGGCCGATCACGAACCTCAGCACCCACTGTCGAACCCTGGCCGTCGGACTGCTGGCCTCGTTGCTGCTCGCCACCTGCGGGGGCGCCGGCGCCGGGCCCGCCCAGGCCCACACCGGCGACCGGGCGCCCGACATCGCCGGCACCGCGCTCGACGGGTCGGCCGTCGATCTCGCTGCCGATCGTGGCCATCCGGTCGTGGTCAACTTCTGGGCCTCGTGGTGCACGCCATGCCGGGACGAGTTCCCGCTGTTCCGCGATGAGCTGGCGGCCCTCGGACCGAAGGACGGCCTGGTGATCATCGGGGTCATGTACAAGGACCAGGCCGAGCTCGCGCAGCAGTTCCTGGACCAGTTCGACGCCACCTGGCCGACCGTGCCCGATCCGGACGGATCGCTGGCCGCGGCGTACCGGGTGGTCGCGCCGCCGCAGACGTACTTCATCGACGCCGACGGCATCCTGCGCGCGATCCAGATCGGCCAGGTGCGCCCGCAGGACTTCGACGCCCAGTACGCGAAGATCGCCCCGTGACGGCCGAGGCCCGCAGCTCCCGCACGGCGGGCGATGATGCCGGAGTCGCGGTCCGCGCAGTCGACGTCCGGAAGCGCTACGGCTCCCGCGAGATCCTGACCGGCGTCTCGTTCGAGGTCCGCCGGGGTGAGCTGTTCTCGTTGCTGGGCCCCAACGGCGCCGGCAAGACGACGACCGTCGAGATCGTCGAGGGCTACCGGCGACCGGACGGCGGTTCGGTGCGGGTGCTCGGCCTCGAGCCGTCGCGTGACGGCACCCGCCTGCGACCGCGGATCGGGCTGATGCTCCAGGAGGGCGGGATCGACAACCGGACCACGGCGCGCGAGGTGCTGCACCTGTACGCGCGCTTCTACCGCGACCCCGAGGATCCCGACCGGATGCTGGAGACGGTCGACCTCGAGCGGGCCGCCGGCACGCGCTACCGGCGGCTGTCGGGCGGCGAGCGACAGCGGCTGAGCCTGGCGCTGGCATTGCTCGGGCGGCCCGAGCTGCTGGTCCTCGACGAGCCGACCGCGGGCATGGATCCGGCTGCCAAGCAGGCGACCCGCGAGCGGATCGCCGCGCTGCGCGCGGCCGGCACGACGATCCTGCTCACGACCCACGAGCTGGGCGACGTCGAGCGCCTCGCCGACCACGTGGCCGTCCTCGATCGCGGCCGGCTGGTCGCCTACGGCACGCCCGCCGAGCTGACCGGCGCCGGGGCGCCACGCATCCGGTTCCGGCTGTCACGGGCGCTCGAGGCCGGCGATGTCGCCGATCTCGCCACCGTCGCCGCCCGGCTCGGCGGCGGCACGCCGCAAGTGATCTCCGCGGGCACCGGGGCGGCGTACGAGCTCCAGGGCCTGGCCGGCGCCCCCGACCCCGGGCTGGTGGCCGGGCTCGCCGCCTGGTGCGCGGAGCGTGGCCTGCTGCTGACCGAGCTCCGGCTCGGCGCGGCGAGCCTCGAGGAGCGCTATCTCGAGCTGGTGGGCAGCGACGTCGCCGCCGAGGCCGAGGGCGCGGCATGAGCGAGATGGTCGCGCGCGACGCGCGGGCGACGGACGACCCGACCGCCGCCCGCCTTCCGGCCGGCGCGGGGACGCCTGCCCGCCCCGCCTCGTGGCTCGCGATGGCGTTGGCGCTGACGACGTACGAGTTCAGGCTCGTCCTCCGCCGGGGCGAGGGCCTGCTGATCACGTTCGTCATCCCGGCTGGGGTGCTGCTCGTGTTCAGCGCCTTCGACATGACCGGCGGCACGGCGGCCGGTCGGCCCGTCGACCGCCTGCTGCCCGGCTCGATCAGCCTCGCGGTCATCGCCGCCGCGCTCGTGTCGCTCGCGATCTCCACCGGGTTCGAGCGCCAGTACGGCGTGATCAAGCGCCTCGGCGGCAGCCCGGCAGGCGCCTCGATCGTGGTCGCCGCCAAGACCGCTTCGGTGATCGTGGTGGAGATCGTGCAGATGCTGCTGCTGGTCGGGATCGCGGCGGGCGGGCTGGGCTGGGTGGCCGGGTCGGGCGTTTCGCCCCTGCTGACCGTGACGGCGCTGGTCCTGGGAACCGTCGCGTTCGCGGGTCTCGGGCTGCTGATGGCGGGCACGCTGCGCGCCGAGGCGACCCTCGCGCTCGCCAACCTGCTGTTCCTGGTGTTCCTCGTCCTCGGCGGCATCGTGGTCCCGCTCGACCGGCTGCCGGGCGTCGTCGCGACGCTGGCCGAAGGCCTGCCTGCGGCCGCGCTCACGCAGGCGCTCTCGATCGGCCTCGGCTACCAGGCCGGCGACGCCACCGAGCCGCTGCTCCTGCTCGCGGGGTGGGCCGTGGCCCTCGCGGTGCTGGCCGCGCGCCGGTTCCGCTGGGACTGACACCCCGTCCGATCAGGCCGCGGCGGTCCGCGCAAAGGTCTGGAGCAGGATGGCCACGAACCGGCCTTCGTCGGCATCGAGCGCCACGTGGACGCTGGGCTCGCCGGATCCGCGGCCCTTGGTGTCCACGACGGTCTCGCCCACCGTCAGCGTGCCGTGCGTCTCCACGTCCACGTGGAGGAAGCTCGTCGAGATCACGGCCGGGTCGACGATCGAGGCCACGGCCAGCGCGTCGTGCACCGGTGCCGCGTGCGGGCGCGCCATCGGCTGGGTCGTGTCGTAGCCGCCGATCCGGCGTTCGGTGAAGCTGGCCGCTGCCTGACCCGCCGGGGTGCCGAGCGCGCGGAGCCGCGCGCAGTCGTCGAGCGACACGAGGGCCCGGTGGGTGGCGTCGAGCGTCACCAGGGTGATCCGGCGGACGCCGCTGGTGAGCACGATGTGCGCCGCCTCGGGATCGGCCCAGATGTTGAACTCCGCCCGGGCCGTCACGTTGCCGTGGTCGTTGGCCCCGCCCATGATCACCAGCTCCGGCACGAGGTCGGCCATGCGCGGCTCGGCGGTGAAGGCCGTCGCGATGTTGGACAGCGGCCCGACCGGCACCAGGATGATCGGCTGGGTCGCCGCACGATAGGTCTCGACCAGGAACTCGATGGCGCCGGTGGGCTGCTTGCGGGAGCGCGCCGGCGGGATGTCGAGGTAGGTGCCGTGGACGGCGGCCGAGCTGCGGACCGATTCGCGCGGGACGGGAAAATCGTGGCGCGCGATGGGCCGCGCCACCCCTTCGTACACGGGAACGGGGACGCCGATGTGATCGAACACGCGGAGCGTGTTCTCCGTGCATGCCTCGACGGCCACGTTGCCGTTGACGGTCGTCGCGCCGAGCAGCTCGAGGTCCGGGTGGAGGGCCGCCAGCATCAACGCGACGGCGTCGTCGGTGCCGGTGTCGACGTCGAGGATCAGCTGTTGCACCATGCCCAGCAGTGTACGGATGGACGCGGCCTTCCACGACCCGTCCGGGATCCCGTCCCGTCTCACCGGCCTCGCTCGATGGGCCGGTCACGCGAGCCACGGCGCGGGAGCCACGGCGCGCGAGCCACGGCGCGGGAGCCACGACGCGCGAGCCACGGCGCGACGGACCGGCATCGGCCGCCGCTCCGCTCGCGAACGCCGGAAAAGGAAGAACCCCGGGTGGTCGGTCCCGGGGTTCAGGTGAAGCGAGTTGGTTGCGGGGAGGGGATTCGAACCCCTGACCTTCGGGTTATGAGCCCGACGAGCTGCCGCTGCTCCACCCCGCGAAGGCTTAACACTCTACTCGCGATCGGCGATTCCGTCAAAACTGCCTGCGGCGCGGTCGGTCCCGGTGACGCTTCCCCCGGGACCGGGCCGCGGCTGCATCGCGTCCCACAACCGGTGCCTGCCGATCGCCAGCCCGATCAGCAGCGCGGTCATGGCACCCAGCCCGGTCGCGTAGAACGGGTACCGCAGGTCCGCATCCGCGAGCACCCCGGCGGCGAGCGATGCCACGATCGTGCCCAGCGTGCCGGCCGCGCCGAACAGGCCCTGGGCGGTCGAGCTGCGACCGGGCGGTGAGGCGCGCGCCACGAGCAGGAACAGGGCCGGTGAGAGGAACGCGAACGCCGTGCCCTCCACCACCCCGACCACGACGACGAACCACACCTCGGGGACCAGCGGGTACGCCAGCCCGCAGATCGCCACCCCGGCCATGCCGCCGGCCAGGGCCAGGAAGCCGCCCTGGTGGTCGATGAACCGGCCGAGCACGGGGGACAGCAGCATCACCGGCAGCGCGAAGGACAGGAAGGTGAGACCGATCGCGCCGAGACCGGCACCGAGCGAGGTCAGGTACAGGCTCCACACCACCTCGTACGTGCCGCCGGCGAAGTAGCTCCCGACGTTGAACGCGATCGCCGCGACCAGCAGCAGGTTGAGCAGGCCGACCGGCCGGGTGGCGGCCTCGGTCTCGCGCGCCGACTCCTCCGAGGTGTGTGCCAGCCGCGGCACGTCGGGAACGCGAACGAGGATCAGCAGCGCCGACACGATGAGCGTGGCGCCGGCCACCCAGAACACGATCGTCGTCTGGTTGGTCACCGCGGCGGCGACCCCGCCGATGGCGGGACCGATCATCAGGCCGCCCATCTGTGCCGAGCCGTACAGGCCGAACGTCTCGCCCTGGCGCTCGGGCGGGTTCGCATCCACGAGGTACCCACGGGCGGCCGGGTCGTAGATCGCGGCGGCCAGCCCGGCGAGGGCGCGGAGGGCCATGAACGGCAGCGGGCCGACGAGGAGCACCGGACCCACGGTGAACACCGCCGACAGCACGAGGCCCACCATCATCATGGCCTTGCGCGAGGTTCGGTCGGCCAGCCACCCGAACAGTGGCGCGCCGACGAGGTTCGCGGCCGGCCAGGCCGCCGCCACCACGCCCAGCGTGGGCAGGTCGACGCCATGCTCGGTGAAGTAGAGCGGCAGGACCGGCAGCAGCGCGCCGAAGCCGACCCAGACCGTCGCCTCGGCAAGGAGCAACGGGAGGATCGGCCCCCAGGTGGCAAGCCAGTTGCGGGCGCGCTCGGTCACAGTCGGGTCCTGCGGTGGGGTGGCGTCCCATCGTAGCCGGGGTGATCGGCGCCCCCATCCTGTCGCGTCATGCCGTGGAACGGGCGAGGCGCACGCGCGAAGGACGCGGCGCACCGGCGGCGCCGGGCGTCCGGGTTGGCCCGGCGCGCGGTGGCGAGCCTGGGGGATGCGTATGATCCCGGGGCGATGTCGCCTGCCTTCCTGCTCACCATCCTCATCGCGGGGCTGCTTGCCCTGGTCCCGGTCTGGCGGCTCCACGTCGCGGGCTGGCCCCCACGGACGCTGCTCACGGCCTGGGTGATGTACGCGGCCGGGATCTTCCTCGCCGTCCGATTTCCCGTGGCCGTGCGCCTGCTGATCCCGGTCCTCGTGCTCGCATTCGTCGCGCCGTTCGTGGCCGGCCCGGAGCGACTGTCGCGCGTGCTCCGAACGCGGCGTCCCGAGCCCGGCGTCGTGATCAACGTCACGCCGCGCGCGCCGACCGGGCTGCCGGAGCCGTCACGCCGGGTCGAGGGCGAGGTGGTCGACGACGCCACCGACGACGGGACGGCGTCGTCCCGCTGACGGGATCGACATCGCGCGCCTCGTCACCGCCCCGGGTCTGCCGCCCGACCCACCGACCCGTCGCCGCCGTGCCCACGCCCGCGGTCCGGTCGGCTATCGTCGGTGGGTGGCCAACCGGACGTTCGACCGCTCGCCGTGGCTGCTCGAGCCCGGCATCTCGTTCCTCAATCACGGCTCGTTCGGGGCGTGCCCGACGCCGGTCCTCGAGGCGCAGCGCGCCTGGCGCGACCGGATGGAACAGGAGCCGGTGCGCTTCCTCGATCGCGAGCTCGAGCACCACCTCGACGACGTGCGCCTCGAGATGGCGCGGTTCCTCCACGGCGACCCGGAGGGCATCGCGTTCGTCACCAACACGACCGCCGGGATCTCGACCATCCTCGGCTCGCTTCGCTTCGAGCCGGGCGACGAGCTCATCGCCGGCAACCACGAGTACGGCAGCAGCCTCGCCGCACTGCGGGCGGCCGCCGAGCGCGACGGCGCCCGCCTGATCATCGTCCCCGTTCCGTTCCCGATCCACGACCCGGCCGAGGCGGTCGAGGCCTACCTCGAGGCGGTCACCCCGAGGACGCGGCTCGCCCTGGTGAGCCACGTCACGTCGCCGACCGCGCTGGTGATGCCGGTCGAGGCGCTCGTGCGCGAGCTCGATCGGCGCGGCGTCGACACGCTGGTCGACGGGGCCCACGCGCCCGGCATGATCGAGGTCGACCTGGGCACGCTGGGCGCCGCCTACTGGACCGGCAACGGGCACAAGTGGCTGTGCGGCGCCAAGGGCGCGGCGGTGCTCCACGTCCGCGCCGACGTTCGCCCCAGGATCCGGCCGCTGGTGGTGTCGCACGCGGCCAGCGTCGAGCGCAGGGACCGGTCGCGCTACCGGGTCGCGTTCGACTGGACGGGCACCTTCGACCCGTCGGCGATCCTCGCCCTGTCGGCCGCGATCCGCTACGTCGGCGGTCTCGACGAGGATGGCTGGCCCGGGTTCATGGCCGCCAACGCGTCGCTCGCCCGCGGCGCCCGCGACCTCCTGTGCGGCGCCCTCGAGGTGCCCGTCCCGTCCCCCGATGCGATGCTCGGCTCGATGGCGGCCGTCCCCCTGCCCGGGCTGACGCCCAGCGTCGCGGCCGCGGAGCGGCTTCAGGCGGCGCTGTACGACGAGCACCGGATCGAGGTGCCGATCATCGCCTTCCCGACCCGGTTCACGATCGACGCCGGCGGCGCCCCCGAGATGCTCCTGGTGCGCGTGTCCGCCCAGCACTACAACCGGCTGGAGGAGTACGCGGACCTCGCGCAGATCCTCGCGCGACGGCTGCGCAGCCGCTCGTCGCCGCGAGCCCTGCTGGGACGGCTCCGTCGCTCCTGATCAGCGAGGAGCCACGGATGGCGGCGGCGCGAGGCTGGATCGGTCGGGCGGACCGCGATGATCAGCCGGCCGCGATGATCAGCCGGCCGCGTTGAGCTCGATCCGGACGCCGTTGACCGAGGCGCCGGCCGGCGAGGCGAGGAACGCGAGCACCTCGGCGATCTCCTCGGGTGTCGCCCAGCCGGCCTTGCGCGGCGCAGGCTCGTCGGGCGCATGGCTGTCGGTGGTGATGCCCCGGACGACGACCACGTTCGCGGTGACGCCGTCGGCCGCGACCTCCCGGGCGAGCGACCGCAGCACCACCTCCTCGGCCGCCTTCGCGATCGAATAGGCGGCGCTGCCCGCCAGCGGCGTGACGGCGACCGGCGAGGACACGGCGGCCACGCGGCCCGACCGGCGGGCGACCATGCCCGGCACCACGGCCTGGACGATGTTGAGCGTCGTCCACAGGTGCTGGTCGAGCATTGCCCGGATCTCGCCCGGATCGAGCTCGACGACCGGCGTGCCGCCGCGCCAGCCGCCGATGAGGTGGAGCAGGACGTCGATGCGCCCGTAGCGCGCCTCCACCGTGGCCGCGACCGCGCGTGCCGCCTCCGCGTCCCGGAGGTCACCCACCACCTTCGTCCAGCCCGCCGCCGCGGCGACCGCGTCCACGTCCGGCATCGAGCCCAGCGCGGCCGCCAGCTCCGCGCCCAGGGTGTCGAGCCGTGCCTGATCCCTGCCCACGAACGCCAGCCGCGCGCCCCGCGCCGCGAACCGCCGTGCCACGATCCGGCCCAGCGGGCCGGTCGCCCCGGTGACGAGGACCACCGAGCCCTCGCCCGACGGCGGCTCGCTCATGCCGGGCGCCTGCCCTTGCGCGGGTACACGATCAGGATGCGGCCTGGCGCATCGCCGATGTTCTCCACGTCGTGAGGCACCGCCGGATCCCAGGCGAGATAGTCGCCGGGTCCCAGCTCGACCACGTGGTCACCCTGCGTCATGCGCCAGGTGCCCGCCAGCACGACGTGATGCTCGTCGCCGTTGTGGGCATGCACGCCGGTCGCGTGGCCGGGTGGGGCGGTGACCTCGAGGATGCAGACATCGCGCGAGGTTCCTGCGTCGACCTCGGTCATGCAGGCGCCGCCCGGCCCTTCGATCCCGGGCCGCTCGGCGGCCCGCACCACCCGCGGGGAGGTCGTCGAGTCGAGCAGGAGCCATGCCGCCGGGACGTCCAGGGCGGCCGCGATCGACGCCAGCGCCTCGAGCGACGGCACCGCCTTCTCGTTCTCGATCTGGCTCAGGTAGCCGACGTTGAGCCCGCTGTGCTCGCTGACCTGGGCGAGCGTCAACCCGCGACTCTGGCGCCAGCGGCGGGTCTCGCGACCGACGTTGAGCGTCGGCTGGGCTGCGGTCTGTTTGTTCACGGACAACCTACTTGACTGTGGGAGACATGTGTGGCAGATTCGATCTATCGGCAATCTAGGTTTGCTGACAGCAAAAGTCAAGACGCGCAACCGCGCCGCATCGGAAGGATCAACGGACATGAAGGTCGCCATCATCGGTACCGGGAACGTCGGCAGGGCGCTGGGCAGCTCGCTCGCGCGCGCAGGGCACGACGTGACCTACGCCGCCCAGGACGAGGCCAGGACCCGCGAGGTCGCGGGCGAGGTCGGCGGGCATGCCGAGACGAGCCTGGCGACGGCGGTGGCGGGCGCCGAGATCGTGCTGCTCGCCGTCCCGTTCGGCGCGGTCGAGGACGTGACCGCGAGGATCGCCGACGCGGCGGCGAACAAGGTGGTCATCGACGCCACCAACCCGCTGCGCCCGGACTACTCGGGGCTCGCGACCGGTGACGGCCCGTCCGGCGCCGAGCGCATCGCCGCGCGGCTCCCACGTTCGGTCGTGGTCAAGGCGTTCAACACCCTGTTCGCCGGCGTCCAGGCCGACCCGGGCACGCTCGGGACGACCCTTGACGCGCTGCTCGCCACCGATGACGACGGCGCAGCCGCGACGGTCGCCGGGCTGGCGGAATCCATCGGGTTCCGGCCTGTTCGGGTCGGCTCCCTGGCGGCCGCCCGGGAGCTCGAGGCCCTGGCCTGGCTCAACATCCGTCTCCAGATGACGAGCGGCGGGAGCTGGCAGAGCTCGTTCGTCCTGGTCGCGCCGCCTGACGCGGCGATCGCTGCCTGAGGCGCCGAGACCGCTCCGGCCCGGCATCGTTTGCGCGTGCCGGCCGGAGCGTCTACGGTTCCGCACACCCGACCCGGAGCCCAGCCAGATCGATGAACGACCAGCGTCCCGAACCCGCCGTCGCCGTGCCGGCCGAACCCGCTCCCGGCGGTCGCCCGCTGCCGGCCCTCTACCTCGGCCACGGCGCGCCGCCGCTGCTCGACGATCCGCTGTGGATGGCGCAGCTGGCCGGCTGGGCCCGGAACCTGCCGCGCCCGAAGGCGATCCTCATCGTCAGCGCCCACTGGCAGACCGCGCCGATGGCCATCGGCGCGACCACCACGGTGCCGCTGGTCTACGACTTCTACGGCTTCCCGCAGCGCTACTACGACCTCGAGTACCGGGCCCCCGGTGCCCCGGAGCTGGCGGCGTCGATCAAGGCCCGGATGCCGGCCAGCGAGCCCATCATCGAGCGCCCGACCCGGGGCCTGGACCACGGTGCCTGGGTGCCGCTGATGGCCATGTACCCCGACGCCGACGTCCCCGTCCTCCAGATGTCGATGCCCGATCTCGATCCGCGGCACCTGTTCGAGGTCGGGCGGCGGCTGGCGCCGCTGCGCGATGAGGGTGTGCTGGTCGTCGGATCCGGGTTCATGACCCACGGGCTGCCGTTCATCGGCGAGTACTTCGGGGGCAAGCCCGGCGCTCCGCAGTGGTCCATCGAGTTCGACCGCTGGGCCGCCGAGGCGATGGCGGCGGGCGACCTCGACTCCCTGTTCGCGTTCCGGGAGAAGGCGCCGGGGATGCCGTTCGCCCATCCCACCGTCGAGCACTTCGCGCCCCTGTTCGTCACCCTCGGCGCCGCGGCCCGGCCCGACGACGCCCCCCGGACCGCGATCGAGGGCTTCTTCATCGGGCTGTCCAAGCGCTCCATCGAGGCGCGGTAGGGCGGTCGACGCCGGTCGTCAGGCCGGGTCGAGGTCCACGATCTCGCACGCCAGCAGATCGTCGTAGGTCTCGCGCCGCCGGACGAGGTGCGCTCTGCCGCCGGCGACCACGACCACCGCGGGACGCGGAGACAGGTTGTAGTTGCTCGCCATCGCGAGCTGGTAGGCGCCCGACACGGGGACCGCGAGCAGGTCGCCGGGCACCGGCCGCGGCAGGGGCGCCGCCTGGATCAGCACGTCCCCCGTCTCGCAGTACCGGCCCGCGACCGCGTACTCGCCGTCGTCCGCATCGCTGACCCGGTTCGCCAGCAGCGCGGAGTAGCGCGCACCATATGCCGTGGGCCGGATGTTGTCGGCCATGCCGCCGTCGATCGCGACGTACGTCCGTGCGCCGGGCACCGACTTGATCGATCCCACGGTGTACAGGGCAACGACGGCCTGGGCCACGATCGCCCGCCCGGGCTCGATCGTGAGCTCGGGCAGGTCGAAGCGGTGCCGCTCCGCCTGCTCCGCCACGTGCATGGCCACGTGTCCCGCAAGGGCGGCGGCGGACACGGGCGGGTCGTCGATCGCGTAGCGAACCCCGAAGCCACCGCCGGGGCTGAGCTCGTGCAGCTCGAACCCCGTGGCGTCGCGCATCGCTGCCGCGAACGCGAACAACCGCTCGACGCTGGTCCGATACGGCGCCACGTCGTCGATCAGCGACCCGATGTGGGCATGGAGCCCGCGCAGCTCGAGCGCCGGCTCGGCGAGGGCGGCACGGACGGCGGCCTCGGCCGCCCCGCCTTCGATCGGCAGCCCGAACTTGGTGTCGGCGCCCCCGGTGACCAGGTGAGGGTGGGTGTGGGGCGTGACGCCCGGGGCGACCCGCAGCCAGACCGGCTGGCGCATCCCGCGCGCCGCGGCGAGCCGAGCCAGCAGCCCGATCTCGTCGAGGTTGTCGACCACCACCCTGCCCACGCGCTCGGCCAGCGCGAGCTCGAGCTCGTCGCGGCGCTTGTTGTTGCCGTGGAGGTGGATCCGGCCGCGCGGGAAGCCGGCCAGCGCGGCGGCGTGGAGCTCCCCGCCCGACACCACGTCGAGGTCGACGCCCCCGTCGGCCAGCACCCGCAACAGCCATGGCGCGCCGTACGCCTTCGCCGCATAGGCCACGCGAGCGCGACCCGGATAGGCATCGGCGAGCGCCTCCCGGAACGCCTGAACGCGCGCCAGGATCGTGGCCAGGTCGATCACATACAACGGCGTGCCGTGCGCTTCGGCGAGGACCACGAGGTCGCAGCCGCCGAGCTCGAGATGGTCGCCGGGCCCGATCCGCGCGGTGTCGGGCAGGATGTCGCCGGCCGCGAACAGCGCCGCCTGCGCGTGCGACGGTGATGCCGGCCGCCGCGCGCCCGCGTCCTCGCTCATGTCAGGCCGCATCGGTCGCGAGGTGTCCGAGGGCAGCCTCGGTGGCATGGCGTTGGAACCACCGCGCGCACGGCCGTGCCGCTCGCGCCAGGAGGGATCCCGGCCGGCTTCGCACATCGATGCGAAACGTGATCTTGTCCGCGTCCGCCGGCCGACTGAGGGAGAACGTGGAGACGCCTCGCTCCGGGTGTCCCTTCAGCGTGACGTAGCTGAAGCCGGCCTCATCGGCCTCGCCGCCACGGTCGCTCCAGACGCGTAGCACGCGGACAGCGAACTCCAGCCGCAATGGACCCAGACGGACCCGCTGCACGATGATCGTGCTCTCGTGGAGTCGCCCGTCCCGGGAGCAGACGCGGGCGTCCATGACGCGCGGCGGGAAGACGTCGTAGCGCAGGAGGCGCCCCTCGAGGCGATCGAAGGCGGCAGTGCGCGATTCCCCAGATCGCACCGCGGCATCACGTTCGTAGCGGTCGACCACGCCTCCAGTGCCATCGAGGGAGTCGGTGGCCGGGGCGTCGGTCCACCGTTCACACCCGCGGGCTGCCCGTTCGGAAAGTCCACCCAAGCGGATCGCCCTCCCAGGCGGTGCCCCAGGCCCATGCCCACTGCTGCACCGGGTTGGTGAGCCCGCTGGGATTCGAACCCAGGACCAAGGGATTAAAAGTCCCCTGCTCTACCACTGAGCTACGGGCCCGGCCGCGACCGTATCACGTCCGGATCGGCAGATCCGAGCCCGCCGCTGCGGCGCGAACGCGATCCGGGCACGAAGCCTCCCACACGGATCGATCTCGCCTGGAGAGCGACGATTTCGAGCCGCCGAGCGGCGCCGGAGGCGCCATCGATGCGCAGCGTGATGGCATGGCAGGAACCCGGTCGCCCGGATCGGACGATCCCTAGAATGGCGAGCCATGGCTCAACCGTCGCCCCCGCCGCGCTGGATGGTCGGCCTCAACCGGGCGCTGCTGCGGCGCGGTCTCGGCGTCGGCACGCAGCATCTGCTGACGGTGACCGGTCGACGGAGCGGGCTGCCTCGAAGCACACCCATCTCGATCGCCACCGTCGACGGAGACCGTTACATCGTGGCGGCGTTCGAGGACGCGGCGTGGGTCGGGAACGTGCGGGCGGCGCAGGTCGGTACGCTGACCCGGCGGGGCCGGAACGAGCGTGTCGGGCTGATCGAGGTCCCGACCGGGCAACGCGGCCCGATCCTCCGGGCGTTCATGGCGCAGGTACGCGGCGGTGTCCGGTTCTTCGGGCACTCCCGGCCCGACGACGTGGTCGCGCGCGCGGAGCGCTACCCGGTGTTCAGGATCGCCGCCGATGACTGAGCGATGAGCGACCCGGCAACGTCCGGCGATCCGCGCGTGGATGATGGCGCCGCCACCGGCTCGCCCGCGCGGGCCGACGGCCACCGCTTCGACCCGGACCGACTGGCTCGCCTCGAGCTGCGCGCCTGGAAGGCGTACTACCGCCGCCAGCCCGCCCGCCTGTTCGCCCTGCTCGTGCTCGCCAACCGCGCCCAGGCCGGCGTGAGCTGGCCGCGAGCCATCCTGGGTGCGGCCTGGCTGGCGAAAGGCGCGTCCGGCTTCGGCACGGCGCGCGACGAGTACGACCGCTTCCTGCCCGACATCGCCCGCGGCTATCGGGTCCTGGGGGTTGCCCCCGCTCGGCTTGACCAGGTGGCCCGGCGCGAGCTGCGCTGGTGGGTCGTCCGGCGCGAGATCGGCGAGACGGCCGGACAGGCAGCAGGCCAGGCGATCGCGGCCCTGTACGCGGCGCTGTACGACCTGCCGGAGTCGGCGGTGGTCGAGGCAGGCCGGCTGCGCGGGCTGGCGGCAGAGGTGCGCGATCGGGGCGCGAGCGCGGATCCGGATGGGCCCCGGGCCGCCGGTCGCACCTACTGGCCGGAGGTCGCCCGGCTCCTTCGCGCCTCGTACCGGAGCCTGGACCGCGCGCTGGCGACGGCGCACGCCCGGTCGCGCTGAGCCCGGGGCCTGGCCGGTCGCGAACCGTTCCTCGTGATCCGGCGGCGCCGGGCGCGCCGGCTAGACCTTCGCCACCAGCGCCTTGCCCAGCGAGATCGACGGCTCGCGGAACTTGGTGCCGCCCGCGATGAACACGAACTGGACGATGACCATGACCGAGCCCTTGAGGAAGTAGCCCCGATCGGAGCTCTCGAACCAGTAGCCCCCGTCGCCGACGTCGAGCGCCTCGCCCGTGTCACCGTAGACCTTGACCACCGTGGCGTAGGTCTTGGCTCCGTTGGTGGGCGTGGCCTGCACCACGAGGCTGCCCCAATCCTGGCCCTCGTAGCGGCACTCGTTGGCAACCGGATCGAGCGTGGTGGGCGCCGGCTTGAGGGTCCCCTGGGCGACGGTCCCGGCATCGAGGCCCAGCGCCGCCTCGATGTCGGCCGGAGCGACCAGCTCGCACGCCGTGAGGCTGGTGCCGGGGGTGGCGTCCGCCGTGCCGGCGTCGCCGGTGGGGGTCTCGCCGTCGACGTCCTCGGTCTCGGGTGGTGCGCCGGTCTCGGTGCTGGCGGCCGGCGCCGAGCTGCAGCCCGAGGCGATGACCACGGTGGACAGCAGGATCGACCGGACGGCGTTGGTGCCGGACAGGGACGCGCGCATGACCTGATCTCCCTTCCCTACGGGTCTGGGCTGGATGCTACGACGTGTGTCCAGGCGCGGTCGGCCCGCCGGCACGGCCCGGGCGACCCCGCGGCCAGCGCTAGCTCGGGAGCAGCGAGCTGTCCACCAGCTGGTCCACCGTGACCGCGTGGGGCACGAGGCCGAGCGTGGTCATGAAGTCCAGCGAGCGCTGCCACCCGTCACGGTCGATCACCCCGTAGGCCGCGTTCGTGCGGGTGTTCTTCCAGGTGGCGATCGTCGCGTCGAGGATCGCGCGCTGGAGGTCGGGGTCGGTCGCGAGATCGGATCCCGACGGCTCGGCGAAGGTCGCGTCCAGGCCCTGCTGCGGGTCGGCCGCGATCTCGTCCATCGCCCGCAGGGTGGCGGCCGTGAACGCCTTGAGCGCCTCGTGCTTTGCGGCGAGCGTCGCTGTCCCGGTCACGAGCCCGGGCCCTGGCAGCGGGGTGATCGCGTCGACCGTCAGGATCACGGTGTCGATCCCCGCCCGCTGGAGCTGGATGGGCTCGTTGTTGGTGAACCCGGTCGCCGCATCGACGACGCCCTGCTGGAGCGCCGTCGCCTGGCCGTAGTCCGGGAACTCGACGATGGTGACGTCGTCGGGGGTGAGGCCGGCCGACTGGAGCAGCGCCTGGAGCATGATCCACGACGAGCCGTAGCGGCCGGGGATGCCGATCTTGCGGCCCCTGAGATCTGCCGCGGTGGCGATCCCCGATCCGGCCTTCGCGACCACGATCGACGGGAACGTGCCATAGATCGTCGCCGTGTACACGATCGGGATGCCCTGGCTGACCGCCGGGATCACCGAGGTGCCGTCGCCCAGCCCGACGTCGACCGCCCCGGCGCCGATCTTGGTGATCAGGTCGGGGTCCGTGGCGTTCTGGAGCGTGACGGCGAGCCCGGCGTCGGCGTAGTAGCCTGCCTGGTCCGCCAGGTAGAACGGCGCGAACTGGACGCTCGGGATGTAGCCCAGGCCGACGTTGAGGGCGACCGGGGCGGACGGCGAGGGCGGCGAGGACGGGACCGCTGTGGACGAGGGCGGCAGCGACGCAGACGGGGACGTCGTGGCGGTGCCGCCGCTGCACGCGGCCAGGGTGAGCGCGAGGGTCGCGATCAGGGCGGGCCAGGATCGGGCGAGACGGGCGCGAGTGGACACTGGTTGACGGACCTCCGGCATTGGGGGCTCGCTCATCGGTCGCCGACCAGCCGGCGCTCGATGACGATCATGACCAGGTACAGGCTGACGCCCATGAGCGCCAGCGTGGCCAGCGCTGCGAACATCAGCGGGGTATCGAACAGCGAGGCGCGGGCGATGTTGATCAGCACGCCGAGGCCCTTCTCGCCACCGGCCCATTCCCCGACGATGGCGCCGATCACCGCGAGGGTCACCCCGACGCGCATCCCGCCCAGGATGGCGGGCAGGGCGGCCGGGATCTCGATCCGGGCCACCGTCTGCCAGCTGGTGGCGCGAAAGGCGCGCGCCATCTCGAGCAGCCTGGGGTCGACGGACCTGATGCCCACCATCGTGGCCACCGTGACCGGGAAGAACACGATCAGCGTGGTGATCACGAGCTTGCTCAGGAGCCCGGTCCCGAACCACAGCGCGATCAGCGGGGCGAGGGCAAGGATCGGCGTCGCCTGTGCGGCCACGAGATAGGGGCTCAACAGCCGTTCGGCGAGCCGGGAGCGGGCGAGCAGGACGCCGATCACGAGGGCGACCGATGCCCCCACGGCGAACCCCAGCAGCACCTCGGTCAGCGTCTGCGCGAAGTGCGGCCACATCGTGCCGTCGGCCCAGGCCGAGACGAAGCGCTCGAGCACGGTCCACGGCCCCGGCAGGACGAACGACTTGAAGCCGGACACGGCCACGACCAGCTGCCACAGCAGGACGAACACGGCGAGGCTGACCGCCACCGGCCAGGCGATCCCGAGCAGGCGGCGAGGCCGGGCGGGTGGCGCGACGCCCGACGACGCGGAGGCACCCGGGGCGACGCCCGCGGGAGCGGCGGTGGGGACGTCGCTCACGGCTCGTCCTCGGGACGGAAGGGGTCGAACCATGCGGGCGTGCCGGGCGCCGTCTCCTCGTGCCGCGGAGGCGTCCCGGGGCGACCGCCGGCGGCGACCGCCGCCCTGGCCTCGACCATCGCGATCCGGTCGTCGGTCGTGTCGACGAGGTGCGCCCGCACGAGGCCCGCCACGGACGCGACCCCGGCGGAGTCGAGGTCGGCGAGACGACGCGGCCGGGCCAGATCGACGGGCACCTCGGCCACCACGCGCCCGGGTCGGGGCGACATGACCACGACCCGGTCCGCGAGGAACACGGCCTCGGGGATGCTATGGGTCACCAGCACGATCGTCGTCCCGGTGCGCTGCCACAGGTTGAGCAGCTCCGCGTTGAACCGCTCTCGGGTGAGCGCGTCGAGGGCGCTGAAGGGCTCGTCGAGCAGGAGCACCGCGGGCTCGAGGGCGAGAGCGCGTGCGATCGAGACCCGCTGGCGCGTTCCGCCGGACAGGGTCGAAGGCCGGGCGCGGGCGAACTCGCGCAGACCGACCAGTCCCAGCAGATCGTCGGCGCGGGCGGCCTGGCGCGACCTCGACCAGCCTGCCAGCTCCATCGGCAGGCGGACGTTGTCCTCGGCCGAGCGCCAGCCGAGCAGTCGCGACTCCTGGAACACGAGCCCGATCCGCGGGTCGGGCCCGGTCACCGGGCTGCCATCGATGGCGACCGAACCATCGTCGGGCGCGATGAGGCCCGCCAGCACCCGCAGCAGCGTGCTCTTGCCGCAGCCGTTGGGGCCGATCAGGGCCACCACCTCGCGGGGCGCGATATCGATCGAGACCCGGTCGAGCGCATGCGTCGTGCGAGCCCCCCGGAACGTCAGGGAGACGTCGCTGATCCGGATGCCCGCGCCCGGCCCCGGCGTGTAGCCGACCGGCAGCGCGTCACGCGCAGCCCCTGCCCGGGCGCCGCCACTCGTCGCGGGTCCGCCGGTCATCGCCATCGCCACCTCCGTTTCCCAGATCCGGGCGCAACGGGGCAGGTGGCGCGGGACGGCGTCCCAGCGGGACGTCCCGGCACGTGGCCTTCTTCCATCCGGACTGTACCGTCGGCTCCGGTCGGCGAGACCCCGCCCGCAGGCGCTGTCTCGCTTCGGATCTGCAGCTGCCCGGAGATCGTCCGGGCGGCCGCTCGTGGGCTCGACCCGCATCCGCGGGCCCTACCACCGGTCGGGAATCGCACCCTGCCCCGAAGGCTCGGCGCGATCCTATCACTCCGTCGCTGCGGACCCCGTGAGCGAGCTCATGGCGGGCGCGAGGGCCGGGTACAACGCCTGGTAGACGGCGAACAGCTCGTCGTACCGCGAGCGCGTCGACTGATCCGGCTCGACGCGCCGCGCGACCGAGGTCATCGCCAGCACCCCGTCCTCGAGCCCGTCCACGACGCCGACGCCGGCAGCCGCCAGGATGGCGGCGCCGAGGACCGCGGTCTCACCCACGGTCGGGATCGCCGCCGGAATGCCAAGGACGTCCGCCTTGATCTGCGCCCAGACGTCGCCGGGCGTCGGCCGGCCCGCGAGGCGCAGCTCGTGCATCGGGACGCCGGCGCCGGCCAGCGGCTCGGCCAGCTGGCGCATCGCGAATGCGGCCCCCTCGAGCACGGCTCGGACGAGCTGGCCACGGCCGGTGGCGAGGGTGAGGCCGACGAACGCACCGCGTGCCGATTTGTCGAAGAGCGGCGCCCGCTCGCCCGCGAGATAGGGCAGGAACACCAGGCCGCCGGCGCCGGCCGGGAGGGTCGCCGCCTCCGCGAGCAGGACGTCGAGCGGACGCTCGTCGCGCAGCACGGCGCTGCGGAGCCACTCGACCGACGCCCCGAGCGCGGCCATGGCCCCACCCACGACCCACCGATCGGCCAACGGCGCCCGCGCGCAGAACACGCCCGGCAGCTCCACCGGATGGCTCGCGTAGACACCGAGCCCGCCCGATGTCCCGCCGGTGTCGACGGCGTCGCCCGGGGCTCGCAGCCCGGCACCCAGGAGGCTCGCCGTCCCGTCGTTGACGCCGGCCATCACCGGGGTCCCGGCGGGCAGTCCGAGGGCCTCCGCGGCCTCGCTGCCGAAGCGACCCCAGCCGCGATCCGAACGGCAGGACGGCCGGCAACCGCGACGGATCCACCCCCGCCGCCCGGACGACCTCCACGTCCAACGCCGTCTCGTGCCCCTGGATCGACGTCGCGGCCTCGCCCGACAGCCACAGCCCGAGCGCGTCCCAGCTCGCCATCAGCCAGCGCGCCCGGGCGATCGACCCGGGCTCGTGACCCGCCAGCCAGGCCATCCTGGGCAGCAGCCCGAAGCCGCCGTTGCCGGCCCGCCGGTCCTGCCAGGTGATCGCCGGCCGGACCGGGTCCCCGGCCCCGTCGACCGCCGCCAGGGTCGGCCCCTGCCCGACCGCGCACACCCCCAGCACCTCGAACGCGGCCACCTCGATCGAGCGGGTTGCCGCGATCACCGCCGCCCACCACGCCCGCGGATCCTGCTCGGCGCGTCCGTCGGGTGCGGTGTCGAGCGGATACCCGGCCCGACCCAGCCCCAGCAGCCGGCCGTCAAGCCCGATCAGCGCCGCCTTCGCCTCGGTGGTACCGAGGTCGATCCCCAGGACGGACGGCGTGCGGGAGCCCTCAGCCGGGCGCACGCCCGGCCTCGACCGCGACCTCCTCGGGCAGCCAGAACCAGCGCAGCGCCTCGAAGTCCGGGCCGACCTCCGCCGCGTCGACCGAGGGGGCGGCCACCGGGCGCGGCGGCCTGGCCATGATCGCGCGCGCCTCGTCGAGGTACGCCGCCAATCGCGACTCCGGCTCGTGGTGACGGTGCGAGGCCCAGGTCATCCCGCCGTCGGGATAGGCGATGTCGCGGAGGCTGGCCGGCGGCTCCGGCCGTCCGTCGCGGTGCCGCCACAGGCCGCTGGAGGGCTCGAACCGGTAGTCCGGCAAGCAGCCGCCAGCCGTCGCGCGCCACGAGGTCCACGGCGTCGAGCAGGAACTCGAACACGGCCTCGCTGATGAAGTAGTTGAAGTTGACCCGGACCCAGCCCGGCTTGATCCCCTCGCAGCCACGCGAGATCTCGCGCTCGAACTCGTGCGAGGTCTCGATGTCGATGCCCAGCAGCCGGTGGCCGTACGGCCCCGCGCACGAGCAGCCGCCGCGGGACTGGATCCCGAACAGGTCGTTGAGCAGGGCGACGATGAAGTTGTGGTGCAGGTAGCGCCCGTCGTGCCGTACCACGAACGACACGATGGACAGCCGCTCGGCCTGGTGGCTGCCCAGGATCTCGATCGACGGGTTGGCCTCCCAGCGATCGAGCGCGCGGTCGATGAAGTCGGATTCCCGCTGGCGGATGGCGTCGACGCCCACCGCCGCCTTGAGCTGGAACACGAGCCCCGCCCGGATCGACTCCACGATCGCCGGGGTTCCGCCCTCCTCGCGATGCTCGATGTCCGAGAGGTAGACGTGCTCGACCGGGTTGACGTAGGCGACCGTGCCGCCGCCCGGCATCCCCGGCACGCGGTTGCGGAACAGCTCGCGGCGCGCGACGAGGACGCCCGGGGTGCCCGGGCCGCCGATGAGCTTGTGGGGGCTGATGAACACCGCGTCCTTCGCGGCGAGCGGGTCGCCAGGAGGATCCATCTCGATCTCGACGTACGGCGCCGCGGCGGCGAAGTCGAACAACGAGAGCGCGCCGTGCTGGTGCAGCAGGCGCGAGATCGCGTACGTGTCGCTGACGATCCCGGTCACGTTGGAGGCGGCCGAGAACGAGCCGATCCGCAGCGGCCGATCGGCAAAGCGCCGGAGCTCGTCGGCCAGCTGGGTGAGATCGATGTAGCCATCGGGGTCCTCGCGGATCATCACGACGTCCGCGATCGATTCGCGCCACGGCAGCTCGTTGCTGTGGTGCTCGTACGGCCCGATGAACACGACCGGCCGCTGCCCCGGCGGGATCCGCGACCGCAGGTCCCAGCGATCGTCGAGATCGGCCGGCAGGCGGAGGTTGAGCACGTCGACCAGCCGGTTGATGGCGGCCGTCGAGCCCGAGCCGCAGAACACGACGGCGTGGCGACCCGGGTCGCCACCCACGCCCTCGAGGACCAGCCGCCGTGCCTCCTCGCGGAAGCGCGTCGTCTGGAGCCCGGTCCCCGACGACTCGGTGTGCGTGTTGGCGTAGAGCGGCAGCACCTCGTCCCGGATGTAGTCCTCGATGAACGAGAGGCTCCGGCCGGACGCCGTGTAGTCCGCGTAGGTGACCCGCCGGATGCCGTACGGGCCCGCGACCGCCTCATCGTCGCCGATGACCGACGCGCGGACGCGGTCGATCAGCGGGTTGGGGCCCGGCCGCGCCCGATCGTGGCGATGGGGCTCGAGGTTCGTGCCTCCGGAGGCGGTGACGTCCATGTGAGCCGAAGTCTAGGTGATGCCGCCCGGGCTCCTTCGGCCGGTCGCGCCGCACGCGGACGCGCCGCACATGGCCGTCTCGCGGGGCACGCCTACTTGATCAGCACCGGCCCGAAGTCGTCGAGGCGATAGCGGTCGAGATCCACGTTGCCGCTGATCCCGGTGACCGACCCGCTCGAGGTGTACTGCCAGAACGTCCACCCGTTGCCGTCCCAGTTGTTGGCGGGGACGGTGGGGCCCGAGGCGGTCGTCCAGTGCGCGACCCACAGCGTCCGGTACCCGTTGTCCGCGAACCAGGTCGTGTCGCCCATGTTCGAGGACCAGAAGTAGGGCGACACGTAGATCATGGCCCGAACCCCGGTCCGGTCGTAGATCCGGCCGAGGAAGGACCGGACCCAGTCCTGCAGCGCCGCCGTCGTCAGGCCGCCACGATCCTCGAGGTCGAGCACGGGAAGCAGCTCGCCGCTGGTCCATTGCGCCGTGTCGACGAAGTGATCCGCCTCGGCAACCGGATCGCTCGGAGCGACGCACGGACGGACGGACGTGCTGCACGGCCTCGCGAAGTGATAGGCCCCGACGTGCAACCCGTTGGCTTCGGCCTGCGCCCGGTTCGTGGCGTACTTGTTGTCAACGAAGTCGGTCGACTCCGAGGCCTTGATGAACGCGAACTGCTTGCCGGCGGCGGCCACCCTGGGCCAGTTGATCGTGCCCTGCCAGTGGCTGACGTCGATCCCTTCGATGTAGGGCGAGGGCGGGTCAGGCGTGGGGGTCGGCGTCGGCGTCGGGGTCGGCGTCGGCGTCGGGGTCGGGGCGGGCGCCGAACCGGTCGTGAACAGCGCCCGTGCCCCGTACAGGGCACTGACCCCGTACAGCGACGACACGCTCCGGCCGTTGACCTGGGTGATCCGGTACCACTGCGCGCTCCGGACCGTGCGGCTGCCGCAGGTGGCGCTCCACCGGCCGCCGGCGACGACCTTGGTCGCCTTGACCCTGGTCCCCGCGGACAGCCTGACCCTGGTCCTGGCGCTGGTCGTCGCCCGCGTCCGGAGACGCGTGCCGTCGCACAGGGTCGTGAGCAGGTATGAGCGGACCGTGAACAGGCTCCGCGCGGCGTACACGTAGTCGACGCCGTAGAGCGACGACACGCTCCTGCCGTTGACCTGCGTGATCCGATACCACTTGGCACCCCTGGACGTCCGGCCCGCGCAGGTCGTCTTCCACGATCCGCCGCTGACGACCGCGACGGCGACGACCCTGGCGTGCTTGGGAAGCCCGGCCACCCGGTGGGCGGTCGTTCGCGGTTGGGTCCGAACGGCGACCCCGGCGCAGCGGGTCGCGAGGATCGTCGACCCGAGTGCGGGCGAGGGCCTGGCGGCCGCCAGCATGGTCAGCAGGAGCGCGGCCACCAGGGCGACGACGAGCGCGGGCAGCAGGTCGCGTCGGCGTTTCGGCTGCGTCACCGTGGCGGCGGGCGGAGTCAGGCGCGGCACGGGCATCGCGGGCGGGGGGCCTCCGTTCGGGTGGTCCACAGGATCCGGCATGGCGCATCGGTGCACCATGGGTCCTTGGGGCCAATCGCTGGCGGCGGATCTGACCATGCCCGAGGTGCTCGCGAGAGTCAAGTGCCGGGGCGTGCCGGGGCGTACCGGGGCGTAACGGGGCGTGCCGGGTCCGTGCTGACCCGTGCCGAACGAGCCCGGCCGGCCACCCCGTTACAATCGGGAGGTGGTGCAGTACTACACGCCCGATGACGCCAATGCCCTGCTCCCGGAGCTGGCGCGGATCGCGGCCAGGCTACGCGACCAGCGGGAGGAGCTGGTCGGCCTCCGGGATGCGTACCGCGATCGCGAGAGCGTGATGCTCGGGGGCCTGATCGAGGCGCCGGACGCCGGCGACGACGACGCCGAGCTTCGCCGCCTGCAGCTCCGGATGCGCGGCATCGTCGACCAGATGCAGGCAGATGTCGCGTGGCTCGACGACCGCTCCATCCTGCTCCGAGACATCCCGACGGGGCTGCTCGACCTGCCGGCGCTGGCCGATGGCCGCCAGGTCTGGCTGTGCTGGCGGCTGGGCGAGGATGCGATCGGCTTCTGGCACGACCGGGAGGACGGGTTCGCCGGCCGGTTGCCGCTGGCCTACCTCGGGGACGGCGTCGCCCGGGCCTGAGCGGCGGCGGGGCGGCGCGGGACCGCGGCTGCCTGGCGCACGCTTCGAGGTCGATGGGCTGCGGCTACACTCAGGGCCCGATGCCTGGCCAACCTGACGTCCCCCCGCCCGGCCGCATCCGGCAGGGCGATCGCGACAAGGCCTACCGACCGCTGCCGCTCGCGGCGCGACGCGACGCCTTCGACGAGGGCCTGGCGGCGTACGCCCGGGGTGACTTCTTCGCCGCCCACGAGGCGCTCGAGCCGGCCTGGATGGGCACCGCCGATCTGGCCGAGCGCGCCCTGCACCAGGGATTGATCAAGCTGGCGGCCGCGTACGTGCACGCCGTTCGTGGCAACCCGACCGGGATCGCCAGGAACCTGGCTGGCGCCCGCCACCACCTCGCCCTGGTCGGCGACGCAGCCGTCACCTGGGGGGTCGACGTGTCCGCTCTGCTCGCCGCCATCGACGATCGCCTCGCGCACCCGGGCCGGCGGGCCGCGGCGCCCGTCATCCGGAGGAGCCCGGCCGCATGAGGAACCCCGCCGCCGTTCCGGCCCTGGATCCGCTCTACGCCGACATCCGCCGGCGGGATCCGGATCGACCCGCCGTCCTGCTCGACATCCGGGAGCGCAACGAGTTCCTGTCCGTCCGGGTCGAGGGATCGCTGTTCATCCCCATGTCACAGCTCGGGGCGCGGCTGCACGAGATCCCCAAGGATCGGCCGGTCATGGTGATCTGCGCGACGGGGAACCGGTCGATGCAGGTGACCGGGTATCTCCTGGGATCCGGCTGGATCGATGTCGGCAACGTGGCCGGCGGCATCGACGGCTGGATGCGGCTGGGCCTGCCGGTGCGTCGCGGACCGGTCGAGCCCGGTGAGGGCGAGCTGCCCGGTTGACGGGAGCGTCGTCGTGGCCGGCCGTCGCGGCCAGGCGCGCAGGGAACATGCACCAGGCGACGCGCTGAGGAAGCTGCCCCGTCGGTCCAGCCACAGGCCTGCGGCCGCGCCCACCGGCGCGACCCTCCGCGATTCCTAGCCGCGCCTCCGGCGGCGGGCGGCCACGATCTCCCGCACGCGCTCCTTGTGGGCGAAGCCCCAGCCGACGAGGAGCAGCAGCACGAAGTTGACCGTGCCGACACCGGCGGCATTGAGGTAGCCGATCTGCTGCCCGATCTCCTTCTCCAGCTTGAGCGCCGGGACGGTTGCACCCAGGATCCCGATCTGGAAGAACGGCGGCTGTGGCGCCAGGTTCGTCCGCGCGGCACCGGCCGTCGGCCCCGTGGCGGTCGCGCCGCCGAACATGAACGCGTGTGACCCCGAGGCCACGGCAGCCGCGCCGTCGACGCCGGTGCCGAGGTCGGTGGCGTCGAGGTGCTGCCAGCCGACCAGCGCGCCGTTGACATCCGGCGTCACCCACCAGGCCTCGGTCCTCGGGCCGCCGGCATCCGAGCCACCCAGGACGTGGATCGAGCCGTTGGCCACGAAGCCGGCGAGGTTGGTCCGGGGTGCCAGCAGGTTCGTCTGGGCGCTGGTCGCCCAGGGATCGAGGATCGCGTTGGGATCCGCCGCGGTCGCCTGCGCGCCACCGATGCTGCCCTGCTGGACCGTCGCGACGACGTCACCCTGCGCGTTGCGCCCGCCGATGACGTAGATCAGGTCACCCTCGTGGATGGCGAGCCCGTCCACGTTGGGCTCGGCGAGCGGCGTCTGCGCAGCCCACGCCTGGAGCTTGCCCGAGCTGTCCTGCTGGCTCTTCCAGACGGTATCGGTCGCGGCCGAGCCATCGCTGCCGCCCATGACGACGATCCCGTCCGATACCGCGACCGCGGACGATCCGGTGCGTGCGGCAGGGAGGGCGAGCGCGTCCTCGGTCGCCCAGTCGCCCAGGGTCCCGTCGTTGGCCACCGTCAGCGAGAACACCGTGGTGGTCGGCTTGCCGTCCGGGCCGAGGCCGCCGATCACGTAGAGCGTGTTGCCGACCACCACCGAGGCCGCGTCGGACCGCGCCTCGGGCAGCGCCGGACCGGCCGCCCACAGGTCGATGTTGTCGCCGTGGCTCAGGTGGTTGACGTAGGTATCGGCGACCGGCGCCGACCCGTCGCTGCCACCCGCGTACAGGAACACCTGGCCGATGATCGCCCCCGCCCCGTCCGTGCGCGGTGCCGGCAGCGAGGCCTGCGTCTCGCCCGGATGCCATGGCAGGGTGGCCCCGACCGGCGCCGGGCAGGGCACGGTCTCGTTCTCCGGCGGACAGAAGTTGATCGGCGACCAGGCAAGCAGCCCGATGTCGACCGTCTTCTGCACGGTGAAGTAGTACGCGCGATCCGGGATGTAGCCGAGCACGATGATGATCAGGAAGAACCAGAACACGGCCTTGGCCGACGCCCAGCCCCAGCCATCGGCATCGAACAGGCCGAAGAACGCGCGGCGTCGGGGGGGCGGCTGGAGGCGCTGGGTGGTGAGTGCGGTCTGGGCCATCGCGCTAGTTCCCCACCGTGAGGGTCCCGGTCATGCTCGGGTGGACGGAGCAGACGAAGGTGTAGGTCCCGGCGGTCAGGGCCGGCACCTGGTAGTCCGCCTGCGCCGGACCCGTGATGATCTCGCCCTTGAACACCTCGGCGCCCGACGCGTCCTTGATGGCCACGTTGTGGAGCGTGCCGGCGTCCTTGTTGTCGAAGTGGATCGTGAACGCCGCGCCTGCCGGGGCGGAGATCTGCGATTGCTCGAAGGCGATGTTCTGCGCCGAGACCTGAACGACGCTGCCGGTGGGCGCGGACGCGCTCGCACCCGGCGAGCCGGACGGGGCCGAGGATGCCTGCGTGAACTCGTCGGTCCAGCAGGCCGGATACGGCGTGGCGCCGGGCGCGGGGCTGTAGGCGGGGTCCACCCAGCCCTCGAACGTCGACTTGCCCGTGTTCGGATCGATCGAGGGTTCGCGCAGGTTGGGATCGAGGATCTGATACTCGGTGCCCTTCTGCGACCGGATGAACGCGATCACGTCGTCGATCTGCTGGTAGTTGAGCGGGCCTGGCGGGTTCCCGGTGTTCGACCACACGGGCATCACGCTGTTGGCGTTGCCGCACGCGTACCGGCCGCCGACCTGGAGCATCGTCCGGATGTACTCCGGGCTGAGGTGGGCGAACAGCTTGTCCTGGCGGTTGAGCGTCGGACCGATGTTGCCCTCGCCGTTGACGCCGTGGCACCGGGCGCAGTTGGCCTGGTAGATGTTGTAGCCACGCTCGACGGCGGACACCGCCTGGGCCGTCGCCTCGGCGCTGAGCCGGGGCTGGGTCAGCCCGCCCGGTACGCCGAGCTCATAGAAGTAGTAGACGATCACGAACAGGCTCACGATCACGACGGCCAGGAAGCCGACCCAGCGCGCGTTGGCGGACTGCCGGACGATCCGGGCCGAGCGCTCGGGCGTCAGGTCGTTGCGGTGCGCCGACGGCGGCGCGGCAAAGCGATCGGCCGGGACCGGTGCGGACGACGGCCGCGGGGCGGGCAGGCGCTCCTGGTCGGCTTCGCGGTCGCCGGGCTGGTCGGTCATCGGTCTCCTCGGTGGGTCGGCAGTCGGTTTCGGCGCGAACCTAGATGCACCCGGTCGGCGTGCGCGGCGGGATGATCCCCGGCTGCCCGACGGCGACGGGCAGTGGGCCGAGGGTGATCTTGCCGGTGTTGATGGTCAGCACGCCGGCGGAGTCGACCGTGGTCGCGAAGCGGTCCATGCTCCGCGGCGCGGGCCCGTACTGCGGCCCGGCAGCCTTGATCCCCAGCCGGTCGTAGCGCGACCCGTGGCAGGGGCACTCGAGCCAGAAGTTCTTGAGGCACGGATTTGGCTTGCAGCCCAGGTGCGGGCAGCGCTGGTACAGGGCACGGACGTTCTCGGAGGTGCCGTCGCCTTCCGGGTCGGCGCCCTGGATGAAGCGCTGCTGCGAGGTGTCGATCAGGACCACGAACGCGCGCGCCGCCGAGTAGTAGGCGGGGAAGCCCTGGTCCACCGGCAGGCTGGCGTTCGCCGTCTTGACGTCGTCGAACGACCCGATCTTGACCTCGCCACCGAACCGTCCCGCGAGGTTCGGCCACAGGAACCCGATGGTCCCGGCAGAGACCTCGAGCAGCCACAATCCGATGCCGGCGGCCAGCGAGCCGCGCAGGATCTCGCGCCGGGAGATCCCCTGGACCTGCTCGTGGCGCAGCGTCTTGAGGGCCTCGGTGGTGAGCGCCTGGGGCTGATGGACGGGTTCGACGTGGTAGTTGCTCATGGCACAGCCATCCTCTGGATCACAGGGCGAAGTGGAGGCCCGGCACCCCGATCGGGAAGAACGTCAGGTACGGGATGACGAGCGAGTAGCCGGGACCCCGGAAGAAGATCCCGACGAAGGTCACGAACAGCCCGAGCGTGCAGAACAGCGAGAACAGCACGACGGCCGTCTTGCGCTCCGACGGGCGGGTGGCGCGGATGTTGCCGCGGTCCACGAACGGGATCAGCGCCCCACCGACGAGGACGAAGGTGGGGACGAGCACGCCGGCGACCGTCGGGTGGAAGTAGGCGAGCAGCTCCTGGAGGCCCAGGAAGTACCACGGCGCCTTGGCCACGGCCGGGGTGACGTTGCCGTTGGCGAGATCCTCCAGCGGCGCGTTGATGAACAGGCCCATCAGGAGCAGCAGGATGCTCATCACGGCGGCCGCCAGGAACTCGATCGCGAGCAGGTGCGGCCAGGTCATGACCGTATCGTCGGGCTCCTTCTGGACCCGGACGACCGCGTCCTGCTTGACCAGCGCCAGCAGCCGGTAGGGGCGCGCCGACATCGGCACCCGCTGCTTGTCGATCTCGGTTCGCCGCGCCGGGTCGACGGGCAGCACGACGCGCTTCTCGGTCTGGTCCCTGGTGTCGGTCATGCCTGCTCCCGCGGGTCACGAGCCGCGGCCGCAACACGCATCGAGGGCGTCATAGCGGCCCCGAGATCCCGCCGTCTTTCCTGATCCGCCAGAAGTGGACGGCGAGGAAGATCGCGGCGACCAGCGGGAACACCATGATGTGGAGCACGTAGAAGCGGAGCAGGGTGTTCTGGCCCACCTCGATCCCGCCCAGCAGCAGCAGCTTGGACGGCGTGTTGAACAGCGGGGCGTAGCCCGCCATGTTCGTGCCGATGGTGATCGCCCAGTAGGCGATCTGGTCCCACGGCAGCAGGTAGCCGGTGAAGCTGAGCATGATCGTGAGGAACAGCAGGATCACGCCCACCACCCAGTTGAACTCGCGCGGCGGCTTGTAGGCCCCGTGATAGAAGACCCGCATCATGTGCAGGAACACGAAGAACACCATCAGGTGGGCGGCCCAGCGGTGGATGTTGCGGGTGAGCAGGCCGAACACCACCCGGCTCTGGATGTCGAGGATGTTCGAGTACGCCTGGGTGTCCGACGGGATGTAGAAGAACATCAGGTACACGCCGGTCACGGTGAGCACGAGGAACAGGAAGAAGCTGAGGCCGCCCAGGCAGAAGGTGTAGGCAAACTTCACGGCGTGCTGCCGCACTCGCACCGGATGCAGGTGCAGGAACACGTTGTTCATCACCGCGTACGCCCGCGACCGCTCGTCGTTGGGATACGGGTTGCGGAAGATCGAGCGCCAGACGGGGCTCCGCCTGATGCTCTGGTCGACCCGCTCGAGGAAACTCACCTGGCTCCTCCTGCGACGCCGGCCGTCCCGGCGAGCTGGGCGTCGCGGTACGACTCCTTGTAGAGCCGGCCGTCGCTCGAGATCTCCTGGAGCTCGAACCGCTCCATGGTGATGGCATCGAAGGGGCAGCGCTTGACGCACAGCGCACACCGGATGCAGCGCTCCTCGTCGAGGACCATGGCCGCTCCCTGCGACCAGCCATAGGCCTCCTCGACCTCGGGCAGCAGCCCCTCCGTCTTGAGCTGGTTCACGTCCACCATGTGGATCACGCCCTCGGGGCACACGTCCGCGCAGGCGCCGCACAGCACGCACCGGAACGCATCGAACCAGATGTTGTAGTTGCACATCAGGCAGCGGGTCGACTCGGCCACGGCCGCCGTTCCGTCATACCCCATCTCGACCGGAGTCGTGAAGTTGACCGTGGGGTCCGTGGACGGCATCCGCGCCGGCAGCTCGACCATCGGGATGTGCTGTCGGGGCAGGACGTCGTAGAACTCGGGCATCTCGTGACGCCAGGAGCTCGTGATCTTGACGTTGGGGGTGACGGTCACGTCGGTCCGCGCTGCCAGGTAGCGGTCGATCGCGTAGGCGCACTTCTTGCCGTGCCCCGCAGCCTCGATGAGCGTCGTCGGCCCGGTCACGAAGTCGCCGCAGGCGAACACGCCGCGGACGTTGGTCGCGTAGGTTGCCGGGTCCACCTTGATCCGTCCCCGGTTGACCTCGAACGCGGACTCGACGGGCAGGAAGCTCAGGTCGGCAGCCTGGGACACGGCCGGGATCACGGTGTCGGCGGGAACGACGAACTCCGAGCCCGTGATGGGCACGGGCGAGCGGCGCCCGGAGGCGTCCGGCTCGCCGAGCTTGTTGCGGATGAACCGGACGCCGGTCAGGTGCCCGTCCTCGCCCAGCAGCTCGATCGGGCTGACCAGGAACTCGAGATTGACGCCCTCGCGCTCGGTCTCACCGAGCTCCTCCTCGTCGACCACCAGCTCGGACCGCGTTCGCCGGTAGGCGATGGTCACGTTCTCGGCGCCGTAGCGAAGGCTCGTGCGGGAGCAGTCCATCGCGGTGTAGCCACCGCCGATGACGACGACGTTTCGGCCGACCTCGAGCTCCTGGCCGAGGTTGGCCTTCTTCATGAAGTCGACGCCGTACTGCACGCCATCGAGGTCGGCGCCCGGGACGTCGAGGTAGACCGGGTTCATGGCGCCCGCGGTGATCGCGATCGCGTCGTGGTCGCGCTGGAGGGCCTCGAACGTGACGTCGATGCCGATGGCCGTGTCGAACACGAATCGGACGCCCAGCCGCTCGATCAGGCGAACGTCCATCTCGATCGCCTCCCGCGGCAGCCGGAAGGCCGGGACGCCGATCAGCATCGTCCCGCCCCCGAAGGGCAGGCTGTCGTAGACGGTGACCTGGTAGCCGTGCATCGCGAGCTCGCGGCTGACCGCGAGGCCGGCCGGCCCGGCGCCGATCACCGCGACCCGCTCGGCACGGGCGGTGATCGACGGCATCACGTCAGGGATGCCGGACGCTTCGTGCCACTCCACGAGGAAGCGCTTCATGGCCCGGATCGCCAGGGGGCGGTCGATGTCGCCCCGGCGGCAGGCCCGCTCACAGGGCGCGGAGCAGACGTACGAGCACATCGCGGCGACCGGGTTGGGCTCGCGAGCGAGGATGTAGCCCTCCTCGAACCGCCCCTCGGCGGCCAGGTTGAGGTAGCCGCGGCAGTTGGTTCCGACCGGACACGCTTCCTGGCACTCGATGTTGCACTGGAGCCAGGCAGCATCAACCGGCTGGACGAGGAACTCCTGGGTCTGGTCGAGGGTCACGAAGCGGACGCGCCTTTCCTGCGTGAGCTCGGCAAACGGGGATGTCGGCGGGAAAGCCCCCAACGCCCGGAATCTACCAAGCCGGCGCGGGGACTGCACGATCCGATGGGCCGTTGGGACCGGTTTGGGGGGTCCGAACCGATCTGGTGTCGCGCAGCGTGAGCCGCCGCGCCCCACGCGGCGGCTCACGGGAGGTGGGCGCGGGCATCGGCGCAGGCCCTCGGCGCCGGCCGCGGGTGCCGTCATCGCCACGGGTCTCAGCCTCCCGGCGGGTCGGCCCGGGGCGCCCGATCGGTTGACGCAGCGCCGAGGCGCAGCTACGCTGGCGCCGCGGCGGCCGTTTTGGCATGCCGATTTCTGGAGTGACTCCCGCCCGTGGAGATTGCCTTCCTGGCCCTGGGCCTCGTGCTGGGTGCCGCGATCGGCGCAGCGATCGTTGAAGCCGTCCATTCCCGGCCGACGCAGCGGCGCGAGGTCCGGCTCACGATCGCGCCGAACTCGATCCACGCCCGCCAGGGCCTGACGCTCGCCGATGCGCGCAGCCGGAGCGACCAGCCGCCGATCCCCGGCTCGCCCGAGGACGGCGCGTGGCCCGATCCGCCGGCGTCGTTCGTCGTCCCCGCGCCGCCATCCGGCAGGGCGCCGATCCCGGGTCCGGTCCGAACGTCCGTTCCATCCGCGCCGTTCACCCTCCCCGAGCGGACGGTGGCCATCCCCGTGCAGCGCCCGGTGCCGATCCAGCCGGGGGTCCAATCGGCGCCCGTCCAGCGTCCGGCACCGACGCGCCCGACGACCTCGTCCGGGCCGCCCGGGCCGCCCGGCCCGCCGCCGGCGCGACCGCCGGGGTCGCCGAGCGCCGGCGCGACCGCCCCGCGACCGGGATCGCCGGGGGCCGGCGCGACTGCGCCGCAACCCTTGGCGCCGATCGCCGTTCTCGAGCCGGCGGCCTCCCACGGGAGGAACGGTTTCGGTCACGTCGTGCGGACGGCAGCGCCCAGCAACGAGCCGGCGGTCCCCAACGAGCCGGCGGTCCCCAACGAGCGGACCGCCGCCCCGACCCTGCCCGAGGTGGCTGCCGACGGTGACGCGACCAGCGGGCGTGGCGTGCGACCCCGGCCACCCACCGAGGCGCCTCCGCCCAGGGTCCCGCCATCCGCCGTCGGGCTGGTGGTGGGCACGCCGGCACCAACCGGAGCCGGCGGTGGCCCGTCAGCTGAGCGCCCGGTTGCCGGCGCCGATCTCCGCCAGGCCGGCGCTCAGCCCGGTCGGTCGGCCGATCCCTGCGGCGCTCTCCGGACGCTCGTCGAGGAGCGGTGCTCGGTGGCCGGCTCCGCGCGGGAGCAGGCGCGCATCGCGGCCGATACCCTGCGTGAAGCCCAGCGGGAGTACGACGCCCTCCGGGAGCGGGTCGAGCGAGCCCAGGCGCAGGCGGATCCGCGTGAGGTGGTGGCGGCCAAGGAGGCGCTCCATCGGGCCTTCCGGACCGCCAGCGCGGCTGCCATGGGTGCCGAGGCCACCGAGCGTGCAGCCCGGGAGTGGCTCGACGAGATCAACGAGCTCAACACGCGGACGCGCGAATCCGCGCGCACCATCGAGACCGGCTCCGCCGCGCTCCGGGCAGCCCTGCCGCGGCTGGAGCGGCTGAGCGTCGAGGCCGACGCCGCGCGGATCAGCGCGGAGGGTGCCGAGGCCGCCTGCCGCGAGGCTCGCGAGGCGCTCGCGACGTGCGAGGAGCCGTCGGCCGAGGCGGCGATCGCGGCAGCCACGACGGCATCGGCCACCGGCGGGGAGCCGGCCTGGCCCCTGGCGGGCGCTTGGCCCGCGAGCGTGGGGCCGGCCGAGGAACCGGCCGCCGAGCCGGGCGCGCTGCAGGAGGCACACGACCGCGGCGACGAGATGGTGATCACCAGGATCCTCCACGGCGACCGCGCGACGCGCGACCGGCTGGTGGCGTCGCTGGCGGGTGACGACGACGCGCTCGGCCGCCAGTGGCAGATCCGGATCGCCCAGCTGGTGGACGCGATCGCGGCCCGCGCGATCGAGGACGGCTTCCTCGACCTGCCCGACGACGATCCGTTCTGGGGCCTGTTCCCGATGCGCGAACGGCGTGAGATCGTGGGCGCCCTCTCGGCGCTCGGCTTCCGCTACGACGGGCTCGGCGGGTTCACCGACGATCGGGTCCCGGCGACCCGGGACCTGTCGCTTGCGGTGGGCTACGCAGGACTCGATCGGATGCGGATCAGGGCCTGGCCTCGCGAGAGCGAGCTGGGCGGGCTGTTTGCGCACGCCACGGTCGCCGGAAGCGAATGGCTCACCCATGAGGCCGGCGATCTGTCATTGGGCGAGATGGTCGACGCCCTCGGCGCGCGAGCCAGCGACCTGGCCGACCTGTGGAACGCCTGGGGCCGCCTGCGGCCGGCCCTGCTGGCCGTGGCGATCTGAGCGGTCAGGCGGGGTCGGCGGGTCCGCTCGACGGGTCGCTCCGACCCGGTGTCATCGAGGCGTCGCCGGCTTCGCGAGGCGCGGCGCCGTCGTCCTCGTCCTCGTCCTCCTCGATGACGATGACCCGCAGCGCCTCGGCCGCCGCCGCCCCGATCGTCGCTCCCTCCTCGGCTGCCCACCCACGGATCCGGGGCTCGAGGCGTTCGGGCTGGCGGATCTGGCTGGGATGCGCCCGGAGGGCCGCCAGCTTGCGGTCCAGCGTGTGGGTCACGTCGACCCAGGCGTTCGGGTGGTTCGTCCAGAACAGGTACAGGCGGCGGACCACGTGGTCGGCCATGCCGTCGCGCGCCAGCCACGGGAACGCCATCGGGTTGCGGGCGGCCGGGTAGACGGCGTCCACGGCCGCCAGGCCGGCCGTCCGATGGTCCGTGTGGTTGACCCCGCCGTCCGAGTAGAACAGGGTCTCCGGGTCGACCGCGAGCACCGCGTCCGGCCGGAACGTCCGGATCTCCCGGACGAGCAGCTCCCGCAGCGCGAGATCGTTGGCCAACGCGCCGTCGGGCTGGTGGAGGAACGACACCCCGGCATAGCCGACGATCGCTGCGGCGGCCTCCTGCTCGGCTTCGCGCAGCCGCGCGAGCTCGATCGGGTCGGTCTGCCAGTCGTCCGCTCCAGCGTCACCGCTGGTGCAGCACACCAGCCAGCCCGTCGAGCCCGCATCGATCCATGCGGCCGCCGTCGCCGCTGGTCCGAAGTCCGCGTCATCGGGGTGCGCCACGATCAGCATGAAACGCTCCGGCCGCCAGGCATGCGGTGACGTGGCGGCTGTCGCCGCCGATGCCGCAGCGGCCTCTCCGGGCGGCGTCATGATCGGCTCGTCGCGCATGGAGCTATCCCCTTGAAGGTGTCGCCGATGGGCAACGCCGGCGACGAATCCTGATCAAACGTCACGGACCGTTGTGCTAGATTTGCGCCCGAGGCTTCGCTCGTCTCCCCCCACGGGCGAAGCCTCTCTTGCTGCCATCGACCGCGCCCCCGGTCAGGCCCGGTGAGCCGCTCGCAGCGCGTCGAGCACCTGGTCCGCGTGGCCGTCCGCCTTGACCGTGGGCCACGCCGCGGCGATCCGCCCGTCCGGATCGACGAGGTAGCTGGAGCGCGCGATCCCCAGGTACGTGCGTCCGTAGTTCTTCTTCTCGCGCCATGCGCCCCAGGCTTCGGCCGCCACGTGGTCGGGATCGGACAGCAGGGTGAACGGAAGCCCGAACTTCGCCCGGAACGCCGCGTGGCTGGCCGCGTCGTCGCCGCTGATGCCCCACACGGCGGCGCCCTGGTCGCTGATCGGGTCGTGGGCGTCGCGGAACCCGCATGCCTCGACGGTGCAGCCGGGCGTGTCGTCACGCGGGTAGAAGTAGACCACCGTCCATTGCCCGGCCCGCTCCTCGAGCCGGTGGATCGTGCCGTGCTCGTCGGGAAGCTCGAGGTGCGGGGCCCGGTCGCCCGTCTCGGGAGTGCTCATGACGGCGAGGATAGCTCGCCAGGCCCGACGACGGCTTCGACGACCAGGAGCCGGCCACGGCCGACGGTCACCCCCGCAGCGCGGGCCGTGCGGACGTTCGACAGGCCGCGCGCCGGGCCCACGACGAGCCGCTCGCCGCGCAGCGGGTACCGCAGGCCGTGGGTGGTCACGTCCTCCACGTCGCCGCCGAACGGCAGCAGCGAGATCGTTCCCCCGACCGGCCCGTCGAGCCGGCGCGTGACCGGCCGGCCGTCGACACCGGGGGCGCGGAGCAGCGAGACCCGAGCCGTCTCGTCGAGCAGGGCGACGTCGTGGCCGTCGAGCGCCGGGTGGGCGAGCAGCCAGATGTTGGCCAGGGCATGGTCCAGACGCCGGCCACCGAGGCCGCCCAGCAGCGTCACCCTGCCGGCGCCGAGGCGCACCGCCTCGATGATGGCCAGCTCGGTGTCCGACTCGTCCTTGTCCGGGCGTGCCCGAAGCACCTGCAGCCCGTCCGACTCGGCCGCATGGACCAGCGCCGCGTCGAGCGAATCGAGGTCGCCCACCAGCACATCGGCCCGGAGACCGAGGTCGTGCGCGAGCACCAGGCCGCGATCCGCGGCGACGACGAGGGCGACGTCCCGGTCCCAGTCAGGCCAGGCGGCATCCAGCGCCGCCCGCGACGGCGCGGCGCCGCCGGCCACGACCACCACGTGCCGCGACGCCGGCCCCGGACGCGAGCCGGGCGACGGGACCGTCCCGGTCGCCGCGACGGCCAGCCGGGGATTGGACGGTTCAGCCATGCCCGGGATCGTACTCCGGGGCCTTGACGCTGCCGGTCGGGGGTGCCCTCGTGTAGACTCCGGCCGTGCCCGAGACGCCGTTTCCCACGCCGATCCAGCGGGTCGTCGATGCGGCCGCGCGCAAGGGCGTCGCGCTCGAGATCCACGTGTTCCCGGAGTCGACGCACACGGCCGAGGAGGCCGCCACCGCGGTCGGTGCGGAGCTCGGGCAGATCGTCAAGTCGCTGGTGTTCGTGGCGGCCGCGGAGGATGGCTCGCTCGATCCGATCCTGTGCCTCGTGTCGGGACCGAACCGGGTGGATCTCGCGAGACTGGCGGCGGTCACCAGCGAGCCTGATGTCCGCCGGGCAAGCGCAAACGAGGCGCGTGAGCTGACCGGGTTCTCGATCGGCGGCATCCCGCCCATCGGCCACGGCCGGCCGGTGCGCGTGGTCATGGATCCCGACCTCGGCCGGTTCCAGACGGTGTGGGCCGCAGCGGGCACGCCCACCTCCGTGTTCCCGGTGCCGCCTGCCACGCTGCGGATGCTCTCGAACGCGCACGTGGCGCCGATCTGCGAGGAGCGCCGGCCCGCCGATGTCCTGGCCGAGGGCGCCGGGCTCGCCGGTCCCCGGCCCGCGTCCCAGAACGCCGGAGCCTGACGCGATCCCGGGACCCACGACGCGCGCGATCTCGACCGCCGGCCCGGTCGCCCCGGCGACCGCGCCGGGCGACCGGGTGACCCTCCGATGACCATCGAGCCGCGCCACGCCGAGGTCGCCTTTCCCGGCGGTATCCGCGCCACCCTGCGGTGGGCCGGGAGCGGGGGCGCCGCCGCCGTGTTCGCGCTCAGCGAGGCCGGCGGGCCGCTCACCGACCTCGGCGACCTGACCGGGTCGGAACCCGATCGCCGGTGTCGCGCGGAGGTGCGCGTCGAGACTCCGGGCGGGCCGTGGACGGTCCGACTCGCGTCGCTGATCAGCGATGAGCCGGCCGGGCTGGTGTGGGACTCGGAGGGCCTCCTCGTGCTCAAGTACGGCTTCCACGCCTACGCGATCGAGGCCAGATCCGGGACGCTGCGCTGGACCCACCGGTCGGCATCGCCGATCGTCGCCCTGCTCGCGTCGTCGCGCCTGCCGCACGTGCTGGTCCAGGCCGAGATCGAGACGTTCGCGATCGAGGCGAACGGCGAGGTCGCATGGCGAGTCGCCCATTCCGACGTCGTGACCGGGGCCGAGCTCGTGGCCGGTCGCCTGGTGCTGACGAGCTTCGGCGGCCAGGTGCAGGCACTGGACCCGCGCACCGGCCGGGCGGCTCCGTGAATTGAAGCTGACCGGCGAATTGGACGCCGGCTTGACCGGCGGATCGGACGCCGGCTTGACCGGCGGCTCCCCGCCAGCTCGAAGGCCGCAGCGGCCGCCGCACCGTGGTGGACGGACGGTGGACAACTCCGCGGCGATCGGGTGGCGTGCCGTGGATAACGCCGTTGACCCGGACGCGGACCCCGCGTAGCGTGGATTCCAGCCCGAAGGGGCCGAGCGATGCTAACGGCGGCGATCACCTCAACGCCCACGCGTCGAGTAGGTTCCTTCGGGCTGCTGATTCCCGCGGGTGCCGCGATTGCGGATCGGTGGCACGGGCACCGCGGGCGGCTATCATCCCCCGCGTGATCCCCGCCTTCCTCGTGCTCGCCGGCGTCGCGTTGCTCGCCGCCGGCTGGCTGCTGCTGCGGCGCCTCGGCCCGGGCGCCCGGGTCGGCCGCATCCTCGCTGCGACATCCCTCGTCCCGGTGGCGCAGGCGAGGCAGCTCGCGCTCTCGGGTGGCCCGCGATACGTCGGCGTCAGCGGCCGCATCGACGCCGACGAGGAGTTCGAGGACGAGCATCACCGCCCGCTGGTGTTCCGCCGGACGCGCCTCGAGACCCGCTCGTCGACGGGCTGGTCGGTGATCGACGAACGCCGGGAGTCGACGGCGTTCGAGATCGTCGACGGCCTGGACCGCGTGGCGATCGACGCCGGCCACCTCGATGCCGGCCTCGTGGTGATCGTCCGTGAGTCGGTGGGCACCGCAGCCGACGTCCCTGACCGCGTCGCACCCGGCACCCCGCCGGCCACGCCGGTCCGGCTGCGCATCGAGCAGGTGAGCAGCGTCGACCACGCGGTGGCGATGGGCGTCCCGATCGATGACCCGGAGCGTGGCGCCACGCTCGTCCCCGGTCTCGGACGACCCCTGATCCTGACCACGCTCGAGCGCGACGAGGCGATGCGGGTGCTCGCGGTCGATCACCGGTCAACGACGCGCGCAGCCGCCGTCCTGCTTGCTGCGGGCATCGTCTCGCTGGTCGGGGGGCTGGGGTGGGGCGTCATCGATGCGCTCGCGTGATGGCCGGCCGCTGGTGCGCGTCGCCCGGCGGCCGTGCCCGCCGCCGGCTGGCCGGGTGCGGCACGTGGCGGCGTCGACCTCGGCCGCGCTGCTGCTGGCGCTGGGTGCCGCCATCGGCATCCTGGCAATCCTGCCGGCGCTCGCCGCAGCCGCGACGCCGGGGCCAAGCCAGCCGGGCGTGGGCGACCCGCGCAGCTCGGGCCAGGGACCGGGCCTCGTCGGCGATCCGCTCGCCGCGCTCGTCGTCGTCGCCGCGATCGCAGCCCTGACGGTCGCCGCGACGCTCGTCTACGTGCGGGCGACCTCCGGGCGGCACACCCCGCCGTCCGACTGAGACGACCGGCCCGGTCAACGGTTCGGGGGTCGCGGGTTCGAGGCCCGGACCCGGGTGCCGACGGCTTCGCACGCGCGAATGAGACCTTCGTCCTATTGTCAATTGCTGTGAAGCGCGGGACAGTCGGGCGGATTCGAGATGCTTGCCAAATCCCACATCTCAGCGCCCACGAACCGGATCGTGCGCCCGGGTGACGCGACCCTGTCGGTCACCAAGGCGGCGCGCGTGCTGGGCGTCCACCCGAACACGGTCAGGGCCTGGAGCGACGCCGGTCGCCTGCACTACTACCGCATCAACGAGCGCGGCGACCGCCGCTATCGGATGGTGGACCTCGAGCGGTTCCTGACCGCCGCGTCCTCGGTCGGATCCGTCGCCGCCGACGCCCAGCCCATCGGCCGGGCTCCACGCCGCGACCCGGCGGCCACACCGACGCTCACCGAATTGCCCGCGGGGCTCGACCTGCTCGCCGACCTGGCCGAGATCGCCTCCTTTCCGAGCGGCCTCGATCCGGCGCTCGAGGAGGCCTGCCGTCGGATCCGCCTGACCACCGGCGCGGCCCTGGTCGGGATCTGGGAGCGGCGGCCGGGCGGCCTGGTCCCGCGGGCCGTCGACGCGGAGGGGCCGGGCGTCACCGCAGGGCGCGTCCTGCCGAGCGGGTGGAGCCTGTTCGCCCAGGCGCTCGAGTCACCGGAACCCGTCCACGTGCGACCCGGGGCCAGCGCTCCCGCCCCCCTGCTGGGCACCGGGACCGACGAGCTCATCGTCCGGATCCCCGGCGGCGACATCGCCTGGGGCGTCCTCGTCATCGCGGGAGCGGTCGAGCTCGGACCGGACGACGGTCGGCGCCTGTCCCTGGCGATCGCCCGCACCCTGGGGGTGCTGATCCGGGGATCGAGCGCCGCGGAGCAGGCCACCAGCCGCCTGCGCCGATCCGAGGCGCTCCGGCGAGTGGCGACCGACCTCACGTCCCGGCTCGACGTGGGCGACGTGGTCCGCGACCTCGGCGACCACGCCCGGATCCTGTTCGGCGCCGACCGGGTCGGCGTCGTGCTCCGGGATGCCGACGGGCGGATCTCCACGCCGGGGGCGAGCGGATTCTCCGAGGCGTTCATGGCGACGGTTCGCGCGCTCGAGACGGAGCGACACCTCCAGCTCGAGCTTCCTCCGCGCCGGCCGATGCTGCTTCTCGGACCGGATGCGCCGAGGGCGGCCAACCCGGTCCGGGCGGCGGCGATCCAGGAGGGCGTCGATACGCTGCTCGCCACCCCGCTCGTCGACGGGCACGACCTGCACGGGATGCTGTACCTCGCCCACGACCGGCCCCACCGCTGGCGAACGGCCGACCTCGATGGCGCCGAGGCGCTCGCGGGCGATGCGGCGATCGCGGTGCGCTCCGCCCGGACCTTCGGCCGCATGGCGGCCTGGGCGGCCCAGCTCCAGTCCATCCAGCGGCTGGGCGCACGGCTCTCGGGACTGACCGGCGTGCACGAGATCGGCCACGCGATCGCCACCGAGCTGCGCCAGCTGATCGACTACCAGAACGTCCGCGTGTACCGGGTCCAGGGCGACGAGCTGTTCCCGGTCGCGACGCTCGGCGAGGGCGAGTTCTACTCGACCGAGACCGTCGAGAGTCTCAGGGTGGCCGTGGGTGAGGGGATCACCGGCTGGGTGGCCAGGTACCGCGTGCCGCAGCTGGTGGGCAACACGGCCGACGATCCCCGCGCGGTGACCATCCCCGGCTCGGAGCCCGACTTCGACGAATCGATGCTCCTGGCACCGATGGTCCACGAGGGCGTCTGCCTTGGCGTCCTGGTGCTGGTCAGCGAGGGCCTGCAGAAGTTCACCGAGGACGACCTGCGGCTGCTCGTGATCTACGCCTCGTTCGCCGCCCAGGCCATGGCCAACGCGGATTCGACCGAGCGGCTACGGGACCAGTCGAAGGCGCTGCAACACCAGCTGCTCGCCCAGCGCGAGCTCCTCCGCACGACGGAATCCATCCTGACCACGCTCGACCAGGGTGCCGTCCTCCAGCAGATCACCAACCGGCTGGGTGCACTGGTCCAGTGCGACAACATCGGGATCCTGGTCGCCGAGGGCCCCGCGGGGCGGCTCGTCCCGATCACGTCGCACGGTTCGCTGGCAACCGAGACCCTCGGATCGCCGGAGGCAGGCGCGAGTGGCATGGTGAGCTGGGTCATCGAGCACAATGAGCCCGTCCTGATCGCCGACGAGCGCAGCGACGAGCGGATCACCCGGGCGCATCCCATGGAGCCGGTGGACGGGAGCCTGATCGTCGTGCCGTTGATCGGGCCCCAGGGGCCGGCCGGCGTGCTCACGCTGGAGCGGCAGGCGTCGGACTCGCCCTTCGACGAGCAGGAGTTCGAGCTGGTCAAGCTGTTCGCGGCGCAGGTGTCGATCGCGCTCCGCAACGCGGAGATCTACCATGCCGCCGAGGTCCGGGCCAGGACCGACGACCTGACGGCGCTGCTCAACCACCGGACGTTCAAGGATCGCCTGGCCCGGAGCGTCAGCGGCCAGGAGCCGTTCGGGCTGGTGATGATCGATCTCGATCGCTTCAAGCTGGTCAACGACACGCTGGGGCACCAGGCGGGTGATCGCCTGCTGCGCGAGATCGCGGCGGCGATCCGATCGGCCGCGCATCGGGAGTCGGACGGCGTCTACCGCTACGGTGGCGACGAGTTCGCCGTGATCCTGCCCGGCAGCGACGGTCACGGGCTGCGAGTCGTGGCCGACCGGATCCTGGCCGCGGTCGCCGGGGTGGGCGCCGAGGGCTCGGCCTGGAGCGGGGAGGGTGTCTCGATCGGGGCATCGATCGGAACCGCGTCCTACCCGACCGACGGCCAGCGGATGGAGGACGTGCTGCTGGCCGCGGACCGAGCGTGCTTCGTCGCCAAGCGGCGCGGCCGGGGACGCGTGGCGACGGCAGCCGAGGGGCTCGCGCTCGCGGGCGAGTTCACGCTCTCCGAGCCGACGCCGGTCGACCCGCCGAGCCCCGGAGCGCGGTTGGAGCCAGGCGCGCCGCAGGACGACCCGGACGGTCCGGGAGCGCCGATGGAGCCGGATCCGGCGTAGGCCGGCCATGATCGCGGGTCCGACGTCTCCGACGGCTCGCACGAACGGGGTGCCGCGCTCCCCCCGAGCGGCGGCGCCCGGCGTGCAACGACCGGTCGTGACCCGCCGGCTGCTGCTCGCGTCATGGCTGGTCGCCGCGGCGATCGCCGTCGTGGGCTGCCTGCCCGCGGCGGTCCGCCCGACCCCGTCCCCGGCGGCGACCCCCACGCCGGCACCCACCGCGTCGCCGACGCCGACTCCGACGCCGGGCCCGCCGACCCCGACGCCCGGGCCGACCTTCGCGCTCTACACGGTCCGTCGAAACGACACGCTGACCTCGCTCGCCCACCGGTTCAAGACCACCGGCCGGAGCATCGCCTACTGGAACCGGGACAGCTATCCGTCCCTCGACCCGGAGTCGGTGCGCTACGCTCCGGACCGCCTCGAGGTTGGCTGGGTGCTGCGGATCATGCCCGGCCAGGAGTACGTGCCGCCGCCCGACGATGGCGAGACGGGCATCGAGGTCACGCCCTCGCCCGACGACGAGGGATACGAGCCCGACCCGAGCCTCGAGGCGAGCCCCACGCCGTAGCTCCGGGTCGACGGCCCCGGCACGGCGGCGGCTATCCTGCATCCATGTCCCACCCGGCCGGTGCGGCTCCGCGGATCGTGGTCACGCTCCAGGTCGCCGCCCGCCAGGCGGCGCCCGACGTGGCCGCCCGCAAGAACGCGCTGTACCTCGAGAGCGTCGCACGGCACGGCGCGACGGCGGTGCCGCTGGACGCGACGGCATCGTCGCAGGAGCGGAAGCGCGCCTTCGAGGCGATGGACGGCCTGCTGCTCTCGGGTGGCGCCGACGTCGACCCCGCGCGGTACGGCGAGCCCAACGACGGGTCACGCGGGATGGAGCCCGATCGCGACGAGCTCGAGGCCGCGGCCTGGGCGGCCGCCGAGGCGCGCGGCGTCCCCGTGCTGGGGATCTGCCGCGGGCTACAGGCCATGAACGTGTTCGCCGGCGGCAGGGTGTTCCAGGACGTCGCCGGTCATGCGGGCGCCGGCTGGGAGCAGGGCGACGCCCGGACGCACCGCCTCCGCCTGGTGCCGGGGACGCGCCTTGCGCGGATCCTGTCGCCGACCAACATCGGCGGTGGCGTGATCACCGTGAACAGCTACCACCACCAGGCGGTGCGGCCCGTCGATCTCGCGCCGCGGTTCGTGGCCGGTGCGCATGCGGCAAGCCCGGCCGGCGACCTGGTGGAGGCGTTCGAGACGGCGACCGGCCCGTTCCGGATGGCCGTCCAGTGCCACCCCGAGCGGCGCGAGTCCACCCCACCCGCCTTCGAGCGCCTGTTCGCGTTCTTCGTGGACGCCTGCCGTGGGCCGGCCGCCTCGCGCTGACGGGGTCCGCCGGCCGTCGGGTCCGCCTTCCGCCTCGCGCTGACGGGGTTCGTCGGCCGTCGGGTCCGCCTTCCCCCTCGCGCTGAAGGGTCCGCCGGCCGTCCCGCGGCCGGCGACGACGCGGCCGGTCGGCCGGGCGCCGGCGTCCCCTAGAGCCGCCCGGCCTCGATGATGCGGTTGAGAAACTGCCGCGTCCGGGGCTCGCGGGGTTCGGCGAACATCTCGCGCGGCGGCCCCTGCTCGAGGATCGTGCCGCCATCGAGGAAGCAGACCCGGCTCGCGATGTCCCGGGCGAACCCCATCTCGTGGGTGGCGATGAGCATGGTCATGCCGCCGGCCGCGAGCTCGCGGATCACGTTGAGCACCTCGGCCACGAGCTCCGGGTCGAGCGCCGAGGTGACCTCGTCGAGCAGCAGCAGGTCGGGCTCCATGGCGAGCGCGCGGACGATCGCGACGCGCTGCTGCTGGCCGCCCGAGAGCCGGTCGGGGTAGTCACGGGCCTTGTCGGCCAGCCCGAAGCGCTCGAGCAGCACGCCGGCGTCGGCTTCGGCGGCGGCTCGCGACCGTCGCAGGGCCTTGCGCGGCCCGAGCGTGATGTTGTCGATGACCCGCATGTGCGGGAACAGGTTGAACGACTGGAACACGATCCCGACCCGCCGTCGGATCCGGTCGACCTTCACGCCGTTGGCGGTGATCTCCTCACCCTCGATCAGGATCCGTCCGGCGTCGATGGGCTCCAGCAGGTTGATGCACCGCAGCAGCGTGGACTTGCCGCTGCCCGAGGCCCCGATGAGCGCGATGACCTCGTGCTCGGCGACCTCGAGGTCGATGCCGCGCAGCACCTCGAGCCTGCCGAACGACTTCCACAGGCCCTCGATCGACAGGGCGGGAGCGGTCATCCCGGACCCGCCTCGCCGATGCCGCGCCGTCGCGTGCCGACGAGATGGGGTGCGCCGCCGGCGCCCGAGCCACCGGTCCGGCGACGCTTCTCCCGGGCGAGGAGCCAGTCGGTCAGCCGGGCGAGCGGGATCGTGACCACGAGGAACACCAGGGCCGTCGCCAGGTAGGGCGTGAAGTTGAAGCTGCCGGCCTGCTTGATGTAGGACTGGCGGAAGATCTCGACCACCCCGATGTACGAGACCAGCACCGTGTCCTTCTGGAGGCCGATGAAGTCGTTGAGCAGGGGCGGGATCACGCGCCGGATCGCCTGGGGCACGATCACGTAGCGCAGGGACTGGAAGCGGCTCAGCCCGAGGGAGCGAGCGGCGGCATCCTGGCTCGGATGGATCGAGTCGATCCCGGCCCGGTAGACCTCGGACACGTAGGCCGAGTAGATCAGCGTCAGCGCCACCACCGCGTAGAAGAACGGCTCGATGGGCACGCCGGGCAGGGCGAGCCCGGGGATGCCGAAGCCGAGGATGTAGATCACCAGCACGCCGGGCAGCGCGCGGAACACGTCGACGTATGCCGTCATGAGCAGCCGGACCGGGAAGAACACCGGCCCCGGCAGGCTCCTGAGCACGGCGATCAGGAGCCCGATCACGAGGATCAGGACCTCGGCGATCAGGAACAGCTGGACGTTCACCGCGAACGACCGGACGATCGACGGGAGGGAGGCGGCGAACACCCTGCCGTTGAGGAACGACGCCTCGATCGCGGGCCAGCCCGGGGAGCTGACCGCGACCCACGCGATGAACCCGAAGAACACGACCGTGCTGGCCAGGGCGACCAGCGTCGAGCGGAGCGCGGCGGGCTCGGCCCACCCCGCTCGTCGATCGACCGGTGCCCGGCCCGGGCCGGGCGTCGCGGACATGCGCCGTCCGCCCGGGTTCGTCAGGGCTGGATGAGCGGGGCGTTGGCCTTGTCGGACATCCACTCCTGGGTGATCGCGTCGAGCGAGCCGTCAGCCTTCATGGCCGCGAGCGCCTGGTTGACGCATGGAGTGAGCGAGCTTCCCTTGGCCAGCACGATGCTGAAGTGCTCCTGCTCCCCCCCGGTCGGCGGGAACTGGCCCACGATCACGCCGTTGTCCATCTGGGCGGCCGTGATGTAGAACGCCGTGGGCAGGTCGACCACGAGCCCGTCGATCTGCTTGTTGTTGAGCGCCGTGATCGCCGCGTCGTTGCTGTCGTAGACCCGCGGCTCCTTGTCGGGCTGGATGACGTTGACGATCGTGTCGTAGCTGGTCGTGCCCGCCTGGGCGCCGAACTGGAACGACTTGAGCCCGGCGATCGAGGTGACCGAGGCGATCGGCGACCCACCGACGGCGACCAGGGACTGGTTGAGCGAGTAGTAGCCGTCGGACAGGTCCGCGGTCTGCGCCCGCTCCGGCTTGTACGACACCTGCGCGAGGTAGAGATCGAACGGCTTCGGCCCCGGGGCGTAGGAGTTGTCGAACTTCACCGGGATCCAGGTCACCTGATCGTTGGTGAAGCCGAGCTGGCCCGCGACCGCGTAGGCCACCGCGCTCTCGAACCCCGTCCCGGTGGTGGGGTCGCCCGAGTACTCCGTGTCCCATGGCGGAGTGTTGCCGCCGTCGCGCGGCAGGAAGTACGGAGAATAGGCGGGGTTGTCGGTGCCGATGGTCAGCGTGCCGGCGGTCACGAGAGCCAGGTTCTCCGGCGCGCACGCGTCGGGGGTCGGCGTGGGGGTCGGTGCCTCGGTCGGGACCGGGGTGGCCTGCGGTGCCTCGGTCGGGACCGGGGTGGCCGGCGGCGGCGTCGGCGTGGATCCGCCGCTCGAGCACGCAACGGCGAACATGGCGACGGCGGTGAGGGCAGTCAGCCCCTTCACGGTTCGCATCTTGATGGTCTCCTCCTCGGTTGGCCCGGCCGCAGTGTACCGGGCGCGAGGCGCCGGACTCCGCCCGACTCCGCCCGACGTCTCGGACTCCGCCCGACGTGCGATCCGCGTGAACGGCCGAAGCGACGCCGGGAGGAGGTCGGCGTCGCTTCGGTGGGCAGTTGGCTGCGACGGGAGGAGGGAGGGACCGTCGCAGCCGGGATTGTTCGGTTTCGGGTACTGCACCGTGGTGCGGTGCGCTCACTATGGGGTGCGAAGGTCCGCATCAACGATGACCCGGGAGTCCCGGGTGTGCGGGTACTTTGCGGGCGCCCCGGGCGGGGGGCCCGGGACGGCGGGGCGCAAGGAGGCGCACGGGTGCTCCCGCGATCCCCGATGCCGGCGCTGCCCGGGCGCTCCGGACGAGGCAGCGACCCGGGCTGCGCGAGCAGCCCGGGGGCGCCGGCGCGGGATCGGTAGACTCCGCATCGTGCGCGTGCGGACGATCGAGCTGCGGATCCTGGGGGCCGCGCTGTCGGCGCTCTGGTTCGTCGTGTTCCTGCTCCTGCTGGCCAGCTACCATCCCGGCGGTCCGGCCGACCTCGCGGTCAGCCTCGCCGCCGTCGGGCCCATCCTGGTCGCCCTGGCATCGGTCGCCTGGCCGCCGGTCACGCGCGGGGATCGGGCGTTCGCGGCGATCGCCTGGCTCGCGCTCGGCGCAGCGCTGCTCCTGCTCCCGTCCATCGCGAGCGTCATCTCGCAGCTTCCGGCGCTCGGCCCGCCGACCCTGTTGCCGTCGGCCGAATCGGCGTACCCATGGCTGCTCGCCCTGATCGCCACCGCGCTGTTCGCCGGCCTCGGGATCGCCCGACGCCGGCTGGGAGAGACGGCGATCCGGCGTCGCCGGCTCATCCTCGGCGGCGGCCTGGGCCTGCTGATGGTGCTCGCGACGGGCTCGACGTTCGCGGCCACCGCGCTCGTCAACGAGCTGGCCCTGGGCGACCGGCCCGCGATCACCTCGCGCTTCGGGCCCACCGATCCGAACCTCGATCCGCCGGACTGCAACGGCGCGCTGGTCGCCGGTACGACCGCGCACCTCGAGCTCCGGATGGATGCCGCCATCGACGACCGGCGGACCGGACAGGTGTCCATCGAGGGCGTCAGGAACCAGACCGATGTCCGCTGGACGGGGTTCGCCGCCACGGGGCAGCTGTTCGGCCAGCTCGGGGTCACCCGGGTGGGTGCGCAGGCCTGGCGCCGGCGCCCGGGCACCGACTGGGTGCCGGTCACGGTCTCCGACGTCGCGGGCACCGATCTCGACCGCCAGCTCGTCATGGTCGCGCTCACCGACGCCAACCGGTCGGTTGCCGAGGACCGGGGGCTCGCCTACGTCGAGGGCGCCCGGGCGCGCCACTGCCGGATCACGATCGACGGCGACACGCTGCGCCAGGCGCTGCCCGAGATCGGCCTGCTCATCGGCCAGACGGACATCTCCCGCTGGCGCGCCGACCTCGACTACTGGGTGTTCGCGGACGAGGAGCTGGGCCAGGTCGACGGTCGCGTGACGGGGCCCGCCGGCGGTCTCGCCGAAGATGCCCTGCTGGCCACCGTCCGGTTCCGGCTGACGGCCGTGGATCGCGGCCGGCCGATCACCATCACGCCGCCGGGCCGCTGAGTCGCGCCGTGACCGGATCGAAGCGCGCCGTCGACGCCGAGGATGGGGAGCGGATCGAGGGCAAGCGCGACCGCCTGGCCCGCCTGTTGAGCGTGCTCCGCGTGCTCCACGCCCACGGCGAGGCGGGCGTCAGGCCGAGCGAGATCGCGCGCCGGACGGGCATGGCCACGCGGACGGTCTATCGCGACCTCAAGGCGCTCGAGACCGAGATGCAGGTTCCCCTGTGGAGCGAGAACGGGCGCTGGGGCGTGCAGCCGGGTGCGTTCCTGCCGCCCCTGCGGCTGACCCTGCCCGAGGCGATGGCCGTGTTCCTCTCCGCGCGCCTGGTCACCCGCTACGCCGACAAGTACGAGCCCAACCTCGCGTCGGCATTCGAGAAGCTCGAGGAGGGGTTGCCCGACGCGCTCCGCGAGCACGTGGAGCGCACGCTCGACGACCTCGCCCAGCGGCGGATCGACGAGGGGTTCAACCGGCACGTCGAGGACCTGACCCGGGCGTGGGCCGAGCGCCGGGTCGTCCGCTTCCGGTACGTCCCGGCGCGCTACGACGGCACCGAGCGGGAGCCGCGCTGGGCCGAGGTCCGCCCCTACCTGCTGGAGCCGTCGCTGGCCACGCACGCCCTGTACCTGATCGGCCACGACGAGACGCGCGACGCGATCCGGACGTTCAAGGTGGAACGGATCCTGGATCTCTCCGTCACCCCGCGCACCTTCGAGGCTCCCGACGGCGGTGCGCTGGCGACCACCCTCCGCCGGGCGTGGGACATCATCGCGGACCAGCCCGAGACCGAGGTCGTGCTGCGCTTCGCGCCGTCCGTCAGCGCCAGGGTCGGCGAGGCAACCTGGCACCCGAGCCAGCAGATCGCGGAGCTGGCCGACGGATCGCTCGAGTGGCGGGCGACGGTCGCCGGCACGATCGAGATCCGGCTGTGGATCCTGTCGTGGGGTGACGAGGTCGAGGTGATCGCACCGGAGTCGCTGCGCGTCGACGTCGCGGCGACGCTGCTCCGGGCGGCCGCGCGCTACCAGGAGCCCCGGGCCCGGCCCGGTCCCGGGGTCCGTCGGTAGCGGTCCGGCCGGCGATCCGTCCCCGCCCGAGCCGGCACATGGGGGACGACAGCGGGTCGGGTGGCCCCCGATCTCCGTGACCAGTGGGACATCCGCGCGAAAGGGTGACGTCCGGTAGGCTTTGGGGGCTGACGTGCTGCAGCCCGGGGGCGTGCAGACCGGAGGAAGAGTCATCGACCCAACCGTTCCGCAGCCTCCGACCGGACGACCGCGCACGCGTTCGCCCCTCCGCCGCCGCCTGGCGCTCGTGCTGCTTGCGGCGGTCGCGATGGGCGCCATCCTCGGATCGACGGCAGGGCCCGCCGCGGCCTCCTCGACCACGGCATCGTCGATGGCCGATCACATCCTCGCCCGCATGAACCGCGACCGCACCGCGAGAGGCCTGGTCCCGTACCGCGCGTGGTCGCCGATCACAACCCTCGCGGCGGACCGGGCCGAGAGGATGGCTTCGGTCAACACGCTGTCGCACGATGCGGCGGGCGGGGACGTGGGCAGCGCCCTGAGCCACCACGGGCTCCAGTGGTTCCAGTTCGGCGAGATCATCGGCACGACGACCGCTCGCTGGGGCCGCGAGGCCGCCGACTACATCTACGGGTTGTGGAAGGCGAGCAGCGCCCACGCCGCGCTGATGTTCAGCCGCGCCTACAACTACCTCGGCATCGGCTTCGCCCGCAACGCGAGCACGGGCAGCACCTGGGCCTCGATCGTGTTCGTCGACTCCAGGGACCACACCCGCCCGGTGGCCCACCGTGGCAGCCTGTCGCACCGCGGGACGACGATCACGTTCCACTGGTCGGGCCACGACCGCCGGCTCCAGACGCACACGGCGGGGCTCCGGTCGTACGACGTGCAGCTGCGCGTGGACGGCGGCACGTGGCGAACGATCCGCAACGACACGACGAGGACAGCGCTCACGCTGCGGCATCGCGCACGAGGCCACTGGTACTGGTTCCGGGTCCAGTCCGCAGATCGACGGGGTAACCTCTCGAAGTGGACGACGCCGGTTCGGGTCTGGGTGAGCTAGCGTCAGATCCTGTCGCGCGATCCGGGCGCCGGCTGCGGTTCGCGGCGGTCAACCTGATCAGCGACCCCGTCCATCGCTACGTCGAGCTGACCAAACGGCTGTCCCCCGGCGAGGCCCGGGCGGCCGACCTCCAGCCCGAGGACGCGGCCGAGGACGACCTGCTCGACACCGCCTGGGTCCAGCGCCTGCGGCGCATCAGCCAGCTCCAGAGCGCCCGCTGGGTGTTCCCCACCGCCGAGCATTCGCGGTTCACCCACGGGTTGGGCGTGATGCACGAGGCGGGCCTCTGGGCCCGGTCGCTCCATTCCAGCCTGCGCGCGACGCTCGCGTCGCTTCACCCCGGCGAGCCCGCCCCGTCCGAGGGGCTGGTCGTCGAGACGCTCCGGATCGCGGGCCTGCTCCATGACGTCGGGCACGGGCCGTTCGCGCACTTCTTCGACGACCACGTCCTGTCGGCCTTCCCGGCGCCGGCCGACCCCCGGCGCCCGGGCGCCAAGTCGCTCAGCCACGAGGATCTGTCCCAGCTGATCATCGAGCGCGAGCTGGGGCCCATGATCCGCGCGCTGCGCCGCGCGCCGGGCGCGATGCCCGAGCGGGACCGGTTCGCCGAGGGCGAGTCGATCGACCCTCGCTGGGTCTCGTTCCTGGTCTCCAAGCCGCCCCTGGCCGACCCCTCGATGCCGGCCTGGGTGCGTCTCCTGCAGCCGCTGCTCTCGGGCGTGTTCACCGTCGACAACCTCGACTACGTCCGGCGCGACGCGTACCTGACCGGGGTGTCGATGGGTCCGGTCGACGCCGAGCGGCTGCGCCGGTACACGTTCGTCTCCGACCGTGGGCTGTCGCTGTACGAGTCGGGGATCGGCGCCCTCGAGATGTTCCTGACGGCCCGGCTGTTCATGTACCAGCACGTCTACCTGCACCGGACGGTCCGGGCGATCGACCTCGACCTGACGGACGTGTTCGCCTCGTCGATCCGGGCGGTGTTCGGCGATGCGTCACCGGCCGAGCGGCTCGGAGCGTTCGCCGATCTGGACGAGTACGCGCTGCTCCACCAGGCCGCCCTGTGGGCGCGGGGCGAGCGGCTGTCGCGGCAACCGGTGCCGGGCGACGGGACGGTCACCGCGGCCGTCGCGGAGGGCTGGCGGGCGATCCTGCTTCGCCGGCCGCGCTGGCGGTCCGAGCACGAGGTGCGGATCGAATCCGCGACCGGGGACTGGCCGGCCGCCGCGCTGGCCGAGCTTGGTGATGCGGTTGCCGACGAGGTCCGGATCGACCTCACCGGCATCGATGCCCGGCCGGGTGCCGGCAAGCGGCCCGCCCTGGCCATCGAGCGACGCGACGGCGGGCCCGGTCCATCGGTCGACGAGGCGCTCTCTCGGCTGCCGGCCTGGCTCCTTCTGGGGCGTCGTTACCGCCGGATCGCCTGACCGGACCGGGCGCCGGGCGGAGCCTGCGGCCACGGTCGACGGGCCACGGTCGACAGGCCCCGGCCGCGACGCCGGTCCACGGGCTCGGCGTGCGGACCTGCGCCTACGGAGAGGTTGGTCCGGGCGGCTTGGAACCCGGCTTCGAGCCCTTCGGAGCGTTGATCCCGGGCTTGGGCGGCAACACCAGCAGGGGGTCGATCCGCGCGATCTCGGTCTTCGGCACCTTCATCCGCTTGACCACGTCCGCCCGGATCCGGAACGTCGCGGTCTCGAGCGGCGAGTACAGGCCGTAGTGGAGATGGCAGCCGGTCGCGTGCCCCGTGGCGCCCTCGTAGCCCAGCAGCTGGCCTGCGTGGACGTCCTGCCCGAGCTGCACGACGATGCGCTCGAAGTGCGCGTACATGCTGCGATACCCGTTGCCGTCGTCGATCACGACCACGATCGGCAGCTCCTGCCACAGGTGCTTGCGGTTGAGGCGATTGAAGTACGGGTCGAGGTTGCCGACCCAGCCCATCACCCGGTCGAAGTGGCGGCCGGCCGCGATCACGATGCCGTCGTGGGCGGCGGTGATCCGGTCGCCGCAGAACGTGGCCAGGTCGACCCCGTCGTGGAAGCGCTGGCCGTCGACCACGCGGGTGCCCCAAACGGTGGGCCCGAACGGCAGTGTGAGGCGCGGGTGCGCGATCGGCCACTGATAGCCGGTAAGGGATGCGACCGGCGCGGGCGTTGGATCCGGCGTCGGCGTGGGTTCGGCGGTGGGCGTCGGCACGACCACCGCCGCCGGGGGCGTCGCGGCCGGCGTGGGCTGTGGCGTGGCGACCCCGGGCCCGGCGTCCGGCTTGCCGACGAGCTCCAGCACCTCGCCCTGGGGCCCGGCGCCCGGCAGCACCAGCATCACCGCCAGGGCGGCGACGATCGCGAACAGGGCGCGGGGGACGCGACGCGCGCGGCGACGAGGGCGCGACGGCGTCGCGTACAGGTACGGCACCGACCGAGTGTGCAGCAGCGCGGACCCGGACGGCAAATCGGCCCGCCGTTCCGGTGGCCGGTCCACCCCGCGCGCGTCGTTGGCCACTGATTGCCCGTCGCCCAGCCGCCCGGCCCCGTCGCCCATGAGACGCCTGCCGGACGATCGGGCGGCGGTATCATCCCTTGGCCGCGCGCCCGTAGCTCAGTGGACCAGAGCATCGGTCTTCGGAACCGAGTGTCGGGGGTTCGAATCCCTCCGGGCGCGCCACTATCGACATCTGACACCTGAGTCGCGACATGGGCAAGTGCGAACCTAGGCGTGTCGACGCTCACGCCAATCCTGTTCGCGTTGGGCGCCGGGCCGATGGCGCTGGCGGCCGCACATCTCCTCACGTGTTGCACGCCGCAGGAATCCCCGCGATGAGCGATCAGGTGCGCGACGAGCGCGCCTTCGGCGGCTCGGTCCTCGCCCTCCAGGTCGGCGACATTACCCGCGTCGCGGCGGACGCCATCGTGAACGCTGCCAACAATGCGTTTGCCCATGGCGGCGGGGTCGATGGGGCGCTCCGCGCGGCCGCCGGCCCCGAGCTCTCTGGCGAGATGCGACGTCGCTATCCCGCCGGCACGCCAACCGGAACCGCAGTTGCGACGAGGGCTTTCGCGCTGCCCGCGCGCTGGGTGATCCACGCAGTCGGTCCAGTCTGGGGCCTCGGTGGCCGCGACAAGCTCGATGTCCTTGCGGACGCGTATCGAAGCGCCCTGCGCGTGGCGGATGATCTTGGCGCGACGACGATCAGCATGCCAGCGATCAGCGCCGGGACGTTCGGGTTTCCGATCGATACCGCGGCAGATGTCGCGTTGAGAACGGTGCGCGATCATCTCCTCGGGGAGACCGGCATCGAGCGAGTGACCTTCGTCCTCCGAGGTCGCACATTCGAGGCCTTCCGGCGCCGACTGGGCACGATCTGATCGGTGACAACCACCCCGACCTCGCGGTCGGCGGCGCAAGGGGCGATCGGAACGGCCGAAGCGGCCTTGACGTCCGGACGGATTGCCCCGAGCATCAAGCCACGGCCCGCGAACGGGGTGATGGCATGCGAGGAGTCCTTTGTCTGGCGGCAGCCGCGCTGCTCGTCGCCGGTTGCGCCGGGCCGACTGCCGCGACCGCGTTGCCGGCGCCGTCCGCCTCCGCTGCCACCTACGGCGTCAGCCTCGCCAACGGGCTCACCGTCCCCGTGACAGTCTATGTCGGCGGCCATGAGATCGGCACCGTCGCCCCGGGTGCGACCCAGGACTGGGCCCCAGGGACGCTGTCCGCGAAGCCGTGGTCCGTGGAGGCGCGCTCGGCGGGCGGCCGGGTGCTGGCCTCGATGACGGTGTCGGCGAGCGACGACATCTCCAGCACCTCCGGCAAGGCCACCAGCGCCGACCTCGCGTGCGGGCGGCTCCAACTCTGGTCCGGGCCGCCGACGACCGGCAGGCCGACGTTCATTGCGGACCCGTCGAAGCCGTGCGACGACGCCGCGATCGACGAGGCGCGGGCCGGGCAGGCCGCGCGCGACTACTTCGCCGAGGCGCACGGGACGGGCATCACGCTGTCGGACGTGCGCGAGACGGACCTCGGCATCACCAACGACACCGCGTGCGGCGCGGCGTGGGAGGTCAAGATGGAGGGGACCGTCACGGAGAGCAGCGGCGTCTCCTACGGCTCCGTCATGTACCTCTGCGTCGACCCGGCGTCGGGGGCCGTGACCCGAGGCCCCGCCGGCTGACCGGGCCCAGGGGAGCAAGATGAGAGGGTTGTTGGACCCGATGAGAAGGCGCCACCTGGTTGCGGCGGCTGCGCTCCTGCTGCAGTCCTCAATCGCTGGCTGCAGCGGTCCCCCGGGGGGGACACCGGTCGCCTCCGGACCGACGCCTGCCCCGTACGTCCTCACGGTCGACGACCGGAGCTCGTGGGGCACGCTCCAGGTCGCCATCGGCGATTCCGTCGTCGGCCACGTCGACTGCGACCAGACCGTGACGGTCGCGCCAGGCGACCCGGGCACCCCACCGTTGCCGTGGGCGGTGCGTCTCGTGACGGCGAGTGGCCAGACCGTCGACCAGCGCACCGAGGACGGGGCCGCCGGGCCGGCGTGGCTGCTCGTGTGGGACGCTCTGGTCGAGGAGGGCCATCAGCCCGTGCTCGGTCCAGTTCCAGAATGCGCGATGCCGAGCCCCAGCATCGCGCCGTTGCCGACTGCCGGCCTGACGAGCGTGGCTGCGATCGAGGCCGGCGCTCGGCTCCTCGCCGACCGGGCCGAAGGAACGGTCGCCATCCAGACTGCCACCATCGGTCGGCTGGCGACATACACCTCCACCGCCGGCGTGGATCCGCAGGCGTTCGTCTGGGCGCTGACGTTCTCCGGCGCGTTCGCTGACCCGTCAACCTGTCTCGCATCGCCCCCGGCGACGCCCTGCCCAAGCCAGGCGTCGGCGCTCGTCGTCCTCGACTTCACGACCGGGGCCAAGTTGTCTGTCGTCGTCCCAGCGCCACAGCGCTGAGATCTCATCGCATGAGGTCACCCTCCCAGAGGATGTCGGGTACTCGCGTTATTCGTCCGGTTGCTAACGCGCGTCCAACACCCTCCGGGCGCGCCATGTCATGAGTCGCGACATCGGCGACAGATCTGGTCGCTCCGTCGCTTGAGGCCCCGGCCAACGGCCGGCGTCTCGCCGTCGCGGTACCGGCGCAGGGCCGGTGCAGGTGGCCGCGGCTGATGCCGACCTCGGCTGCCGCGGGCGGTGACGGACAGTCGCGTGGACACGGTCTTGTGGACGGCCATCCGCGGTGGCCGCAGGAGACGGGTGGCCGCCGCCGCCCCGATCCGGGCCAGGAGAACACATGGCCCGGACACCAGCGGCAATCTGATCCAAATCACGAAGCTGGACCGCGACACCGAATTGCCGAGCCTCCGGCCGGGGCGTCTCCGCCCATGCTCACGCTGAGGCCCGTCACGGCTCGTTCAGCCAGGCGACGACCGCAAGGACGCGACGGTGGTCGTGGGGGCCGGGCTCCAGGGCGAGCTTGGAGAACACCTGGCCGACGTGATGCTCAACGGTCTTCTCTTCGAGATGCAGCTCCTGTGCGATGCCACGGTTCGACCGGCCCTCGGCCATCAGGCGAAGGACGTCGCGCTCGCGGGAGGTGAGCTCGTCGAGCGGCCCAGGCCGCCGGGGCCGTCCGATGAGCGCCGAAACGACCTCGGGGTCGATCACCGATCCTCCGTCGACGAGGCGCTCGAGCGCGGCGACGAGCTGCGCGATGTGGGTGACGCGGTCCTTCAGGAGATACCCGATCCCCGCAGGCTCGTCGTGGAGAAGCCGGAGTGCGATCCCTCCCTCGACGTGATGCGAGAGGAGCAGGACCGGGAAGCGTGGTCGCTGCGCCCGGATGGCGGCCGCCGCATGGAGCCCCTCTGTGGTGAAGGTCGGCGGCATCCGGATGTCGATGATCGCGGCGTCCGGGCCCTCGCGCTCCATCACCGCGACGAGCCCTGCCTCATCAGAGACCATGCCCGCGACGTCGACTCCGTGATGACGGAGGGCCGCCCCCAGGCTCTCGCGCAGCAGGTCGGAGTCCTCCGCCAGCACGATTCTCATGGCAGGACTTTGTTGACCATCTCGCGACCGATCGGCAGGCTGACCTCGACGAGCGTGCCGCCCTCGGGGCCGGCCTGGACTTGGAGCGAGCCGGACATCGCCGCCACCCGGTCCGCGAGCCCGGCCAGGCCCGAGCCCTGCCGGGGATCTGCGCCGCCGACGCCGTCGTCGAGGACCCTCATCCCGAGGGTGTCTCCGGTCGTCCGGACCGAGATCGTCACCAAGGTGGCCCGCGCATGCCGGGCCGCGTTGGTCAAGGCCTCAGCCGCCACGTAGTAGGCGGTCGACTCGACGGCCGGCGGAAAGCGGAGCTCCGGCACGTCGAGGACCACCGGGATCGGGCTGCGCTGGGCGAGGGCCGCCAGCGCCGCCCCGAGCCCGGCCTGTACGAGCACCGCGGGATGGATGCCGCGTGCCAGCTCCCGCAACTCGCCAAGCGCGTCGTCGAGCTCGGAGCCCAGGGCGTCCAGCCGCTGCCGAGTCGCCGGATCCTGCGTGCCCCCGGCCATGCTCCGGATGCGGATCGCGAGTGCGACCAGTCGTTGCTGGGCCCCGTCGTGGAGCATCCGCTCGATGCGCACCCGCTCCGCGTCGGCCGCCTCGACCAAGCGCGCGCGAGAGGAGCGAACCGCATCGAGGCGAGCACGGACCTCGGCCGTGAGCCGTTCGTTCTCGAGCGCCAGGCCGGCGGCGGCGCCGGCCGCCCGCAGAAGGGAAGGATCGGTCTGCAGGGCCTCATCGTGGACGACGATCGCCACGGCGTGCCCGTCGCGTTGGATGGGGGTCACGATCCGCCATGGTCGCTCGGAAGCCGGACATCCGCGCCGTCGGCATCCACGTACCCGCCGCCCTCGAGGGGGAAGGCGAGGACGAGACGGGGGTCACCCACGAGCCGCGCGAACGCATCCCGCAACTCGCCGACGGACACGCCGCCGGCGACCTCCTCGACGAACCCCGCGATGCCGGCCCGATCGAGCCGCTGGCGGAGCAGGCCCACGAGGAAGATGACGGGCGGCGCCATAGCCACCGCCCAGCCGATCCAGAAATCGTACGTCGACTGGGCCTCGTCGCCCGCGAGGGTCGCGATCGTCACCGATGCAAGGCCGGAGGCCGCGAGGAGCACGCCGACCACCCAGACCGCGTCGAGGCGGCGACGGCCAGCGTTCCACGCCAGAAGCGCCGAACGACGAACGCCGCGAAGGTGATCCAGAGAAGGCCACCCGATACGTGCCCCGCAAGAGGATGCCATCAGCGACCGACTCGTCGGTGATGAAGAGAAGGGATTCGCGGACGATGCCCGGATCGCAACTGGCCGGGTCGAGGTAGGCAGTGGTCAGGAGGCCGATGACCACGATCTGCGTGGTCGCGATCACCGCCAGCCAGCGAACCGACGGCCCTGCAGGTATCCCGTGACGTAGGTCAGGATCGTGATGCCGATCCGGTCGATGAAGAGGTCCGCCAGCCCGATCGCCAATTGGCTGAGCCCCGGCACCAGGAGGTTGCCGAAGTTGCCGGTGACGGTGAGGACCCCGACAGCCACAGCCACAGACCGACGCGAGACTCGGGGCGCGCCGCCGTGGCAATGACGCCGGCGGTGATCGCGGCGACCGGCGGCAGCGCGTCGTGGATGAGCTGGCCGGCGACATTTCCGGAATCGATCCAGGCGTAGCCGCGGAGCGACACCCACTCCGCCGCGACGACCGCGGCCGCTCCGAGCAGGACAGGATGGCGAGGCGGACTCGGAGGGTCATCGCACGAGCGCCTCCAGGGAGCTGACGGACAGCGCCCCCTTCTGCAGGAACCCGCGGACCGGCGCGGCGCCGATGCGCGGCCGTAGTCGGAGGCGTCGCGCGTGGAGACAAGAACGACCGCCGGGGTGTCTCCGCGCGGCCAGGGTCTGGGCGACGGCGAAGCCGTCGGTGCTGGGGAGCGCGATGTCGAGCAGCACCACGTCCGGGCGCTCGTGGTCGAAGGCTTCGAGGGCAGCGGGTCCATCGCCGGCCTCCGCCACGACCTCGAAGGGTCCGCCGGCAAGCAACTCCCGCACCGACGCGCGGAAGCCGGGATGATCGTCCACATCGAGAACCCTGCGGCGCATGCGCACATCCTCCGGCATGCCGCAAGGCGCGGCTTCAGGGCAAACCCGCAATTTCCGCGGCGCGGGCTCCGGTGCGCTCCGCTTCGCTTTCGTACCTCGTGCCGCATGGTCGATGCGGTCGTCCGATCCACCGTCCAACCAGCCAGGTGCGGAACGACCGTCGAGGAGAGGCTGGATGTCGCCTGACTTCACACGGATACGGTTGGTCACGAGGCTCATGCTCGCGTTGATGGCGTCGGCGAGCGTTGCACTGGCCGCGTGTAGTGGAACCTCACCTCGTCGCCAGGCGCAACCTCCGCCCGGCGCGCTCTCGTCGATCGCGCGACTCGCGCTGCCTCGAACCCGCCTCGGGACGTGGATGACAATCGCTCAGAACCAGAACTCGCCGGCCAAGACGAGGACATCACGTACAGCGGAGGCGCCGGCGAGTCTTCACCATCGATGCACGGGCGGAGGACCATCGACACGCCGCGGTCCAGAAGTCGTCTTGCAGTCGCCGGGCGACGTTCAGCGCCACGTCACGGCACGGTCAGGAACGCTGAGCACCCTCACCAGCGTCCCACCAGCTATTTCCACTTTGAACCGAGCGACGGTGACACGAGGAAGACGCTGTTTGATTCGACAGGCACAGAACTGGCCGGCGAGGACGGCCTCGGGGTTCACGGCCATCTACACGAGCGCTTCGGGCAATCACGTCTACAAGACAGCCGTCGACTACATCATCGACGGAGCCATCGTCACGCTCACTGCGGCCGCCGTCACTCGTCCACGGCGAGCCCCACCCCATCCTGACCGACGATCGAACGAGCGGCGTCCGGCGAGCCGAGGTCGCCGGAGGCCAGCGCCGTCCCGTCCGTCGGACCGGGCGGCCCCGACTCAGAAGCAAAGAACATCGTCATGCCGACCTCAGATCGAAGCCTGGCCCGCTGCCATCGTGAGAAGATCGGCCGGTCCAGCGCGCTCTCGAGCTGTCAACAGAGGTCGGTGAGGACGGGCGAAAGCATCAGCGTCGCCTGACCCGCGGGCCGCCAACGAGGCTGGCAACCGCGTCAAGGGCTGGGGCCTCTTCGCCGGCGTGCCTTTGCAGCCGCCACGATCGCCTACCTCGTTGAGCGACGCCTGATCCGGTCGAGTCCGCGTACGCCGCCACTGCCGCCGGCCAGCTACACTGTACCGGTTTCCAGTCGAGAGATCGACGTAGACAGCCGCGAAGAGCACGCGTGGCCGTCTGAAAGCACCAGCCGATGAGGTGTCAGCCGCTTGTCAGTAGGCCGTTGGCTACGGCGAGCGGGAACCTCGTGTACTAATCGGTTGGGCACGGCCGACAACAGTCGCGACTCCGCTCGCCGGCCGGTCGTGCGAGTAGCTGAAGCCGCGCTCGTCGTGTGCAGCGGTCCCATCAACTCGTCGAGCGACGTTCGCCCGGCCGGCGACAACTGCCCAGGCCGCCGAGCGGCTCTGAAGCGACACCGCAGCCGCGACGCGCGCCCGTACCAGAGCGGCGCGACGATAGCCTGGATCTTCGGGTTATCGGATCGCGCAGCCCCGGGACGTAGCGGTCAGCCGCTCAAAAGGGACAACCCCGCACCACCGCTAGGCTCCTTCGAACTCATAGAGCGGTTGCAGCGCGTTGCCCTGTGGAATCCTCGATGGACAGCCCGGCGATCACCGGCTTGGCCGCGAGCCATAGAGCGTCTTGTCGACGTTCCCGGACTGCAGCTCCCACGTCCTCCGGATCGATGCGCGCGATACCCGCCGGCGGTTCACGGTGGCCAAGGACGGTGCGGTGCCGGATTCGCCAGCCATCGGGGCAGGGTGCTCCCCGTGGCCAAGCCGCTGATCGGCAGCATGTCGTACTGCCGGTCCCACCCCGATGGCAATGGCATCGTCATTGTCAGATCTCTGGCCACGCAAAATCGAACCCCAGGCGCCCGCCGGCAACCCCAGCGGATCGGCGCGCGCCGCACGTTGACAACCTCCGCGGCCAACGCTCTACTCGAAGTCTGCGTTTACCGGTCACGCGTCACGGGATGTCGGCTCGCGACGCATCCAAGATGTCGAGCACCGGCAGGCTCAGGTGGAGCGCCCACGTCCGATTGCGCTTCCGCAGCGTCGCTCAAAGAGCTCCACCAGGTTGCCGACGCCTCGACGAGGATCGCTTGCCGCCCACGCTGATCACGACTTCGTGCACGCACCGCAGGCGCGGGCTCGGCCACCGTAACTCGGATCAACGTCTGCCTTCCCAGCGTCCAGGCGAAGCCTGCGCTCGTCGTCGCCAATGCCTTGCCGCCGCCCTGTTCCACCGCCCGGCGCGCTGGCACCAGCCGCGGCCGCCCCGCGTCAGCATGCGAACATCAGTGCCGGGTCCATCACCTGCCGAAGCCCAGCAGCCGTCGTGCAGAGCTCGATCGTCACATCGACGTCGTTCTCGATGTACCGCACGCTGGCCATCGCCATGGTGCTGCGCTCCGTTCTCACGCTGATCGCGCGGCTTTCCTTCAGGCTCGGATCCCCCTCCTCCGCCGTTCCCGCGGCTCTTATCCTGTGGGACGCCGTTACAAAGGTCAGCAGAGCATTCCGCCGACGACCTGGCGCTCGCGCGTTGACAGCAGGTCGGCTGCCTCGCTCGGCCAAACCGACGCCGATCGATCTCCATGCGCGACGGGTCGCGCCAACGCTGTCGATCGTCATCACCGAACTAGCGTCCGTTCAAGAAGGTTCAATTGCGCCGTTGGGGGTGAACGGTGGTCCGGCGCGCGGCTGCACCCAGAGGGATCGAGGTCACCTGGCGCTCCACGTCGGCCATCCCGACGGGTCACCCGCGATCACGGGTCGCTGATCTCAACACGTCGGCGACCGTGTACCGCTCCAGCGGCGAGTCTTGTCCGACGGCCCAGCGCCCGCGAAATACGGCCGTTGGACCCGATGCAGTCATCGTTGTCAATGTACACGCAGCACGCCAAGAATAGGGGGCGCGTCGATGAAGTGGGTGACCCACGCATGACCACGATGGCCGCCCGGCGGGGGAAGCAGCTCACGCCCGCGGCAGCCAGATGCTGTTCAAGCGGTTGGAGCCACGACGGCGTCGTTTCTCGCTCATGGATCGCACGCTGCCCGCGCACGGACATCCCCCTGCTCCACACCGTCACCCCGCGCATTGGGACGCTCCTGATCCTGAGGGGACCCTCACCTTCATCCTCGACGGCGAGCGAGCCACCATCGAGCCAACGGCTGTGTCATCGTCTCCGAGGGCCGTCACACCTTGTCAACGAGTCGGTGCGCCCGCCCGCACGCTCATCATTCATGCTCCAGCCCTCGACGGCTCTTCGTAGACCTCGCGTCGCTCTGGGCACGGGACGAACCGCCCACTGCGACGAGGACGGCCACAGCGCAAGCACGTATCAAGCCGTCGGTGAGGCGGCAGAGGCGCACAGCAGCCCCTACCGCCTGGTACGCCTCTAACCGCCACCCGGAATAGCGACCGTCAAGGAAGCTCAATTGCGCCGCTCTCGTCGATCGCCGCTGCGTCGCGCTGCCTCGAACCCAGCTCGCCTGTCCGCTAGGTCGAACTCATAGAGCGCCTCCGCGCCATTGTCCCTATCCACTCTCCCCGCGGTCCCGTTGAGGCCCCCGAGGCCCGAGCCAGCTACGATGGACCAGCCCGTTTGCGATACACCTTGGCCGCCGGTTTCCGTGACGTCCTCAGACCAACCGCCAGGCTGCGACGTCGCTGGTCGTTGACCGGTACACGACACAGTGCTTGAACCATCACACGTGTGTTCGGCGCGCCCGACGCCCTCCGGGCGCGCCAGCCGGTATAGGCGCCAGGCCGCCGTAGGCGAAGGCCGAGGGCGCCAGTGCCACCGTAGCGAACGGCCGCGCACCGCCGGATTTACGAACACCCCGAGCTCGGCGCGTGAAGGCCCTCATAGGCCGATCGGACGGCAACCTCGGGGGCAGCACGATGATCTCAGCGCCGCGCCCGCACGGACTTCACCCACGCGCACGCGATCGCCGCGACGACGACCGAGCGCGGCGAGCCGCCGACGCGATACCGGCGGTCGCGGGGATAACCGGCTTCGACCGTGGCGGTCAACAGGTCTGCGAGCCTCACGCCCCAGGAACAGCGGCGACAGGACGGCGGAGGCCGTCCGCGATCGTCCTGGGATCCAACGGAGCCTGGGCGTGGCACAGCGGTGAGTCGAGTCATGGCCTCAATGAGCCCCCTCGTCGTTCGGACAACGTTACGGGCCGTTGCGTGCAGTCGGGCCCGATCTGGCTACACCGTTTTCGTCGCCGCCTGTTCCAAACCACCTGGCAGACCTAGCAGGACCAGGAGCGCGGTGTTCCTCACCGCGCCCAGCTCCGGGCGCTCCGTGCGAGATCTCGAGTCGCTGCAGGCGCTGGTCCACAGGTCTACCGGGCGACCCCGGCGTCGAACGCTGCCGTGGCCCATCCTCTCGATCCGGCAGCTCTGTGCCCGCCCTCCTTCTGTCGACGACCAGTCCAGCCCCACGAGTTCAGAGCTTAGAGTATTCGGTGGAGGTTCGCCGACGTGGGCTGCCTCGCTCCAGGATCGCATTCCGAGCGTCGGTCCGCGAGTGCACGAAGGTCCGATTCGTCAGCCACGCTCAAGCACACGTCCGCAAGAGCTACAGCACCTATGGCGACAACGCCACGTTCGATCGCTTCCGGTTCCTTCCCGCCCGAGGCTCCATCCGGCGAAGCCACCGTTGTCTCTGACGTCGCGTCACCCTCGGCGCGAAGGGCGATCACCAACCGACCAGGTTGACGCCACTCCGCACCTTCTTCCAGCCACGACAGCTCGAGGCGACCTTCTACGAGCTCCAGCACGACGTCGCTGATCGCTGTCGGGCCATCGGCACCGGCGCTGCGATCGTCGCCGCCTTCCTGGAGGTCGATGCTGATCTCGGCCCCAGCCACCGGCGCAACGCGCGTTCCGACGCGATCTGCTTCCTGACGATGCTCGGCGACCGCGGGTATAAATCGCGCGCGTGACCTGGGGCATGACGGTGCTCCTAAAACGCATGACCAGTTGGTAAGGCGTTACCATAGGGTAATGCATCACATGCGTCCACCGACGACCAAAACCGTCGAATCCGCGGGTTCGTCGCGACACCGCTCGCCCCGCCGGTCGTGCGAGTGCTGAAGGCCGCGCTCGTCGGTGCAGCGGTCCCATCAAGTCGTCGAGCGACGTTCGCCCGGCCAGTGACAACTGCCCAGGCTGCCGACGGCTCTGCAGCGACACCCGCCCGACGCCGTCGCCCGTGCCAGACCTGCGCGCGATCCTCGATCTCGGGTTGATCGATCGCGCGCTCCTGACGTAGCGGTCTGCCGCTCAAGAGGACAGCCTCGCCACCATCGACCTTCCGAGCACGATGCGCTTCGGCCAGGCTCCGGAGCCGTGCGAGTGGCTGCTGCGCGCTCAGTCGCCGGCCTTCCCTCCGCCCTACGGCCGCGCCACGGATCGTGAGGTCGGCGTGGCCGCCGCGGTCCTCGCCGCCGGGTCGGAGAACGCTGCCGCCGAGGGTCTTGGGCTCCGGGTGGCCGCGGTGCCAAGCTCCAGAAGGGTGTGCCCGGGCCACGGACTGACGAGCGTGATCTTCGGGATGCGATTCAGGCAGGTCGTGTCCGCCGGCGGGTCAGTCGGGTTGTCGATCCAAGCGCTGCGGATCGCTCTGGGACAATCGTCGTATCCGAGGATGTTGTACGACTGATCGGGGATCGCAAGCGTCCGCAGCAACGGGTTGCTGCCGGCCACCGTTCGGACATCTTCCAGCGAGGCACTGTACGGATCGAGTGTGCCGCGCATGACCAGGGTCGGGATCCGACCGGTGATGGACGTGACGGGCCCAGTCGGTGCAGGAATGTCCGTCCAGGCTTCACAGACCGCGTCGAGCGCATCCGTACGGAAGTCCATGGCGTAGGCCGGCATCGGGCCCCCGCGGGGTTGACGGCGCGGACGTACCCGGTAGGGGGAACCGGGAGTTGGTGTGGATCGGACCAGCGCGCCGTCATGCGCTAAGGGTGCGGATGGCGGGCCGCGGTCTCTAGCTGGCCAATTGGGCCATGTGTACGACCCGGAGTTCTCTGGTGAGTGCACCTGCGGACAAGCAGGTGGTGATCGATCAGGGTTGTCCGGCATAGCGCGCCGCGACCGCACTGTAGGCGGCCTTCGGCTCGGTCCGGCCGTCTGGCCAGCTGCGAACCAGCGCGTAGGAGGCCGTGTCGAGGTTGCTGACCGGGTCGACGCTCGACGGGTAGCTGGGCGCGATGTACGTGTACACGAAGGCCCCAGCGGCACCGCTCGCGTCGATGAGCCGAGTAGCGCCTTGAGCTCGCGCGCCTGACCGTCCTCGTCACGCACGATGCCCTCGCGCAGTCTGAGGGGTGTGGCGCTCCGGTCCACCGCGGTCCAGGCGAGCCCACCGGCATCGGCTGCCCCGGCAAACGTGGCGCACCCAGTCTCGGTGACGACAACCGGCTTTGCGTGTTGCGAAAGGCCACGCAAGCGGGAGGCGTACCCGTCGCGCGTGCCCGCGTCGCGATAGGCGTCCACGCCGACGAGATCGAAGGGTGTCCAGTCCACCTCTTCCCACATTCCGGCCGCATAGGTCACCTGACCGCGGAAGACGGACCGGACGGTGACGACGGCCTGGCGGAGGAACCCGTCGAAGGTCGCCTGAGGGTCGATCCCGGCGGCCGTCACCTCGGCGATCAGGCGAGCCGGGTCGGAGAGCAGGGTGAGCCGGTCGCCGTGCGTCGCGCCGGGCAGGATGCCGGCCATGAACACCGATAGCTCACAGCCCACGACGACGACGACTGTATGCCCCTGACCGCGCAGTTCCTCGGCAACCTGCGCCGTCTCTGCGACACGCGCCAGGGTTGTCGCGGCATCGGCGTTGGGGACCATCGGTGAGAGCCAGACCTCGAGGCCCCGTCGCACCGCGACCTCGCCAGCCGACGCGAGGCGGCCAATCTCCCCGCCGGTGATCCGAATGGCATTGGCGTGCAGACCTGCTGCGATGTCGCCGATGTCGCGCTCGATCTCCTCGTCGGTGAGGATTGGGCGAGTCAGTGAGCCGTCGAGGGTCTCGGTTCCGACGTCATAGTGGATGCCTCGCAGGTGCACGGTTTGTCTCCCACTCCATGCCGGTTCTGATGGGAGCATGCACCCTTCATGCACGGAGCAGTTGGATGCGCCAGGCGGCGCACACCGGGCTGTGTCGTTGGTTCGCGACGAGGAAAGGAGACAGCATGGGTCGAATCCTCGTGATGAACAGCGTGACGCTTGACGGCGTCATGCAGGGGCCCGGCCGCCCCGACGAGGACCCGCGCGATGGGTTCATGCATAGTGGCTGGGCGGTCCCATTCGCCGATGAGGCGATGGCCGCCAAGATGGGCGAACGGATGGGCGAGGACCGTGCCTTCCTGTTCGGTCGCCGCACTTACGAAGAGGTGTTGGCATCCTGGGACGCGCAGGGCGGCCCGTTCAAGGACGCGCTGAGCAGCGCTCGCAAGTACGTCGCTTCGAGCAGCCCCGCGGCGAAGCTCGGCTGGCCGAACTCGACGCTGCTGCACGGCGACGTTCCGGCCGCTGTCGCGAACCTACGGCGCAGCTCGGGCACGAACCTCGTGATCATGGGGAGCGGCGTGCTGATCCGATCACTGATGGTCGCCGACCTGATCGACGAGTACCTGCTGATGATCCACCCGCTGGTGCTGGGCAGCGGACGGCGATTGTTCACCGACGGCGCCGCGGCGTCGCTCCGCCTGGTCGAGAGCAGCACCACGAGCAAGGGTGTGCTCATGGCCATCTATCGGCCCACAAGGGCCTGAGGGTCGCGTCGCCGGCGGGCTACCTCGACACCCAGCCTCCGAGACTTAGCTCGCGCTCAGCGACCGATCTCGTTGGCTCCGGGCCGGCGCCCTCGATCTCGCCAGGCCACGACTGGCCAGTGGAGCGGCCGGGGCGGGCCTACCGCTCATTCCGAGTTGCGCGCAGCCGCTAGGGCAGTCCAGGCGAGCGCCCAGAACATGAAGCCGAACAGCGCGAACCTGCCGAGCGCGAGTATGGAGAGGTCGGCCGACAGGGTGGCGAGCGCCCCAAGCCCGAACAGGAGAGCGGCCAGTACCCCAAGCGCCATCGCCGCGCGTCCTAGCCGCCTCCGATCCATCGGACGTCCCTCCTCAGGGTTTCTGGGTAGCGGGCGACCAGCATACGCGGACCGGGGACGCGACCCCACGAGGCATCGTGGACGAGCGCTGTCTCGTCTTCGAGAAGTCGAGGTCGCGTTAGTCAACTGTGGCGGGGGCCCGGGGCTCCCACTCGTCCGTCCGAGCCTCGTCCTCGCCCTAGGCAGCCGCGGAGCCGGGATCCACACGAGCTGCGATGTCGTCGCCACCCCACCCTGGACCGAGCGTTCGCCCAGTGGTGCTTCACCGTGGAGTGCGACAGGCCGGGCCAGTGCGCGGCCGCCGTCCTCCGACCCGGTCGGGGGACCCGGGAGCCGGTGTGGATCAGGCCAGCGCGCCGTCTTTGCCCTCAAGGGTGCAGGGGGCCGCCGGCGATGCGGATTCGGCGGTTTGGGCGATGTCGTCGGGCTCGCGCAGCAAGCCCGCTCGGTCCCCGAGGCGACGTCAGCTACGCCCGGCGCTTCGCCACGCCGGCCCGGACGATGGCCTCGACCGCCGCGGCCTCGAACGCGTCGCCCTCATACCAGTCGATGCCGCGCCGCCGGCTGCTGTCGGGGTACGCGTTGAAGAGGTGGTGCGGGTCCGGCAGCAGCGCGCCGTCACTCATCGTGAGGCGGACCCGCTCCTTGAGGACATTGACGTGGCACACGATGCCGTCGTGTTCGAAGCAGGGCGTCCCCGGGAGCTTTGCCGAGACCCACTTCCACGTCTCGACGATCTCGGGATCTGCGGCCTGGATCGCTGCACGAAGCCGAGCCACCATCTCGCCCTTCCAGCCAGGGTTCGAGGCGATCAGCTCGTCCAAGCGTGGGTTTCGATTCGCCATGCTCACTCGGCGTGCGGGACTTCGCCCGCGGCCTTCTTGACCAGCTCGGCGATCCGCTTCTCGCCCGCCGTCGTCAGGCTCGTGAGGGCGAAGGCGACCGGCCACATCTCCCCCTCGTCGATCGACGCGTCGGGCTGGAAGCCAAAGGTCGAGTAGCGCACCTTGAACTTCGACTTCGCCTGGAAGAAGCAGATCACCTTGCCGTCCCTGGCGTAAGCCGGCATCCCGTACCAGGTCCGGGGGACGAGTCCCGGTCCGCTGGCCAGGACGAGCTCGTGGAGCCGCGCCGCGATCGCCCGGTCATCGTCGGGCATCTCGGCAATCTTGGCCTGCACGTCCGCCTCGCCCGCGGCGCGCGCCTCCTCCGGGCTCAGTTTCGCCGCCCTCTTTCGCTCCCGGACTGTCTCCTGCATCGCGGCGCGCTCTTCGTCGCTCAGGACGTTGCCTGAGTTCTTCGCGGAGCTGCCCTGCTTCGTGGATGCCTTCGCGTTGGCCATGTGTGTTCGTCCTTCACTCGACGGGTCGCGGGAGCGGCGTGATCATGCCAGCCGTCTCTATTGAGTGACTGCGACCATAGCCATTCGGGCCGGTTTCTGCTTCTCCGAACATGCTCAACTCCGCCCGCGCTCCGCCCTCGGGCTCGGGCAACCGCGGAGCTAGGATCCACACGAGCTGCGCCGTCGTCGTGGCCCCCACCTTCGACCGCGCATTCGCCAGGTGGTGCTTCACGGTCGAGTGCGACAGGCCGAGGCGGTGGGCGGCAGCCTTCTCGGACCCGGCGGCGATGACAGCAGCGACCACCGCGACCTCGCGGTTCGTCGCCCGGCCGCTGGACCCTCGATGAGTCGGGGCCCGAGATCTCACGCGAGGCGCCTCGCCGCGGCGAGCCATTCGTCCCGGCCCTCGATCGGGATCTCGGGGGTTGCTAACGCGCGTCCAACACCCTCCGGGCGCGCCACTTGATTTCAGCAACCTTCGCGACGGCCACGTCCCCGCGGGGGTTGTGCCGGGCACGCTTGGCTCCATGTGCGCCCGGGCCCCTGGTCGATCGGCCCGGCGGTCGTTGCGGGTGCGAAGGTGTGCGATCCTTCGACCTCGATGACCGCGTTCGAACGGCGCCTGCGGATCCCGGCCGAGCTCGGTCGGCTGGCCGAGCTTCGCGCGTTCGTGCGTGAGGTGACGAGGTCGGCGGGTGCACGGCCGGACGCGGTCGACGACCTCGTGCAGGCCGTCGACGAGGCGGCCACGAACGCGATCACCCACGGCTACGCCGGCCGGTCGGGCTCGCTCGAGGTCAGCGTCACGGTCGCGGGGCCGGACCTGCTCATCACCCTCGAGGACGAGGCCCCCCGGTTCGATCCGACCGGGCTCCCGGATCCGGACATGGCCGTGCCGGCGCTGACCCGCGGGCCGGGAGGCATGGGCATCCGGCTCATGCGGCTCGCCTGCGACGACGTTGCCTATCGACCGCGCGAGGGTGGCGGCAACATACTGACCCTGCGGCGCGCGCTCGCTCCGCGCCTGAAGGAGGATCGATAGTGGCGTTGCAGACGACCGTCGAGCAGGCCGAGACCCGCGTGCCGGTCACCATCGTCGCCCTCGACGGCGAGCTCGACGCGTCCAGCTTCGAGCAGGTCATCGACACCGTTCGTGGGATCCACGAGTCCGGTGCCCGGTACCTGTTGCTGGACCTGACGAAGCTGACGTTCATCTCCAGCTCCGGGCTCGTGGCCCTCCACTCCGCGTTCCGGCTGATGCGCGGCGAGCCGCCCCCCGACCCGGAGTACGGATGGTCCGCGCTGCATTCGATCGGCGACGAGCAGGGCGCGGCGACCGAGGCCACGCTTCGCCTGTGCGGCACGCAGCCGGCGGTGCAGAAGGTGCTCGACCGAACCGGCCTCGGCGGTCTCATCCCGTCGCATCCCGATCGCGCGTCGGCGCTCGCGGCCTTCTAGCCGGCGCTGCCGGGCCGGAGCCGATGGACGAACCACCGCCGCTGGACCGGCAGCGGCTGGAGCGGATCCTCGCGCCGTGGACGGCTGATCCCGCCGGGCCGGCCGTGTCGATCGTCGACCCGGCGGGCGCGATGCTCGCGGGGCGGACGGCTGACGCCCCGGACGCCGGTGTCGACGGCCGGATCCGGGCCGACATCGTGGTCTCGGATCGGGTCGTCGCCAGCGTGGTCGCAACCGGCGGAGCCGCAGCCGGGCGCGAACGCGGCCTCCGGCCGGCCATCGACGCGCTCGCCGTGGCGATCGGGGAGCTCGTGGCGGAGACGCAGGCGCGTACCGCCGCCGTGGGGGCCCTCCGCGAGCATCGGTCGGAGGACACGGCGACCGCGCTCGGAACCGACGCCGCGGAGCTCGCGAAGGGGCGGCGCCAGCAGCGCAGCATCCTGTCGCTGGTCCCGCCCGTCGTGCCCGGGTATGACCTCGCCAGCCACTATGCGGCGGCGCGGGAGATCGGGGGCGACTTCTTCGAGCTGTTCCGTCTGTCGCGGCGGGGCCGGCCGCTGGCGATCGTGATCGCCGACGTCACCGGCAAGGGTCTCGATGCCGCCCTGCTGATGGCGTTCTCGCGGCCGGTCGTGCACAGCGCGCTCATGGGCTCGCGGGGGCCGGCGGACGCGCTCGCGCGGACGAACCGCGTCCTCGTCGAGGAGCGCCGCGGCACCCTGTTCATCACCGCGCTGTGTGCCGTGCTCCAGCCGGGCACCGGCCGCGTCCGCTTCGCCAGCGCGGGTCACGAGCCACCGCTGCTGGTGCCCGGTGACGGCGGACCGGTCACCCCCGTCGGCGAGGCGGGCGTCCTGCTGGGGGCGTTCACCTCGATCGACCCGCCCGAGGCAGAGCTGGTCATGGCGCCCGGCGATCTGCTCCTGCTGTACACCGACGGCGTCACCGATGCGATCTCGCCGTCGCGCGAACGGTTCGGCGACGAGCGGCTGCTGGCCGCCATCGCCGAGGTTCGCGGTGGGTCGGCCCACGAGGTGGTGGCCTCGATCCGGGACCGGGTCCTCGCCTTCCAGGGGACCGCGGAGCCCGCCGACGACCTGACCCTGGTCGCGATCGGCCGCCACCCGGGTCGCCGGCGGCGCGCGGAGGTGGGCGCTCGCGGGTAGGCGCCCGCGGGTTGGCGGCGCGCGAAGGCAGGCGCCCGCGGGTTGGCGCCCGCGGGCAGGCGCGGGGGCCGGCGGCCTCAGGCGTGGATGAACGGCGTGGTCGTCGCCAGCGGCACGAAGCCGAGCCGCTCGAGGATCGGCCGGCTGTCGTCCGACGCGTCGACCTGCAGGTAGCGGTAGCCGCGAGCCCGGGCCAGCGCGGCGCGATACCCGACCACGGCCCGGAACACCCCGCGGCGGCGCCAGTCGGGCACGGTCGAGCCCCCGTACAGACCGGCGAACTCCGTCCCCTCGTACCACTCGATCCGGCCGCCGCAGATCGGCCGGTCGCCGGCCATCGCGACGACCGCCTGTGCCCGGCCGGTGGTCACCGCATCGCGGACCGCGCGGGCATACCCCGGGTCGTGGCCCCCGTACACGTCGTCGTGCGCCCGCAGCAGCAGCTCGACGCCTTGCTCGTCCTCGACCGCGACCAGCGCCACGCCGTCGGGCGGCGGGCTGTCCAGGGCAAGCTCGGACAGGTCGCCGACGAGGAGCGTCTCCTCGGCCTCGGGGACGAAGCCCGCGGCCCGCAGCCGGTCGGGCAGGTCGCGCGGCGTGTCGTAGGAATACAGCTTCCACTCCCACTCGCCGAGACCCTGGAAGCGCTCGATCTCGCGAGCGATCACGCCGTCCGCGTTGTCCTCGGCGAGGTCGCTCCACAGCACGGATCGCCAGCCGTCGCCGATCACCCGGACGACGTGGTCGGGCCGCTCGACGGCGCCGTCCCTGGGCCGGCGGCGAACCTGGCGGTCGTAGCGCGCGAGCAGATCGTCCATCGGGGTGAGGATCGTAGCGCCTGCGCGCAGCCGCGTGCGCCGGAGCTAGAAGTCGGCGCTGGCCGGCGTGCGCGGGAACGGGATCACGTCGCGCACGTTGGCCATCCCCGTCGCGTACGCCAGCGCCCGGTCGAACCCGAGCCCGAAGCCGGCATGGGGCACCGTCCCGTAGCGCCGGAGATCGCGATACCACCAGTACGCGGCGGGATCGAGGCCCGTCTCGCGGATCCGCGCGTCGAGGACGTCGAGCCGCTCCTCGCGCTGGCTGCCGCCGACGATCTCGCCGATCCCGGGTGCGAGCACGTCCATCGCGGCCACGGTTCGCTCGTCGTCGTTGAGGCGCATGTAGAACGCCTTGATCTCCTTGGGGTAGTTGACGACGACGACCGGCCCCTTCGCGTATTCCTCGCACAGGTACCGCTCGTGCTCGGCCTGCAGTGCGGCGCCCCAGGGGACCGGGTACTCCCACGAACGCCCGGAGCGCTCGAGCACCTCGATCGCCTCCGTGTACTCCATGCGCACGAAGGTGGAGGCGACGAACTGCTCGAGCCGCGTGATCGCCTCCGGATCGATTCGCTGCGCGAAGAACGCCATGTCGTCGGGACGCTCGTCCAGCAGCGCGCGGAAGCTCGACTTGAGCAGGTCCTCGGCGAGGTCGGCGTTGTCCCACACGTCGGCGAACGCGATCTCCGGCTCCACCATCCAGAACTCCGAGAGGTGCCGGCTGGTGTTCGAGTTCTCGGCACGGAACGTCGGCCCGAACGTGTAGACGCGGGTGAGCGCGAGGCAGTAGGCCTCGATGTTGAGCTGGCCGGAGACGGTGAGGAAGGCGGGCTTGCCGAAGAAGTCCCGCGAGTAGTCGACGGCTCCCTCCGGCGTGCGCGGCAGGTTGGCCAGGTCGAGCGTCGACACCCGGAACAGCTCCCCGGCGCCCTCGGCATCGCTCGCGGTCAGGATCGGCGTGTGCACCCAGTAGAAGCCGTGCTCGTCGAAGTAGCGGTGGATGGCCATCGCGAGCCGGTGCCGGACCCGGGCCATGGCGCCGAAGGTGTTGGTCCGCGGCCGGAGGTGGGCGACCTCCCGCAGGTACTCGAAGGTGTGCCGCTTGGGCTGGATCGGGTAGGTCTGCGGGTCGTCGACCCAGCCGACCACGGTCACCGTGTCGGCGACGAGCTCGACGGCCTGGCCCTGTCCCTGCGACGGCGCGATCGTGCCGGCGGCGATGACCGCACAGCCGGCCGTGAGGTGGAGGATCTCGTCCTCGTAGTTGGGCAGCGTGCTGGGGACGACGACCTGGAGCGGATCGAAGGCGGACCCGTCGTGGACGTGGAGGAACGAGAGGCCGGCCTTCGAGTCGCGGCGCACGCGGACCCAGCCCTGGATCGTCGCCGGCTCGCCGGCGGCCGTCCGGCCCGCCAGGAGGTCGGCGATTCGCTGTGCCTGGGCCATGGGGTTCTCCTTGCGGCGCTGACGCTGCGATCCAGCGCGTGCTCCCCTGACCCTACCGCGTCGGGACGCCGGCCGGGGCGCCCTGCCATTCCCGCCCGCGGCTCAGCGCGCCGGTTCCGCCAGGTGGTGGCTGAGGCTCGCGCGCCACAGCGCCCGCCCGTGGAACGAGATGTCCGGCCCGATGGCACGCAGGCCGCCGTACCAGATCAGCGTCTTGAGCAGCGGCGTCAGCTGCGCGCCGTAGGCCTCCATGCACGCTTCGGGTCGGACCCCCGGCCACGAGTAGCAGGAGACGACGGTCCGGCGATGGTTGGTCGGGATCACCGGTGGCAGGTGGTCCCAGGCGGGGTCGTCGGGCCCGAACTCCCACTGGTCGAGGTTGCCCTGCGGGATGCCCTCGATGCCGCGGACGACGGGTGGATCGTCGTCGAGCAGGTAGGGATCGACCGCGAGGTCGCACACGATGGCGTGCGCCGGCAGCAGGCCGAGCCAGGTGTTCGGGAACAGCGGCCGCGAGGTGTCCCGGCGGGCGGTCGCGTCGACCAGGACGTCGGTCAGCGGCAGGCGATGCCGGAAGTAGGCCTCGTTGCCCGACAGGTTCTGCTCCACGACCACGACCTCGACGCCCGGGAGCCCCTCGCGCATGAAGCGCTCGTTGCGCCCCTCGTCACCCGCCCGCGCGGCCCATTCGATGGCGTGCTTGCCCACCCCGCCCGCGCCCAGGATCGTGACGCTGATCGCAGGGCGCGCGGCGGTGAGCAGCGGCGGCCACCGGCGCTCGAGGGCGTCGAACGCGGCGCCCAGGCCGTTGCGCGCGACGTCGCGCAGGTTCTGGACCAGGCGCTGCCCGTTGTCGCCGGTGACCAGGTCCAGCGCGATCGCCTCGATGCCCAGGCCGCGCAGCAGCTCGACCCGCTCGGGGCGGGTGGTGAAGTGGAGCATCGAGACCAGGATGGCGCCCGGTCGCAGCAGCTGGTACCGGCCCTCGGGGGCTCGCAGCACGACCACGACGTCCTGACCGTAGGCGGTGGTCTCGTCGACGACGTGCACGCGGGGCGAGACCCCGCTGTAGTCGTCGTCGGTGTAGCCCATCCCCGACCCGCAGCCGGCCTCGACGAACACCTCGACGCCCGCCTCCGCGAGCAACCCCATCAGCGGCGGCAGGAACGCGCGGCGCTCCCCGGGCTCGTTGTACATGCGCGGAAAGCCAAACGTGAGTCGGCGCTCGTCCGTCATCGCCCTGCCCCTGTGATCGGCGTGCTCGCCCACATTCTGGGCGATGCGACCCCGACCGCGCGCGACCGGCCGCGCGTCGCCGGCCGCGCCGGCGGCGGGCGCGCGTCGTCGGCGGCACGTCGTGAGCCGCGGTTCGTCGGCGGCGGGCGCGCGTCGTCGGCCGCGCGTCATGAGCCGCGGTTCGTCGGCGGCGTCGGCGGCGGGGCGCGCGCCGCCGGCCGCGCCGGACCCGTCATCGATCGGATAAATTCGGGTCATGACCGATGCACTTCGACACGGCGACGCCGGCCCCGACGGGACCGGGAGCGCCGCGGCGGGCGCGCGAGCCCAGCGATGGACGGTCGTGTTCGACCTCGGTGGCGTGCTGATCGACTGGGATCCGCGCCACCTGTACCGGCAGCTGTTCGACGACGCCGACGAGATGGAGCGGTTCCTCGCCGAGGTGACGACCGCCGATTGGAACCGCGAGCTGGACGCGGGGGCCTCCTGGTCCGAGGCCATCGCCCTGCTCGTCCGTGCCCATCCCGAGCACGCACCGCTCATCGAGGCCTACCGGGCTCGCTGGCCCGAGATGCTGGCGGGTCCCATCGACGGCAGCGTGGCGGTCCTGGCCGACCTCCGGGCGTCGGGCACCCGGCTCTACGCGCTCAGCAACTGGGCCTCCGAGACGTACCCGCTGACCCGGGATCGCTTCCCGTTCCTCGACTGGTTCGACGACGTCGTCATCTCGGGCGACGTCGGGGTCGTCAAGCCCGACCCGCGCCTGTTCGAGCACCTGATCGACCGCGACGGGGTCAACCCCGACGACGCGGTGTACATCGACGACCAGCCGGCCAACGTGCGGACGGCCCGGTCGCTCGGGTTCACCGGGATCCTGTTCCGGGATGCCATCGCCCTCCGCCGGGAGCTCGTGGCCCTGGGCGCGCTCGATCGAGGGTCCGGGGCTCGCGCGTAGCCACGACGCCGACCGGACGGCGTCCCCCGGGGCGCCGGCGTTGCCCGGGACGCGGCCGCCGGGCGGTCGTGCTCGATTCGGGCAGGGTGCTCGCCGGTGCCGGCCCTCGTCCGCGCGCCTTGGTCAGGTCGCGAGCGGCTCCTCGATGTCCTCCGGGTCGCGCACGTAGTGACCGACGACGGGCCGGTTCCCGCGCGTCAGCATGTCGGCCGGGTCGAGGTGTGCGAACAGCTGGATGAGCCGGGCGACGACGCCGGTCCAGCCGGTCTGGTGGCTCGCCCCGAGCCCCGCACCGTTGTCGCCGTGGAAGTACTCGTGGAACAGGATGAGGTCCCGCCAGTGCGGGTCGTCGCGGAAGCGGGTGGTCCCGCCGTACACCGGTCGCGCCCCGTCCGGTCCGGGCAGGAAGATCGACACCAGCCGGTCGGCGATCTCCCGGGCGACCTCGAACAGCGTCATCTGGTTGCCCGATCCCGTGGGGCACTCCACGCGCAGCTCGTCGCCGTAGTACAGGTAGTAGGTGAGCAGGGCGCGGATCAGCAGCAGGTTCACCGGGAACCAGACCGGCCCGCGCCAGTTCGAGTTGCCCCCGAACATGTTCGAGGTCGACTCGGCCGGCTCGTAGTCGACCCGGTGCGGTGTGCCGTCGACGTCGAACTCGTAGGGACGGTCGCGGTGCGCGCGGGACAGCGACCGGATCCCGTGCGGGGACAGGAACTCCTCCTCGTCGAGCATGCGGGCCAGGACGCGCCGCAGCTTCCGCTCGTCGAGCACCGCGAGCAGCCGGCGACCGAGGACGCCCGGCTCGGTGGGCGCGGCGATGTTGGCCGACAGGCCCGGGTGCCGGTCCAGGAACCGGCGCACCCGCGCGATCGGCTCCGGGAATCGCTCGACGAGGTCGCCCGGGAGCACCGTGACGGCACACAGGGGCATGAGCCCGACCATCGAACGAACCTTGAGCCGCTCCCCGTGACCATCCGGGAACCGGAGCACGTCGTAGAAGAACCCGTCCTCCTCGTCCCACAGCTCGTCGGCGTTGTCACCCACCCGGTCCATCGCGCCGGCGATCCACAGGAAGTGCTCGGCGTAGCGGGCCGCCATGTCGCCGAGGGCGGGCGTCCGGGCGGCCAGCTCGATCGCGATCGTGAGCATGTTGAGGGCGTAGAACGCCATCCACGCCGTCCCGTCGGCCTGCTCCAGCGTCCCGCCGTCGGGCAGCGGCGCCGACCGGTCGAACACGCCGATGTTGTCGAGCCCCAGGAACCCGCCCTGGAACACGTTCCGGCCCGAAGGGTCCTTGCGGTTCAGCCACCAGTTGAAGTTGAGGATCAGCTTCGCGAACGCCGCGGCGAGGAACTCGCCGTCGGATCGCCGTCCCGTGTCGCGGCCGGCGTCATACGCGAACAGCGTCGCCCAGGCATGGACCGGCGGGTTGACGTCGCTGAAGTTCCACTCGTAGGCGGGGATCTGGCCGTTGGGGTGGAGGTAGAGGTCGCCGATCATGAGCTCCAGCTGGTCCCGGGCGAAGTCCGGGTCGACCATCGCGAGCGCGATCGTGTGGAACGCGAGATCCCAGGCGGCGTACCAGGGGTACTCCCACGTGTCGGGCATCGAGATCACGTCGTGGTTGAGCAGGTGGACCCAGTCGGCGTTGCGCACGCCACGGGCCCGGTCGGGCGAGGAGAACGGGTCCACGCCGTGCTCGTTGAGCCAGCGATCGACGTCGAGGTAGTAGAACTGCTTCGACCAGATCATCCCCGCCAGCGCCTGGCGCATGACCCGGGCACGCTCGCGGTCGACGCCGGGCGGGGTGATCGAGGCGTAGAACGCGTCGGCCTCGCGGCGTCGAGCGCCCATCGTGGCCGCGAACCCCGCACCGAACGGTCCGCCGGGCCACGCCTCGGCGGCGGCCGGCGACGCCGGGTCGAGGGCGGTCAGGCGCAGCCGGACGACGGCGCGGCCGCCGGCCGGGACGGTGAACCGGCGATGGGCGGCCGCCCGGGTGCCGCTCGAGGCCGGGTTGACCGCGTCGACGCGGCCGTTGACGACGTAGGCATGGAACGCGTCCTTCACGAAGGGCACGGCGTTCGGCTGCCCGTACAGGCGCTCGGTGTTCGTCTCGTTCTCCGTGAACAGCAGCTCGCCATCGCCGTCGACCAGGAGCCAGCGCGACCCGAGCTCCGGGTGGTCGGCGCGGATCGCGGGCGCGCCGAACGGCCGCCCCGCGGTGGTGAGCGAGGGTCGCGGCACCGCCTCCGCCCCCTCGATCGACCAGGTGTTCCGGAACCACAGGGTCGGCAGCACGTGCAGCGGCGCCGCCTCGGGTCCCCGGTTGTGGGCCGTCACCTCCAGCAACAGCTCGTCCGGGGCGGCCTTGGCCACATCGACGAACACGTCGAAGTAGCGATCGTCGTCGAACGCGCCGGTGTCGAGGAGCTCGTACTCGAGGTCGCCGCGGCCGCGCGCTCGATTGGTCTCGACGAGGTCCGTGTACGGGAACGCCCGTTGCGGGTACTTGTACAGGTACCGGAGCCAGCTGTGCGTCGGCGTGGCGTCGAGGTAGAAGTAGCACTCCTTGACGTCCTCGCCGTGGTTGCCCTCGCTGTTGGTCAGCCCGAACAGGCGCTCCTTGAGGATCGGGTCGGCCTCGTTCCAGAACGCCATCGCGAGGCACAGCCGCCCGCCGGCATCGGAGATCCCGGCCAGGCCGTCCTCGCCCCAGCGGTACGCCCTGGAGCGCGCCTGGTCGTGGCTGAACGATCCCCACGCATCGCCGTCGGGGCTCTGGTCCTCACGAACGGTGCCCCACTGGCGCTCGGACAGGTACGGCCCCCAGCGAAGCCACGGCACCCCTGCCTGGTACGCCTCGCGCAGGCGCCTGGCCTCGTTGGTCTCGCGCACGCTGCCGCCACCTCGCTGGACCCGTGCGGTTCACGGGCGCCCGCGGTTCGACGGGTCCGGCCGCGGTCGCGGCCGCGAATCTACTTGATGCGCCCTGCGGGCGAAGCGATGAGCGCTGCGGGCGCGGCCGCGAATCTACTTGATGCGCCCTGCGGGCGAAGCGATGAGCGCTGCGGGCCGGGCCGGGCCGCCGATGCCGGCCCGCCGATGCCGGTCCGCCATGCCGGCCCGCGATATTGGCGGGCGTTCAGGCGCCGAGGGCGGCTTTGAGGGCTGCGGCGTCAGCGGCGCCCAGGGCGAGCTGCACGCTGTCCCCGCTCATCCCGATGGGCACGGCGATCATCAGGCTGATCCCCGCGTCCGCGAGCCGCCGCATCAGGGCGGCGCCCGTGCCCGGCTTGTTCTCGAGCTCGGTGACGAACATCTCGATCGCGGTCGCCGTGAGCCCGGCATCGGCGATCGCGGCCTGCAGGCCCGCCTCGTCGTCGGACCCGACGCAGATCAGGCCGGTGGTGCCGTCGGCGAGGCCGTAGGCCGGGAAGACGTTGACCCCGCGGGCCGCGGCCGCCGAGAACAGGCTTGCGGCCACCCCGACACGATCCGGTGCGGTGATCAGGTAACCATGCATCGCCGGGCCTCCTGCTCCAGAAGTCGTCACCCCCGAGCGTCATCGTCCGACGGGCGTCAATGCATCGGATCCGCAACCGCCGGAACGGATCGACCGCGGCGGCCCGGCGCCGGCCGGGAGGGCGGGACGGGCTGTCCGGCGAGGGGCGTGGGCCGTCGGGGTCAGGGTCAGTGGTCATGTCGCGCCGTGGCCAATGGCCCCTGCAAATGGCCCTTGCCACGCCCCGACCCGAGGCCGACTGTGGAGCCCAGTTCCCAGGCCAGCGAGAATGGTGGTGCCCGGCAGTCGGGCACGCCGGGTCGCAGGCCGTCGGCGGCGCTGCCGCCGCACATGGAGGCATAGGCATCGATGACCACGACTGAGCGGCCGGATGAGGCCACCGGAACCCTGGTCGCTCGGCTGCAGGTCGGCGACCGCGAGCTCAAGCTCCCGATCGAGGCAGCAACCGACGGCCAGTCCGCGATCAACATCTCGCCGCTGCTCAAGGAGGCCGGGCTGGTCACCCTCGACTACGGGTACGCCAACACGGCGCCCACGCGAAGCTCGATCACCTACCTCGACGGCGAGAACGGGATCCTGCGCTATCGCGGCTATCCGATCGAGGAGATCGCCGAGCGCGCGTCGTTCCTCGAGACCGCCTACCTGCTGATCCACGGCGAGCTGCCCACGGTTGCGCAGCTCGACGCGTGGACGACCGAGATCAAGCGCCACACGCTCATCCGCGAGGAGTTCAAGCACTTCTTCGACGGCTTCCCGATGGACGCCCACCCGATGGCGATGCTCGTCTCGGCCGTCAGCGCGCTGTCCACCTTCTACCAGGATGGCGGCGACATCTTCGACCCCGCGGCGATCGACCTGGCGACGATCCGGCTGATCGCGAAGCTGCCGACGATCGCGGCTGCGGCCTACAAGAAGTCGATCGGACAGCCGTTCGTCTACCCCGACAACGACCTCGACTACGAGGCGAACTTCCTGCAGATGATGTTCGCCGTCCCGAGCGAGCCATACGTCGGCGACCCGGACTCGATCCGCGCGCTGCGGATCCTGCTGGTGCTCCACGCCGACCACGAGCAGAACTGCTCGACTTCGACGGTGCGCATGGTGGGCTCGAGCCACGCGAACCTGTACGCATCCATCTCGGCGGGCATCTCGGCACTCTGGGGGCCGCTCCACGGGGGCGCCAACCAGGAGGTCCTGGGGATGCTCGAGGAGATCGCGGCCGACGGCGGCGACGTGGGCAAGGCGATCGCCCGGGCGAAGGATCACGACGATCCGTTCCGGCTGATGGGCTTCGGCCACCGCGTCTACAAGAACTACGACCCACGGGCACGGATCATCAAGTCGGCGGCCCAGCCGCTGCTCGACCGGATGCACAAGGACGACCATCTGCTGCGGATCGCGATCGAGCTGGAGCAGGTCGCGCTCAGCGACCCGTACTTCGTCGACCACAAGCTGTATCCCAACGTCGACTTCTACAGCGGCCTGATCTATCGCGCCCTGGGCTTCCCGGCCAGGATGTTCACGGTGCTGTTCGCCATGGGCCGGCTCCCCGGCTGGATCGCGCAGTGGCGCGAGATGATGGCGGACCCGCAGGCGAGGATCGGACGCCCGCGCCAGCTCTACGTCGGTGCGCCGCAGCGCGCGTTCGTCACGCTCGAGGACCGCTGAGCGGGCCGAGGGTCGCGCGCGAGCCCCAGGATCGCGAGGCGCGGCGGGCCGGGGGGCCGGCCTGAGATCGCGGTCACCCGTGGACGGCGACGTCCGCCGGATCCCGGCAGCCCGCCCGAAGGGCCCGGGCCGTGGGTCACCATGGTCCCGGTCCGTCCGGTGGCGAAAGGGGACGGCAACGCGACCGATGGCCCCTCCGAGGATCGGTCCGGAAGGGCGACATTGAGCGTGCGTCTCCGGGACAACCTGTCCGCAGGACGAGCGTCCCCGGGGCGCAGGATGTGCGTGCACGCGAAAGGGACCTGTTGAGGGCGAATGGATCGGGGATCCCGGGCGGGAAGCTGTCCGTCCTGCTGGCGATCTTCGACTTTCCGATGCTCGTGGCCGGCTTCCGCTCGATCATCGACGCGGAGCTGGACATGCGCGTGGTCGCCGAGGCGGGCGACGGGGACACGCTCGACGACGTGCTTCGCTCGGCCAAGGCCGACATCATCATCGCCGAATGCCTGTCGCTCTCGGCCCCGGGCTGCTCGTCGTTCGAGACGATCGAGCACATCCGTGTCACCGCGCCGGACAGCCGCCTGATCGCGCTCGAGTGCCGGTGCGGGAGCGAGCAGTTCAGCCTGGCGCTCAAGGCGGGCGCTGACGGGTTCCTCACCCGCGAGGCCGAGCCGGGGGACGTCGTGGCGGCGCTTCGGAGCGTCGCCCGTGGCCAGACCTACGTGTCACCCGCGATCGTGACCCGGATGGTCAACACCTACGTGCTGCGCAGCGGCGAGGCGCCGATCGAGGACGCCTACGCCGCCCTCTCCGACCGGGAGCGCGAGGTGCTGCTGCTGGCCGCGGTCGGGCACACCAACCGCGAGATCGCGAAGGTGTTCCACCTCTCCGAGCAGACGGTCCACAACTATCGGGCGAACATCATGGAGAAGCTCGGCTTCCACGACCGGGTCGAGCTGCTCAAGTTCGCCATCCGACGCGGGATCATCAGCGTCGCCGACCTGTAGCCGGTCGGGTCCTGACGGGCCTGATCGCCCCTCGACCTCGGGGTGCCTGCCGCGCGCCGGGCGTCATGGTGGGGCGCGCCCGGGGACGATTCGGACTCGACGCCGCACGAAGCTTCAGGGCATTCCTGCGCTGCCGGTGATGGTCGCGCAGCCCGCCGGGCCGGAGGTCAGGGCGCGCTGTCGATCGCGGCGAGGATCGCGGTCGCGTCCAGCGTCCCCGTGAACCGCCCGACCTCCGTCTCACCCTTCCGGATGATCACCGCCGGTGCCGACGTGAGACCCAGGGCGGCGCCCGCGGCCGTGTCGCTGCGCACGGCCTCGGCCACGGACGGGTCATCGATGCACGTGCTGAGCGCGGCGACGTCGAGGCCCAGCCGGGCGGCGAAGCGAAGCACGTTGTTGACGGTGAACACCCCGGCACCGGCGCCCTGTGCCGATGCGGCCAGCACGTCGTGGGCGAACCACGTCGGGCCGTCCTGATCGGCGATGCACCGGATCGCCGTCGCCGCCACCACCGACTCGTCGCCCAGCGTCGCGAGGTCCCGCAGGACGACGCGGATGGCGCCGGTCGAGATCCGCGCCTGCAGCTGCGGCTCGAGCTCGTTGACGACCGTGGCCGACTCCGGAGACTGGTAGTCCGTCCACAGCTCCACGGTCACCGGCGCCGCGGGGTCACCTGCTTCGAGGCCCGCGGTCTGGACCGTCGACCACGGATCGGACGTGGGCTCGGGCGTGGGCAGGGTTCCGGGGGTGGCGCCCGCGGCCGCATCGTCGATGGCGCTCAGCAGGCGTGCCAGATCGGGGACGCCCAGGAAGCGGGTGCCGTTGACGTCGATGGTGGGCGTGGACTTGACGCCGGAGCGGACACCGGCCGCCGTGTCGTCGAGCACCTCGACCATCGGGGCGCGCTGGTCGAGACAGGCGGTGAACGCCGTCACGTCGAGCCCGATCGCGTCGGCGATCTGCTGCAGCCGGGTGCGCACGAACGCGCCCTGGTTCTCACCCTGCTGGGCGGCGTACACCGCGTCGTGCATCTGCCAGTAGCGGTCCTGCTGGCCGGCGCAGCGAACGGCGATCGCGGCGTCGAGCGACTCCTGCCCGATGAACGCGAAATCGCGGTGGACGAGGGCGACCGTCCCCGCCGCGATCCGCGACGTCAGCTGCGGGATGACATCGCTGGCGAACTTCGCGCAGTACGGGCATTGGAAGTCGGCCCAGTAGTCGATCGTGACCGGAGCGTCGGCGCTGCCCAGCCGCGGCCCGCTGGACGGGAGCTGTGGGCCGCTCGAAGCCGTCGGGCCTGCCACTGCCGTGCCGGCGGGCGTGGCGATCGGCGCGAGGGCCGTTCCGCCCCCGGGCCCCGTCGCCCTGCCCATCGCGAAACCGGCTCCGAACGCGAGCGCGACCAGGAGCACGACCATGCCGGCCGCGGCCAGCCGGTTCTGTTGCCGCACGGCATCGGGCCGGGACGGTCCGTCCGGGTCGGCGGCCTCGTCCGGGTCGGCGGCCTCGTCCGGGTCGGCGGCCTCGTCCGGGTCGGCGGCCTCGTCCGGGTCGGCGTCCTCGTGCGGGTCGGCGTCCTCGTGCGGGTCGGCGTCGATGGCGGCGTCATCCTCGGAGTGCGCGGCGTCCGGCGGCAGCTCGGAGGTTCCGCCCGCATCGACCGGATCGGGGCGTGGCGTCTCGTTCACGGCACCATGGTGCCCGGTTTACGGTGGCCGCGCGCGGCAGGGACGCCCTCCACGCCGGGACACTCCGTGCTCGGGGTGCGAGCGCCCCGTGGTCGAGTGCAGGGCGGAGGACCCATACGGGGGATCGGAACCCGCACCGGCGCGGGCGGGGGCAGGGCCCGAAGCAGGGGCAGGGCTGAAGCAGAGGCAGAGCCAGAAGCAGGGACACGAGCAGGAGCACGGTACCGAGGTCGAGCCGCAATCGGCCGCGCCGGGCGCCGTCGATGGCCGCTCGAGACCCGTAGCGATCCGCGCGCCCATGCTCCGGTAGACTGGGCGCCGTCCAACCCCCCTGGTCCTGTGGATGGTGATGCCCATGAAGGTCGGCGTCGCCAGAGAGACGGTCGCCGGAGAGCGGCGCGTCGCCCTGGTGCCCGAAGCGCTCGGCAAGCTCACGGCTGCCGGGCTCGAGATCCTCGTCGAGGCTGGCGCCGGTTCCGGCGCCGCGATCCCCGACCAGGCCTACACGGACGCCGGTGCGACGGTCGTGGCCACGGTCGACCTGTACGCCGCCGCGGACGTGATCCTTCGGGTCCAGAAGCCCTCCGGATCCGAGGTGTCGATGCTGCGGAGCGGCCAGACGGTCGTCGGGCTGCTGTCGCCGCTGCTCGATCCGCCCCTGATGCAGACGCTGGCCACCGCGGGGGTCACCGCCGTCAGCCTCGACGCGATCCCGAGAACGTTGTCGCGAGCGCAGACGATGGACGCGCTCTCGTCGCAGGCGAACGTCGGGGGCTACAAGGCCGTCCTCATCGCCGCCAGCACCTACGGCCGCTACTTCCCGTTGCTGACCACGGCTGCCGGGACCGCGAAGCCGGCGAATGTCCTGATCCTGGGCATCGGCGTCGCGGGGCTCCAGGCGATCGGCACGGCGCGCCGGCTGGGCGCGGTGGTGGCTGCGTACGACGTCCGGCCCGAGACGGCCGAGCAGGCCGAGAGCCTGGGCGCGAAGTTCGTGCGGCTCAGGACCACGATCGACGCCACCGGGAGCGGCGGCTACGCGCGGGAGCTCACGCCCGAGGAACGCGCGGCACAGCAGGCCGAGCTCAACGACGTCATCGGCAACCAGGACATCGTGATCACGACCGCCCAGGTCCCGGGCCGCAAGCCGCCGGTGCTGGTCACGGCCGACGCCGTGCACGCGATGCGCTCCGGGTCGGTGATCGTCGACATGGCGGCCAGCGGGCTGGGCGGCAACTGCGAGCTGTCAAAGGCGGGCGAGACGGTCATCAGCGACAACGGCGTCACGATCGTCGCCCCCGAGAACCTGCCGGCCTCGATGCCGGCCTCGGCCTCCCAGTTCTACGCCCGCAACATCTCGGCCCTGCTGCTCAACATGGTCAAGGACGGCACGCTCAACCTCGACTTCGAGGAAGAGGTCACCAGGGCCACCGTGATCACGCACGGTGGCAGCGTGGTGTCCGAGGCGGTCCGCAAGCTGCTGGCGCCCGCCGGAGGCAACGCATGAACATCGACCTGGCGTTCACGATCTTCGTGCTCGCGATCCTGTGCGGCTTCGCGGTGATCTCCAAGGTCCCGGCGACCCTCCACACGCCGCTGATGTCGGGTGCCAACTCGATCCACGGGATCGTGCTGGTGGGCGCGATGATCATCGCGGTCAGCGCCGACGACCCGCTGTCATACCTCGTGGCGTTCGTCGCGATCGCGTTCGCGTCGCTCAACGTGGTCGGCGGCTACGTCGTCACCGACCGCATGCTCCAGATGTTCCGCCGCAAGCCGACGGCGCCCAGGGCCGGCGAGACGGAGGCGTAACCGTGGATGCGCAGACCGTCGACCCCATCGTCAGGCTGATCTGGCTGGCCGGCGCCGTTGCGTTCGTGCTGGGGCTGATCCGGATGAACTCGCCGGCAACGGCGCGCAACGGCAATCGCCTGTCCGCGGGCGGCATGGCGCTTGCGATCGCGGCCACCGCGGTATGGCTGCTGGTCCTCCCCCCGACCGGGGAGCTCAACGTCACCGGCTGGGTGATCATCCTCGCCGGCGTCGCGATCGGCGGCGGCTACGGGCTCTACTCGGCCAGGACCATCCCGATGACCGCGATGCCCCAGCTCGTCTCGCTGTTCAACGCCGTGGGCGGCGGTGCTGCGGCGCTGATCGCGATCAACGAGTACCTGCGTCTGACGGGCACGCCCGGGCTCCAGGAGAACGTGGCCACGGCGCTCGACGTCGTGATCGGCTCGGTCACCTTCACGGGCTCGCTGATCGCGTCGGGCAAGCTGATGGGCCTGCGGATCACGCCCTCGCGGCCGGTCAGGGTCCCGGGTGGCCAGCTCGTGACCGCGGCGCTGGCGATCATCGCCGCCGCCGGTGCGCTGTACCTGTTCGCCGGCAACTACAGCCTGCCCGTGATGGCCGCGATCCTCGCGGCGGCGCTGATCTTCGGCGTGACCATGACGCTGCCGATCGGCGGCGCCGACATGCCGGTGGTGATCAGCCTGCTGAACTCGTTCACCGGCACGGCGGTGGCCATGGCCGGGTTCGTCCTCAACAACCCGCTGCTGATCATCGCGGGTGCCCTGGTCGGTGCCTCGGGCGCCATCCTGACCAAGCTCATGGCCGACGCCATGAACCGTTCCGTGGTCAACATCCTCGTGGGCGGGTTCGGCGGCGGCGAGAGCACGGCCTCGGCGATCGGTGCGGGCGGCGTCTCGGTGCGCGAGGTGAGCATCGACGATGCCGCCATCCAGCTGGCCTACGCCTCGAGCGTGATCGTCGTCCCGGGCTACGGGCTCGCCGTCGCCCAGGCGCAGCATGCGGTGCGCGAGCTGGCGGAGCTGCTGGAGGCACGCGGCGTCGATGTCAAGTACGCCATCCACCCGGTCGCCGGCCGGATGCCGGGCCACATGAACGTGCTGCTCGCCGAGGCCAATGTCCCGTACCCGCAGCTGCGCGAGATGGAGGACATCAACCCGGAGTTCGACCGCGCGGACGTCGCGCTCGTGATCGGCGCCAACGACGTCACCAACCCGGCCGCCAGGCGGCCCGGCTCACCGGTGTCCGGGATGCCGATCCTCGACGTCGACCACGCGAAGAACATCATCGTCATCAAGCGTTCGATGGGCCACGGCTATGCCGGGATCGACAACGAGCTGTACGGCAACCCCAAGACCGGGATGCTGTTCGCCGATGCCAAGCAGGGCCTCAGCGATCTCGTGACGGCGGTCAAGGCGCTGTAGCGAGCCCCGGAGGATCAGGCGGCGCTGGAGGCCGTGACGCTGGAGGCCGTGGCGTCGGAAGCCGTGGCGTCGGAGGCCCCGTCCAGGGCGGCCTGGGGCTCGAGCAGCCGGTCGAGATCCAGCGTCGCGGCCACCGGCCTCGGGGCGGGACGCCCCAGCAGGTAGCCCTGCCCGGTGTTGATGCCCAGCTCGCGCACGATCTCGAGATGGAGCGGGGTCTCGATCCCCTCGGCCACCGTGGTCGCACCCCGGCGGTGCGCGAGGTCGATCAGGGCGCGCAGGACGGATCGCGACGGGGCCAGCACGGCACCCGTCTGGATCAGCGACAGGTCGATCTTGATCACGTCGAAGTCGATCTGGCTCAGCAGCTGGAGCCCCGCATTGCCGGCGCCCACGTCGTCGGCAGCGATCCGCGCTCCGGTCCGCCGGAACACGGCCAGGTTGCGAGCCAGGCGGCTCATGTCCTCGATCGCCTCCCGCTCGGTCAGCTCGACGACGAGCCGATGAGGCTCGATCCCCGCTGCGGCGAGGGGCGCGAGCACCTCGTGGGGGTTGAACGCGACCGCCTCGACCGTGCGGGGCGACAGGTTGATCGCCAGGTGCTGGTCGGGACCCAGCCCGGCGGCACCCGCCGCGATGGCGCGGATGGCGGCGATGTCGAGCTCCACCGTCCGGGAAACCGCCTCCGCCGCGATGAACATCGCGCTCGGGTTGCGGAAACCCGCGCTCGGATGGGGCCGGACGAGGCCCTCGAACCCGACGCACCGGCCGTCGCTCAGGGCGAACACCGGCTGGTAGGCGGCCGTGAGCAGACGCTCGGCGACCACGGCGTCGATCGCATCGGCGAGCTCGTCGATCGGGCGCTCGTCGTCGGCGACCCCATGGAGCCTGGGGTCGTAGACCTGGACATCGGTGCGGCCGTGCCGCTTGCCCCAGTAGAGGGCGGCATCGGCATGCCGGTACACGAGCTTGCGGTCCTGGCTCGGGTTCGGAACGGCCGAGATCCCGATGGTCAGCGAGATCGGGCGGCCGACGCTGGTCCGGCCGCCGTCGAGCGCGGTCGCGAGGATCCGCCGGCCGAGGGTCAGGGCGTCCTGGGGCGTTGCGCCCGGGCTCAGGATCGCGAACTCGTCGCCACCGACGCGGAATGCACGATCGGTCCGGCGGCTGTTCATCACGATCACCCGCGCGACGTCCTGGAGCGTCTCGTCGCCGGCCTCGTGCCCGTTGACCTCGTTGGTTCGCTTGAGGTCATCGACGTCGACGAGCAGCAGCGCCGTCGATTGCTGGTAGCGCCGGGCCATCTCGACCGCGCGATCCAGCTCCTCCTGGAAGGCGCGGTGGTTGCCGAGCCCGGTGAGACCGTCGCGGATCGCGTCCAGGCGGGCGCGATCGTAACGATCGGTCAGGTCGAGGCTGACGCTCTCGAGCCGTGCGGCTCGGTCGAGGACCCGGCTCATCAGCCTGATCGCGACGAGCGCAGCGGCGCCACCCCCGGCCCCGATGGCGACCACCACGACGACGGACGACGCGCCGCGGATGGTGAGCGCGAGCAGGACGAGGGCGGTCATGGTGATCAGGAACGCACCGAGCGAGAGGCTCACGATGCCCGCGCGCAGCTGCGCGACGATCACGCCGACCTCGGTCGCCGGATCCGGAGTGTTCGCGGCCCTCGACGACATGCCCGGGCCGCTCACCTGCGCCGTCATGGTTCAGCCATCGTGGGTGCACGCTCGCACCACACCTATCCCCCCTTGGTCCCACCGAAGCCGGTACCTGCGCCGCCACGACGTCGGGCAGGAGCGCTTCGAGGCCGGTCAACGGGTGACGATGCCCGGGCGGTCCGGCCCACGCGCCACACCGGTGGGCCGTAGGCTGTGACCATGCCCCGGAAGCGCACGATCCCGCCCGCGTGGCCACGTCCGGCCAAGATCGCGTTCATCGGCTCGCACGGCATCCGCAAGACGTCGGCCCTGCTCGCCTTCGCGGCCGAGGCCCAGCGTGCCGGCCGGTCCGTGGAGCTCGGCCGGGAGGTCGTCCGCGACAACCCGCTGGGCATCAACGAGGGCGCCACCGGCGAGGCCCAGCTGTGGGTCCTGGTGTCGCAGGTCCGCCAGGAGCTCGAGCTCGCCCGCAAGGCGGACATCCTGGTGACCGACCGCGGCGTGATGGACAACTTCGCCTACTACCTGCGGTCGTGCGGTGGCGAGGATCGCTACGCGGTGGAGCCGCTGGTCCGGGCCTGGTCGGGCACGTACGACCTCGTGGTCAGGCTGCTCCCCGACGTCGCGCTCCAGGCCGACGGCGTGCGCTCGACGAGCGACGCCTTCCGCGACGAGGTCGAGGCGATCCTCGATCGGGTGCTGCCGGACCTGGTCCCCGCCGAGCGCGTGGTCACCCTCCGGGCGTCCGAGGTCACCAGCCGGTTCGACTGGTTCGCGGTCCTCCAGCGGCTGGCGGCCTCGATCGGGGCGACCGTGACCGCGCCCGACCTCTGGCGCTAGGAGCGGTCATCCGCCCCGGGACGGCGCGGCCCCGGGACGGCGCGGCCACGGGCCCTCGCGCCCGCTCGGGAGCTACCTTGGAACCTGTCGCCGCTCCCAGGCACCGGCGAGGATCACGATGCCGATGCCGATGGCGACGATCGGCAGGATCACCTGCTCATCGAGGTCCGGAAGGTCGATGCCGAAGGCGTTCTTGAGGAGGTAGTAGGTGCCGAGCGCGATCAGCCCGATCGCCAGCAGGACCGCGCCGAGCCCGCCGCCCCGTGCGACGCGATACGTGAGCATCCGAGTCCGCCTCCACTCGCGGGACGCCCATGGGATCGCAACGGCTGGATGTTCGGCGGGCGCCGGGGCTCGGTACAGAGCCATCCCGCCCGATCCGCGCGCGACCTCAGGGGCGACCCTCAGGGGCGACCCGTGGGGGCGACCCGTCCGGCCGGTCGGGGCCGGCGACTGCGTGCCCTCAGCAGGTCGCGCAGTCGGAGGATGCGGCCCCCGGTGGGGTATGCGTGCCCGTCAGCGCACCGAGGAGGCCGACCACCCATCCGCGGATCCCGGCGGCTGATCCCGCCCGGACCCCGGCCGCGGGCCGCGCCGCCCGGGCGGCCATCGCCGCCTGCCGCAGCCGCCGCTCGCGGAGCCTCGAGGTGACCGCTTCCTCGCGTCGCTGCGCTTCGAGCTCCATCACCAGTCCAACCAGCATGTCGGTGCCCTCCGCCGTCCTCCTGGAACGCTGTCTCTTTACGTCGAGCCTCTTGATCTCGAACTACGTGCGAGAGGCTAGGCCAGATATCGCTTGATGTCAAGAGGTCTCGTATCAAGTGACTTGACATCGAGATATGAGCGGCCGATACTGCGCCCATGGCGCCCGCGGGAGATCGGGAGGCAGCCGGATCGAACGCCGATGAGCTCGACCGGCTCGATCGGATGCTCGTCGTATGGGCCAGGGAGATCCCCGCCCTCGACCCCACCACGGAGGGGATCGTCGAGCGGATCGGGATCCTGGCGCACGACTTCGACGCGTCCCTCGAGGAGACGCTCCGCTCGTTCGAGCTCGACCACCGCTCCTACCACCTGCTCGGCCGGCTCCGCTCGGTGGGGCCCCCGTACCGGCGAACGCCCGGGCAGCTCGCCACCGCGCTCCGGCTCTCGAGCGGCGCGATGACCAACCGTCTCGACCGGATGGAAGCGGCGGGGCTCATCCGGCGGCTGCCCGACCCCAGTGACCGGCGCGGGACGCTGGTGGAGCCCACCGAGCTGGGCCACGCGACATGGGACCGGACGGTCGACGTCCAGGCTCAGCGAGAGGCCCTGTTCGCGTCCGCGCTCGACCCGGACGAGCGCGAGGAGCTCCATCGCCTGCTCAGGCGCCTGATGCGCGCCTTCCCCAAGGACCGCCACGCCACGAAGCTCGCCCCGGAGGGCGGCAAGGAAGGCGCCGGGGACGGTTGAGCGCCCGGGGATCGTTCGCGGGCTGACCGCCCGGGCGCTGACGGTGCGACCGGCCCGGAACGCCGGGACGCCCGGCCGATCGGTCATCATCGGCCGGAGAGCACGACCCCCGGGGCAATTGCCACCGGGGGTCGTTGCAGGTCCTGGACCGGGAAGGGTTCCGCGTCAGTGATGCGGATGCCCGGTGGGATGTGGGGTCGGGGTGGGCGTCGGTGTCGGTCGAGGCGTGCGCGTCGGCCGAGGGGTCGGCGTCGGATGCGGCGTCGGCTTCGGATGCGGCGTCCATGTCGGCCTCGGGGTCGGGGTCGGATCGGCCGTGGGCGCCGGGGCGGTCGTCGGCGGAGCTGTGGGTGCCGGAGTGACGGTCGACGTGGGACCGGGCGTCGCCGTCGGGGGCTCGGTCGGGGCGGAGCCCGAACCGGGCATCGAATCCCCGGCGCAGTCGCCGGCGCTGGTGGCCGTCGCGGCCGTGCAGATGCTGGAGGCCGACTGGGCGAGGCTGGTCGAGACCGAGCTACCGAGGAACAGCAGAACCGCCACGATGAAACCGGCGATCAATGAGAGCAGCAGTGAATACTCGACGAGACCCTGTCCAGCCGCCACCGTTCGATGGCGCCTCAAATGGTTTCCACTCCTTTTCTGCGCTGTCGCGGCACCAGGGATCGGGCACCCCCGGTGGGCCGCACCCCAAGGCTGCCCCAGCAGGACCATTGGCCGCCACCCTCGGAACCAAGGTCCGTTGTGCCCCGGCAACGAAATCCGTCGCGCGAGATGGAGGTCCGGTCGGGTGTGGGTGGGTCTGCACCGAAAGGCTGCGGTCGCGGGGTCCGACGGTGCATCGGCATCGCCCGGGCGCCTACCATGGGGTTTCGGCCGCTGGTCCGCGTCAGGCCGACGCATTCGGCACAGGTCCACGATCGAGGGCGGGCCGCGGGTCAAGCTGGGAGGGCAACGGCCATGTGGGCGTCGATGTCGCGCGGGCGATCCCGATGGTTGGTGGCAGGTCTTGCTGTCGCCGTGGCGGCCTGCTCGGGTCAGAACGCAGCCACCCCGAACCCGTCGAGCGCGGCGCCCGCGGTGACGGCCCAGCCCGCAACCTCGAGCCCGAGCGAGGCGACCGCCAGTCCAACGACCCCGGCAACACCGCCGCCGACCGCGGCGCCGACCGCGGCGCCCTCGCCCTACGCCGCCGGCGATCTGGCGGCTGGGTCGTATCTCGTCGACTCCATTCCACCGATCACGTTCAGCGTGGACTCGGGTTGGACGTCGACACGGCCGGATCCGGACTTCTTCGACCTCGAGAAGGGCCCGGCGTACCTGGCGGTCCTGGTGGTGACGCTGATCTTCACCGATCCGCAGCAGACGAACTTCAAGGTCCCGGACGGGATGGACCCGGCAGCGGCTGCCGCCAAGATCGCGAAGAACAAGGGGCTGAAGCTGACCGATCCGGTGCCGGTGACGATCGGCGGCGTGAGCGGCCTCGAGTTCGATGTCACGACGAAGTCGCCGCTGATCTACAGCTTCATCGGCGGCGATCACACCGGCTATTTCTTCAGCTCGGACATCAAGGGTCGCGTCCGCCTGGTGTCCGTCGGGGGCAAGCTCGTGGCTATCACGACCGAGGCGCCGCCCAAGCAGTTCGACGCCGTGATCGGGCAGGTACAGCCGATCATCGACGGAATCGCCTTCCCCTGATCCGCGGTCAGCCGAGCCCCAGGTGAGCCATCGGCTCGCTGTGGAGGGCGGCCGAGGCCATCCTCCGAGCTCGCCTCACGCGTCGGGCAGGGCGATCCGGATCCGCTTGTTGATCCGCCCCTTCGACTCGTATCCGGTCACCCGGATCCCGCCGACCTCACGGGTGTTGGCAACGTGCGTCCCGCCGTCAGCCTGCAGGTCAAGCCCGACGATTTCTATCGTCCGAATCTCCTCGATTCCGGGTGGCAGGAGGTTGACCTTTGTCCGGATGAGGTCCGGGATCGCAAAGGCCTCGGCGCGGGGCAGCACGTTCACGCGCACGTCGCGACCGGCCCGCAGCTCCTCGTTGACCTTGGCTTCGATCTCCCCCACGAGGTCGCCCGACATCGTTTCGAACTCGAAGTCCATCCGTCCGGCCCCCGGCTCCATGTTGCCGCCGGTCACGAGCGCCCCGTAGTCGCGCCAGACGACGCCGCACAGCGCGTGGAGGGCGGTATGGGTTCGCATCAGCGCATGTCGGCGGGCCCATTCCACGTCGACCTGGACCCGGTCGCCGGCCCGGGGCAGCTCGTCGTCGCCGGCGGTCTCGAGCTCGTGCACGAGCTCGCCGCCGACCCGGCGTGCGGAGCGCACGGTCCAGGAACGTCCGTCGGCGGCGCGCAGGATCGCGCCGCGGTCGGACGGCTGTCCGCCGCCACCCGGATAGAGCACGGTGCTGTCGAGGACCACGAGCGCTGAGCCGTCGACGGATGACACCTCCAGCACGCGAGCCTCGACGCTCCGGGCGTAGGCGTCCCGGGCGAAGATCTCGGCGACCCGGGAGGTCACGTGCGAACCCTGCGCACGGGCCGGCATCGGCGACCCGAGGGCATCAGCCGCCGACCGTGAGCGTGCCGGTCATCGCCGGGTGGATCGTGCACTTGAAGGTGTAGGTGCCGGCCGCCAGGGCGGGCACCTGGTAGTCCGTCTGGGCCGGCCCGGTGATGGTGTCGCCCGTGAACACCTGCTGGCCTGACGCGTCGACGATCGCGACGTTGTGCGGGGTGCTGACGTCCTGGTTGTCGAAATGGATCGTGAACGCGCTGCCTGCGGGTGCCGAGATCGTCGACTGGTCGAAGGCGATGTCCTTGGCGGCCAGCTGGATCACGGTGTTGCCGCCCCCACCACCGCCGCCGCTCGGCGCCTCGGTCGTGACCGGCCCGCTCGGGGCGGCGGTCGGCGTCTGCTCGCTGGGCGCCGTGCTCGGCGCGCCCGAGGGCTCCCCGGAGGCGGGTGCCTGGGAGGCGGGCGGCTCGGTTGGCGGCGCGTAGGTCCAGCCCGGTGCTGCCGCGGCCGTGCACGCAGCGGCAGCCAGCGTGATGAAGACCAGGGAGAGCGCGATCAGCGAACGGCGCATCGAGACCTCGGGTGGACGGCGCGGACGACTCGATGCTAGCGAAGGTGCTCGGTTCGTGCCGGGATCCGGCCCGCACCGCGGGCCGTCGCGCTCGGGCCAGGGGGGGTCAGCGAGCCGGCGTCGCCGACTGGCGGTCCTCGAGCCCGAGGCGGATCGCCACGGCGGCGGCCTCGACGCGCCCCGAGACGCCCAGCTTGGCCAGGATGTTGCCGACGTGGACGCCGACCGTCTTCTGGCTGATGAACAGCCGGTCGCCGATCTCGCGGTTGGTCCGGCCCTGCGCGATCAGGGCGAGCACCTCGAGCTCACGGCGCGACAGGCCGAACGTGTCGCCCCCACCGGCGGGCCGCCCGCCCGAGCGCGGCGTCGCGCCCGAAGCGCCGTCCTGGACGGGCCCGGGCGACACCTCGGCGGGGATCTCGATCGCGGACGCGGCCGGCCGGGCGAGCAGCTCGTCGACCTCGGGCGGCAGCTGAATGAGGGCCCGCCGGCCGAGCTCGCGAAGGGCTCGCAGCAGGGGCCGGGCCTCCAGCTGCATCGCGAGCCAGACCGCCTCCATCAGCGGCTCGCGGGCGTCGGCGCGCACGACGCGCGCGTCGGTCCGTGCCTGCGTCCCGGCGCCGCTGCCGGCCGCGGCCGCACCCATGGTCGCCTCCGCCTGCCGCCATCGGGACCGCGCCTCCCGATACGGGTCGCCGATCTCGTGCCACATGGCGGCGAGCGAGGCCCATCGGGCAGGATCGTCGCGGCCGTGGAGCCGGGCGGCGAAGGCGCGAGCCGTCACGAGGTTGGCCTCGGGCTCGCCGCGGCCGGTGCTGTCGCCCTCCGCGCGGGCCCTCCCGACGGCCTCCTCGGCCTCGGTGAGGATCCGAGCGGCGCGCTCGCGCGACGCGGCAACGTCGCCGATCCGGCGCCGCTCGAGGGAGTCGGCCACGATCGCCGCCTCGACCTCGAGCGCGGTGGCGGCCATGCGCGCGACGAGCACCCAGTCCTCGGTCCCGCGCAACCGCGCCCAGCCGCGCTCGACGGCGCGCCGAGCGTCGCTGAGGTCGCCGCTCCACATCGCGTACGAGGCGGTGGCCTGGTACGCGGGGATCGCGAACTGGAGGTCCCCGCCCGTCTCGAGCTCGACGAGCACCCGGCCCAGCAGCCGTCCGGCCTCCTCGCCCGCCTCGGACTCGATCTCGACGATCACGAGGTTGAGGATGGCGTTGACGAACGGGATCCCGGCCGGGCTCCAGTCAAGGGAGCGGAGGCTCAGCTCGCGTGCCTCGGACCACCGGCCGACGTCGACGAGGATCCCGGCGACGTTGCCTGCGAGCAGGTTGCCGTACACCGCGTCGAGATCCATCTCGCGCGCCTCGGCCATCCCCCGGAACGCCTGGTCGATGGCCTCGCCCGGTCGGCCCAGCACCTCGAGCACCACGGCCATGTTGGCGCCCGCCCGCCACCACTCCTCGACCAGCCCGAGCTCCCTGGCGCGCGCGAGCGCGGCCTCGAGGAGCGGGACCGCGGAGCCGGGCTCCCGGCCCCAGCCGCGAACGACCGCGAGGGTCGTCGACGCGTGGATCGCCTCCGGCTCGGCGCTCACCCCGAGGCGACGCGCGAGGTCGAGCGCCTCGCCGGCGGCGCGCTCCGCGTCGCCGAACGCGCCGGCGACCATCCGCTCCTGGGCGAGCAGGGCCAGGATGCGGGCGCGCTCGATGGTGACCCCGGGTGGCGCCGTCTCGGCGGCCCGCCGGAGCGCGCTGGTGGCGCCCGCGAAGTCACCGGCGGCCAGCCGGTACCGGCCCAGCTGCGCCTCGAGGGTCGCGTGGGTCGCCCGATCGGTGCGATCCACCATGGCGGCAAGGGCGTTCTCCGCATAGGCCACCGCCCGGGTGGGACGCATCGCAGCGTGCGCGGCCTGCGCGGCCAGCTGGGCGATCGCCTCCGGATCGTCCGTCGGGGGTGCCGAGGCATCGGCCGGCGTCCCCTCGCGGTCGGCGTCGCCGGCTTCGAGGGCCGCCGCCTCGCCGCCCGCAACCTCGCCCGGCGGCGCCTCGCCGGGGGCCGGGAGGTCGAGCCCGACCTCGAACGCCGCGAGCGCGTCCTGCGGCGCCTCGAGCCGCATCGCCAGCCGGCCGGCCGCGAGGGCGGCCAGGCGAGCCGAATCGAGGCGGTGCGCGGCCTGCCAGTGCGTCGTGGCGACCGCAGGGATGTCCTCGAAGGCCACCCCCATCGCCGCGTGATACCGGACGCGGGTGGGTGGCAGCAGGTCGACCAGGATCGCCCGGGCCACCAGCTCGTGACGGATCTCGACGCGCCCGTCCGGGTCCTCGCGGACGTAGCCGTGGTCGATCGCCTCGGTCAGGCCGCCGGCGACGTCGGCCGCGAGCCCGCCGGCAGGGCGCGACGGCTGGCCCCGGTGCGCCGGCTCCGTTCGTCCGGGCCGCGCCGGGTCGGGTATCGAGCCGAACGCCGTCGCGGCGGCGAGCAGCCGGGCGCGGTCGATCGGCCGGCCCGCGGCCGAGAGCAGGCGCAGGACGTGGCGGCAATCGGCCGAGCGGCGGGTCAGACGGGCGGCCAGCAGGTCCGCGAGGGTCCCGGTGAGGGTGGCGCTGCGCAGCTCGCGCCGGGTCGCGACGAGCTCCTCGACCACGAGCGGCGAGCCGGCCGACCGCTCGGCCACCAGGACCACGATCGACGCCGAGGGCCGCTCGCCCTCGATCCCTTCGATGAGCCCGGCGATCTCGCGCCTCGACAGCGGCTGGAGCTCGACCCGGGTCGGCGGCCGAAGTCCGGCGTCGATGATGGCGAGGTTCTCGCGGAGGGGGTGCTCGCGGGTCAGCCGATCCGGCTGGTAGCTCACGATCAGGCAGATGCGCTCCGACCGGGCGATCCGGGCGACGAAGGTCGCGAACGAGCGGGTGGCGGCATCGGCCGCGTGGAGGTCCTCGAGCGCGAGGACGATCGGGCGCTCCACCGCCACCCGTCCCAGCCAGCGGAGCAGCGACTCGACGGCGCGTGGCTGGCGCCGCTCGGGGTCGGCGAGCGCGCTGGCGGGCGGCCCGGGCACCTCGGCACACAGGGCGTCCATGCCCGGCAGCTGGAGCAGGATCGGCCGGGCGTCACGGGCCAGCAGGCCTCGCAGCTCGTCGCGAGGGCGCGACGCCACCAGCGGCGCGAGCGCCTCGAGCACGGCCGCCCAGGGCGGGTCATCCGGGCCGCCGGCTCGTCCCCGGAGGATGCGCGGCGCCTCGGGGCCACGGGCCGCCCGATCGAGCGCTTCGTCGAGGAACCGGCTGGCCCCGATGCCCGCGTCGGCTGCGACCGCCACCGTGGTGGCCGTCCCGCTCGCCGCCGAGGTGATGGCCGACGCCACGCGCGCCAGCTCGGCCTCCCTTCCGATGAAGCGGCGGCTGACCACCCTGCCCGGCATCGTCAGCATTGTAGGGACGCCGTCCGTCGCGAACGCGCCGCGGAGCGCCCGACGGACCAGGTCGGGCCGGGTACGCTGCCCGGGTGCAGGACCGACGGCCGCCCCATCCCGCCAACGAGCTGAACGAGCTGTCGGGGGAGGAGTGGCTCTATTTCACCAAGTCGGTGTGGACGACCGCCTACCCGTCGGAGCTCGGGCATGAGCGCCGGAGAGCCCACGGCGCCAACAAGCCACCGCGGCTGATGGCCCGCCTGATCGAGTTCTTCACCCGGACGGGGGAGCTCGTGCTCGACCCGTTCGCCGGCGTGGGCGGAACCCTCCTCGGTGCCGCGATCGCCCGCGGCCCCCGAAGGGCCATCGGGATCGAGCTCGATCCCCGGTGGGCGCAGGTGTGCGAGGAGACCGTGGCGGCGCTGCGCGCGGAGCACGACGGGCTGGGACCGGTCCTGGCCGACCTGGGTTCGGCGGACCCGGGTGGCCTGCGGACGTTCCGCCCGGACGACCTCGAGCTCCGCCTGGGCGACGCTCGCGAGCTCCTGCCCCGGATCCCGGACGCGTCGATCGATCTCGTGGCGACCGATCCGCCCTACAACGTCCAGCTGCCGATGACGATGGCGGGTGGCCGTCTGGCCGAGGCGCACGCGAACCGGCGCACGGACTACGCCATGGTCTCCGAGCTCGATGGCGACCTCGCCAACCTGCCCTCGTACCCCGCCTATCTCGATGCCATGACGGGCATCCTGGCCGAGGTCCATCGTGTCCTCCGGCCCGGCCGGTATGCCGTGCTGATCGTTCGCGACGCCTACCAGGGCGGCCGATACCTGTTCACCGCCGCCGACCTGGCGGCGCGCGCCGACGGGGCCGGCCTCGTGCCCAAGGGCGACATCGCGTGGTACCAGGCGGGAACCCGACTTCGACCCTACGGCTACCCTCGCTCGTTCGTTCCCAACATCACCCACCAGCACATCCTGGTGCTGCGCAAGGCGCCCGCGGCACGAACCCGCGCGACATCGTCGCGAGCGCGGCCGGGGCGTGAGGCCGGTCCCGGCGTGCCGGCCGGATCGAACGGAGGCTAGCTCGCCTCGCCGAACTGCTGGCGGCGCTCGGTGTACGCGCGCAGCACGTCCTCGAAGCCGCCGGGCCGCGGACCGTCATCGCCCGACGTCCAGGTGCCGCGGCCGGCCGCGGCCGAGTCGATCACGGTGTCGCCGAGGGTCATCTTGTGGAGCCAACCCTCCTGTCCGTTGGGGCACAGGACCCGCCAGAACGTGCCGCGCTTCTCGAGCAGGACCACCTCGTCGCCCTCGTCGAGCACGCCGATCTCCATGCCGCGCACCTCGTCGGGGGCGTCGAGCAGGCTGACCAACCGGTAGCGGATGCACCGGCGCTCCATGCCGTCGATCGCGTCGCCCACGTCACCCTGGAAGGTCAGGCGGACGTCGGTCGGCGCGGTCCGCAGCGGGTCGGCCTTGCGCGCCTCCATCAACGAGGGGCGTCGCCACCGGGGCAGGTGGCCGTCGATGACGTCGTCGTTCGCCGCCGGGGCAGCCACCGCGGCCCTGACCGCATGCCTGGCCTCGTCAGCGTGGGGCATGACCAGCGACTCGGCGAGCCGGCCGTTGGCCACCATGCCGGTACCCGTGGCGGATGCCGCCGCGAGCACGTCATCGGGCGCCGTGGGCGTCCCGTCGCGACGACGCTTGCCGAACATCAGGAAGGCCATCGTCATCGTCACGCCGCTGCTCGTCACCACGGCGGTCGGCAGCACGGCGGCGAGCACCGCGAGCAGCGACGGCGGGCCACCGAGGCTGCTGCCCGGTGTGCCGTCACCGAACGGGCCGCGCGGCCCGGGCACGAAGGCATCGCCCCCGCTGCCGCCGCCATTGCCGTCACCACCGCCGGCGCCGGCCGGCAGGATCGCCGCGGTGGTCGGGTCGTCGGTCGGGGTCGGCGTCGGGCTCGCCGACGGGGTGGCGGTCGCGGCCGGGAGGGCGGGGGACGGCGTCGCGGCGGGAGCAGCCGTCGCTGCCGGCGCGGCGGTGGTCTTCGGGGTAGCCCTGGGCGTGGGCCTGGGCGTCGCCTTCGGGGTCGGCCTGGGCGTGGGCCTGGGGGTCGCCTTCGGGGTCGGCCTGGGCGTGGGCTTCGGGGTCGGCCGGGGCGTGGGCGGCGGCGTGATCGTGATCTGTGGGCCCGGTTGCGTCTCCACGAAGTGGTCCCGTGACGCCACGAACGTCGTCTTCCAGGTCCCCGCGTCGAGCTTCGTGCTGGCCGTGTAGGTGCCACCCGTCTTCCAGTCCTGGTCGGCGGTCGCCGGGTGCATCACGACCGTTCGGTGCCCGACCACGACGTGCACCTCATCGGCCGGCCGGCCGCTGGTGCTCCGGTAGGTCACCGAGAAGGTGATGGCCGTCGAGGTCGTGCCCCCGGACGGGCTCACCTTGGGGTTGGTCAGGTGGGTCGGGTCCGCGGCCACCACCGCCGGCAGCGCCAGGACGACGACGATCGCGGCCGCAAGCAGCACCCGGGCGGACACGAGGCCCGGTCCGCGGGCGAAGGCGCGAACAGCGGCGGTGCGAAGACCCAAAGTGGTACCCGGCTCCTCGTTGGCCCGACCCGGCGGTATGGCGTTGTTCGGAGCATCGGAGGGCGGGGGGCGGTGCGCAATGGTACGGGGGTCCCGCATCGGGAGGGACCGCGGGCGATCCTCCACGTGGTTGGCCGTGAGCGGTCCCGTGGCCCGCAACGTCCGGTGCGTCCTGTCAACGCGGCGCGTCGGGACAGGTGCGGATCGGTGCGGTGGCCGGGACGGTCGCACCCTCCTACGTAGCCGGATCGAGTCATTACCGCGCGCGCCCGTCGTGGCCGACGATGCCTCCATGCAGGTCATCGCCGGCACCATGACCACGCGGTCCGACCGCCTGGCTGTCGCACGATCCGCGCTGTCCGCTGCCCTCCTGCTGCTGGTCGGCGTCCTGGTCGGCTGGCTGTGCCTCGCCACGCCCCTGCTGGACTCGCTGCGACCGAGCGCGAGGCCCTCGTCGGTCGAGGTTGCGGCGGGGATCTTCGCGTGGGCGTTCGCGATCATCGTTCCGGCCGCGTTCCTGCTGATCGGCCTCGCCAGGGTCGCCTCGACGCTCGAGGCCGTCGCTTCGCTGCGACCTCGCACGATGGCACCCAAGCTCGCGCGGTCGCTGGGACCCGACCACCTCGCCGCGACCGACCTCGTCATCCCGGGCGGGCGCCGGATCCACGAGCTGGTCCTCGGTCCGTTCGGGATCGTGGTGCTGGGCGATGTCCCGCCTGCCGGCGTCAGCCGTCACGTCGGGAGCCGCTGGGAGATCCGCAACGGGCGTGGCCACTGGATCCCGATCGAGGCGCCGCTCGACCGCGCCGCCCGCGACGCGGAGCGGGTTCGCGGATGGCTGACCACCGACGACCGGGACTTCCTGGTGCGGGTCTACGCGGCGATCGTGACCGATGATGCCCGGGTGAAGCGGACGCCGACGTGCGCCGTGGTCCCGCCGCACGATCTCGAGACCTGGCTGGCCGGCCTGCCGGCGCAACGCGGCCTGACGCCGGCCCGGATGTCGCGCCTGGTCGACCTCATGCGTTCGGTCGCGGAGCGCGGGTAGGCTCCCCGAGGGTCACGCCGTGCTCGGCCGGCAGTCCGCCTGAGGATGGTAGGGGAGCCAGGACTCGAACCTGGATCCGGCGGGATATAAGCCCGCAGCTCTAACCGATTGAGCTACTCCCCCACGCCTGGCCGCACGGCCGATGCGGCCCGCGCCTGACCGGCCCGGACGCTCGCGCGACGTCAGCCGTCGGCGCGGGCGCCATTGCCGACGCGCACCCGCTGCGTGATCGCCCGGAGCACGAACGATCGACCCGGCCCGCGACGGCCGGCGTCGCCGGCCGAAGAGCCGTGGTCGCCGGACGTGCCGGTTCCGCCGGACCCGGAGAGGCCGCGCGCCAGCTGACGCTCCTCCTCGGTCTGCTCGCTTTCGAGCGGCAGATCGTCGGGGTCGACGGGCCGCGCGGTCTTCACCACCGCGACGGCCAACGGCCTCGCGTACGCGGGTGCTCCGTAGAGCTTTGGCAGGGCGACGTGCGCCTGATCCTCAGTAGCCACACGCATCCTCGATGCAGGCAGCGATTGCCGGCCGATCGACGGCCGGACCCGATGATACCCGGCGCGGGCCGGGGCGTTCGGCGGAGAATCCGCCGCAGCGGAAAGCATCCACGGATCGGCGCCGGACTGCAACCCCCCCGCTTCGGTGCCGGGGTGCGCCGCGGCAGCCCCTGCCGAACACGCAGGCGAACGGCGTGCCTGATGGTCAGGTCAGAAGCGGCTTGACGATCTCGTGGAGCACGACCAGGACGAGGTAGGCGATCGGAACCGCCGCGAACAGGCCGAGGGCGGCGCTCCAGGGCGTTCGGGTTGCACGCCGGGCGCCCGACCCCGCCGGCAGCGGCACGATCAGCCAGGTGACCACGGCGCCGGCCAGGAGCACGAACAGGACGTACAGGGTGAGCACGAGCAGCCGCAGATCCCCGCCGGGCAACACCGCGCCGCGATCGAGCGCGATGTCGTAGGCGAGGAAGGCGGTTCCCAGCGCGAGAGCCACCGTCAGGCTGCTCGCCACGGCGCGGACGACGGGCCGCGGGGCACGCCGGAGCTGGCGCCACCGGATCTCGAGCCAGCCGCGCTGCCTGACCTCGGAGCGTCGGTGACGGTCCGTCGGCGGGCCTGCCATCTACCCGATCGGTCGCTCGTCGCTGCCCAGGATCGCCAGCGTTCGACGCGCCGGCATGGTCTCGGGCGCGTGGGTGGCCAGCAGCTCCACGGCCTCGGCGAACCGGTCGAGCTCGGTCTCGGTCAGCCACCAGCCCACGGAGATCCGCAGGGCATCGAGCGCCGGCAGGTCGCGCAGGATCGCGAACACCCGCGTCCCGAGCTCATCCACGGCGGCCCGGGCGGGCCAGCCGTCGATACGGAACGTCACCAGGGTCGCCATGGCGTCGCGCGGCGTCAGCAGCCGCACGCCGGGGATCGAAGCCAGGCGATCGGCGATGGCCCTGGACAGGCGTGCCGCCCGCTCCTGTGCCCAGGGCAGCCCCACGTACATCGACAGCCAGCCGCAGCTGCGCGCGAACCCGATCAGCGACGGGCGGTGGAACGCGGTTGCCTCGAACCGGCGAGCCCCCGGATGCAGGGTCGGCCGGGTGGCGTCGAACGACGCGTAGCTGAGGAAGCCCGCCGCCGCCGGCGTGGTCGCGTCGGCGAGCTCGCGGCGGACCCACAGGGCGCCCATGCCCTCGGGGCCCAGGAGCCATTTCTGGGCCGGCAACGCGTAGGCGTCGACGCCGAGCTCGTCGAGACGCACGGGGATCGCCCCTGCGGACTGGGCACCGTCGATCACGGCCGTCGCGCCCGCCTCACGCGCGAGCGCGCCCAACCGGGTCACCGGGAGGCGCGCACCCGTGGTCCACAGCACGTGGCTGACCATGATCGCCCGCGCCGGTCGATCCAGCGCCCGCTCGAAGGCCTCCATCGTGCGGGCGTCGTCGCCGCCGTCGCCGACGTCGACCACCTCGAGCTCGACGCCGAGCCGGTCGCGCAGCGCCACCAACGGCCCCATCCCTCCCGGATGCTCGTGGCCGGTGGTGAGCACCCGGTCGCCGGCGCGCCACGGGAGGGCGGCGACCGCCGCATTCACCCCGTCGGTCGTCGAGTGCGTCAGGGCGACGTCGGCGGGGTCGGCGACCAGGACCGCCGCGACGGCCGCGCGCGCCTCCGCCATCCGCTCCAGCGTCTCCGGCCACAGGTCGACGTGCGCCCGCCCGACGGCCAGCTCTCGCGCCGCCTGCTCGTCCATCGCTCGCTGGGTCTCGGTCGGGACGGGTCCCGCGGTTCCGGCATTGAGGTAGATGCCGGCACCCGTGGCGGGCAGCGCCTCGCGAACGGCACGGATCCTGTCCGGCTCCGGCAAGAACGGGGAGACCACGCCCGTATGATATCGGCGCCGCGACCTCGAACCCGACGCGGCTCCACGCGCCGTCCCTGGCGCCGGGAGGCCGACCTGGCTGGCTTCGCTCGCCCCGAGCTCTTCGCAACGCCCGAGTGGCTGGCCGAGAACCTCGGCCGGCCGGACCTGTGCGTGCTCGATGTCCGCTGGCGTCCCGATGGGACGGCCGCGACCGTGTATGCCACCGGGCACGTGCCGGGTGCCGTCCATCTGGACTGGCGCGCGTCCGTGGTGGATGCGCCCGAGGGCAACGACGCCCTGCTGCTCGCCGCCCCCGACAAGATGGCGGCGACGATGGGGCGCAGCGGCGTGGGCGACGGAACCTCGGTCGTCCTGTACGACGACACGCTCTCCTACTTCGCCGCGCGCGTATGGTGGAGCCTCCGGGCGTACGGCTACCAATCGGCGCGCATCCTCGAGGGCGGCTACCCGGCGTGGCTCGAGGCCGGTCAGCCGGTCTCGAGCGGCACCGTGGAGGTGGCCCCGACGGTGTTCACGCCGCATGCGACGGTCCGCGAGCGGCTCACCACGGCGGACGTCCGCGCCCTGCTCGGCACGCCCGAGGTGCTGCTCGTGGATGCCCGCGGTCCCGCCGAGTTCCACGGTTTCGAGGGCAACGTCCGGCGCCTCGGCCACATCCCGGGCGCGGTGAACGTGCCGGTCGCCGCGATGCACGTGCCGGGAACGCAGCGACTGCGCGACGCGTCGGAGCTGCGGGCGCTCCTCCTCCGCGCGAACGTGACCCGGGGCCGGCGCCTCGTGTGCTACGACGGCTCGGGGGTCGCGGCGGCCAAGCTGGCGTTCGTGCTCACGCTGCTGGGCCACGACGACGTGGCCGTGTACGACGGTGGCTGGGCCGAATGGGGCGACCGCCTGGACCTGCCGGTCGACCGCTGAGGCGGCGGCCGCGATGCCGGGCAGGGCGATGCCGGGCGCGGCGGCCGCTAGGCCGGGCGCCGCGATGCCGGGCGCGCCGGCGCGGCGATGCCGGGCGCGGCGATGCCGGGCGCGGCGGCCGCGAGGCCGGTCAGCCCACGGACGCCGGACCGGAGGGGCCGCCCGATGCCGCACCATGGTCGAGGCCGGCCCACGGATCCACCGCACGATGCGGCGCCATGATGTGGGCCCGCCGGTGGTTGATCGCGACCAGCGCCGCCTGCTGACGAGCCTCGCCCAGCCGCTCGGACCAGTACGTGGCGTCGGTGACCGGGACAAAGCGCCCGGTGAGCTCCTGCAGCGAGTCGCGCAGCGAACCCTCCATCGGCATCAGGTGGATCGTGCCCACGATGCTGAAGGGCGGGACGGAGATGATCGCTTCCTCGGGCATCTTCGGCGTCCGCAGCTCGGGCATGGATGGCACCTGGTCGTTGGCGACCGCGAACAGCACCGCGTCGAGGTTGACCTGCGCGTAGGCCGCCTTGATCGGCTGGCTGCGGCTCCCGTACTCGTCGACGGTGACGTCCTCGAGGATCACGAACGGCTCCTCGGACAGGTTGAGGATGTCCGACACGCGATGCTGGCGGGTCCGTATTGAGCCCCGTGTGATCAACGCGTCCGTGTAGAGGACGAGCTCCTTGAGCCCGATTCCCTGGTCCAGGGGCGTGTACATGGATCTCCTCCGTGCAGGCACCCCCCCGGAGCGCGCGCGCGACCCCCAACAGCATACGTGCGCGGTCGCCCGGCCGCGCCTACCGTCGGGCGCCGGCGGTGACCAGGTGCTCGGCGCCGTGCTGCAGGCCGACGTACAGCCGGCCCACGGTCGCGAGCGTGTCGATCTCGGTTGCCGGCTTGTCGGGCCGCAGGCGCGCGATCCGTGGGAAGCGGAGCGCGTAACCCGACCGGTGACGGTTCGATCGCATGATCACGTCGAAGGCGACCTCGATCACGATCGAGGGCTCGACGATCCGGTAGCGCCCGAGCAGCCGCGTGGTGTGTGCCTCGAACCATCGCGTCATATCGGCGATCTCGGCGTCGGTCAGGCCGCTGTACGCCTTCCCGATCGTGACCAGCTCGCCGGTGGCCTCGTTGCGGACCGCGAACGTGTAGTCGCTGAGCACGCCGTGGCGCTTGCCGTGTCCGACCTCGACGCCCACGACGACGCAGTCGAGCGTCGCCAGCGCCTTCTTCATCTTGAGCCAGCCCAGGCCACGCCGGCCCGGCGAGTAGGCGCTGTCGGGGTCCTTGACCATGAGCCCTTCGTTACGCCTGGCCCGGGCCTCGCCGAAGGCCGCCTCGAGGCCGTCCGCGGAGTCGACCGACGACAGGTGGCTGAGCGCGAACGCGCCACCATCCGCCGCCATCGGCAGCGCCAGCCCTTCGAGCCGGCGGCGACGGTCGGTCAGCGGGCGCTCGAGCAGCGGCACGATCGCACGGTCGCCACCGTCGTCGACGCCCAGCAGGTCCCAGGCGACGTAGATCACCGGCACCTCGTCCCGGATCGCCGGCGACGGGTGCTTGCGACCCAGCCTCGCCTGGAGCTGGAGGAACGGCAGCACCAGCCCGTCCTTCCAGGCCAGGATCTCGCCGTCGAGGATGCCCGCCCAGGCCAGGTCGCTCGCGCCCTCGACGATCTCCGGGAACTGGCCGCTGATGTCGTGCAGGTCGCGCGAGAACAGGCGCACGGCCGATCCGGACCGGTGGAGCTGTGCCCGGATGCCGTCGTACTTGTCCTCCACCCAGACCGTCGGCCCCAGCCGGGCCATGATCTCGGCCGCGTCCTCGGCGGGTGAGGCGAGCATGAACTTGAGCGGGTTGAACAGCGACATCGTGGCAGCGTCGAGGCGGTCCTCCCGGGCGAGGATCGCCGTGCGGCCGATGTCGCCGGTGAGCATGCCGGCACGCTTGACCGCGTCGAGCGGTCGGGCGAAGGCCTTGGCGATCGCGGCCTCGAGCAGCCCTTCCCGGAGGCCGATCCGCAGCTCGCCGCTCAGGACCTTCACGATGCCGGACGCGGTCACCGGGGAGGCGCGCCGCAGGAGCGCCTCGAGGATGTCGGACTTGGCAGCCGCCCCCGATGCCGCCTCGATCGCCTCGAATGCCGCCCGGACGTCGCTCAGCGATGGCTCGTCTGCGGGGTCCGGGGCGTGGCCGGCCTCGGTCAGCACCTCGCCGACCGCCGTGGCCACGTCGGATGACCGGTCGTAGGCGCGCCGGAGCGACTCGCCATCCGCACCGGCGACCCTGAGCACCGCCCCGGTCAGCCCGGCCCATCCCAGGCCGATCGAGCGCTGGTCGACCGCGGAGAACGGGCGACCGGTCAGGAACGTCGCCGCAATCGGGAGATCCGGGGCGTCGAGGCCGGCCAGGTAGCCGGCCAGGATGGTCGTCTTCTGCGAGGTCCGGGTGGTGGCGGCGACACGGTCCGCGACCTCGCTCCAGCGGCGCATGTGCGCGATGGTATAGGGTGACGCCGATGCTCCAACGGCGCTGGTTCCCGGATCACATCGACGGCGACCTCGTCGTGCTCCGCCGCCACACGCGGGAGAACCTGCGCGACTTCCTGCGCTGGTACCAGGATCCCGAGGTGGCGCGGCTGACCCGCTACCAGGACGGGCCGATGCGGCCCGACGAGATCGAGCGCTTCTTCATGATGCGGGCGATGGGCCCGGACGCGATGGCGATGGGGATCCACGTGCGTGCCAGCGAGCGGCTCATCGGCACCTGCGCCTTCTCGCAGCTCGACGCCGACAACGGCTCGGTGCTGTTCCACATCACGATCGGCGAGCATGATGCGTGGGGCATGGGGTTCGGCAGCGAGGCCACCCGCCTGATGGTCGACCACGCCTTCGGATCGCTGGCGCTCCATCGGGTCGCGTTGTCGGTGTTTGCGTTCAACGAGCGGGCGATCCGCGCCTACGAGCGGGTGGGGTTCGTGACCGAGGGTCGGGCGCGGGAGGCCATCTGGCGCGATGGCCGCTGGTGGGACGAGCTCCACATGAGCGTGCTGGAGCCCGACTGGCGGGCGGTGCGCTGGCAGGAGCGGGCGATGGTGGACGGCCGGGCGACGGTGGAGGGCGATGGCCCGGTCGCTGGCACGGGCGTTGGCACGGGCGCTGGCACGGGCGTTGGCCAGGGCGCTGGCACGGGTGCTGGCCAGGGCGTTGGCGGGGCGCCGATCGGGCCGCGCGCCGGGGCGCCGATCGGGCCGCGCAGAGGAGGGTGACGATGGCCAGCGACGGACCCGCGGCCGAGGCGGCGCGGCTGGCCTTCCGCGAGCAGATGGAGGCCAAAGGCCACGCCGTGGAGAACGCCCGGCGGGCGATGGACGGGCTCGACGCCGCGTTCGCGGCGGGGGTCCTGCGGCGAACGCCGGCGCTCGACGCGATGCTGGCGGACCTGGCCGTGGCGCTGGAGCAGGACCAGGGGCAGAAGCTGGGTGGCAAGAGCGCCGAGGCCGCCCGGTTCATCCTGCGCGCGATCTCGCGCGAGCTGGACAACGCCTGAGGGCGGCACGGGCCGCATGTGCGACCGGCCGATCACGCAGTCGCCGACGGACGCGTAGCCGAAGGAGATCCCGTGTCGAACCCGCCCGCTCCGCCGACGGCGCACCCGGCACCCGAGCTCAGCCCCGACGTGCATCGCGCGCTCGGGGCCGGCCTGTTCAATCGAACCTGGGACCTGCTCGGTGTCGAGGGGCGCACCGCTGCCCAGGACGACGAGCTGATCGACACGGCGCACGCGTCCGCGTGGCATTGGAGCCAGGCCGGCGACGCCGCCAACGCGGCCCGTGGTCACTGGCTGTGCTCGCGGGTCTACGCGATCCTGGGACGCGACGAGCCGGCGATCCACCACGCCCGGCGGGCGGTGGACCTCGTGGAGCGCGGCGGCGGCGGGCTCGAGGACTGGGACGCCGCGGCGGCGGCCGAGGCGATGGCGCGCGCCCTTGCGGTGGGCGGCGACCGGGTGGGCGCCACCGAATGGAAGGCTCGAGCGACGGCGGCGCTCGCAGGCATCGCGGACGCCGAGGATCGGCGCGTGATCGAGGCCGACCTCGCGACCCTGCCCGTCTGACCGCCGGTCGCCCGAGCCGTCCGCGCTCCGATGCACACCGACTCGGGCCGCCGCGTCGCCCGACCGGGCGCCCGTCGGGGCGCCCGCGTGTCGGTCCGAGCGCCCGCGTGTCGGTGAGGCATGACATCGGGGGCGAAGGTCGCCGAGGGGCGCCCGGCGGCGCCCGTCCGGGCGCCCGCGTGTCGGTGAGGCATGACATCGGGGGCGAAGATCGCCGAGGGGCGCCCGGCGGCGCCCGTCGGGGCGCCCGCGTGTCCGTGAGGCATGACATCGCGGGCGGGGGACCGGCGCTGTCCGCCTGAGCCCCGGAATCGTGTCCATGAGGCATGAGGCCGGCCTCGGCGACCGGGGCCGATCGGCTGCCGTGAGGGTGTGGCGACGACGCACCAACGGCCGCCGACCTGCCGGGCCGTGGCCACTGCCATGGGCGATGGTCCTTCGCGGCACCGGTCAATCGTGGCTGGCCACGCCCCGATCGAGCACGCGCGCGCTCGGTCAGTCGACGCCCAGCTCGCGGTGTCGCCGGGTGTCGGCCAGGGCGAGCCGGGCGTGCAGCGGCAGCGCCTCGAGCCGCGGCGACAGCTCCTCCTCCAGCAGACCGGTGATGGCCGGCAGCACGGCGATCACCGCCGCCTCGATGGCGTCGTCGATGACGCGCTCCTCGGCGCGATCGACCGCATCCCGATCGAGACGGCCGGCGAGATCATGCGCGAGCTCGCGGAGCTCACGCGCAAGGCACGAGCCGGGACCGGGAACAGCCGCACGCGGCGGCTGCCGATGGGTGGACGGGGGAGGGCGAAAAGTGTCGATCATGGGACGGACCTCCGAGACCGAACCGACATGCGGCTCACAGGACGCCCCGTCGGCTCCGTTCACCACGCACATTCGGCCCGCCAGGCCGCGGGGCCAAGTGCCATCCGGCTCAGCCACGGGGGTCGGGCCCGGGCCGGCACCTCGGCATCTCGTTCGGGCCGCTGCCCCGGGGTCCGCGCCCGGTCCGCGCCGACGGCCCGAATGACCGCGGTCATGGCTCCCGTCGACCGCGCCACCTCGATCGCGGCTCGCAACAGGTTCCCCGGCCATGCGACCATTGGCCGATGAACGATCTGAAGCTGGGTGTCCTCCTCTGGAACCAGGCCACCGACTGGCCTTCGTACCTCGCCGCCGCGAAGCACGCCGACGACCTCGGCTACGACCACATCTGGGCCTGGGACCACCTGTACGCGATCTTCGGCGACCCGTTCCAGCCGATCTTCGAGGGCTGGTCGACGCTGGCCGCGCTGGGCATCGCCACGACGCGGGCACGACTCGGGCTGCTGGTCGGCGCCAACACGTTCCGCAACCCGGGGCTGGTGGCCAAGACCGCCACCACGCTCGATCACGTCTCGGGTGGCCGGGCGATCCTCGGCATCGGCGGAGCCTGGATGGAGGAGGAGCACACCGCCTACGGGATCGAGTTCGGGACCGGCTTCGGCCAGCGGCTCGACTGGCTCGACGAGTCGGTCGGGGCGTGCCGCGCGCTGCTCGCGGGCCAGGCCGTGACCTCGGCACCGGGCGGCCGGTATGCGTTCGACGGCCTGCGCATCGTCCCCGGCCCCATCCAGTCCCGCCTCCCGATCATGATCGGGGGAAGCGGCGAGAAGAAGACGCTCCGCACGGTCGCCCGCTACGCCGACATGTGGAACGGGATGGGCACGCTCGAGACGATGACCCGCAAGGTGGCGGTGCTCCGGCAGCACTGCGAGGACGTCGGGCGCGATCCGGCCGAGATCGAGTTCACGCTCGGGCTGAAGGCGACGATCCGCGACTCCGAGGCCGAGGCCGTCCGCGTCTGGAAGTCGGCGATGGAGCACAACCGGACGCCGTTCAGCGACGTCGAGACGGACAACACGTTCTGGAACGGGACGCCCGAACAGCTCGCGGAGCAGCTCGCGCCATACCTCGAGCTCGGCTTCACCACCGCCATCACCGAGCAGCCGGCACCCTACGACACCGAGACGCTGGAACGGCTGATCGGCCAGGTCAAGCCCCTCGTGGATCGCGGCTGACGGCCGCCCGCCCATCGACCGACCCATGACCGCGACGTCGACCACGAGCCACGCTGCGACGGTCGAGTTCGACCGAGTCACCAAGGTCTACGGTGCCTCGGCGGCGAGGAAGGGCACCCCCGGAGCCGTCAACGACCTCTCGCTGACGGTGCCGGCCGGGAAGATCTGCGTGCTGGTCGGCCCGTCCGGATGCGGCAAGACGACGTCGCTCAAGATGGTCAACCGGCTGATCGAGCCCACGTCGGGACGGGTCCTCCTCGACGGCGCCGACGCCGCCGCGCGCGATGTCACCGAGCTGCGGCGCGGGATCGGCTACGTGATCCAGCAGACCGGGCTGTTCCCCCACCAGACGATCGAGGAGAACGTGGCCACGGTCCCGCGGCTGCTGGGCTGGCCGAAGCCGCGGCAGCGCGAGCGGTCGGCGGAGCTGCTGGCGCTGGTCGGCCTCGAGCCGTCGACGTATGCCGCCCGCTACCCGGCCCAGCTCTCGGGCGGCGAGCGCCAGCGGGTGGGCGTCGCCCGGGCCCTGGCCGCAGACCCGCCGATCATGCTCATGGACGAGCCGTTCGGGGCCGTCGACCCGATCGTCCGCGAGCGGCTCCAGAACGAGTTCCTGCGGATCCAGGAGCAGCTCGCCCGCACGATCCTGTTCGTGACCCACGACATCGACGAGGCCATCAAGATGGGCGACGTCGTCGCCGTGTTCCGGGCCGGTGGCGTCGTGGAGCAGTTCGGGCCGCCGGCCGAGATCCTGGCCGCGCCGGCCTCGGAGTTCGTGGCCCGGTTCGTGGGCGCGGACCGCGGCCTCAAGCGGCTGTCGCTGATGCGCGTCAACGAGGTGCCGCTCGTACCGGCCGTCACCGCGCACGTCGGGGACGACGCGGCGGAGGCTCGAGGCCGGGTTCGGGCGGATCCGTTCCAGTACCTGCTGCTCCTTGACGGGTCGGAGCGGCCGATCGGCTGGATCGACCAGGACCACGTGCCGGCGTCGGGGGCGCTGCACGTGGACCTCGTGGACTCCACCTCTCCCCTGCTCGATCGGCGCACGACCCTCAAGGATGCGCTCTCGATGCTCCTCGACGACCTCGTCCAGGCCGGCGTCGTGGTCGATCGTCGGGGCGCCTTCCGCGGCCTGGTCACGATCGACGCCGTGATGCGGCTGATGCGCGAGACCGCCGTCGAGCCCGAGTTCCCGAACCTCGCCCCCGAGGTCGGCGCCGAGTCCACGGCAGCCGGCGACGCCGCGCATGGTTGAGTTCCTCCAGCGCTACGGGAAGGAGCTGGTCGACGGCCTGCTCGCCCACATCGTGCTGACCGGGATCGCGGTCGGCATCGGCTTCGCGCTCAGCCTCCTGCTGACGCTCCTGGTCGTCCGCTGGCGACGACTGGAGGCGCCGGTCGTGGCGGTGACCGGCATGCTGTACACGATCCCCAGCCTCGCATTGTTCGCGCTGCTGGTGCCGTTCACCGGGCTGTCGCTCGTGTCGGCCGAGATCGGCCTCGTCTCGTACACGCTGCTGATCCTGATCCGCAACATGCTGGCCGGCCTCGACGGCGTTCCGGGCGACATCGTGGAGGCGGCCGATGGCATGGGCCACACGCGGCTCCAGCGGCTGGTCGGCGTCGAGCTGCCGCTGGCCGTGCCGCTGATCGTGGCCGGGCTCCGGATCGCGACCGTGACCACGATCGGGCTGGTGATGGTCACCGCGGCCATCGGTGAAGGCGGCCTCGGCCAGGTGCTGCTGCGAGGCTTCAACCTCAGGCACTGGGATCTCGTCTATGGCGCGCTGGTGGCCATGATCGGGCTCGCGATCGTGGCCGACCTGGTCCTCGTCGGCGCGGGCCGCCTGCTCACCCCCTGGCAGCGGCGGGCACAGGCCTGATGGACGCCGTCGTCGGCTGGTTCCTCGATCCCGCGCACTGGAGCGGCTCGGGTGGCATCCCCACCCGCACCCTCGAGCACCTCGAGCTGTCGAGCCTCGCCGTCCTGATCGCGGCCCTGATCGCGATCCCCGCGGGGCTGTTCATCGGTCACACGGGTCGCGGCGCGGTCGTGACGGTCGCCGTCGGCAACCTGGGGCGCGCCGTGCCGTCGTACGCGCTGCTCGTGATCTTCGTCCCCATCCTCCACATCGGGTTCACCAACGCCCTGGTGGCGCTCGTGCTGCTCGCCATCCCGCCGATCCTGACCAACACCTTTGCGGCGATGCAGGGCGTGGACCAGGACATGGTCGAGGCGGGGCGCGGGATGGGGATGACCGAGCTCGAGCTGCTGCGGCAGGTGGAGGTGCCGCTCGCGCTCCCGGTGATCATCGCGGGCCTGCGCGTGGCGGCGGTCGCGGTCGTGGCCACGGCGACGCTGTGGGCGCTGGTCGCCGGCGGGGCGCTGGGCCGGTTCATCGTCGACGGCTTCGCCCTGCGCGACACGCCGCAGCTGGTGGGCGGTGCGATCCTGGTCGCCGTCCTGGCCGTGATCACCGAGCGGTTCTTCTCGCTGGTCGGGCAGGTCGCCGTGTCGCCCGGGTTGCGGGGAGTGCAGGGTGGGCCGACACCGGCCGATCTCGCACCGACGCCGCGGCAGGGCAGGCTCTGACCCGGATTGCGCCGAACTCGTCCCGCTTCGCCGAATACCTGTCACGGTCGGGACACATCCATCCGGTAGCATGCCCGGACCCGGTCACCGCGATGATTCGGTGCGGGAAGCTCGGAAGGAGGACCCATGCGGATGTCCCGCATCGCTGCCCTCGGGGCGGTGACGCTCGCGCTCATGGTGAGCGCGTGCTCATCGGGTGGGGGCAGCACGCCGTCGCCGTCGGCACCGGAGTCGATGGCGCCCGAGACCATGGCGCCGTCACCGTCTGCATCGATGGCGCCCGAGACCATGGCCCCGAGCATCGCGAGCGAGCTCGTGCTGGGCGGGCCGCCCGAATGCCCCCAGCGCCCGTTCTGCCTGCTGGGGCTCCAGAACACCTACGGCCTCCAGTTCAAGGACTTCAAGCCGCTCGACGCCGGCGGCCCGCTGACCGTGGAGGCGCTGCAGAACAACGACATCCAGGTGGGCCTGCTGTTCACGTCTGACCCGGCGATCGCCGCCGACGGCTTCGTCCTGCTCCAGGACGACAAGGGCCTCCAGCTCGCCGACAACCTGGTCCCCGTCGTGAGCCAGAGCCTGCTCGACGAGCACGCCGGCATCGCCGACCTGCTCAACGGGGTCATGGCCAAGCTGTCGCAGGACCAGCTGACCGCGCTCAACAAGGAGGTCACCGTCGACGGCATGTCGTCGGCCGATGCCGCCAAGGGCTGGCTGACCGACAACGGCATCCTGCCCGGCGCCGGCGGCGCCTCGATGGGCACGGTCACCGTTGGATCGACCAACTTCTACGAGCAGGAGATCCTGGGTGAGCTGTTCGCCCAGACGCTCGAGGCGAACGGGTTCACCGTCGACCGGAAGTTCCAGCTCGGCAACCGCGAGATCGTGTTCCCGGCCCTCGAGCAGGGTGACATCCAGATCCTCGCCGAGTACGCGGCCACGGCTCTCGAGTACGTGAACAGCGGCGCGGGGGAAGCGACCACTGACGCCGCGGCCAACGTGGCCAAGCTCAACGAGCACCTGGCATCGATGGGGCTCAAGGCGCTCGATCCGGCGGCGGCCACCGACCAGAACGGGTTCGTGGTCACGCAGGACACCGCGTCGAAGTACAACCTCACCAAGGTCAGCGATCTCGCCAACCCGATGCCCTGACGGCGCCGCCGCCACGCGACACGAAGGCCCCGGCGTCCGCCGGGGCCTTCGTCCGTTGCCGGGGCCTTCGTCCGTTGCCGGGGCCGTCGTCCGTTGCCGGGGCCGTCCGTTGCCGGGGCCGTCCGTTGCCGGGGCCCTCGTCCGTTGCCGGGTGTTCGTCCGTTGCCCGGCATTCGTCCGTAGCCGGGGCCGTCGTCCGTTGCCGGGGCCCATCGGGTTCCGGTCGCTCGGCGGGCCCGGCAACCGCGTCCCGAACCGCGGGCTGCCGTCGCTACCCGAGCTCGAGCCAGTCGATGAGCGCCTCCCCGTCACGCCAGTGCGCCGGCGCGTCATGCGTGAGGCGTCCCCGCTCATGGTCGATCAGCGAGGCGAATGCGGGATCGGCCGCGCGAAGCGGGCTGCCGGGTCGCAGCCGCCGGGCCGTGTGGGCGAGGAACGCGGCGTACAACGCCTCCGGGTCCAATGCGGCGATCCGTGCCTCGGCGTCCTCCTGGTAGTCGATCGGGACCATCAGGCGCGCAAAGAAGGCCCCGAGGCCGTCGGTCAGCGGATCGACGCCCTGCGAATGGCCTGCCCAGCGGACGATCGGGGCGCGCGACACGAATGCAGCCAGGAGCGTGCGCTGGTCGGGCGAGCCGGTCAGGAGCGTGCCGCCGAAGCCCAGGAACTCGTTCGACACCGGGACCCGGTCGCTGACCCGGATCCGGCCCCACGAGAACGGCCGGCTGCCCGGCTCGCCGCCACGCCGGTCGAGCGTCGCCAGCCGTCCACGCCCGTCGTGCACCTCCCAGAAGGTTGCCTCCTCCGGGTCGAAGTGCTCGAGCGTCGGCACGTCACGGAACGCCACCAGCAGCCGCGGGCCGGGCAGCGTGCCGGTCCGGGTGCCGTCGCGCAGCTCGAACCCGAGATGGGCGAGCCCCGTCGCCGTATCGGCCAGCCAGTCGCCGCCCCACTCGAGGCTGCCGGGCCAGGGCCCGGGCGTGCGCGCAACCGTCGCCATGACCTCCCGGGACGCCTCAGCCGCCGGATCCGGGCGTCGAGCCCGGGTCCGCTGCCCCCGTCGGTGCCGCGCGAGGATCCTGCGGCGCGGTCGGGGCCTGATCCTGCGCCCGTCCACCGCCGAGCGCGAGGGCCGTCGCGCCCCCGATCGACGTGAGCACCAGGGACGTCGCGTGGACCAGGACCGCGAACGCGAGCGCCGTCTCGCCGTCGATCCCGACCGACGCCGCGATGGTGACGGCGGCGAGCTCGAAGGTCCCAACGTACCCGGGCGCGGCCGGGACCGCGGTCGCGAGGTTGGTGCCGGCGGCGAGCAGCGCCGCCTGGCCCATCGTCGGCTCGAACCCGACCGCCTGGGCGGCCGCCGCGAACGCCAGCACGGTGCTCGACCAGGACCCGATCGAGAGCCCGACCGCGACGATCATCGTGCGCAGGTTCGATGCCACCGTCAGGCCTTCTCGCAGGCGCGAGAGGACGTCGCGAACCTGCGGCCAGCGATCGAGGAACCGGCCCATCCTCGCGGCTCCGGGCAACCGGTGCGCGGCGATGCCCGCCGCCACGCCGACCACGAGCAGCGCCGTCACGGCCAGTCCCACGAGGACCGCCGACGCGACGACCCCGCGCACCGAGAGCACGAGGATCGCAAGGGAAGCGATGGACACCACCACCAGCGTGTCCACCACGCGCTCGACCACGATCGTGCCCAGCACGGCGGCGCGCGAAACGCCGGTTCGCTGCCCGAGATCGTGGCTGCGGACCACCTCGCCCAGCCTCGCGGGCAGGACGTTGTTGGCCAGGTAGCCGACCAGGAGCGACGAGAGCGTGGCCCGGAACGGGACGCGTGCCAGCGGCGCCAGCAGCACCCGCCAGCGCAGCCCGCGGAGCAGCACGTCCGTGGCGACGAACGCCACGAGCAGCGCGAGCCACTCGGGGCGTGCGCTCCGGAGGACCGCCCACGTCGCCCCGAGGTCGACCGAGCGGACCACGACCACCACGGCAAGAACGGAGATCCCGACGCCGACCACGGCCCGCCCGAGGCCCCTGACGCGGGGCATCCGCAGGCCGGGCTTGCCCGGGCCGGACGTCCTCCGGCGGGGCATCCTCAGGCGGGGCATCCTCAGGCGGGGCCCGGCTCGCGGGTCGCGGGTCGCGGGCTGAGCTTCGCCGATCGCCTGACGCCGGTGCGATGGAGCAGGTAGCGCGCGACGACGCGGAGGGTGGACAGGCCGTACACGACGCTTCGCTGGAACCCGACCGAGCTCGCCTCCTCGAAGTAGCGCGTGGGCACCGCGATCTCGCCGATCCGCAGCCCGCCCACCGCGACGACCTGCGACACCAGCTCCTGGTCGAACACGAAGTCGTTGGAGTTGAGGCGGTACGGGATCGTCTCCAGGAGCCTCCGGCTGTAGGCGCGCAGGCCCGTGTGGTACTCGGACAGGTGGAGCCCGAACGCGGCGTTCTCGACGCCGGTCAGGAACCGGTTGGACAGGTACTTCCAGCGCGGCATCCCGCCCGCGAGCGGGTCGCCCAGGAACCGGCTGCCGAGCATCAGGTCGGCCGAGCCGTCGACGATCGGTGCCACCAGCGCCGGGATCCGGGTCGCGTCGTACTGGTAGTCCGGGTGCAGCATGACGACGACGTCGGCGCCCCACTCGAGCGCGCGGTCGTAGCACGTCTTCTGGTTGCCGCCGTAGCCCAGGTTCTGGCGATGGACGATGACCTCGAGGCCGAGCCGCCGCGCGATCTCGACCGTCTCGTCGTTCGACACGTCATCGACCAGGATCATGTGGTGGACGAGCTCGTGGGGGATGTCCGCGTACGTCCGCTCGAGGGTGAGCGCGGCGTTGTAGGCGGGCATCACGATCACCACGCGCGGCATCTCCGGCATGGGCGAAGGGTAGTGCCTCGCGTCGATGGGTGACGCCCGACGATCGTCCCGGGCAAGGGCGGCGAGCCCGGACCGCCGGCGCACCGCGGCAGCCCGGGATTCCTGCCGGGCCCGAAGCCCGGCGTCGCAAACCCGTCACGAATCCCGGCTATCGTTTCCGGGTCCCATCTGGCACCCTGACCGCGGGCGCCCCTGCCCGCATCGGAGAGCACCATGTTCGAGCGCCTGTTCGGGGATCGCCGCGTCGATCCCGCCCTCGCGGACCGCGTCCCGCCCGGCCAGTACGTCACCCAGAAGTTCCCCGTCCTCCACTACGGCAGCGTGCCCAAGGCCGACCTGGCCAGCTGGGATCTCAAGGTCTACGGCGAGGTCGACAACCCGTTCCAGCTCACCTGGGACGAGTTCCGGGCCCTGCCGCGCAAGCCTGTCACGACCGACATCCATTGCGTGACCCGCTGGTCGAAGCTCGATACCCACTGGGAGGGCGTCGCGATCCAGACCATCCTGGAGCTGGCCCAGGTCCGACCGTCCGCGCGCTACGTGGTGGGTCACGCCGAGCAGGGCTACACCGCCAACCTGCCGCTCGCGGTGCTCGACGACGACGACGTGCTGCTCGCCGACACCTTCGAGGGCGCACCGCTCGAGCCGGACCACGGCTATCCGCTCCGCCTGATCGTTCCCAAGCGCTACTTCTGGAAAGGCCCGAAGTGGATCCGGGGCCTGGAATTCCTGCCCGAGGACCGGCTCGGCTTCTGGGAGCGGTACGGCTACAACAACGACGCCGACCCGTGGAAGGAAGAGCGCTTCAGCGAGTAGCGCTGGTCGCACCGGCCCACCGCCGGGTACGATCCACCCACGATGGCCGGCAGCGTCCCGTCCTCGACGCATCGAGCCGCTCCACCGCGGAACGAGATCCGGTTCAGCCGCGGTCGCGATGGCACGCGCCTCGCCTACGCGCGCCATGGCGCCGGACCGCCCCTGATCGTCGTTTCGTGCTGGCTGAGCCACCTCCAGCACGACTGGGAGAGCCCGGTCTGGCGGCACTTCCTCGATGACCTGGGCTCGTTCACCACCCTCGTCCGCTACGACGAGCGAGGCTTCGGGATGTCCGACTGGAACGTCACGGACTTCACGCTCGAGGCCCGGCTGGGCGACCTGGAAGCCATCGTCGATGCGCTGGGCTACGAGCGGGTCTCCCTCCTCGGCATGTCCGACGGCTCCCCCGTGGCGCTCCTGTACGCCGCCCGGCATCCGGATCGGGTCAGCCGGCTGGTCCTGTACGGGACGGTGTGCGGTGAGCGGGTCGTCTTCGAGGGCGAGAAGCTGCTCGAGGAGCAGACCTACCAGGGCCTCGTCCGGATCGGCTGGGCCGGCGCCGATCCGCGCTTCCGGAGGGTCTTCACCCAGGGCTTCATCCCCGACGCCAGCGAAGAGCAGATGCGCTGGTTCGACGAGCTGCAGCGCCAGTCGACGAGCACCCAGAACTATCTCGCCGCGCGAGCGGCCCGCTACCGCGAGGACATCACCGACGAGGTCCGGAAGATCCAGGCGCCGACGCTCATCCTGCACGCCGTGGGCGACCGCCTGAAGACCTTCGACAACGCGACGGAGGTGGCGTCCCTCATTCGAGGTGCTCGCCTGGTGCCGCTCGACAGTCGGAACCACATCCTGCTCGCGGACGAACCCGCATGGCACCGCTTCGTGGACGAGGTTCAGGCGTTCATGGAGCCGGAGGGCTCGAAGCACGCGACGAGCCGACTGCTCGAGCCGCTGTCCGAGCGCGAGCTGGACGTCCTGCGCCTCGCCGCGGACGGCCTCGCCAACGACGAGATCGCGAGGTCCCTGGGCCTCAGCCCGCGGACCGTCGAGCGCCACCTGTCCAACACCTATTCGAAGCTCGGGTTGGGCGGCAAGGCCGCCCGCGCCGCCGCTGTCGCCGAGGTCCTTCGCCAGGGGCTCCTCTGACCCGCTACGTGTATCCCGCCAGCGGCCGCGCTGATCGGCGGTTGCGATTGGGTGCACCCCCCGTGTCGATGCCGACCCCGGTCAGGCCACCCTTCCATCGACGCCGGCCGACCGTGCCGGCGCAGCGAATGGGAGATCTCACCGATGTCCAGCCTGCTCATGGAAACCGGCGCCCGGTTTCGCGCCGATCCGAACGCGGGTCGAACCGCGCCCGCGGTGACCGCGACCCTCCAGGACGACCGCGCGCGGCTCGAAGCCGGTCCCTTCTCGTGGGATGCGGACCTGCCGCTCTCGATCGGGGGCACCAACGGCGCGCCGAGCCCGACGGCGTACCTGCTCGGCGCGCTGGCCGCGTGCGGCGTCGTGTTCATCAACGACACCCTGGCGCCCGAGTTCGGCGTCACGATCCGCGGCATCAAGGCGGTCGCACGCTGCAAGGCCGATCTCGCCGGCCTGGTCGGGGTGGACGGTGCCGTGCCGGATCTGACGGACCTCGAGATCGAGATCACGGTCGACACGCCGGATCCGGAATTGAAGACGGGACCGATGTTCGACGCGTGGGAGCGGCGCTGCCCGATCTACCTCGTGCTCAGGAACCCGAACCTGGTCGCGCTGCACACCGCGGTGGGCGCGAGCTGAGGCCGCGTTGCCGCAGGCGATCGAGGCGACCCCGCGAGCCCGGGCCTGAGCCCGAGCCCGAGCCCGGGCCCGGGGGCCGCTCACCACGGCGTGGTCCCCGGTCTCACCACACGCTGCTATTGCGCGTTGTTGCAAGAGCGGCGATGATGATCGGGTTCGCCGGCCGAGGACACCCTGCGGCGGACGCGCCACCCGATCCGGAGGTTCATCGCACCGGTGCACATCCCCGACGGCTACCTGAGCCCGCTCATCTCGGTGGGCATGGGTGCCGTCACGCTCCCGGGCTGGGCGATCGCCAGCCGGCGGGTCCAGGCGGTCCTCTCGAACCGCACGGTCCCGCTGCTGGCGATCTTCAGCGCCCTCAGCTTCACGGTCATGATGTTCAACATCCCGGTGCCCGGCGGGACGACCGCCCATGGCGTCGGTGGGACCCTGGCCGCGATCGTCCTGGGTCCATGGGCGGCCGCGATCGTGGTGAGCGTCGCACTGATCATCCAGGCCCTGTTCTTCGGCGACGGCGGGGTGCTGGCGATCTTCGCGAACTGCTGCAACATGGCGTTCATCCTGCCGTTCGTCGGGTACCTGACCTACCGGCTGCTGGCCGGACGGTCGCCGATGCTCTCCAGCCGTCGCGTCTGGGCGGCGGGAATCGGCGCCTACGTGGGCATCACGGCGTCCGCCCTCGCGGTCGGCATCGAGCTGGGCGTCCAGCCGCTCCTGTTCACCGAGAACGGCCACGCCCTGTACAGCCCGTACGGGCTGGCGCAAGCCGTGCCGGCGATGCTGATCGCCCACATGCTCGGCGCCTCGGTGGTGGAGGGGCTGATCACGGCGCTCGGCGTCGCCTACCTCCAGCAGCGCCATCCCGAGCACCTCCCGTCGCTCCGGGACGCGATCGCCGGGGAGGCACCGCTCGGCGTCGGTGCGAACGACATGGGCGACGAAGCCGGCGACGCCGGCCCGGCGCCCGGCGAGGGCCTCATCGATGGCGCTCGGTCCGGGCGGCCGTGGTGGTCGACCGTCACCGCGATCGTGGTCATCGGGCTGGCCGTGTTGGGGGCCACGGCCCTGGTGAGCGGCGGCGGCGACCCGGCCCACGCCTACGGCGCCGACTGGAGCCGGGTCGACTGGCCGAGCGTCGCCACGATGCTCGCGGTCGTCGCGGTCATCGCCGCCGTCCTCGTCCCGCTCGCCTGGCGGCTGCTGCCCCGCCGCATCCGGGGCGTCGGCACCGCCTTCGTCGCGGCCGGCGTCGTCGCACCGCTGGGCCTGATCGCGCCCGGGTTTGCCTACGGGGAAGGCTCGGCCGAGGACGTCCAGGCGGCCTTCGGCTATGTGCCGACGGGACTCCACGACCTCGGAACCATGTTCAGCGCGCCGCTCGCCGGGTACACCATTCCGCTCCCCTTCTTCCGAGACGCGAACGCCGCCCTGTGGCAGCAGGCGATCGGGTACGAGATCGCCGGCCTGCTCGGGATCCTGGGGCTGGGCGCCACGATGCTGGTGATCGCGCGCGTCCTCGGTCGCGGTCGGGGCGCGAGCGACGAGCGCATCGGCTGGCTGGAGCAGACCGTGTCCGGGATCACGGCCTCGATCGAGCGAGCGGTGTTCACCGAGGAGCACGCCCGGGCGGCGGGCTGGCTCCAGACGGTGGATCCCCGCGCGAAGCTCGGGATGTTCCTCGCCCTCGTCCTCGCCGCCGGGCTGTCCGGCTCCTTGCCGGTGCTGGTCCTGCTGTACCTGCTGGTCCTCGGCGCGGCGCGGGCCAGCCGCGTCCCGTTCGCGTTCTTCGTGCGACGCGTGTGGGTGGGGATCCCGCTGTTCGCGGGGATCGTCGTCCTGCCGGCCATCTTCTTCGTTCCCGGACCGCGCCTGTTCGAGCTGGCGCTCGGCCCGCTGGTGCTCGCCCCGTCGGTGCCGGGCGTGGCCGGAGCCGTGCTGTTCGTGGCTCGGGTGGGGGTCAGCGTCTCGCTCGCGATCCTGCTGGTGATGACGACCCCCTGGGCGGACCTGCTCAAGAGCCTCCAGGCGGTACGCGTGCCGCGGCTGTTCATCCTGGTGCTCGCCATGGCCTACCGCTACATCTTCCTGTTCCTGCACCTCACGAACGGGATGTTCGAGGCCCGCAAGAGCCGGGTGGTGGCGAGGGCGGCCGGGAGCGAGCAGCGGCGCTGGATCGGCGGGTCGATGGGCAACCTGCTCAACCGCTCGTTCAAGGTGAGCAACGACGTCTACGCGGCGATGGTCGCCCGGGGGTTCACGGGCGAGATGCGCACCCTCGACGAGTTCCGGATGCGCCCGCCCGACTGGTCCGCGCTCGGGGCCGCGGTTGCGGTCGCCGCGGCGGCCGTCGTCGCGGGGATCGTCGTCTGATGACGGTCGACGAAGGTCCGCCCGCGGGGACCGTGAACGCCGTGACGCCCCATTCGGCGGAGCCCGTGTTCGAGCTGGCGGGCGTCCGGTACGTGTACAACGGGCGGCAGCTGGCCCTCGACGGGATCGATCTGCGGATCGAGCGCGGCGAGCAGGTCGCGTTGCTGGGCGCGAACGGATCGGGGAAGTCCACCCTGCTCAAGCTGCTCGACGGGATCGTGGGACCGACGGGGGGAACGATGCGCGCCCTGGGCCGCGACGTCGCTGCGGTCGCCGGTGGCCTCGACGCGTTCCGGTTCCACCGCGAGGTGGGCCTGGTGTTCCAGGACCCCGACATCCAGCTGTTCAGCGCCACCGTGCGCGACGACGTCGCCTTCGGACCCCTCCAGCTCGGCCTGCCACAGGAGGACGTGGTCGCCTGCGTGGACGAGGCGCTGCGCCAGATGGAGATCACCCAGCTCGCCGACCGGGCGCCGTTCGAGCTGTCGGGCGGCGAGAAGAAGCGAGCGGCGATCGCGTCGGTGCTCTCGCTCCGTCCGGAGGTGCTGCTGCTCGACGAGCCCACCGCCGCCCTCGACCCGCGCACGAAGTGGGTGCTCGTGAACCTCATCCGCCGGCTGGGCGAGGGCGGCAAGACGCTGATCACCGCGACCCACGAGCTGGACATCGTGCCGATCATCGCCACGCGGGCCATCGTGCTCGGGGAGAACCGCCGCGTGCTCGCCGACGGCCCGGCGCCCGGGATCCTGGCCGATCGCGAGCTGCTGATCCGCGCCAACCTGATCCATGAGCACCTCCACGAGCACGGCGGGGTGATGCATTCGCATGCGCACGACGCCGAGCACCACGTCGACGGCGTGGATGGGGAGGTCGGCTGATGGGCGAGCTGCACCCCGCCGTCCGCTGGGACGACGCACGGGACGTGCTCCACGAGCGCGGCCTGCGGTGGACGCCGCAGCGGCGGCTGATCCTCGAGGTGCTGGCCGCGACCGAGGGCCACGTGACGGGCAGCGAGGTGGTGGAGCGGTGCCGCGCCCGCGACGGCGAGATCACCCCATCGACCGTGTATCGAACGCTCGACGTGCTCGAGGAGGTGGGCTTCGTCCACCACAGTCACGGCGCGGACGGGCGCGAGGAATACCACGTCATGCCCGAGAACGAGCACGGCCACCTGCGCTGCCTCGGCTGCGGCAAGGGTTGGGAGATCCCGCCGGCGGAGGCCGAGGCGCTGGTCGGCACGCTGACGACGGCCCGCGGCTTCACGATCGACCTGGGCCATCTCACCATCGTCGGCCGCTGTGCGACGTGTCAGGGCAACCTTCGGCGCGCCGACTGATAGCCTCATCGCCGTGGCTGCCCCCATCGTCGCCCCGATCCGCATCCCGGACGCGTTCACCGTCTGGGCGGCCAGCGACGTCCACGGGCAGCTGCACGCGTTCGATCGCCTCCTTGCCCGAGCGGGCCTGACCGACGGCGCGGACCGCTGGATCGCACCGCCGGCCACGGCGCTCGTGATCACCGGGGACCTCGTCGACCGGGGGCCCGACACGCTCGGCCTCGTCCGGCGGCTCGCTTCCCTGCGCGAGCAGGCGGCCCGATCCGGCTCCCTGGTGGCCCTCCTCCAGGGGAACCACGAGGCGCAGGTCCTGGGCGGGCTGGGCGGTGAGCCGCACATCTTCCAGGCGCTGATGGCGTTCGGCGGCGGCGCGACCCTGCTCTCGGTCGGGTTGGAGCCCGCCGACTGGGACGGCCGGACGGCCGACGAGCTCGCGGCACGCGTCGAGACGCTGGCGCCCGACCTCATCCCCACCCTGTGGACGTTCGCGCCCTACGCGCGCTGGCAGGACATCCTGCTCGTCCACGGTGGCCCCGTGCCGAACCAGGAGCTCGACGCGTTCGAGCGCAGCGCGGATCGGCTGTGGATCCGGCAGGCGTTCTTCGCGTCGCCGCACCCGTTCCCGAGCGCCGACCCCTGGACGCCCTACCGGCGCGAGGGCATGCGGCGGGTGGTGTTCGGCCACACCTCGGTCGAGCGACCGACGCTCGGCCACGACGGCCGTGCCCTCAACCTCGATACGTGGCGGGGCCAGCAGGTGACCCTGGCGCGGCTCGACCCGGAGGCCGGCCTCGGGGACAGCCTGTTCCTCCACGAGCCCGCCGAGCCGCGCGCCGTCACCGACGCCCCCGTCACGGCCGAGCAGATCCGGCAGTTCGACGCGGCGCTGCCGGCGTTCGTGGACGCCTGGGTCGCCGGCCGCCAGGGTCGCCCGCGCCCCGCCTGATCCACCGTGTCCGCGGCCCGGGACGGCTCAGCCGTCCCGGGCCGCGTCGCTCAGATGGACCGCTGGTAGGCCCGGAACGTTCTCGTCGCCCAGGCGGTCGAGAGCAGCGCGAGCACGAGCAACGCGCCGACCCGCGGCAGCACGAACGACCAGTCGGGCGTCGCGGTGAGCGCCTCGCGCCCGGCCTCGACCGCCCAGTTCACGGGGTTGAACGCGGCGACCGTCCGGATCCAGTCGGGCGCCAGGTCCAGCGGCAGGAACGAGGCGGACAGGAACGTGAGCGGCAGCGTCATCAGGGTGTTGATGCCGATCACGGACTCGCGCTGGCGCAGCGTGAGCGCCATGGCGTCCGAGAACGAGGCCACGGCCGCGCCCACCAGCATCGCGCACGCGGTCAGCGCGAGGAAGCCGAGCAGGCCGCCGTCGAAGTGGGCGCCCAGCAGGAGCGCCATCCCACCGATGATCGCCGCCTGGATCAGCAGCGAGACCAGCTCGTACACGGTGAGGCCGCTGATGATCGCGCTGCGATGGATCGGGGTGACCAGCATCCGGTCGACGATCGAGCGGTCGAGGTCCTCGATGATCGACATCCCGCTCCAGCCGCATGAGAACAGGGCGGTCATGACGAGCACGCCCGGGACGAGGTAGTCGAGATAGCTGCCACCCGCCGCGAAGCCCGGGATCTGGGTCACGTTCTGGAACAGGGCCCCGAACAGGAGCAGCCAGATCACGGGCTGGATGATCGCCATCAGCACGAACCACGGCTGGCGAACGAACCAGCGCAGGTGGCGGCCGGAGACGTAGGCGGTCTGGGCGAGGGCAGTCATCGGGCGGCCTCCAGGGCATCGGGCCGGAACGACCGGCCGGTGTGGCGCAGGTAGACGTCGTCGAGCGAGGGGCGCGCGACGGTCACGGCGGCGACGGCAATGCCGGCGTCCTCGAGGACCGACAGCACGGCGGGGACGCGCGACGCGGCGCGATCGGCGCGCGCGGAGAGGCGCACCCCCTCGATGACCGGGCGGCCGATCCCGTCGATCCGGGCGAGGAGCGTGGCGGCGCCCTCGGCGGCGCCTGCCTCGCCGAGCTCGATGTGGATCGCGTCGCCGCGAAGCTCGGCCTTCATGGCATCGGGTGTGCCCTCGGCCACGATGCGGCCGTGATCGACGATGGCCAGACGTCCGGCGAGCCGATCGGCCTCCTCGAGGTAGTGGGTCGTGAGCAGGATGGCAAGCCCGCCGTCACGCGACAGCGTCTCGATCTCCGCCCACAGCCGGGCGCGCGCGTCGGGATCGAGCCCGGTCGTGGGCTCGTCGAGGAACAGCACGCTCGGCCGGTTGATGAGGCCCGTCGCGACGTCGAGCTTGCGGCGCATGCCGCCCGACCAGGTGCTGACCAGCCGGTCTGCCGCATCCGCGAGGTCGAAGCGCTCGAGCAGCCCGTCGATCCGGGCGCGAAGCTCCCGACCGTCGATGCCGTACAGCCGGCCCTGGAGCCGGAGGTTCTCGCGACCGGTCGCGTCGGCATCCACCGCCGACCGCTGGCCGACGACGCCGATCGAGCGGCGCACGCGGTCGGGATGACGCAGGACGTCGTGCCCTGCGACGCGCGCCGTCCCGGACGTCGGCCGCGAGAGCGTGGACAGGATCTTGACCGTCGTCGACTTGCCGGCACCGTTGGGCCCCAGCAGGCCGAACACCTGGCCGGCCGGCACCTCGAGGCTGACCCCGTCGAGCGCCCGGATGTCACCCGGGTACGTCTTGACCAGGTCGCGCGCCTCGATCGAAGCGGGCCGCGGTGTATGATCGGGACTGATCATCGCTTCTCCTAAGTATCTTGTGTGCTAAGATATTCGCATCATGAACGACATACCTGCCATCCGTCAAGCGGTGCGTACGACGGCCTTCGACGAGGCGCTCGCCGCGCTGCTCTCCTTGAACCCGACCGACCTGCGCTGCCTGGAGCTGGCGATCGAGGTCCCCGGCCTCACCGCAGGCCGCATGGCCGAGCTGTCGGGTCTCACGACCGGGGCCGTCACCGGCGTGCTGGACCGGCTGGAGAAGGGCGGCTACGTCGTCCGGCGTCCCGATCCGGCCGACCGGCGAAGCGTCACGATCCAGCCGGTCGCGGCCGAGGTCAGCCGGGTGGAGGCCGCGCTCGCACCGCTCGACGCGAAGATCGGCACCGAGCTCCAGCAGCGCTCGACGGGCGAGCGCACGGCCATTGCCGAGTTCCTGGCCGCGGCGACCCGGATCGTGGGGGAGGAGACGGCCCGCCTCACCGCGGGCACGCGGGGCGGGTTCGTGGGCAACACGTTCAGCGCGCCGCTCGGGGATGCGACCCGCGGGCGCCTCCAGTTCGCGTCCGGAGCGCCGCGCCTGGCCCTGAACCTCGCCCCCCTCGGACCGCAGGCCAGCGCCCGCGTGATCATGGAGACCAGCGCGTCGCGGCTCGCATTTGCCGGTGCCGCCCCGGCCGGTGACCTCGTCCGCGCGTCCTTCGACGGCCCGATGCCCGACGTCCGCGCATCGGCGGGCGTGGTGTCGGTGCGCTACCAGCGGCGCGCGATCGCCGCCTTCACCGGCCGCTCCGCCCGGATCGCGCTCAGCGCCGGGATCCCGTGGACGATCGAGCTGACGGGCGGCATCACCGACATCACGGGCACGCTCGAGGGCGTCGTCCTCGAGCGCATGGACGTCAAGGGCGGCGCGAACCACGTCCGGCTCGACCTGCCGGCGCCGTCGGGCACGGTCGGCGTGCGACTGGCCGGGGTCGCGAGCAGCGCGCGGTTCCGCCGGCCGGCCGGCGTTCCGGCCGCAGTCCGCGTGGCCGGCGGGATCTCGCATCTGAAGCTCGACGGCAGCAACCGCGGCCAGATCGCGGGCGAGCGCCGGTTCGTGGGCCCGGGCTTCGCCGAGCAGCCGGATCGCTACGAGCTCGAGGTCCTCGGCGGGGCGAGCGACCTGCGCGTCGAGTCGAGATAGCCGGGGCGGCGCCCTGGCGGGGCGGCGTCCTGGCGGGCCGGCGCCGGACCCCGATGCGGGTGATCCGGACGGCCTCGCGGGGGCTCAGCTTCCGCGGTCGGCGAGCGAGCGGCGGTCGAAGAGGTAGGGCGCAAGGCGTGCGCGGAGCAGTCCCAGCTCGCCGTCGAGCAGCCGGTCCAGGTCGCGCAGCCGCTCCTCGGCCGAGCCGGCTTCGAGCAGCGCCTGCTTGCGATCCGGGGCCACCTGGACGATCCCGGCCAGCAGGAACGAGAGCTGAGACGGATCTTCGGGGATGCGCAGGCCGGCCCCGGGATCCTCGGCCACGTCCTCATCCTGGGCATCGATCCCGCCCCCCGGAGCGTGTCCCGGGGTGACGGCGTCCGCCGGTCGGACCTCCTCTCGGACCGCCTCGCCCGAGGGCCGGTCCGCCACCTCGACCTCCACCTGGACGTCGATCGGCAGCACCGGCTCACCGTCCCGTGGCTGGAGCAGCCGCAGGTAGTCCACGAAGCGGCGGATCACCCGCTGCACCAGCGCATCGGCGGTGTCCGCGTCGCCCAGCGAGTCGTCCAGCTGCTGCACCTCGGCGACGAGATAGGGCTCGAGCCCGGCGTGCACCTCCTCGATCGCAAACCGACCGGCGCCAACCGTGAGCAGGTCCCAGCGCCCGTCGCTGTAGCGGCTCGCCTCACGGATCTCGGCGAACGTGCCAACCCCCGCGATCGCGAGCTCGACCGGCACGCCGTCGCGTGGCGCCACCTCCCGGCCCTCGCGGATGAGGACGATCCCGAACGGGGACGCGGTGTCGAGGCAGTGGCGCACCATCGCGCGATAGCGATCCTCGAACACGTGCAGCGAGAGCGCGAGCCCGGGCGTCAGGACGGCGTGCAGGGGAAACAGCGGGATCCGCATCGGCGCGACCGACAGCGTACGCCCTCCCCGATCGACCCGCGGTCGCCGGCGCTGGGGGCGCACGCCGGACGCGTGGAGGCTCGCGCTTGGAGCCCGGCGGATCGGTGAGGTTCGCGCAGGACTCGGTCAGGCGCCGGCCTGCGACGCCCCGAGACGCCGCGTTCGCCCCGGCCGCGGGCGCACCGGCATCGAGCTGTCGCTGCTGCTCGCGGTTGGGCGCCGGACGCGCGGAACCACCGGCCGGCGCGACACCACGGTGGGGAGCGAGCGATCGACGATCAGGTGGCCGGCGGCCCTGGGCCGGCCATCCGCTGCGGTCAGTGCGAGCAGGAGCGGGCCTGACCCTCGTCGTCGGCCGTCCGGAAGCTCGACCCGCAGCCACAGGCGGCGACCGCGTTCGGGTTGTTGACCGTGAACCCCGCACCCATCAGCGTGTCCACGTAGTCGATCTCGCTGCCCTGGATCAACCCGATGCTGCTGTGGTCGATATAGACCCGCACGCCATTCGCGCTCAGCACGTTGTCGTCCGCCGTCGGCTGGTCCTCGAGCATCATCCCGTAGCGATAGCCCGAGCACCCACCCGAGTAGACGTACACGCGCAGCCCGATCTCCGGGCTCGCCTCTTCCTTCGTCAGCTCGCGCAGCTTGGTGGCGGCCGCGTCGGTGAGCGAGACGATCGTCGGCTGGGCGTCGATCATGAGCTGCAGTCTCCTTGGCGTGCCGATCCAGTGCCGTTCGGCCCCCCGTGGACGTCGATCCTACGCATGTCAACCGATTTCGTCCAGCACCCGACCGGGTTCGCCCGGCGGCCTCACCCGCCACGCAGCAGCGCGACGACCGCCTCGACCTGACGCGCCGTGTTGTGGAGGTGCACCGAGAGCCGGATCCGGCCGGCGCGCGCCGCGACCACAACTCCCGCTTCCGCCAGTCGGTCGCCAGCACGCTCGTCCCGGGGCATGCAGGCGACGATCGTCGACCCGTGCGCCTCGCCGTAGTCGAGGAATGGCACGCCGCCATCCCGGAGCGCTGCTCGCAGGAGCTGCGCGAGCGCCTGGTCGTGGGCATGCACGCGTTCGAAGCCGAGGTCACGGAGGACACCCATCGATTGGCGCTCGGCGAGCGCGTTGATCCAGGCGAGTGACATGTCCAGCCGGGAGGCCGTGCTCGAGAGGATCATCTCCGGGCCGTAGAAGCTGGCCGCGGGCTCGGCGGCCGCCTTCCAGCCGGGCCACAGGGGATCGATGGCGTCGCGAAGGGCCGGAGCGAACGCGGCATACCCCATGCCGCGGGTCCCGATCAGGAACTTGTGGCTGGGGGAGGCCAGGGCGTCGATCCCGAGCGCCTGCATGTCGATCGGCACGGCGCCGGCCGCCTGCGCCGCGTCGACGTACAGCAGGGCGGCCCCGGCCGCCTCGCGGAGGTGCGCCAGGTCGGCGCGGTAGCCCGTGGCCGACTGCACGGCGCTGACCGCGACGAGCCGCGTCTCACCGTCGACGGCGGCCGCGACGTCCACCTCGGGGAGCGCGCCACCGGGATGGGGAAGCAGGCGGACCTCGAAGCCACGCGCGGCCAGACCGCGCCAGGGGTAGAGGTTGGAGCTGAACTCGGCCTCCCCGACGACGATGTTGCCGCCGGCCGGGAACCGGCGCGCAAGGTGCTCGGCGACCAGCCCCGCCACCGCGCTGGCCGCGGGCACGAGCGCGACCGTGCCCGGGGCCGCGTTGACCAGCCCGCCGAATGCCGCCCGGACCTCCTCGCCGGCGCGCTCGGCGTCGGGCCAGTCGAACCGGCCCTGCGCCCACTGGTCGGCCGCGGCCTTGAGCGCATCGACCGCCGGCTGGCAGCCGGGCGCCACGGAGGCCGTGTTCATGTAGATGGTGCCGCCCAGGTTCGGGAAGCACCGGGCGGCGTCGTGCTCGAACATCGGACCTCCGCGGGGCCTCGGGTCCGAAGGGGCCGGGCCCGGACGCTGGCCACCGGCCATGGTACGTGGCCGCCTGGCACGGCCGTGGGCCGGGCCGCGGCGCAGCCGTCAGGCGGGTGTCGTCCCGGGATCGAGCCGCTCGACGACCGCGGCGATCCCCTGGCCCACCCCGATGCACATCGTCGCGAGACCGAAGCGACCGTCGGTGCGCTCGAGCTCGTGGACGAGCATCGTCATCAGGCGCGCGCCGGAGGCGCCCAGCGGATGTCCGAGCGCGATCGCGCCGCCGTTGGGGTTGACGCGCGCCGGATCGAGGCCGAGCTCGTCCATGCAGGCCACCGACTGGCTGGCGAACGCCTCGTTGATCTCGATCACATCGAGCTCGCCGACCGCGACCCCGGCTCGTTCCAGGGCCTTGCGAACGGCTGGGACCGGGCCGATCCCCATGACATCGGGGTGGACGCCGGCGACGGCCGTGGCCACGACTCGCGCCATCGGCCGCAGCCCGAGCGCCCGTGCCCGGTCGGCCTCGACCACCAGCAGCGCGGCGGCCCCGTCATTGATCCCGGAGCTGTTCCCGGCCGTGACGCTTCCCCCGGCGCGGAATGCCGGGCGGAGGGCGGCCAGCGCGCTCGCCGAGGTGTCCGGTCTCGGGTGCTCGTCACGGTCGACCAGGGTCACCGCACCCTTCCGTCCGGTCACGCCGACCGGGACCAGCTGCGACGCGAACCGGCCGGACTCGATCGCCGCCACGGCCCGCCGCTGGCTCTCGAGCGCGAACGCGTCCTGCCGCTCGCGCGACACCGACCAGCGGTCCGCGACGACCTCGGCGGTCTCCCCCAGCGAGATCGGCGGGTAGGCCGCCTGCATCGCCGGGTTGACGAAGCGCCAGCCAAGCGTCGAGTCCTCGAGGGTGCGCGGGCCGCGCTCGAACGGCGCGGCCGGCTTGAGCATCACGAGCGGTGCCCGGGTCATCGACTCGACGCCCCCGGCGATGAACACCTCGCCGTCACCTGCCCCGATCGCGTGGGCCGCGCTGGCGATCGCCTGGAGCCCGGAACCGCACAGCCGGTTCACGGTCTGGCCGGCGACCTCGACCGGCAGCCCGGCCAGCAGGCTCGCCATGCGCGCGACGTTCCGGTTGTCCTCGCCCGCCTGGTTCGCACAGCCCAGGACCACGTCCTCGATCGTGGCCGGATCGATCCCCGTCCGCTCGACGATCGCCCGGATGACGAGCGCGGCCAGATCGTCGGGTCGGACCGAGGCCAGCGCTCCGCCGTGCCGGCCGATCGGCGTGCGCACCGCATCGATGATCCAGGCCTCGCGGAGGGTCCGCTGCGGGTCTCGTGCCATGGGGTCGATTGTGGCACGGCTGACCGTCATCCCAGCGGTACCCGGGACTGCCGTGGCCGCCGCCCGCCTGCCGCTGCGCTACCGCTGATCGCGCCAGATGGGCGGCCGCTTCTCGACGAACGCCGCCATTCCCTCGCGCTGGTCGTCGGTTCCGAACAGGCCCTCGAAGCGGTCGCGCTCGAAGCGCAGGCCGTCCTGCATTGGGAGCTCCTGGGCCGCGTTGACCGCGGCCTTTGCCGCTCGCACCGCAAGCACCGGCATCGCGGCGATCCTCGCCGCGAGCTCGAGCGAGAACGTGACGACCTCGTTCGCACCCACGACGGCGGTCACCAGGCCCAGCCGGCTTGCCTCCTCCGCGTCGATCCGGCGTCCGGTCAGCACCAGCTCCATCGCCCGCGCCCGCCCGGCCGCTCGTGTCAGCCGCTGCGTCCCACCGGCACCCGGGATGACCCCGATCGCGAGCTCCGGCTGGCCGAGCTGCAGGTCGTCGCCCGCCACCAGCATGTCGCACGCCATCGCAAGCTCGGCGCCCCCGCCCAGCGCGTAGCCGCGGACCGCGGCGATCGTCGGTGTCTGCAGCCGCGCGACCCGGTCGATCACGCTGAACGGGTCCGCCCCGTGCAGCGATGCCGTGGTCGATGACGCCAGCTCACCGATGTCGGCTCCCGCGGCGAAGGCGCGCGTCCGCGAGCCGGTGATGACGATCGCCCGGCACGACGCGTCCTGGTCGAGCGCCTCGAGCGCCGTGTCGAGCTGCGCGAGCAGGTCGAACGAGAGCGCGTTCAGCGCCTCGGGTCGCTGCAGCGTGACCAGCGCCACGCCGTCCCGCGGCGGATCGCCGGCCGGGAGCTCGACCTGGACCAGCCGCCGGTCGTTGCCACGCGCCGTGTCGGTCATCGCTCCTTCTCCTTCAGCCAGTCCGCGTCAGGTTCCGAGGATGTCCAGGCATCACCCCGTGACGACGACCAGCCGCCCGCCGCCGAGCGGCGCCGGGCGACATCCTCGGTCGAACGATAGAACCCGGCAAGCGCCTCGTTGAACAGCGCGGGACGGCGGACCTGGACCTCGTGACCGCAGGCCGGTGCCACGAACAGCCGCGCATCGGGCAGCTGGCGGCGGAGCGCCCATGCCTGGCCGACCGGCACGAACGGATCGCGGTCGCCCACGCACACCAGGGTCGGCGCGTCGATCCGGACGAGCTCGGCGGGTCCGGGCAGCGCCTGCGTCGCGACGTCCCGCGCGATCGCCGGCAGCAGCCGCCGCCAGGCCCCGGGACCCTGGACGGGATCGTGGCGCCGGCCGAGCTCCGCCGCCCAGGCCGGATCGTGGCGATCGATCCGGTCCGGGTCGAACAGCCGCCGCGCGACGGACGAGCGGGGCTCACGCTCGGCGCTGATGCCGGCCAGCACGAGCGTTCGCAGGCGCTCGGGGTGGCGCACGGCAACGCCCATCGCCACGGCCGCGCCCATCGAGAAGCCGAGCAGGTGGAACGTGGCCAGGCCGAGCGCATCGGCAAAGGCCACGAGGTCGTCGACCAGCCAGTCGTACCGAAACCCGTCCGCGGCGTCCCATCTGGTGCTCGCGTGGCCACGGGCATCCGGCAGGTAGCAGCGAAAGGCGCGCCGGAACAACGGCAGCTGCGCGGCGAAGTCCTCCCGGCCCGAGGAGCTGGCGCCATGGAGCATGACCAGCGGCGGGCCGGCGCCCTCGGCGAGATAGCCGATCTCGAGCCCGTTGGCCGCGACGTGCTGCACGGATCCGCGCTCCGAGGTCACCGATCCACGCTCGACCGGCGCCGAGCCGCCACCCGATCGCAGGGCCACGAGTCGTCCGTTCGCACGATCAGCGATCCGTGCTCAGCCCTGCGGCGATTCGGGCTTCCCGACCAGGCGGCTCGACGTGGCCCGCTCGATCCGCAGATAGCGTCGGCGGTGATACAGGAGCGGTGCCGCATCGCCGTCCGGGAGCGAGGTTGCCTCGACCCGGCCGACGTAGAGGACGTGATCGCCGACTTCGAGCCGCTCGGCCACGACGCACTCCATCGAGGCGATCACGCCGTCGAGCACCGGGACGTCGGTTCGGCCACGGTGCCATGACGTGCCGCAGAAGGCGGTTCGATCGGGCGTGACGGCTGCGCCCGCGAAGCAGTCGGACAGCTCCTGCTGGTGCTCGGTCAGGATGTTGACCGCGTACCGGCCGGTGGCCTCGATGGCGGGCACGATGAACCGCCGTCGGTCGAGCGCGATCATGACCATCGGCGGATCGAGGCTGACCGACGACAGCGCATTGACCGTGATCCCCTGGGGTCGGTCGCCGTCGAAGGCGGTCACCACCGTCACCCCGGTCGCGAACTGGCCGATCGTCGTTCGGAAGTCGGCGGTATCGACGCTCATCGCGTAGCAGGATACGGTGCGCCGCAGCCCGGCGGCCGCCCGCGGCCACGCGGCACGGCAGCGCGGCGGCCTGGCGGCACGGCGGCCCCTCAGCACGGCGGCGCGGAGGCACGGCGGCACGGCGGCACGGCGCGAACGGTGCCGCCTCCACCACCATGGCCGGCGCCTCCGATCGCGCGGGCGCGGGGCCGACCGGTCCTTCGGCGTTCCGGTCCATCCGGCCCGTCCCGGCGATCGCGGCGGCGCCGTACCATCCGGGCCATGGACACCGAGACCCCTGCCGCCGCCCCGGCCACCCGGATCGAGCGGGACTCCATGGGCGAGATGGAGGTCCCCGCGGACGCCCTCTACGGCGCCTCCACCCAGCGCGCCGTGCTCAACTTCCCGATCTCCGGCACGCCGATGCCGAGACGGTTCCTGCGCGCGCTCGCGCTGGTCAAGGTGGCCGCCGCAGAGACCAACGCCGGGCTCGGGCTGATCGACGCCCCCAGGGCCGACGCGATCGCCGCCGCCGCGCGCGACGTCGCCGGTGGCGGGTACGACCAGCACTTCCCGATCGACGTCTACCAGACCGGCTCGGGCACCTCCACCAACACCAACATGAACGAGGTGATCTCGCACCTGGCGTCGGCCCGGCTCGGTGGCGCACGAATCCACCCCAACGACGACGTCAACAAGTGCCAGAGCTCGAACGACACGATCCCGACGGCGCTCCAGCTGTCCGGCGCGATGGCGATCGAGGAGGAGCTGATCCCGGCGCTGATCGACCTCCAGCGCGCGCTCGCGGCCAAGTCCGACGAGCTGTGGGACGTGGTCAAGACCGGCCGGACCCACCTCCAGGATGCCACCCCGATCCGCCTGGGCCAGGAGTTCGCGGGCTACGCGGGTCAGGTCGAGGAGGCCGTCCGACGCGCGCAGGCGGCGCGAGACGAGCTGCTCACCGTGCCGCTCGGCGGGACGGCCGTGGGAACGGGCATCAATGCGCACCCGGAGTACGCGGCCCGGGCCTGCGTCCGGCTGTCCGAGCTGACGGGCCTGCAGGTCCGCGAGGCACCCAACCACTTCCACGCCCAGGCCAGCCTCGATGCCGTCATCGCCGCGCACGGCGGCCTGCGGGCGATCGCGCTCGGGCTGTGGAAGATCGCCTCGGACGTGCGGCTGATGGGCATGGGGCCGCGGGCCGGCCTGGCCGAGCTGGCGCTGCCGGAGACCCAGCCCGGGTCCTCGATCATGCCCGGCAAGGTCAACCCGGTCATCGTCGAGAGCCTGACCATGGTCGTTGCCCGGGTCATCGGCAACGACGCCACGGTTGCCTTCGGGCAGACGGGATCCTTCCTCGAGCTCAACGTGATGCTCCCGGTGACCACCCTGGCGCTGCTCGAGTCGATCACGCTGCTCGCGGCCTCCGCACGCAACTTCCGGGTGCGGCTGGTGGAAGGCGTCACGGCCACGGACCGTGGGCCGAAGCTGGTCGAGCAGGGGCTGATGCTCGCGACCGCGCTCGCCCCGGAGATCGGGTACGACGCGGCGGCCGCCATGGCCAAGGAGGGCCTCAAGACCGGACGCACGATCCGCGAGCTCGCCCTGGAGCAGGGCATCGCGCCTGAACGCCTCGACGAGCTGCTGGATCCGGCGAAGATGACGGAGCCCGGCCTCGGCGCGGGCGGCGGCGGCTGAGCCCGCCAGGTCGCGCTCGGCTGCGGCCACGTCCGCGACGAGCCGCGCCTGGCTCGCCAGCATCTAGCCGCCCGAGGAGCCCGGGTCCGTGATGATCAGCGTCCCGAGCATGTTCGGGTGGATCGTGCACTGGAACTGGTAGCGCGCCGGTGCCAGCGGTCCGAAGCGGACCTCAGCCTGGCCCGGCCCCGTGACGGTCGGGCTGCGCGCGAGCTCGTGGTCGCCCTGGAACACCCGGATGTCGTGCGGGACGCCGGCGTCCTGGTTGTCGAGGATGATCCGCAGCGGTCTCCCCGACGGGAGCGTGACCTCGACCGGCTCGTAGGTGATGTTGATCGCGGCCACGGTGACCTGTGCGCCGTCGAAGGAAGGGTCGACGGCGGCAGGCCGTGAGCAGCCGGCCGCCGCCAGCGCCACGAAGACGGCCAGGGCGGCCGTTCGCTTCCTGCCGCCGCCGGGTTGCATGCCACCAGCGAACCGCCCTGCGCGACCGGCGTCAAGGCCCGGCCCGGCTGCCGGGCCGGCTCGTTACAATCCGCGCCATGCCCGGCAACACCACGTGGGATCGCGCCGCGTCCATCCCCGGCCCCAGGACTCGCGCCGTCGCGCCGTCTTCCGACCCTGGGCGCCGAACGCCCGAGCTCGCGACCCTCGGCGAGGAGCTGCCGTCGGTCGACGAGCTGTTCACGTTCATGCGCGACGCGGAGCATCGCTTCGAGTCTCTGTTGATGCGGATCGAGGAGCGCGCCTGGACGAGTCGGGGCGAGGATGTCGTCACGATCGACCTGGCGCTTCGTCACCCGGGCCGGGCGAAGGTGCTCACCTCCCGGCCGGACGCGGCCGGGGCCGGTGACTACGACGTCTGGGTATCCGACGGGACCACGGTGCGGACCTACGTCGCGTCCCGCAAGGTCGGCACGCGGCGACCCGTCCGGGCGATGGTACGCGGGGTCGCCGACGGGCTCGACCTCCCCGGCCGCTCCCGGTTCTACGTCCCGAGGACCCAGCTCCGGATGGAGTCGCTGCCCGAGCTGTTCGTCCATCCCGCGGGCTTCTGCCAGAACGTGCTCGGGACGGGGAGCTGTCGCGTGACGGGCACCACCGAGGTGGCCGGTCGCCAGGCGATCGTGCTGGAGTGCGATCATCCGCGGACGGTCGAGACCGTCGCCGACCGGCCCGACTACGGCGTCCGCATCGCCGTGGATCGCCGTGACGGGGTGATCCTGCGCCTCGAGGAGTCCGTCGGCGGCCGGGTCACGCGGGACGCCGGTGTGACCAGCTACCTGCCCGACCAGCCGATCCCGCCCGCGGCGCTCGACTTCCGATTCCCGCCGGACACGACCTTCATCTACTGACCGCTCGAGGCGCTCGAGCGACCGCTCGCGGCGCTCGAGCGAGACCTGCCCGTGGTGTCGGCGGGCGATGCGCCGCGGCGGTCGAGGCGCCGGTCACCGACATCGAGGTGGCGCCCGCCCGGCTCGCGCTACAGCCCCGCCGCGGTCGATGGCGCCTGCTGCGCCGGGGCGCCGACGAGACGGACCAGCACCGCGGATCCGGCGATGGACAGGACGATCGTGGTCAGCACGGCCGAGAACGCCTCGGGGCTGACGGCGCCCGCGGCCAGACCGATCCCCGCGAGCACGTACCCGAACTCGCCGATCTGTCCGAGCCCGACCGCCAGCTGCAACGGCCGCGCCGGCAGCGCCGCGAGGCGGGCCAGCAGCCACGCGACGCCAACCTTGGCCGCGACGAGCGCCGCCAGGAGCCCGATCAGCGGGAGGGCATCGCCAAGGGTCGCGGGATCGATCAGGCTGCCGACCGCGACGAAGAACAGCACCGCGAACAGGTCGCGGAACGGCAGCAATCGGCGGCGTGCCTCGGAGGTCTCGGCGCGGTCACTGATGGTCAGGCCGGCGACGAAGGCGGCGAGCGCCATCGGCACGCCGAACCACAACGCGCCGGCCGCCGCCATCGCGAGTCCGGTCGCGACCGATACGATCAGGAACAGGTCGTGCTCGCTTCGCAGGTGGGCCAGGACCCAGGGCAGCACCCGGGCCGAGGCCAGCGCGAGCAGCCCGAACGCGCCAAGCCCGGCCAGCGCGGTCGGCAGCGGGCGGTCATGCATGCCGAAGGTCGCCAGGAGGACGACGCTGAGCGCCACGCCGGTCACGTCCTGCAGCACGCTCCAGCCGAGCAGCGCCTGCTCCGTCTGCCGGTCGGTGGTGCGGCGGCGCGAGCGGGTGATGTTGACGACGACGACCGAGGACGACATCGCGACGGCCACCCCGAGCAGCGCGGCCGCGTAGCCGTCGAACCCGACCGCGACGAGGACGCCGGCCGACAGCAGGGTGGAGGCAACGATCTGGCCGGGTGCGGCCCACAGCAGACCGCGCTGCTCCCGTCGGAGCCGGCCCAGGTCCACCTCGATGCCCACCTCGAACAGGAGCAGGATGACCCCGAGGTCGGCGAGCAGCGTCAGCTGGGCACGATCGGCAACGTAGCCGGGCGTGAACGGTGAGACCGCGAGACCGGCAGCCAGATACCCGACGACCGCCGGCAGACCGAGGCGGCGCGCCGTCCAGCCCGCACCCGCTGCCACCAGCAGCACGAGACCGATGTCGAGCACGAGGGGCGCGGTGTCCATGACGGCCCGAGCATAGCCGCCCGCATCAGGGACCCGTCGTGGGCCGGCTCAGGAGGCGAACGAGAGCCCCGGCACCACCACCGGCCCGGCGCTCATCCCCACGAGGTCGAGCTGCTCCGCGTCGAGCGTCGGGCCGGGCCGCTGCAACAGGAAGCCCTGGGCCGTGTCGAACCCGAGGCCCATCACCATGGCGAGCTGCTCGGGCGTCTCCACGCCCTCTGCGACGATCGACTGGCCGCGCCGGTCGGCGAGGTCCCGAAGCGCCCGCAGCACGGCATCCGACGACCGGCTCGCGGCGCCCGCCCGAACGAGCGACAGGTCGATCTTGAGGATGTCGAAATGGATCTCGGTCAGGAGCCGGAGCCCCGCGTTGCCGGCTCCGACGTCGTCGGCCGCGATCCGCACGCCGTGGCGGCGGAGCGAGGCCAGCGCGGCGCGCAGCCGATCCATGTCCTCGACCGCCTCCCGCTCGGTGAGCTCGACCACGATCCGCTCGGGCTCGATCCCCCACCGGCGCGCGATCGCGAGGACCTCGAACGGACTGAAGGCCTCGGCCTCGAGCGAGCGCGGCGACAGGTTGATCGACAGGTACTGCCCGGGATCGAGGCGGGAGGCGCCGGCGAGCACGGTCTCGATGCTGGCCAGGTCGAGCTCGACCGTCCGGCCGGTCGACTCGGCGGCGACGAAGAGCGCTGTGGCGTTCGGGAAGCCGGAGCCCGAGCCGGGTCGGACCAGGCCCTCGTAACCCAGCACCTCGCCGGTCCTGAGGGAGTACAGCGGCTGGTACACCGGCCTCAGCAGGCGAGCCGACGCAACCCTCGACACGGCGGTCGCGAGCTCGTCGAGGGGCCGGCGATCGTCCGCCATGCCATGGATGGTCGGATCGAACAGCTGGACGTCCGTCCGGCCGTGGCGCTTGCCCCAGTACAGGGCCGCGTCCGCCTGGTGGAGCAGCTGCTGACGATCGGCGGCGAGGCCCGGGTACGATGAGACGCCAATGGTCACCGAGAAGGCCTCGTCGGCATCGTCGTCGGCACCGGCGTTGAGGCCTGCGGCGAGGATCCGGCGGCCCATCGAGACGGCCGCGTCGGGCTGGCAGTCGACCAGCACTGCGGCGAACTCGTCACCACCGATCCGGAACCCGCGATCGGACCGCCGCAGGTTGGCCGTCAGGATCCGCGCCGCCGCCCGCAGGTGGTCGTCGCCGGCCGCGTGACCGCGGGTGTCGTTGGTCTGCTTGAGGTCGTCGAGATCGAGGTACAGGAGAGAGAACGGCCGGCGCGTCTCGCGGGCGATCGCGATCTGGTCGTCGATCTCCTCCTGGAACGCACGGTGGTTGCCGAGGCCCGTCAGGCCGTCGCGGAGCGAATCCAGCCGGGCCCGATCGAACGCCTCGCGCAGCCCGTGGCGCTCCTGGTCGAGCCGCTCGACCTGTGCCAGCAGCGACCGCAGCCCCAGGGTCGCGGTCACGATCATCACGCCGACGATCGCCGCCGCGGAGGCGATCGCGCCCTCGATCGAGCCCGCGACCGTCGCCGTGACCCACGGCACGGCGGCGATCCCTGGTGCGGAGAGCATCGTGAACCACAGGATCGTGCGGCGACGGATCACGCGCGCGGTCCGCGTGCTGCGATCTCCGCGTCGACGCCCGGTCAAGCCCACTGGACGCGCGCCTCCATTCGCTGGCTCCCCGGCAGGGACCTTTGTACTGCGGCGGATGGGCGTCGCGCACCGGTACCAAAGTCGCCCCCGGGGTACGGCCGACGAGCGCACCGGCCTCGACGTGTGCTCGCACGGCCTCGAAGGCGACCTCCGGCTGACCTCGTGGAGCCACCACGGGGTCGCCGTGCACCACGCTGGACGGACGGAGCAAACTTCGTGGTGGCCCGCGTCCGAGGCCGCACCCTGCGGACACGTCCGGCCGCGACCCGCAAGCGTTGAGGAGTGCATGAGATGAGCCCCGGCGACATCGACGAGCCCCGCTCCGAGCCGTCCCGGATCGATGCCGAAGCGGACGCGGACGACGATGCGGTCACCGGGGCCGGAGAGGACGCGCAACCCGGCGAGCCTGGAGCCGTGACCGGTGCGGTCGAGCCCGGCTCCGGGACCGGGGCAGACGGCGAGGCCGAGCGCGGGACGGTCGATGCCGATCGCGGGACGGAGGCCGGGCCTGCCGAGGTGCCGGGCACCGAGCCGGGCACCGACCCCGGGGAACGCGAGCTCGATCCGAAGCTGGCCAAGGTCGCCGCCAAGGCGCAGGCGCTCGCCGAGAAGCCGGTCGACGACGACCAGGACAAGGCGCCCGAGGTCACGGGGCCGCCGGTCGACCCCGGCAATCGCCGGCTGGCCATCGGCGTCGACGTGGGCGGCAGCGGGATCAAGGTCGCCGCCGTGGACCTCGACTCGGGCGAGCTTGTCTCGGTCCGTCACCGGGTACCCACGCCGCAGCCCTCGGCACCGGCGGCGGTGATCGCGTCGATCGCGCGGATGATCCGCAAGATCGAGCATGAGGTGACGCTGGCTGCCGACGTGCCGGTCGGCGTGGGGTTCCCGGCCGTCGTCATCCGCGGGATCACCCGCAGCGCGGCAAACGTCGACCCGGGCTGGATCGACTTCGATGCCGACGCCGCCATGGAGCGGGTTCTCGGTCGTCCCGTCCACCTGATCAACGACGCCGATGCCGCCGGTGTGGCCGAGATGCGCTTTGGGGCCGGGGTCGGTCGCTCCGGCACGGTGTTCCTGATCACCCTCGGGACCGGCACCGGCTCGGCGCTGTTCTACAACGGCATGCTGATCCCCAACCTCGAGCTCGGGCACATGGAGATCCGGGGTCGCGATGCGGAGCGGCGATCGGCGGCGGCCGCGCGCGTTCGTCGCGGGCTGTCGTGGAAGGCCTGGGCGGCCGATCTCGACGAGCACCTGCTCGCGATCGAGCGGCTGTTCTCGCCCCAGCTGTTCATCATCGGCGGCGGCGTGTCCAAGCGCGCCGACCAGTTCATCCCCAGGTTGACGGTCCGGGCCGAGGTGATCCCGGCCCAGCTCCGCAACGACGCCGGGATCGTGGGCGCGGCCATGGCAGCCTCCGAGACGGAGCTCGCCAGGCTCTGACCCGCGGCACCCGCCGGGCGGACAGGCTGCCGGGCGCTAGACGCGGGCGCGCAGCTCCGCCAGCGCCTCGGTCGACCCGGAAGCGATCACGCTCTCGCCGGCCTCGAGCCGTCGACCCAGGCCCGGGTTCGCCTCATAGGCGCCGTCGCGCTGGAGGATCGCGAGCGTCACCACGCCCTCATCGCGCAGCTCGCCCACCGAGACCCCGGGGAGCGGCCCCTCCTCGTGCACCTCGATCTCCTCGAGCGAGAACGACAGGTTGCCGTGGGACAGGGCGGCGTCGATGTAGTCGACGACGCGCGGCCGGCTGGCAAGCTCGGCGATCCGGCGGCCGGCCATCGTGTACGGCGAGACCACCCGGTTGGCGCCGGCCTGGAGCAGCTTGGCCTCCGAGCCCTGCAGGTTGGCGCGGGCGACGATGAACAGCGACGCGCGCATCGCGCGCGCCGACAGCGTCACGTACACGTTGTTGGCGTCCGAGTCGATGGTGGTTACCAGCCCCCGGGCACGCTCGAGGCCCGCGGCCCGCAGGGTCGCATCGTCGGTCGCATCGCCCTCCACGACCAGGTGGCCGTCGGCCGCGGCGCGCTCGAGCGACGAGGCCAGGATGTCGATCACGACCAGGTGCTGGCCGGACTGCACGAGCTCGCGAGCGACCGTCGAGCCGACCCGTCCGTAGCCGCAGACGATGTAGTGGTCCCGAAGCGCCTCGACAGCCTCGCGCATCCGCCTCGCCTCCCGTCTCCCGCTCGCCGCCTCGCTCAGGACGGTCTCCGCGACGATCCCGATCGACCCGAAGATGATGGCCACGCCCGAGATCGCCAGGGCCATCGTCCACAGGCGCTCGGGCACGCCGGTCAGCTCGCGAACCTCGCGGAACCCGACGGTCGTGAGCGTCATCACCGTCATGTAGGCGGCATCGGAGACCGACCACCCGAAGCCGAGCACGTAGCCCAGGGTGCCGACCACGATGACGGCCACCACGGCCGCCACCCAGGCCTGGACGTGCCGCCCCCGGACGATCTCGGCCGCGGCGCGCATGACGCCGGCGCCGCCGCCCGCCGGCCGGATCGACAAGCCTCCCACCGCGCGAATCTACCAGCGCGCTCCCCGCGTCACGCACGGCCGGCCGGCCCCTCCCGCAGGTCCGCCAGGCCCCACCCGGGCTCGGGCCGGCGGGCGGGAGGCCGGTGGCCTGGCGGGAGGCCGGTGGGCGGTCAGAGCGCCGTCGTGCCGTGAAACGCGGGCGGGACCGGCGCGCCCGGATCGCGCGCCGCCACCCAGTCGCGAAGCGCCCAGTACGACGTCGTGAACGCGATGCCGTCCCACGGGATGGCGTCGGGCGCGAACGCCCGGATCTCGAGCGCCTCGGGGGTCTCCTGCGCGGCGCCTCCCACGATCCGCGCCTCGTAGGCGAGCACCACCACGGCCGCCTCGATGCGCGCGTAGAGGCCGATGATCAGGCCGGGCTCGACCAGCAGGCCCGTCTCCTCGAGCGTCTCGCGGACGGCCGCCTCGCTGACGGTCTCGTCCACCTCGAGGAACCCGCCGGGCTGCGCCCACCAGCCGCGACCGGGCTCGATGCCGCGGCGGATGAGGACGGCCTCCCCGGCCTCGGTGACCGGGATCGTGGTCACGACCAGCCTCGGGTTGACGTAGGCGACATGGCCGCAGGCCGCACAGGCCAGCCGGTCGCGGCTCTCCTCGGGCAGCGACGTGAGCTCGAGGGGGCCGCCGCACCGCGAGCAGAAGCGCAGCGTCGCGGACATCCAGGACGGGGCGCCGCCCCCGGACGGGACGTCCGTCGAGCGGCCATCGGGTCCGCGACCGACCGCCGCAAGGAGGGCGCGCTCGTCGTCGGTCAGCCGTCGCTCCATCGGTCAGGCACCCAGCACGATGCCGGCGGCGACGACGATCACGACCAGGAACGTGAGGCTGGCGACCAGCCAGGCCAGGCGGAACATCCCCCGCCCCCGGTCGACCGGCATCCACGCCCACGCCGATCGCCAGATCCTGACCGTCGCATCGGCGGTGGTGACCAGCAGGAGCGGTGCTGCGACGACGACGCACAGCTTGACCAGCGCATTCCCGGGACCGGCCCCCAGCTCGAGCGCCGTGATCGCCACCGCACCCGCCACGAGGGCCGGCGCCGAGAGCAGGACGAAGTGCCGCTGGAGCGGCGTGGGCGCGGTCTCGGGGACGCTGCGGGGTGGCAGCGCGGCGAGGCTGGGCGGCAACGCCGAACGGTCGTGCGGCAGGCCCGCACGGCTTGGCGGCGACGCCGAACGGTCGGGCGGCGGGCTTCCGGTGGCCCCCCGACCGGCCTGCCGGTCCAGGGCGGGCATGCCCGGCTCCCATCGCTCGTCGTCCATCGTGCCCCCGAGTCTAGCCGCCGGCGAGCCCCGGAGCCTCCGCCGCGCGGCGTGGCACGGCGGGCGCGGCCACGGCGACGCACGGCGGCCACGACGAAGCACCGCGGCCACGACGAAGCACCGCGGCTCACGACGACAGCACCGCGGCGTCAGCCGGGCAGGGGCGCCTCGTTCGACGGGTCGCCCAGCACGGACTCGGTCTGCGCGGCGCGCCGGGCGGCGAGCCGGTCGGCCAGCGCCGGATCGGCCAGGGCGAGGATGGCCGCCGCCAGCAGCGCCGCGTTGTCCGCGTTGCCGATCGCGACCGTCGCAACCGGGACGCCGCGCGGCATCTGGACGATCGACAGCAGCGAGTCGAGGCCGCCCAGGTGCTGGGTCGGGATCGGCACGCCGATCACGGGCAGGGCGGTCTTCGCCGCCAGCATCCCGGGCAGGTGGGCCGCCCCTCCGGCACCCGCGATGATCACCCGGATCCCGCGCCCGGCCGCCGTCTCGGCGTAGCGGAACAGGTGGTCGGGCGTCCGATGCGCGGACACCACCCGAAGCTCGCATGGCACGCCCAGATCGCCGAGCACCGCGACGGCCTGCTCCAGCACCGGGAAGTCCGAGCGGCTGCCGCCGACGATGCCGACGACCGGTCCTGGATCGCCCATCTCACGCCTCCCAGCTCAGCGCCGCGCGGGCCCGCCGCGCACGATCCAGCGCCTCGTCCGCGTCGCTGCCGATCACCGTCACGTGCCCCATCTTGCGTCGCTCGAACACGCGCCGCTTGTCGTACACGTGCACGTGAGCCTCGGGGTCGTCCAGGGCCCGTTCGAGCCCGCACAGGCTGGCCGGACGATCCGGGCCGGTGCCGAGCAGGTTGACCATCGCCGCGACCCCGTGCGGGCGCACGGAGCCGAGCGGCAGGCCGCAGATCGCACGCAGGTGCTGATCGAACTGCGACGTGACCGCGCCCTCGATGGTCCAGTGGCCGGAGTTGTGGACCCGGGGGGCGAGCTCGTTGATCATCAGCCCGCCGCCCCGGAGCTGGAACAGCTCGACGGTCAGCAGGCCGACCAGGTCGAGGCCGCGGGCCAGGCTGTCGGCGATCTCGGCGGCGTCGGCGGCCAGCACCGGATGGATGGGGGCTGGCGCGACGCTCTCGAGGAGCACGCCGTCCTCGTGCGTGTTGCGCGAGACCGGGAACGACCGCGTCCGCCCCGTCCGGTCACGGGCACAGACCACCGACAGCTCGGCCTCGAAGTCGATCTCTCGCTCCAGCAGCAGGGGCCGCCCGTCGTCAGCGGTCAAGGTCGACAGGGCGGCGGCGACACCCTCGGGCGACTCGGCGCGCGCCTGGCTCCGCCCGTCGTACCCGCCGAGCGGCAGCTTGAGGCGGACCGGGTAGCCGATCGCGTCGGCGGCGGCCAGCGCGGCTTCGAGGCCGCGGACCTCGCGCCAGGGCGCGGTCGCCTCGCCGATGGCGCGGATGAACCGTCGCTCCGCCAGCCGGTCCTGCGTGGCCCGAAGCGCGGCCAGTCCCGGTCGCAACGGAGCCCGGCCGAGAGCCGCCTCGGCCGCCTCGAGCCCCACGTGCTCCAGCTCGTAGGTCACCACGTCCGCCCTCGCGCCCAGGACGCGGGCCGCCGCGACATCGTCGTAGGCCCCGGGGACGATCTCGTCGGCCACCGCCGCGGTCGGACAACGCGGGTCCGGGTCGAGCGCGATCACGCGGTAGCCCATCTGCCGCGCGGCGAAGCCGAGCATCCGGCCCAGCTGCCCGCCACCCAGGATGCCCACGGTCGCGCCCGGCGCGAGCGGCTCCGGCGCATCGGCCGGCCGGCCGCGGATCCCGCGTGCGTACAGGGTGTCCCGCACGAAGTCGCCCTTCCGGGCGGTGTACAGGAGATTTGCGTCGCCGCTGGGTGCGTCCTCCACGATGCGCTGTTTCGCGGCCGCATAGGCGGCTCGCAGGCCGGCGTCGGCGCGCAGGGCGTCGCGGAACCGACGCTGCTCCGCCAGCTCGTGGCGGGCGGCGGGCATGACGTGGAGATGGATCCGGAATGGGGTCCCATCGTGCTCGACGACGCCGAGGAGCATCGGCCGGGTCGGCGCGAACGGCACGAGGCCACCCTGGCGCTGGAAGCCCAGGGACACGAGCCCATCGGCGATGGCGGGGATCTCATCCGGTTCCGCCTCGATCCCGAGGTCGACGACGTTCTTGCCGGGCAGTCCCGGGACGGCCGAGCTGCCGACGTGCTCCACCGCGACGCCCGGGCACGCGGACTCGACCAGGCGGCGCACCTGCGCGGCCACCTCCGCCGTGCGCGGATCCCACGGGTGGAACGCCGCCGGCAGCTGCTCGTAGCGGCGGATGGGCAGCTCGGACATCGGCCGAAGTGTAGGCGAACGCCTCCAGCCGTCCGCCGCGGTCAACCGCCGCCGGCAGGGCCGGCCATGCTCGTCGCCTGGTCACCTACCCGGACGGCGTACCGCTGGCAAACGGGCACGCGAGCGGCGAGCAGCGAGGGGCGAGGGCGACCCCATCTGCCATCCGCGCGGCAACGCGCCGGCATCCGGTCGGCAACCCCCGAGCGGCGGCAACCCCCGAGCGGCGGCAACCCCCGGCATCGGGGCGCGCCGATCCCCGCTGCTATGCTCGGATGCGCCCGACCTGCCGGCTCGACCGGCCGGTCCCCCGACCCAGGAGCCTCGCATGCTGTCCGGCGGACCCTCCGCGTACGGCGTCACGGCGCCGCGGATCCTCATCGTCGACGATGACCCCAACCTGCTCGTCATCCTCGCCGAGCAGCTGCGGGCGGACGGCTACGAGGTGCAGACCGCACGCGACGGGGACGAGGCCCTTCGCCGGCTCTCGCAGTCCTGGCCGGATCTGCTGATCATCGACATGCTGATGCCGCGGATGGACGGCCTGACGCTCGCCCGCGAGATCAAGTCGAGGGCCGACCTGCCGATCATCGTGCTGTCAGCCATCGACACCGCCGATTCCAAGGCCGACCTGCTCGACGAGGTCGCCGAGGACTACGTCACCAAGCCCTTCCACTATCCGGAGCTGCGCGCCCGGATCACCCGCGTCCTGCGGCGGCTCGGCGACCGGGTCCCCCGCCAGCGCCTCGACCTCGGGCCCAACCTCTCGCTCGAGCTCCACCGCCGCGAGGCGATCGTGGCCGGCAACCCCATCTCCCTGACCCCCACCGAGTCGCGGCTGCTCTACGCCCTCGCCGCCAACCTCGGCCAGACCGTGACCACCGAGACCCTGCTCGTTCGCGGCTGGGCGGACACCGAGGACGCCGATCCGAGCTACGTCTGGGTCACGATGCGCCGCCTGCGCCAGAAGGTCGAGATCGATCCCAACAAGCCCGTCCACCTGCTGACCGTCCGCGGGATCGGCTACCGGCTCGTGAGCGCCACGAGCCTGTCCGAGCCATGAGCCTCGAAGATCGTCCGCCGATGATCGGCGACGGTGGCGCGCAGCGCGCCCATGGCGGGTTGTCGGAGCGGCTCGCGCGCGCCGGCAGGTCGCCCGCGGCGGCCGCTCAGCCGTCGGCGGACAATTCGACGGCGGAGCCGGGCGCGACGATCGGCGACCCCCTCGCCGCCCCGGTCCGGCGCGCGCCCTCGCTGCCCGCCTATCGGGGGCCATGGGTCGGCTTCAGATCCCGCCTCACGATCGCGCTCAGCGCGGCCGCCGTCCTGCCGGTGGCCGGCTTCGGGATCGTCGTGCTCCTGATCATCGGGGCCGAGGGACCCAGCTACGCGACCATCTCCCAGATCCTGCTGCTGGCGGTCGCCATCGCCGTGGCCGTCGCCATCCTGCTGGCGGCCCTCCTGGCGTCCGACCTGGGCAGTCCGCTGCGGGCGATCGCCGCGTCCGTCGACCGGGTGTCGGCGGGCGACCTGGACGTCCGGCTCGAGCTGCCCGGCGACGACGAGATCAGCTGGCTGGCCGAGAGCCACAACCGGCTGGCGAGCGACCTCCAGCGACGCAACCGCGAGCTGCGGGGCATCCTGGACGCCCTGGAGGAGACCACGCTCCGGGAGCGTCCCGAGGTGCTCGCGCAGCGTGCCGGCGAGCGAGCGCGCGAAGCCTTCGGGATGATCGACTGCGCGGTGCTGCTGGTCGACCCGCGGGAGGTGCCGGAGGAGGAGGCCGTCCCCGGGGAGCCGAGGCAGCTGCGCGCCGAGCTCATCGCGGCCGGTGAGGTCCTGGGCGTCGTGGTCGGCCATGTGCCGGCCGTCCGCACGTGGGAGCGCGCGGACCAGGACCTGCTCGAGCTGTATGCGATCGAGGTGTCCGCCGCGATCCGGAATGCCGACCTGTACACCCGCGTCGAGAGCCAGAACCGCCGGCTGGTCGAGCTGGACGAGGCCAAGGACGACTTCCTGCGCAGCGTCTCGCACAATCTGCAGACGCCGCTCGCGAGCATTCGCGGCTATGCCGACCAGCTGGCCGCCGACAACGACGACCGGCGGCTCGCGATCATCACCGAGCAGGCCGACCGCCTGTCGCGGATGGTCCGCCAGCTGCTCACCGTGAGCCGGCTCGAGTCCGGCGCGCTGCGGCCCCGGCTGGAGGTCCTGGCACCCGCGGCGCGGGTCCGGCGGACCTGGGAGGCGCTCGGGGCGACCGACGTGGACCTGTCGATCGAGGATCGGTCGACGGGCTGGCTCGCGCTCGCCGACCCTGACCAGCTCGACCAGGTGCTGTGGGCGATCCTCGACAACGCGGTCGACTACGGCGGTCGCACGCCGATCGAGGTCGCGATCGGCGTCGACGCGGCCGCCGAGGACATGCTGGTCACCATCACCGACCACGGCCCCGGGGTCAGCCCCTCCGACCGCGCCCGCCTGTTCCGCCGGTTCGAGCGAGGATCCTCGCGACCCGTCGGCGAGGGGTCGGGCCTCGGGCTCTATGTCTCGCGCGAGCTGTGCCGGTCGATGTCCGGGGATCTCATGCTCGAGCCGGAGATCCCCGGTCGCGGGGCCTCGCTGACGATCCACCTGCCGGCAGAACGGGCGGAGGAGATGTAGCTTGGTCGCGGATAGATCGTTGTCGTGTTTGCGGTGACCTTTCAGCGTCCTCGCGATGAAGCGCAACTCTGAGTAGTCGCGGGTTAGGGGGACATCTGCGGCGCGCAGCCCCGCTCTATCGTCCTGCGAGTTCTGCGGCTTGTCGCACTAGTTAGTGGCGAAGCTCCACCGAGCCGTTGAACGAGGTGAGCAGTGACGGATCCGGTGAGTCGTAGGTCCCGTTCGGCCCCGGGCCTTCCTTGAGCCGGATCACGCCCTCTATGTCCTTGCCACCCTTGATGTGAACGACCTGGAAGCCCGCGTATCCGATGATGTGGTAGTAGCCGTTGCTGCCGTTGCCGTTGGCGTAGTCCCAGATCGGCACCCAACCGACCAGGTTGTTCGTCTCCATGTAGTCGACGCTCGTCTGGCTGTCCGTGATCGACGCCTTGTTTCCGGGTAGGCTGCCGATATCGTTGCCATACCCCGCGGCGGTGGACGCACTCACGCTGGTGCAGCAACCGTACGTGTTGCCAGGGGTGGTCGGGAGCGCACCCCACTCACCATCGAGGAAGGGCTTGCTGTTGCTGCATCCACCGTTGGATGCCGGTGGGACCTGCCCGAGCCCGTAGTACTTGTTGTCGGCATCCTTCTTGTAGCAGCCGAACTTCAGCCACCCAAATCCGCCAGGCACGTTGAGCGAGCCAGGAGTGAGGTGGAAGGTCGCGCAACCGGACGTTGGCGATCCGACATCCTCACCAAGCGGACAGTTGTCGTATGCATCGAGCGTGCTCGCGCTAACGCCGAACGGCATGATGCCTACCCCGACATTCACCCCGGGCGAGATCGCGACGGCGTCCGCGCTCGCCGTCCATTGATGTATCCCGACGATACCGAGGAAGTACGGATCCCAGGTGGTCGAGGCCGTTACGATGACCCCTTCCGCGCCAATCGGGATCGACGCCGTGCCGACCGGCTGGCCGACGACGTCGCCAGCCTGGGTGACGTAGCGGGCAGTGTAGTTCCCGACGTTCGCACCATTCGCGGACAGCGCCGCTTCGACGGCCAGTCGCACATTCCCGTCGGTTCCGTTCGTGTAGTCGCCTGTCAGGGACTCGCCCACTACACGCGTGCCGGCGATCGCCGCGAAATCCGCGGCGTTCTGGGCGGATCTCCGCTGGGCGAGCGCATACCCCCCGTCGACCGTGAGCCCGGCGAGCAGCAGGAGACCTATGAGCGCTAACGTGAACAGGACCAAGATCTGGCCGGAGCGGAGTTGGCGATCAGCGCTCGACATGCATGCTCCCCTCAGTTGATGGCCATCGTGGCCGAACCTGACAGCACGATCGAGCCGAGCATCGGCCCCACGATCGGCGTCAGCGGCACATAAGTCAGGACGACTCGCACCGAAACCTGATCTCCGATGTCACTGCTCGTGCACGATGCTCCGGTCCATGCGCCGGTGGGGGCAGTCGCGTCCGCCGCATCGCAGCGCACGTACACGTTCGTGACGGCGACTTGCCCGGCCGCGACGAGCTCGCTATTCGCGGCGGCCTGAATGTTTGCTCGCATCGTCGCGACGTCTGCCGGGCAGACATGGGCTCCCGGATTCAGGCTGGTGATGGCAGCTGCCGAAGCGACGCACCCGACATCGTCAGCCGTGGTTGCACCGATCCACCGAGCCTGGACCGAGGCGAGGCGAGCCCCTTCACGGGCCGCCTGCGAGGTCATGCTGTTTGTGTAGACCAGCCGCCCGACGTCGACGAGGCCGAATAGGATCAGCAGGAAAATTGGCAACACCAAGGCCGTTTCAACGAGGGATTGCCCTCGCGATCCAAGGCCCAGGACCTCGTGTCTGGGCTGTATCCACGGCCGCGGGATCTTCTTGGGGGTCATGTCACTTGGACAGCGCGAGCACGGGTTGGGAGAATATGTCCTGTTTTCCATTCGCGGTGATCACTGTCAACGTCACCGTGAACTGCCCACCAGCGTGGCCATAGTTGTTCGATGGCCACCCATGCTTCGGTGGATACGGCGGTGATGTCTGTGTTTGCGAGTTCCCATCGCCGAAATCCCAGACGTACTTGACTATCTGATCAGCGCACCCGGTGGTCGGCGTGGAGTCGCTGGCGTCAAAGTCCACTGCCTTGTTCCACCCCGTCTGGCTGAACGTGAAGTCTGCCTGCACCGCACATGGATCGGACGTTCCGCCTCCACCGCCACCCCCGCCCCCGGCGGTCGTCGTTGGCTGCGGCACTAGCGGAGCCGTCGCGGCAGCACCAAGGGCGAACGAACCGAACAGGTCGCCAATGACGGGTGTGAGGAACCTGAATGGACGGCTAACAGCGACGGTTACCTGGAGACCCGACCCCGGTGGCGAGGTGAAGCCGGCGGTCGGGCAGGTTGCACCCACCGGCGGCACCGTGGCAGTCGAGCAGCTTGGTGTGCCGACGGTCAATGTCCCCTCGCCTCCCTGGCCTTGCGCGTTGACCTCCGCTGCGGCCCGGGCGTCGATGGCAGCTTGGTCTGTCGGATCGGCCGCAGCAGCGTAGGCCGCCTCACGCGCAGCATTCGTCACTTGGATGTAGGTGAAGAAGACTCGCCCGAAGTCGATCGCGACGAGCAGGATCAGGACCATCACCGGCGCCACGAGCGCGAATTCGGTGAGTGCCTGACCACGCGACCAGCGAGCGCGCGGACGCGCACGCGAACCCAGCATCGCGACCTCCGGCCTTTGTCGAATCGTCTTTGCGTGTCCGGGGACCGCGCCAGACGGGTGGAGCCCCCCGGCTCAACCTGACAACAGGGAATTGCTCCTGAGAACCCGATTGTTGGTCGCGATCCTTGCAGTCCACCTATCAGAGACGACGGTCGGCTACCCAGTACGAACGTACCGGTGTCAGGACGCCCCACGGTTGGCCTAGTGCACCTGCCAACACGGGCGGGCCGCAGCCTCGCCGAACGAGACTGGGCCATGAATCGAAACTGCCGCCGGCGATCGCCGGCGGCTATTTCGCGTCTACCAGCTGCGAGCAAAAGCCCGCATGGAGGATCAGGCCAAGTCGGCGGAGGGTGCGGTCCGGCCCCGATTCTGGACGGCGCGGTTTGTCCAGATCCGGCCGAACGGGTCGCCGGCGATCAGCAGAGCTGCAAAGGCCCCGAAGAGGGGCGCCGGCGCGTTGCTCACGCCGATGAACATCGCCAAGATGCTCCAGGCATACCAGACGCTGAAGAACCAGAGCACCCCGGCGGTCGCGCGCTTCTTCATGCTCCGCAGAGTGGTCGATTGCGGCTGTCCTGACAATGACCGGTTGGTACCGGGACCGGACGCGCGTTGCCAGCGTGCGCCACCTGTAAGGCACGGCGTAAGGTCCCAGGACGATAGTCCTGTTTGCCGTCGGGGGACGTGATCCTTGGGGAGCGTCTCCTGGACATGTCCACGCCGCGCACGCGGACGCCCGCGCTGTTGATGACTCCGCGGCTGCGTCGCCGCGCACGCGGACAGGCGATCGCCGAGTTCACCCTGCTGCTGCCGGTGCTACTGCTGATCGTCCTGTTGGTGCTGGACTTCGGGCACCTGTTCCTGGGATGGGTGAACCTTCAGAACACGGCCCGCATCGGCGCCGACTTCGCCGCGACCCACCCGGAGGCCTGGAACACGACCAATCCGGATCTGGCTGCCCAGGCCCGGTATCAGGAGCTCATCCAGCGAGACGCAACCACGATCAACTGTGTGCTGCCCTCGCCTCTCCCAACCCCGGCGTTTCCAGACGGCACAACGACCCTCAACGGACGTGCTCAGGTGGAGCTGACGTGTGACTTCCAGCTCCTTACTCCCGTGATCGGGCAGCTTGTCGGCAACCCGCTCGTGCTGGGCGCCAGCGCGGACTTCCCGATCCGCGTGGGGCTGACAGCCAACGTCCCTTTGCCGACGCCGACGCCGACGCCGACACCAACACCGACGCCAACACCGACGCCCACGCCAACGCCCACGCCAACCGGCGCACCGACGCCGACCCCCACGCCGACGCCGACCCCATGCATCGTGCCGACGCTGCTCAACAAGGTTCCGAATGGGGGACTGCAGCAGCAGTGGTCAAACGCGGGATTCACCATTCCATTCAACGTGACTGTCGGAACGTCCAAGATCGGCAGCGAGTACTACATCGATGGCTCGGGACAGCACAACGGTCCGTTCGACGGCAGCGTGCTGAAGTGTGACGTGCAGCTCACGGTCGGGCCTTAGCGATGGACCGACCTGGTGCCTACGGCTCCCGACGTAGCAGCATCGGTCAGTCTCTGGTCGAGTTCGCACTCGTGTTCCCCATGATCATGTTGATGTTCATGGCTGTATTCGACCTTGGGCGCTTTGTGTTCGCGGACAACGAGATCAACAACGCGGCGCGCGAAGGCGTCAGAACGGCGATCGTCAACCAGCACGTCCCAGACATCAACCAGCGAGCGGGAGCACAGGCGATCGCACTCGGGATACCGACAGGTCCACCCACCGGATGCGACGCCAACAACGTGCCCACCGATCCTGGAGGTATCTGCGTCGAGTTCGTCGATCAGGGCACGCTGTCGAACGCGTGCAACCCAATCGCCGTGGGGTGCATGGCCATCGTTACTGTCAAGTACACCTATCAGGCCCTGACCCCGATCATCGGCGGCATCGTCGGGCCTCGTGCATTGGTTTCCACCAGCAAACAACCGATCGAAAGCGTCTGCACGGCTTCCACTGGATGCCCGGTGCCATGACCAAAGACAAGAGCCAGAAGGGGCGATGAGCATGACGGCGTGGCATCGTGTTGGGCAGTCTCGGCGCGCTGACGCCGGCCAGTCACTCGTGCTTTTCACGCTGGCGCTTGTTGCTCTGTTGGCGATGACCTCGTTGATCCTGGACGGTGGCAACGCATTCGCTCAGCAGCGCATCGTGCAGAACGGCTCCGACGCCGCCGCCGAGGCAGGCGCCGTCGTCCTCGTCCAGAACCTGATCGCCGCAGGCAATGGCGGCAGCATCCCCAAGTCGGACCAGGACGTGCTCGCCGCGGTCAATGCCGCTGCCGCGAACAACAGCATCTCACCGGCTCCGACGGCGTATTACACCGATATCAATGGAGACCGACTGGCACCGGAGGTCGCAGTCGGATCGCTTGGAGCCGGCTCGGCACCGCCGTCTTCCGCCTACGGCGTCGAGGCAGACGGCTCGAAGACCTTTCCGACCTTCGTCGGCAGCGTCTTCGCGCTACTGCCCGGAGGCACGGCGATCACCCAGGGTACGGCGAGCGCACGGGCCACGGCAATCGCCGGTCAGGTGCAAGGGGTCTGCTCATCGGATGCTCCGTGTGGCTTCCTGCCTGTAACCTTCCCGACCACGCTCACCCTGTGCGATGGCACCGGCAAGCAGATCAATTTCGGCGAGGGCGCGCCATACACGCCTGGGATCGCTGGTGACCCTATGAGTGAGGTGATCTTGCCTCTGTGCAAGTCGGGTGATGGCACGGTGGGCTGGCTTGATATCACGCCCCACGACCCGACCTGCAACGGCAACGGAGCGGCGTTCCTGGCGTGCGAGATCTCGAACCCCGGCAACACCGGTCTGTCGATCCCGATCTGGATTCACACGGTGCCGGGCAACACCAACAGCGTACAAGTTCAGACCGCGATGAATCAGTTCATCGGCAAGACCGTTCAGATTCCCTTCTACGAATGCACGAGCGACGACATTGGGCAGGTTGGCCCTGCGCCTTACTGCCCCGGCTCGACGATCGATCCCGGCACGCCCGTGGCCCCACCCGGATCAAACGGCAGGAACACCTACTTCCGGATCGTCGCGGTCGGAAACTTCGTGCTCGACCGAGCGTACATCCAGGCGAACAATCCAGAATGCGGCGAGCCCCCTGGTGGCCCAATCATTCCCGACCAATCGGGCAACGGCTCGACCGGCTGCCTCAAGGGTTGGTTCGTCGAGGCACTCAACTATGGCAGCACCATCGGCCTCCCGAACGACGAGATCCCCTGGGCCGCCTACGGCACACAGCTGATCCGGTAGACCGCGCCAATCATCACCCGCAACCGGTCGATCGCCATGCCAATCTCGTGGGCGTGAATTCGAGCAAGCGTCAGCGGATCCCGGTGTCGTAGGCGACCTCGAGGAAGGTCTGCGCGCCGTCGGTCACCGTGAACCCCACCGAGGCTGCCGTGCCCATGAGCCCCTGGACGGGCTGTGGCTCCAGGGTGTAGTCACCGGGCTGCAGGCCGAGACGGAACAGCCCACCCGCGTCCGTGGCGACCTGCCCGACCGACCCGCCTCCGGCGCCGGTGACGCGCAGGATCGCGTCCTTGACGGGGCGCGGCGCGCACGCGGGATCGCCGGGCCGCTCCACCGGACAGGTCGGGCCTGCTGTCACGCGACCCCCGACGCCGGTCCACGTCGCAGCCGCCGCGAGCTGGGAGAGGACGTCGCTCGAGAGCGGTGAGCCGGACTCGGAGACGAGGGTGACGGTTCCGTCCACATCCACCTTGTAGGTCCAGACGTGCTCGTCGATGCAGCCGGCCTGGCAGTCGCCCCAGCCGACATGGAAGACGACGCTCCAGGGCACCGGCGGCTTGGCCAGCTCGAGCGGCGTTGCCTCCCACCAGCGGGCCTGACCGATGAGGTTCGGATCCCTGGCCTGGATGCCGGCGAGCAGCGGGTTGGTGGCCGCGACCGCGGCTGCGGCGTCCTGGGCGTAGAGGATCGGGGACGGAACGCCGCTCGGCGATGGAACGCCACTCGGCGATGGAACGCCACTCGGCGAAGGAACGCTGCTCGGCTCGGGGCTGGTGCCGGCCGTCGGCGCGGGGGTGCCGGCGGTGCTGGCCGTGGCGGAGGGCGTGCCGGCGGTACCAGCGGGCGTGCCGGCCGTACAGGCAGCGGCCGCGACGGCGATCAGGGCGGCGAGGGCGATCGACGCGGTTCGCATGTGCATGGACCAAAGACGACGGGCGACACGCTCCAGTTTCCCAGCCGCGGCAATGCCACGCTCGTCGAGGGCGGCGCGCGGACGCCGGAAACGTCGCGGCCGGCCGATGGACGGTCGAGGAACCAAGGAAAGGCAGCGGGCTCGCGACCCTGCCTTTGGCGCCTGTCGGCCGGTGGTGCCTGCCATCCGGTGCCTCGAGGGCTGCCGGATCGGTGGTCGGCCTGTCGGAGCCGGCGGTCGGTTTGCTCGTCCCGTCGGGCCGCGAGCCTCGCGTGGCCCTACCATCGCACCGGGGACCGTCGCGAGCGGAGGGTCGAAGGTCCCGATCTCGCGGGGACGTCCCCGATCGAGCGGCGCGAGGAGCGCAGATGGCCGTCGAAGGAGGAGCGCACCGCGGCGACGGCGTGATCGCCGGCCTGGCCCAGCTGCGCGGCTACACCGCCGCCTGGTTGCGGGCGGACGTGCTCGCCGGGTTGGCGCTCACCGCGTACCTGGTGCCGCAATGCCTCGCCTACTCGGGGCTGGCCGGGGTCCCGGCGACCAGCGGCCTGTGGGTCGCGGTCGTCGCGATGCTCGTCTATGCCCTGCTGGGCACGTCCAGGCTGCTCTCGGTCGGACCCGATTCCGCCACCGCGATCATGGTTGCGGCGGCGGTCGGGCCGCTCGCCGCCGGAGATCCCCAGCGGTACCTGACGCTCACGGCCGGGCTCGCGATCCTCGTCGGCCTGCTGCTGCTGGCCGCCTTCGCGCTCCGCCTGGGCTTCGTCGCCGACCTGCTGTCCCAGCCCATCCTGGTGGGCTACATGGCGGGCGTGGCCCTGCTCATGATCGGCTCCCAGCTGGGCACGCTGACCGGGACGGACCTCGCGGCACAGGGAGCGATCGGCAAGCTGCTCGAGCTGGCCGACCGGCTGGGCGAGATCCAGATGCTGGCCGGCGCGCTCGGGATCGGTGTCCTGGTGTTCCTGCTGGTCCTGCGGCGGCTGGCGCCCCTTGCGCCCGGCACGCTGCTGGCCGCGGTCGGCGCCACGCTCGTCGTGGCCCTCCTGGGCCTCGACGCGCAGGGTGTCGCCCTGGTCGGCCCGGTCCCCGGCGGGCTCCCGACTCCCGCGGTCCCGGCGCTGCGCGCCTCGGATGTCACGGCCCTGCTCGGATCGGCGGCGGCGATCGCGCTGGTCGGCTATTCGGAGGTGGTGCTCAACGGTCGCGCCTTCGCCACCCGCAACGGCGAGACGATCGACCCCAACCGCGAGCTCCTGGCGCTCGGAGCCGCCAACCTGGCGGTCGGGCTGACCGGCGGCTTCTCGCCCACCGGATCCGGGTCGCGAACGGCGATCGTGAGCGCCATGCACGCCCGAAGCCAGGCGGTCGGGCTGGTGGCCGCCGCGTCGGTCATCGTGGTCGTGCTGGCCGCACCCGGCCTCATCGCCCGGATCCCGAGGGCGGCGTTGGGTGGGATCGTGGTGTACGCGGCGCTCCAGCTGATCGACCGGCCGGCGCTCCGTCGGCTGGCCGCATTCCGGGCCTCGGAGCTCGGGCTCGCGGTTGCCGCGCTGGTCGGCGTGCTCGCGTTCGACGTGCTGGCGGGGATCCTCGTCGCTGTCGGTCTCTCGGTCGCCGACCTGCTCGCGAGGGTTGCGCGCCCACCAGCGTCGGTGCTCGGACGGGTGCCCGGGCTGGCCGGCCTCCACAACATCGAGGACTACCCGGACGCCGAGCAGATCCCGGGCCTGCTGGTGTTCCGCTACGACGCACCGCTGTGCTTCGCGAACGCGGAGGACTTCCACACCCGCGCGCTCGAGGCGGTCGACGCGCAACCGGTGCCGGTGGAGTGGTTCCTGCTCAACGCGGAGGCGATCGTCGAGCTCGACGTCACCGCCGCCGACGCGTTGCAGGCCCTGATCGATGACCTGGCGGCCCGGCGCGTGATGTTCGCGATGGCGCGGGTCAAGCAGGTCTTCCGCGCCCAGCTCGCCCGGGGCGGCCTGCTCAAGGCGATCGACGAGGAGCGGATCTACCCGACGCTGCCCGTGGCGGTGGAGGCGTTCGAGCGCTGGCACCAGCGCCGCTGAACCCCGACGACACCGGGCACGGTGCCCGGCGTCCGGCAGCCTGCCACATCTTGCCGCTATTTGACGTATTGCGACAGATTCTGCAATAGTTAGCGACGTGACCGCCCCCTCCGCCGACCCGGCCATCGAGTCCACCGGACCCGGCTCGCGCGACCTCCCGGCCCAGCGTCGCCGGCGCATCCTCGACATCGTCGAGTCGCGCCGCGCCGCCCGGCTCGAGGAGCTCAGCGGGGCGCTCGGCGTCTCGGTGGCCACGGTGCGGCGCGACCTCGACGAGCTGGAGGCCGACGGTCACGTCCGTCGCGTCCACGGAGGCGCCGTCGCGCTCGAGGACCGGGCCGCGGAGCCCCACTTCGAGGTCAAGGCCGCAGAGGCGGCCGAGGAGAAGGAGCGCATCGCGGCGCGCGCCGTGGGGCTGCTGCGCCCGGACGAGACCGTCTACCTCGACAGCGGCAGCACGGTCCTCGCGGTCGCCCGCCTGCTGCGCGGCTGGGACCGGCTCACCGTGGTCACCAACAGCCTGCCCGCGATCGTCGAGCTCGGTGGCCAGGGACCCCGCCTGATCGTGGTGGGCGGCGAATACCGGGCGACCAGCCAGGCCTTCGTGGGGCCGATGACGCGGCACCTGCTCGAGACCATCCACGTCGACCGGGCCCTCATCGGCTCGTACGCCGTGTCGCTCGACGAGGGACTCTCGACCACCGATCCCGCGGAGGCGTACACCAAGGCGCTGGTGCTGGATCGGGCGGCCGAGGTCATCCTGCTCGCCGACAGCCGGAAGATGGGCACCCGCTCGTTCGCCCGGGCCGGCGCCCTCGACGCCGTCGACATCCTCATCACCGACACCCGGGTCGACGACCGAACCGCGCGCAGCCTCGAGCGGCGCGGCATCACCGTCATCAAGGCATGAACCCGGCCGGCGCCCAGCGCGGCATTCGGTCGACCCACCGCTGGAGGAGCTCGTGACCACCGAGACCCGGGCGACCTCGGCGGTCGCCTACCAGAGCGACCTGCGACCCGACATGATCCCGTTCGAGGAGGACCTGGGCGTGCTGCGCGGGTTCACCTACGCGGGCACGCTCGCCACCGAGCTCGCGGCCGGCACGATCAACCCCGCCGAAGCGCTGGACCTGTTCGACGACATGCTGTCGATCCGCGAGATGGAGGAGATGATCGTCCGCCTCCGCTCGGGCGGCTACGACGCGCTGCCGGGCTACGACTACCGCGGGCCGACGCACGTCTCGATCGGCCAGGAGGCCTCCCCGGTGGGTGCCTGCACCGCGCTCGCGCCCGCCGACAACATCACCAGCTCGCACCGCGGCCACGGCGACGCGATCGCCAAGGGCTTCGCCGCGATCCGGACGATGTCCGACGAGCAGCTGCGGGCGCGCGTGCCGGGTTCGGCGGCCGCCAGCCACGAGACGCTGCTCGAGGCGGCGCTCGAGGAGCACATCTACCGGGTCATCGCCGAGCTGTTCGGCAAGGACGAGGGCTACGGCCGCGGACGGGGCGGCGGGATGCATATCGGCGACTTCAGCACCGGCAACCTGGGCGCCAACGCGATCGTCGGCGGCAGCGTGCCGATCGCGACCGGTGCCGCCATGGCCCACCGCTACGGGCAGGACGGCACGGTCACCTGCTGCTTCGCGGGCGACGGCGCCTATGCCAACGGCGTGGTCCTCGAGTCGCTCAACTGGGCGGCCCAGGCCCAGTGGACCAACCACCTCGCCGGTGACCGGGCGTTCGGGATGCCGATCATCTACTTCATCCAGAACAACCACTACGGGATGACCCACCACTCCGACGACGAGGTCATGGGCATGCCCCACCTCGCCCGCCGCGCGGCCGGGTTCGCGTCCGACAACATGCACGCGGAGACGATCAACGGCATGGACGTCCTCGCGGTCCGCGACGCCGTCCGCCGGGCGGCGGCCATCTGCCGCGAGGGCAACGGGCCCGTCCTGATCGAGGCGAGCACGTACCGCTACTACGGCCACTCGCTGTCCGATCCGCGCAACGAATACCGCTCGCGCGACGAGGAGGCTGCCTGGAAGGCGGTCGACGCGATCGCGCGGCTGCGGGCCCAGATCGTCGAGGCGGGGGTGGCCGACGAGGCTGCCGTGGTCGCGATCGAGCAGCGGGTCCGCGAGCGCAACGCGCGGGCTGCCGTCCGCGCCTCGCAGGGCACCGACCCGGCACCCGAGAGCGCGCTCGACTTCCTGTACACGGAGGGATCGAGCGAGGTCGTGCCCGAGGCCGCCGTCCACCCGGTCGTCTACGCGCCCGCCCCGGTCTCGAAGGCCGGGCCCGATGGTGCCATCACGTATCGCGACGCGCTGCGCGAGGCGCTGGCAGAGGAGATGGCGCGCGACAGCCGGGTCATCTTCTATGGCGAGGACGTGGCCGAGTACGGCGGCGCGTTCAAGCTCTCAAAGGGCCTGCTCGAGACGTTCGGCCGCGAGCGCGTGTTCAACACCCCGATCTCGGAGGCCGCCATCTGCGGCACCGCGGTGGGCGCGGCGATCGTCGGGCTGCGGCCGGTGGTCGAGCTGATGTACATGGACTTCGCGCTGATGGCGTCGGACCAGATCGCCAACCAGGCCGCCAAGTGGCACTTCATGTCGGGCGCCCAGGTCGAGGTGCCGCTCGTGATCCGGGCGTCGGTCGGCGCCGGCAAGGGGTACGGCGGCCAGCACAGCCAGAGCCTCGAGAGCCTGTTCACGCACCTGCCCGGGATCTGGGTCGTGTACCCATCCACCGCGGCGGACGCCAAGGGCCTGCTCAAGGCCGCGATCCGGACGAACAACCCGGTCCTGTTCGTCGAGAGCCAGGGCCTGTATCCCACCAAGGGCGTCGTCAACGGGGCCGACCACGTCGAGCCGATCGGGGTGGCGAAGGTGGTCCGCGAGGGCGCCGACGTGACCCTGGTGGGCTGGGGACCGGCGATGGCCGATGCGCTCGCCGCGGCCGACCGCCTGGCCGCCGAGGACGGCGTGACGGCCGAGGTCATCGACCTGCGGAGCCTCGTCCCGCTCGACCTCGAGACCGTGCTCGCGTCGGTCCGCCGGACCGGCCGCTGCGTGGTCGCCAGCCAGGCGATCCTGTCGGGCTCGTTCGTCAACGAGATCGCCGCGCGGATCGGGTACGAGGCGTTCGACGACCTCGACGCGCCGGTGGCGCGGATCGGGGCCAAGCCCGGCATCTCGCCCCAGGCGGCCGGGCTGGAGCAGGCGTTCCTGCCCAACGCCGACGACATCTACGCCGCCGCGAAGGCGCTGTTCTAGGCACCGGCGCCCGGCGACCGGCCGAACCACGCGGGAAGGACACAACGGCATGGCGCACGCGATCCTGATGCCCAAGCCCGGCCAGATGACCGAGGAATGCTCGATCGTCGCCTGGCACAAGCAGGAAGGCGACCCGGTCCACCGGGGCGACGTGCTGTTCGAGATCGAGACCGACAAGTCCGTGATGGACGTCGAGGCGTTCGACGAGGGCACGCTGCTCAGGATCGTGGCGCCCGTTGGCGCGTCGGTGCCGGTGAACACGGTGTGCGCATGGATCGGCGAGCCGGGCGAGGCAATCCCGGAGGCGCCGGCCGCCGCGACGCCTGCGGCCAATGTTCCCTCCCCGGCGCCGGCCGCCGCGGCTCCTCCTGCCAGCGTTCCGTCCCCGGCGCCGGCTCCGACCGCTGCGCCGGTGGTCCCGGCAGCCGTCCCCGGTCCGGCGGCACCGGAGATCCCCTCCCCGACGCCGATCGTCCCGGCAGTCCCGGCAGCCCCGGCCGGCCCAACGGCGGCCACGCAGCCGAATCCGGCAGCCGGCACGGGTCGCCGTCTTGCGATCAGCCCCCGCGCCAGCCGGCTCGCCGCGGAGGCCGGCCTCGACCCTCGGACGGTCATCGGATCGGGGCCTGGCGGCCGGATCGTCGAGCGCGACGTGCAGGCGGCCATCGCGGCCCGAGCATCCACGGCGGTGTCACCCGCGACGCCGTCGGCGGCCGAAACGCCGTCCGCGGCAGCCCCGGCGGCGAAGGTCTCCGGTGCGCCCGGCGATGCAGGCGCAGCCGAGCCGTTGTCCCGGATGCGACGGGTGATCGCGGAGCGGCTGACCGCCTCCTGGACGTCCACCCCGCACTTCACCGTCACCGTCGCCGTCGACGTCACCGAGCTGCTCGCCCTGCGGGCGCGGGTCAACGCCCGGGGCGCGGCCCTCACCGTCACCGACTTCGTGCTCGCCGCCACCGCCGCCACCCTCGCCGAGTTCCCCGACGTCAACGCGCGAACCGACGGCGTGTCGGTGTGGCACCACGAGCATGTCCAGCTGGGCATGGCCGTGTCGGTCCCGGGCGGGCTCGTGGTCCCCGTGATCCGTGACGCGGACCGGCTGACCGTGGCCGGGATCCACGAGCGCGCTGCGGCGCTGGCCTCGGCGGCCCGCGACGGCACGGCCACGCTCGACGAGATCACCGGCTCGACGTTCACGGTGTCGAACCTGGGCATGTTCGGGGTCGAGGAGTTCAGCGCGATCATCAACCCGGGCGAGGCCGCGATCCTCGCGGTGTCCTCGGCCGCGCCCACGCCGGTCGTGGTGGCCGGTGCGGTCGAGATCCGCAACGTCATGAAGCTCACCCTCTCGGCGGACCACCGGCTGGTCGACGGCGCCCTCGGCGCCCGGTTCCTCCAGGCCCTCCGCGGCCGCCTCCAGGACGCCGGCTCCTTCGATCTCGGCGCGACCGGCGCGAGCGCACCGACGATCGACGCACCCTCGGTATCCGCCGCTTCGGCGACCACGCGACGTCCCGACGACCCGGACTGGTTCGACCTGGTCGTCCTGGGTGCCGGCACCGGCGGCTACACGGCCGCCTTCCGTGCCGCACAGCTGGGCCTCAAGGTCGCCCTCGTCGACGCCGACAGGATCGGCGGCACCTGCCTCCATCGCGGCTGCATCCCGACCAAGGCCATCCTCGAGTCGGCCGACCTTGCCCACCGCGTGCGTGAGACCGGGCGCGATCTCGGCGTGCTCGTGACGGGCGTCGCCATCGACTACGCGGCCGTCGCTGCCAACCGTGATGCCGTCGTCCGCCGGATGTGGACCGGGCTCAAGAGCCTGGTGGGCAAGAACGGCGTCGAGTGGGTCGCCGGGCGCGGCCGGCTCGACGGGCCGGGACGGGTCCGGGTCGCCCTCCACGGTGCCGACGGCACACCGGACACCGGCGGCGAGCGCGTGCTCCAGGCCGCCGACGTGATCCTGGCCACGGGGTCGCGCGTGAAATCGCTCCCGGGGATCGTCCCCGACGGGGTCCGGATCCTGACCTCGGACGACGCGCTCCGGCTGGCCGAGCTGCCGGAGAGCATGGTCATCGTCGGTGCGGGCGCGGTCGGCTGCGAGTTCGCCTCTGCCTTCCACGACCTGGGCGTCAAGGTCACCCTGCTCGAGTACCTGCCGGCGATCGCCCCGCTCGAGGACGCCGAGGTTTCGCGCGAGCTCCAGCGGAGCTTCGAACGCCGCGGCATCGGCGTCATCACCAACGCTCGCTTCGACCCCGCGAGCCTGATCGTCGGCGACGACGGGATCCGGCTCACCGTCGGCCCCGAAGGCGGCCAGGCGACCGAGATCGGTGCCGGCTGCCTGCTCGTGGCCACCGGCCGGGCCGCCAACGTCGAGGACCTGGGGCTCGAGACCACGCGCGTCGCGGTCAGCCGCGGCGTCATCGAGGTCGATGGCTGGATGCGCACGGCCGAGCCGCACGTCTACGCGATCGGCGACCTCGTGGGCGGGCTGTGGCTGGCGCACACCGCGGCGCACGAGGGCCTGATCGCCGTCCACTGCATCGCCGGCGAGAACGTCGAGGCCATGGACTACACGCGGCAGCCACGGGCCACCTACACGCGGCCCGAGATCGCCTCGATCGGCCTCACCGAGCAGCAATGCGCCGAGCGTGGACGGCCGGTGGCCATCGGCAAGGTCCCGTTCCAGGCCATCGGCAAGGCCGTCATCGGCGCCAGCCGCGAGGGCTTCGCCAAGGTGATCGCCCACCGCGACACCGGCGAGGTGCTGGGCATCCACGTCATCGGAGCGCATGCGACCGAGCTCATCGCCGAGGGCTCGCTGGCATTCACCGGCGAGCTGGGCGTTGACGTGATCAGCGCCACGACCCATCCCCACCCCACCCTCTCCGAGGTGCTGGGCGAGGCCGCGATGGCCGTCAGGGGCCGCTCGATCAACTTCTGAGGTCGGGCCTTCCGGTTCCGTCGGCGACGCGCATCCGGTCGCGCCCGGCATCCTTCGCCGCACAGAGCGGCGGACGCGCTGCCGGCGCGTAACCGAGGACCAGTTCTGGGCGGTCGTCCGCGGACCAGTTGATGTGGAGGCCGAACTCACGACTGCGGCCGAGCCGATCCCGGGCTGGCTCGTGACCCGCCTCATGTTCACAGTGGGGCTGTCAGAAGAGGATGTCGAGCGCCTGACCGCGGAGGAGGCACAGGCCGCCTGGATCGAGTTCCAGACGGGCCCACATGCCGGCGACGCGTGAGCAACTCTCCCGGACGACGCGACGGTCAGCGCCCCCAGCCGGTCTGGACCGTTAGCGCACGCATCTGCCGTAACGGCGCGACGGCGGCTGGCAACGCCCGATCTTCGATTGGTTGGCGTCAGGGCTGGAGCAGCTGTCCAGACTCATCTTCTATACTCGACACTCGCCCTCC
>CAWJDE010000008.1:0-201038 GCA_963841545.1 uncultured Chloroflexia bacterium | reverse complement strand
CGACATCAGCGGGGTGGAACGCCAGCTACCAGCTCGACCACCTGACTCTCGATCAGGAGATTGAGGGTTCGAAGCCTTCCTCGCCAGCCACCTGCCCCACGGCTAGCTGTCCAGATTCTCAACCCACGCGGCCGCGGCGAGGCCAAGCTCCTGGCCGAGAAGGCTCCGAGCCTCTCGGCAGCAGCTATGTTGCGATTCCTGAGCGCCGGCCGAGCGGTTAGTCGCGCCGTCTCAGCCGTCGTGAAGCGAGCAAAGAGATCGCGGCGAGGAGGCAACCCAAGATCCCGAGAAGCAAGAGCCAGCTCGTCCCTGAAACGCCGGAGCCAATGGCGGTCAGCGTGTCAGTTGGGGGCACTGTCGCCGGGGAGCCGCTGACCGTGTCGGTGTCGGTCGCGCTGTCGTTGGTGCCGTCCGAGTCGGTGACCCCGGTCGGGGCGACGATGGTGGCGGTGTTGGCGACGCTGCCCGAGGTGGCGGTCACGTCGACGGTCACGCTCAGCCCGTAGGTCTGGCCGGCGGCCAGGGCGGGCAGGGCGAACGTGCCGCCCTGGAGCTCGGCCACGCTGGGCGTCGTCCCGCTCGTGCACTGGCCCGGCGTCCCGGCGCAGGCCACGCCGGTCGTGGCCAGGCCGGTCACGACCGGGTCGGCGAGGATCGCGCCGCTGACCGTGCTCGGGCCGCTGTTGGTGACGATCAGGGTGTACGTCGTCGAGCCGCCGGCGCCGACCGTGGTGGCCCCGTCGTCCTTCGTGATCGCGAGGTCAGCCACGACCTGGGCCGGGCTGACCGTGTCGGTGTCGGTCGCGCTGTCGTTGGTGCCGTCCGGGTCGGTGACCCCGGTCGGGGCGACGATGGTGGCGGTGTTGGCGACGCTGCCCGAGGTGGCGGTCACGTCGACGGTCACGCTCAGCCCGTAGGTCTGGCCGGCGGCCAGGGCGGGCAGGGCGAACGTGCCGCCCTGGAGCTCGGCCACGCTGGGCGTCGTCCCGCTCGTGCACTGGCCCGGCGTCCCGGCGCAGGCCACGCCGGTCGTGGCCAGGCCGGTCACGACCGGGTCGGCGAGGATCGCGCCGCTGACCGTGCTCGGGCCGCTGTTGGTGACGATCAGGGTGTACGTCGTCGAGCCGCCGGCGCCGACCGTGGTGGCCCCGTCGTCCTTCGTGATCGCGAGGTCAGCCACGACCTGGGCCGGGCTGACCGTGTCGGTGTCGGTCGCGCTGTCGTTGGTGCCGTCCGAGTCGGTGACCCCGGTCGGGGCGACGATGGTGGCGGTGTTGGCGACGCTGCCCGAGGTGGCGGTCACGTCGACGGTCACGCTCAGCCCGTAGGTCTGGCCGGCGGCCAGGGCGGGCAGGGCGAACGTGCCGCCCTGGAGCTCGGCCACGCTGGGCGTCGTCCCGCTCGTGCACTGGCCCGGCGTCCCGGCGCAGGCCACGCCGGTCGTGGCCAGGCCGGTCACGACCGGGTCGGCGAGGATCGCGCCGCTGACCGTGCTCGGGCCGCTGTTGGTGACGATCAGGGTGTACGTCGTCGAGCCGCCGGCGCCGACCGTGGTGGCCCCGTCGTCCTTCGTGATCGCGAGGTCAGCCACGACCTGGATCCGGGTGAGACTGCTGGAGGAGTCGTTGTCGGGATTGAGATCGTTGGCGTTTGTGACTGTCGCAGCATTGGTCACGCTCGGGACCGCCGCCAGCGTCGGGTTGACCGTCACGGAGATGCTCGGAAGGACGGCGCCGGAAGCCACACCGCCGGCCGGCGTCACGGTGCAGGTCACATCCTGGCCGGACACCCCGCAGGCCCACCCGACACCGGCCGCCGAAACCACGTTCAGTCCCGTCGGGACCGAGTCGCTCACGGTGATCAGGCCCGCGATGCTCGCGCTCCCCACGTTCTGGACGCCCAGCGTGTAGACGCCGTCAACTCCGACCGCAAAGTCACCTGTGTGGGTCTTCGTGATCGACAGGTCCGACGCACCTTGGGGAACGACGTACAGCTGACCGACGACGTCCTCGCTCGGGAAGTACGTCCAGAGATCCAGACCCTTCTGGTTGCCGAAGCCGTTGCTGGAGTTGTCGCCGTACGCTCGGGTGGTCGTCGACGTCGTGTCGAAGCCCGAGTCGCTGAACTCTGGCGGGGGGGGTGGGCTGTTGCCGGGCAGAACGGAGCCGATAGTGCCAACCGTGACGCCGTTGCTCGTCTGATAGCCTCGGTCGTCGAAGAACGCGGTGCTGCAACTCGCGAACGGGCAGGCACCGCCGGGCGGGTTGAGCAGCATGATCGTGGGCCCGCCCAGGACGCTGTTCTCCGCGTCGAGCAGCGGGAAGTGGTACTCGCCCGCGTGCAGAATGGCACTGAAGCAATAACCCGAGCCACCGTTCCCCGTCCACGACTCCGGCATGTAGGCCCCACTGTTGTCCTTGCCGTCCCACGCGAGATTCTGGACGCCGGCCGCCACGACGCGGACGAGCGATCGATTCGTGGGCAGGGAGGGATCGAAGACGGCGCTGGCGCAGCCGCCGCTCCCGCCCGGGTTGGGAACGATGACCACATGCGCGACGCCACCAATGTTGCCGTCGAACACGATGTTGCCGCCGGTGCCGAGCACGCTTCCCGGCACCCCGCCCACGACGCCTGCCGTGCCCTGGAAGCCGATCGAGTTGACGGTGGGCACGACCGGCGTCGGCACGATGGACGAAGGCAGGTCCGCGGCCGGCGGGGCGAAGAAGAGCAGGCCCGTGGGCGGTGAGAGGGCGACACCGCCCTCGATGGCCGTCAGCGGGTTGATGTCGGCCACGAGATCGTGGTACAGCGGCGTCACCCCGTCGGGGTTCAGGAACCCGACAGTGTTGCCGTAGAGGATGAACCCGTTGGGATCCAAGCCGCGCAGGTCGATCTGGTACTCGAAGCCGTCGTTGGTGACGGCCCACAAGGTCGACTGCACCTGGTACCCCGTGCCGTTGCCGCCGGTGATCTGCGCGAGGTAATCGGTGAAGACCCGTCCGCTGATCGGCGCGCTCGGGTTCGCGATGCTGCGCACGGTGATGTCCCACATCGAGACACCGCTGGCCTGGTTCGCATCGATGACGGGCGCGTCGATGGTGCCGGCGTTCCCGTCGCCGTCACTTTGGCCGCCCGCAGGGCCGTAGAAGGCAACGTCATAGACACCCGACGTGGCCGGCGTGTAGGTGCACGGTGTGTAGCCGCCGGAGGCCGGCGTCGGCCCGGCCACTTCCTGCGCCCGGGTCGTCAACGCGCCCGCGCCGGGCTGCGACGATGAACACACGAAATCGGGTGTCGGCAGCGCGACTGTCAGGGGCGACGTGATGGTGCCGGGGAGCCAGATGGCGATGTCGCCTGATCCAACCCCGACCCCACTCGATCCCAGGGCGATCTCCTCGCCCACCTTCGCGTAGACCTTGAACAGGGTCCGCCGGGGCAGGAGGTTGCCGTACAGGCTCGTGCGCCACTCTGTCAACGCCCGCTTGCCGCCGTAGGCCTCGAGGTTGGCACTGCCCTCGCCCAGGACGCGGGGCAGGCCGACCAGAGAGAAGGCGCCGACGACCAGCATGAGGCCCATGCCGACCCGGAGCCACAGCGGGCGTAACGGCCGACGGGTCAGCCGACCAAAGTCGATGAACGTCGTGACCGGCCGGATCTTGTCCATTAGAGGGCTCCCATGCGATCACCTCGGACGCGAACGGCCGCGATCAGGGATATGCGCGACGCCAAATCGGTGGAATGATCCACGCTTCCTCCGCGCGGCATCCGACGGGCCGGGTTCACGCCGCCATGATCGCCCTTGGGAGTGCGACGCCGGTCCGTCACGCGGAGCGTCGAGGCATGCAGACTCGGGCGATGCGGAGCGCTCCGATCACGTAAACACGAGGATCTCCCGCGGACTCTAGCACTGCGACACGGTGGAGATCGGTCGCGACCACCGCGTCACGCTGACGACGGCGGAGAATGTGGGGCGGTCATTCTTCCGCCGGTCACCGAACGCATCATCGCGTCGCCGGCGGGTGGCTGCGGCCGGGAATCACGCGCATCGCGGGCGCGCCGCCGGACGCGTGTCTCGAGCTGTTGGCGCGGAGCTCTGACGCGAGCCCCTGGGTGGCAGATCCTCGATCGGCTACGCCGTGTCACGCCGACGTGACCGCCGTTTGAGCGCACTGAGCCGGCCAGCCGGGCGAAGTGGGCCCTCCGGGCGTAGTCCGCACGGCGCTGGCGCTCACCAGCGGGCAGGACCCCGTGCGGGTCCACCCGGCGTTCGAAGGAGTCGAGGAACGCTCCGCGGGGCGTTCCTCGTCGTCTCGCGCGGGTCGTGTGTCGCGTGGGGTCGCAACGCTCCGATGCGTCCTTGCAGGACGCGATCCGCAGGATCCTGCGGCCCATTGGCCATTGTTCTATCGGGCCACAGGCGGTGAATGGCCGTCAACCTGCGCCTGGCCGGTGGCAACCCCTCGATCACGGAAGAGCGTGGGCTCCCAGGCGGGCGCCGGCGGCGGCGCCGGTTGGGTTGTCGGCGGTTCGGGGGACTCCAGACCGAGCAGCGCCCGCAACCGGCGGTTCTCGGCCCGGAGACGTTCGACTTCGCGGCGAAGGTCGTCCGGGCTCGCGGTGTGCTCACCCATGACGGCCGTCCCACCGGTTCCGACTCACGCTGGCTCACCGGCGTGGCGCAACTCGCGGGCCCGCTCGGCATACCGGGCGCGCGCCCAGTGCAAGTCGCCGAAGCGGCACGCGGCAAGGCGAACCTCGGTGTCGCCGGCGGGCTCGCCAATCCGCCCGAAGACGGCGCCGATCGTCTCCAGCAGCATCGCCATGTCTGCGCGATCACCGACGAGGAGGCCCAGGTCGTCGGCACCGATTACGAGGTCCGGATCACGGCCCGTGAACTCCGCACCGCCGGTGAACGGAACGAGCAGCGAGTCGCGCCGCTCCTCCACGCGGTCGAAGTAGGCCTTGAAGCAGAGAACCTCGCGCAGGAGCGCCAGGCGGTCGTCGACGCGGCGCGCGACCGTCGCGAGGTCATAGACGTCGCGACCGAGCATCGTCCGCCGGAACCGTGACAGCTTCTCGGCGACGGTCTCAAGGAGGTCTGCGACCGGTGGGCTGACGGGCTCGAACCCGAGGAACCGGCGTTCGATGCCGGGGATCCGCGCGCGCCCAGGATGGGTGGAGGGCAGCAGGAGTGGACGCGGCGAGAAGTCGAGGCTCGCGGGCAGCGATGCGCCGTGCTCCGCAGTTTCGGCGTGCCACGTTCCCTTGCGTGCCGCGGCGTCGTACTTGTCGAGGACGAAGGTCACGCCCTCGTGCGTGACCCGCTGGGCCAGGCGCTCGAGAACGTGATCGGCGTAGATGGGATCGGCGACCGCGAAGTCGAGGTCGGTCGAGAAGCGGCCCTCATTGCCGAGGACAAACTTGCGGATCGCGGTTCCACCCTTGAACACGACCGCGTCGTCCTCGAACAGGCCCTCCAGCCGCAGCCAGTCGAGGAAGTGCTCCTGGGCGAACTCGAGGTACGCCTCGTTCCGGCCCCGGCCGCGGTAGACGGCCGCGAGCTGATTGATGGCAGCGAGCGGGATCACCGGGTCGCCACCCCCAGGCGATCATCGACGCCAAGGAAAGCATCGCGGACAACCACCGCGGCCCCCGCCGGACCGATCCGGGTGCGCGCGCGCCCGGTGAGCGTTGCGGCGACTGCCGCGGCTAGGTCCGGGGCGCCGAAGCGGCCTGCGAGATACGCCATCCGGGCAGCAGCCGCGTGCCCAACGCGGCCGGCCACGGCTACGACCTCCTGGGCTTCCGCGACTTCGAGCGCCCCGCGCAGCCAGTGGTCGGCGTCGCGGAGGTCACCACACATCGACGGCCACAGCGCCGCGTCGGCGAGGAGATGCGCAGGATCCGAGACCGGGATGTCCCGCAGATCCGGGATGCCGGCGATCCTGGAGTTTGTCGTCTTCACCAGATCGTACGCGGCAGCGAGGGCGACGGACCCGCCCTGGTCACGGTCGACCGCCACCGCGTACCGGTCGGGAGCGCGCTCGGCGAACCCGCGCAGGAAGGCGGCCCCGGTGCCGACGAGGGCCAGCCGGAAGTCGGGCCGTCGAGACCGCACCGCGCGAGCCTCGAGGAGCGGGTCGCCCGACGGGAACGGGCCTCCCCGCGCGCCGAGGAACTCGTACCTCCCGCGCGCTGGCAGCGGCCGGAGCCAGCCGAGTCGTACCAGGACCTGGATCGCGTTCTTCAGCCGTCGCGAGTCGGCGCCGACGCCGAGTGCCGTCGCGACGTCCTCGGTCGACACGACGTCGCGTCCGAAGATCTCGAAGTCGGCGACGGCGCGCGACACCCACCGGGGGATGTGTCGGCTGGCCGAATTGGATCGTAGGGCCTGTGTCATGCAGGAGATGCTATCCGATCCTGCAAGGTCTGCAAGGGGGCCGTGGCCATTGCTCGCAGCGCGGCCGGCCCCCAGTGTGCCGCCGCGGATGGGGGGTGTCAGCAGGCACCGCCGGACGGCGCCGCGGACGGAGGGCCGTTCTCAGCATGACAGCGGATAACTGTCCGATTCGACTTGGTTCCCGGGCGCCTCGTCATACCCCAGTCATCGTCTCTCCGTGCGATTTGGTCCGGCCCCCGGCCGTCGGCTCCGCCGTCTTGACCGTGCTAGACTCCCGATTCGCGCACTCAGGAGCTCTGATTGAGCACGAAACCGTGGGGCTATAGCTCAGCTGGGAGAGCGTCTGAATGGCATTCAGAAGGTCAGGGGTTCGAATCCCCTTAGCTCCACCATCCTCCATCGACGATGACCCTGGGGAGGTCGACCCCGGCGCTCGATAGGCGGGCGGCGACGCATCGTCGAGGTCACGATCCTCAGCACCCCTCGCCGGGATCGGCGGGGGGTCTTCTATGCTTGACGACACCAATCGACGCAAGGACACCATCGTGACGACGACAGGCGACACCACGAGCACCGGCAGCGACGGCGGCAGCGCCACCCGGGGCGGGCGGCGTGACACCGAGCGCTACGACCCGACCGCCATCGAGCCGAAGTGGCAGGCACGATGGGCCGAGCTCCGCCTGCACGACACGGACCTGGCGGACGAGTCACGCCCTCGCTTCTACCTGCTGACGATGTACGACTACCCATCGGGATCGCTCCACATCGGCCACTGGTACGTGAAGACCCCGACGGATGCGTTCGGGCGATATCGCAGGATGCGCGGCGACAACGTGTTCATGCCCGTCGGCTTCGACGCGTTCGGGCTCCCCGCGGAGAACGCCGCCATCAAGAACCGGATCCACCCGCGCGAGTGGACCATGGCGAACATCGAGAACATGCGGCGGCAGCTGCGCAGCATGGGCGCGGCCTGGGACTGGGACAGCCAGGTCGTCACCTGCGAGCCGGACTACTACCGGTGGAACCAGTGGCTGTTCGTCCAGTTCATGAAGCGCGGGCTCGCGTATCGGTCCGTGTCTCCGGTCGACTGGTGCCCCAACGACGGCACGCTGGCCCGCGAGCAGGTCGAGGGCACCGACCGCCACTGCTGGCGCTGCGGCGCCAGGGTCGAGAAGCGGGAGCTGCCGCAGTGGTACCTGCGGATCACCGACTACGCGGACGAGCTGCTGGACTTCGGCGGCATCGACTGGCCGGACCCGATCCGGATCATGCAGACCAACTGGATCGGGCGCTCGTCAGGCGCCGAGATCGTGTTCGAGACAGCAGCCTCGCCGCATCACGCCGGCGGCGAGGAGCTGCGGGTGTTCACGACCCGCCCCGACACGCTGTTCGGGGCGACGTTCATGGTCCTCGCGCCCGAGCACCCGCTGGTCGAAGCGCTGACCGCCCCGGAGCGTCGCGCGGAGGTCGAGGCCTACGTCGCGCAGGCCGCCACCCGGACGGAGATCGATCGGATGTCGACCGAGCGCGACAAGACCGGCGTCGCGATCGGCGCCGACGCGATCAACCCGGTCAACGGCGAGCGGATCCCGATCTTCATCGCGGACTATGTGCTGGCCACGTACGGCACCGGCGCGATCATGGCCGTCCCGGCCCACGATGAGCGCGACTTCGCGTTTGCCCGGCAGTTCGGGCTGCCCATCGTCAACGTGGTGATGCCCGCGGACGCCGATCCGGCCCAGGAGCTGGCGTCGGCGTTCGTCGAGCACACCACCGACGAGGTGATGGTCAGCTCGGGACGGTTCACGGGGCGGCCGGCGGCCCAGGCATGGCACGAGATCGTGGCCTGGCTGGCCGAGCAGGGCAAGGGCCGGCAGGCCGTCACCTACCGCCTGCGCGACTGGCTGATCAGTCGCCAGCGCTACTGGGGAACGCCGATCCCGGTCATCCACTGCGAGCAGTGCGGCGCGGTGCCCGTCCCGGAGCAGGACCTGCCGGTGCTGCTGCCCGAGACCGTCGACTACCACGGGTCGGGCGAGAACCCGCTCAACCGGGACGAGGCGTTCCTCGAGGTCGACTGCCCGTCGTGCGGCGGCTCCGCCCGGCGCGAGACCGACACCATGGACACGTTCATCGACTCGTCCTGGTACTGGTTCCGCTACCTGTCGCCGCACAAGGACGACGGCCCGGTCGATGCCGCGATGGTTCGTGAGTGGACGCCGGTGGACCAGTACACGGGCGGTGCCGAGCATGCCGTGATGCACCTGCTGTACAGCCGGTTCTTCACCAAGGCGATGCGCGACCTCGGGCTGGTCCACGAGAGCGAGCCGTTCAGGCGGCTGTTCAACCAGGGCCAGATCCTGGGCGCCGACGGCGAGCGGATGAGCAAGAGCCGGGGCAACGTCCAGGACCCCGACGAGCTGGTCGCGCGCTACGGCGCCGACACCGTCCGGCTGTTCCTGATGTTCATGGGCCCCTGGGACCAGGGCGGCCCCTGGAGCCCGACCGGGATCGGCGGGGTCAACAAGTTCCTGCACCGCGTGTGGTCGATCGTGGTCGATCCGCACGGGCGGGAGCCGGGCGACCAGTCGGGCGGCGAGCTGCCGGCCGGCGAGTCCGAGCACGAGGCGCGCGGCCGGATGCGGACCGCGGCCCATCGAACCCTGCGCGACGTCACCAGCGACTACCAGGGGTTCCGCTGGAACACGATGGTGGCCAAGCTGATGGAGCTGTCGAACTTGCTGTTCCGCTATCGCGGCACGTCGGTCGCCGGCCTCCCCGAGTGGGACGAGGCCGTCCGCCTGCTGCTGCTGATGCTGGCGCCGGCCGCGCCCCACGTCACCGACGAGCTGTGGGAGCGCCTGGCGATCGCGAGCGGCGAGGCGTGGACGTCGATCCACATCCAGCGCTGGCCCGAGGTCGACGAGACGGCGATCGTCGAGGCGACGCGCGAGGTGCCGATCCAGATCAACGGCAAGCTACGCGACCGGGTCACCGTCCCGACCGGCATCTCGGACCTGGAGCTGGAGCAGATCGTGCTGGCGCGCGACAAGGTGGTCGCGGCGCTGGGTGGCAAGGAGCCCCACCGGATCATCCACGCCGGCGGCGGCAAGCTCGTCAACGTCGTCCTCCGCTAGCTCCCCCGATGCCGCCGCGGCCGTGATCGGCGTGGTCGCTGCTCGGCGTCCTGCCCGCCTTGCCTGCCAGGCACAGGATCCGGTCCGATCCGGGCGCCGCGGCCGTGATCGGCGTGGTCGCTGCTCGGCGTCCTGCCCGCCTTGCCTGCCAGGCACAGGATCCGGTCCGATCCGGGCGCCGCGGCCGTGATCGGCGTGGTCGCTGCTCGGCGTCCTGCCCGCCTTGCCTGCCAGGCACAGGATCCGGTCCGATCCGGGCGCCGCGGCCGTGATCGGCGTCCTACACGCCCAATGCATGCCAGGGTGACAGGTTCCGACCGCGTGGAGGCCCCGCCGAGCCCTTCGGGCCCGATTGCGTGTCACACAGGCAGGTGGGTGACGCAACATCCATCGGCCCGCCGGCCAGGAGCCTCGATGCGGATCCTCGGCTCATCGGACAACGTATGGACGGAGGCGCCCGTGAGATAGGTCCAGCTCCGAGCTCGTCGCCGGAATCTGCATGCCGGATGACCCGCCCCGCTCCAGGCGGGATTTGAGCCGGCGAGCTCCGCTACGACAGCCCGTGGACGTGAGTCGTCTGGCAGTCGTCGTCGATCGCGCCGAAGGGCATCCGTCGCTCGCGTGCGCCGCCGAGCCTCGCGCTTCTGGCCTCCGGCGGGCACCTCGGCGACAATGACGTCGTGAATCCCGCGTTCGTGTTCTCCGAGTCGGTCGACCACGTCGACTGGCGAGCGCTCAAGGCTGCCCTCGCCGCCGACGACTTCGACAATGGGCGGACGCCGGAGGAGTACGAGGCCTCGCACCGCGGCTCCTATGGCGTCGTGTTCGCGAAGGACGGGGACGCGTACATCGGCAACGCGCGCATGTTGAGCGATGGCGTCTGCAACGCCTACCTCGTGGATGTGTGGACAGCAACGCCATACCGACGTCGCGGGATCGGGAGCGAGCTGGTCCGGCGACTGCTCGCCTTGGTCCCGGGGCAGCACGTCTACCTGTTCACAGACGACATGCAGGAGTTCTATCGCCGACTTGGCTTCGAGATACAAGCTGACGGCATGGGCATGGTCGTCGGGTCCTGGCTCAGCCGGCCAAGTCGGTAGCGGGTCGGCCGGCCTTCGACGCCGACACGGAATGCCACACGCCCTGGACACAGCCGCCGGGCAGATTGGAGCGGTCAGTTGAGCGAAGTCAAGATCGGCGCCCTGTGCTGGAACCAGTACACGGACTGGCCGATCCTCCTCCAGGCGGGCATTCGTGCCGACGAGCTTGGATACACGAGTCTGTGGACGTGGGATCACCTGTATCCGATCGTGGGTGATTCGCACGGCCCCAACTACGAGGGCTGGCTGACGATCACGGCCTGGGCGCAGGCGACGAAGCGGATCCGCATCGGGTTGATGGTGGGCGCCAACACCTTCCGGGCGCCCACGCTGACCGCGAAGATGGCGACCACGCTCGACCACATCAGCGAAGGCCGCGCGATCCTGGGCATCGGCGGGGCATGGTTCGAGGAGGAGCACCAGGCCTTCGGGCTCGAGTTCGGGTCGGGGTTTCCGGAGCGGCTGCGCTGGCTGGGCGAGGCGCTGCCGGTCATGCGCGGGATGCTCGACGGCACCGAGCCGACAGCCGCTGGCGATCACTACCACGCCCGGCACACGCGCAACCTGCCGCGGCCGGTCCAGGCGCGCCTGCCGATCTGCATCGGCGGTGGCGGCGAGAAGGTCACGCTCAAGCTCGTCGCGCGCTACGCGGACATGAACAACGTCGGCGGCGGGGTGGCCGCCGTCAGGCACAAGGAGCAGGTGCTGCTCCAGCACTGCGAGACCGTTGGCCGGGACCCGTCGGAGATCGAGCGCACGACCGGGGTGGGTACCGTGTTCATCCGCGACGATCGCGCCGAGGCAGAGCGGTTGTTCCACGCGGCGTTCGAGCGCAACCGGGTCGCCCACCACTGGGAGGACCAGCCGGTCGGCACCCCGGAGGACGTCGCCGAGCAGCTGGCGCCGTATCTCGAGCTCGGCTACCGGCACCTGATTGCCGGGACCCCTGCCGACTACGACGAGGAGTCGATGACCCGGTTCGCGACGGAGGTTCGGCCCCTGCTCGAGAAGGGCTGACGCGGCGGCGGACCGGCGCTCGGACAGCGGCCGGCGGGCGTCGCGGCGGCGGACCGGCGCTCGGACAGCGGCCGGCGGGCGTCGCGGCGGCGGACCGGCGCTCGGACAGCGGCCGGCGGGCGTCGCGGCGGCGGACCGGCGCTCGGACAGCGGCCGGCGGGCGTCGCGCCGGCCCGTGGGGCGCTACGCGCCGGCCGGGGCGGTCCCGACTTCGTCCGCCTCGTGCCGGCGGGTGCGGTAGCGACGCACCTTGGCCCGGTTGCCGCAGGTGGTCATGTCGCACCAGCGACGGCGGCCGCCACGTGACGTGTCCTCGAACACCCAGCGGCATCCGTCGTTGGCGCAGATCCGGAATCGATCGGTGGCGTGGGCGGCGATCGCCTCGACCAGCGGCTGGATCACGCGTGCCAGCGCCTCCCCCGTGGGGTCGTCGGCCGAGTGGCGATGCCCGATGCCGCAGCAGGTGTCGCTGCGAACGAGCTCGATGCGCGGCGCCTCGCGCAGGGTGGCATTGACGAGGTCCAGCGCAGTCTCGTCGGGAAAGCGCTCCTCGACCTCGGCGTCCCAGATCTCGCGCAAGGCGGCGCGGATGCGGTAGATGCGGTCCAGCCACGCCTGCTCGCCCTCGAGCATGACCTGCGCGCGAAGCGACGGCTCGTGCGCCAGCCCACGCGCGGAGAAGTAGTCGATGGCGGCATCGGCCGTGGGCAGGTGCTCCTCGGGGACGCCGTCGGTGAGCTCCTGGCTGTTGATGAGATCGAGGCATGCGTCGATCCCGACGGTGTGGGCGTGGCCGGATCCGGTCGTCGATCCGTCCAGGATCGAGATCGGCCCGGAGGTGGTGGTGCTGGTCATCGCGATGGTCTTGGTGCCTGGGTTGCTCATGGGTGCGACATCCATGTCGTCGTTGGACGCGTAACCACTGTAAACCTATTGACAGGTTACACGCAAGCGGGTAGAGTTCGTAACTGATAAAGACACGTTGTCCGGTTACACCAAGGACTCACGGGAGACACCCCTCATGGACATCCTCGTCCCCATCGCCCTGTCCATGCTGATCCTGCTCGGACTCGTCGCCCTGATCGCAGGCTACGAGAGCCGCGACGGCTACGGCTCCAACTGACGCTTCCTGGAGGATTTCACACCCATGTGGATGCACTACGCACTGGTCGAGCTCACGCTCGCCCACGACCGCGAGCGCGAAGCCGAACAAGAGGCTCGGCGCTGGCGCCTCGAGCGTGAGATTCGCGAGGCACGCCGCCAGTCGGCGGACCACCGGCCCAGCCGGGCGCGAGCATGGCTCGCGGCACCGGTCCGCGGCCTCAGCAATGCGACGCACGGCGTCTCGGAGGTCGCGTGCACCGTGGCCACCCGCATCGAGGGCCGCACGGCGTAAGGTCCACCGGTCGAGGAGACCGGAGGATTCGCCGATGACCGACGTCGCGGCCGTCTCGTGGGGCAAGGATCGGATCGACCTGTTCTGGGTCGATGACGACCGAACCCTCATGCATCGTGCCCGAACGAACAACACCTGGAGCACCCCCGAACACCTCGGGGGTGCTCTGGCGTCCGCGCCTGCCGTCACCGCCTGGGCTGAGGACCAGATGGAGGTGTTCGCCGTGTTCGATGACGGCGCCCTCTGGAACCGCTTCTGGGACGGCACGACGTGGCACGCCTGGGAGTCGCTCGGCGGGCAGCTCGCCACCGGGTCCGCGCCGGCGGCCTCGTCGTGGGGGCCCGATCGGCTGGACGTGTTCGCGGCCGGCACCGATGGCCGGACCTGGCACCGCTGGTGGGACGGCACCCGATGGGTGGCCTGGGAGCAGCTGGCCGGCTGACCGCGTGTCCGGCGTCGGTCTGGCGCGACCGGCGATCGGGAGCTCGCACGACTGGGCCCGCCGCAGATAAGCGCCGGATAAGGGCTGCGGCATAGGCTCCGGACGGACATCCGCCTCGCCGGAAGTGCCCCCAACGAGGCGGATGTTCTGCGTCCATCGCCCGCCGGACCGCCCGGGAGTACCGTCCGTGGAGCCGTCCAGCGCGCCGTGGCGCGTCCTCGAAGCAGCCGACCCCGAGCCCGCCGCCCCGAGCCCCGAGCGTTCAGGCGCGATCCCGTGGCCCGTCTTCGCGGGCGTCGCGGTCGCCGCGCTGGTCGCGGTGGCCGCCTTCCTCGTGGCCACCGGGCCGTCCGCCGGCGTCATGGTCGAGGCGCCTTCGATCGGCGCGGTGCCCACCTCGGCCGGTGCCGTTGGGCCCGGTCCATCGCCCAGCGCCGGGGTCCTCGTCGTCGACGTCGGTGGTGCCGTTCGGAAACCCGGCGTGTACCGCCTGCCGTCCGGATCCCGGGTCGGTGATGCGATCGCGGCGGCCGGTGGCTACGGGGCACGGGTCGATGCCGACCTCGCCGACCGCATGCTCAACCTCGCAGCGGTCGTCCACGACGGCGACGAGATCCATGTCCCCGCGCGTGGCGAGGCGCCGTTGGCCGGTACACCCGCCGGCGGCGCGGGCTCCCCGGGCGACGGTGGCCCGATCGATCTCAACCGGGCAACGGCGGAGCAGCTCGACACGCTGCCCGGCATCGGTCCCGTGACCGCGGCCAAGATCATCGCCGCCCGGGAGGAGCGGCCGTTCGCGTCGGTCGACGACCTCGGGACGCGGAAGGTGGTCGGCAGCTCGACGCTGGACAAGATCCGGGCGCTCGTCACCGTCGGGCCGTGAGCGCTGCCGGGCCGGACATTCCGCGCAGCGCCTGGCTGGCCGTCGGCGTCGCGGCCGGCGCCGGGTTGGGCGCGGCCGGCGTCTCGCCCTGGCTTGCCGTCAGCGCGGGCGCCGCGCTCGTTGCGCTGAGCCTCGCCTGGCTCTCGAACGCGCAGCGCGGGCGGCTGGGGATGGCCGCTGGATTGGGGATCGGTCTCGTCTCGATCGGAATCCGCATGATCGCCGGCCCCCCGGCGAGCGCGACGCCCGTCCTGCCCGACGGCGCGCGCGGTCCATGGACGGCGATCGTCGAGTCGGTGGGATCGCCACGGGACGGGGATCAGGTCGCGCGTCTGCGACTCGACGCCGCCGGCGGCACGGTCACGGTCGCGGCCACCCTGCCTGGCTACCCGGAGATCAGCCCAGGGGCGATCATCGAGGTCGACGGTCGTCTTCGGCCGCCGCCGGACGACGACCCGTACGGGTCGTATCTGGTGCGCTCCGGCGCGTCGGGAACCCTCGACGGCACCAGCCTTCGGCTGGTCGAGCCTGGACCTCCCGTCTCGGTCCAGGCGGCCCGCGACGGAGCCGGGGATGCGCTGCAGCTGGCCCTCCCCGAGCCGGAGGCGGGGCTGGCCGCGGGGATCCTGATCGGCCTGCGCGAGCGAGTCGATCGTGACCTCGCCGCCGCCTTCGCGACCGCTGGCGCGAGCCACATCGTGGCCATCTCCGGATGGAACATCGCGATCGTCGCGGGCATCGTCGGTGCGCTGCTGCGCGGCCGCTCCCGGCGCACGATCGCCGTCCTGGTGGGCGGCACGATCGCCGCCTACGTCGTCGCGGCCGGCGCCTCCCCGTCGGTCGTGCGGGCCGCCGTCATGGCCTCCGTCGTGCTCGTCGCGCGAGAGACCGGGCGGGCGGGCCGGGCGCCGGCGGCGCTGGCCTGGGCGGCCACGATCCTGCTCGTGCTCGGCCCGGAGATGATCGCCGACGCCGGGTTCAGGCTCTCGGTCGCGGCGACGGCGGGCCTGCTGGCATGGTCGTCGCCGCTGGCCAGCTGGCTCGGACGGATCGGCGGCGGACGGCTGCCCGGCTGGCTCGCTGAGAGTCTCGGGATCTCGCTGGCGGCGCAGGCGGCCACGCTGCCCGACGTGCTCGCGACGTTCGGGAGGCTGTCGCTCGTGGCCCCGGTGGTCAACCTGCTGGTGGTGCCGATCGTGCCGGTCGCGATGGCCGGCGGCCTGATCGCCATGATCGGCGGCTGGCTGGTGATGGCGGGGGCGCCGCCGATCGTCGCGACGCTCGCGGGTCTGCCGGGCTGGCTGGTGCTGCACCTGATCGTGCTGATGGTCCGGGCCGGCGCGTCGGTCCCGATGGCGTCGATCGCGCTGCCGGAGGAGCTGACGCTGCCGACGGGGCTTCTCGCGGCCGCGGTCATCACGGCACTGCTCGCCTGGCTTCGGCGCCGCCGCCCGGCCGTTGGCGCCGACCCGGCCGGGGACGAGCCTCCGCCGAGGGCGCAGGCGCCGGCCTCCGCCCGCGTTTCCCGGCGTCTGGCGCCGACGGTGCCCTCGCTCGGGGCCGCGGCGCGGGCCGCGATCGTGGCCTCGCTGATCGTGTCGTGCATCGGGGCCACCGTGGTGGTGAACGCGGCAAGCCGGACGACCCGCCTCACGGTCCTCGACGTGGGCCAGGGCGACGCGATCCTGCTCGAGAGCCGGACCGGGGCGCGGATGCTCATCGACGGAGGCCCTGACCCGGCACGGCTGATGCTCCTCCTCGACGAGCGGATCCCGCCCTGGGACCGGCGGCTCGACATCGTGGTGCTCACCCATCCGCACGAGGATCACGTCGCCGGGCTGGTCCGGGTGCTCGAGCGGTACTCGGTTGGCCGCGTCTACGAGCCGGGGATGCATGGACCCGGGCCTGGCTGGCGGGCATGGGACGAGCTGCTCCGCCGCGGCCCACCGCGGGGAACCCTCGCCACCGGCCAGCGGATCGTGCTGGGTGAGATCGGGCTGGACGTGCTGTGGCCGGACCCGGGCACCGTTGCCCTGGAGCCGGGGGCGACCGGCCGGATCATCAACGACACCTCGATCGTGCTCCTGGGTGAGGCGAACGGCCGACGCTTCCTGCTCACGGGCGACGCCGAGGACGACGTCGACCCGGTGCTCCTGGGCCGCGGCCTGCCCCACGTCGACGTGCTCAAGGTCGCGCATCACGGCAGCGCGACGGCCACCAGCCAGCCGCTGCTCGACGTGCTCCGGCCGTCGGTCGCCGTGATCTCGGTCGGCGCACACAACGACTACGGCCATCCGGCCCCGTCCACGGTCGAGCGGCTGCGCGGCACGGGTGCCCGCGTCTACCGGACCGATCGGGACGGCTCGGTCGCGATCGATCTGCGAACCGACGGCGTCACCGTGCATGCTTCGGGCGGGCGGACCGCCGCCGCGGGCGCCGGCACCGGCTACGATCGGGGGCATGACGATCCCCGACCGCAGCCAGGCGTCGCGAGCGCTGTGCTCGCTCGCGCCGCCGGAGTGGTTCCTGCGGCACGCCTGCGCGGTCGCCGACGTCGCCGCCTGGATCGCGCTCCGCGCGGAGACCAACGGCGCCGCCGTGGATCGGCAGCTGGTCGAGGCCGCCGCGCTCCTGCACGACGTGGACAAGCTCCAAGCCGCGGGCACGCCCGTCCACCTCCGGCACGGCGAGGGGTCGGCCGCCTGGCTCGATGCCCGCGGCTGGCCCGAGCTGGCCCCGGTCGTCCGCGACCACCCGGTGACCCGGCTGGCCGAGCCGGGCTACGGCGAGTGGGCGTCGTCGGCATCGCTCGAGGCACGGATCGTGGCCTACGCGGACAAGCGCGCGGGCCAGCGCCTGGAGCCGATGTCGGCGCGCTTCGCGTCCTGGCGGCGGCGGTATCCACCGGGCTCCGGACGTCGCGTCCCTCGGACGGGTGGCACCGCCTGGACCGCTGAGGCAACCGCGCTCGTCGAGGCACGAGCGCAGGCGCTGGAGCGCGAGGTCTGCGGTGCCGCGGGCGTTCGGCCAGGGCAGGTCCGGCGGCTGCGGTGGTCCCGTCGCGCGCTCCACGAGGCCGGCCGGTGACCGGCGACGTCGCGATCATCGCGTACTTTCGGGGTGACGACGGGTACGGGATCGACCGCGCGGTGGCCGCGATCGGCCGAAGGATGATGGAGGCGACCGGGGCCGCCCCGGAGCGATGGCGCGTCCAGGGCGCCGACACCGACGCCGCCACCATCGGTGAGCGGGTCGCGACGGCGCCGATGTTCGGCGGCGGGACGCTGGCGGTGGTCGCGGAGCCGGGGCCCCTCATCCGCTCCAGGGCCGAGCGCACCCTGCTCGAGCAGGTGCTCGGGACGGTCGCGCCGGGCAATGCCCTCGTGTTCGTCGAGACCGGTGGCGCCAGCCGGCGATCCGCCGCGCTCCAGGGGCTCGAGACCGCAGTCGCGCGCGGCGGCGGCGACGTGCAGGCGTTCAAGGCCCCCCTCGCCGGGGAGCTCGCGGCCTGGATCGAGGCGCGTGCCACCGAGCGCGGGATCCGGCTGGGCCCGGGCGCGGCCAGGGAGCTTGCCCGCCGGGTGGGCGGCTTCGTCCGCGAGGGGGACGTCGATCGGGTCCGGCAGGGCGCGCTCGCCGTGGGGGAGCTCGAGAAGCTGGCGCTCTATCGGCCGTTCGATCCGGTGACCGAGCAGGACGTGCGCAGCCTCGTGGCCGAGGTGGTGCCCGACTCCACGTGGGCGATGCTCGACGCGATCGCGGAACGCCGCGCACCCGCGGCCGGCGCCGCTCTCGACCGGCTGCTCGAGACGACCCCGGAGCCCGTGGTGCTCGTCCACCTCCACCGCCGCCTGCGCGAGCTGATCGAGGTCGCCGACCACCTCGCCTCGGGGGCCACGCCGGGCAGCCTCGTCCGGACGCTCGGGATGAAGCCCTTCCGGGTCGAGAAGCTGGTCGGCCAGGCACGCCGCTGGTCGCTGCCGGCGCTCGAGGATGCGCTGGCCGGCGTGCTGGAGCTCGACGCCATGGTCAAGGGTGCGCCGGGGTCCGGAGCGACCGACGGCCAGCGCCGGCTGGCGTTCGCGCTGTGGATCCGGGACCGGGTCGCGGACGGGGACGACGCGCGGACGCCGGGGTTCGCGGGTCGCTGAGGCGCTACTCGGCCGAGGACCAGGCCTCTTCCTGGAGGACGACGTCGCTCTCGATCGCGAACACGCACCGGCCTTCGCCGAGGTCGAGCAGATCGATCAGCTCGGGATCGATGTACAGCTGATGGCAGGCCTCGCACAGGCCACCGGGTACTCCGAAGCACAGCCGCTCGGTCCGGTCGGGAAGCCGGAACGTCGTGTCGAAGCGCGTGATGATGAGGCGGCGGCTGCAACCAGGGCAGCGATCTCGCAGGCCCGACATCGGGTCCATCTCCGGTGGCGCCGGCCTTGATGACCAACGACCTGTGGCCGATGCTATGAAGGGCGGTGCGCGCAGGACATGACCCAGGGGTACCGCCGCTGCCGGTACCCCACCAACCGGCCGCGGTCAGGCACCCCGACCGGGTACCCGGGGCGCTTGTCGATCGCTACTGCACGCGCAGCACGGTGCGCGCCGCGGACCAGTGGCGCTCGAGCTGGTAGTAGTCGCGCTCCGGCGGGGTGAACACGTGGACGACGACCGCGCCGTAGTCGAGCAGCACCCAGTGCGATGCCGGGTTCCCCTCGCGGCCGATCGGCTTGACACCCTCGTCCCGCAGGCCGGCCAGGACCCCGTCGGCGATCGCGTCGATCTGGCGCTCGGAGCCACCCGAGCAGATCACGAAGGCGTCGGCCACGGTCGTCAACCCGCCCAGGTCGAGGAGCACGATGTCGGCCGCCTTCTTGTCCTCCGCGAGCTCGACGATCCGCCGGGCGAGGTCGAGCGACGCGCGGTCGGCAGCGGGCGCCGCGGTATCGCGTGCAGGCAGGCCATCCGGGCGGGGTGCGGTGGACGGGGCAGCGGGCCTGGTCACGTGCTCAGGATCCTCCTTGCGGCGCTACGGGTTCGCGATACAGCCGGTGGTCGGCCGCATAGGACGCGACCAGCTCGGGGACGAGGTAGCGGATCGACCGTCCGGCCGCCGCCCGGCGCCGCACCACGCTACCGGAGATCGGCAACAGGGGCCCGGACAGGAACGCGAACCGATCCGCGCGACCCGGGAAGCGCGCCTCGAGCCAGGCGGCGTCCGGGGTCGTGGCGCCACCACGGGGCACGACCGCCAGCCGCGCCAGCTCCAGCACGCGATCCGGCCGGTGCCAGCCCGGCAGCCCCGCGAGGGCCTCGCTGGAGAGGATGAACCAGAGGTCCCGGTGGCCGGCCGAGCGCATCGCCTCGAGCGTGGCGGCGGTGTACGAGGGGCCGTCGCGGTCGATCTCGATCCGGCTCGCGGCGAAGGACGGGTTGCCCGCGATGGCCAGCTCGACCATCGCGAGCCGGTGCCCGGCGGCGGTTACCGGTCGGCCAGGCTTGTGGGGCGGGGTGCCGGCCGGGACGAACAGCACCTGCTCGAGACCGAGCGCCTCGCGGGCCTCCTCCGCGATCGCGAGGTGACCGTGGTGGATCGGGTCGAAGGTGCCGCCCAGGATCCCGAGCGATCCGGGGACGAGCGGGGCAGGCGGGTCCACGGCATCCGCGCGGCCGTTCAAGCGTCGTCCTCGTTCGGCTCCCATTCCAGCTCGGACGCGCCGATCCGGACGAGGTCGCCGGGCCGGACCCCTGCCGCGCGCAGCGCGCCGTCGATGCCAGTGCGCGCGAGCTCACGCTGGAACCGCTGGGCGGACTCCTCATTGTCGAAGTTGGTCTGCGCGACGAGGCGCTCGATTCGCTTCCCCCGAACACGCAGGATGCCCGAATCACGATCGAGCGCAAAGCCGTCGCCCGCCGCCTCCAGCCGGTGGACCACGACGCCGGCCGGGTCGGGCGGCTCGGCCAGCCCCACCGCGTCGGGCAGGAGGTCCCCCACCGCAGCCCGGAGCTCGTCGAGCCCCGTGCCCGCCTCGGCGGAGATCGCAAGCGCCGTGATCCCCGCCTCGCCCATCGCCGCGCGGAACGCCGGCCAGGCCTCGACGGCGGCGGGCAGGTCCAGCTTGTTGAACGCGACCAGCAGCGGCTTGGCGAGCAGCGCCGGGTCGTGGGCGCGGAGCTCGTCGCGGATCACGTCGTGATCCCAGCGCGGATCGCGGGCCGACCCGTCGACCACGTGGACCAGCACCCTCGTCCGCTCGACATGGCGCAGGAAGGCGTGTCCCAGCCCGGCTCCCGTGGAGGCGCCCTCGATCAGACCCGGGACGTCGGCGATCGTGGGCCGCCGGCCGTCGTCAATGCCCATGTCCATCACGCCCAGATTTGGCTCGAGCGTGGTGAACGGATAGGACGCGATCTTCGGGCGTGCCGCGGTCAGCGCCGCGAGCAGGGTCGACTTGCCGGCGTTGGGCAAGCCGACCAGCCCGACGTCGGCGATCAGGCGGAGCTCCAGCCGGACCGACCGCGCCTCACCGGGCTCGCCCTTCTGCGCATGCCGAGGCGCCTGGTGGGTGGCCGTCGCGAAATGCGTGTTGCCGAGGCCGCCTCGACCGCCGCGCGCGATCATCACGTCCTGCCCGACGGCCACGAGGTCGGCGAGCAGGGCGCCGCTCTCGTCGTCGAGCACGGCGGTCCCGGGCGGCACCGCCAGGACGAGGTCGTCGCCGGCCTTGCCGTGGCGCCGCGACCGTTCGCCACGTCCACCGGGCGTGGCCTTGAACTCGTGCCGGAAGCGGAAATCCAGGAGGGTCGTCTGGCCGACGTCGACGCGCAGGTGGACCGACCCGCCGCGCCCGCCGTCGCCGCCATCGGGACCGCCGCGCGGGACGTGGGCCTCGCGGCGGAACGTGGACGCCCCGTCGCCGCCGGCACCGGCACGCACGACGATGCGGACGCTATCGAGGAACATTGGCGGCATTGTCGCACGGCCCCCGGGGCCCACCGGGGCGGCCCCGGCGCAATCGGCGTCCGGGCCGCCGCGTCAGCGGCCGCGGATCAGAAGTAGTTCAGCGGGTTGACGCGGGTGCCGCCGTCCCAGATCGGCCCGATCCAGACCTCGAAGTGGAGGTGCGGGCCGGTGGCATTTCCGCTCTGCCCGATGCGCCCCACCTGCTGGCCCCTGGACACCGCCTGACCGTTGGCGACGGTGATCGCCGACATGTGGTTGTAGGTCGTGTAGAGGTTGCCGCCGTGCGAGATCCAGACCTGGTACCCGCCGCCGTTCGACTTCCACCCGGCGAAGGTCACCCTGCCCGAGGCCGCCGCCACCACCTTCGACCCGTAGTCGGCCGCGATGTCGATCGCCTCGTGGCCGGAGTGGAAGTACTGGCTGATGTAGTTGCCACCCCCGATCACGGGCCAGTGGAACCGCCCGCCCGAGTACCTGACCTGGGTCGGGCTGGACCCGCCCGACGAGCTCGAGGAGGGGTACCTCGGAGCCGGTTTCGGGGTGGGCTTCGGGGTCGGGAGCGGCGCGCCCTTGGCACCTGGCAGGATCAGGACCTGGCCCACCACCAGGGTGGGATCCTCGAGCCCGTTGAGGCTCACGATGTCCGAGGCGTGGACCTTGTACTGGGCCGCCACCGAGTCGAGCGTGTCGTCGGCCTTGACCGTGTAGACGAGGCCCGAGACCGGCGGGATCCGCAGCACCTGACCGACGTGCAGCGCGTCCTTCGACTCCAGCTTGTTCGCCCACCACAGGGTCATCATCGACACGCCGAACCGGTGCGCGATCTCGACCAGGGTGTCGCCGGACCTGACCTTGTAGGTCTGGATCAGGTCCGAGCCATCCTCGACGGTCGTGTTGGGCGCGTAGCCGGTGAGCAGGGTTCCGTCGTCGAGGACCGGGCCGGGCTCCAGCGAGGCGACCTCGGTGCCGGGGTTCGTGACGATGTCGCCAGGCAGCGTGACCGGCTGGAAGCTGGCCGAGGCGGAGCCCTGGAAGCCGAGCACCTCCGCGTTCCCATCGGGGCCGCTGCCGTCCGTGCCACCGACGGGCGGAGTGACGACGTCCTCGTACCCGCCGACGCGGCCGCTGATCGAGATCCGGACGTCGCTGCCCGCGCCCTGCGTGCTGCCCACCGCTCCTCGTGAGCCGGCGGGCAGGAAGGCGATGAGCGACGCGACCGCGACGATCGCGGCCACCGTGATCGGGAGCAGCCGCTCGGCCGAGGTCAGGGGACGGAACGCACCCGCGAGCATCCGCACCAGCGGGCCGGGGTTGATGGAGATGCGCCGACGCAGGTCGCCCTGGAGCGCGCGGACGACCCGGATGCTGTGGCGATTGAGGCGGGCGGCGAGCGGAGCCCGGGCCGCACGTGCGTATCGGTGACGCGACGTCGTGCGGTAGGCGCCAGCCGTGGGCTTCTGCAATACGGTCTCCTGGCACGAAGATCGGGCCAAGGAACGTCATCGCCACCTGGCGTCGGGCCGATCTTCCGGGGTCGCGAAGGGTCCTTCTGGTTAACCCCCGAGGTCGATCCCGGACACCGGGCCAACCACCAACTCGCGGCCGCAACCGTACCAGACCGGCGTCGGGGCCTGCAAACGCCTGACCCCCGCCGGCGCAGGCCGAAGGTTGCCGCGTTCGGGTCCTTGGTCCCGAACCTGCGTAAATCTTTGGCCGCGCGGCCTGCGAGACGCCGGCGGCGCCGGTTCGTCAGTCGAGGCTCTTGGTCAGCGTCCCCAGGAACTGGGCGTTGGTCTCGGTCTTCGCGATCCGGTTGAGCAGCAGCTCGATGCCCTCGTTGGTGCCCACCGCGGACAGCATCCGGCGCATCGTCCAGACCATCTTGAGCGTGCCTTCCTCGAGCAGCAGCTCCTCGCGTCGGGTGCCGGAGCGCTGGACGTCGATGGCCGGGAAGATGCGCTTCTCCGCAAGCTTGCGATCGAGGATGAGCTCGCTGTTGCCGGTGCCCTTGAACTCCTCGTAGATCACGTCATCCATGCGCGAGCCGGTGTCGACCAGGCAGGTCCCGATGATCGTGAGCGACCCGCCTTCCTCGATCTTGCGTGCCGCCCCGAAGAAACGCTTGGGTGGGTAGAGGGCGATCGGATCGATGCCGCCCGACAGGGTTCGCCCGCTCGGCGGGAGGGCCAGGTTGTAGGCGCGCGCGAGCCGCGTGATCGAGTCGAGCAGGATCACCACGTCGCGACCGGTCTCCACCTGACGCTTGGCGATCTCGAGGGCCATCTCGGCCACGTGCGTGTGGTTCTCGGTGGGCTCGTCGAACGTGGAGCTGATGACCTCGCCGTGCACCGACCGACGCATGTCGGTCACCTCTTCGGGTCGCTCCCCGATGAGCGCGACCATCAACAGGATGTCCGGGTAGTTGGCCGTGATGCCGTTCGCGATGCTCTTGAGCAGCATCGTCTTGCCGGCCTTGGGCGGGCTGACGATCAGCGCGCGCTGGCCCTTGCCCAGCGGGTTGACCAGGTTGACCAGCCGCTGGCTGAGGTTCTTGGGATCCGACTCGAGGTTGATGAGCTCGATGGGGTGGATCGGCGTGAGGTCGTTGAAGTACGGACGACGGCGCGCGGATTCCGTGTCCACCCCGTTGACCGTGTCGACCCGGATCAGTCCCCAGTACTTCTCGCCTTCGCGCGGGGCGCGCACGGCACCGGTGACCCGATCACCCACGCGCAGCCCGAACCGGCGGACCTGGCTGGACGAGACGTAGACGTCCTCGCCGCTCGGCAGCAGGCCGTGGCGTCGCATGAACCCGTAACCCTCGTCGACGATGTCGAGGATGCCGAAGGCGTAATCGAGGCCGGCGCGCTCGGTCTGCGCCTGGAGGATCTGGTCGACGAGGTCCTCGCGTCGCTGGGCACCGCCGTCGATCTCGAGGCGTGCGCCGACCTCGCGCAGCTCCTTGACCGACATCTCGCGCAGGTCGCGGACGTCGAGGTCGTTGCGCTCGCGCGCCGCCTCGAGCTCGGCGACCTCGTCCTGCTCGGTGACCGGGAGACGGCTTGTCTGGGATCGACGGCGCGGCCGGCGATTGCGGCTCGGCCGCTGGTCGGAACCATTCGGCATAGGGGTGGGCAGACCTGCTTGAGGGGTAGGGGCCGGCACCGGAGCAACGTCACGGCGGTCGGCGATTGGGTCCCGCCACGGGCCGTTGCGCGCGGAATCGGGAAGCCGTCGCGCGCGGCCGATGGGGATGGGTTGAGGATATCGCGCACCGTCTCGGTCCGTCAATGATCCGGCGAGCGCGAGTGACGTGGCGTCGGGCCCGAGTGGCCCTGAACCGGTGAGGGCCCGCGGCGTTGTGAGGGCCCGCGGCGTTCGGAGCCGTCGGCCGGCGTCGCGGCCCTGACCCGCGCCCCGATCGGGCGCTCGCGGTCGGGCATGATGCCCGCATGCGTATCGAGGTCCGAGCATTCGATGCCTCGTGGCTCGACGCCGCGGCCGACATCCTGGCGGCTCGCCATCGAAGGCATCGCGCCGCCTCGCCCGGCCTCGATCCGGCGTTCGAGGACCCGGCGCGAGCGCGGCTCGAGATCGCACGAGCGTGGGCGAGCGGGGCGGCGTCGGGAGCCGTGGCCCTCCGGGCCGGCGCGGTCGTCGGCTACCTCGTGGGGACGCCGCGCGACGCGGGGATCTGGGGACCAAACGTCTGGGTCGAGTCCGGGGGTCACGCGGTGACCGAGCCGGAGGTCGCCCGTGAGCTGTACCGGGTCGCGGCGGCCCGCTGGATGGAGGAGGGCTCGTCACGGCACTACCTCCTCGTTCCGGCGACGGATGCCGCCCTCGTGGACGCCTGGCTGCGGCTCGGTTTCGGGTACCAGCACGTCCACGCCCTGCGCGAGTCTCCGGAGCCCTCGTTTGCAGCCTCGCTTCCCGTCGGCCTCACCGTCCGCCGGGCGGAGCGCCCGGACATCCCGGCGCTGGCCGTCCTGGAGCTCGTCCTGCCGGAGCATCAGGCCCGGTCACCCGTGTTCTCGGGGCTGCCGGTGCCACGGCTCGAGGCGATGCGGGCCGAGCTCGAGGACGGCTTCGACGACCCGCGGTTCGCCACCTTCGTGGCCGAGCATGAAGCACGGGTGGTGGGTTCGGCGATCGCGTGCTCGCTCGAGCTGTCGAGCACGAACACGGGCCTGATCCGCCCGGAACGCGCCGGGTTCCTCGGCCATGCCGCCGTGCTCCCCGAGGCGCGCGGCCTGGGAGCCGGGCGGGCCCTCGGGGCGTCCGCCATCGCCTGGGCGCGCGATGCCGGCTACCCATGGGTGGCCGCTGACTGGCGGACCGCGAACCTCGAGGCCAGCCGGACCTGGCCGGGGCTCGGCTTCGAGGCGACCTTCGTCCGCCTCTACCGCTCGATCCCGTAGCCGGTCGATCTCGTTGCCGGGCGCGGCCGTCGCCGGTCGATCTCGTCGCCGGTCGATCTCGTAGCCGGTCGATCTCGTAGCCGGGCGCGGGCGACCGCCCCGGGCGCCGGAGTCAGGGTGCTGGCGCAGTCTCCGCCGGCAGGTCAGCTGCCGGGACGTCGCCCGGCCCCCGCGTCCCTGCATCGTGGTCGAGGCCCGGCCCGACCGGGGTCAGGCGCGGCGCACGGCCCTCCAGCAGTGCGAGCGCGGTGGACACGAAGCCATGGAACAGCGGATGCGGCCGCTCCGGCCGGGACTTGAACTCCGGGTGGAACTGGCTGGCCACGAACCACGGGTGGTCTCGCAGCTCGACGATCTCGACCAGCCGGCCGTCGGGCGAGACGCCGGACAGCACCATGCCTGCGGCCTCGAGCGTCTGGCGGTACCGGTTGTTGACCTCGAACCGGTGGCGGTGGCGCTCGTAGACGACCTCCTCGCCGTACACGGCGCGCGCCCTGGACCCCGCCAGCAGCTTCGCCGGATACAGGCCCAGCCGCATCGTGCCGCCCTTGTCCTCGACGTCCCGCTGGTCGGGCATGAAGTCGATCACCGGGTTCGCGGTGAACATGTCGAACTCGGTCGAGTTGACGTCCTGGGAGCCGATGACCTCGCGCGCGAACTCGATCACCGCGCACTGGAGGCCCAGGCACAGGCCGAGGTACGGGAGCCCGTGGCTTCGGGCCCAGTGGGCCGCCAGGACCTTGCCCTCGATGCCTCGATGCCCGAACCCGCCCGGCACCAGCACGCCCGCCGCCCCGGCGAGCCGCTCTGACACGTTGTCCGCGGTCAGCGTCTCGCTGTCGACCCAGCGGACGTGGGCATCAACGCCGTTCGCCCAGGCCGCGTGCTTGAGCGACTCGGTGACCGAGAGGTAGGCGTCGGGAAGCTCGATGTACTTGCCGACCAGCGCGATCTCGAGCGACGGCTTGGGTGTCTTGATGCGCGCCACCAGCGCCCGCCAGCCGGCCAGGTCGGGCACGGCCTCGGGATCGCCCAGGCCCAGCTCGCGGACGAGCAGCCGGCCGAATCCGAAGGCCTCGAACTGGAGCGGGACCTCATAGATCGTCTCGGCCGTCGGCGCCGGGATGACCGCATCCACGTCGACGTCGGTGAACAGGGCGATCTTCTCCCGGATCTCGTCCGGCACCTCGCTGTCCGAGCGAAGCACGATGACGTCGGGCTGGATGCCGATCCCGCGAAGCTCCTTGACCGAGTGCTGCGTTGGCTTGGTCTTCAGCTCGCCCGTGGCGGCCAGGGCCGGCAGGAGCGTGACGTGGACGTAGAGCACGTTCGCGCGACCCTGGTCCTTGCGCATCTGGCGGATCGCCTCGAGGAATGGCAGGCTCTCGATGTCGCCGACCGTGCCGCCCACCTCGACGATCACGACGTCCGGCTCGCCTGTCCGCGCGACGCGCGTGATCCGTTCCTTGATCTCGTTGGTGATGTGCGGGATGACCTGGACCGTGCCGCCCAGGTAGTCGCCGCGGCGCTCCTTGGCGATCACCGCCTGGTAGATGCGACCGGTGGTGACGTTTGAGCCCTGGGACAGGTTCTCGTCGATGAACCGCTCGTAGTGACCCAGGTCGAGGTCGGTCTCGGCTCCGTCGTCGGTGACGAACACCTCGCCGTGCTGGTAGGGGCTCATCGTGCCCGGGTCGACGTTGATGTACGGGTCGAGCTTGAGGACCGAGACCTTGAGCCCCCGCGCCTTGAGCAGCCGGCCGATGCTGGCGGCGGTGATGCCCTTGCCGAGTGAGGAGGTGACGCCTCCGGTCACAAAGACATACTTCGCCACAGGTCAGGTCCTCCGGGGTTTTTCCAATGCTACCGGTTCGGCCCTGCGCGGGACAAGTTGCAGTCCGGTGCCGATGCCGGCCATGGCAGCCGCCAGACGGCTTGGTGCGGCGGTGCGCGGTGGCCGCGCCGTGTGCGCTCGGCCAATGCCGGCGGCCCGGCCGGGCGACGGTGCCGTGCGCGCTCGACCAGGTGCGCCGTGGATCGCTCGACAACGGGCCGGGTCGAGGTCAAGCGGCGGCATGATGGTGACGACCCCGCGAGCCCGGGCAGGAACCGATCGCCCAGCGGGCGGCACAGGAGCAGGAGGCCGAGGTGGAGTTCATCGACGTCGTCATGGGCCGCCGGGCCGTCCGCCGGTTCGCGGAGGGCGGAGTGGAGCGCGAGGTGATCGAGCGCATCGCGCGGCTCGCCCAGCGGACGCCGTCGGCGGGGTTCAGCCAGGGCCAGCGGCTGGTCGTCGTGACCGACGCTGAGCGCCGGCGCGAGGTCGCCCGGGTGTGCGGGGAGGCCGAGTACGAGCCGGCCTTCGGGCCGTGGATCAGCGAGTGCGCGGCGCAGTTCGTGCCGTGCGTCAGCGAGGCGATCTACCACCGCCGCTACCGAGAGCCCGACAAGCTTCGCGACGACGGCACGGAGATCGACTGGCCCGTCCCGTTCTGGTGGGTCGACGTCGGTGCGACGATGCAGACGATCATGCTCGCCGCGGTGAACGAGGGTCTGGGCTCCGGGTTCGCGGGCCCGGTCGACGGCATCGAGCCGCTGCGCGCCGTCCTGGGCATCCCGGACGAGCTCGTGCCCATCGGGGTCATGCCAGTCGGCCGCTCGCTGCCCGACACGCGATCGCCGTCGCTGCGGCGGGGCTGGGTGCCGTTCGCCGACTTCGCGCACTGGGAGGGCTGGTAGGCGGCGCACCGGGGCTCGCGCCGGCGCTGCCGGGCCAGGCGTCATCGCCCGCGCGGGGTCGTCGTCCCGCGTGGGGTCGTCGTCCGCGTGGTTGCTTCGTCCCGCGTGGGGCTGTCGTTCCGCGTGGGGCGGTCGTCCCGCCCTGGATGGTTCCCCGCGTGGGGTCGTCGTTCCACGTGGGTTGTCGCTCCGCGTGGGGCTGTCTTCCCGCCCTGGATGGTTCCCCGCGTGGGGTCGTCGTCCCGCGTGGTTGCTTTCGTCCCGCCCAGGATCGTCGTCCCGCGTGGGGTCGTCGTCCCGCGTGGTTGCTTTCGTCCCGCCCAGGATCGTCGTACCGCGTGGGGTTGTCGTCCCGCGTGGGGTTGTCGCCCCCCACCCAGGATCGTCCCCGCTGGGATCGCGATGGTGTTGCCGGACGAGGGTCGTCGCTCGGAGGGTGTCGATGCCAGTCCACCGCGTCATGTCCAGGCTCGGTGGCCGGCCCGGTTGCTGGTCCCCGAGGCAAGCGATTCCATCCCAACCGACGACCCGGTACCCCTTCCGGGCTTGGACCGGTCCCACGGGCAGGGCGTCGCGCCATGGACGACCCAGGCCACGGATAAGGGCGGGTTTAGCCCGGCGTGCTTGACTGGCAGGCATCGCCCGCCGGTGAGGATCCACCGTGAGGAGCCGCCGGGAGGCATCCGATGGGCCGAACGAAGCTCGAGCGCGAGATTCGGATCTGCGACCTCGAGACCCGAAGGGCGATCGGGAAGGCCGTTCAATCCCTGCGGCAGGATGCGGCGCTGACGCGGGCCGCCCTCGCGAACGCTGCAGGGATCGATCCCTCGTTCGAAGGTCGCATCGAGACCGGAGCAAGGGCCCCGAGCGTCGCCACGCTTGCCGCGCTGGCAACGGTCCTCGGCGCCGACCTGTCCATCCGGCTCTATCCGACAACAGGGCCCCGCATCCGCGACCATCTCCAGGCGGCCATGGTGGAGGTCCTGCTCCGGGGGCTCCATCCCCGCTGGCTGGCGATGCCCGAGATGCCCGTGACGCGCCCGGCCAGGGGCGTCATCGACCTGGTGCTCGCCGAGCGCGCATCGACGTTGCTCGTCGCGACCGAGGTCCACAGCGAAGTCCGGAGGCTCGAGCAGCAGGTTCGCTGGCATCGTGAAAAGGAGATGTCCCTCATTTCCTCCCCCGCCTGGCGGGCCGCCGCCCGACGCGGTGAGCCGACAACCTCGCGGATGCTCGTGCTGCGCTCGACGCGAGCCCTGCGGGAGCTTGCGGGGACCTACGAGGCAACGCTCCGCGCCGCGTATCCGGCCAGGACCCGCGACATGGTCGACGCACTGCATGGGGCCGGTGCTCGCTGGCCGGGCCCGGGCATCCTCTGGATCCGGGTGGAGGCCGGGCGTGCCGAGATCCTGCCAGGGCCGCCCCGGGGCGTCGGCCTCGGCAAGTGATGGCGCCGCTCCTCGGCTGGCCGCTCCCCGCCTGACCAGGCCTGACAGGCAACGACTCCGGACCGAGCGTCCGGAATTCTCGTCCGGTGGTCGGCCTGGGGCGTCAAGCGTGCCTCTTGGGCACGTTTCAGCCGGGAGGGGCGCTCGCGCCGGGGTTGGGGCTCGATGTCAGGTCTGTGAGGCATGGGTCGAGGGACGCGGGAGTGGGACGCTGGAGGAGGGGCGCCGACGGGGCCGAGGGGCGCCGACGGGGCCGAGGGGCGCCGACGGGGCCGAGGGGCGCCGACGGGGCCGAGGGGCGCCGACGGGGCCGAGGGGCGCCGAGCGGGGCCGAGGGGCCGCCGAGGGGGCCGAGGGGGCCGAGGGGGCCGAGGGGCGAAGACGGGGCCGAGAGGCTCAGCCCGCAGGGGGATCCACGCGACCGGGCCCCCACACCTCCGCGCCGCAGAACAGCGGCCTGGCCCGTGGACCCGGCATCGACGACGGGTCGGCCCGAAACGCCGCGAGCGTCTGCTCGAGCCAGGCGTCCAGCTCGGCAAACTCGGTCCATGGCCGGTAGGGCCAGCCCGCCGCACGGCAGATCCGCTCGAGCGTGTGCTTCGCGAACACGATGTCCGCGTGACCGGCCGCGTAGCGGTCGGTCGCCCCGTCGCCGACGAACGCGACCGCGCGTCCGGCGGCCTGGTGGGCAAGGACGCGGTTGCGCTTGCAGGTGCCGCACACGAGGCAGTCGGGGTTGCCGTTGGGGAAGGCGATCCGCGCGCCAGCCGGTCCGAAGGTCGTGGAGGCCGTGACCACCGGGACCGGCGGGACACCGAGCGCCCGCAGCGCGGGCTCGATGAAGAAGCCGAACCCGTCCGACACGACCTCGACCGGGACGCCCGCAGCAAGGGCCCGCTCGACGAACGAGCGGAACCCCTGGTCGTGCGGCTGCCCGGCCGCCACGGCGAGCATCGCGACCGGGTCGCTATCGAAGCGCGCTGTCTCCCAGGCCATCAGCCGACGCGATCCCATCCCACCGGCCTCGTACGTGATGGCCTGCGCCAGCAGGTCGGCCGGAAGGAACTCGCTCAGGATCACGTCCGACACGTCGGTCTGGGCGATGGTGCCGTCGTAGTCCACGAGCACCGCCAGCGGCGGCTGACCCGGGCGCCGGGCCGGCACGGGGACCGGCGAGACGATCGTCGACGAGGGCTCACCGGGCGGTTCGGGACGCCTGGCGGTCACGGCCTGGCCCGCACCAATCGCGCCGACACGCGCGAGGGCACGATCGACGCGCGACGGGTGAGGCCCACGCCCAGCACGATCACCAGGCCGCCCACCAGCTGGCCCGGCCCGAGCGGCTCGTGGAGGAACGCGGCGCCCAGCACCACCGCGCCCGCGGGAACGAGCAGCTGCATCGCGGTCGCGCGGGTCGGTCCGACGTACCGGATCGCGTTGAACACGAACACGTTGGCGATCGCGGCAGCCAGCGCTCCCGAGTACACGATGCCGGCAACGACCTCGAGCGAGGCGCCCGACGCCGGGCGCAGGACGACCTCGCCGATCCCCAGCGGGACGAGCACCAGCGACCCGCCGATCACGGTCCACGTCGTGGCCTGGAGCGGATCGACCCGGCGGAGCACGCGGGTCCCTCCGACCGTGTAGATCGCCCACAGGGTTGCGGCGCCCAGCGTCAGCGCGTCGCCAGTGAGCGACGCCCCCAGCGCGAGACCCTGTCCCGCGGCGACGACGACGGCCACCCCCGCGAACGCGATCAGCGCGCCCAGCGCCTTGGGAAGCGTGAGCTGGTCCATCCCGACGGCGCTCGCGAGCAGCGCGGTGAGCACGGGCGAGGCCGCCACGATGAGCGCCGAGTCGCCGGCGCTGATCCGGGTCAACCCGACGGTCCACAGCACCTGGTAGCCCCCGAAGCCGAGCAGACCCAGACCCAGCAGGATCGCCAGCTGACCGGGCGGCGGCCGCAGGCGGCGCTCGCGCAGCCAGAGGATCGCGAGCAGGGTGACCGATGCCACCGCGTAGCGGGCACCCGTGAAGGTGAACGGTCCCAGGACGCCGATCGCGGCCTTGGCCACGACGAAGTTCGCCGACCAGATGAGCGCGGTCGCGAGGACTCCGGCCTCGGCCAGTCGACGAGCCGTGGCCGACGGTTGCGTGCTCCCCGGGAACGACCTCGCCGGCGTGGCGTTGCGCACGGCCCCGTGCTCCGTCGGCGGCGTCTCGGTCGCGCGGGGTCGGCTGCCGGCGGCAGACACGGAGACGCCCGCCGTTCCGGCGGGCGTCGAAGGCCGGGAGGCCAGACCGGCCGGCAGGGGGCCGGCCGGATGCGGTTCGAGGATCAGGCGCCCTCCTGCTCGAGCTCGAGCGCCTCCTCGTCGTCTTCTTCGGTCAGCTTGAGCCACACGAACAGTCCGGCCAGCACGACCAGGGGGATCACGATCAGCGCACCCAGGGTGACCCCGAGCGCGACGGCTACCGTCCGCAGCGCCTTCATCGAGTGGGCCTCCTTCGCTATGACGTCAGACGATGATTGTGCCTGCTGTGGCGCCGGTCCGCCAGCAGCGGAGCGGCCCGTCAACCGGCCGGCGCGCCCGTCGGTGGGGTGCTGGCGGGCGGGGCGGCCGCCGGTGCGGCCGCCGGCCTGGGCTGCGACCGCAGCGTCGGGCCACGGGCGATGAGCTCGGCGATGTCGTCCTTGGTGAACTCGGCCAGCTCGTGGTGGGGACCCGCCTGGCCGGCGATCTGCAGCCTGACCACGTAGGCGCCGTCCTGCTCGAACAGGAACACGTCCTTTGGCCGCTCCTCGTCCACCCAGCGCCCGATCACGCGGAGGGCCGACTCGTACGGACCGGCATGTGCGCCCTCCGGAGCACCGGACCCGCGGCGGGCACCCGCCTCCTCCATGAACCGGGCGATGTCGTCGTCGAGGAAGCTCAGCGTCTCCTTCGCGATGGAACCGACGGACTCCGACCAGCTGCTGCCGGCGACCCCGGCCGCTGCGAGGCCCTGCACGATGAACCCGTCCGGAACCTCGAGCAGGAGGATGTCGCGCACGCCCCGGCTGTCCAGGAATGCCCCGATGGACCGGAAGACCTCTTCGAAGTCCTGGCGCGGGCTGCCCTCGTAGATCCGCATTCGCTGCTCCCTCGCCGAGGCGCTCGCCGCCCCCGGGTCGGCGCTCAGCAACTACGAGCCTGTCGTCCGGTCCAGCGAGCCAGGAAGCGGGGCGCGACAGCGCGGAACCGGACGATGGCGGTCGTCGCGAGTGTAGCCAGCGCCCCGGCCGCACACAAGGCGACGCGGCGACGACCGCACGGGTTTCAGGCCTGGGCTCGGTGGGCGCCTCGTGCGGCGAGCTCGACGGCAAGCTCGCCGCCGACCTGCGCGTCATGGATGATCAAAGCGGTGTTCGCGCGCACCGAGGCGCCCTCGGTGATCGACGCCACGCGCGCCAGCAGCCACGGCGTGAGCGCGGAGCCGCCAACGCCCATGTGGTCGGCCTCGCGCACGGCTCGCTCCACGGCCGCACGGGTCACGTCATCGGGAAGCGCGTCCGCCTCCGGCACCGGGGTGCAGACGAGCACGCCCGATGCGAGCCCCATCTCGTCGTGCGCGAGCACGACGTCGGCCGCCGCACCGGTGTCCGGGACGACGATCGGCGCGGCGAAGCCACTGCCGCGCGCGTAGAAGCCCGGTACCTCGTCGATCCCGACCGCCACGACCGGCACCCCGTGCGTCTCGAGGTACTCGAGCGTGAGCGGGATGTCGAGGATCGCCTTGGGGCCGGCACACACCACGGCGACCGGGGTCCGGGCGAGCTCGTCGAGGTCCGCCGAGATATCCAGGGTGGGCGGCATGCCGCCCGCCATCCGCTCCAGCGCGCCACGATGGACGCCACCGATGCCCCCGGTCGCGAACACCCGGATGCCGGCCGCGTGCGCGGCGATCATCGTGGCCGCCACCGTCGTCGCTCCCCAGCCACCGCCGGCGATGGCCGCGCCCAGGGTGGCGCGCGACACCTTCCGAACGCTGCCCGACGGCGCGGTGGCGAGAGCCTCGAGCTCGGCCGGTGACAGTCCGACGAGGAGGCACCCGTCGTTGATCGCGACCGTGGCGGGCTCGGCCCCGGCCGCACGGACCGCCGCCTCGGACGCCGTGGCCACCTCGACGTTCTGCGGGTACGGCAGGCCGTGGCTGATCAGGGTGGACTCGAGCGCGACCACCGGCCGGCCGTCGCGGATGGCGGCCGACACGACCGGTGCGATGACGAGGCGATCGGCGCGCAACACGAGGTGAGCGTACCGCCGAACCGCTACGCTCATCGGCGATGGCTGACACCAGGCGCCGGCCCCGCCGGCAGCCCACGCCCGGCATCCTCCGCCGCCAGGTGGTCGTCGAGGAGCACGATCTGGCACCCGACGGCTCGTTCGCGATCCTCACGCGACGGGTCGTGGACGGCGCTCGCTACGGGTCGAGCCTGTGGCTCGTGCCGCTCGCCGGCGGCCGTCACGGCGACGGCGGCCGTCACGGCGACGGAGGCCGCCCGAGGAACGGCGGCGGTCCCGCCACGGGCGGCACCGGTGACCGCGGTGGGCGGGCGCCGCGCCGCCTGACGACCGGCCGGTTCCGCGACGTGCGCCCCGTCATCGCGCCCGACGGCCGCCGGGTGGCGTTCACCCGGCGCGACCCGGCGGACGACGACGCGCGGGCCACGATCCGGGTGCTCGACCTCGAGGGGGGCGAGCCGATCACGTTGGCCCTGGGCGCCCTGTCCCCGGGCGAGATCGCGTGGTCGCCCGACGCCCGGTGGATCGCGTTCACGGCCGAGACCGGCCCGGAGCGGTTCATCGTGGGCGACCGGCCAGGCCGGGGTGAGCCGCTGGCCCGCCGGATCACCCGCCTCGACTACCGCTACGACGAGCACGGCTACCTCGATCGCCGCAGCCAGCTTCACGTCGTGCCCGCGGATGGCACCGGCCGGGCGCACCGGCTGTCCGAGCTCGACGGCGGCGTGTCGGGGATCGCGTGGCGGCCGGACGGACGGGCGATCGCCGTCGTCGCCGACCCGCGCGAGGACGGAGACCGCCACCCGCGGGCGTCGATCTGGCAGGTCGAGGTCGGTGGCCGATCCTCGAAGCCGGCCGCCCCACGCGAGATCCTCGCCCTGCGCGGGCCGGTCCGCGCGCCTGCGTGGTCGCCCGACGGCGGCTGGATCTCGGGCGTCGGGGTGGACGTCGAGCTGCCGTTCGACGACATCGCCCCGACGCTGTTCGTCGGGCCGGGCGACGGCTCCGGCACGCCGGTCCCGCTGGCGCCCGACCTGGATCTGCCGATCGGCAACTGGGCGGACACCGACCTCACGGGCTGGATGACGGAGTCGCGTCCGGGCCCGGTCTGGGACGGTGGCCGGTCGCTCGTCGCGCTGGTGACCGAACGGGGTCGGACCCATCCCTGGCGCTTCCCGTTCGACCCGGAGACGGGCGGTCCGGCCGGCGCGCCCGTCCGGCTCGCGACCGGCGACCTCATGTGCCAGACGCTGGCCGTCGCCGATGGCCGGGTGACCGTGACGGCCACGGTGGGGGCGCGGCCACCCGAGCTGTGCCGCGTCGAGACCTCCGGCATCGTCCGGCCCGTGACGACGCTCGGATCGTCGTGGACGACCGGGCTCGCGTGGCCACGGATGCAGGTCGTCGAGGCACCCGGACCGGGCGGCCCGATCGAGACCTGGATCGCCTCGCCGGCCGGCGCCGGGCACGGGCCCCTGCCGACCATCGTCGACGTCCACGGGGGTCCGCTCGGCGCCTGGTCACCGGCGCCCTCGCTCGAGGTGGCGCTGCTGTGTGCGCGCGGCTACCGGGTGGTGCTGCCCAACATCCGGGGCTCGGCCAGCTACGGCGCGGGGTGGATCACGCCTCAGCTGGGGGACTGGGGTGGCGTCGATGCGGCCGACGTCCATGCCGCGCTCGATCACGCGGTCGCACTCGGGCTGGCCGATCCCGGCCGGCTGGGCGCGCTCGGCCTTTCGTACGGCGGGTTCATGGTCAACTGGCTGGTCGGGACGACGGACCGGTTCGGCGCCGCGGTCTCGGAGAACGGCGTGACCAACCAGGTCTCCGCGTGGGCGCACAGCGACGAGGGGGCCGAGTACTGCCGTGCCGCGCGGATGGGCGACCCGACCACGCCCGACGGCGTCGAGCGGCTGTGGCGCCAGTCGCCCCTGCGCAACGTCGCGAACATCCGGACCCCGCTGCTGCTGCTCCAGTCGGAGGCCGACCGCCGCTGCCCCGCGTCGGACAACGAGCAGCTGTTCGTGGCGCTGCGCTGGCTGGGCCGCGAGGTGGAGTACGTGCTCTATCCCGAGGAGTTCCACGTGATCCAGGCGGCCGGCCGGATCGACCGGCGGATCGACCGGATGACGCGGGTCCTCGACTGGTTCGATCGCCACCTCGGGCCTCCGGCCGACGACACGCCGGGGGATCGTGGCTAGGTGGCCGCACGCGACCGGCGCCCGCCGCCCGCGCGATCGATCGAGCTCCCGGAGCTGGTGCCGTACGCGGGCGGGGCCCTCGTGCCACATGGCGACTACGAGGCGCTCGACTTCGCGGGTCTCGACCTGTCGGGCCAGCACGCGGACAACGCGGGCTTCCTGCGCTGCCGCCTCACGCGCTGTCGCCTCGACGGCCTGGTGCTCGCCCGGGGCCGGATCGGCGACTGCCTGCTCAGGGAATGCCACGCGGCAAGCGTCGACCTCACCTCGTCGATCGTCCGCGACACGCTCCTCGAGGACGACCGCATCGGGGTCCTGACGGCCGCCGAGGCTGGCTGGAGCAGCGTCCGCCTGCGCGGCGGCAAGATCGACCTGCTCGATCTCAGCCGCGGCCGGCTGACCGACCTCGCGTTCGAGGGCTGCACGATCGGCGTGCTGGACCTGACCGGCTCGAAGGTGCGGACGATGCGCTTCGAGGCCTGCGAGATCGGCGAGCTCGTGGTCGACGACGCTCGGCTGGCCGATGTCGACCTGACCGGGTGCGTCCTCCGGCTGGTGCGCGGGATCGGCAGCCTCCGCGGCGCGACGATCGCTCGCGACCAGCTGGTGGATCTCGCGCCGCTCCTCGCCGCGCACGTCGGGCTGACCGTCCGCGACGGTTGATCGCGGGCTCAGCCCAGGGTGAGCTCCCCGGGCGGGTTGGACAGGTGACGGTGGGCCGCCCGGTTGCCGACCACGGCGCCGCGCTGCAGGGCGGCTGCGGGGGCGAGGCCGCGCCGGCGGGCATCGAGCCACCCGTACAGGAACCCCGCGTCGAACGCGTCGCCCGCCCCGGTCGTGTCGCTCACCGCCACGGCCGTCGTCGCGACCTCGAAGCGGAGGTGACCTTCGGCGGCGACGACCGGTGGGCGCGCCAGGATCGTGGCGCCCTTGTGGCCGCGCTTGAGGACGACCACCGGGGAGAGCTGGAGCAGGCGCTCCTCCCGCCTGGACCCGAGCACCGCCCGGGCCTCATCCCGGGTCGCGAACAGCAGGTCGGGGGCGACCTCGCCGACCAGCGCGATGGCAGCCCGGCGGCCGAGCCCGAGCAGCGGGCCGCTCGAGGCGAGATCGACGCTCACGAGGGCGCCCGCCGCGCGGGCGAGGCGGATGGCCGCCATCCCCGCCTGGCCGAGCGGCGCATCGAGGAGCGAGTAGATGGGCAGGTGGACGGCATCTGCGCCGGCGAACCACGCGGGCCGCAGGTCACCCGGCGCCAGGCGAAGGGCGGCCGCACGATCCTGTACGAACGAGCGCTCTCCGCCGGGCTCGACGATCACGCCGATCCGCCCGGTGCGAGCGCCGGCGACGCGGATCGCGTGGACCGTGACGTGATCTGCGGCGACGGCCGTCACGAGGGCCCGACCCGCGGCGTCGCGGCCGATCGCACCGACGAGCGAGCTCCGGACGCCCAGGCGCCCCAGCCAGCGGGCCGTGGTGGTGGCCGATCCGCCCTGGCGGACCCGGACATGCCCCTCGACGTCGGAGCCGTGCACGAGTGGGCCCGACGGCGCCAGCACGACGTCGAGCACGAGATCGCCCACGACGACGACACGGGGCCGCTCCACCGCCGCCCGGCGGCGGCGACGGATGCGGCACGGCGCGGACAGCGCGGGCATGGGAACGAGCATAGCCCGCGGGGTACGATGGGGACCTCGGCCGAACCCGCCGTTGATCCACCCAGACACCGTTTCGCCGGACGCCTGACCGCCGCCATGCGCGATGGTCGCGGACCGCGCGACCGAGCATCGTCTCGTAGCCGGAGGCAGCGATGACCCTTGCAGCGAACCGTCTCGACCAGCTGGCCATCGACACCATCCGCACCCTGTCGATCGACGGCGTCCAGAAGGCCAACTCCGGCCACCCGGGAGCCCCGATGGGCGCGGCGCCCATGGCGTATGCCCTGTGGACCCGACACCTGCGCCACTCGCCGACCCAGCCCGACTGGCCCAACCGCGACCGGTTCGTGCTGTCGGCCGGCCACGCCTCGATGCTGCTGTACTCCCTCCTGCATCTCACCGGGTACGCCGTCTCGCTCGAGGACCTCGAGTCGTTCCGGCAATGGGGCTCGATCACGCCCGGCCATCCCGAGTACCGGCTGACGCCCGGCGTGGAGGCGACGACCGGACCGCTCGGGCAGGGCCTCACCAACGCGGTCGGGATGGCGATCGCCGAGCGGCGACTGGCGGCCGAGGTCAACCGCCGCGGCCACGAGATCATCGACCACCGGACCTACGTCCTGTGCTCCGACGGCGACCTGCAGGAAGGCGTCGCCTCGGAGGCCTGCTCGCTCGCCGGCCACCTGCGGCTGGGCAAGCTGATCGCGCTCTACGACGACAACCGGATCCAGCTCGACGGACCGACGGCCTGGGCGTTCAGCGAGGATGTCCTGGGCCGCTTTGCCGCCTACGGCTGGCACACCCTGCGCGTCGAGGACGGCAACGACGTCGAGGCGATCTCGGCGGCGATCGAGGCGGCCAAGGGCGACGATCGGCCGTCGATCATCGCGGTCCGCACCCACATCGGCTTCGGCAGCCCGAACAAGCACGACAGCCAGAAGGCGCACGGCGCCCCGCTCGGTGTCGAGGAGGTCCGGCTGACCAAGGAGGCCTACGGCTGGGATCCGGACCGGAGCTTCTTTGTGCCCGAGGAGGCCGGCGAGCTGTTTCGCGCGGCGGTGGGCGCCGGGCGCGACCGGGTGGCCGAGTGGAACGCGCGGCTCGACGCCTATGCGAGCGCCTTCCCGGCCGAGGCCGCGGAGCTGCGCCGGCGGCTGGCGGGCTCGTTGCCCTCGGACTGGGACGCCGCGCTGCCCGGCTACGACCCCGGCACCGAGGTGGCGACCCGGAACGCGAGCCAGGACACGATCCAGGCCCTGGCGGCGGCGATGCCCGAGCTGTTCGGCGGCTCCGCCGACCTGTCCGAGTCCAACCTGACCGACGTCAAGGCCAACGGTCCCGACCACTTCGAGGCCGACCACGCCGGGCGCAACCTCCGGTTCGGCGTCCGGGAGCACGCGATGGGCGGGATCGTCAACGGGATCGCGTACCACGGCGGGTTTCTGCCGTACGCAGCGACGTTCCTTACCTTCAGCGACTACATGCGCGGCGCGGTGCGGCTGGCGGCGCTCAGCGGCCTGCACCTCGCGTACGTCTGGACGCACGACTCGGTCGGGCTGGGCGAAGACGGTCCCACCCACCAGCCGGTGGAGCACTACGCGGCGCTGCGCGCCATCCCGAACCTGTGGTTCGTGCGCCCGGGCGACGCCAACGAGGCAGTCGCCGCCTGGGCCCTGGCGGTGGAGCGACCGTCGATCGCGGGGCCGGGCCCGGTGGCGCTCGCGTTCACGCGCCAGAAGCTGCCAACGCTGCCGGAGACGCGAGCGCTCGCGCGCGACGGCGTGCGGCGGGGCGGCTACGTGCTGCGCGAGGCGTCCGGTGGCAAGCCCGGGCTGATCCTGATCGGGACCGGGTCGGAGCTCCAGCTGTGTGCGGCCGCCGCAGGCCAGCTCGAGGCCGATGGCATCCCGACCCGCGTCGTGAGCCTGCCGTGCTGGGAGCGGTTCGAGGCACAGGACGCCGCCTACCGCGAGTCGGTGCTGCCGGCGGCGGTGCGCAGACGGGTCACGGTGGAGGCCGGGGTCTCGCTGGGCTGGGAACGATGGGCCGGCGACGAGGGGGCGATCCTGGGGCTCGACCGCTTCGGGGCGAGCGCCCCCGCGGCGACCATCTTCGCGTCGTTCGGCTTCACGGCGGACCACGTGGCGGACATCGGGCGGCGCGTCGTTCGCGACGGGCTCCGGGGACGGGTGGGGGTGTCGGACCCGGGCCTCGGCCACGGGCACGGCGGCCGAGCGGCCGGCCCCGGCGGCTGAGCGGCCGGCCCAGGCGACACCGCCGGCATCGGGCGAGGACATCGGCTCACAGCGGGCCTATGCTCTAGGGGCGGCACCGTCGATCGAGCGGAAGGGTCGGTCGCGCGCCCTTCCACATGGAGATGCCCACATGCGCATCGGCTTCATCGGCCTCGGCCGGATGGGCGCGAACATGGCTCGCCGCCTCCTCCGCGACGGCCACGAGATCGTCGCCTACAACCGGACCCCGGAGCGGACGAAGGAGATCGAGGCCGAGGGGGCGATCGGGGCGTTCACCGTCGCCGAGCTGGTCGCGAAGCTCGAGAAGCCGCGCGCCGTCTGGGTGATGGTGCCCGCGGGTGACGCGACCGAAGCGCAGATCGAGGACCTGCTCGAGCACCTCGAGCCGGGTGACACGATCATCGACGGCGGCAACACCAACTTCCACGACGACACGCGCCGCTACGCGCGGCTCAAGGCGCTGGGAATCAACTACGTCGACGCCGGCGTGTCGGGTGGGATCTGGGGCCTCCAGGTGGGCTACTGCCTGATGGTCGGCGGGGATGCCGCGGCGGTCGAGCCGCTGGTGCCCGTGTTCACGACCCTGGCCCCGCCCAAGGGCTACCTCCACGTCGGTGGCGCGGGCTCGGGTCACTACGTGAAGATGGTCCACAACGGGATCGAGTACGGCCTGATGCAGTCGTACGCCGAGGGCTTCGAGATCCTGCACGCGGCAGGCTACGGCCTCGATCTCCGGGCGATCGCGGACCTCTGGGGCCAGGGCTCCGTCGTCCGGTCCTGGCTGCTCGAGCTGCTCGCGAGCGCGTTCGAGACGCAGGGCCAGGACCTCGCGCACCTCAAGGACTGGGTCGCCGATTCGGGCGAGGGCCGCTGGACGGTCCAGGAGGCGATGGAGCGCGACATCCCGGCCCCCGTGATCACGCTCTCGCTCCAGGCCCGCTTCCGCTCGCGCCAGGACGAGTCCTACGGCGCCAAGGTCCTCGCCGCCCTCCGCAACGAGTTCGGCGGCCATGCGGTGAAGACCGAATGAGCCGTCACCCGCGGCGGCGAGCCGAGACCGGCGCACCGAGCGCGCCGGCCGTGCGCCGGCGAGCCACCCGCGCGAGGTCTCGGCCGGTGACGACGACGTAGGCGGCCGGCATGACCGTTCGCAAGGCCGCCCGCGTCCCGACGGCCGGCGGATCGCCCGCCAGCCCGCCGGCGCACGCCCCTGCCGAGGCTCCGGCTCCGGGACCCACCCCCCACGCGCCGGCACGCCGGGATGCGCCACGGACCATGCGCGAGCTGCGGCTGGCCTCGGAGCATCGGCGGCGAGCGCCGGCGAACCGCGCCCTCGACAATCCGCTTCGGGAAGGCTTGCGCCTCGAGCGGGTGCCGGATCCGGCCGCATTCGTCCTGTTCGGTGCGACCGGGGACCTCGCCCACCGCAAGGTCGTCCCGGCGCTCTACCAGCTGTGGCGCACCCACCTCCTGCCGCACGAGTTCGCGCTGGTCGCCGTGGGCCGGCGGCCGTACACGGACGACGCCTTCCGGGCGGAGCTGAAGGGGTCGCTCGACCGCTACTCGCGGGTCCTGCCAGTCGACGGGGACACCTGGGACGACCTCGCGTCGCGGATCGTGTACCACCGCGGCGACTTCGGTGACGCGGCCTCGTTCGAGGCGCTGGCCGCGCGGCTCGACGCGATGGACGTCGAGCGAGGCACCCGGGGCAACCGGCTGTACTACCTCGCGACGCAGCCATCGGCGTTCCCCGAGATCGTGGGTCAGCTGGGCCGGGTCGGGCTCGACCACGAGCGGCACGACGGCGGCTGGCGCCGGGTGGTGATCGAGAAGCCGTTCGGACGCGACCTCGATTCGGCGGTCCGGCTCAACCGCGAGGTGGGCAAGGTCTTCCGCGAGCGGCAGGTCTACCGCATCGACCACTACCTGGGCAAGGAGACCGTTCGCAACCTGCTGGTGTTCCGGTTCGGCAACGGGATCTTCGAGCCCATCTGGAATCGGCGCCACATCGACCACATCCAGATCACGGTGGCCGAGTCGATCGGGATCGAGGGCCGCGGAGCGTTCTACGAGGAGACGGGCGCCTCGCGTGACTTCCTCCAGAACCACCTGCTCCAGCTGCTCTCGCTGGTGGCGATGGAACCGCCCACGACCTTCGAGGCGGACGCGCTCCGGGACGAGAAGGTCAAGATCATTCGCGCCGTCACCAAGCTGACGCCAGAGCAGGTCCGGCACGACATCGTGCGCGGCCAGTACGGGCCGGGCTGGGTGGAGGCGCAGCCGGTGGTCGGCTATCGCGAGGAGCCGGCGGTCGACCCCGCGTCGGAGACCGAGACGTTCATCGCCGCCCGGCTGCAGATCGACGACTGGCGCTGGTCCGGCGTGCCCTTCTACCTGCGGATGGGCAAGCGGCTGCCCAAGCGGGCCACCGAGATCGCGATCCAGTTCAAGGACGTGCCGCACCAGCTGTTCAAGGACAGCGCGACCGATCCCGAGCCCAACCTGCTGGCGATGCGGATCCAGCCCGACGAGGGGATCATGCTGCGCTTCGGCGCCAAGGTCCCGGGTCTGGGCGTCGACGTCCGCAACGTGACCATGGACTTCACCTACGGCTCGGCGTTCCAGACCGACAGCCCCGACGCCTACGAGACGCTGATCCTCGACGCGCTGCTGGGGGATGCGTCGCTGTTCACCCGGGCCGACGAGGTCGAGGAGGCGTGGTCGATCGTCGATCCGGTCATCGATGCCTGGGCGCATCTCCCGCCGCCCGACTTCCCGAGCTACGATGCCGGCACCTGGGGTCCGGAGGCTGCCGAGGACCTGCTGACCCGCGACGGCCGGCGGTGGCGAAGGATCTGACGGTGCCCGAAGCCGACGGTCCGATCGCGGTCGAGGCGCGGCCCGGCGAACCCTCGCTGCGGTGGACGTCGCACGTTCGCTCGCTGGCGGAGGTCGAGACGGAGCTTGCCCGGATCTGGGCCCAGCCCGACCTGACCGTCCCGGTCCCGGGCGAGCTGCGCGGCGGCGGGCGTCACATCGCCGCGCGCACGTCGGTGATGAACCTCGTGGTCGTGGCGCGCCAGCCCGAGGTCGGCGAGCGCGCGGCGGGCATGATCAGCCGGCTCACCGGCCGGCACCCATCGCGCACCCTGATCGTCCAGTCCGCGGATCCCGACGGTCCCAGCTGGCTGGATGCGCGGATCCAGGCGCATTGCGTGCTGCCGCGGTTGGACGCGCCCGAGACGTGCAGCGAGCTGATCTTCCTGTCGGCCGGCGGCGACGCGGGCCGGCACCTGTCGGCGCTGGTGACGCCGCTGCTCATCCACGATCTGCCGGTCACCGTCTGGTGGCCGGGCGAGCCGCAGCTCCAGACGGGTCCGGCGCGTGACCTGTTCGAGGGAACCGACCGCCTGATCGTGGACGGCTCGACGTGGTCCGGGGACGGGCTGGCGCGCCTGCGCCAGCTGGCCGACCTGTACCGGCGCTACCGCCGCCTCTCGGTGAGGGACTTCGCCCTCGTTCGCCAGAGCCGCTGGCGGGAGGCGATCGCGACCGTGTTCGACCTGCCCGACTTCCTCCCCTACCTCGGCTACATCCGGCGGATCTCGGTGACCTATGGGACGCGTGACGAGACCGGCGCCCCGGGCACCACCAACGTCGTGAAGCCCCTGTACCACGTGGGCTGGATGGCGTCACGGCTCGGGATGTCGGTGACGGCCCCCCTCGAGCCGGTCGAGCCGGGCGCACGCTCCGCGACGCCGGCCCGCCTGCGGCCCGGCGAGCGGCCACCGCTCCACCGCGGGCTCCGCGCACGGCTCCGGAACCGCGCCGGGGAGGTCGGGGTGTTCATCCGGCCGGTGGCTTCGCCGATGCCTCCCGGCACGACGTTGCGCGTGGAGATCCTCGCCGAGCGCCGTGGCTCCGAGCTGCGCGCCGACATCACCGCCGAGGCCGAGAACGTGCACGTCCACACCTTCCTCGACGGCGTGCAGGCCATGGACCGGACGTTCAAGGCGCCTCGACGCACCGACATCGACCTGCTGGGCGAGGCACTCGAGGTGGGCGGCCGCGACCCGCTCTCGATGGAGTCGATCACCATGGCGGCCGCCCTCACGGAGCCGCGATGACGACGCCGACCCTCCCCACCCCGCCGAGGCTCCGGGTGCTCCCAACGCCGGACGACACGTGGGCGGCCGCGGCAGCCGAGATCGCGGCCGTGCTGGCAGCGTCGATCGCGGAGCGGGGGGTCGCGCACTGGTCGACGACGGGCGGGTCCGCGGCGCCCGGGATCTACCGCGTGCTGCGCGTCCCGCCGCTGCGGGAGACCGTCGACTGGGGGCGGGTGCAGGTGTGGTGGGGCGACGACCGCTTCGTGCCGATCGACCACCCGCTCTCGAACGTGCTGCCGCTGGAGCAGACCTTGCTCGCGAGCGGCGCGGACGATGCCCTGTCGGGGCCGTCGATGGCGGCCGTCGGGGTCCACGGCGACGGCATCTCCATCCCCGCGGGCAACCTGCATCCGATGCCGATGGCCGAGGCGATCGAGCGCGACGCGGCCGCCTGGGCGGCCGCGCGCTACGCCCGCGAGCTGCGGGACGCCGGGCCGCCGGTCGATGCCGATGGCACCCCGATCTTCGACCTGCTGCTGCTGGGCGTGGGGCCCGACGGGCACATCCTGTCCGTGTTCCCGGGCTCCGCGGCATGGGACGCCGACGCGCTGTGCCTGGCCGTCCCGGCACCGACGCACATCGAGCCGCACGTCGAACGCGTGACGCTCCACCCCCGGGTCGTGGCCGCCGCACGGACGGTCCTGGTCGTTGCCACGGGCGGCTCGAAGGCCGACGCGCTCGGCCGCGCGTGGACCGGCGACGACGTCCGCGAGCTCCCGGTGCGGGCGACGCGGTTGCCCGGCGCCACCTGGCTGCTGGACGAGGCGGCGGCCGCATCGCTCCCGCGACCGTAGCCCCGGGTGGTCGCGCCGTTCCCCGATGAGCCGAGCCGGGTCGTCGCGTCCGGCGACGCCGTCCCGATCGCGGTGTTCTCGGCGGGCTCGGGCCGCCCGCTGCTCCTGGTCCACGGCACGACCGCGGATCACCGGACGTGGCGCGGGATCGCCCCCACGCTCGTGGGCCGGTGGCGCCTGCATGCGATCGACCGGCGAGGCCGAGGCAACTCCGGAGACGCTGCCGGCTATGCGCTGGACGGCGAGCTGGGCGACCTCGCGGCGGTGGCCGCGGCGATCGCTGCCGAGGCAGGCGGGCCGGTCGACGTCGTCGGGCATTCCTTTGGCGGACGCCTCGCGCTGGGCGCCAGCCTGCGAACCCCGGCCATCCGCCGGGTGGTCGCCTACGAGAGCGCGCCGGGCGCCGGCGAGGACGCCGGCGAGGATCCCGCCGTCGTTGACGGCCAGCTCGCGCGCCTGCGAGCCGACCTGGCCGGGGGCGATCTCGAGGGCCTGCTGGCCCGGTTCATGACCGAGGTCGTGGGGATGCCTGCGGGCGAGCTTGCGGCCTTCCGCGCGGACCCGGTGTGGCCGTTGCGCGTCGCCGCGGCGCCCACGATCATCCGCGAGCTCCATGCGGCTCGGCATGCGCCTGCGATCTCGCTCGACGCGCTGGCCGAGGTCCGCGTCCCCGTGCTCCAGGTGGTGGGATCCGATTCGGCGCCGGCGTTCGGGCGGGCAGCCGCGGCCCTGCACGCACGGCTGGCGGACGGCCGGCTGGAGGTCATCGCGGGTGCCCGGCATGCCGCTCACCACAGCCACCCGGCCGCGTTCGTGACCGCGATCGAGCGGTTCCTTCGCCCTTGAGCCGGCGCCCGGATCTGTCACACTCGCGGGCATGGAGCCCATCGGCTGGCTGATCATCGGGCTGCTCGCGGGGTCCATCTCCGGCTGGGCGGTGGGCACCAGGAGCGTCCAGGGATGCCTGCCGACGATCGTGGTCGGGCTGCTGGGCGGCCTCGTGGGCGGCTGGATCGTCGACCAGATGCGGCTGGGGCAGGCGCAGGGGTTCCTCGGCGCGCTCGTGGTGGCAACCATGGGCGCGATCGTCGTGCGGATCGTGCTCCGGGCGCTCGAGCGGTCGTAGCCGGCCGCTCGCTCGGCCGACGCGGACTACCATCCGTGCCATGACCGACCCTGCCGCCCCCGCTGACACCCGTCCCTACTCCCCGGGCCTCGAAGGCGTGGTCGCCGGGGAGACCGCGCTGTCCAAGATCGACGGGGAGGCCGGCCGCCTGCTGTACCGCGGCTACCCGATCGGCGACCTGGTGCGCAACGGGTCGTACGCCGCGGTCGCGGAGCTGCTGTGGACCGGGGAATGGCGACCCGGGTCGCGCCTTCCCTGCCAGCCGGTGCCGCTGGCCGTCATGGAGGTGCTGCGCGCGCTGCCATCTGACGCGAAGCCGATGGACGCGCTACGGACGGCGGTGTCCGCGTGGGGCGCCACGCGCGAGCTCGGCTGGCCGGCCACGCCCGATCAGGCCCGGGCGCTTACCGCGTTCTCGCCGTCGGCGCTCGCCGCCTTCGCCCGCCTTCGCCGGGGTCTCGAGCCCATCGACCCCGATCCCGAGCTCGACCTCGTCGCCGGGTACCTGTACCAGATCAACGGGGAGCGGCCGGACGACGCCACCGCTCGCGCGCTGGACGCGTACTTCATCGTGGGCGCCGAGCATGGCTTCAACGCCTCGACCTTCACCTGCCGCGTGATCACCTCCACGCGCTCCGACCTCGCGTCGGCCGTGTGCGGGGCGATCGGCGCCATGAAGGGTCCGCTCCACGGCGGTGCGCCCAGCGAGGTGGTCGAGCAGATCCACCAGGTGGGCAGCCCGGAGCGAGCCGAGGCGTGGGTGCGCGACGCCATCGCGCGCGGCGAGCGGCTGATGGGCTTCGGGCATCGCGTGTATCGCGCCTACGACCCGCGGGCGGCGGCGCTGCGCCAGGTGGCCGAGTCGATGGACAACCGGCCGGACTGGCTGGACCTCGCGATCGCCGTCGAGGACGTGTCACTGCGCGTGCTGGCCGAGAAGCACCCGGACCGCCCGCTCAAGACCAACGTGGAGTACTACGCGGCCCCGGTGCTGATGGGCGTGGGCCTGACGCCCGACCTGTTCCCCGCCACGTTCGCGCTGGCCCGCCACGCCGGCTGGACCGCGCATGCGATCGAGCAGGGCGCCGCCAACCGCCTGATCCGACCCACCGTGCGCTACATCGGACCGGCCGAGCGCGCGCTGCCGTCCGGGTAGGAGCGCAGCTCCGCCGGCAGGCACCGCGGCGCTCCCCTGAGGCAGCCGGCTACAGGAAGCCGCGCCGCCGGAAGAAGGCCAGCACCGCGAGCAGGGTCACGACCATGATCACCGAGATCGCGACGAACTCGTTGATGCTGCCCGGCTGGCCCGGCAGCGGCACGTTCATCCCGAAGATGCCCGAGAGCAGCGTCAGGGGCAGGATGGCGACGCTGAACGCGGTCAGCACGCGGATCGACTCGTTCAGCCGGTGGGACAGCACGGACTCGTTCGAGCTCTCGAGCGCCTCCGCCACCTCCTTGTAGTTCTCCAGCACGTCCCAGATCCGCTCGGCGGCGTCGGTGATGTCGTCGAAGTAGATGTCGAGATCGTCGGCCAGGTAGCGCTGCTTGGTGCGCTCGAGGTCACGCAGCACCGCGCGCATCGGCCGCACGACGCGCCGGAAGTTGATGATCTCCTGCTTGGCGTTCGAGATGTCCTGGACGATCTTGGCGGACCGGCCCTCGAAGATGTCGTCCTCGAGCCGGTCGAGCTTGTCCCCGACCCGCCGCAGCATCGGGAACGACGCGTCGACGCAGGTGTCGACGATCTTGTACAGGAGGTACCCGGTGCCCTTGGAGAACACGCTCTCGCGCACCTCCTCGCGCTCCCGGTAGCGCTCGAACATGGCCGCCAGCGGCGGCAGGTTCTGATCGGGCAGCGTGATCAGGTAGTCCGGGCCGACGAACAGGTCGAGCTCGGCCGTGAGCAGGCGCCCGCTCGGCTTGTCGAACACGGGGAAGTGGAGAACGATGAACAGGTAGTCGTCGTAGGCGTCGAGCTTGGGGCGCTGGTTACGCGATGCGACGTCCTCGATCGCCAGCGGGTGGAACCCGAACTCGCGCTCGAGCCAGTCCCGGTCGACCTCGCGCGGCCGCTCGAGGTTGAGCCAGCGGACGCTGGCTGCCGAGATGACCTCCGGCTCGACCTCCTCAGCCGGGAGCGGTCCGACCAGCGCGCCGGGCCGGCTTCCGCGCAGCCGGGGGCGGAGCAGCAGGTTCGGCATCTGGAGGGGCTCCGGTCCGCATGGGCAGAATCCTAGCGCAGCCCGTCCTGCGAAGGAACCTCCTCTTGCCTGGGCAATCGCGGGCGAGGCCCGGTCGGCTGCGCTCGATGAGGCCGCCCGACGAGCGCGACCACCAGCGCGCCGACGAGGAACACCGCCCCGCCCGCGACGAACGGGCCGGGCGCCCCGGTGGCGGCCGCCAGCCCGGCGCCGATCGCGGGGCCGACCACCCCGGCCACGTACAACGGCAGGTAGACGAGATTGAGCGTCGCCGATCGACGTTCGGGCGGCACCTCGGTGGCCAGGAGCGAGAACACCATCGCCCCGGTGGTCGCGAACGCGGCCCCCAGCACGACGGACGTCGCGGCCAGCAGCGCCAGCGTCGGAACGGCCGGCATCAGCGCGCTCGCGATCCCGCCGGCGACCAGGGCGACGAGCAGGACCGGGCGAAAGCCGACCCGATCGCCCAGCCAGCCTCCGGCCGGCGACGCGAGCGCGCCCACCAGCGCGGCAACGCCCATCACCAGGCCGATCCCTGACGCCAGGCCGGGTCCGGTACCCACCAATCCCTCGACGAGCAGCGGCGTATAGGGTCGCGACACCTGGTTGGCGAGGAACACCACGCCGTACACGACGAACAGGCGCCGCACGGTCGGGTCGCGCAGCACGCCGGCCACGGCGCCGAAGGCGAGCCGGATGACGGATCCTTCCGGGACCACCTCGGGACGGATCTCGCGCGTCCCGAGCCCGACCAGCAGCGCGGTCGAGACCGACAGCACCGACGACAGCGCGAACACGCCCGAGACCGACCAGCCGAGCGCATCGATCAGCACGCCGGCCAGCGCCGGGCCGATCGCGAACCCCATCGGCCCGGCCGCCCCGAACAGCGCGATCGCGACGCCCAGCCGGGCCCCGGGCGCGACGTCGCGGATCGCTGCCAGCATCACCCCCGTGTTGCCCAGCTGGAGCCCGAACAGCATGACCGCCACGGCCAGCTGCCACGGCTCGTGCGACAGGGCGGCGACCGCGAACACCGCGGCCTCCACCACGGAGCTCCGGATGATGACCGCCTTGCGGCTGATCTTGTCGGCCCACACCCCCCACAGCGGGACCAGCGGCAGCCCGAGCACGAAGATGAGCGAGCTGTACAGGCCGATGAACGGGACCCGATCCGCCTCCGCCACCCCCATCTCGCGCAGGGCCGTCGGTAGCAGCGCGAAGACCTGGCTCACCCCCATGCTCTCGACCAGCTGGGTGACCCAGAAGACGGCGAGCGGGAGGCGCCAGTCCTGCGTGGCTCGGTCGGGCGGCACCGTCACGCCGCGACGGTACCGGAGGAGCGACCGAAGTTGCACGACTTCGCCATCGGCCGCATCCTTCCGGCGATGTCCGAGCCTTCCCCCGCCCGCGATGGGTCGCCCGCGCCGTCCGGTCGCCGGCCGGGCGCTGCCCGCCTGCTGCTGCTGAACGCCCTGTTCCCCGGTCTGGGGCACCTGGTCGCCGGTCGTCGCCGCTGGGCGCTGATCCTGGCCACCCCGCTCCTGCTCGCGTTGGCCCTCGCGCTGCTGTATCTCCTGACCGGCCAGAGCAGCACCGCGCTCGCGGCCCGGCTGTTCGACCCGGATGTGCTCGGCCCGCTCGTTGCGCTGCAGGTGGCGATCCTCGGCTGGCGGCTGTTCGCGCTGGGCGCGACCCGGATGCTGACGGTCATCCGACCGACCTGGCCCACGGTGGCGGCCGCGGTGGTCTCGGTCGCCTTCATCGCCGGCCCGCAGCTGTACCTCGCGGGCGTCACGGTTGACGCCCGGCAGTCGGCCGCGGACGTGTTCCAGCCGGTGGGAGAAGGCGGGGCCTGGGTGCCCGACGCGAGCGCGCCGCCCGTCGCCTCGAACGACCCGGACTTCGGCCTCGCATCACCATCGCTCGAGCCGGGGGACAGCGAGCCACCGTCCGAGTCGCCGTCGCCCACGCCGGTCGTTCCGCGGGTCAACGTGCTGCTGATCGGCATCGACTCGGACCCCAACCGGACCACGGCGTTGACCGACACGATGATCGTGGCCTCGCTCGACCCGGTCGGGAAGACGATCTCCATGGCCTCGATCCCGCGCGACATGGTCGACGTCCCGCTGCCCGACGGGCGAACCTTCAGCGCCAAGATCAACGGCCTCGTGTCCTACGTGCGCTGGCACCCCGACAAGTTCCCGGGCGCCAAGGACGGCCAGTCCGTGCTGGCCGCCGCGCTCGGCACCCTGCTGGGGATCAAGATCGACTACTGGGCCCAGGTGAACCTGGCCGGGTTCGTGTCGCTGGTCGACTCGGTGGGCGGCGTCAACGTCAACGTCACCGACGGCTTCTGTGACCCGGGCTACAAGCAGCCGGGCTACCCGACCAGCGGGTTCGGGATCTCGCCCGGCTGGTACCACATGAACGGCTACCAGGCGCTGGCGTACGCCCGGGTCCGCAAGGCGGCCGGCGAGAGCGACTTCACCCGCGCCGCCCGCCAGCAGGAGGTCGTCGGGGCGCTGCGCGACCGGCTGGTGCGCGGGGCCTTCCTCGACAACCCGTCGAAGTTCCTGAGGTCGTTGGGGCAGACGATCAGCACCAACATCCGGCCGAGCCTGATCGCCGACTACATCGACGTCGCGTCAGGGATCGGGCGCAAGGACGTGTTCCGGGCCGTGATCGATCACCCGCTCGTGAAGTCCGGCTACGACGCGCGGGGCTCGATCCAGATCCCCAACGTCAAGGCGATCCGGAGGCTGGCCGCCCGCCTGTTCACCACCCCGGGCGAGCGACCGACCGGCTTTGACACGATGCCGTCCGCCGGGAGCGGCCCGACCCGTAACGCCTCCTCGTCGTCGACCTGCGGCATCAAGCCGACCCCCAGGCCGACCCCCAGGCCGACCCCCAGGCCCACGCCCAGGCCCACCCCGAAGGCGACGGCCACACCCGGTGCCTCGGCCACGCCGACGGCGACGCCCGCCCCCACGCCGACGCCGACCGCGTCCCCGACGCCGACCCCCAAGCCGTCGGCCTCGTCGGCCGCGAGCGGCTCGCCTGCCGGTGCCAGCCCGTCGCCCGACGCCGGCCCGCCGTCCGGCTAGCGCGACGCGCGGTCGGGCGGCCGAGGAGGCGCCGCGGTGCGCATCGTGCGGCGGTCCATGATCGCGATCCCCGATCCCTCGCTGGTGGTCCTGGTGGGGGCAGCCGGCGCCGGCAAGACGACGTTCGCCGCCCGCCACTTCGCGCCCGACGAGATCCTGTCGTCCGATGACCTCCGCCGGCAGATCGCCGGCGACCCGGCCGACCAGTCGGCGACCGGACCTGCGTTCGCCACCCTGCATCGCACCCTGTCCGCTCGTCTCGGGCGTGGCCGGCTCACGGTGGTCGATGCGACCAGCGTGCGCGTCGCAGCCCGGCGGGCGCTGCTCCGGCGCGCCGCGCTGGCCGGGCTCCCGGCGATCGCGATCGTGCTGGACCTGCCGGCCGGGGTGGTGCTCGCAAGGAACGCGGCACGACCCGGCCGATCGGTGCCCCGCGCCGTCGTCGAGCGGCAGCTGGCATCGCTCCAGGAATCGCTCCGCGACGGCGGGCTCGAGGGCGAGGGGTTCGAGACGGTCATCCGCCTGAGCGATCCGGAAGCGCTCGCGACGCTGCGCATCGAGCGCCGGCCACGACCCTGAGGCGGCCGGAGGCCGGAGGCGTTCGAGGATCGCGACCCGCACGGGGTGACCCGTGGCGTCTGCGCAGATCCTCCACGCCGGGGCCGTCGATTCCCCTCTTCCATTCCTGCGTCGTCCGTGCTAACGTCACTAAGTCGGTCGAATTAGGCCAGAAAGATATCAACTAGGACACGACGGAGGCGACACGCATGGGCACGGGTTCGATGGGCAGGCTGGCGAGCCTGCTCGTGGCAGCGGCGCTGGTCACGGCGTGTGGCGGCGGCACGGCAACCCCGGCAGCACCCGGCGCGTCGTCGCCGAACCCCGACACGACCGTCGACCCGGCGAACGGGATGCCCGGGCCGCTGGTGGACGCGGTCACGGTGCGGTTCGGCGTGTTCCCCAACATCACGCATGCGCCCGGGCTCGTGGCGCTGGCGGACGGCGGCCCGCTGCGGGCGCTGCTGCCGAACGCCGACATCGAGGTCAGTGCGTTCAACTCGGGCACGGCGGCCGTCGAGGCCATGTTCGCCGACTCGATCGACGTCACCTATGTCGGTCCGAACCCGGCCATCAATGCCTATGCCAAGTCGGATGGGGTTGCGGTCAGGGTGATCTCGGGCTCGACGTCGGGTGGCGCATTCCTCGTTGTTCGCCCCGGGATCGACGGCGCGGCGGACCTGCGGGGGACGAAGATCGCGAGCCCGTCGCTGGGCAACACGCAGGACGTGGCGCTCCGCTCCTGGCTCGCGTCGCAGGGGCTTGCCACGGACACCGCGGGCGGCGGTGACGTGTCGGTGGTGCCCCAGGAGAACGCGCAGACGCTCGAGACCTTCCAGGCCGGCACGATCGACGGGGCCTGGGTCCCGGAGCCCTGGGCCACGCGCCTCATCCAGGAGGGTGGGGCGCATGTCCTGGTTGACGAGCGCGACCTGTGGCCGAACGGCAGGTTCGTGACGACGCAGCTCATGGTGGCGACCACGTTCCTCGAGCAGCACCCCGACGTCGTCCGGCGGATCGTGCTGGCGAACATCGAGGCGGTCGACTTCGTGAACGCGAACCCGACCCAGGCGCAGCAGATCGTCAACGCCGAGATCGAGCGCTACACCACCAAGCAGCTCAGCCCCGAGCTCCTGGCGGCCGCCTGGCAGAACCTCACGTTCACGGTCGACCCGATCGCCTCGTCGCTCCAGACGTCGGCACGGGACGCCGTGGCGCTCGGGCTGCTCGACGACCCGGGTGACCTCGCGGGGCTGTACGACCTCACCCTGCTCAACGAGCTGCTCGACGGGCTGGACCGGGCGCCCGTCGCGGGGCTCTGAGATGGCCGCGGTCGCCGTCGCGCCTCCGGCCGGGACCGACCGGAGCATCGATCGCGTGGCCGGCGCGGATCGCCCGGCCGACGCGGATCGCCCGGCCGACGCGGACCGCCCGGCCACCGTCCGCATCGACCACCTGACCAAGGTGTTCGGCACCGGCGCCGGGGCGGTCACCGCGCTCGACGACGTCTCCCTCACCGTGGCCCGGGGCGAGTTCGTGTGCATCCTCGGCGCGTCCGGGTGCGGCAAGTCGACGCTGCTCAACGTGATCGCCGGCCTCGACCGGCCGACGCTGGGAACCGTGGAGTGCGCCGGCGATCCTTCGTTCATGTTCCAGGAGGCCGCGCTGTTCCCGTGGCTGAGCGTCGAGCGGAACGTCGAGCTGCCGCTCCGGCTGCACCGCGTCCCGGCCGCCATCCGCCGCGCGCGGGTCGCCGACCTGCTGGAGCTGGTCCAGCTCACCTCGTTCGCCCGTCGCCAGCCACACGAGCTGTCGGGCGGGATGCGCCAGCGGGTGGCGCTGGCACGCGCGCTCGCCCACGACGCCGAGGTCCTGCTCATGGACGAGCCGTTCGGCGCGCTCGACGCGATGACCCGCGACGTGCTCCACGACGAGCTGGAGCGGATCTGGCTCACGACCGGGCGGACGATCCTGTTCGTGACCCACAACGTGCGCGAGGCGGCCCGGCTCGGTGACCGGATCATCCTGCTCACCAGCCGCCCGGGCCGCGTCGCCGAGGCGTTCCCGGTCGACATCCCGCGCCCGCGACGGATCGAGGATCCGGACGTGGCGGCGCTCGCCGCGCACATCACCGCGCGGCTCCGGGAGGAGGTCGCGCGCCATGGCCGCTGACGTCCGCCGGCTCGGGCATCGCGGCGGCCTGAGCCGATCGCGGAGCGAAGTGGCCGGTCTCGACGCGCTCGCGACCCCCCTCGAGGCGAGGCGATCGCTCCTCCGGCGCGCGTGGTCGGGCGTCTGGCCCAAGGCCCTCGCGATCGCCATCGTGCTCGGCCTGTGGCAGCTCGTGGTCCTCAGCGGCTGGAAGCCGACCTACGTCCTGCCGTCGCCGGTCGACGTGCTGGCCAGGCTGTGGCACGACCTCGGGACGCCCACCCTGTGGCAGGCGATCTGGATCACGCTTCGACGCGGGGCGTGGGGGTTCGGGATCGCGGTCGCCATCGGCACCGTGGTGGGCACCCTCGTCTCGCGGTTCGCCGTCATGCGGTCCGCCATCGGGTCGCTGATCACGGGCCTCCAGACCATGCCCTCGATCGCCTGGTTCCCGCTCGCGCTCGTGCTGTTCAAGCAGAGCGAGGAGGCGATCACGTTCGTGATCGTGCTGGGCGCGGCGCCATCGGTCGCCAATGGGCTGATCCACGGGATCGACCACATCCCGCCGGTCCTGACCCGGGCCGGCCGGGTGCTGGGCGCGCGGGGGCTCGATGCCTACCGCCACGTGATCCTGCCGGCCGCGATGCCGAGCTTCGTCGGCGGTCTCAAGCAGGGCTGGGCGTTCGCCTGGCGCAGCCTGATGGCGGGCGAGCTGATCGTGGTGATCGCCAACAAGGCGTCCCTGGGCCAGCTGCTCCAGGTCAACCGCGAGTTCTCCGACCACGATGGCCTGCTCGCGATCATGATGGTCATCCTGCTGATCGGGATCGTGCTCGACTCGCTCGTGTTCGGGACCGTTGACCGGCGGATCCGGCGCAAGCAGGGCCTGCTGGTGGCCTGAACGGCCGGCGACCGGGCGCGCGGTCGGTGGGCGACGAGCGCGTCGGGGTCGTCGAGGGGCGCGCGGTCAGTGGGCGACGAGCGCGTCGGGGTCGTCGAGGAGCGCGCGCACGTCGGGCGGCAGGTCGCCCGCGACGACGTCAGCGATGGTCACCCGCTCGAGCACCCGCCGGACGCCGACCCGGTTGGCCAGCCACACGTCGCGCAGCGCGGTCGCCGGGCCGCTGAACCCGAGCGCCTCGGGCCGGATGCCCCGGACGTCCGCCAGCGGCCCCTCGACGGCGCGGATGATGTCGGCGATCGTGATCCCGGACGCGGGACGCGCCAGCCGGTGGCCGCCCACCTGGCCCCGCAGCGAGCGGACGATCCCGGCCCGCCGCAGATCGACCAGGATGTTGTTGAGGAAGGACAGCGGGATGTCCTGGGCGCTCGCGAGCTGCTCGGCCTTGAGGGGCGCATCGGCGTCGCGTGCCGCAAGCTCGCACATGGCCCGAACCGCGTAGTCAACCTTCGCCGATATCCGCACCGCTCGATCGTACGACGGGAGGCGCAGCCCGATCACGCCGCGCCGGATCGTTGGCCGGTGCCGGCTCGTCGCCCTAGCTGCCGGCCGTGCCGGCACCGATCAAGGCGATCGCCAGGGCCGTCAGCGCCACGCCCGCGAGGTGGCTGCGGGTCATGCGCTCGTGGAGCAGGCTGACGGCCAGCAGCACGGTGACCACCGGGTACAGCGAGCTGAGCACGGCGGCGATCGCGAGCGCACCCGTCTGGGCCGCCGCGATGAACCCGACGTTGCCGCCCATGTCGAGCACCCCGATCAGGAGCACCCGGCGCACGGTCCAGCCGTCCAGCCGCCACGGCTGGCGCCAGACGACGATGACGACGGCCACCATCGCGGCCTGGACCATGCGCATCACGACCAGCGGCGCGAACGTGGCCGCGCCGGAGATCTGCCCGATCGCCACGTTGAAGCCGCCGATCGCCAGCCCCGCGAGCAGGCCCCAGACGAACCCCGACGCCTGCTCCGGCTGGTGACCGGGTGCCCGGGTCACGAGGACGACCGCCGCGAGCGCGGCCAGGATCCCGGCGACGGCGGCCGGCTGCGGGACACCCTCGAGCACGAACCCCACCACGACCGGGATGGTCGCCCCGATGACCCCGACGGTCGGGGCGACGACCCCCATGCGGCCGACCGCCAGCCCCCGGTAGAGCGACGAGATCCCGATCATGCCGGTGACCCCGGCCGCGAGCGACCAGCCAAGGTCCGATCCCTGCGGCACGGCCTCGCCACGCACGATCGCGAGCGCCAGCGCGACCAGGAGGCCGACCAGCTGGGTGACCGCGACCACGCCGAACAGCGGAGCGCGCCGGCTCAGCAGGCCGCCACCGAAATCGCCCGCACCCCAGGATGCGGCGGACAACAGGCCGAGCAGGACGACGAGCGAGCCCGACCCGAGCGCCTCAGGCAGGGGCCACCTCACCGGTCAGCGGCTCGCCGGTGGGCTGGTCCACGTGCTCGTCGACGGCCGTCGGGCCCGACAGCTCGACGACCCGGTCGGCCACGCGGTCGTAGCGGTCCGACGTCGTCAGGTAGATCACCTGGAAGTCCGCCGCGAGCTCGCGCAGCAGCTCGAGCGCCCGGGCAGCCCGGGCATCGTCGAGGGTCACGAACGGGTCGTCGAGCACGAGCGGCGGCCGGCGGTCCCCGGTGACCAGGCGCACGAGGCCCAGCCGTGCGGCCAGGTACACGATGTCGAGCGTGCCCTGGGACAGCTCGGAGACCGGGACCCAGCCCGCTCGCTCGGGCGCGTACACCTCGATCCCCAGGTTCGTGTCGTCGACGCGGACGCGCCGGTAGCGGCCGTCGGTGATCCGGGCGAGGTCGCCCACCATGCGGCGCTCGAGATAGCGGGTCGCCCGCTCCATCGTGGCCTGCTCGGCACCGTTGATCTCGGCCAGGGTGCGGGCGTAGATGCGCTCGCGACGGCGCAGGGCGGCGAGGTCCTCCTTCCAGGCAGCGAGCCGCTCCGCCTGGCCGGCCACCTCCTCGGCATCGATCGGGTTCTGCTCCACCCGGGCGCGTGCGTTCGCCTCATCGTCGCGCGCCCGATCGACCCCCCGCTCGGCATCGGCCACCTCGACCTCGAGCCGCTCCCGGGCACGTGGCTCCTTGGCGATCGGCCCGAGCGCCTCGATGGCCGCGGTCTTCTGCTCGATCTCGAGGGCGGCATGGTCCCGCTTCGCCGGCAGCTCGGAGAGCGGCTCCTCGCCGACCAGCCCCGACAGCCGCGCACGCCGCTGCTCGATCCCGGCGACATGTGCGGACTCGGCCTCGAGGTGCGCCTCGGCCTCGGCGGGCTCGGTCAGGCCCACGCGGCCGAGCAGATCCTCGCGTTCGGCCTGGGCCTGCCGCAGGTCCAGCTCCATGTCCGACCGTCCACGCAGCCGGCGGTTGACCTCGACATCGCGGAGCTGCTTCTCCGTCCGGTCGCCGCGACGGCGCCAGAAGCCGTTGAGCGCGAGCACGAGGCCGGCGACGGCGACGAGGCCGCCCAGCAGGATCGGTGCGACGCCCAGCTCGATGATCCCCGCCTGATCGAGCCCGAATGCGCCGGCCGCGATCAGGATCCCGATCACCACCAGGACCAGCGACCACCCGGACAGGTGGCGCCAGCGGACCGCGGGCGGCACCTCGAAGCTCACCTTGACCTCGCCCTCGAGCATGTGCTCCAGGGTCGTGATCTGGGTGACCACGGTCCGCAGCCGTTCGACCGTGGTGCGAAGGATCGGGAGCGGCGTCGAGGAAGGGTGGCTGCGTTCCATCTCGGCGATCTCGTCGCGCACGACGACCGCCTCGCGGTAGCGGTCGAAGCGCTGCTTGGCCGCGACGCGATCGGCATCGAGCCGCTCGGCCTGACGCGCCTTCTCGAGCATCGCCCGCCGCTCGGCGAGCGCGGTCTCCGACTCACGGCGGTGATCCCTGGCGACCGCGAACGCATCCCGGTCCTGCTCCAGCCGTGCGAGCTGGTCCTCGCCCTGCTGCAGGCGGGATTCGGCGTCGGTGACGGCGTCCTCGGCGACCTTGAGCCGCCCCGGGTTCTTGGGGCCGCGGGCCTGGAGATCGTGGAGCGCCCGATCGAGCTTCTTGCGTGCGCGGCTGGTGCCGCGATCCGCACCGCTGATGGACGCCTGGAGCCGGTCCCGCAGGGCGGCCTCGTCGCGCTGGAGCTCCGCCAGCTCGTGATGGCGCACCGACGCGGTGGATCGGAAGAAGCCTTCGGTCGGGACCCCCGACAGGCCGGCCATGGCCTCGTCGGCGCGGGCCGGGTCGGTGATGACCTCGCCGTCGAGGTCCAGGCGCACCTGCCCCTTGACGCCACGGAACGACTTCGCCAGGCGACCTTCGTGAACGCCGCCCTCCTCGTCCTCCCAGGTGAACGTGACCGCGATCGCCGGCCGGGCTCCATCGCCGCTGTCCCACGGCACGAGGGCGTCCAGATCGCCCGCGGTGCTCGTCACGCGCCGGGTGAGCGCGAGCTCGATCGCGCGCTGGAGGGTGGACTTGCCCGACTCGTTCGGGCCCCGGACGATGGTCAGGCCCGGAGCGAGCTCGATCTCCTGGTCGCGGTACCGGCGGATGTCGCTCAGCGCGACGCTCGAGATCCTCACAGCGTCACCTCCTGGCCCGCGAGCAGGAGCCGGCCGAGCCGGAGCACGTCGCGCAGCTCCTCCGCCTCCCGGGCGGCGAGGTCGTCGCTGGTGGCCTCGAGATCCGCGATCCGGCCCTCGACGTTGCGGATGAACGCCCCCGCGATGGTCTCCGCGGGCGGCAGCGCGCCCTCGGTCAGGGCGGGGTGGCTGTGATCGCGGAAGCGGACCCGCAGGAACGCACCCTTGACGGACGCCTCCACCTCCTGCGGGTCGAGATCGAGCTCGTCGGGCCGCACGCCGATCAGCCGGACGTCGAGGACGAGGTCCGGGTCGGACAGCGCGGTCAGGCGCGCGATCAGCGCGGGCTGGGTCTCGATGGTCGCCGCATCGATGTCGAGGCGATCGAAGCGGGTGCGCCCGACGACTCGCTCCTCGACCGTGACGCTGTGCTTCCCGGCCTGCTCGTCGAGCGTCACGAGAAGCACCTTGCCGGCCCGGTCCTGGTCCACCGCGACCGGCTCGGGGGCGCCCGGATACGCGTAGGTGACGCCCTTGATGGTCGCGGCCTGCGCCGAATGCCAGTGGCCCAGCGCGAGATAGTCCAGACCGGAGGCGCCGATCTCGTCGATCGTGACCACGACATCGTCGTGATCGGTCCGGCCAGGGATGGCGATCGCGGCGTGGAGCAGGCCGATCTTCCAGGTGGCCGCGGGCGTCTCCACCGCGGCGAGATCGCGAAGCGGGCTGTAGGGGGCTCGCCGGGTCGGGAACACGGGTCCATGGATCACGGCATCGAGCGGCGCGAGGTGGACCCACGGGCGCTCGGGGGTCAGGACCGTCACGATGTCCGCGCCCGGGGCGCTGCCGGCCATGGCGGCCAGATCGTATGCACGGTAGACCGACGACCGGTCGTACACGTCGTGCGTGCCCGGCACCAGCACGCTCCGGATCCGGGCCTCGGTGAGCCTGGCCAGCTCGGCCGCGACCCGCTCCACGGATCGGCGGGGCTGGACGTTCGAGTCGAACAGGTCCCCGGCGACCAGGAACAGGTCGACCTTCTCGCTGAGCGCAAGGTCCACGCTCGCCCGGAACGCCGCGAACTGACGCTCGCGCTGGGCCGCGGCGGCCTCGCCCAGATCGGCATGGCGGGCGCCGAGATGGACGTCCGCGGTATGGAGCAATCGGAGCATGCGGTGGGCCAGCCTCCCCGTGACGCGACAGTGCTCAGGACCGGCGTGCCCGCCGGGTTCCGCGAGCAGCCGCTGGCCCCCCGGTCGCGGGACCATGGCTCGGTCCCGGACCGTTCTCGGGGCTCCCCGGTCGCTCCCGGAACCCGGCTGCGATCCGGGCGCCCCCATCGCTCCCGTCTCGCCACGCCGAGTCTCGGCGGCCATTGTGACAGGTCGGCTGTCGCGGTCGCGAGGGCCGAATTGCTTTCCTGATGGGGGTGCCGCCTGGCGACGACCGAGCCAGGCGGTCGCCCGCGCTGGCATCCGGCTGAGCTGCCGGGCCATCCGGTCGAGATGCCGGCCGATGACCCCGGTCACCCGGCCGAGATGCCGGCGGTTGACCCCGGTCACCCGGTCTAGATGCCGGCGGATGACCCCGGTCACCCGGCCGCGAGCAGGGTTGGACGACCCGGTGTAGGCTGACGCCACTGAACCACCGGTGCGCCCCGAGCTAGGGACTCCGAGAACGGCACCTGGGTCGCGCGGCCCCGGCTGACTCCCCGCCGCAACCGCTGCCCCAGGGGAGGGTCCCGTTTCGGCCGCGCACCAGCATCGTCCGAGCGCGCGCCCGGGAGGAACATCGTGACCTACGTCGACCGAACCATGACCTGTGTCGATTGCGGAGTGGAGTTCATCCACTCGGCCGCCGATCAGGAGTACTACGCGCAGAAGGGGTTCACCTCGGACCCCAAGCGCTGCACGTCCTGCCGCGCCTATCGTCGTGCCAGCCGCGACGGCGGCGGCGACCTGCGCTCGATCGGCGGCCCTCGCGGCTACGAGCGCACCGATGACCGCGCGCCGCGCGAGTACTTCGTCGCGATCTGCTCGTCGTGCGGCAACCAGGCCCAGGTGCCGTTCAAGCCGCGGATGGACAAGCCGGTGTACTGCTCGGACTGCTTCAGGCAGGTCCGTCCCGACTGATCGCTGCGGGCGCTGGTCCCACCCGGCTCGCAACGGCGGCGCCACGCCCGCCCTGCGAGCACGGGCCCCTGCGACGGCCGCCGGGACCGGGCCGGCAGGGCACGCAACCGAACCGGGCGACGAACGCTGGACCGCGTGGGTCAGAGCCGGAAGGCCTCGCCGTTCCGGAACCGCTCGCGTCGCCGGCCCCGCCAGACGGTTACCCGGCCCGCGCCATGCACCTGCCAGGAACCATCCCTGCCGACGACCGCGGTCTCCTCGTCGATGCCGAAGACGACCGACCCGCGCGGCGCCTGGAGCGCGACGGCGGCGGCGAGCGGCTCCGGCCACGCGTCGTAGTGGGGCAGCACGGCCACGCCTTCGACCAGTGACAGGCCCGGCGGCCACCGGATCGGCAGCGGCAGCGGGAGGCGCAGCCTGGGGACGGTCCAGAAGCGCACAGTGCGTCCCACGATCGCCATCGCGCCCGCGGAGCAGCCGGCGATGAGGGCGCCGCGTGCGCTCGCGGTCACCAGGGCGGCGCCGAGGGGCGACTCCCGCAGCACGCGCAGCAGGTAGCGCGGATGCCCGCCGGACAGGTAGACGAGGTCCGCCTCGCCGATCGCCTGGAGGGCCGCCGCGTCGTAGCCCTCGCTCACCGTCCTGACGAGCACCGGCTCGACCTCGGCGCCCAGCGCGCCGAAATGCTCGACGCCCATCTCCGCCCAGGTCCGGAACGTCCGATCGCCGTCGGGGGCGGAGGCCGTCGGCAGGATCACCACTCGCGGGCGCGGTCGGCCGATCGACTGGAGCAGGCTTCGGTCGAACTCCGCCATCGGGGCGAGGAACTCCCCGGCCCCGACGAGCGCCACGGGTCCCGGCACGCGCGCAGTCTAGAGCAGCGCTCGCCCGGGCCGCCGGGGCGGCTCCGCGGTCCCCTTCAGCGCGATCGGCTGGACGCACGCGCGGTCGCCTGCGACACTCCGCGAACGATGCCCGGCGCCCCGATTCCATGACGTCGACCCAACGCTGGACCATGGTCGCGGCGATCCTCGGATCGTCCATGGTCTTCCTCGACGGCACCGTCGTGAACCTGGCCCTCCCGAAGATCGGCAAGGAGCTCCCGCATACGCTGGTCTCCACCCTCGAGGGCCAGACGTATGCCGTCAGCGGCTATCTCGCGATCCTCGCCGCGCTGCTCGTGCTGGCTGGTGCGCTCGCCGACTTCCATGGGCGCCGTCGGGTGTTCCTCATCGGGCTGACCGGCTTCGGGGTGATGTCCGTGCTCTGCGGCCTCGCGCCCACCCTCGAGCTGCTGGTCGTGTTCCGGATCCTCCAGGGCGCGGCAGGGGCGCTGCTGGTGCCCGGCTCCCTGGCGATCCTGACCGCCATGTTCGAGGGCCCCGCGCGTGGCCGCGCCTTCGGCATCTGGGCCTCGGCCACGTCGGCGACCACCCTCTTCGGACCGATCGCGGGTGGCTTCCTGGTCGACGCGGTCAGCTGGCGGGCGGCGTTCCTGCTCAACATCCCGCTGGTCATCGTGGCGCTCTACGCCACGGTCCGGTACATGCCCGAGACGCGCGACGAGAACGCGAGCGGGCGCTTCGACTGGCTGGGAGCCGCGGTCGCGGTGCTGGCCATCGGTGGGTTGGCGTTCGGCACCATCCGCGGGCAGGACCGTCAATGGCAGGACCCGCTGGCCTGGACCGCGCTGGGCATCGGCGTCGTCGCCCTGGCGGCGTTCCCGGTGCTCATGGCGCGGCGGTCGAACCCGCTGGTCCCGCTCGCGCTGTTCCGGCGCCGGGCGTTCGCGACGATCAACCTGTCGACGCTCCTGATCTATGGCGCGCTGTATGCCACGTTCACGTTCGAGTACCTGTTCCTGCAGGGCGTCCTGGGCTACACGGCCATCGCGGCCGGCCTGGTCACGCTCCCGAGCAGCATCCTGCTCACGGTGCTGTCCACGCGGGTGGGCGCGCTCGCCGGCCGCCACGGCGCGCGGGTGTTCCTGTGGGTCGGGCCGCTGCTGATGGCCGCCGGGCTCGCCTGGTTCGCCCGGGTTCCGGCCAGCTCCGCGCCATGGCAGCTGGCGGCCTCCGACCCGGCGTCGTTCATCCCGCCGGCCTCGGCGCTGATCGACATCCTGCCCTTCGTGCTGCTGTTCGGGGTCGGGATCTCGCTCGTGGTCGCCCCGCTGACCTCGACCCTGATGTCGTCGGTCCCGGTGCGCAACGCCGGCGTCGCCTCGGCGATCAACAACGCGGTGAGCCGGATCGGGCAGCCGATCCTGTCGGCGCTGATCTTCGTGGTCGTGACCGGCGCGTTCTACGCGTCACTGGCGGCCGCCGTCCCCGGCGTGGATCCGAACAGCCAGGAGATCCGCGCGATCGTGCAACCGCTCAACCCGCCCAGGGACGGGACGCCGCCCGAGATCGCCGACGCGGCGCGCGAGGCGTCCACCGAGGCATTCCATCTGGCCGCGATCGTGTGCGCCGTGCTGCTCGTCGCGGGTGCCGGCACGAACTGGTACGGGCTCCGTCAGGGGATCGAGGAGGAGCACGGCTGACCGAGGGGAGCCGGTTCGACGGTCCTCAGCGCGCGACGCGGAACGGGCCGCCGTGGCCCGGGATCACGACGTCGGCCGCTGCCAGCACGCGCTCCCGGTGGCGTTCGATCGCCGACTGGTCCCAGGCGAGCGGGTCCACCTCGGGCGTCCGGTCCGCGCGCCACCAAAGGTGCGTCATCGCGTACACCCCGTCGTCGGCCTCGACCACGAGCGTCGCGTCCTCCTCGGTGTGACCGGGTGTCAGCCACAGCTGGGCGTTCGGGGAGAGCCGGTAGCCGTCGCCGTCGTGATCGAGCCACTCGTCGTCCCGGTAGCGGGCCCAGAAATCCACGACCTCGGCGTTGGGGAACAGCGCGATGTTGATGGTGTGGTCGGGATGGTGATGGCTGAGGAACACGTGGGTCACCGCCTCGGGCGCCACGCCCAGCGTCGCCAGCGGGTCGAGGATCAGGGACCGCCGAGCGACCATCCCGGGATCGACGACGATCCGGGCATCCGCGTCGCGGACGAGAACGATGGACGAGCCGACGCGGTCGCCCGCGTAGCCGGCGTGGAGCAGATCGACACTGGTCATTGGGGCAGCGTAGCGCCGATGGTGGCCCGGCTTGACACAGCTCGGAGTCAGGTGCCGGGCCATGGTGCGGAGCTGCTGGACGAGCTGGTCGATCCGGACGATCAGCCACGCCGGGGCCGGGCGGCTTGACCCCACGGTGAGTCAGGCCCTGTGTATGAATGTTCTGGTTCAGATTGACCCATTGGACCCATTGTCCAGTGCGGACCGAGGCCGCAGGCTCGATCCATGGCCTTCTCCATTGCGCTGACGAACGATCAGTGGAACCTCGTCTCCGACCTGTTCGATCCGCCGCGCCGACGTGGAGCGCCCTCCCAGGCTGATCGTCGTCAGATGGTCGATGCGATGCTCTTCCTTGCGCGCACTGGCTGCCAGTGGCGCTACCTTCCGGACCGCTTCGGCCCTTGGGGCGCGGTCTGGCAGCAGTGGCGACGCTGGCGCAACAACGGTGTCTGGGCGAGGGCGATGACCCGCCTGGCGCGGCACATCCGCGTCAAGGACCACCGGGATCCGATGCCCTCGATGGTCGTCATCGATGCTCAGACGGTTCGAGGCGGCCGGGCCGGGCCGACATTCCACGAGGCCGGCGGTCGTGGCGGTCGGACGAACGGCACGAAGCGGAGCATCCTGATCGACCGGCTCGGGTTGCCCATCGCCGCTCGCGTCGACTCGGCCAAGCCGCACGATGTGACGGCTGGTCGCCTGCTGATCCATGCCGCGTTGCCCGACCTACCCCGTGTTTCCTTGGTCTTGGCTGACCGCGGCTATCGGGCACTCGACAAGGCGGCTCAGCGCCACAACGCCAGGTTCGAGGTCCGCTCACGTGCTCCCAACATCGTTGGGTTCAAGCCGCTCGCGCTGGTCTGGCGGGTGGAAACGACGTTTGCCCAACTCGGTCGATGGCGGCGGCTGTCGCGCTGCTTCGAGGGGTCCGCCGAGAGCGCACGGGCCTGGCTCGAAGTCGCCTGCTTCGGCTACATGCTCGGTCGCGCGTAGGCGCGCGCCAGCGCCTCTTGTGTCCGCCGCCAAGCCGCTTTCGGCAAGGCCAGGCGCGGCCGCTACTTGGCTTTGTCGCCAATACCTGTCGCGGATGCCGCCGCGGATCGCACTTCCGCTGACGGATCCGATTCCGACCTGGCGGCCAACTCCGCCCACACCACACGGCGCGACTCGTCGCCCAGAACATCGGCGAGCATCGAGAGGCTGGTGCAGGCCTCCGACCGAACCAGGTCCTGCGGATCGTCAAGCGCGCCCATCAGATCGTTCAGCGCCGAAGGATCTCGCAGGATGCCAAGTTCGCGGACAGCCCATCTTCGACAGCCGGCGCGTTCGTTCGTAACGAGAGGACGCATGATCGCGGTGAGGACGCCCCAATCGGGGGACACGGCGCGCTCTGGTCCATGGCGGATCGACTGCATCATTTCGTAGGCATCGCCGAGAGCCGCCCTCTCGAACAGTGGGGCGATGGCTGGAACCAGTCGCCGCTCACCAATCTCGTCCGCGAATGCCAGAAGAAGTTCCGCGCGATCGAACGTGTTGGGATCGTCCCATGCCGGGTCCAGATCGTCGGCGTCGGGGAGAGGCTCGACGGATCGGAGCCGCCCGAGTAACTGATCGTTCGAGAGGGGGCGAAGTGCCGCCGCGTGTCGCTCGATCCCTTCGGCAGGAGTCCATGACTTCATTTGGCCGATGTTGGGCTGCCTCTCTCGCGAGCGCAAGCGGTATCAATGGGTCTCTTCCGCAAGGCGTCCGTTGGCCGTCCGAGTTCGTACACAGGCCCTCAGTCGTGGCCCGATGGTGGGGGGGGACCGGCGGATCGATGGCCGGGCGGCTTGACCCCACGGTGAGTCAGTCGTGGACCGATGGTGGGGGGGACCGGCGGATCGATGACCGGGCAGCGGAGCGATGGCCGGGCGGCGGATCGATGGCCGGGCGGCTTGACCCCACGGTGAGTCAGTCGTGGACCGATGGTGGGGGGGACCGGCGGATCGATGGCCGGGCGGCTTGACCCCACGGTGAGTCAGTCGTAGCCCGATGGCCGGGCGGCGGATCGATGGCCGGGCGGCGGAGCGATGGCCGGGCGGCGGATCGATGGCCGGAAAGTCCGCGATGAGTGGCGTGCCGTACAACGTCGGAATGCCCGATCGGTCGCTCGATCTTACCGGCCGCGCGTTCGCCCCAACGCTGGCTGATGTGGTCCGCGAGGCACGGACGGTGATCGGCTGGAGTCAGCGCCAGCTCGCCGCGAGGGCGCAGACGTCCCAGGCGATGGTCTGGCGCATCGAGTCGGGACGCGCCGCGCACCTGGACCTCGCCGTGACGGAACGGGTGCTGATGGCCCTGGGCGTTCGCGCCTTGCTGACCGTCGAAGCCCGTCATCTCGTCGATCGAAGGCGCCAGCGCGACGGCGTCCACGCCCGTTTGAACGGCTATGTCGCCCGCCGGTTGAGCCGGTTGGGCTGGCACGTGGCTACGGAGGTCGCGATCGGCGATCCGGCGCCACGCGGCTGGATCGACCTGCTGGCATACCGGCCAGCGGACCACGTCCTCGTCATCAACGAGACCAAGACCGACCTGCCCGACATGGGCGGCCTTCAGCGCAGCCTGGCCTTCTACGAACGCGAGGCATGGTCTGCGGCCAACCGCCTCGGATGGCGCCCGCGGACGTTGCGCGTCTTCGTCACCGCCCTCGACACAGCCACGATGGCTCGGCGGCTTGCTGACAACCAAGACCTCATCAAACGGGAGTTCCCGGGTTCGGTCGCCCAGCTGAGGTCGTGGCTCGGCGACCCCGGCAGCGGTGTACCGCCTCGCTCCTGGACGCTGGCCATGGCCGATCCGCGCGCGAGGGGCGACCTGTGGCTGCGGCCGCCGGCCATCGGCCGTCGCCGGAAGCCACCGGCATACGCGAACTACGCGGACGCCGCAAGTCGGCTGCTCCGATCCTGAGCGGGCGCCGCCGATCTTAAGCGGGCGCCGCCGATCTTGAGCGGGCGCCGCCCATCCTGCGCTGGCGTCGGGTGCGCTGGAGGCGGTCCGGGATGCACCTGCGTCCGGGCCGACTCACTGTGGAGTCATGCTCGCCCTCTGGTGCGGAGCTGGGTCGAGATCGCCACGAAATCGACAGCGACCTCTGCTGGCCGACTACCAATCCGACTCACCAGCGAGTCACGGGATCGCGGGCCAGCGGGGGATGGCACGAGGGATGGCGATGCCGGACGGTGGCCAGGCGGGACGGTGGCCAGGCGGGACGGTGGCCATGCCGGACGGTGGCCATGCCGGGGATCGTCCGAGGGATGGCGATGCCGGGACGGTGGCCAGGCGGGGCGAGGTGCCGCGGAGGATCGCCCGACACACGCGGGGTGCGAGGAGCCATCGGGCGTCACGCGTGGCTGTCATCCTGTCGCCATGGGTGATCCAGGACCGGCCGACGCGCGACCCGCCGATCTCGTCCTCATCGGCGGCCGGATCTTCACCGCCGATGCTGCCCGCTCCTGGGCCGAGGCCATCGCCGTTCGCGGCGGGCGGATCGCGGTCGTCGGCGGCAGCGATGCGGTGATGCGGCTGGCCGGTCCGCGAACGCGGGTGATCGAGCTGCGGGGCCGCACCGTGACGCCGGGCTTCCAGGACGCGCACGTCCATCCGGCCCACGGCGGTCTGGCACGGATGCGCTGCGAGCTCCACGACGTCGAGGGCCTCGACCGCTACCTCGAGATGATCGCCGGGTATGCGGCTTCGCATCCGGACGAGCCGTGGATCCTGGGCGGCGGCTGGTCGCTGGCGGACTTCCCGGGTGGCCTGCCGCGCCGCGAGGACCTCGACCGGGTCGTCCCCGATCGCCCGGTCTACCTGCCCAACCGCGACGTGCACGACGCGTGGGTCAACAGCCGGGCCCTCGAGCTCGCCGGCATCACCCGTGACACGCTCGATCCCCCCGACGGCCGGATCGCCCGCGACGCCGACGGCACGCCGCTGGGCACCCTCCACGAGGGCGCCATGAACCTGGTCGAACGGCTCGTGCCGCCGACCTCGCCCGCGGACACGGAGGCCGCCCTGCTCGACGCGCAGCGCTACCTGCACTCGCTGGGCATCACCGCCTGGCAGGACGCGTGGGTGACCGCCGCCGAGCACGACGCGTACGTCGGCCTGGCACGCAGCGGCCGGCTCACGGCACGGGTCGTGGGCGCCCTGTGGTGGGAGCGGGACCAGGGGCTCGAGCAGATCGACGCGATGGTCGAACAGCGACGGCTCGGGACGGTGGGCCGGTACGCGCCGACGAGCGTCAAGCTCATGGTCGACGGCATCATCGAGAACCATTCGGCGGCGATGCTCCAGCCCTACCTCGATCCCAGCGGCCGGGCGACGGACAACACGGGCCACAGCTTCATCGAGCCCGGAGTGCTGACGGCAGCGGTGACGCGACTCGACGCCCTCGGCTTCCAGCCCCACTTCCACGCCCTCGGCGACCGGGCCGTGCGCGAGGCGCTCGATGCCGTGGAGGGAGCGCGCCGGGCCAACGGCTGGTCGGACACCCGCCCCCATCTCGCCCACCTCCAGGCCGTCCACCCCGACGATCTGCCCAGGTTCCGGAAGCTCGGTGCGCTCGCCAACAACCAGACGTACTGGGCGGTCCACGACGACCAGATGGACGAGCTCACGCTCCCGTTCCTCGCCCAGGAGATCGCCGCACGCCAGTACCCGCTGCGGGCGCTCCGCGCCCATGGCGCCACCCTCGTCATGGGCTCCGACTGGCCGGTGTCCACGCCCGATCCGTTCCTCCAGATGGAGGTCGCCGTCACGCGCTCGGGCGACGTGCGCCGTGGCGCATTTCCGCCGTTCATGCGGCAGGAGGCGATCGAGCTCCTCGACGCCCTGACCGGGTTCACGGCCGGCTCGGCGTACGCCAACCACCTCGATCAGACCGGCACCGTGGCGCCGGGGATGCTCGCCGACCTTGCCGTCCTCGACCGCGACCTGTTCGACCCGGGAGCGGGCGCGATCGGTGCCACGCGCGTCGTGGGGACGTTCGTCGAGGGCGAGGTCGTCCACGAGACGCCCGACCTCGAGGGCTGACGGCCGCCAGCCGATAACCGGTGGAGGCTAACCGCCACCCGTGATGCCGCCGGCCTCCGGGAACGCAGCCTGCTCGGTCCACGTCCGCCCATCCGCGGTCCTGAGCAGGAGCGTCGCCTGACGGTCGGCGTCCCAGACGAGCGCGATGCCGCCGCCCCCTCCCCAGGCGTCGCCGTCGAGGGTGACGCGCCGGTCGCCGTCCGAGACGTCGAGCGGCGACCAGGTCAGCCCGCCGTCGGAAGTCGCCAGCAGGGGCGTTCGGGCACCCCACATCCAGCCGGTCCCGTCCGGGGCGAGGTCCATCGCCACCTGGTTGCCGTCGGACGGGCCGTCGGCGAGCTTCGTCCAGGTCCGCCCGCCATCAGTCGAGCGGTACAGCAGCTTGGATGAGCCGCCGAAGGAGCCGTCGGACTCGCACAGGACCGCCACGGTCGTCGCGTCGAGCCGGTCGATGTCCTGCCGCCGGAGCGTCCCCGGACACGGGGAGGCGACCGCCGACCATGAGCTGCCGCCGTCCTCGGTGAGCCAGACCTGCGGGACCGGCAACCCGAGGTCATCGAGCGGGGATGTCGCATCCGGGAACAGCCCGGCACCCGGCCGACCGGCGAACGTGAGCCGGGTGGGCCAGGCGGTGTTGATCGAGGACCAGGGGCCGCTGTCGTCGAGCTCGTACAGGCCTGGGCGGCAGGTGTCGGGCGCGCCGTCGCAGGTGCGCCCGGCCAGCGCGCGCGCGTCGGAGACGATCCCGAGGTCGCTGACAGCCCCGGTCCCGAGCCCCTCGGCTCGCCACGAGTGCCCACCATCGAGGGTCTCGAGCACGATCGCGTCGCCGCCGCTCGTCGTGCCGCCAACCCAGCCGTGGTTCGGGGTCACGAAGGCCACGGCCGTCGGCAAGACGTCGTCCGCGCCGACCAGCTCGCCGTTCATGGTCCCGCCGAACGACGCAGGATCGACGGGCCGATCGAAGGCCAGCTCGACGGTCCGGCCGATCGCCATCGCGTCGCAGGCCGGTCGCGGCGGGAACGACAGTGTGAACGTGGCGCCGTCGGACGCGAGGCCGAGGACTGCGCGCTCATCGCACGCACCGCCGGTCCAGCCCACCAGCAGGTGTTGTGGGTCGCTGCCGCGCCCGAAGACGAGGGCGTCGGGACCCTCGGAGCCGAGGTCGCGCGGCACGGCGGTGGTGGTCGTGGCATCGCTGACGGTCCCAGAGCGATCCTCGACGCGAAGGGTCATCCGGAGGCCCGCCGGGGTGTCGGTCAGGTTCACATCCCAGCTCCCGGTCAGCGGCGCTGTCGGGGTCGGGCCCGGGGTGATGCCGTCCTGGGTGCCCTCGAACGACGTTGGATCGACGACGCCCGGGAACCGCAGCTCGACGCGGAACCGAACCCCCATGGGTCGGCAGGAGAACTGGGTCGGGGGTCCGAGCTCCAGGGACATCGAGCGGCCGTCGGCCGCCAGCTCGAGCGTGCCTTGCCCGTCGCACAGGCCGCCGATCCATGACACCGTGATCGACCGGGTGTCCGACCCGGGCCCAATCTGGAGCGCGAAGGGGCGCTGATCGCTGCCGTCCGGCCATCGTGATGCCTGTGCGACGCCGGCCATCGTGCCGCTGCGGTCGAGGACCGTGAGCTCGACCGGATTGCCCCCGCTCTCGGAGCGGACCGAGATGTGCCACGCACCGTTCGCGGATGGGTCCTCGGACGGCTCGCCCGAGGCTTCGGCAGTGGGCGCTGGAACGGGCGACGGAGACGGCCCCGGCCCGCCGACGATCAGGGCGAACCCGGCCAGCGCCAGGAGCGCGAGCACGGCCGCGGCGGCCAGCCACGGGGACCATCGCGACGCCCGTCGCGGGCGCTGGCGGCGGATCCGGTCCCCGACCGCCTGCACAAGCCCCTTGGGAACCGGCGCCGCCCCGAGGTCGGCCAGGAACGCGTCGATCAGCTCGTCGTGCGATCGGGTCACGGCTCGTTCCTCCCGATGTCGCGCCGCAACGCTTCCAGGGCGGCGTTCAGCCGCGACTTCGCCGTGCCCTCGGCCACGCCCAGGACCTCCGCGCACTCCCGAAGCGACAGCCCCGCGGCGTAATGGAGCGCGAGCAGCGACCGGGCCTCGTCGGGCAGGCGGCGAAACGCCGGCCCGACCACGGCGCGGGCCTCGACCGCGGTCCGGAAGTCGGCGCTCACGGTCGTTGCCTCGGCCGCCGGACCCATCGGGATCTCGCGCACCCGTCCGGACGCCCGGACCGCCGACCGGCAGCGGTTGAGCGCGATCCGGTGCAGCCAGGGCCCGAACCGGTCGGCGTCCCGGAGTCCCGGCAGCGCCCGCCACGCGGCGACGAACACGTCCTGTGCGAGGTCCTCGGCGCCGTCGCCCACGAATGCCCGGGCCAGGCGATAGATCGCCGGCCCCTGTGCCGTCACCAGCTCCGAGAACGCTTCCATGTCGCCCCGTTGCGCACGCCGTACGGTGTCCGTGGGTCCTGCCCTCCTCCCGTCAGACGCCGCGCATGCCCAGGGTGTTCGTCCTCGATCGGGAGCGGCGGCGGACGGTGGCGGGGCGCGACCCGGCCGTCAAGCGGGGGTTTCCGGCCGGCGCCCGGCCGGCGCGTCGCGTGGAAGGTCGGCCGGGGTGTCGATGTCGGCGAGGGTCCGCCCATCCGGGTCGAGGGCGCGCCACGTGGCGGCCGGGATGACGGCCGTCTGAATGCGATCGAGCAGACCCAGCAGGGAGCGGCGATCTGCGGCCAGCAGCGCCCGGGCCGCGGGCAGGGCGTGGGCCGTGCGGAGCGCCATGGGGAGGGGCGAGGCCGGCTCGGCTTCGAGCGTGACCGCGGTCAGCGCCGGGTTCGACGCAAGGTGGTCGGCCAGCAGCCGGAGGACGTCGGGGAGGAGCGAGGGCATGTCGCCCCCCACGATCAGCGCCACGTCGCCGTCCTCGATGGCCTCCAGGCCGGCGGCGAGGCCGGCCAGCGGGCCGCGATGGGGTGCCGCGTCGCGCACGATGACGATGCGGGGCGCGAGCGGCGATGGCAGGTCGGGCACGGGTGGGCCGGGTGCGATCACGAGCACGATGCGGTGCGCGACGACGCCGCAGGCTTCCAGGGCGTGATGGAGCAGCGGGCGGTCGGCCAGCCGTTCGGCCAGCTTGTCCGTGCCGAAGCGGACGCTCGCGCCGCCTGCGAGGACGATGGCGTCGGGCGTCATCCGGCCTCGCCGTCAGGGCCCGACGCTGCGGCCGCGCGGGCGCGCAGCCGCGCCAGCGTCTTCGGCCCCAGGACGTGACCGGCGTCGCCCCGTCGAAGCAGCCCGCGCCGGTCGAGATCCTCGAGGATCACCAGCACGTAGCGGCGGCTGGTGCCGGTGGCATCGCGGAACGCGGCGGGTGACAGGGGGGCGGCGGCGGCCATCGAAACGGCTCGTCTTGCGAGGTCCCGGTAGGTGGCGGCGGACCAGGCGAGGTCGTCCTCGAGCCGCACGATCCGGCCGGCCGTCTCGAGCGCGCGGACACCGTCCGAGGGGCAGCCGGCGGCACGCGCCGCGTCCGCCAGCGGCGGTGGCGCCGCGACCGAGAGCGCGGCCTCGAGCCGGTCCATCGCGGCGAGCGTGGCGGCAGGCAGACCCGCGGCCCGCCCGGCGTCGCGTACCCGGTCACCGTCCCGTGCCAGCGAGCCATCGGCGACCAGCCCCTCGATCACCGTCCGGGCCACCTCGGCGGCCGCGGCCCGGGTGAGGGTGACGCGACGCCGAGCGGCCGGCTCCACCTCGGCGCGCAGGACGGTCATCGACAGCCCGGGCGACGCCGGCTGGGCCTCGTGATGCGCCGCGACCGCTGCCTTTGCAAGCGACCGGAGCTCGTGCTCGACGTCGGGCGCCAGCTGCCAGCGCCCCGCGTCGTGCAACGCCCCGTGGAGGTCGAGCCTGGCGGCGGGTGCACCGACAGGTGTCGCGGCGAGGGCGATCGCATGGGCGCGGGTAAGGCGCCGCCGCGAGATCCCTCGCGGCGGCGCCGGATCGAGGATCACGCCACCCCCCGCCGTCGCCCCCGGCGACGGCCAGCGGAGCGCGAACCGGTCGCCGGGGGCCGCGGCGACCGGCGCGTCGAGGCGCAGGATCGCGAGCGCCGAGCCGTCGGGCAGGTCGATGGTCTCGCGCGGCCCGCGGATGACGAGCGCGCCCACCTGTTCCGTGCCGAGGTGGAGGCGCAGCCGGTCGCGATCGCGCGGCGGGGATGCGGGCGGCGCGCCGGGTGGGGACCCACCCGGCCGGGCCGGGGAGCGGACGGCGACCAGCACCCGCGACGTCGACACGACGGCCGGATCCGCTGTCACGACCTGGCCGCGGCGCAGCAGGCCGGCCTCGATCCCGCCCACCAGGAGCGCCGTCCGCCCACCATCGACCGCGTCGACCATGCTCCCTCGTGCCTGGACCTCGCGCACGCGCAGCTCGTCGCCGTCGGGCATCCGCCGGAGCGTCATCCCGGGTGCGACCCGGCCACCGCGAAGGCTCCCGGTGACCACGGTGCCCCGCCCGCGGATCGCGAACACGCGGTCGATCGCGAGGCGCGGGAACCCATCGGCCGACCGCCGTGGCTCGACCCGTGCCGCGAGCTCCGCGATCGCCGACCGAACCTCGTCGACGCCCTGCCCGCTCCTCGCCGAGGCCACCAGCACCGGCGCCCCGGCGAGCGTCGTCGCGGCCAGCAGGCGCGAGACCTCGGCGACCAGGAGCGCACGCCGCCCCCCATCGGGCGCCAGATCGGCCTTGGTCACCACGGCGATCCCGTCGCTCACCCCCAGGGCATCGAGCAGCTCGAGGTGCTCGATCGTCTGCGCGTTGGGCCCGTCGTCGGCGGCCACCACGACCAGCGCGGCGTCGATCTCGCCCGCCCCGACCAGCATGTTGCCGACCAGCCGGTCGTGCCCGGGCACGTCGACGAAGTCGACCACGGATCCGTCCGGGAGCTCGAGATGCGCGTAGCCCACGTCGATGGTCATCCCGCGTCGCCGCTCCTCGGGCAGGCGGTCGGCGTCGATGCCGGTGAGCGCGCGCAGGAGCGCCGTCTTGCCGTGGTCGATGTGCCCGGCCGTGCCGACGACGACGCTCATCGCCGATGCGGCAGGACGTCCGCGATCCGCCGCGCCACGACGCCGTCCTCGGACGGATCGACCGTCCGCAGGTCGAGCACGATCGCGTCGTCGACGATCCGCGCCAGGATCCGTTCCCGGCCGCCGGCACCCGTCCGTAGCTCGCGGGCCGCCCGCTCGGGTGAGGCGACCCGCAGCGAGACACCCCACGACGGCAGCGTCTGGCCGGGCAGCGAGCCGCCCCCGACCGCCGACCGGGCCTCGACGACGGTCACGTCCGCGCGGCCGGTCGATGCCAGCTCGACGGCGATCCGGTGGGCTCGATCGCGAAGCCCCTCGGCCGGGCAGGCGATCTGCTGCCACACGGGGATGTCGGCGATCGCCCGTCCCGCGCGGTAGATCGCGAGCGTTGCGGCGACGCCGGCGAGGATCGCCTTGTCGGGCCGCATCGCCCGCGCCAGCGGATCGCGGCGAAGGCGAGCGACGAGATCCCGCCGCCCGGCGATCAGGCCGGCCTGCGGCCCGCCGACCAGCTTGTCGCCGCTGAACAGCACGACGTCGGCCCCGGCCGCCAGCCGCTCGGACGGGGTCGGCTCGTGCGCCAGGCCGAACGCGGTCGTGTCGAGCAGCGCGCCCGAGCCGAGGTCGTCGATGACGAGCGCACCGTGCGCGTGGGCGAGCGTCGCGACCGCCTCGAGATCCGCCGACTCGATGAACCCGGTCATCGCGAAGTTCGAGGGATGGACGCGAAGCACCGCCTTCGCGCGGCCGTCGAGCAGCGGCGGCTCGAAGTCGACGGCCCGGGTCCGGTTGGTCGTCCCGACCTCGATCAGCCGTGCGCCGGCCCGTGCGACGACCTCCGGGATCCGCACCCCGCCGCCGATCTCGACCAGCTCGTTGCGGGCAACCACCACCGCGCCCCGTCGCCCGGCGAGCCCCACCGCCAGCAGCAGCGCGGCGGCGTTGTTGGTCACGACCAGCGCGTCCTCGGCGCCGGTCAGCGCGACGAGGTGCTCCTCGACGGCACGGAACCGCGGGCCGCGACGGCCGGACGCGGCGTCGAGCTCGAGATACCCGTGGCCCGCAGCGGCGGCGGTCGCCGCGGCACGCGCGGCATCGGGCCACGGCGCACGCCCGAGGTTCGTGTGGAGGATCACGCCGGTCGCGTTGATCACCCGCGGCGGGATCGTCAGCGACGGATCGGCCAGCTCCGCGAGACGGGCGATGACGGCCCCCGAAAGCTCGGCGTCGGTCGACGGCGCCGCGCCAGCCGCCAGCCGCTCGCGCTCGTGGGCGATCACCGACCGAGCGATCGGGACCAGCGCGTCGGGCTCGGACAGGTCGACGCCGCCCCGCACCAGGGCGAGGACGTGTTCGACGCTCGGCGGGCGCGGCCGGGACGGTGGGGCGGTCACGCTGCGATGATGGCACCGACGATCGGGCGGCGGGTCGTCGGGGATGCGGGAGGTCGATCGATCACGAACGTCGGGGCACCGGACGTCATCGTCGTCGGTGGAGGGATCGTGGGCACCTCGGCAGCGGCGTTCCTGGCTGACGCCGGTGCGTCCGTCGTGCTGATCGAGCGCGACGGCCTCGCCTCGGGCGCCTCGGGTGCCAACTCGGGCGTCGTCCAGCACCCGTTCGATCCCGTGCTCGCCGGCCTGTACCGCGAGACGGTCGAGCTGTATCGGGTCCTCGCCGCCGGCTCGAACGCGTTCCCGTTCCCCGCGAACCCGGTGGGGCTGCTGTACGTCTCGCCCGACGAGGCGGCGGTCCGCCGGCAGGCGAGCCTGATCCACGCGGCGTTCCCGACCCTGGCGCTGGATGTGGTGGGCGAAGCGGCATTGCACGAGCTCGACCCGGCGTTGGCGTCCGACCTGTGGGCCTGTCGCGTCGACATCGGCTACCCGGTCATGCCGGGCGCCTCGACCTACGCCTACGCGACGCTGGCCGAGTCGCATGGCGCGACGATCCGCCTCGGGCGGGCCGCCACCCTGGCAGTCGAGGACGACGCCGTCGTGGGCGTGCTCGTCGACGGGCGGCTGCTGCCGACGAGAGCAGTGCTGGCCGCGGCCGGGCCGTGGACACCGGAGCTCCTTGATCCGACCGGGTCCTGGGCGCCGATCCGACCGCGCTGGGGCGTGGTGGTCGAGGTCGAGCTCGAGCGACCGCCGGCGCACGTGCTCGAGGAGGCGGGGATCGAGGCCGTCCTCGACACCATGCCCGCGGGCACGGGCGAGATGTCGGATGCCGTGGAGTTCAGCCTGGTCCCGCTGCCCGGCTCCAGCGCCGTTGGCTCGACGTTCCTGCCCGCAGAGCCCGATCCGGCCGCCTGGACGGAATCGATCCTGGAGCGGGCGGTCCGCTTCGTCCCGGCGGTCGTCGACGCGCCCATCCGCGGGGCCCGCGCCTGCGCCCGGCCGCAGAGCGTCGATGGACGCCCGCTGATCGGCGCGCTGCCCGGTCGTCGTGGCCTGTACGTCTGCGCCGGGCACGGGCCGTGGGGCATCTCGACCGGGCCGGCCTCGGCGCGGATGGTGACCGATCTGATCCTGGGGCGGTCGCCCGCGATCCCCGCGGAGCTGGATCCCGCGCGGTTCCCTATCGCGGCTCGCTGACGGCCGGCGGCGGTCCTTCGCCGCCCAGCTCATCGATCCCGCCGATCGCGACGTAGCGGCCGTGGAACGAGGCCACCACGGCGCCGCGACTGGTCACCTCGGCATCGAGCTCGATCCGAGCCCGGCCGCGCCCGGCCAGGGTGCGGCCGAACCGCGACCATGCCGCCTCGTCGTCGAGGCGGGCCGTCGCGGTGAACTCGCCCACGACCGGCCGCAGGTACCCCATCTCGCCGTGCTGGATCACCACCCGTGCCGGCACGGCTGCCGCAACGCGCAGATGGACGAGCGTCCAGGCCGCCAGGATCGCCACCGACGCGCAGCTCCCGCCGAACACCGTGCTGCGGTGATTGACGTTCGGTTCGAGTGGCGCGGTGAGGGCCACCTCGACCAGCCCGGCCCGGGCGACGCCGATGCCCATCGCGGACGAGATCGGGATGTGCTCGTGGAGGTAGGCCTCGACGGCGGCGCGATCGATCGGGGTGTCGGCCACGGCAGCATGCTACGCGCGGCTGCTCACCACGCGGCCGATACCCGTGCGGGTGCGCACAGGGGTCGGTGGCCGGGTGGCCGCCCGCGCGGGCACGCGAGCCGAGGCGCTGCGGTGTCAGCTGGCGGGAGCGCATGGGAGTCGAACCCACCGCGCGACGCCGGGCGCCGCGCCACCGGTTTTGAAGACCGGGGAGCCCACCGGGGCCCCTCCGCTCCCGACGGCGATGGTACGCGGCGGCGGACCCGGCGGCAGGCGGGGGCGGCGGACCCGACGGCGATGGTACGCGGCGGCGGACCCGGCGGCAGGCGGGGCGGAGCTACCGGTCGGGCGCTCCGTGCCCGCCACTCGTGCCGATCCTGACCGCCTCGCGAGCCGGCTCCGGCTCCCAGCTCTGGTGCCCGCCGCGCATGAGCGACGCCACCGCGCCGATCGCGCTCGCCACGACACCCGCCGCGAACGCCACGTGGAGCGCGGAGATGAACGGGCCGAGGTCGATGCCCTGCGCACCCACCTGCGTGCCGGAGAACACGGCCAGCAGCACCTTGGGATCCATCGCGGTGGTGACGAGACCGATCGCGAGCGCGATGCTGATCACGAACCCGCTCTGGGTGAGCATCATGCGGGCGCCCGCGCCGACGCCGCGCTGCGCCGGTGGCACCACGCCCATGACGGCGCTCGTGTTGGGGCTGTTGAACAGGCCCGAGCCCGCGCCGATGACCAGCTGCCACACCGCGAGCTGCCAGTACGGCGTGTCCACCTGGAGCGTCATCAGCCCGGCCAGCCCGATCCCGGTCACCACCATCCCGAGCGTGGCCAGCTCGCGCGACCCGAAGCGGTCGGCGAGCGCACCGCTGATGGGCGACAGGACCAGCAGGCCCGCGGCCAGCGGCGCGAGCAGGATCCCGGCGGTCACCGGATCGTCGCCCTTCGCGCCCTGCAGGTAGAACACCAGCAGGAACAGCACGCCGTTGCGGGCGATCCCGTTGAGCAGCCCGGTCAGGTTGCCCATCGCGAACAGCCGGTTGCGGAAGAGATCGAGATCGAGCAGCGGCTCGGCGGTGCGCCACTCGACCCACACGAACACGGGGGCGGCGAGGACGAAGGTGGCGAACCCGCCCAGCACCCACGGCGTCGTCCAGCCATACAGCCCCCCGAATGCCAGCGCCGTCATCAACGCCAGCAGGCCCACGAGGTACAGGGCGGAGCCGGCGATGTCGAACGAGCGACGGCCCGTCGGCTCGTGCACGTCCATCAGGATCGCCGCCGCCAGGAGCGCGCCGACGATCCCCAGCGGGACGTTGAACCAGAACACGGTCCGCCAGCCGAACTCGGTCAGGAAGCCGCCCAGGATCGGTCCGAGCATCAGGCCGGCGCCGATGACCATCGCGTTGATCCCCAGCGCCCGTCCCAGCTCGCGGCGTGGGAACACGTCGGTCACGATCGCGGTCGAGGTCGCCATCAACAGCGCCCCGCCGACCCCCTGGACGATGCGGGCGGCGATCAGCAGCCTGGCGTCGGGGGCAAGCCCGCACAGCACGGACGCCGCCGTGAACACGCCCAGGCCGGCGACATAGGCGCGCGACCGGCCGGTCATGTCGGCCAGGCGCCCGGCGTTGAGGACCAGCACCGTCGCCACCAGCGTGTAGCCGACGACGATCCACAGCAGCGCGAACAGGTCGGTGTGCAGGTCCCGGAGGATGTCGGGCAGCGCGATCACGAGCGTGCCCGAGGTGAGCGCGGAGAGCAGGGCGCCGAGGCTGGTGACCCCGAGCACGGACCAGCGGAACCGCTCGCTCGAGGGGTCGAGGTGGACGATGCCCGGCAGGAGTGGCCGGGTGGCTGAACGCGTCACGACGGATCAGTCTAGCAGCAACCTTGACGTTCACGTGAATGTGAGGGCGAGGTCCCCGTCGCGCACGGGTATGATCGCGCCGTGCCGTCGACCTCAACCCATGCGTCCGATCCCCCGGCCGTCCGGCTCACCGATCTCACGGACTGCGGCGGCTGCGCGGCCAAGCTCGGGGCGGACCTGCTGGCCGGCGCGCTGGCCGGGCTGACCGCCGCGGGGCAGACGACCCCGGATGCCGCCTTGATCGCCGGCCTCGACCCGCCCGACGATGCCGCAGCGTGGCGGGTCTCCGACGAGCTCGCCATCCTCGGCACGCTCGACTTCTTCCCGCCGCTCGTCGACGACCCCGCCACCTACGGCGAGATCGCCGCCGCCAACGCCCTGTCCGACATCTTCGCAATGGGTGGGCGCGTCCTGTTCGCGCTGTCGATCGCGGCGTTCCCCGAGGACTTCCCCGGTGACGCCCTGGCCGCCGTGCTCGGGGGCGCCGCCGCGAAGGTCCGAGAGGCCGGTGGGGTGCTGGCGGGCGGCCACACGATCCGCGACCGGGAGCCCAAGTTCGGGCTGGCCGTCATCGGCGCCGCCCACCCGGACCGGCTGCTGCGCAAGGGTGGCGCGCGGCCCGGAGACGTGCTCCTGCTGACCAAGCCGCTGGGCACCGGGCTCCTGGTGAGCGGGCGGCGGGCGGGCCGGACCGGCGACGCCGCCCTGGCCGCGGCGATCGGGCAGATGCGGACGCTCAACCGGGCGGCCGCCGACGTCCTCGTGGCCCACGGGGTCCGGGGCGGGACCGACGTCACCGGGTTCGGCCTGCTGGGCCACGGGCTCGAGATGGCCCGTGCATCGGGGGTGCGGCTCGTGTTCGAGGCCGCCGCCCTGCCGGCGCTCGACGGCGCGCTCGAGGCGGCCCGGGCCGGCGTGGAGACGGGTGGCGCCGCCCACAACCGGCGGTTCACGGCCGCCGATCTCGAGGTCGGGCCGGACGTGGCGCCCGAGCGGGTGGCCCTCGCGCACGACCCGCAGACCTCGGGCGGCCTCTTGGCCGCCGTGCCGGCGACCGACCTTGACACGCTGGAGACGGACCTGGCGGCCGCCGGCGTGGGCACCTGGCGGGTCGGCGCCGTCGAGACGGGCAGCGGGACGGTCGCGCTCCGATAGCCGATGGCTGCGGCACGGTTGCGGCCGCCGGCATGGCTGCCATGCTCCTGCGCGCGGTGCCGGCCGGGCGCCGGACACCATCTGGATGCACTCCGATGCCGTGGTCGGGGTGCCGGGCGTGACCGCGAGATCGAGTCTGGACCGGCCGGGCGGGCCGCCGTACGCTGGGCGCTCCCCGCCTCCGCAGGCGCTCCCCAGGGACATCGACAGGAGACCCCCGATGGCTGACGGCGCTACCGCTCGAACTCGCAGGCCCGCCTGGATCGACCTGTCCAGCCCCGATCCGGCCGCGTCTCGCGCGTTCTACGAGCGGCTGTTCGGTTGGCACGTGGAGGTCTCACCGGACCCCCAGTACGGCGGCTACGGGATCGCCCGCCTCCCCGATGGCGGCGAGGACGTCGCCGGGATCGGCCCCAAGATGATGGCCGAGGCGCCCACGGTCTGGAGCCTGTACATCGGCACCGATGACGCCGCCGCGCTCGGCGATGCGGTGGCGTCGGCCGGCGGCACCGTGGTCATGCCCGCGTTCGAGGTTGGCGCGATGGGTCGCATGGCCGTCTTCCAGGACGCCGTCGGCGCCTTCATCTCGGCCTGGCAGCCGGCCGGCATGGGCAGCTTCCGCGCGGGCGAGGTGGGCACGTTCGGATGGGCCGAGCTGAACGCCCGCGGCATCGACCGTGCCCGGGCCTTCTACGGCGACGTCTTCGGCTGGACCACCACGGCCAGCCCGATGGGCGAGGGCGGGGGCGAGTACACGGAGTTCCAGCTGAACGGCGAGAGCATCCTCGGCGGGCTCGAGATGATGCCCAACATCCCGGCCCGGGTCCCCAGCTACTGGATGATCTACTTCAACGTGGCCGACGTGGACGATGCCTTCCGACGGGCCGTCGAGACCGGTGCCGCCGAGATGGTCGCACCGACCGACTTCCCCGGGGGGCGCTTCGCGATCGTCAACGATCCACAGGGTGCGATGTTCGGACTGCTGCGGTCGGCGCGGAGCTGAGCGCGTCGATTCGAGGATCGGGAGGCGGACCGGGAGGCGGACGCCGGTTGCCGACGGATCTACACTCGCGGAGTTGGACCATCGCACCCGAGGTACGCCTGTGCCGAAGGAGTACGTCCGCCTGACCACGCCGCTCGTGCGCGACGGCGACCGCCTGACCGGCAACCTGCGTCCCGCGACCTGGGACGAGGCGCTGGATCGGGTGGTCACCGGGCTCCGGGCGGCGGGCGCGGCGCACGGCTCCCGGACCTACGGGATCTTCAGCTGCAGCAAGTCGACCAACGAGGTCAACTTCGCGGCCCAGAAGCTCTCCCGCGTCGTCCTGGGCAGCAACAACATCGACAGCTGCAACCGCACCTGACACGCCCCCTCTGTCGCCGGTCTGGCGACCGTGTTCGGCGCTGGTGGCGGAACCAGCTCATATCGTGAAGCCGAGGAGACGGATCTCGTGCTCCTGTGGGGCAGCAACGCCCGGGAGACGCACCCGATCTTCTTCCACCACCTGCTCAAGGGGCTTCACCGTGGGGCGCGCCTGATCGCGATCGACCCACGCCGCAGCAGCAGCGCCCAGTGGGCGGATCTCTGGCTGGGCCTCGACGTAGGCTCGGACATCGCGCTGGCCAATGCGATGGGCCGCGAGATCATCCACGCCGGCCTCGCGAACGACGCGTTCATCACCCGCGCCACCACCAGCTTCGAGGCCTATCGGGACGCCGTCGAGCCCTACACGCTCGAGTACGCCGAGCGCGAGACGGGGGTGCCGGCCGCGGCGATCCGCGAGGCAGCCCACGCGTATGCCAGGGCCGATCGCGCGCTGCTGTGCTGGACGCTGGGCATCACCGAGCATCACAACGCGGTCGACAACGTGCTCGCGCTGATCGACCTGTCGCTGCTCACCGGTCACGTCGGGCGGTACGGCAGCGGCCTCAACCCGCTCCGGGGCCAGAACAACGTCCAGGGCGGCGGCGACATGGGCGCGCTTCCCGACCGGCTGCCCGGCTTCCAGCACGTGGAGAACGACGCGCTGCGCTCGAAGTTCGACGCCGCCTGGGGCGTCCCCGTCCCGCCGAAGCGTGGCTGGCACCTGTCGGGCATGTTCGATGCCATGGAGCGGGGCGAGCTGACGGCGCTGTACGTGATCGGCGAGAACCCGCTGCAGTCCGAGGCAGATCGCCATCGCACCGAGCGACTGCTTCGTGGCCTGGACTTCGTGGTCGTCCAGGACATCTTCCTGACGGCGACCGCACAGATCGCCGACGTGGTGCTGCCCGCGGCCGCGGCCTGGGCGGAGAGCGAGGGCACCGTCACCAACTCGGAGCGCCGGGTGCAGCGCGTGCACAAGGCGCTCGCGCCGCCGGGCGAGGCCCGCGACGACCTGTGGATCGTGTACGAGCTCGCGCGACGGATGGGCCACGACTGGGGCGAGGCGGATCCCGAGGCCACCTGGGACGAGGTTCGGCGGCTCGCGCCCGCGTTCGCCGGCATGAGCTATGCGCGGCTCGAGGCCGAGGGCGGGCTCCAGTGGCCGTGCTACGACGAGACGCACCCGGGCGAGCTGTTCCTCCACTCGCGGCTGTGGGAGGACCCGGTCCCCGGCAACCGGGCGCCGTTCGTGCCCGTCGAGCACGACCCGCCCGTCGACCGGCTGACGGACGACTTTCCGATCCGGCTCACCACGGGTCGCCGCCTCGACTCGTACAACACGGGCGTCCAGTCGAACCGCTACGTCTATCCGCGCCGGAAGGGCGAGACGATCGACCTGTCGCCGGAGGACGTCGAGCGGCTGGGGCTGGCAGAGGGCGAGCGCGTGCGCGTGGTGTCGCGGCGGGGCGAGGTCGAGGCGCCGGTTCGCGCGGACGAAGGGCTGCGACCCGGGCTGGCGTTCATGACCTTCCATTTCCAGGACGACGTCGCGACCAATGTGCTGACCATCGACGCCACGGACCCGAAGGCGGGCACGGCCGAGTTCAAGGCGACCGCGATCCGCGTCGAGCGGCTGGCCACCGGCGACGCGGCCCAGCCACCGGGCCGGGCCCGGACCCACACGGGGGTGCGCGCATGAGCCTCATCCGGCGGCTGCTGGGGGTGCCGGACGATGGCGGCCAGGCGGACGCCCGGCTGCTCGCCAAGCTCGAGCGTGCCGGCGTCGACCTGTCCAGCCCGATCGTGGTGGAGCACCTGCTCGCGATGCGAGACGAGCGCGCGGCCCGCCGGGTCACGGCCCAGCTGGCGAGCACCGGTGGCTCGGTCGCCATGAGCCCGCCCCTGCTGGGCAGTCGCTGGACGGTCAGGGTCACGTTCCCGATGGTCGTGACGCTGGAGCGGCTGACCGCCATCCGTGACCAGCTGGGCGCGTTTGCGGCCGAGCACGGGGGCGAGTACGTGGGCTGGGGAACGTCCGGCGAGCGAGGCTGATCCCGGACCGGCGCGACGCCGCGACCGGCGTCCCGGTCCGAGGCCGAACCATGGGGCCGGTCGCGATCCGTGCCGCCGAGGACGTTCCCGCCATCCGTCCGGCCGGCCGGGTCAGCCGGGCCGCGAGCGGCGGACGACGAGCGCGCTCAGCAGCAGCGCGAGCAGGCTGCCCGCGCTGAGAGCCGCTGTCTCCCGAGCCTCGACGAACCGGTACCGCGAGCCGGGCACCACGAGGCTCGCCTGCGGGTACTTCGGCACCCACTCCGACCCGTCGGTGGGTGGCGGGTCGATGGCCTCGATCTCCTGCCAGCCGGCGAACCGCCCGTCCGGGAGCACGAACCCGGAGCTGAAGTACAGGTTCTCAGCGTGGTACTCCTCGCCCGGCAGGACGATGGCCTCGCGCTCGAGGATCTGCTGATGAACCTCGGTGCCCCCGGCGATCCCGATGAACACGACGACGGCCGTCACCAGCAGGGCCGGCAGCGTGCGCCCGATGGCCGCGCCGATCAGCACGGCGACCGCGAACGTGAACGTGGCCCGCGCCGCGAGCACGATGCCGCGGAACCCGAACAGGGGGAAGCCGTTGGCGGTATCGACCTCCGGCATCGATGCGGCCACGAGGCGGTCCGCCGCCACCCCCAGGGCGAACGCGAGCACGATGACGACGACCCCCACGGGCACGACGCGACCGAGGAACCAGCGCGTGCGTGACGGCGACAGCGCCCAGGCCAGCCGCGTCGTCCCTCGCTCGAGCTCGCGTCCGACCACGGCGACCCCGGCCACCGCCGCGAACAGGAACGGCACGACCAGGACGAGGGCCTGGGCGAGCCGGTCGGCCGGCGTCGAGCTCGCGCGGTAGAAGGCCTCCTGCGCCACCTCGCACGTGGCGTCGAGGGCGCCGGTCCGCATCTGCGCGACGCACGCGGGCCCGAACCCGGCGGCGTCGATCCACGTGACCGCGAGCGCGGTCAGCACGAGCGCCGTTCCCGTGAGCACGGTCATCGTGAGGAGCTCGAACGCCTGCAGGCGGAGCGAGAGGCGGATGGTCGTCGCGGTCATGCCACGGCCTCCCCGGCCACGGCCGATCGAGTCTCCCCCACGACCGTCGGACGCGCCGCGCGGCCCGCAGCGAGGTGACCGAGCACGACCTCCTCGAGCGTCGGGGACCGGCCGGCGGGACCCGGATCCTCGACCAGCGCGAGCGGCTCACCCAGCGGACCCGGGAAGCGGCCCACCAGGCGGCCCGAGCCGGGGGTCGGCTCGCCCTCGACCACCCGATGCGTTGCCCGGGCCTCGGCGATGGAGACGTCGAGGAGCTTGCGCCCGCCGCCGAGGACGAGCAGCCGATCGCACGCCTGCTCGATGTCGGCGATGACGTGCGAGCTGAGCAGCGCGGTCGACCCGTCGGCGTGGACGCCCTCCGCGAGGATGTGGAGGAACTCGCGGCGGGCGAGCGGGTCGAGGCTGGCCAGCGGCTCGTCGAGGAGGAGCACCCGCGCGCGCGTCCCGAGCGCCAGCGCGAGGCCGACCTGCGCCTGCTGGCCGCCCGACAGCTCGTCGGCGCGCGCGGTGAGCGGGATGTCGAGCTGGCGGAGACGCAGCCGCGCGTGGGCACGATCGAAGCCGGGTCGGCTGCTGGCGGCGAGGGCGAGATGGTCCTCGACGCTGAGCTCGCGATACAGGGACGGCGCCTGCGGCACGTAGCCCGCGTGGCGGACCGCGCCGCCCCGATCGCGCCACGGGTCGACGCCGTCGACGACGAGCCGGCCGGTCGTGGGCCGCTCGAACCCGATGCAGCCTTTGATCAGGGTCGACTTGCCCGAGCCGTTGGGTCCGACGAGCGCCGTGATCGAGCCGGCGGGGATCGCGAAGTCGACGTCACGCAGGGCCCACGGACGACGGCGCCGATACCGCTTGCCGACGCCGTGTCCCTCGAGCAAGACCGTGGCTGCCATGACCCCTCCGTCCGGTTGCGCCCCACGGTAGCCCGTGCCGGTTCCGGGCAGGGTCCGGCATGGCATGGGCGGGCATCCGGGATTTCCATGATCGCCGGCCGGGTGGTGCTCTGCTACCGTCCGGCCATGGTCATCAGCCGGTGGCGGATCGAGCGTGTCGCCAGCGTCATCGGGCTGCTGGCGATCGCCATCGGCGTGCTCACCCCGGTCCTGGCAAGGAACGGTCCCGGTGTCGGGCTCGGCGTGGACAGCGGCCGTGTCGTGGTCTGGTGGGTGGACCCGTACGGCCCCGCCGCGCGGTACGGCGTCGAAGCCGGGATGGTGGTCATCGACGTCAACGGCCGGGAGCTGATCCGGCTGCCCCAGGCGATCTATCCAGAGCAGGAGCCGACGCCCGATCCGGTCACCGGCGAGCAGCCCGCCGCGGTGCCGATCATCGATCCGGCCGTCCCGACGCCGGTCTCCATCGGTCAGGAGGAGCTGGACGCGCTCGTCGCCCAGCCCGTGACCGACCTGTTCGCGATGCGGCCCAGCGACCTCGCGTCCTACTCGGCTGAGAACCCTCGCGGTGGAGTGTCCATCGGCGATGACGGCACCAACTCGCTGCGGGCATCGATCGTCCTCGTCGTGTTCGGCATCGGCGTGCTGTTCGCGACGGCGTGGTGGCTGACGACCGGGCGTGCCGGCGAGTCCCTTCGCGACCTCGGGTTGCCGCTCGCGGTGGCCACCGCCGCGCCGTTCCTGGTCCAGCCGCTGACGCACGTGTGGGCCCCGCTCGCGGGGCTGATCCTGGCCGTGGTCCTGCCGCTCGCGATGCTCCCGCTCACGGCTGCGCTGGTCAACCGCATCGAAGGAGGTCGCGATCGTGAGCTGGCGCTGGTTGCCGCCGCCACCTGCGGAGTGGTCGCCGTGGTGCTCGGGATCGCCGACGCGCTCAGCACCGGGGTGGGCGATGTCGAGTTCGCGACGACGGCGCTGGTGGACGGCATGGTGGTCATCCCGGGCGTCATCGCGGCCGGCCCCGTCATCCCCGGGGCGCACCCGTCCGCTGCGACCCCGGGCGCCGAGGCCACCGCGAGCGGGCGGCTCCTGACCTCGACCGAGCTCGCCGTCGCTGGCCTGACGCCGGCCCTCGCGCTGGCCACGGCCTCCTCGTCGCTGCTCATCGTGTTCCTGCTCTGGATCGTCGCCATCCTGCTGGCCGATCGGTTCACGGTCCGACCGCTGGCCCGGCTGGCCAGCCGGGCCGCGCTCCAGCGCGACCTCATCGTCGCCGCCACCGAGGCCGAGCGGGCGAGGGTCGCGGCGGACATCCACGACGACGCGCTCCAGGAGCTGACCATGCTCGTTCGCCGGCTCGACGCGGCCGGCGACGCCGAGGGTGCCGAGGTCGCCCGCGGCGTGTCGGATCGGCTGCGGGCCATCTGCGGCGACCTGCGGCTGCCGATCCTCGACGACCTGGGCGTCGGGCCGGCGCTGGACTGGCTGGTGCTCCGCATCGAGCGGCTGGCCGGCGGCGAGGTCCGCCTCGAACGCACGGACGGCACCCGGCCACCGCCCGACGTGGAGCTGGCCTTCTTCCGGGTTGCCCAGGAAGCCCTGGCCAACGCCGTGAAGCACGGGCGGCCCCCGATCGTCGTGCACTATCGCGCCACGCCCGACGGCGCGATGCTCGCCGTGGACGATGCCGGCCCGGGGATCGGCGCGGACGCCGGCGACCGGGCGGAGCGGGAAGGCCACTTCGGGCTGCTCAACATGCAGCAGCGCGCCGAGGGGATCGGGGCGATCCTCGACGTCCGTCGCTGGCCGGCCGGTGGGACCCACGTCCAGCTCGACTGGCGCCCCCGGTGACGACCGCCGGGCGGCCCGGGCCGGAGATCCGTCGCGCCCGATGAGCCGGACGCCGGTGCCTTGAGCCCGCCCCGGCACCCGATCCGGGTCGCGATCGTCGACGATCACCCCGTGGTCCGCGACGGCACGGCGGCGCTGCTGGCGGCCGAGCCCGGGCTGGCGGTGGTGGGTACCGCCGGCACGCTGGAGGAGGCGCGGCAGCTGACCGCTCGAGGCGGCATCGACGTCCTGCTGCTCGACATCCGCCTGGGTACCGAAAGCGGCCTCAATCTCCTGGCGGCGGCGCCGTCGGGAGCGGCGGTGGCCACTGGCGCGCCAGCCCCGGGATCGCCGCCGCCGCCCGCCATCGTCGTGCTCACTGCCTACGACTACCCGCAGTACGCCGAGGCAGCCCTGCGGCTCGGCGCCGCCGGCTTCGTGCTCAAGACGGCGCCCGTCCGCGAGCTGCGGGACGCGATCGAGCGGGCGGCGGCGGGCGGGTTGGCGTTCTCCGTCCGGCCGCGACACGGGACGATGCTGCGGCTCTCCCCCCGCGAGCTCGAGGTCGTGCGACTGGTCGTCGAGGGACACACCAACGACGAGATCGGTGCGGCGCTCGGCATCGGCGCGAAGACGGTCGAGACCCACCTGGCGCGCGTGTTCGAGCGGTTCGACCTCGCCTCGCGCACCGAGCTCGCCACGCGGGCGCTGCGCGAGGGCTGGCTGGAGCTGCCGCCCACCTGAACGCCAGCTCTCGATGTGCTGGCTCCGTGCTACGGGACGGGCGATCGGCCGCCGAGCTGGGGTCGTCGTAGAGTTGCCGGCATGTCGAGCACCCAGACCGGCGAGGGGATCGTGGCCGTGCTCGGTCGCAAGGTTCTGGCGCTGGGCGTGGTGGCAGCGATCGGCGTCGTGGTCACGCTGGCCGTGAAGGTCACGGACGGCAGCGAGGTGACGGTGTTCGTCGCCGCGGCGGTGACGCTTGCGGCGCTGGCCGGCCTCGTCGGCGAGGGGACCGACCAGCTGGGCGGCCGCTTCGGTCCTGGAGCCACCGGCGTGCTCCAGTCGGCGCTCGGCAACCTGCCCGAGCTGTTCATCTCGCTGTTCGCCCTCCGCGAGGGACTGGTGGTGCTCGTCCAGACCGCGCTCGTCGGCTCGATCCTGGGCAACAGCCTGCTCGTGCTCGGGCTCGCGTTCCTCGCCGGCGGGCTGCGCCACGGAACCCAGCGCTTCGACGCGGCCCCGGTGCGCACGATCGCGGTCGTGCTCGTCCTCGCGGTCGCGGCGCTGGCGATCCCGACGGTGTCCACCGCCCCCGGCGGCCCCGACCAGGGGCACGCCGTCGAGATCTCGGTGTTCGTCTCGGTGGTCCTGCTGATCGTGTTCGCGGCCTCGATCCCCTACTCGCTGGGCGGCGGGCAGGGCGCGTCGCGGCTCGAGCACGGCGTGGAGCGACGCTGGCCGATGGAGGTGACCCTGGGTCTGCTGGCGGCGTCCGGTCTCGGCGCGGCGGTCGTATCGGACTGGTTCGTGGAGGCGCTCCGGCCGGCCATGGCGTCGCTGGGGCTGTCCGAGGCGTTCGTCGGCCTCGTCGTGGTCGCCATCGCCGGCAACGCGGTCGAGAACGTGGTCGGAATCCAGCAGGCGATGCGCAACCGGACGGACCTCGCGATCAGCCTGATCCAGAACTCGAGCCTCCAGGTCGCGATCGCCCTGACCCCGGTGCTGGTGCTGGCGAGCCTGGCGCTCTCGCCGACGCCGATGACCCTGGTCCTCGCCCCCACGCTCCTGGTCGGGCTGTCGCTGACCGCCGTGCTGGGCGCCATGGTGGTGTTCGACGGCGAGTCGACCTGGCTCGAGGGGCTGATGCTGCTCGGCCTGTACGCGATCATCGCCGCGTCGGTCTGGTACGGCCCCGCGCTGACGCGGTGACCCGCTCGCCCGGCGCGATCTGCACCTTGTCGCGCCAAGCGCCTACACTCGGGTGCCATGGACCTCCACGTGGTCGGTCCCGCCGCGACGCCCGAGGAGCGGGCCGCGATCGACGCCGTCCTGGACCCGTTGACCGGTCCGGCCCTGGCCGGCTGGGACGGGGGGCGCCGTGACCCCGGGCGCGACGGCCACGTGGCGCATGGCGGACACCGGGCGCGCTCCCGGCGTGACCTGCTGCTGCCGGCGTTCGAGGCGGCCGTCGCCAGATCCGGCTGGCTGAGCCGGGGTGCCCTCAACCATGCGTGCCGGCGGCTCTCGGTCCCGCCCGCCGACGCCCACGGCGTGGCTTCGTTCTACGCGCTGGTGCCGCTGACCGAGCGGCCACCGGTGGTCGCCCACGTGTGCGACGACCTCGCCTGCCGCCTGGCCGGCGCAGAGCGGGTCTGCGCCGACCTCGAGCGGCTGGTCGGTCCGGCCGGGACACCGATCCGGGACGGGACGGCGACGTGGCTGCGGACTCCGTGCCTCGGCCAGTGCGAGCGGCCCACGGCCTGCCTGGTGACGATTGCCGGCGAGGCGCCGGGCGCCCTGGTCGTCGGCGAGGTCACCGACGGCGGTGGCCTGGTCGAGACGCTCGACTGGGCGGTGGAGCTGGCAGCGTCCGAGCCCGAGGCCATCCGGGCGGAGCTGTCCGCGGGCGGGCCGGACCCCATCGAATGGGTCCGCAGCCTGGTGCCGCAGGCGGGCTCCGACGAGCTCCGGCTGCTGGCCAGGGTCGGACGGGTGGACCCCACCTCGCTCGCCGCATACCGCGCATCGGGCGGCTATGCGGCGCTCGGGCGCGCGATCGAGATCGGGCCGGCGGCGGTCATCGCGGAGGTCACGGCGGCCAGGCTGGTCGGCCGCGGCGGCGCTGCGTTCCCGACCGGTCGCAAATGGGCGGCGGTCGCGGCGCAGCCGGCGTCAACCCGTTACCTCGTGTGCAACGCGGACGAGTCGGAGCCCGGCACGTTCAAGGACCGTGCGATCCTCGAGGAGGACCCGTTCGCGCTGGTCGAGGCGATGACCATCGCGGGGTTCGCGGTGGGTGCCGAACGCGGCTACCTGTACCTGCGCGGCGAGTACCCCGTCGCGCGGGAGCGCCTGGCGGGCGCGATCACGCAGGCGCGCGCGGCGGGCCTGCTGGGCGGCGACGTCGACGGCAGCGGCTGGTCGTTCGACCTCGAGCTTCGGATCGGGGCCGGGGCCTACATCGCCGGCGAGGAGACGGCGCTGTTCGAGTCGATCGAGGGCGGGCGCCCCGAGCCACGCAACAAGCCGCCGTTCCCGGTCGAGGCCGGGCTGTTCGGCAAGCCGACGGCCATCAACAACGTCGAGACCCTGGCCAACGTCCCGCTCATCCTCCGGCTGGGCGGCGCCGCGTACGCGGCGATCGGGACCGAGGGGTCGACCGGGCCCAAGCTGTTCTGCGTCTCCGGCCACGTCGTGCGGCCGGGCGTCTACGAGCTGGCGTTCGGCGCCACGCTCCGGGACCTGATCGAGCGCGCCGGCGGCGTCGCGGACGGCCGGGCGCTGCAGGCCGTCCTGCTGGGCGGGGCCGCAGGCACGTTCGTGGCACCCGACGGGCTGGACCTGCCGCTGACGTTCGAGGGGACGCGCGCCGCCGGTGCGTCGCTGGGCTCGGGTGTGGTCATGGTGTTCGACGAGACCGCCGACCTGCGCGACGCGCTCCGCCGGATCGCGGGCTTCTTCCGCGACGAGTCGTGCGGCCAGTGCGTCCCGTGTCGGGTCGGCACCGTCCGCCAGGAGGAGCTGCTCGCCCGCCTGGCCGCCGGTCGCCCCCTGGGATCGGTCGGGAGCGAGCTCGCGCTGCTCGCCGACCTCGCGCGGGCGATGCGCGATGCGTCGATCTGCGGTCTGGGCCAGACGGCGTCGACGGCCATCGAGAGCGCGCTCGCGACCGGCCTGGTGCGGTACGACGAGCCCGACGGGTCGCTGCCGCCGGCCGTCGCCGGAGCCGGCGCATGACCGCTCCCGACATCGGCCGGATCCTCACCGAGCCGCCGGCGCGACCGAGCCGCCCGCCCAGCGCCCCACCGGCGCCGGTGGTGGAGCCGGTCACCCTGAGCATCGACGGCGCCGCCGTCACCGTTCCCGCCGGGTCCACGATCCTCGAGGCGGCGCGCTCGGCGGGGATCGACACGCCGACCCTTTGCTACCTCGAGGGCCTGACCCCGGTCAACGTCTGTCGCGTGTGCGTGGTCGAGGTGGCCGGGTCGCGTGCCCTGGCGCCCGCCTGCTCGCGGCGGGTCGAGGCGGGCATGGAGGTCCGGACCGACAGCGAGCGCGTGCGGCACTCGCGGCGGCTCGTGCTCGAGCTGCTGGGGTCGTCGGTGGACCTGTCGCTGGCCGGACCGACGGTGCCCGACGGTGACCTGGCGAGGTACGCGGCGCAGTATGGCGCCACCCCCGCCCGGTTCGGGCCCGCCGCCCGCGGGGCCGCCGCCGGCGAGCGGGATGCCCGGACGCCGGGCGAGCACCGCGAGCCGGCCGCTGATCCGGGCGCCGCAGCCGAGACGGTGGCCCAGCCGGTCAAGGTCGACAACGACCTCTACGTCCGTGACTACGCGCGCTGCATCCTCTGCTACAAGTGCGTCGAGGCGTGTGGCGAGGACGCCCAGAACACGTTCGCGATCGCGGTCGCCGGCCGGGGCTTCGACGCCCGGATCTCGACCGAGTTCGACACCCCGTTGCCCGAATCGGCCTGCGTGTTCTGCGGCAACTGCATCGGCGTATGCCCCACCGGCGCCCTCATGTTCCGCTCCGAGCACGAGCTGCGGGCATCCGGCGGGTGGCGGCCCGAGACGCAGCAGACCACCGACACGATCTGCCCCTACTGCGGCGTCGGCTGCACGCTGACGCTCCACACGCAGGACGACGAGATCGTGAAGGTGACCTCGCCCTCGGAGTCCTCGGTCACCCACGGCCACCTGTGCGTCAAGGGTCGGTTCGGGTTCGAGTTCGTCCAGCTCCGCCCGAAGGGCTCCCAGCGGCCCGGTCCGGAGGCCGCCGGGTCCCACGCCGCCTCGGGCTGAGCGTCCCCGCCCCGAGCGTCGATCGTGCGATCGCGCGCTTGACGGCTCGGTCGCTGGACGCTCCGCATGGAACGAGGCCCGGATGCAGGCCGGTCGGTCCCCCGCTGCACGGGCCGATCGGCCCTTCGCGCGCGCATGTATCGAACGGCACAGTCGTAGGCATGAGCGGTCCCCAGCAAGTCCGTGATCTCAACCGGCTCAAGTGGGCGACGATGGTGCTGCCCGTCGTCTTCGTCTGGGTGTTCGAGCTGGTCCGCTTCCTGGTGCTCGATCCGCGCCTCACCGGCGACGAAGGGCACGTCGCCTCGGCGATGATCATGGGTGCGGCGATCGTGGCGTTTGCCACGGTGGTCTCGGTCTACCTCGACCGGACGCAGAAGCAGCTCGTCGCCCAGAACAAGGACCTGACCGTCACCCACGCGGTGAGCTCGGCGGTCCGCGGGGGCCTGTCGCTGCCCGACCTGCTGGAGCAGGCGCTCGATCGCGTGATCACCCAGACCGGCGCCCTCGCCGGCGTGGTCTCGATCTCGACCGCCGACGGAGCACCGCTCACCATCCGGCGGCCGGCCGTGCTGGCGCCGGGCCTCGGCTGGCTGGGCCCGATCCTCGCCGAGCCCGCCGACCCCGCGCTCGACGCGCCGCGCTACAGCCGCCGGATGGGGGTCGACACCGGCATCCTCGATCTCGCCCTCATCCGCGGCCTCGAGCGGCTCGGCCACGTGCGCCTCGTCTTCCACCCGCCGGTCGAGCCCGACATCTCGGACGCCGCGTTCGTCGACATCGCGGGCGAGATCGCGGGTGCCGCCCAGCTCGGCCGGACGCTCGCCGACCTGCACCGCCGGGAGCGGGAGCGGGAGGCGCTGTACGAGGTCGCGCTGCAGCTCACCGGTCGCGGCGACCTGGGCGACGTGCTGGACACGATCACGGGGCATGCACGGGACCTGCTGGGCGCGGAGCGGGCGGTCGCCTGCCTGTCCGATCCGAGGGAGGCCGAGGGCAAGGCATCGGCGGTGCGCGACCGGCTGGCGATGGCCGACGACGGCAGCGTGTGCCACGTGGCCCATGCTGCCAGGGGTGCCCACCACGCCCCGAACCCCACGTGCCCGCTGGTGACCGGCCACGAGACCGCGAGCTGGGCATCGCGGCCGCTGCGCGGCCCCGACGGCGTCCTGGGCGAGCTGTGCGTCGTGCGCTCGGGGCACCCGTTCAGCCCCGCCGAGCGCCACCTCCTGGGCGCCCTCGCCGACATGGCCGCGATCGCCGTGCGGACGGCCCGGCTGCACGAGGCCGAGGAGCAGTGGACGATCCATGCCGAGCGCGACCGGATCGCGCGCGAGCTCCACGACAGCCTCGCCCAGGTCCTGGGCGTCATCCACCTCCAGCTCCGGGCGCTCGAGTCCCGCGCCGTGGACGAGGCGAGCCACACGATGGCGGGCGAGCTCTCGAAGCTCGCCGAGACGGCGGACGAGGCGTACCAGGACGTGCGCGAGGCGATCCTCGGCCTCCGGGAGACCGTCCGCGAGGACGGCGGGCTGGAGGGCTCGCTGCGCGAGTACCTGCGCAAGTACAGCCGCCAGACCGGGATCGCCGCCGCGTTCACGTGCGACGGCGACACGCGCCGCGGGCTGACGCCGCGCGCGGAGGTCCAGCTGCTGCGGGTGGTCCAGGAAGCGCTCACCAACACCCGCAAGCACTCGCGCGCCACCCGCGCGTCCGTGCGGATCGAGTGCGACGGTCCGGTGACCACGCTCACGATCGAGGACAACGGCGTCGGCTTCGACCCGGCGACCGTCGCGGGGTCGATGGAGGGTGGCTTCGGGCTCGCCTCGATGCGCGAGCGGGTGGAACAGGTCGGTGGCACGATCTCCGTGCATACTGCCCCGGGAGACGGGACGAAGATCGTCGTCCGGCTCGAGGCTGAGGAGACGCGTGGGACACCTTCCACCCAAGCTCCGGGTGCTGCTCGTCGATGACCAGCCACTGTTCCGCAGGGCGCTGGCGACGCTGATCGGCAACCAGTTCGACATGGTCGTCGTGGGTGAGGGGGAGAACGGGCGTGACGCGCTGGACAAGGTGCGCGCCCTCCAGCCGGACCTGGTCGTGATGGACGTCAACATGCCGGGCGCGACGGGGGTGGACGGCGTATCGGCCATTCGTGCCGCCGGCTTCGCGACGCCGATCGTGATGCTCACCGTGTCCGAGGACGACGATGACCTGTTCGAGTCGATCAAGGCCGGCGCGAACGGGTATCTCCTCAAGAACGTCCGGCCGGAGCAGCTGTTCGAGGACCTTCGGGGGGTGATGCGTGGCGAGGCACCGATCTCGCCGGCCGTCGCGTCCAAGCTCCTGAATGCGCTCCGAACCGGCGGGTTTCCGGGACGTGGTCCGGGCGCGATGCCCGCCGAGGACAACACCCTGACCCGGCGCGAATCGGAGATCCTCGAGCTGGTGGCGAACGGGCTGTCCAACAAGGAGATCGCGAACGAGCTGTCGATCACCGAGGGCACCGTGAAGAACCACGTCCACAACTCGCTCGAGAAGCTCCACCTGACGAACCGCGTCCAGGCCGCCGCCTACGCCGTGCGAAAGGGCCTGAGGGCGCCCGAGGCAGCGACCGACTGACCTTCGCGGCTATCCCGTCGGATACAGCGACGAGGTCGCCGGCTGTGCCGGGCGACGGATTGGACGCACCGCCCCCGGCCCCTAGCATCGGCCGCACGGGCGCCCCGATGCCGCCCGTCGTGCGTCGTGGGGTGGGAGCCTTCCTGGTGTCATCGCAGCCGGCACAGATCCTGGTGCTGTACAGCCACGCCCTGCTGGGCGAGGGGCTGGGCCGCATGCTCGCGGACGAGCCGGGCGTGGTCGTGGACGCCGTCGACATCACCCAGCCGGAGGCCGTGGCGGCCGCGCTCGCCCGCGAGCCGGCCGTGATCGTGGTCGAGGAGGGCGGCGCCATCGATGCCGCCGATATCGTCCGGCGATCACGCTGCGCGCTCGTGCTCGACGTGGACATCACGACGTCCAGCGCCTGGACGCTTCGACGCGAGACGCTCTCGTCCCGGCCCGACGAGTTCCTGGCGGCGATCCGCGCCGCGGTCGGCGCCCGCACGAACGAGGATGGCCGTCCGGACGTGGAGCGCCTGCAGCCGGTGGTCATTCCGGGCTAGGCTTCGGCCCACCATGGCCGATCGCTCCGACCCGCTCGCCGCGCCCGTGCCTCGCCGCCGCGTGCTGATCCTGATGGGTGCCGGCGCGCTGGCCGCGGGTGGCGGCCTCGGGGCGCTCCTCCAGGGGTGCGCGGGCCCGCCGATCCCCGTCCGGCTCGACGTCGACCCGACCACGCTCGAGGTCGGGATCCCGACCGAGGTCCCGTTCACGCTGACCGAGGGGAGCACCACGGTCGCGGGATCGACGTGGCTCGTCCGCCAGGACAACGGTGACATCGTGGCCTTCGATCCGCGCTGCACCCACGCGCTGTGCGCCTACTCGTGGTCCGCGGCCGACGGTCAGTTCACGTGCCACTGCCACGACGGCGCCTTCGCGCTCGACGGATCCGTGCTGCACGGCCCTCCTCCCCGGGCGCTCGACCGCCTGCCGCTGCGGCTGGTGGGCAACGGGATCGAGGTGGACGTCCCGTCCAACTTCGCCACGCCGCGGGAGTCGGTGCCCTAGACCGAGCCGACGCGCGGCCTCGCGGCGGACGTCGGACGTGGCGCGCGAGCCTTGCCCGGCGCGAGCCTGTCGCCCGCACGGCTGGGCCGGTCGATACAGGCGCCCGGCGCTCGCGCGCACCGCGCCTGTATCGCAACTCTATCCCCCGACGGATGGGCACCACCCCTACGCGCGCGTGAGCATTGCCACAGGTCGGTTCGTCCAATTCCGCCGACCGTGGAGTGAAGGTGCCATCCATGTTCCGGGTCACGTCCCTGGCCGAGATGCCCGAAGCACAGCTCAACCGCTGGATCCGGCGGGTCGCGCTGCTGCTGCTGGTGGGCGTCATCGCATTCGTCGCGTTCTACGCCGTCGACCGCTTCCGCGCGCCGGCCGCCCCCATCGTCGATCGCGAGCTGGCGGCCCTCGAGGACGCCGTCCGAAGCGACCCGTCCGACGTTGCCTCGCGTGGCCGGCTGGCCGACGTCTACCTGGCCGCCCAGCGCTACGACGACGCGATCGCCCAGTACACCGAGATCATCGGGACCGGCAAGGCCGACAAGGAGGGGTACGCGAGCCGCGGGCGGGCGTACCTGCTCAGCGGCCAGCTCGACGCGGCCAAGGCCGACTACGAGAAGGTCGTCGGGCTGCTCGTGGACACGGAGATGGCGAACGTCGACCCCGCGCTCGAGGCCGCGTACTACGGGCTGGGCTCGATCGCCCTCCAGCAGGACCGGCCCCAGGATGCGATCGACAACCTGACCAAGGCCCTGGGCATCAACCGCACCGACGCCGATGCGATGAACCTGATCGGCGCCGCGTTCGTCAAGACCGGTGACACCGACAAGGCGATCGAGGCCCTGAGCCGCGCCGTCGAGTTCGTCCCGATCGGCTGGGCCGAGCCCTACCGCACGCTGGCCGAGGCCTACACGGCGGCCGGCAAGCCGGCGCTCGCCGAATGGGCGTCGGCGATGGGCGATCTCGCCGACGGCGATGTCGACGGCGCCGACGCCCGGCTGCAGGCGATCCAGTCCACCGACACCGCGGCGATGGTCCAGGTGGACATCGGGCTCGGGCTGGTGGCGGAGACGCGCGGCGACCCGGCGACCGCCGGCAGCTGGTACGCGAAGGCCGTCGCCCTCGATCCCGACAGCACGTCCGCGAAGCTCGGCCTGAGCCGGACCGGCGCACCCGCATCGTCCGCCGCTCCGTCCGTGCCGACCGAAGGGAGCAACTGATGAGCGCGTCCCCCGCCGTTGCCCAGCCCATCCCCGGCACGCAGCCCGGGCCCCAGGCGGACGAGCTTCCGCCCGACGTCTCCGTCCCCCCGACGGGAACCGAAGAGGAGCAGCCGCCCGATCGTCGCCGGCGCAAGGTGCTCCTGCTCCTGCTGCTGTTCGGGGCGCTGCTCGGTCTGTTCGCGCTCGCGATCTGGTACCTCCTGTTCCGCCAGCCGATCCCCCTGCCCACCGTCCCGGGCCGGGTCGTGATGCCGGGCTACGTCACGGCGGCCTACGGCGTCGACCGCCCGATGGGCGTCGCCGTCAACGGTGCCGGCGACCGGCTGTGGGTCGGCCAGACCGAGGGCGACAAGATCGCACGCGTGATGGACGGCTCCGGCAACGAGCTGGGCCAGATGCAGCCGCCGGTCTCGACCGGCACCGACCACGTGCCCGTCTACGTCGCCTTCAACCCGGTGACGTCCGAGGTCTTCGTGACCGACCGGCCGACCGGATCGATCTACGTGTACGACGCCGACGGCAGCTACCTGCGCCAGTTCAGCCCCGACGGCGTCCCGGGCTGGCAGCCGCTCGGCATCGCGTTCGACGCGACGGGCGACCTGTTCGTCACCGACGTCGGGGCCAACCCCCAGAAGGTGCTCGAGTTCGACCCGTCGGGTGCGCTGGTGCGGACGATCGGTGCCGACGCCGGCCTGTCGTTCCCCAACGGCGTTGCCGTCGACGCCGCGGGCAACGTGTACGTGACCGACGGCAACAACGGCCGGCTGCTCGTGTTCGACGGCGACGGCAACATCGCCGCCCAGATCGGCCGCGGCGTGGGCGAGGGCGACCTCGGCCTCCCGCGCGGGATCGTGGTCGACGGGCGCAACCAGGTGTACGTCGCCGACTCCAGCGGCCAGGCCGTGTTCGTCTACGCGACCCTGGAGCCCGGCGCCGACCACATCGACTTCCTCGGCTCGTTCGGCGAGCAGGGCGTCGGCAACGGACAGTTCGAGTTTCCCAACGGCCTGGCCGTCGACGGCCGCGGGCGGATCTACGTGACCGACTCCGCGAACGATCGGGTCCAGGTCTGGAGCTACTAGAGCCCAACACGAAGCGAGAGGGGAGGTGAGGCCCGAATCCTGCAGTCGCCGCCGACAACGGGCGGCCCATTCCACAACCCGCAGTGCAAGAAAGGAGGTGAGGACAGTTTGAGAAGGCTGATGCTGCTCGTAGCAGCCGGTAGCCTCTGGCTGTTCCTTGCCGCGATTCCTGTCTTTGCGGACGGTGGACCCCACGTGGCTTCGGCGAACTCGGGCGTCAGCACCCTGACGGCCGACGGATGCGCCGGCTGCCACCGGGCCCACACCGCACAGGGATCCAACCTGCTCGCTGCCCCCGACGAGGAGGCCCTCTGCCTGTCGTGCCACGGCGCGGCCGGCACCGGTGCCACCACCGACGTCGAGAGTGGCGTGCAGTACACCCTCGCCAATGACGGGACGGGCACGCAGCCCGTGCTCGGTGCTCTCCGCGATGGCGGCTTCGTGGATGCGCGGATCAACTCCGCGGATCCGTACCGAATCGGCTACATGCGCAGTGCCACCGCCGTCTCGTTCCATACCAAGGTCTCGGTGCTCGCCTCCGGCGCGCCGGTGACCTCGGCCCATCTCGACCTCGATGGCGCCGGCGGCGTCGTTGCCACGGGCGTTGCCTGGGGCAACATCGCGGGGACACCGGGCGCGACGTTTGACGCGACCGACAACCCCGGCGGCACGGTCAGCGGGATGACCTGCACCAGCTGCCACAACCCGCATGGGAACGGCAACTACCGCATCCTCAACCCGATCCCGACCCCCGAGACGACCACTGGCGACACCTTCGCCGCGGCCACCGTGGACACCGTCGTCACCGACGCTGCCCTCCCTGGTGCCGGCGAGACGCGGAACTACACGGTCATCCAGACCCAGGGCGGCACCGGCACGCTCCTCGCGAGCGATGTCGAGGGCCTCGCTGGGTACTCGAATGCGATGGGCGACTACTTCCATCGCACCGTGCCGTGGGATCCGCAGGTCGACAACACGGTCGCGCCGCCCGCCGGCGTGACCTCGAACGACGCTCCGAACGGGCTCCAGACGTTCAACGCCCAGATCACGGCCTGGTGCGCACAGTGCCACAGCCGCTACCTGGCGAACACGACGTCACCGATCCCGCAGCAGACGGACAGCGGGGACGCGATCTTCACGTACCGCCATGGCACCAACCGGACGGCCTGCACGACCTGCCACGTCGCGCACGGCTCGAACGCCGCCATGACCGGCACGTTCTCGAGCGACTTCCCGTATCCGGATGCGAGCACGTCGGCCTCGAGCCGGCTGCTCAAGATCGACAACCGTGGAACCTGCCAGGCCTGCCATGACCCGACGGGAACCATCATTGCCAACGACGCGACCGGGACCGTTCCGGCCCCGTACGTGCCGTAGCAAGGGCTCAACCGTGGTGGCCGGCGACCTCGTCCCGGCCACCACACCCCAAAGGCCGATGACCGTGACCCCGACGAAGCACCGCAACGATGCGCCCCAGGAGTGAGCTGATGACTCGCCTTGCCACCGGACCCGCCGCCATCCGGGCGGCGATCGGTGTCTCGCTGTCTGTGGGCGCCCTGCTGTTCCTCGCCGCGGCCCCCGTCCTCGCCGACGGCGGCCCGCACGTGGCCAGCGCCAACTCGGGCGCGACCTCGCTGTCCGCCGACGGCTGTGCCGGCTGCCACCGCGCGCATACCGGGCAGGGTTCGAACCTGCTCGCCCAACCCGACGAGGAAGCGCTCTGCCTGGCCTGCCACGGTGCGGCCGGGACCGGCGCCACCACCGACGTCGAGGACGGCGTCCAGTACGCGCTGGGCGTGGGTGGCGGTCGCAACGATGCGGTCCTCGCCGGTGCCCTGCGCTCGGGTGGGTTCCTCGAGGCGCGGATCGACTCGAGCGACCCGAGCCGGATCTCGTATCCGCGCCTGTTCTTCGGCGCTTACGCGACCTGGTTCTCGGCCGAGGTGCCCGTGCTCGATACGGGCCAGCCGACGACATCGGCGCACCTGCACCTCGACGGCGCGACGTTCGCCGCCGCGCCGGGCATCGCCTGGGGCAACGGCGGCACGGGCTCGGGCGTCGGCGCGAGCGTCGACCTCACCTGCGCCAGCTGCCACAACCCGCACGGCAACGGCCAGTACCGCATCCTCAACCCGATCCCGGGTGACGGGACGGGCGCGATGGTCGAGGCCGGAACGGACGCGACCGTCACCGACGCCGCGCTGCCCACCGGCAGCGACGCGAGCGGCACCCGCAACTACACGGTGCAGTGGGGCCGCACCCTGGCCGATGTCCTCGCCGGCACCTACACGGGTGGCACGGCCGATCCCACCGCGGGCGACTACTGGCGCCGCTACCTGCCCTGGGACGGCGTCCCGGGCTGGAACGGCACCGCCGCCACCCCGGCCTCGGGCTCGTTCGGCGACAAGCCGATGTACGTGCCCGGCGGTGCGAACCTGACCTCCTACCGGGCCCAGATCACGGCCTGGTGCAGCGCCTGCCACACCCGCTACGACCAGGTGACCGGCGCGCAGACCGACACCGGCGACCCGATCTTCCGGTACCGCCACGACGTCGGCCAGAACGAGTGCACGCAGTGCCACGTGGCCCATGGCTCCAACGCCTTGATGGCCGGCGATGGATCGACGTCGTTCTCGGCCGACTACCCCTACCCGGACGGGACGACGTCCGCGTCCAGCCGCCTGCTCAAGATCGACAACCGTGGCACCTGCCAGGCCTGTCACGACCCCACGGGCACGGTCCCGTTCACCAACGTGGTCACTCCCTGACCCACCATCCACCGGCGTCCCAGCGCCCCCAGCACGCAGGAACCTTGGCTCGATGAACCGGCCCTTCACCCGCCGCGCCGGACCCCTCTTCGGGGTGGTCCTGGTCGTGACCGGCATGCTCGGCGCAGTCTCGCCGGTCATCCCGGCGGCGCGCGCGCTGGACCCGTCGGCCGCGCCGTCGGAATCGGCCGAGCCGTCCCCCGACGCCACGCCCGCGCCCACGGCGACGCCCCCGCCCCCGCCGACGCCCGCGCCCACGGCGACACCGGCGCCCCCGCCGACGCCCGCCCCGTCGGAGCCCGCATCGCCTTCCCCGTCGCCCGCGCCCGCGCCGTCGCCGTCGGCCGAGCCCGCATCGCCTTCCCCGTCGTCCCCGCCCGCGACGCCGGAGCCCACCGAGAGCACCGGCCCCGGCTCGAGCCCTGATCCGGGCACGTCGCCTGAACCGTCGGCTTCGCCCGAACCGTCCGCATCGGCCGAGCCGTCGACTGATCCGTCGGCCGAGCCGTCGACTGATCCGTCGGCCGAGCCCTTGCCCTCCGTCAGCCCGATGCCGGCCGGGCCGCACGTCGATCATGCGTGGGTCGAGACGCTCAACACCCACGGCACCGTCGTGGCCCGCGGCGACCTCGACCAGGCGCTCGAGGACGCCCAGCGGTTCACGGTGTACGAGGTCCGCTTCCAGCTCGTGAACGACGCGGATGCCGATGCGACGGTCAAGCCCGAGCTCCAGGTTGCCGGCGCGGACGGCAGCTGGGCCCCGGTCCCGCAGGTCGACCCGGTCGTCGGCGAGCCCTTCTACGCCGCGGCTGATGACGGCAAGGTGTTCAAGGCTCGCAGGGCCACGATCGACACCGCCGGGCTGCGGCTCGCAGCCAGCGACGATCCGACGGCGGCGGCCGTGCCCGGCGAGTCCAGTGCCGGCCAGAACCCGGTCGCCTCGATCGACCTGCCGGCCCACAGCTTCACCGAGGTCGAGTTCGCCGTGCGTGCGACGGTCGACGCCGCATGGTGGGCGAGCTACCGGTTCCGCCTGGTCGACGGCACCGCCGCGCTGCCGGACACGGGTCCGGCGCTGATCACGATGGGAGCGAAGCCGCTGGTCGAGCTGTCGCCCGGACAGCGGCAAGGCAAGAAGACGCCCGATGCCCTGCCGCTCTACCCGCTGGCGGCGGGCGGCGGCGTGACCGGCACCGCGTCGACGACCACCTCGACCGGCGGGGCGCTCGTCGGGCTCCGGGTGACCACGGGTACGGCAGCCACCACGATGTCGCCGCTCGCCTTCACCAGCCCGCACATGACGACCTCGATCACCTCGGACACGTGCGCGGCCTGCCACACGACCCATGCGGCCCAGGGCCCGCTGCTGCTGGGCGAGTCATCGATGGCCTCCCTGTGCTTCAAGTGTCACGACGGCTCGGGCGCAAGCGGCAACATCCAGGCGCAGTTCACGTCCGCGCCCGCCAACGTCCCGGCGACGTCCGCCTACTACCAGCACCCGGCCACCGAGCCGTCCTCGCATACCTCGTCCGGCGACGACGAGTTCGAGGGGGTGCTCAATCGTCACGCCCAATGTGCCGACTGCCACCAGCCGCACGCGAGCAGCGCGACCCGGCCGGTCGAGACGACGGGTGGCTGGACGGCCTCGGGGGCGATCTCGGGAGCGCCGGGCGTGGCGGTGACCAACGGTGCGGCCGGAACCGCGCCCACGTACACGCTCCAGAAGACCTCGGCGCTGGAGTACCAGCTGTGCTTCAAGTGCCACTCGAGCTTCACGGAGCTGCCGGCGCAGGACCCGGCCCACCCGAGCGGATGGGCGCTGGACAAGGCGGTGGAGCTCAATCCTGCCAACGTCTCGTACCACCCGATCGAGGCGGCGGGCCGGAACCAGACGAATGCGATGGCGCTCAGCCTGTCGGGCACCTCGCCCGCCAAGCTGTGGTCGTTCGACACGACATCCACGATCCGCTGCACCAACTGCCATGGCAACCCGGCCCTGGCCAACCCCGCCAGCCCGCCCGCTGCCGACGCCGCGCTCGACGACCACGCCAGCCCGAACCGCGGGCTCCTGATCGCTCCGTACCGGGACCGGGACCTCCTGGCCGCGAACGAGACGTATGCCGCGACCGACTTCTCGCTGTGCTACGTGTGTCACGCGGAGGCGCCGATGGTCGACGACAGCGGCGACCCGCGGTACGACACCAACTTCAACTGGCACGGCTTCCACCTGAACGACATCGGCTACAACGGCACCGGAGCCCGCGACATCGACGTTGCCGGCGACGGCCAGGGCAATGCGACCTGTGCCGAGTGCCACTTCCGGATCCACAGCGATGTGCTGGCGGTGGGCGGCCAGACGCCCGCCCCGGGCCTGGTCAACTTCGCCCCCGACGTGCAGCCCTACAACGGAACGCTGTCGTTCGTGCCCGCGACCTCGACCACCCTGGGGACCTGCACCCTGACCTGCCACGGCAAGCCGCACAACGGCTACGTCTACGCGGCGGCTCCGTAGGGGGAGCGCCGGGCGCGCCGCGGCGTGACCACGCCGAACCGGCTGCCGCGAGCGCCCGTCTGTATCGGCCGATACACCGGGCCGGCCGGATCTCCACCCAACAGCCCTCCCCCGTCCCGGCCGAAATGTGCGGCATGACGGATGGGCCGCAGGGCCGGCGCTCCGGACAATGCCCTCAGGTGTCAGGCCGCGGGCTCCGCGGCATCACATGAGGGATCCACGATGAACCGGCAGCCACTGCGCGACCCTCGTCGCGCGCGTCCCACGGGAGGCCGCGGATGAACGCGCGAGTGCTCCCCTCCACGGGCCGGGCCGCGGTGGAGAACGAGCTGCTCGCGCAGCTCGGCCTGCCCCCCAGCGCCTCGCCCGAGGACATCGACGATCTGCACGAAGCCGTGAGCGACTACCTCGCGGCTGCGCCCGCGAGCCTCCGAGGCTGGGCCCACGCCCAGGCGAGGTCGCTCGATGCGGCGTACCTCCAACTTACCGACCCGGTCGGTCTCGAGGGCTCAGCCCTCAGGAGCCCGACGAGGCCGCCGACGGTCGTACCCGGCGGGCCGGCGACACCTCCGGCCCGCCGGGATCACGCCCCGGCAGCCATCACCGATGCGATCGAGCCGCTCGACGACGACGAGGACGTGGTCCTCGCCGCGGTCGAGAGCGACGACTCGGCCGCCGACCTCGACGCGCTGTACGCCCTCGTGACGCCCAGCGCCCACGCGGACATGGCACCCGACGTCCCCCGGGGGCGGCGCACGGCGAGGCCGGCAGCCACCGGACATGCCGCGAAGGCAGCCGTCCCGGCGCCGGCTCCGGCAACGGCGACCGCCTCCACCCGGAGCGGCGACGCGATCTGGAAGCGGATCGCGTTCGGCGTGGTCGGGCTGGTCGCGGTGGCCGGCATCGCGCTTGCCGGGTACACGGTCGTCAACGGCAACGCGGCCGCGACGGACGGCACCTCCGACCAGGCCGCTGCCACGGCGCCGGCGATCGACCAGGACAAGGTCAACAGCCTCATGCAGCAGTACGCGGCCGACCCCAACGACACCGCCACCCTGCTCGCCCTCGCAAACGAGTTCTACGCGGGCGAGGAGTACCAGAGCGCCGCCGGCTGGCTCGACAAGCTGCTGGCGATCGATCCGAACAACGTGCAGGCCCTGCTCGCCCGTGGCGCGGTCAGCTACGACCTCAACGACTACACGTCGGCCGAGGCGACCTGGAAGCAGGTCGTCGACATCGAGCCGGACAACCAGGAGGTCCATTACGACCTCGGCTTCCTGTACCTGAGCCTGCCGACGCCCGACTGGGACGGCGTCCAGCGCGAATGGGCGAGGGTCGTCGAGATCGACTCGACCACCAACCTCGCTCAGCTCGTCCAGCAGCACCTCGACCAGCTGGCCGCGTCCTCGATGCTGCCGGCCACCTCGCCTGCCGCCACGGCTGCGGCGAGCGCCGCGCCCGCGGGCTCGCCGGCCGCGTCCCCCGCCGCGTCCCCCGCCGCATCCCCGGTCGCGTCCCCGGCGCCCGCCGCATCCCCGGCAGGGAGCGTCCAGCCATGAGCGACCTGGGCAGCGCGCTCGGCCTCGGCATCGCCTTCACCGGCGGCGTCGTGTCGTTCGCGTCCCCGTGCTGCCTGCCGCTCGTGCCGGCGTACCTGAGCTACATGGTCGGCGCGACCGGCGACGGCAGCGGCCGGCCGGCGCGCCGCCTTCCTCCACGGCCTCGCGTTCACGATCGGGTTCTCGCTCGTGTTCGTGACCTTCTGGGCCTCGATCGGGGCGGTGGGCTACGTGCTCGCCGATCACAAGCGGCTGCTGACGATGGCCGGCGGCGCCCTGCTGGTGTTTCTCGGGCTCCAGGTCGCGGGCGTGATCAACGTCCGTGCGCTGTGGCGTGACACCCGGATGATGCCCGCCATGGGCGGCACGCTCGTCGCAGCCGGCGGACCCGGTCTGGGCGGCCTGTCGCGAGGCAGCAGCATCGTTGGCTCGCCCGGCGGCTCGCCCTCGTACGGCCGGTCGCTCGTGTTCGGATCGCTGTTCGCGGCCGGCTGGAGCCCGTGCATCGGACCCATCCTGGGCGGGATCCTGGCGCTGGCCACGGCCACCGCGAGCGTCGTCCAGGGCACCGTGCTGCTGATCGCGTACGCGGCGGGCCTCGCCGTTCCGTTCCTGGCTGTCGCCCTCGGGGCGTCGTGGGTCTCACGACGTCTGACGTGGGTCGGCCGCCACCACCACGTCGTCTCCCTGGCCACGGGCAGCCTGCTCGTGACGGTCGGCGTGCTGATGTTCACCAACACGCTCGGCCGCCTGGCGACGATCGGGTCGCCCTTCGGTCTGTAGGAGGTCGTCGGACATGACCCACGAGGCTGGCTCCCGCCAGATGTCCCCGGCGGCGGCCCCCGCCGCCCGGGTGGCCGCCAAGCCGGGACCGATGGATCGCGTCGACCAGGGTCTCGAGGGCCTCTGGCACTTCCTGACGTCGATGCGCCTGGCGATGGTCCTGATCCTCGCCCTGGCCGTCCTTGGCGTTGCGGGCTCCCTGATCATCCAGGCGCCGGCCGGCGTGCTCGACGACGCCCAGGCGAAGGCCGACTGGCTGGCCGAGGTCCGCCCCAAGTACGGCGCCTTCACCGGGATCCTGGACTCGCTCCAGCTGTTCCAGGTGTTCAGCTCGGTGGCCTTCCGGATCCTGATGGCGGCGCTCACGATCAGCCTGATCGCCTGCTCCATCCACCGCACACCGGGCGTCTGGCGGACGATCACCAAGCCCCGGCTCGACGTGGGATCCGCGTTCTTCGAGCATGCCCCGCAGCACGAGGCGATCGTCGTCCGGCACACCCCGGCCGAGACGCTCGCGATCGTGGCGGGCGTGCTTCGTCACCGCCGGTACCGCACCCTGTCGACGGACGACGGGACGGTGCACGTCTACGCCGACCGGTTCCGCTGGGTGCTGTTCGCCGGCCTCATCGGCCATGTGGCGCTGGTGGTGATCCTGGCGGGCGTCATCATCGGCGCGACCTTCGGCTACCGGAACTCGAGCTTCACCATCGCCGAGGGCAACACGCTCCCGGTCGGGTCCGAGCCCGGGCTGTCGATCCAGCTGATCGACTTCACCGACACGTACTACGCCACCACCGGGGCGCCCGAGGACTACGCAAGCCAGGTCGTCCTGTACAAGGACGGCACCGAGGTGGCGCGCCACACGATCCGGGTCAACGACCCCTTGACGTACGGCGACACGACCTTCTACCAGGCCTTCTTCGGCTCGGCGGCGGTGATGACCGTGGCCGACGCCGGCGGCAACACGCTGGTGTCGGAGGGCGTGCCGCTGGCCTGGCGCACGACCAACGACAACCGGCCGATCGGCTCGTTCAACATCCCCGGCACGAACTACGTCGGCTGGGTCGTCGGAACGCTCGGCAACGGCGACACCACGATCAAGCCCGGCCAGATGGAGCTCGAGCTGTACGCCGCGGACTCGGGGCAGCAGGTCGCGCAGCAGGTGCTCGACCAGGGCACGGCCTCGACCGTCGGCGACCTGACGGTCACCTTCGAGCGTGAGAGCAAGTTCACCGGGCTCAACGTCGCACGTGATCCCGGCGTGCTGCTGGTCTGGCTGGGTGGCGCCCTCCTGTTCGGTGGCTTCGCCCTCCGCTTCATGCTCCCGCACAAGCGCGTGTGGGCACGGATCACACCACGCGCCAGGGACGGCGCGGTGCTCGCGATGGCGAGCCTCGGCAGCCGCGAGGCGGCGCTGGGAACCGATTTCGACAAGCTGGTCAGTGACGTCCGCGCGGCGCTCCAGGCGCCCGTGCGGGCCTGAGGGAGTACGGGTCATGGCAAAGATGTCCGAATACGCCTTCGTGGCGGCGATGCTCAGCACCGGGCTGGCGACGCTCCTCTACCTGATGTACGCGGTGTCCGGGCTGCGGGCCGCGCGGATGCAGACCGCCGGGCTCCAGGTCACGACCGGAGCCATGGGCTTCGTCTCCGGCCCGCGCACGGCCGCGATCGGGCGCTACGCGACCATCGTCGGGTGGCTGGCGGTGCTGGCCCTGCTGGCGAGCCTCGCGTTCCGCACCGTCGCGACCGGCCACGGACCGTTCGCCAACATGTACGAGTTCTCGATGGCGTTCGCGTTCGGCGTGCTGGCCGCCTACATGTGGTTCGAGCGCCGCTACCACCAGCGCATCCTGGCCCTCGTCGCGCTGCCCGTGGGCCTCGCGATGATGGTCTATGCCGCGACCATCCCGGCCGACATCGAGCCGCTCGTGCCGGCCCTCCAGAACAACCTGCTGCTCACCGTCCACGTCGCCGTCGCCATCGTCGCCTACGGCTCGTTCGCGATCGCGTTCGCCGCCTCGGCCCTGTACCTGGTCCAGACCGGGTCGGCCCCGACCTTCCTGCTGGGCGCCGTCGCCGGGCTGGTGGTGGGCGCGGGCTTCCTGGTCGCCGACGGCGCGGGCAGCGCCGTCCTGGCCGGGATCGCGGTGTCGATCCTCGTGGGCGTGGCGGTGGCCGCCCTCCGCCGGGTTGCCTATGGTCCGGCCGCGGGGTTGGCCGCGCTCGAGTCCGGCGGGGCCCGCTGGGGCCTGCCCAAGCCGCAGGTGCTCGACGAGATCGGCTACCACGCCGTCGTCATCGGCTTCCCGTTCCTGACGCTCACGATCATCCTCGGCGCGGTCTGGGCCAACGTGGCCTGGGGCGCGTACTGGAGCTGGGATCCGAAGGAGACGGCGTCCCTGGTGACGTGGTTCATCTACGGGGCCTACCTGCACGCTCGCGTGATGCGCGGGTGGCGCGGCAGCCGGGCAGCCTGGCTGCTGGTGCTGGGGTTCGAGGCAACCCTCTTCACCTACTTCGGCAACTACTTCTTCGGCGGGCTCCACAGCTACGCCGGCCTCGGCTGAGCTGCCGCTGACGACGGGAGCGATCGAGATGGGCGCTGCAGGCATGACGGCGCGGCCCGCCCGCGGCGGGGCGAGCCGGGTCCAGACGATCGCGGTCATCGGCGTGACGGCGATCGTGATCGGGGCGCTGGCGTGGGTCATCTCGGGTCCCGGCACGGACGACGGCGTGACCGCCGTCAATCTCACCGGCAACGTCGCCGGCGCCGCGCCGGCGGTCGGGGCGATGCCGCCCGACTTCACCGCGAAGACGTGGGACGGCACGACGGTCTCGCTGGCCGACTACGCGGGCAAGCCCGTATGGCTGACGTTCGGCGCGTCGTGGTGTCCCGACTGCCGGACCGAGGCGCCCGACGTGGAGGCCGCGTACGAGGCCTACCGCGACCAGGGCCTGGTGGTGCTGGCCGTGTTCATCGATGAGAGCAGCGCCGACATCGGCGCCTATGCCCAGCGGGCCGGCCTGACGTTCCCCATCGCCGTCGACCAGAGCGAGACGATCGCATCGAGCTACCGCACGCTCGGGATCCCGACGCATTTCTTCATCGGCGCCGACGGCCGGATCAAGGACATCCGGATCGGCGCGCTGCCAAGGTCGGAGATGGACAGCGCCGTCGCGTCCATCGTCCAGTAGCCCTTCCGTGTCCGATCCCACCCTGCCCGGCGACCAGCTCCCGGCGGATCCCGACGTCGAGCCGGCGCCAGAGGTCGCTGCATCGTCGGCCGGCCGCGGGTCGGAGATCGACGCGGCACCGACCCCGACGGGCACCGAGCCCGCGAGCGCCGACCAGCCCGCGAGCGCCGACCAGCCCGCGAGCGCAACGTCCAGCCCGCGAGCGCCGACCAGCCCGCGAGCGCCGACCAGCCCGCGAGCGCCGACCCGGGCGAGGCTGGACCCGTTGCGGCGACCGCCGACACCCCGGTCGCGACCGCCCCACGCCGCCGGCGCCACCCGTTCTACCTGCGCGGTCGCCGCCTCCGGCTGCCCGCATCGAGGAGCGGGCTGTTCGCCCTGATCCTGGTCCTGACCGGGCTGGGCGGCGTCGCAACCTTCTCCGCGGTGTCGCTGCTCAACTGGACCGAGACCGCCGACTTCTGCGGCCGCTGCCACACGATGGCGCCCGAGCTCGCGGCCTATGAGGCCGGCCCGCATCGTGACGTCGCGTGCGCCGAGTGCCATGTGGAGCCCGGCATCGCCGGCTGGATCAAGGCCAAGCTCAACGGCACCCGTCAGCTGGTCGAGGTGGTCCTGGGGACGTTCCCGACGCCGATCCCGCCACCGGAACACTCCGATCTGCCCGGAGCGGCCGTCACCTGCCAGCGCTGCCATGCGGTCGCGTCGCACGTGGTCACCATGCTCAAGACGACGACCGTGTACGCCGAGGACGAGACCAACACGCGCCAGTTCGTCGGGCTCCTCGTCCGGCCCGCGGGCGGCGATGTGTTCGACATCAACACGAGCGTCCACTGGCACGTGCTGCGGACCGTGAACTACTGGTCGCCGGACGCCAACGGCTCCCGGATCGATCTGGTCGAGGCGACGGGCGAGGACGGCGTCGTCCGCGAGTACCTCAGCCAGGCCGCCATCAGCGATTCCGGTCACGTCGCCCCGGACGTCACCCGTATCCAGGCCGACCAGAGCTCGACCACGATGTCCTGCTACGACTGCCACAACCGCGTCGGCCACCCGATCCCCAACCCCCGGACGGAGCTCGACTACGAGCTCTCGACCGGCGCCATCGACCCCTCGCTCCCGTTCATCAAGCGCGAGGGCATGCGGATCCTGTGGGGGTCGTATCCGGACGACGCCGCAGCCGAGGCCGCGGTGGACGAGCTGACCACCTTCTACGCGGTCAACTACCCGTCGGTCTCGGCAACGAAGTCGGCCGAGATCCAGACGGCGATCACGCAGATCAAGGACATCTACCAGACGGCGGCGACACCCGAGATGAAGGTCACCGCGAAGACCTATCCGGACAATCTCGGTCATCTCGACTTCCCCGGCTGCTTCCGGTGCCACGACGGTGGCCATTTCCTGGTCGAGAACGGCGTGGCGACCAACAAGACGATCCCGTCCACGTGCGACACCTGCCACACCTTCCCGCAGCTCGGGCCGGCCGTGGCCAGCCTGCCGCTCGGCCAGCCGCCGGACTCGCACGAGGACAACCTGTGGGTGTTCGACCACAAGTCCGTCGCCACCAACCTCGACCCCGGCGGGACAACGTGCGGCGAGTGCCACGCTCGCGACTTCTGCGTGAACTGCCACTCGACCGGTGCGGTCACCGTCGACCACGACGAGATGGCGACCAACCACGCCAAGGTGATCCGCGACCAGGGCAACACCGCCTGCGCCTACTGCCATCAGCCGGTCTACTGCGCGCGCTGCCACGCCGACCCCGTGCTGCCGGTCACCACGCCGTTCTCGATCGGCACCAGCGGCCAGGTCCCGGACCAGCCGTCCGGTCTCAGCTGGCCGCTGGCCCCGGGCGGCTGAGGGGCAACCGCGCCGCCACCCCACGACGCCACGCGTCGCGCCGGCAAGCGCCGGTGGCCCGAGGCTTGGAGGAGAAACGGCGGCCAACACCGCACGCGGCTCGTCGCGGCCGCCCGGGCTCCCTGGCCCGGGCGACGGGGTGTCGGACCCGCGGAACCCGTCGCGCCGCTCCAGGCATATGCCTTCTCTATCGATCCGCACATTCCTCCGGCGGGCTGTGGCTCGCACAATGTCGGTCCATCAGGGAGGCGAGCGGCGGGCCATTCGGCCCCCGCCGGAGGCTGCCATGGACGACGACCCCGCGAGCGCGCCCGAGCCCGTGCCGGGTGGGCCCGCGCCCTCCGGAGCCGTCGCTGCGGATCCCGCTGACACGCAGACGCGACGCGGGTTCCTGCGCTGGCTCGGTGGCCTGACCGTGTTCTCGACCCTGGCCATGGTGGTCACCCCCGTCCTCGGCTTCCTCGTGCCGCCGGCGACCGGGCGGGCCGGCGGCGGTGGCAAGGTCCTGGTCGCGACCACGTCCGACGTCCCTCCGGGCGGCGGCAAGGTGGTGCCGCTGGGCGGCAAGCCCGCGATCCTCGTCAACACCGAGCAGGGCATCCGGGCGTACTCGGCGATCTGCACCCACCTTGGCTGCGTCGTGGCCTGGAACGACCTCGCCGGCGTCATCCAGTGCCCATGCCACGACGGCCGGTTCAATCCCGGCTCGGGCGCGGTCGTGTCCGGGCCGCCGCCGGCGCCGCTGTCGCCGCTCACCGTCTCGGTCGAGGGCGAGCAGATCTTCCTGAGCGAGGCCTGAGATGGCCGCAGGTCCCGGCGCGGGACGCGCCCGAACACCGACCTGGGTCGAGCAGCGGACGGGCCTCGGCCCGGTCATCGGTGCGCTGCTCCACGTGCGGATCCCGATGTCGGCCCGGACGATGTACTTCGGCGGGATCGCGCTGTTCCTGTTCGGCATCCAGGTGGTCACCGGCACGCTCCTGACCCTGTACTACAAGCCGACCCCCGATGCGGCCTACGAGAGCGTCCAGTTCGTCACCAGCGACGTGAGCTTCGGCTGGCTCATCCGGAGCCTGCACCACTGGGCCGCGAACCTGATGATCCTGTTCGTCGCCCTCCACCTGTTGCGGGTCTTCTTCCAGGCGGCCTACAAGTACCCGCGCGAGCTGACCTGGGTCATCGGCGGTGGTCTCCTGCTGGTGACCCTCGGCTTCGGCTTCACCGGCTACCTGCTGCCGTGGGACCAGCGCGCGTACTGGGCCACGGTGGTGGGCACCGACATCGCGGGCTCGGTTCCGCTGGTCGGCGACTCGCTGCTGCAGCTGCTGCGGGGCGGTCCGGACGTGACCGGCGACACGATGAGCCGGTTCTTCGGGATCCACGTGCTGGTCCTGCCGCTGGCGCTGGCCAGCCTGATGGCCGCCCACCTCGTGCTGGTGCACCAGCTTGGCCTCGCCAATCCCCGGAAACCCGAGCCGCGGGTGCGGACCGCCGAGGACGACGCGGAGCCGCTGCGGCCCTTCTACCCGAACTACCTGTTGGACGAGATCGTGGCCTGGTACGTCATCCTCGCGATCCTGGTCGTGCTCGCGTCGCTGTTCCCTGCCGGCCTCGAGGAGCAGGCCAATCAGCTCCAGACACCGGCCCATATCAAGCCCGAGTGGTACTACCTCGCCGTCTACCAGCTGCTCAAGGTGATCCCCCGCACGGCCGCCGTGCTCGCCCCGATCATCGGCATCGGCGTGCTCCTCGTGTGGCCGTTCCTCGACCGCAGCCCGGAGGTGCTCGCGCGACGGCGCAAGCTGGTGGTGGGAGCCGCGACCCTGGTGCTGGTGGCCATGATCGTGCTCACCGTGTACGGCTATGTCAGCTGACCCGGTTCGCCCGGCACGCGCTCGAGCGTGGCCGCGCCGTCAGGTGCCGGAACGCCGGCTGGTGCGGGCCGCGTCGACCTTCGGGCTGCTGGGGCTCGCGTGGCTGCTGTTCGCCTGGTCGGCGGCGGCCCAGGATCCGAGCGCCGGAGCCGCGGAGTCGGCCAGCCCGCGGCCGGCGGCGACACCCGTCAGCACGCCCTCGGCCTCCAACTTCGACTGGCTGTTCGCGACACCCGTGCCGACGCCCGAGATCCCGGTCGTATCGGCCCCCCCGCTGCCCGACCCGATCGCACACCCCGACGGGGGTGGCGCCAACGGCTGCTACGACTGCCACAGCGACGTCAACGACGAACAGGCGACGATCGCCGCGGCCTGGAGCGGCAGCGTCCACGCCCAGGCGGGTGTGGGCTGCGCGGACTGCCACGGGGGTGACCCGGGATCGGACCAGATCACCGTCGCCATGGATCCCGCCAACGGGTTCGTCGGCGCGCCGGACCGGATGGGGGCCGTTGGCCTGTGCGGCAGCTGCCACGCCAACATCGAGCGGATGCGTGCCTCCGGCCTGTCCACCGACCAGTACGCGAAATACTGGGCGAGCGTTCACGGTCAGCGACTGGCGGGCGAGAACGACACCCGCGTCGCGACATGCATCGACTGCCACGGGTCGCACGACATCAAGAAGGTGTCCGATCCGTCGGCGAAGGTGTTCGTGCTCAACGTTCCGGAGCTCTGTGCGAGCTGCCACGCGGATGCCCAGCGCATGGAGCCGTACGGGATCCCGACCGACCAGTTCGCGATCTACTCGAAGAGCGTTCACGGCGTCGCGCTCCTCGACAACAAGGACGTCCGGGCGCCGAGCTGCGCCTCATGCCATGGATCGCACGACGCCAAGCCGCCGACCTCGGAGACCGTGGTCGATGTGTGCGGCAAGTGTCATACCGCCACCCAGGACCTGTACCAGGAGAGCCGGCACTCCGAGCTCCAGGCCGCGGCACCCAAGTGCTGGACCTGTCACGGCACCCACGACGTGTCGCAGCCGGGCTCGCAGCTGTTCTTCCACCCGGACACACCGGACTACACGTGCGACACCTGCCACGACCTCCAGACGCACACCCTCCGCATCGAGCTCAGCCGCTTCGCGGACGAGTCGGACCGGCGGTGCGACACCTGCCATCATCCGGATTCGCAGATCTACGCGCAGATCCAGGGGATCGCGAACGCGGTCAACTCGGCCCAGGAAGCCTACGACGGGGCAGCCGGTCGGATCGAGGAGGCCGCCCGGCTGGGCATGATCACCTCGGACGCGGAGGTCGCGCTGGCAGATGCCAAGACCAGCCTCATCCAGGCGCAGGCGGCCGTCCATACCACGAAGCTGACCAAGGTGGCCGACCTGTCCCAGGATGCCCGGACGAAGGCCGAGGCCGCCGAGGCGATGGCGACGGCAAAGGTTGACGAGAGCATGTTCCGCCGGCAGGCGATGATCATCGTGCTCGCGTTCATCGCCTTCAACGCCGCGTTCCTGTACGTGGTCAAGCGAGGCCTGGACCGAAAGCTCGAACGGGGCTGACGGGTCGTCCGTCAGCCGTCCCGCCCGACCGCCACCCGGTCCGGACGGGCATAGACGTTGAAGCCGTCACCGCGCAGGAACCCGACCAGCGTCAGCCCCAGGCGCGCGGCGGCCTCCACCGCGAGGTCGCTGGGCGCCGAGACGGCGGCCAGGATCGGAACGCCCGCCACGGCCGCCTTCTGGACCAGCTCGAAGCTGGCCCGGCCGGACACGAGCACGATCCGATCGTGCAGCGGCAGGGCACCCGCCAGCACCTGGCTCCCGATGAGCTTGTCCAGGGCGTTGTGGCGGCCGACATCCTCGCGCAGCGCCAGCAACCGCCCGGCGGCGTCGAACAACCCGGCCGCGTGGAGCCCGCCCGTCGCCTCGAACACCGCCTGGGCATCGCGGAGCGCCGCGGGGAGCGCCAGGAGCAGCTCGGCGGAGACCTGCGGCCCGTCCGGGATGGGCGCGCATCGCACCTCGATCTCGTCGAGCGTGGCCTTGCCGCAGATCCCGCATGACGCCGTCGCGACGAACTGGCGCCGGGCCACCCGGCCGCCGTCGAAGGGGTGGTCGAGATGGACGGTGACCTCGTCGTCCGGCTGGGCGGTCGCCCGCGGGTCGCCCGTCGTGACCCGGACCACCCGGGTTCCATCGTCGAACAGCCCTTCGGTGCGCAGGAAGCCGACCGCGAGCTCGGCCTCGTGACCCGGGGTCCGCATCGTGACCGCGACATCCACGGGCTGCTCGCCCGGGCCGCAGGCCCGGATCGCCATCGGCTCCTCGCCGGCCAGCCGGTCGTCGCGCATCTCGGTCCGTCCGGCGCGGACGGCGGTCACGCGGACACGGGTGGCCTCGCGGGGCGTCGGCGTGGGCGCGGGCGGGGTGGAGCCGGGAGACGCGTCGGTCATGGTGAGCCCGATGCTACTCGCCCGCGGTCACGACGCCCGGGGCCATACTTGGGCGATGCCGCACGCCCCGATCCTGAGCGCCACGGAGCATGCCTTCGTCGCCGCGGCCCGGACGGCGACGCTCGCAACGGTCGCGGCCGATGGCCGGCCGCGCCTGGTTCCGGTCTGCTTCGCGCTCTCCGCCACCCTCGACCTCCGCGCGCGGCCGGTGCTGTGGACGCCGATCGACGAGAAGCCAAAGCGCTCGGCGGATCCGCGCCGGCTGGCGCGCATCCGGGACGTGCTCCGGCTGCCGGTCGCGACGCTCCTCGTCCAGCGCTGGGACGAGGACTGGTCGCGCCTTGGCTGGGTGCGGCTGGACGGCCGGGCGGACGTGCTCGAGCCGGTGCCGCCCGCGAGCGAGGAGCACGCGACCGCGATCGCGGCGCTCCGCGAGAAGTACCCGCAGTATCGAGCGCACGCGCTCGGCGAACGGCCGCTGATCCGGCTGGCGATCGATGCGGCACGCAGCTGGGGGCGCCTCGAGACCGGCTGAGCGAACCTGGCCGGACGGTGGTCCTGGATGGGACGGCGGTCGCGGGCCCGACGTGCGCGATCGGGCAGGCCGACTGCCCGGCCGCCGCCATCGCGGAACTTACAATCCTTCGCCATGGACCAGGTCCGAGGGGCGCGCGAACCGGCGGGTCCGGTCCGGCGTGGCCCGCAGGCCGCCGGACGACGCACCGGGCCCGACCACGCGTCGGATGCGGTCCTGCCCTGGCTGCGCCCGCTGCGACCCGCGGGCAATCGCGCGCTGTCCTCGATCCTGGGCCCGGTCCAGCGACAGGAAGGTGGCGGTCCGGCGGCCGACCAGGCGACCGGAGACCTCGCCGACGCGACGGACGGCGCCGCGCCCGCGACGGGCGACGCCGCGCCGCTCCTCGACGACGACCAGGTCGCCGACGCCAGGCGCTACTACACCTCCCAGCCGTGGCTGTACACGCCGGCCATCGTCAACCAGCTCCGGACCGCGATGAACCTCCCCGAGGGCGGCGTCGACGACGCGCTCGTCCTGGCGGTCGCCCAATGGCAGACGACCGAGGGTGCCGGCGATCCCGCCCTCGCCGTCGACGGGAAGGCGGGCCCGAGGACCCTGCCGCGGATCTTCCGGAGCGGCCTCAACGTCGAGGGCCAGGGCCAGGTGTTCGGCGAGCAGGTCCAGTCCCAGGTCATCGACGAGTGGGCGCAGCTGTCGACCGCGGAGCAGCGCCGCGACCGGCTGGTCGCCCTCGTCAACGAGCGGCTGGCGGCGGCCGGCGTGCCCGTCGTCACGCCCGCGTTCGACGCCAACACCAACAACGACGGCAGCTTCGACTTCCCGACCTGGCGGATGCTCATCGGCCGCGGCAGGCTGGGCGGCGACACGATCAGCCTCCATGATGCGAAGGAGATCGCCGACACCGTGTACCACGAGGCGCGGCATACCGAGCAGTGGTACCGGATGGCCCAGCTCAGGGCCGCGCAGGGGCTGTCGGCGGCGGCGATCACCACGGAGCTCGGGATCCCGGCCCGCATCGCGACCCTGGCGAAGGCCGATCCCCTGGTCCGCGGCTCGATGCTGGCGGTCATCGCCCAGGGCTGGTGGGACAGCGTCTACGGTGCGGGCGCGGAGCGGCGCGACGCCGTGCTGACCGAGGTCGACCGTGCCGACACCGCGCTCAAGCAGGCGCGGCAACGCGCGACGGCGAACCCGACTGCCGCCAACCAGGCGGCCCTGGAGCGCGCCCAGGCGCGCTTCGACCGCGCCTTCGCGGCCTACCGCAACCTCCCCGAGGAGAACGATGCCTGGGCGACCGGACCCTCCGCCGCGGCGGGCGTGACCAGCGGCAGCGCGACCCCGGCCCCGGCGGGGGCTGGGACGGGTGGCGGTGGCGGAGCCGGACCGGGCCCGGCGGCCGAGGCCGAGACCTCGCCGGGAACGGACGGGGAGCCCGCCGGAGCGCCGCCCGTCGCGACCGGCCGGGCCCACGACGTGATGCCCGAGGACAACCTGCCGGGCGGTGGCGGATGAGCGCCCTGGGCGCCGCCCTCGACGCGCTGCGGGGCGCGGTTGCCGCAGCCGGGGCGGCGGACGCGGCAGGGATCCCGGAGGCCCTCGAAGGCGGGGTGTTCGAGGCTCCGCAGGTCGTCGCCGTGCCGGGCGATGCGACCCTCGACCACGTCTCCGTGCGACCCGTGCGTCGGCTGACGATCGACGACCTTGCCGCAGAGCTCGGTCAGCCGCGCCGGCTGCCCGCGCGGCCGTCACCCCATGCCATGCGCACGGTCCTGTTCCCGGGCACGGTCCCCGCGGAGCAGTCCATCGGCGCGACCGTGCTGGCAGAGGTGGACGCGGACGGTCTCGTGTCGCGCCTCATCGTGCGCCGGGACGTCCTGTAGCGGCCGTCCCCGCCCAGTGCGCCGGGACGTCCTGTAGCGGCCGTCCCCGCCCAGCGCGCCGGGGAGCGACCCCTGGCCAGGAGCCCCGGGCCACCGAGGCCCGCGCGACGGTCGGGACAGCCCCGCGACGAACCCGGCGGGTCACCCTGGAGCGGTCGCGCCGGGAGCCCTGCCGGGACCGCCACCCGGGCGTCGACGATGGTCACCCGGCCACCGCGCGCTCGAGGTAGACGGCCTGGCCCGTGGGCCGCAGGCAGTGGGTCGTCGACATCGCCTGGAGGTACCCGCCGGCGTTGAGGATCGCCACCAGCTCGCCCTCGGCGACGTCGGGGAACGGGTAGTCCTCCGCGAACACGTCGCCCGCCTCGTTGATGTGGCCGGCCACCGTCACCCGCTGCGTCCGGGTGCGCAGCGGGTCGGTCAGCGGCAGGATCTCCTGCGCGTAGCGGTAGATGAACCAGGCGCAGTTCACGTTCCAGCCGAGATCGAGCCCCACGAAGGTCGTCCCGCCGCGGCGCTCGATGCTCACGATCTCGCCCAGGAGCACGCCCGCATCCTTCATCAGGAAGTCGCCCGGCTCGAACGCGACGGTGACCCCGTACGGCCCGAGATGGCGGCCGACGACCGCCGCGTAGGCATCGAGGTCGATCGGAACCTCGCCCTGGCGCGCCACCCTGCCCAGGCCGCCGCCGACGTTGACCTCCCGGATCGGGAAGCCTGCCGCCAGCAGCCGGTCGAGGAACACCGTCGACCGCCGGAGCGCGGCCTCGAACCCGTCGAGCTGGTCGCCCAGCCAGCCCGAGCCGGCATGGAAGTGGAGCGTGTCCACGACCAGGCGGTGGCGGCGGACGGCCGCGATCGCATCGTCGACACGATCCTCCGTCACGCCGAACTTGGTGGGCCGCTCGCCGGCGTAGGCGAGGTGCTCCGTATAGCCGGCGCCGGCACCCGGGTTGACGCGGATGCCCACCGTCCGGCCCGGCGCCCGGCGGCCCACCCGCTCGAGCTGGCTGATCCCGTCGAGGTTGATCCGGATCGGGTGGGCGAGCAGGACGTCGAGGTCGCGCTCCGAGACGTTGGTGCCGGTATGGCTGATCTCGTCGGGCTGCCAGCCGTTGGCGAGCGCATGGACGACCTCGCCCGGCGAGCACGCGTCGATCCCCACGCTGCCCGGCGTGCCCGGCCCGCCGAGGCCGCGGAGCACGGCCAGGATCCGCGGGTCCGGGCAGGCCTTGAGCGCGAAGCGGACGACGTGCGGAAGGCCGGCCCGCACGAGCGCGGCCTGGAGGGCGCGCGCGTTCTCGACCGGGCGGGCGAGGTCGTAGACGAACAGCGGCGTCCCGTGCGCCCGGGCCAGCGCCTCGAGATCGGCACCATCGACCGAGAGCCGGCCGTCGACGACGTCGAGACCCGGCCGTCGCCACCAGGTCGGCGCCGCGACGGGCTGCGGCCCGAGGTCGATGGTCATGCGGTCGCGCGGGTCGGCGTGCGTGGACCGGCGACGTCGCGGCCCCGCCGCGGCCCGCGGGCCGCCAGGATCGCGCGTCTCGTCACGGGATCCGCGAACGGGTCGGGACCGTCGGCGACGGGCGTCCCGATCGCTTCGAGCAGCCGCTCGGTCACGGCCGCGATCTGCTCCACGGCGACCCGAAACGCTTCCTCGTTCCGTGCCGCCGGCGCGCGGTACCCGCTGATCTTGCGCACGTACTGGAGGGCGGCGGCCTGCGCCTCGCCCGTGGTGGCGGCGCCGGCGTCCTCGCCGCGCCGAAGCTGGCGGATGCTGCGACACATGGGGTGCTCCTTCGAGTTCGGGACGGAAGGCGAGGGTAGCGCCCGGGAGAAAGTGGTGCGCGGGCGCCTCCGAAGGGATCGACGCCCGTCCGCTGACGGTGCAACATCGACGTGGCCACAGGTGCCGGGGAGTCATCAGGTCGACATCCGGGTCTTCCGGATCGCGGCCGGGGAATCATCGAGACCGGGTCCGACCACTCGGATCCGGTCTCTTCTCGTGCCCGGCCCCCGACGTCGCCGCGTCGCCCGGGCCGAGGTCCGTCCGCTCGCCGCCGGAGCCGGCTCAGCCCGGGAGAGCGGCCGCATCCCATCGGCGATCGGACTTCCGCCGGGTCGGCGATCGCACGACCGCCGGGTCGCCGACGCCCTCGTGGGTCCGGGTATGCTCGGCGGCGATGGACCGCTGGCACACGATCATCGAGCCGTTCCGGATCCATGCCGTCGAGCCCATCCGGCTCACCACGGTCGTCGAGCGCGAGCGGGCTCTCCAGGCCGCGGGCTGGAACCTGTTCAACCTCCACGCGGACGACGTGCTGATCGACCTGCTGACCGACTCGGGTACGGGCGCGATGAGCCGCGACCAGTGGGCGGCCATCCAGCGCGGCGACGAGAGCTACGCGGGCAGCCCGTCGTGGTATGCGTTCCTCGAGGCGGTCCAGGCGCTGTTCCCGTTCCGCCACGTCATCCCCACCCACCAGGGTCGGGCGGCCGAGAGGATCCTGTTCAGCGCCGTCGGCGGGCCAGGGATGGTCGTCCCCAACAACACCCACTTCGACACCACCCGTGCCAACGTCGAGTTCACCGGGGCCGAGGCCGTCGACCTCGTGATCGCCGAGGGTCGCGAGCCCGCGGCGATCCACCCGTTCAAGGGCAACATGGACGTGGCGGCGCTCGAGGCGCTGCTGGCGGACCGCGCCGCCGACGTTCCCGTCGTGTTCGTCACGATCACCAACAACTCGGGCGGCGGCCAGCCGGTGAGCCTCGCCAACCTGCGCGCGGTGCGCGGGACGTGCGATCGATACGGGAAGCCGCTGTTCCTCGACGGCTGCCGATTTGCCGAGAACGCGTGGTTCATCAAGACCCGCGAGCCCGGGCAGGCGGATCGGCCGGTCGTCGACATCGTGCGCGAGATCGGATCGCTGGCGGACGGGATGACGATGTCGGCCAAGAAGGACGGCCTCGCGAACATCGGCGGCTGGCTGGCGATGAACGACGACGGTCTCGCGGAGCGCTGCCGCAACCTGCTGATCCTGACCGAGGGCTTCGTCACCTACGGCGGCCTCGCCGGTCGCGACCTCGAGGCGATCGCGCAGGGGCTGCGCGAGGTCGTGGACGAGGACTACCTGCGCTACCGGATCCGGTCGACGGCGTACCTCGGCGAGGCGCTCGACGCGGCCGGCATCCCGCTCGTCAAGCCGTTCGGTGGTCACGCCGTGTATCTCGACGCCCGCGCCCTGCTGCCCCAGATCTCGCCGCTCGCGTACCCGGGGCAGGCGCTGGCGGTCGAGCTGTACCGGACCGGTGGCATCCGTGGCTGCGAGATCGGCACGGTGATGTTCGGGCGCCACCCGGACGGCACCGAGACACCCGCGGCGATGGACCTGGTCCGGCTCGCCATCCCGCGCCGGACGTACACCCAGAGCCACATCGACTACGTGATCGAGGTGGTCACGGAGGTGGCGTCGCGGGCGGCATCCCTGCGCGGCTACCGCATCGAGCATGAGCCCGCCGCCCTTCGCCACTTCGGCGCGACCTTTGCGCCGCTGGACCGCTGACCTCAGGCGCGGAGGCTGATCGTCCCGGCCTGCTTGTCGATCGCCAGCGGCAGCTCGAGCAACGGCTGTCGGGTGGGTCCGCCGAGCACGGCGCCGTGGTTGGCCGGGTCGAATGCCGCCCCGTGGCAGGGGCACAGCAGCACGCTGTCGCGGGCGTCCCAGCCGACCGGGCAGCCCTGGTGCGTGCAGCTCGCGTCGTAGGCCACGTAGCTGCCGTCGGACAGCCGCACGATGATCGCCGGGTCGCCGGCCGGGTACGGGGCCGGAGCGTCGAGCGGGATCCTGGTCCTCGCTGCCCCGCGCTGATCGACCGTCCCGATCGAGGCCAGGGTCAGCTTGCCGTTCGGGGCCGGCCCGGGCGTCGAGCCGGCTCCGGGAACGCCCGTGCCCGTGGGTCCTTCGGTCTGCCCCCCCGTGCCGGCCCCGGAGCCTCCGAGCCCGCCGTCACCGGAGCCGGTGCCGGTGCCGGACCCGGCCACGCCGTCGCCGGACGCGTCGGGCCCCCGGCCTTCGAGGCCGCCCGCCGACGACGCGGGACGGAGGATCCGCAACGGGACCGCGAACGAGGCGGCAACCAGGGCCAGCGCCCCGAGGGCACCGGCCTGGATCATCGTTCGCCGGAGGGGTGACGCCTCGACCTCGGCGGCACGCCGGCCCCGGACGCGGTAGGCGGCACCCGAGCGCACCGAGCCCGGCCAATCGTCGGTGACGAAGGCACCGAGCTCGCGCACCGAGCGCGCGACGAGCAGCCCGCCGTCGCCCGCCAGCGCGAGGGCGATCCAGCCGAACGCATACGGGAGGTCGGGGCCGTAGAAGTAGGGCGTCGTCGTCCACGAGGCGGTCAGCCAGAACAGCAGCGACAGGGCGGCGCCGGAAGCCGCGGCGGCACGGAAGGCGAGACCGGTCAGCGCACCGAGCCCGATCGCGATCTCGCCCAGCGCGATCAGCAGCCCCAGCGGCAGGGCGAACGGCTCCATGATCCGAACCAGGGGCGAGAGCGGCGAGACCTGGACGAACGCCGCGAGCTGGCCGTAGATCGAGGCCGGGCTCGAGGCATCGAAGAACGCCGGATCGAGGAGCTTGTCGAAGCCTGCGTAGACGAAGGTCAGGCCGAAGAAGACGCGCAGGGGGAGGAGCGCGCGAGCGGGCACGCTCGCGCGCTCCAGCTGCTCCCGGAGCGAGGGGCCGGGAGCATCCTCAGACGGAGCTTGGCCCGACCAGTACGCCGAATCGGCGTTGCCAGGCAACCGGGCTGGGCTGCGACGAGATCCCCGCTGTCGACGGCTCACCGCTGTCCCATCGGGGGTCTCGCCATGCCAACCTGGTCCTCCGTCCTTGGGGCGCCAACCGGACTTGGGCACCCATCGGAGAGGCTAGCCGTGCCCGGGTTGCCCGGACGTGTGCCGATCATGTGGATTTGCACATCATCCGCCGTTCCAGTCATCGCGCGACGGCAGGGCGGCTGATCGTACGCCCGCCGTCGGCGAAGATCAGGCGCCGACCTCATCGGGCAGCAGCGGCCGGATCCACAGCTGCCACAGGCCACCGCCGGACGCCACCACGCTGCCGGCCGGGAGCGGCCCCAGCTGCGACGCGAGCGCGGCCGCATCGGGGCCCTGGACGATCCCGGTTCGCAACCCGGCCAGCCCGAGATCCGGCACCGCCGCCGTTCCGAACGCGTCGAGACCCGTCGCCAGCGGCCAGGCCGGGACGGGCGCAGCTGATCCGGACTCGGCCGGCGTGGCGCCCGGCGCCGCATACACCCGGTAGGCCACCGGCTCGTAGGTCGTGGACCCCGCTTCCGGGGCGCCCCAGGTCTCGGACGGATCGGTCAGCCTGGCGAGCAGGGCAAACGCGGCTGCGGCCGTGGGGTCCGGTGTCGGGTCGGCGGGCCCGTTGGCGCCCGGGACGCCGGGAAGACCCCCCGGCAGGCCCGGGCCCCCGGGACGACCGCCGCCGAGCGTGAAGCGGTTCACGATCTCGACGCCGTTCAGGACGACCGTGAACACGGTCACGCCCGCGTCCGCCGCCACCCCGACGTTGTCGTGCTCATGATCGAGGCCGGCGGCACGGATGGCGTCGGCGATCGCCGTCGCACCGGTCGAGCCCAGGTCACGGACGTCGACGTGCGGGATCAGCGGCGAATCGCCGGAATCGAGCATGGCGTCCGGGGCGGGAGTGTAGACGCGTCCGTCGTCATCGACCACCACCTGGGGCACGGCGCCGAGGGTCACGACGGGGTTGATGAACCCCCCCTCGCTGGTGACCTCGATCAGCAGGGACGGGCCGGCTGCAGGTTGGTCGCTCGGTCCAGGGTCGGACGGGCCCGGGGTGGCGACCGGGGTGGGGGGAGCCGCCGTCGGGCCCGGCGGCGAGGCGGTTGGCGTCGCTGCCGAGCAGGCAGCGACGAGGGTGGCGGCCGAGATCAGCAGGACGCGCCAGGGGGAACGGCCGGGGACGGACATGGATCGCTCCAGGATGGGCGGCAACGCCGCGAACGCTGGCCAGACGCCGGCGGCCTCAGCGCGGTTCCGCGCGTACCGGTGCGTGAGCGCCGGGACGTTTCCCATCCGGCCGGGGGCCGGGCCATGGGAGCCCGGTCATCCGGGCGGCCCCGGGCGCGACCTCAGGCGACCGTTCCGCCGAACAGGAGCCGGACGCGGTTCCAGGCCTCGTCCACCCGGCTCGCATCCAGCGCCCCCGCCTCCACAGCCGTCGCCACCGCGTCGACCACCCGCCCGACGATCCGCTCGTCGTAGTCCTGCTGGTTCGCGATCAGCAGCAGATCGTTGCCGGCATCGAGCGCGAGCACCGCGGCCTGCTCCGTGCCGTACTGCTCGGCGATCGCGCGAGCCTGGAGATCGTCGGTGATCACCAGCCCGTCCCAGCCCAGCTCCTGGCGCAGCAGCGCGGTCACGACGGCGCGCGACAGCGAGGTGGGCCGCTCGGCATCCAGCCGGCGGTTGATGACGTGCGCCGCCATCACCACGTCGGCGTGCCCGTCGGCGATCAGCCGGCGAAACGGCTCGAGCTCCCGGCGGGTCCAGGTATCGGTGACGTCGACCACCCCGTCGTCGGTGTTGCCCGTCGCGCTGCCGATCCCGGGGAAGTGCTTGAGGGTCGTCCGCACCCCCAACCTGCGGTGCGCACGGATCTCGATCGCGGCCATCTCGACCACCACGTCCGGATCGGCCGAGAACGAGCGATCGAGGGCGCCGATCGCCGGGCTGTCGGGATCGACGTCCAGGTCGACGACGGGCGCGAGGTTGAGCCCGACGCCCGCATCCGCGAGGGTGATCGCGATCGTCCTCGCCCACCGGCCGGCGGCCGCGGCGGTGCCCCGGCCGATCTCGGCCTCGGAGACGACGGCCGGGAACCCGTGGTCGGGTGACAGCCGGGTGACCAGGCCACCCTCCTGGTCGACCGCGACGATGAGCTCGCGATCCTGCGCGGCCGCCCGGAGGTCCGCGGTCAGCCGGGCGAGCTGGGCCGGCGAGGCCACATTCCGGCGTTGCCCCGTCTGCTGGTCCCGGTCGAACAGGATCACGCCGCCGAGACCCGGATCGGCCAGGGCGGTCGCGAGCCAGGGCGCGTCCCGCAGGCGCGTCCCGCGGAAGCCCACCACGATCAGCCCCGCGATCCTGGTGCGCAGGTCCGGCGCGGCCGACGGCGCCGGTGACGATCCGGACGGCGACGGTGACGATCCGGACGGCGACGGTGACGGGGGCTCGATCGACGTGGTCGGCGTCGGCGTCGTGGCAGATGCCGGGGCCGGGGAGCCGGACGGCGATCCACGCGCGGGCGTCGGCGTCTCCGGTGCGGCACATGCTGCCAGGATCGTGGCGGCGGCCGCGCCCAGGACCCCGCGCAGCAGCCGGCGTCGCGACACGCGTGGCAGCAGAGCGCCGGTCTCCGGCCCGGCCGTCGGCCGTCCCGACGATCCGGCTAGCGGCTCCCCCACCGCCACTCGATCGAGCCCGTGTAGCAGTGATCGAGGTACTCGCACAGGCCCCTGGACATGTCCCAGGTCCGACCCGTGACGTACGGGCCGCGGTCGATCACGGGCACGGTGATCTGCCGGCCGTTGGCCGGGTTTCGGAAGGTGACCAGCGTGCCGCACGGCAGGCTCCGGTGGGCCACGCCGATGATCGCCCTGGTGTAGGTCTGGCCACACGCCGTCCCGCTCCCGTAGAACCCGGGCCCGTACCAGCTGATGTCGCTGTCGAACCGCCAGTAGTTCTTGCGGAACGTGCCCGCCCGCGTGGCCGGCTGGCGGACCGACGGGCGCCCCGGCACGTCCGGCGCCTGCCCGCGCGCCACGAATGCGGCGTCGGGCCCGAGCCAGCCGGCCGAGCGCGATGCGGGGTCGAGTGAGTGAATCGTCATCGCCGGGGAACCGGCGGGCAGCACGATCGACACGGGACGCAGGTTCGCAGCGTCGACCGACCGGGCGGAGCTCGGGGCACGCGAGCCCGCGGGTTCTGGTACGGCGACCAGGGCGCTCACGGCCATGAGAGCCGCGATCGCGACGATGAGCCTGGTTCGCACGATGCCCGGACAGGCTACCTGAGGTTGTCAAGGAACGCGCTGCATCGTTCCCGCGTCAGCGTTGCGACCGCGTTGCAGTCGGCGCCGGGCCACCGGCCCAGCCGATCGGGCCGCGGTCCGCGTACGCTGATCCCCGATGACCGCCGCCCCCGACCTGCGCCCTCCCGACGCTCGGCTGACCATCCCCCTGCGCGTGCCGCTCGACCTTCGCCTGACGCTGGGGATCCACCGGCGGGGCCGTGGCGACCCCGCGCTCCGGTTCGAGGCCTCCGGCTCGGCCTGGCGGGCCACCCGGACGCCGGCGGGTGCCGCGACCCTGTTCGTCGAAGCGCGCGACGGCACGCTCGGCGCCCGGGCATGGGGACCCGGCAGCGACTGGGCCATCGCCCACCTGGAGCCGCTCCTCGGCCTCGACGACGTGCCGGAGGCGCTCGAACCCCGCCATCCCGCCGTGGCGGCCGCCGTCCGCCGCCTGACCGGCATGCGGCTGGGCCGCACCGGGGCCGTCCTCGAGGCGCTGATCCCCGCGATCCTCGAGCAGAAGGTCACCGGTGAGGAGGCACGGCACACCTACCGGGCACTCGTGTGGACCTACGGCGAGCCCGCGCCCGGGCCCCCCGGGCTGCGCCTGCCTCCGGCGCCGGCCATGCTGGCAGCGCTGCCCTACCACGCATTCCACCCGCTGGGCCTGGAGCGCCGCCGGGCCGATCTCATCCGGGCCGTCGCACGTGAGGCCGCCCGGCTGGAACGCCTGGCCGGGGCTGCCGGCGGTCCCGGAGCCGTCCCGTCAGCCGCGTATGCCGCGCTGCGAGCCTTCCCGGGGATCGGGCCGTGGACCGCGGCCGAGGTCGGCATCCGCGCCTTCGGCGACCCGGACGCCGTGAGCGTCGGCGACTACCACCTGCCGAGCGTCGTCTGCTGGGCGCTGGCGGGCGAGCCGCGCGGAACCGACGAGCGGATGCTCGAGCTGCTCGAGCCGTACCGGGGGCAGCGGGGCCGGGTGCTGCGCCTGCTCGAGCTGGCAGGGATGGGGCCGGCGCGCCGCGGGCCGCGGCTGCCCACGCGTCGGATCGACCGGATCTGAGCGCCGCGGTCGCGAACGCCGGCCTGTCGGCTCCGTCAGCGGCCGGCTGCCGCCTCGAGGCGCACGCGTCCCGCGCCCGTCAGCGGGCGAGAGCGGCCTGCGGGCGAGCGCCGATCCGATGGCGAAGGGCGACCCCGCCGAGGCGTGCGAGCCGGATCCGGATCACCACCCGCCGGGCGGGATCCGGGTGGACCTGCGGCCGGGGCGGACCGAGCCGCTCGAGTGCGGAGACGAGCTCTTCGATCGAGTCCGAGTGGGTTTCCATGGGCCGGATGGTGTCTGGTGAGCTCCGGACCGGATATCACCAGAACGGGCCATGCGGGATAGGACCGGTGCCGACCGGGCGGCACCGGGCACGACCGCCAGGGCTCCGCTCGATCAGCGGACGGTGACGGGTGCCTCCTCCCGCATCCCCCACGGCATCCCGTACTCGTTGAGCAGGTCGAGGAACGGCACGGCGTCGAACGCCTCGGGCCCCAGGACACCGGCACCCGACCAGGTTCCCCGGGCCAGCAGCTCGAGCGCGACGATCGGGTTGACCGCCGTCTGGAGCACGACCGCCTGGGCGCCGTACTCACGCATGCACCAGGCATTGTCGACGACGTGGTACAGGTATACGGCCCGCGGGGCGCCGTCCTTGCCGCGGCCGGTGACCCACGTCCCGGCACAGGTCTTGCCGTGCATCCGATCGCCCAGGCCCGCCGGGTCCGGCAGGCAGGCGGCGACCACGTCCCGCGGCGACACCTCCACGCCACCGACGCGAACCTTCCCGGTGCGGTCGAGCCCGAGCAGGTGCAGCGTCTTGAGCACGCCGATGAACTCGTCGCCCAGCCCGTACTTGAAGGTGACGCGCTTCGCCTTGATCCAACGCGGCACGAGCAGCACCTCCTCGTGCTCCACGTTGACGCACTCGACGGGGCCGATTCCCTCGGGGAACTCGAACGTCTCGGGCTCGCTGAACGGCGGCGTCGTGTACCAGCCGCGGCCGGACTCCCAGATGACCGGCGGGTTGAGGCATTCCTCGATCGTGGTCCAGATGGAGAACGAGGGCGCGAACTCGTAGCCGTCGACCGTGAGGTTGGCACCGTCGCGGACCCCCACCTCGTCGATCTCGCCGAACAGGTGATCCTGCGCGTACCGGGCGAACACGTCGGACAGGCCGGGCTCGACGCCCATGCCCACGAAGGCCAGCCGGCCGGCCGCCTGCCAGGCGCCCGCTTTCGCGAACTGGGCGTCCCCCAGCTTCTCGCCACTCTCCTCGTACGGCCGATCGGCGTGCGGGTGCGAGAGCGACATCGCCATGTCCATGTAGTCCACGCCCGCGGCCAGGCACGCATCGAAGATGGGCATCACGAACCGGGGATCGACCGCGTTGAGGACGTGCGTGATCCGGTGCTCCCGGATGAGCGCCGTCATCGCGCCGGTGTCGGAGGCGTCGGTGCCGGCGCCCGTGAAACGCGCGTCGCCCGCCACCTGTCCGAGCGCGTACTGCACCCGGGCCGGGTCGTAGTCGGCCACCACCAGGTGCTCGAAGAACCCGCGCCGTGCCGCGATGCCCACGGCCGCGCTGCCGACGCCGCCGGCGCCGATGACGAGGATCCGCATTGTCGTCTACCTCGGACGTTGGGAGCCGGCCGACGCCGGCCGGCTGGAGCGCAGGGAAGGGGTCTCCCTCTCGGGACACGCCCATGATGTCAGGGGATCGACGGCCATGGGCCGCTGTTCCGGCCGCCGGTCGCGCCGGCGGGCCGCTGTTCCGGCCGCCGGTCGCGCCGCCCGCGCCGGGGGTCGCGCCGCCCGCGCCGGGGGTTGCGCCGGTGGCGTCGCGCTGCCCTCGCCGGCTCGATGGGGATCTGCGCAGGCGGGAACGCCGAGCGGCGAGGCGGGTGGACGGGACGAACGCGGGGCGGCCGGGGTGGGCGGACCGCCGTGCATGGTGGCGAAGGTGGGCCGGCAGCGCACACGCCGGCTGACCGCTCGTGCGCCCGCGACGCTCCGCTGCGAAGCGACGACGCGCGACCCGGAGGTGACCCGCCGATCCGGCCGGCGGTAGGATCGGGGCACGATGGTCGCCACCCGCAGCTCACCGTTCAACCGGATCACCCGCCTCGAAGCGCTGCCCGCCCTGCTGGGCCGGCGCATCCTCGTCCTCGACGGCGCGATGGGCACCATGCTCCAGCGGCACCGGTTCAGCGAGGCCGACTTCCGGGGGGCGCGCTTCGCCGACCACTCGCGCGACCTGCAGGGCGACAACGACCTGCTGTGCCTCACCCGGCCCGACGCCGTGCGCGCCGTCCACGCCGCCTACCTCGGCGCGGGCGCCGACATCATCAGCACCAACTCGTTCACGGCCACCCGGATCGCGCAGGCGGACTACGGCCTGTCCGACGTCGCGCGCGAGATCAACGAGGCCGCGGCGCGGCTCGCCCGGGAGGCAGCGGACGAGGTCGAGACGCGGGACGGGCAGCCGCGGTACGTGGCGGGCTCGCTCGGCCCCACCAACCGCACCGCCTCGATCTCACCGGACGTGAACGACCCCGCGGCGCGCAACGTCACCTTCGGGGAGCTCGCCGGCGCCTACCGCGAGTCCGCCGAGGGGCTGGTGGCGGGCGGCGCGGACCTGCTGCTGATCGAGACGATCTTCGACACGCTCAACGCCCGGGCCGCCATCTTCGGCGTGGAGGACGCCTTCGACGCGCTCGGGATCCGGGTGCCGGTCGTGATCAGCGGGACCATCGTGGACCAGTCCGGGCGCACGCTCTCGGGCCAGACCCTCGAGGCCTTCTGGACGAGCATCCGCCATGCCAGACCGATGCTGGTGGGCCTCAACTGCGCGCTGGGCGCGAAGCAGCTGCGAGAGCACGTCGAGGAGCTGGGCCGGATCGCCGACGTGCCGTTGGCCGCCTACCCCAACGCGGGGCTGCCCAACGAGCTCGGCGGCTATGACGAGACACCCGACCAGACCGCGGCCGCGCTCGGCGAGTGGGCGCGCGCCGGTCTCGTCAACGTCGCCGGATCGTGCTGCGGCAGCACGCCCGAGCACACCGCGGCCATCGTCGCGGCGGTGGCCGGCATCAAGCCCAGGGTGATCCCCGAGGTCGTGCCCATGACGCGGCTGGCCGGCCTCCAGCCGCTCGCGATCCCGATGCCCGGCGGGGTCTTCGTCAACGTCGGCGAGCGCACCAACGTCACCGGGTCGCGAAAGTTCGCGCGCCTGATGGCGGCGGCCCTCGGTGGGGGCGATGATGCCGCGGCTGCGGAGGACGAGGCGGTCGCGATCGCTCGTGACCAGGTCGCCAATGGCGCCGTGATCCTCGACGTCAACCTGGACGAGGCGATGCTCGACGGGGTCGCGGCCATGACCCGGTTCCTGCGCCGCCTGGGCAGCGAGCCCGACGTCGCGGCGGTGCCGATCATGGTCGACAGCTCACGCTGGCCGGTGATCGAGGCCGGGCTCCAGCAGCTGCAGGGGCGCGGCGTGGTCAACTCGATCTCGCTCAAGGAGGGCGAGACGGAGTTCCTGCGCCAGGCCCGGCTGTGCCGGCGCTACGGGGCGGCGGCCGTCGTGATGGCGTTCGACGAGCAGGGCCAGGCCGATTCGGTCGAGCGCCGGGTCTCGGTGCTCACCCGCGCCTACACGCTGCTGACCGAGCAGGTGGGCTTCGCGCCCGAGGACATCATCCTCGACCCCAACATCTTCGCCATCGCGACCGGCATGGAGGAGCATGCCCGGTATGCGGTTGCCTTCTTCGAGGCGACCCGGCGGCTCAAGGCCGCCCTGCCGCATGCCCGCATCAGCGGCGGCGTGTCCAACGTGTCGTTCGCGTTCCGCGGCAACAACCCCGTCCGCGAGGCGATCCATGCCGTGTTCCTGTACCACGCGATTCGCGCAGGGCTGGACATGGCGATCGTCAACGCGGGCGTGATCCCGCAGTACGACGACATCGATCCCGACCTGCTGGAACGGGTCGAGGACGTGGTCCTGGACCGCCGGCCGGACGCCACGGACCGGCTGCTCGAGATCGCGCCCCGGTACGCGGGCGGCGCGTCGACGGCGCGGGCCGTCGACGACCTGTCGTGGCGCGAGCTGCCGGTCAACGAGCGCCTGACCCACGCGCTGGTCGAGGGAATCGACAGCTACATCGCCGATGACACCGAGGAGGCGCGGATCGCGGCGAGCCGGCCCCTGGACGTGATCGAGGGACCGCTGATGACGGGCATGAACGTGGTCGGCGACCGGTTCGGGGCGGGGAAGATGTTCCTTCCCCAGGTGGTCAAGTCGGCCCGCGTGATGAAGAAGGCGGTCGCCGTGCTCATCCCGTACCTCGAGGCCGAGCGCGAGGGCACGGGACGTCGGGCCGGCACGATCGTGATGGCCACGGTGAAGGGCGACGTCCACGACATCGGCAAGAACATCGTGGGCGTCGTGCTGGGCTGCAACGAGTACGAGGTGATCGATCTCGGGGTGATGGTCCCCGCGGCCCGGATCCTCGAGACGGCGCGTGAGGTCGGGGCCGACCTGATCGGGCTGTCGGGGCTGATCACCCCCTCCCTGGACGAGATGGTCCACGTGGCGAGCCTCATGGAACGAGAGGGGATGACGACCCCGCTGCTGATCGGCGGCGCGACCACGTCCCGCGTCCACACGGCGGTCAAGATCGAGCCCGCGTACTCGAGCCCGGTCGTGCACGTGGCTGATGCCTCGCGCGCCGTCGGCGTGGCAGGCTCGCTGATGGACGCCGGCGCCCGCGACGACTTCGCCGCCCGGATCCGGGAGGAGTACGCAGGCGTGCGCCGGGACCGCGATGGGCGGCAGCGGCGTGAGACCCGACTGGCCGTCGCCGACGCCCGCGCGAACGGGTTCCGGCCGGTCTGGCCGGCGATCCCGCCCCGACCCTCCTTCCTCGGCGTCCGCACGTTCGAGCGCTACCCGCTGGCCGAGCTGGTGGCGCGGATCGACTGGACCCCGTTCTTCGCCACCTGGGAGCTGCGCGGCATGTACCCCGGCATCCTCGACGACCCGCAGGTGGGTGCCGCGGCACGCGACCTCCACGCCGACGCGGTCGCGCTCCTGGCGCGGATCGTCGACGAGGACCTCCTGAAGGCGTCCGGCGCGATCGGCTTCTGGCCGGCCAACGCGACCGGCGAGGACGACATCGTCCTGTGGACCGACGAGACGCGGCGCTCGGAGCTCGCCCGCCTCCCGATGCTCCGCCAGCAGATGGCCAAGCCGGCCGGCCGGCCCAACCGGTCCGTCGTCGACTTCGTGGGGCCGGCCGGCGTGGCCGACCACATCGGCGCGTTCGCGGTCACCGCGGGCCATGGCGTCGACGACCTCGTGCGCACGTTCGAGGCCGCCCACGACGACTACAGCGCGATCCTGGCCAAGGCGCTCGCCGACCGTCTCGCGGAGGCGTTCGCGGAGCGCCTGCACGAGCGCGTTCGCCGCGAGCTCTGGGGATACGCCCCGGCCGAGGACCTGGGCAACGAGGCGCTCATCGCCGAGCGGTACCAGGGGATCCGGCCGGCGCCCGGCTACCCGGCGACCCCGGACCACACCACCAAGCGCGTCCTGTTCGAGCTCCTGGGCGCCGAAACGGGCGCCGGGATCCGGCTCACGGAGTCCATGGCCATGCTCCCGGGAGCCTCGGTCTGCGGGCTCTACCTGTGGCACCCGGAGAGCCGCTACTTCGGGATCGGGCGGATCGGGCGGGACCAGCTCGCGGACTACGCGCGGCGGTCCGGGATGACGCTCGACGAGGCCGCCCGCTGGCTCGCCCCCAACCTGGCCGACGAGCCCGCGTGAGGAGGAGCCTGGCCGAAGGTCGGTCTGCGGGGCGCGCAACCCGATCCGCAACGGCCGTCATCGTCGCACGTCATCGATCGCGAGGGAGGCCCCAATGCCCAGGATGCCGTCGTTCGAGAAGTCGCCGCCGGAGCTGGTCGCCCGGTTCGACGCGGCCGCGGGCCGTCATCCGCAGGCGCAGCGGCGCCAGATGTTCGGGTACCCGGCCCTGTTCGTCGGTGGCAACCTCGCCACGGGCCTGTTCGCCGACACGTGGATGGTGCGCCTCGGCGCCGACGACCTGGCGATCCTGGAGGCGATGCCCGGAGCCGGCCCGTTCTCCCCGATGCCCGGCCGGACGATGACGGGCTACGCGACACTGCCCCCGGACGTGATCGCCGACGACGCCGCGCTCGACGGCTGGCTGGAGCGGGCGCTCGCCTTCGCTGGGTCCCTTCCGGCCAAGGGCTGAGCGCACCGCCCGCCGGTGCTCGGCGGTGCGCAAGACGGCCTGGCGGGGCATTTGCCCGATGCCCTATGCTGTGGGGTACGCCCCATCGTCGGGCGAGCCCCGTTACGGCCGACTCGATCCACCCCCTCCCGGACTCCGCAGAGGCAGGTCGCGGACACCGTCGCAACTATCAGGAGTGGATCGATCCACATGAACGTCGACAAGACGCTGACCTGCGCCGACTGCGGCCAGACCTTCACCTTCACGGCCAGCGAACAGGACTTCTACGCCGAGCGCGGGTTCACCGAGCCGCGGCGCTGCCCGTCCTGCCGGGCCGCCCGCAAGGCCGCACGGAACGCGGACGGTGGCGGCGGCTACAGCTCGGGTGGCTACAGCGAGGGCGGCAGCTACTCGTCCGATGGCTACGGCTCGCGGCGCGGACCGCGCGAGATGTTCCCCGCGACCTGCTCGTCCTGCGGGCAGGCCACCGAGGTCCCCTTCCGTCCGACGACCGGCAAGCCGGTGTACTGCAGCACCTGCTTCGCACAGCGTCGGGCCTGAGCGGGGTGGCGGAACAACGACGCCCCGGACTCCCGCCGCGACGACCCGCACCCGATCCCGATCGGCGCAAGCACGTCATCGCCGAGTACCGTCACCGCGCCCAGACCGTGATCTGCGTCTGCGGCTGGACGGGGAGCTCGGCGATGCCCGACGGGCGGACCTCCGACTGGAGCCGCCACGTCGCCGCGATGCGCCAGACGCCGGCCTGACCCCGTGGGGGGCGGTCAGCCCTCGCCCTTGAGCACCTCGAGCGCCTTGAGCAGCTGACTGTCGGTCGACGACGCCAGCTCCGCGGGCGTCATCGCCTTGACGTCTTCCGGGCGCAGCGGTGTGGCGCCGGTCGCAAGGGTGACCGGGATGTCCGGCTCGAGACCCTCGTGCCAGATCGGCCGCCCGTCGCGCGTCAGCCAGCGCTCGACGCCGATCCGCAGCGAGGATCCGTCGGCGAGGTCGAACCGGCCCAGCACGGTGCCGGTCCCGAACGTCTTCTCCCCCACGACCTTGCCGCGCCCGGCATCCTGGATCGCCCCGGTCACGATCTCGGCCGAGCTCGCCGTGTTGCCATCGGTCAGCACGATGAGCGGCCCCGTGGTCCACACGCCGTTGGGCTCGACGGGCTCCTGCTTCTGCACGCCGCTGGCGTCGACGCTGCGGTAGACGATGCCGTCACCGACGAACTGGCTGGTGACCCCGATCGCCTCGGTGACGTAGCCGCCGGGATTGCTGCGGAGGTCCAGGATCACGGCCGTGGCGCCCTGCGCCTCGGCACCCTTGATCGCGTCCTGGATGCCCTTCGTCGCGCCGGTGGCGAACTCGTCCAGCCGGATGAGGGCGATGGTCCGGCCGGGCACCATGGTCCAGGTGACCAGCGGCAGATCGAACTTGCGGCGCACGATCGTGACGTCGAACGAGGGGACGCCCGCGCGCTGGATCGTCAGCGTGACCGGTGCACCCTCCGGACCGCGCACGCGCGCCACGACTTCGTCGACCGTCTGGCCGCTCGTCGTCGTCCCGTCGACGGCGATGATCCGGTCGTCACGCTTCAGGCCCGCCTCCTCGGCCGGGGTGTTGGGGATGACCGAGGTGATCACGGTGCCGTCGGTGCCGGTGCCGTCGACCTGGATCCCGATCCCGACGAACGTCCCGGACAGCGACTGGTCGACCGCCTTCGCCTGGTCGGCCGTCAGGAACGAGGTGTGCCCCTCGTCGCCGACCGCCTGCGTCATGCCTTCGATCGCGGCGTACGCCATCGCCTGGTCGTCGAGATGCGCCGCATCGACGTAGTTGTCCTGGATCAGCCGCCATGCCTGCTCGACCAGGGACAGCTCCTCCACCGCCGCGGGCGAGGGGCTCGCCGATGCCGCTGGCCCACCGGGAGCGACGCTCGACCGGCCAACGACCAGGCCGCCGCCGAACAGGATCACGCCCAGCACGGGCACCAGCACGGCGAGCCACAGGCGTGCCGGACCGGATCCGGGACGCGGAGCGAGTGGTGGACCCGGCGGCAGCAGGGGAACGGGTGGGGGGAGCGGCATCGGCGCGTACGGGGCCGCGGGGGGGCTGGTCGGCCCGGGCACGGTCGTGCCGCCGGGGCTGGTCGGTTCGGTCATTGGCCTCAGTGCTGCAGGCGCGCCGGGACGAGGGAGCGTGGTGCCCAGCATGACGCGTTCCGCTTCAGCGCGGGTAGTCGCGCGGTGAAGTTGCCTTAGCCCGCGATCCGCAGGACGCTCAGCGACCCTCCCGAACCAGGCGGCGGGCGGCACGGGTCGCCCGGACGAAGTGCCGAAGGTGGGCCAGCGGCTTCACGTGGCTCGGTGCCCCGGCATAGATCGTGGAGATGGGCACCCAGCCGAGGGTCCAGCCGCTTCGCAGGCACACGGCGATCATCTCGACCTCGAGCTCGAACCCGGTCTCGGCGCTCTCGAGCATGGCCGTCAGCATGCGTCGACCGAGCAGCCGGTAGCCCGACTGGTTGTCGGCGATCGGCCTGCCCACGGCCCACGAGAACGCCGCGCTCCCCAGGGCATTCGAGAGTCGGCGGATCGGCGGCATCCGGCTGAAGTCGCGGCGCCCGATGATCAGCTCGGGGCGCGGGCCGGTTGCCCCCGGAGCCGCGAACGCGGCAACGAACCGGTCGATCTCGTCGGGGTCGTGCTGGCCGTCGGCGTCGAGCGTGACCACGGCATCCCAGCCCTCGTCGAGGGCCACCCGGAACCCGGCCCGGAGGGCGGCGCCCTTGCCCTGGTTCGGCTGCCGGCGGACCACGCGGGCGCCGGCGGCCGCCGCCTGTGCGGCGGTGTCGTCGGTCGAGCCATCGTCGACCACCAGCACCGGGAGATGGACCCTGGCCCGCGCGACCACCGCCCCGATCCGGGGGCCTTCCTGGTGGCCGGGGATGAGCGCCAGGAGCCGTGGGGCCGGGGCGATCACGGGCCCGCCGGGCCGCTGGAGCCCACCAGCTCCGGCGCGATGGCCACGACGAAGCTCAGGCGGACCGCCCCGCGCTCCCGGCGCCAGGACGTCCCGGGCCGCGACGCTCGCATCCATCGTCCGGCCCGCGTCCCGCCTCAGGGTGCGAACGACATCGACGTCACCACCGGGACCGCCTGGCCCATGAAGGCGTCGAGCTGGCTGCCCTCGAAGTCGTCGATGTCGACGAGGACGGTCTCGCCGCCGGGCAGGTCGAGCAGGTAGAGGCGCAGGCGCTCGCCGCCGGCGAGCACCCAGCGCAGCCCCGTCCCCTGCTCGACCAGCAGCGGAACGGTGGGCACGCCGTTGGCGAATGGGCAGGACGCGGTCCAGCCGTTGGCGATCCCGAGGTCGATCGAGCTGCCGCGCAGGCCGCCGATCTGGACCAGGGCCGGGCTGCTCGCCAGCAGGCCGGCGAGCCCGCGGATCCAGGTCACCAGGGCGACCGACGAGGTGCCCACGCCGGCGGCCGGCTGGATCAGGCACGACGCGTCCTGGGACGCCGCCGTCGCCCCCCGGAAGACGTGGATGCCGAGCACGTCCTGGTCGGCCGGGCGGAGCTGGAGATAGCCCGCGGTGTCATCCGCAAGGACCCAGCCGGCGGGAACGGTGAAGGTCACTGCAGGCTGGAACACCGTCGAGGCGTGCGTGCCGGCCGGCAATGGCGCCTCGTGGGGGCTGTCGTTCTCGCTGGAGCCGAACCCGCACGCGGCGAGCGCCACGGTCGAGGCGAGGAGCAGGAGGGCGGGTCGGAGCACAGGTGTGCCTCAGCAGGTTCTCGGACGCGGAAGCATTGTGCCCGTCCGTGGCCCGCGGTGCCGGACCGCTGATCGAAGGCGCGCCGGCGGTCGGCCCCACGCCCGTCCCAGGGTGCACACTCAGGATCACTGTCGCCGAGGAGGAGCGCGCCGTGTTCATCCCCATGTCCGTCCTCGAGTTCCGTGATCGTGCCGCCGCGTTCTTCGGCGACCGGGTGGGCGTCGTTGACGGGGACGTCCAGCTCACCTACCGCACCTGGGCCGAGCGCACACACCGGCTGGCCAACGCGCTGGTCGGGCTGGGCATCGAGCCGGGCGACCGGGTGTCGTTCCTGACCTACAACACCCATCACCTGCTCGAGGCGTACTACGGGGTGCTCGAGGCCGGCGCCGTGCTCAACCCGGTGAACATCCGGCTGGCGCCGCACGAGATCGCCTACATCCTCGACCACGCAGGCTCGCGGGTGGTCGCCTTCCAGCGCGACTTCCTGCCGCTGGTCGAATTGATCGCGCCGCAGCTCTCGTCGCGGCCGCGGTTCGTGATCATCGAAGGCGAGGCCGGCGGCATCGCCAGCGACGACTACGAGTCGCTGGTCGCCGGTGGCTCCTCCGAGCCGCGTCACCCCCAGGTGGACGAGACCGCCGTGGCCGAGCTGTTCTACACCAGCGGCACGACCGGGCTGCCCAAGGGCGTTGCGCTGACCCATCGCCAGCTGTACCTGCACGCGCTCAACGCCGAGATCGCGCTGCGCTTCGACGAGGATGACGTGGTGCTGCACGTCGTGCCGATGTTCCACGTCAACGGCTGGGGCGTGCCCCATTTCCTGACCATGGTCGGCGGACAGCACGTCATGCTGCGGCGGTTCGATCCCGCGGCCCTGATCCAGCACGTCGAGCGCTACCGGGTCACTCGGCTGCTGGGCGTCCCGGCGATCTTCAACGCGATGCTCCACTCCGGCGAGCGGACGAAGCACGACCTGTCCAGCCTGCGCCAGCTGATCATCGGTGGCGCCCCCGCGTCGCCGTCGCTGGTGCGCGGGCTCGAGGAGGCGTTCGGCGTCCAGACGATCGCGGGCTACGGGCTGTCCGAGACGTCACCGATCCTGACCCTGGCCCTGCCGCGCGCCGTGGTCACGTCCGCGGAGCCGAACGAGCGCCGAATCGAGCGCCAGGCGCTCACCGGCTGGCCGATCCCCGGCTGCACGATCCGCGTCGCGACCGCCGACGGAGGCGACGTCCGGCCCGACGGCGAGCAGATCGGCGAGATCCTGGTCCGCGGCCACTCGGTGATGCAGGGCTACTACCGGGATCCCGATGCGACGGCGGTCGCGCTGCGCGACGGCTGGCTCCACACGGGCGACATGGCGACCGTCGACGACGCCGGCTACGTCCTGATCAAGGACCGGGCGAAGGACGTCATCATTCGCGGCGGCGAGAACCTGTCGTCGGTCGAGGTGGAGAACGTGATCGCCGCGCACCCCGCGGTGCTCGAGGTCGCCGTGGTGGCGGCCCCGGACGAGCGGTTCGGCGAGGCGCCGGTGGCGCTGGTGGTGCTCAAGCCCGAGGCGGTGGCGACGGTGGGCGAGCTGCGCGCGCACTGCCGGGCGCACCTGGCGCGGTTCAAGGTCCCGCGCGAGTTCCACTTCCGCGATTCGCTGCCCAAGGGCGGCACGGGGAAGATCCTCAAGGCCGAGCTCCGCGAGCCGTTCTGGACGGGCTACGAGTCGCGCGTCCACTGAGATCGCTCCGGCTCCGGCCCGCTGGCCGGGGTGCGCCGCGCGGGTGGTTGCGTGCCTCAGGCGGGCGCGGCAAGGGCGCGGACGATCTCGGCGATCTGGGCCGGGGTCACGCGGCAGCAGCCGCCGATCAGGGCGGCCCCGTCAGCCCGCCATCGCAGCGCCGCCGCGCCGTCGACCCGGCTGCCGTCGGGCCCGGTCCAGCGCCGGGTCGCGGCGTCCCAGCCCTCGCCGCTGTTGGGGTAGGCCACGACCGGCAGCCTCGTGACCGCGCGGATCCGGCCGATGAGCTCCTCGACATGCTCTGGTGCCGTGCAGTTGACGCCCATCGCCACGACGGCCGGCGTGGCCGCCGCAGCAGCGGCGGCCTCCTCGATGGGAGCGCCGCTCCGGAGGCGGCGGCCGTCGGCGCACGAGACGCTGATCCAGGCCGCGACCCCGCGCAGCTCGTCGAGCAGACCGGCGATGGCGGCGACCTCCTCCAGCTCCGGGATGGTCTCGACCGCCAGCACGTCCGCGGCGGTCGCCGCGAGCACCTCGAGCCGCTCGCGGTGGAACGACGCGAGCTCGGTGGCCGTCAGGCCGTACCCGCCCCGGAACTCCGCGCCGTCGGCGAGCATGGCGCCATAGGGCCCGATCGACGCCGCCACGAACAGCGGGTCCACGGGCGGATCGCCGGCGGCGGCGACCTCCGCCCGGTACCGCTGGCGCGCCGTTGCCGCCAGCTCCACGCTGCGTCGCAGGATCGCGACCGCCTCGTCGTGCCCGAGCCCGGTTGCCGCCAGCCCCTCGAAGGTGGCCTGGTAGCTGGCCGTGGTCGCGACCTGTGCACCGGACCGGTAGTAGGCCAGGTGCGCCTCGACGATGGCGTCCGGGTTCTCGAGCAGCAGCCGGGCCGACCACAGCCGGTCCGACAGGTCCTCGCCCTGGGCCTCGAGCTGCGTGGCCAGGCCCCCGTCGAGGATCAAGGGCTGCCCGGAGGCAAGCGCGGTGCGAAACGGTTGGGCGTCCACGCCGCCGATCGTGCCACGTCCCGGCAGGTTGCGGTGACCGCTGCGGGCGCCATCGCGCCCCGCCGTCCGCGGCCGGGAGCTTGCGCGCGTGGCGATCCGAACCCGCGATGTGCCGGCCGCCCGGACCGTTCAGACCCGGCGAGCACGAGCACGATGGTGGCGGCCGTCGCTCCCCGACCTCGGGGGGCATCCAGCCCGGCCGCTTCAGCGTCCGATCGCGTTGACCCTTTCCAAGGGATGACCTATTCTCGATAATCGATGATCAACGGAGGAACGCGCGTGCCGCTGCTGGAAAGGTTCAGGCTCGACGACCGGGTCGCGCTCATCTCGGGAGGCGGCGGCGCCATCGGGTCGGCGATCGGTGCGGCGCTCGCGAGCGCCGGGGCCCGGGTCGTGGTCGTGGATCGGTCCGAGGAGCGAGCGCTGGCCTCGGCCGACCGCGTGTGCGCCGCCGGCGGCACCTGCATGGGCGTCCATGCGGACGTGACCGACGAGGCTGACGCCGCACGGATCGTCAAGCAGACGACGGATGCCTTCGGGCGCCTCGACATCATCGTCAACGCCGTCGGCGGCGGAGCGGGCAAGGTCCTGTTCGATGCCGAGGTGTATCCCCGCGACGCGTGGGACTGGATCTACGAGCTCAACGTGCGCAGCACGCTGGTGGCGACCCAGGCGGCGGTCAAGGCGATGATCGCCGGCGGCGAGGGCGGCCGCGTGCTCAACATCTCGTCGGTGCGTGCGTCGCTCGGCATCAACGCCGGCTACTCCGCGTACGTCGCGGCGAAGGGGGCGATCAGCTCGCTCACCCGCCAGTGGGCGACCGAGTGGGCGAAGCACGGGATCACCGTCAACGCGATCTCGCCCACCTTCGTGGACACCCCGCAGGTCGCGATGCTCCTCGACGACCCCAAGTTCAAGGCCGGGGTCGTGAGCCGGATCCCGGTCGGTCGCGTGGGGACCACCGACGACCTGGTCGGGGCGGCGCTGTTCCTGTGCTCGGACGCCTCGTCGTTCGTCACCGGGCAGATCCTGGGCATCGACGGCGGACTCACGGCAACGCAGTAATCATCGAGCCGACGGCTCACGGGAGCCATCCTCGGGGCCCGGAGGAACGACATGCAGACGCGCACGGCGCTGGAGATGGAATTGGTCACCGGCCATGTGTTCACGAACACGAAGCTCCGGGGCTGCAACCCGAGCTTCGTGACGACCTCCGACGGGGTCGTCGTGATCGACACCCCGCAGCTGCCCACCAAGGCGGTGGCCATGCGGGAGCTGGCCGAGAGCCACGGCCCCATTCGCTACCTCGTCAACACGGAGCACCACGTCGATCACATCTTCGGCAACTACTTCTTCAAGGGCGCCGGCACGGTCGTCAACCACCGGGCGCTGTACGAGCGGTTCATGGTCGTGTTCCCGGATCTCGACCCGTTCGCGTACGCCTACGAGTCGATCCCGGGCGACAACCCCAAGGGCACCGATCTCGACGAACCCGGTGCCCTGGCGCTGTGGCCGGACCGCGACGAGTACTACCGGGACCCGAACAAGGGCACGATCGTGTTCACCGGGGACCTGACGCTGCGGGTCGGCGACCACACGTTCAACCTGCTCCACACGCCCGGGCACACGCCAGGTCAGCTCGCGGTCCACGTCCCCGAGGAGGGGGTCGTGTTCACCGGCGACACCATCTTCTCGGGCTGCCAGACCTGGTTGATGACCTCGGACGTCGAGCAGTGGCTGGCTGCGCTGGAGCGGATCCGGACGCTCGACGTGGGGACCATCGTGCCGGGGCACGGCCCGGTCGTCAGCAAGAGCTACCTCGACGTCCAGCGCTCGGTGCTGATGGAGTGGAAGACCGCCGTCGCCACCGCCGTCGCCAAGGGCTGGACCCGCGAGGAGACGATGGAGCGCGTCCAGTTCCGCGACCGGTTCGGACCGGTGGACGTCGGGCAGGGCTACATGATGAGCCACATCCAGACCCTGAATGCGGCCTCGCTCTACGACAAGCTCACGGGGGCGATCCCGGGCGCCTGACCCAGGCCTCCGCGACACCCCGGAAACGGACGCCGGTCGGACGGGCATCGCGCGCAGGCCGCGCCGCATGGCCCGCCCGGCCCCCTTCCGGCGAGCCCGACAGCAGGAGGGTCACCCTTTGCCCCACACGATGCAGGCGCTGGTGGTGGTCCAGCCCGGCAGGCTCGAGATCCGGGAGGTGCCGGTGCCGGTGCCCGGACCCAACGAGGTGCTGGCCCGGGTGCGCGCGGTGTCGATCTGCGGCACCGACGCCCATCTCATCCGGGGCGACTACCCGGGCTTCTGGCCACCCAGCTTCCCGTTCATCCCGGGCCACGAGTGGGCGGGCGAGATCGCGGCCCTGGGGCCGGGTGCCGAGCGCTTCGGGTTCGCGCTGGGCGACCGGGTGGCGGGCACCAGCCACGACGCCTGCGGCGTGTGCCAGAAGTGCGTGGAAGGCCGCTACAACCTGTGCGAGAACTACGGCAAGCCGGGGCTCCACCGCCAGTACGGCCACAACGTCCAGGGGGCCGACGCGACCTACGTCGTCCACGGCGTCAAGTGCGTGTTCCCGCTGCCCGACGGCCTCACCTTCGACGAGGGGGCGGTGATCGACCCGGCCTCGATCGCGCTCCACGTCGCCAACCGGGGCCGGATCAGCCCCGGCGACACGGTGGCCATCACCGGGGCCGGCGCGATCGGCCTGCTGGCCGGCGATGCCGCCCGCATCCGGGGTGCCGCCCGGGTGATCGTGGTCGGCCGCGGATCACGGCTCGCGAAGGCCGCCGCGCTCGGGTTCGAGGTGGTGGACACGGCCGCGGGAGATCCGGTGGGAGCCGTCCGGGCCCTCAGCGGCGGCTTCGGCGCCGATGTCGTGCTCGAGTGTGCCGGGGTGCCGGCGACCGTCGAGTGGGCGCTCGAGATGCTCCGCCGGGGCGGTCGCTGCGCCGCGGTGGGCATCCCGACCCAGGGCGTCGAGATCGCGATGCAGCGCCTGGTGCTCGACGAGCTCGAGCTCGTGGGCTCACGCGCCTCGGCCGGCGAGATGCGCCGGGTGATGCCGCTCGTGGAGCAGGGCCGGATGCGGGTACGCGAGCTGATCACCCACCATTTCGCGCTGTCGGATTACGACCAGGCCCTGGCCACCTTCAACGACCGGACCGGCGGCGCCATCAAGATCGTCGTCGAGCCGTAGTCCGTTCGCAGCCCGGTGGCCGGCGGTCAGGCGCGCCCGGCGGTCAGGCGCGCCCGGCGGTCAGGCGCGCCCGGCGGCGACCTCGTCGGCGCGATTGCGCCCCGCCAGCCGGATCAGGTCCTCGTGCAGCTCGAACCAGACGCTGTGGTAGCTGTCCACGCGCGGGGACGCCACGAACCTTGCGTCCCCGGCCTGCGCGGCGACGTTGGCTCGATCGAGCCGCCGCCGGTAGACGGCCAGCCGCGGCAGCCCGTCCAGCAGGCCGTCCAGCCAGGCCCCGGCGTCCGCGTGGAGCGCCGCGAGCTCGGCCAGCACGCCCGCGTCGTAGGCGGGATCGGTGTGATCGTTGAAGGTCTGCTCGCCCTCCACATCGCGCATCTGCCAGGCGGTCACGGTCGCCTTCATGCGGGCGTCGAACGCGATGAACGCGTCCAGCGCGGCGGTCGCGCGATCGACGCCCCAGGCGGCGGTGTCGGCCGCCAGCAGGGCAGCGGCCGCGGCCTTGCCCGCGTCGGTCAGCCGGTGGGAGCCCACCGCGACCTCGACCTGTCGGTCCGCCGTCAGCCGCTCGAGCACCGACTCCGTCTCGCCGGTCGTGATGCCGGCCGCCGCGGCCAGCGCCTCGGTTGTCGCATAGCCCTTGACCGCCAGGGCGCGAAGCGCGGCACCCGTCACGTCGGCGGCCGGCGCGGAGGTGGCGGCCGTCCGGGACGTGGCGGCCGACGCCTCGACGTCCGCGTCCCCGCGCCGGGACGTCGGTTGCGATGCATCCGCCGGCGCCGCGGGCTCGATCGCGATCCCCAGCTCGCGAGCCCAGCCCAGCAGCGTCGCGGCCTCGGGGACCACCTCCGCGTGCCCGGCAACGAAGCCCGAGAACACCTCACCGGTGACGCCGTCGATCGTGATCCGGTCACCCTCGGCCAGCCTGGTGTCCCCGATGGTCACCGTTCCGTCACGGACGACGACCTCGGCGGCACCCACCACGGCAGGGATCCCCCACCCCCGGGCGACGACCGCGGCGTGGCTGGCGAGGCCGCCGCTGGAGGTCAGGATGCCGGCCGACCGTGCCATGCCCGGCACGTCGTCGGGGGACGTCTCGGCGCGCACCAGGACGACGGAGCGCCCGGCATCGGCCGCCGCGATCGCGGCGCCGGGCGAGGTGACGATCTCGCCGCCGGCGACGCCGGGCGAGGCCGGCAGGCCAATCGTGAGCGGCGCGGCGCCATCGTCGCGCCCGACCACGTGGGTCGGCGGGTCGGCCAGGATCGCGGCCACCCGGCGGATCGCCTGCTCCCGGGTCAGGGGGAACGCCGGATCCTCGGCCATGTCCAGCGCGATCCGCAGGGCCGCCTGGGGGCTGCGTTTGCCGACGCGGCATTGGAGCATCCACAGCCGCCCGTCTTCGATCGTGAACTCGATGTCGCACAGGTCCGCGTGGTGGTGCTCGAGGCGGGCGGCGTGCCGGCGCAGCTGCGTCGCCACGTCGGGCAGCCGAGCCGCGAGCGCCGCCAGCGGCTCCGTGCGATGGGTGCCGGCGACCACGTCCTCGCCCTGGGCGCCGAACATGACGTCGCCGTACAGCACGGCCTCGCCGGTGGCGGGGTTGCGCGTGAACAGCACGCCGGTCGCCGAATCCACGCTCCGGTTGCCGAACACCATGGCCTGGACCGTCACGGCCGTGCCCAGGTCGTCGGCGATCGCTTCCCGGCGACGGTAGGCGATGGCCCGCTCGCTGTTCCAGGACCGGAACACCGCCTCGACGGCCGCGCGCAGCTGCTGCCACGGGTCCGCCGGGACGGTGTCGACGCCCACGATGTCGCGATACATGGCCTCGAACCGCGACCGGCAGTCGGCCGCGAAGGCGGGACTTGCCGATCGCTCCGCCAGGCCCGCGGTGGTGGCGTCGTTGAGCCCGAGGTTGAGGATCGTGTCCATCATCCCCGGCATCGAGACCGGCGCGCCCGATCGGACGCTCACCAGCAGCGGGTCGGACGGATCGCCGAACCGGTGCCCCACCGCCCGCTCCATGCCGGCCATGTGCTCGCGCAGCTCGCCGTCGAGGCCGCCCGGCCAGCCGTCAGCGAGAAACGCGTTGCAGGCCTCGGTCGAGATCGTGAATGCGGGCGGCACCGGCAGCCCGAGGTCGGCGGCCATGACCGAGAGGTTCGCCGCCTTGCCGCCGAGCCGGCGCGTGACCTGCTCGAAGGTCAGGCCGTCGTGGCGGTCGCCGCAATCGAACACGTAGGTCACGGGAGGGGCTCCTCGGTGTCCCGGGCTCAGGGCCGGATGATGATCTTGATCGCTCCGCTGGCGGGGTCGTTCAGGGTCTCGATCGCACGCGGGTAGTCGGCCAGGGCGAAGTCGTGGGTCATGATGTCCCGCACCCGCATCCGGCCCTGCTCCACGAGCGGCATCACCCGGCGCATCTCGCCGGCCGAGGCGCGTGAGCCCACGAGCTCGAGCTCGTCGAGCACCAGGCGCTGCATCGCGATCTCGACGCCCTGGGTCGGGATGCCCACCGCGGCGCAGCGACCGCCCCGGCGGAGCATCTCGAGCGCCCACTCGACGGTCGCCGGCACCCCGGCACACTCGAGCACGACATCGGCGCCGAAGCCGCCGGTCATCTCGCGCACCGTTGCCGCAGGATCGCCGGTCGTGGAATCGACGCACTCGTACCCCATCTCCGCCGCCTTCGCCAGGCGCAGCTGGTTGGTCTCGACCACGATCACCCGGGCGGCACCCCGGATGCGGGCGGCATCGCCGGCCAGCAGGCCGATCGCGCCGGCCCCGGTGATGGCCACCGTGTCGCCGGGGCTGATCCGGCCCCGGTTGGCGACGTGGAGCGCGATCGAGGCCGGGTCGATCACCGCCCCCTCGTCGAAGGTGAGGCCGTCGGGCAGCGGGAACACGCACTTGACGCCGTGGACGACGTAGGTCGCGTCGGCCCCCTGGACGTTGTGGCCGTACTGGCGGTGGAGCCCCGGCTTGCCGTAGTTCTCGCACAGGTTGTAGCGGCCTTCCACGCACTTCTGGCACACGCCGCAGGCGTCGTGGCTGGTGCCCGCCACCCGGTCGCCCAGCGCGAACCCGAAGCGCTCGGCACCCGGCCCCAGGGCCGCGATCTCGCCCGCCCACTCGTGGCCCGGGATGAACGGGAAGCTGGGTGGCCAGAAGCCCGGGTAGTCGCCCCGGATGAGATGGGCGTCGGTGCCGCAGATCGACACCGCGCGCACCCGGGCCAGCACCTCGTTGGGTCCGGGCACCGGCACCGGCACCTCCCGGATCTCGAGCCTGCCGGGCTGGACCACCACCAGCGCCTGCATCGTGTGGGGCAAAGGCTCGGGAGCGTGCGACGCCGGGCTCGGCTCCACGACCGGCGCAGACATGATCTCAGGCATGGGATTTCCTTCCGGGACGCCAGCTACACCATCGCCACGGGGTCGACCATCGACGCGGTGGCGCCGCGGATCTTCAGGGGCAGGGCGACGAACAGGAACTCGTACACGCGCTGGCGGGCGAGCTCCTCGAGATCGAGGCTCTCCATCAGGTAGATCCCGTTCTCGATCAGCAGCAGCGTGTGGACCGGCTGCGGGTTGCCGGTCGGCCCCGGGTCGGGCGCGGGCTGGACCTCGTACGTCTCGGTGTCGGTGCCGGTCGCCACGACGCCGCGCTCCAGCAGCCAGCGCGCGGCCGAGATGTCGGGCCCGGCGGTCTTGCTCGCGGCCATCCGCTCGGCATCCGGCCACAGGCTCATGTAGCCCGTGCGGATCACCACCACGTCCCAGGGCCGGACCTCGACGCCCTCGGCGGCACACATCGCGTCCATCTCGGCGGCATCGATCGGCGAGCCCTTCGGCAGGTGCCCGAGGCCGCGGTGGCCGGCGGCGTCGAGCAGCACGCCGCGGGTGAAGAACGGCGGCATGGTCGACGCGTCGAGATGGGTGGGGCCGAAGTCGGTCAGGTGCTCGTCGGCCCGGGTGCCGCCGTACCAGTGCATGTCGTCGCCCACCGTCATGTGGGCGAGCGCATCCATGTGCGCCCCCGAGTGCGAGGTGGCCATCACGTACTCGGCCATGTAGCCCAGACCGGCGTCGTTGACCGGGCCCCACGGCTGAGCGCCGGTGACCCGGATGCCGCGCGGCGTCCGGTAGTTGAGCACCTGGAACGGCGGGTGGCCGGGGAACAGGGGCATCCCCGGGAAGCGGGTCGCCGCGAGCGAGATCATCCGGCCCTCGCGGACCAGGGCCGCCGCCCCGACGACCTGCTCCGCAGGCATCCGCCCGATGGGCCCGATGTCGGTCGTCGCCGTCATCCCGAAGCCTCCTCGCCACCTGCGGTGGCCTGGTCCTGGATCGCCCGCCACACCCGCTCCGGCGTGAGCGGCAGATCCCGGATCACGGCGCCCGATGCCTCGCGCACGGCGGAGGCCACCGCCGGGGCGACGCACAGCAGCGCGCCCTCGCTCATGCCCTTGGCCCCGAACGGGCCCGGGCCGTCGCCGTTCTCGACCATGTCGCTGACGAGCTGCAGCGGGAGATCCATGCTGGTCGGGATCCGGTAGTCGATCGCGCCGAGGTTCCGGATCCGGCCGCCGTCGTCGTAGATGTAGTGCTCCATGAGCGTGTGGCCCAGGCCCTGGATGGCCGCCCCCTCGTCCTGCATCCGGACCTGGAGCGGGTTGATCGCCTTGCCCACGTCGGACACGGTCACGTGGCGGACCACCGTCACGTCGCCCGTGTCGCGGTCGACCTCGGCCTCGATCGCCGTGCAGTTGAACTCGAAGAACGCCGGCGCACCGCCGAGCGGGTGGTCGGCCTCGGCCTCCTTGCGCGCCTCGCCGTTGCCGACGAGCTCGCCGCCGAGCCGCCCCAGACCCGGCTTGAGGACGTCGATCACGGGCAGCTCGCGATCCGGCAGCCGCACGACGCCGCCGTCCACGCTGATCACCGACTCGTCCACGCCGTGGAGCCGGGCCGCCATCGTGCGCAGCCGGGCCTGGATCTGCCGGCAGGCGGCCAGGATCGAGTTGCCCATCAGGACCGTCGAGCGGCTGGCCGAGGTCTGCTGGTCGTAGGGCACCACGGCCGTGTCGCCCATCACGACCGTGACCCAGTCGAGGGGCGCGCCGAGCTCCTGGGCGGCGATCTGGGCAAAGATCGTCCGCGCGCCCTGGCCCATGTCCGAGGTCCCCGCGAACACCACCACGCTGCCGTCGGCCAGCAGGCGGACGGTCGAGTACGAAAGGCCCGTCGTCGGGCCGGACTTGATCCCGACGGCGATGCCCCGGCCGCGGCCGGCGGGGAGCGGCGTGTCCCAGCCGATCAGCTCGGCCGCCCGACGCACGCCCTGCTCCCACTCGCCGTCGGCCGGCGTGTCGAACGGGATGAACGCGTCGCCCTTGCGGGCGAGGTTGCGCAGCCGGAGGTCGAGCCGGTCGATGCCCAGGGTCCGGGCGCCCTCGTCGAGGTTGGACTCGACGGCCCAGTTCACCTGCGGGTAGCCGAAGCCACGGAACGCCGTGGACGGCGTGGTATGCGAGAGGATGCTCCGCGCCAGGATCCGCGCCGCCGGGACGTTGTAGGGACCGCAGGCGGGATAGCTGCCCTTGCCCACCACCCGGTCGGCGATGTCCGCGTAGGCGCCGATGAGGTAGTCCGCCGCGATGTCCTGGAAGGCGATCGAGCCGTCGGTTCGGAAGCCCGTCCGGACCCGCACCTCGCTGGCTGCCCGGCGCACGGCCTGGAACGTCTGCTCGAGCGTCAGCACCAGCCGCACCGGGCGTCCGGTTCGCAGGGCGGCGAACGCCACCAGGGGCTCGAACTTCGCGTGCTGCTTGCCACCGAACGCCCCGCCCGGATCGGGGGCGTGGACGCGGACCTTCGCGAGCGGCATCCGGAGCACCTCGGCCAGGATCCGCTGCAGCCAGTTCGGATGCTGGATGGAGCTCCAGCAGGCGATGCCGTCACCGTCCGGGGCCGCGATGAACGCATGGGGCTCGATCGCGAACTGGGTCACCATCGGGAACGTGTAGGTGTGCTCGATCACGAGGTCGGCGGACGCCGCGTCGACGTCGCCCCAGCCGACGCGATGCTCGCGGAGCACGTTCGTGCCCGAGAGCGGATCGTCGGGACGGATCGACGCGTCCTGGACCAGCGGCGCGGCGGGGTCGAGCGCACCGGCGACGGTGAACACGGCCGGGAGCTCCTCGTACTCGACGTGAACCTGCGCCACGCCGGCGTCGGCGGCGTCCTTCGTCTCGGCAACCACGATCGCGACCGGCTCACCGTGATACCTGGTCTCACCCACGGCGATGACGGGTCGGTCACGGAACTGCGGCCCGAACCGCGGCACGGGCTGTGGGAGGTCGGCCGCCGTCATCACCGCATGCACCCCGGGGACGCGCTCGGCATCCCTCGTGTCGATGGCGATGATCCGCGCATGGGCGCAGTCGAGGGTGACGAGCTTCGCCTCCAGCACGTCGGGCAGCCGGATGTCGGCGACATAGGCCTGGGTGCCGGTCACGCGGTCGATGCCACCGACGCGGTTGGGGGAGCTGCCGACGACCGTGTTCGCCGCTCGCTCGACGACGGCGCTCATCGGTTCGTGCCCTCCGCCACGGCGCGGACCGCCTCGGTGATCTGCTCGTAGCCGCCACAACGACACAGGTTGCCGGCGAGCCCTTCCTGGATCTCCGCGATCGTCGGATCGGGCGTCCGACGCAGGAGGTCATCGGCCGCCATCAGCTGCCCGGGGATGCAGAAGCCGCACTGCGCGCCGCCATAGTCGAGGAACGCCTGCTGCAGCGGGCTCAGCGGCCCGTCACCGGCCAGCCCCTCGACGGTCGTCACCTCACCCCCGTCGGCCTCGACCGCGAGCACGAGGCACGAGTCGACGATCCGCCCGTCGAGCCGCACCGTGCAGGCGCCGCACTCACCGACCAGGCAGCACTCCTTGGTGCCCGTCAGGTCCAGCTCGTCGCGCAGCGCGTCGAGCAGCGTGTGATGGGCGGCAACCTCGAACGACCGCGGTCGGCCGTTGACGGTCACGACGATGTGGACCAGCTGGGTCATCGAATCGCTCGGCCCGTCGGTCATCGTGGTGGTCATTGCGTTCCCCCGGCATGCCGTCGCTCGATCGCGGTCGCCAGCGCGCGCCAGCCGAGGACGCGCAGCATCGCCAGCCGGTAGTCGGGGCTCGCGCGCATCGAGCGCGGCGAGGGGCTGGCCCCGGCGAGCATCCGTTCCAGGATGGCGGTGCGCTCGGCCGCGGGAGCGGCCGCATCGGCAAGCACGCCGGTGTCGTCGACGGCGAGGACCGGCCGCGGACCGACGCTCCCGTAGGCGAGCCGGGTCGTGCCGGACCCATCGACCGCACAGGCCAGCGTCACCGAGGCAAGGTCGTGGCCGCGGCGGCGCGTCCGCCGCTGATGCGCCGACCCGACCCGCGCCGCCGGCAGCGGGAGCTCGATCGCGGTGACCAGCTCCCCGCGTCGCAGCGTGGTCACGCCCGAGCGCACGAACAGCTCGTCGACCGGGACCCGGCGGCTCCCGTCCGGGCCGGCCACCACGACCTCGGCCCCGTAGACGAGGAGCGCGGGCGCGGTATCCGCGGCGGGCGACGCGTTGCACAGGTTGCCGGCCAGGGTCGCCCGGTTCCGGATCTGGACCGAGCCCACGACCGCGGCCGCCTCGGCGAGCGCGGTGAACCGGTCCCGGATCCGGGCGTCGTCGGCGATCTCGGTCATCACCGTGGTCGCCCCGATCACCAGCCGGCCATCGACCTCGCGGATCGCCGGGTCGAGCTCGGGGATTCGCTTGACGTCGACCACGACCGACGGGCGGGCGGACCCGTCGCGGAGCCGGATCACGAGATCGGTGCCGCCCGCGAGCACCCGGGCGTCGGGGCCGTGAAGGGCGAGGAGGGCAACGGCATCGGCGATCGTTGCCGGCCGCTCGTAGCTGAACGCGCGCATCGCTCCCGGCCTCGCTACAGGATCCGGTCCACCTCGTCCATCAGCACCTGTGGGGTGGCCGCACGGACGAAGTAGAAGGGACGCTTGCAGAAGGTGTCCACGAAGCTGGCACGCCGGGCCCGAAGCCCGTCGTTGTCGACCATCGGCATCACGTGGCCGGGGGCGAGCAGCTCGTTGGTGAGGAAGTAGTTCTGGAGCGAATGCAGGAACTGGAACTGGCGCTCGAACGGGATCAGCTCGTTGGTGGCGGGGTCGAAGTTGCCATCGATCGCGGGCACGATGACGAGATCGATGTCGGGTGTCCCCTCGTACATGCCCCACGACGGCATGTGGCCCCAGAACTTCTCGACGCCCTTGTTGGGAGCGGCCTTGTCGGATCGCTCGGTGCCCTCGGTCCGCTTGCGCAGGAAGGTGTCCACGGAGCCCATCACGGCCCTGCCGGCCTCGTCGATGACGGTGGTCTCGGACGCGACCTGGAGGGCGCCCCGGACCCCCGCCTCGATCAGGCCCATGCTCTTGCCGTGGTTCGACTCGCCGCCCAGGAACAGGATCGTCCGGTCACGGTAGTGGACGGCCGCGCTGTGCGACGGGTGGAGCCCGACGGCCTCCATGCGCAGCGCGAGCACGGCCACGATCACCTTCTGGATCGGTCCGGCCGGCCAGTCGCCGGTGAACGTGACCACGCGGCCGTCATAGGCGACCCGCTTGTCGCCGTCCTGGTCCCAGATGATGTCCGGCTCGGCCAGGGTGACCCGGGGGGAGATGCGCACCTCCGCGAGGCGGTAGTTGAGGAAGGTCAGGTCGTCGAGCACGTGCTCGCGCGGCTGGCCACCGCGGACGTCGACGCGCAGGCGGGCGGCGCCCGCCGAGAACTCCTCCGTCAATCGCAGCTGGTCGTTCATGTGGTCCTTTCGCGAAGGTGGTGGGACACGATCGGGACGTCCGGATCCCGTCAGCCGGCCGAGGACGCGCGCTCGACGACCGGGGTCGCGGGTCGCGGGCGGATCTGCCGCGGCTTGGTGGCCCGCGTCGCCTTCACGATCCGCCGGGCCGCCGCGGGGGCCGGCGCGATGCCGTCCCCCGCGATCGCGGGCGGGGTCACGTTCCAGACGGAGCCCAGCCGGGCCGCCGTCACGCTGAAATGCTGGTGATAGGTACGTGCCGCAAGCGCCGGGTCACCCTCACGGAGGGCGTCGAGGATCGGCTGGTGCTCTTCGGCGACCTGCCGCCGATCGACGCCCGGCGCGGCCAGGGTGATGAAGGTCCGGGAATAGGGCTCGAGGGTACGCCAGACCCGTCGCAGCGTCTCGTTGCCGGACAGGTCGACGACCCGCCCGTGGAATGCCGCATCGGCGGCGGCTTCGGCGTGGGCGTCACCCGCGGCGGCCGCCTCCCGCATCGTGGCCAGCAGGCCTTCGAGCAACTCGAAGTCGCCGGCGGTCAGCCGCGGGATGGCCAGACGTGCCCCGAGCGACTCGAGCTCGGTGCGGATCACGAATGCCTCGAGGAGCTCGTCGGCCGTGGGACGGCGCACACGGGCTCCCCGAAACGCGGCGGTCTCGACCACCCCGAGCGCCTCGAGGTCGCGCAGGGCCTCCCGCACCGGAGCCTGGCTGGTGCCGAGCTCCCGGGCGACCCGGGTCTCGACGATCCGGGCGCCCGGCGGATAGCGACCGTCGATGATCGCCTGCAGCAGGTGATCCTTGACCTGGTCGCTCAGGACGCTGCGCGAGATCGAGGGTCGGGGGGTCATGACCGTGGGGCTAGGAGCCGATGCCGACCAGCGGTCGGACAGGCTCGGTGCTCAGGATCTCGACGACGCCACTGGTGCCGTCGATCCGGATGCGATCGCCGTTCTTGATCTGCTCCGTGCCGACGGAGCTCCCGACGACCGCCGGGATTCCGAACTCGCGCGACAGGACGGCCGGATGTGACACGGTCCCACCGGCGTCGGTCACCAGCCCGACGATCTTGGTGAACAGGACCACCCACGCCGGGTTGGTCATCTGGCAGACGAGGATGTCGCCGGCCCTGACGTCATCGAACTGGTCCTCGCGAAGGACGACCCGCGCGATGCCCTCGACGACGCCCGGCGATCCGCCGATGCCGGTGATCTGGCCGGCCACCGTGGTGGCCTTCCGGTAGAACTTGTCGGGGAAGCCCCACAGGTTCAGGTACGGGAAGTCGAGCTGGGTCTTGGTGACCGTGCCGACCCACTCCTTGGGCCGGAACGTGTAGGCCTTCTCGCGCGCCGCCTTGGCCTTGGCGACGATCGCGCGGCCGTCCATGGCGGACGGATCGCCCATGAACACCCGAAGCTCGTTGTAGCGGAAGAACACGACGTCGTCGGGCGCATCGAGGGCACCCATCGCGACGAGCTTCCGGCCGATCGCCACGAGCACCTGGCGCACATGCGCGTTGGCGCCCTGGTCGATGTAGAAGTGGTGGTCCGGAGTCAGCGGGGCCATCCGGAGGTTGATCTCGTTCGCGGCCCGCATCTCCTCGAGCGCCTCGCCCTCGAGGCCCATGAGGATCTCCCTGGCCGCCGCGTCGATGTCGGCGGCAAGCGCCGCGATCGTCTTGGGATAGTCGTAGTTGGTCTCGATGTAGCCGCGCACCAGCTCGATGACCGGCTCCATCTGCTCGACGACGTTGGGGAAGATGAACTCGTGGCTCCAGACGGCGTGCCAGCCGTACTCCTTCTGGTACGGCGCCACGCGCTCCGCGATGAAGCGCCTGCCGCGCTCGCTTGCCTTCAGGCCGACGATGATCTCGCCCGCCGTGTCGGCCTTGAAGATCGCGGCCAGCTCGGCGTCGGCCTTGGCCTCCTCCTTCATCTTCCACAGGGCGTGGATCGAGTCCCAGTTGCGGTCCTTGGCCGAGTTCTGCAGCCGGCCGAGGAGCACCTCGTCGATCTTGCCGTGCGTCTTCTCCATGACCGCCCGCAGGTTGAGCGTCGCGGACAGCTGGGCGAAGTTGAGCATCCAGTGGATCTTCCAGTGGCGATCGTGGATGTCGATCGCGTCCTCGAGCAGGCAGGCCAGCTCCATCAGGTTGAGCTCATCCTGCTTGTCGAGCATCCCCTCGAGATACACGAAGTTGCGATCCATCTCGGGGACGAGGCGGTCGCGCCACCAGTTCACGAACTGGAGCCCGTACGTCGGGAGGACGGCGCCGAGGTAGGTGCCGATCCGGGCCGCGTAGTCGGGTTCCTCGGGCACCACCGGGTTCGTCCGGTAGTTGTACTCCTGCGTATCGACCTTGAGCCCGGCCTCCGCCGGGATCGCCGCCGTGTACAGGTAGCCGTTGATGTTCTTGTAGATCCAGTCGGTCGCGAACGGGGTGCCGAACCGGCGGAACATGTGGTCACAGCTCAGCCACCAGCCGCCGATGTCTTCGTACATCGGGCTCAGCGGGTGCGGGCAGTGGAGGTCGTCGTAGACCCAGAACAGGAGCTTCTCGGTCTCCGACGTCCACTCGATCGGGAACTTCTCGTCCCCCAGGAACTCGCCGAGGACTTCTTCCTTCAAGGGCACCGGTGCTTCCTCCTGTGCGTGGCTCGGGTCGCCTGGCGACGTGACCCAGCCGTTGCTCAGTGCGCGGGGGGCGCTGCGCGCTTGATCCGCCTGAAGCGTTGCGTGTTCTCGATGATTGGCCACCTCCGTCGGACGCCGCGCATGCCGACCGCGCCGGACGCGGCCGGCGACCCGCTGGCGTGCCTCAGCCCTGCTCCGATGCCGACCTCCCGGGGTTCCGGACCAGCCGTTCGTCCCGGGCTCCCCCGTTGGGGCAGCTCCGGTCCCCGCAGAACCCGACCTGCTTCACCTCCTCGGGGGCACGATCTCCGCGCCACCCGGCTCCGATCGAGCCGTCGTACCCCGACCGCCGGAGCGCACGGCCGCCGGCATGGAGCCGAGCCTCCGCGCGTACCGGTGCGGCGCGGTCGATCCGTCGACGGCCGGCTGGCAGACCCGATCGCCGAGCGGTGGAGCCGGGCGGGGGACACGCTCGCCGGGCCCCGTCACGGCCGCGCATTCGGTAACATCGATAATCGATTGTTGATAACAGTAGGCACGGTCCGCGTTCCAGTCAAGCCCATGGGCTCGTACAATCGATGATCGATGATACCGTACCGGGACCGGTCGATCGACGGTCCGGCCGCCGCTCCGGGCCGTCGGTCCGCGGCGCCGAGGGCGGTCGCCCGAACGTCCCCGACGGGTGAGGCTGAGCCATCGGGAGGTTGCAGGATGATCAAGCGGGTGGCCCGGGCCGATGCGGAGATCGTGCCGCTCCCCGGTCGCAGCTGGTACTCGTACCTCGGGCCGCACAACAGCACGGCGCGCAACGTGTCGGTGGGCGTCTCGGTGTTCCCGCCGGGATCGAGACCCACAGGGCACGTTCACCCTGCCGAGGAGGAGACCATCTACTGCGCGGCTGGGCGCGGGCGGATCGTGACCCCGGACGCCGTCGCGGAGGTGGAGCCGGGCGTCGTCGTCCATGTCTCGCCGGGCACGTTCCACGCCACCGAGGCCGACGGGCCCGACCCGCTGGAGCTCGTGTGCGTGTTCTCGCCGCCGGTGGTCTCCGGGTCCTACGAGAAGGGCGGCCCGCGATGAGCAGAGGGGTGCCGGCCCCGCCGCCGGTCGACGCCGCGGAGATCGAGCGGCTGGACGAGGCTGCCCGCAGGATCCGGGTGGAGGTCATCCGGGCCGTGGACCATGCGAAGGCCGGGCACCTGGGTGGCCCGCTGTCCGCGGCCGATCTGCTCGCCGCGCTCTTCTTCCGCGTGCTCCGGATCCGACCGGACGAGCCGGGCTGGCCGGATCGCGACCGGTTCATCCTGTCCAAGGGCCACGCGTCGATCGGGCTCTACGCGGCGATGGCGCTGCGCGGCTACTTCCCGGTCGAGGAGCTGCTCACCTTCGATGCCGCCCACTCGCGCCTCCAGGGCCACCCCGACATGACCCGGCTGCCGGGGCTCGACATGTCGACCGGGTCGCTGGGCATGGGCCTCTCGGCCGCGATGGGCATCGCGCTCGGGGCCAGGCTGACCGGTCGCGACGTCCGCGCCTACGCGATGCTCGGCGACGGCGAGTGCCAGGAAGGCGAGGTCTGGGAGGCGGCCATGGCCGCCAGCCGGTACGGGCTCGACAACCTGATCGCCATCGTGGACCACAACCGGCTGCAGCAGTTCGGCTGGCATGGCGAGGGGCCGGACGGCCGGCTGCCACCCCAGGTGCCGGGCGAGCTGGCCGGCAAGTGGGCGGCATTCGGCTGGCGCGTGCTCGAGGTCGACGGCCACGCCATGGCGGCGATCCTCGACGTCCTCGCCGAGGCGGTGCGGGGCGATGGCCGGCCGGTGGTCGTCATCGCGCACACGGTCAAGGGCAAGGGCGTCTCGTACATGGAGAACCACTACTACTGGCACACGCGGGTGATCAAGCCCGAGGAGCTCGCGACCGCGATGGCCGAGCTGGGTGAGCCGGCGGCCGCGATCGATGGGGGTGCGTCATGACGCTGCCGATGGGCCGTCCCATGCGCGAGATCTTTGGCGAGACCGTGGCGGCGCTGGCGACCGAGGACCCGCGGATCGTGATGCTCGACGGCGACGTCGGGAGCTCGACCCGGGGCGACATCTTCGAGCAGGCACATCCGGACCGGTACCTCCAGATGGGGATCGCCGAGCAGAACATGCTGGGCGTTGCGGCGGGCCTGGCGACGATGGGCCTGGTGCCCTACATCAGCACGTTCGTCTCGTTCGCCGTCGTCCGGCCGCTCGACCAGATCCGGGTGCTCATCGCGCAGACCGGTCTGAACGTGAAGATCACGCCCGGGTACGCGGGCCTGTTCACCGGCCGGACGGGGATGAGCCACATCATCGTGGACGATCTCGCGATCATGCGCGCGATGCCGGGCATGGTCAGCGTGGCGCCGGCCGACGACGTCGAGGCCGCGGAGGTCCTCCGCTGGGCCGGCGGCTATCGCGGGCCGGTGTACGTCAGGCTGGTCCGGGACGCGACCCAGCGGCTGTTCGACGAGGGCTATCGGTTCCAGCTCGGGCACGCGGTCGTCGTCCGCGAGGGCCGCGACGTGACGTTGATCAGCACCGGGACGCAGACCCCGCGGGTGGTCGACGCCGCCGAGCTGCTCGCGGCGTCGGGCATCGATGCCCACGTGGTGCACCTGCCGACGATCAAGCCGGTCGACGTCGAAGGGATCGTGGCTGCCGCGGATCGAACGGGACAGGTGGTGACGGTCGAGGAGCACACCATCCTGGGCGGGCTCGGAGGCCTGGTCGCCGAGACGCTCGGCGAGCACCGGCCGACCCCCGTGCATCGCATCGGCCTGCGCGACCTGTACCCGGAATCGGGACCGAACGAGGAGCTGCTCGACATCTACGGGCTGTCGGCTCCGCGGGTCGCCGAGCAGGTCCGCGCGATCCTCGACCCGCAGCGAGCCTTGACGTCCTGAGCAACACCGGTCAGGAGTCGCTGTCTCGAGCGCGTCTCGGGTCGCGGGGCTGAACGCGACCTCCGAGCCCCGGCAGCCCGCCGGCCCGGCGCAAGCCGGTCGGCGTCCGTCGCGCAGGCCCGGGTGGCCCTGCGCAGGCCGGTCGCGTTCGTCGACGCGGGCCGCGGTGGTTCGCTGTCAGGCGGGCGCCGGTCGCCGGGCCGCGTGGCCGTCCTCCGCGCCCGACCCATCCTGCCAGCCGGCAAGGAGATGCGCGCTGGCCTCCGCGAAATGGGTTCGGACCGCCGCTTCGACGCCGGCCGGATCGCGCCGATGGAGCGCCTCCACGATCGGCGGGTGGAGCCCAGCGGTCCAGTGGGCGTCCGCCCCCGGGGCGACCAGCGTCAGATAGGTCCGCGAGAACGGCTCGAGGCTGCCCCAGACGCGCTCCAGCGTGTGGTTTCCCGCCAGCCGCATCAGTCGACCGTGGAACGCTGCGTCGCGCTTCGCCACCTCGTGCCGGTCGCCCCGGTCCGCCGCGTCACCCATCGCCGCCATCAGCGCGTCGAGCTCGGACAGGTCGCCGTCCGTCATGCGGGGCACCCCGAGTCGGACGCCCAGCGCCTCGAGCTCGGCGCGGACGGTGTAGGCACCGAGCAGCTCCTCCGCCGAGGGATGCCGGACCCGGGCTCCCCGGAACGGCAGGATCTCCACGACGCCCAGCGCCTCGAGGCCGCGCAGCGCCTCGCGGACCGGCGCCTGGCTCGTCCCGAGCTCCCGCGCGATCCTCGTCTCCACGATGCGGGTATGCGGCGGATACCGTCCGGCCAGGATGTCCTCGAGCAGGTGGTCCCTGACCTGCTCCGCGAGAACGCTTCGCGAGATCGTGGCGTCCTCAGGCATCGCGGCTCCTCGACATCGGCAGATCCAGTCTAGCGCCGCGCACGGATGGTCCGAGGCCCGGTCCGGTTCCCCTGGGCGAGTGGTACGACCCCGCGGGTCCGTTCGAGCTCGTCATCTCCGCAGGTGGCGGGTGTTGGCGCGCGTCGGGCAGGGGACCGTTGCGCGACCACGCGCCCGGTGACCGGGCAGGTGCGCAGGGCCCGGGACCGCCCGGCGACCGACCCACAGGCCCCGGCCGCATCGGCTCACGCGGCCGTCAGGCTTCTCGAAGCTCGCGCTCGCCAGCCTCGGCGGCGGTGGCGATCGACGCCTCGACCCCGGCCACCGCATCGGCCCAGGCGGCCGGATCCGCGAACCGGGCAGCGTCGAGCACGACGGACTCGATCTGGGCCATGCACGACGTCCGCCACGCTCCGGCGTCGATGAAGGCCCGGTGTGCCCCGGGTGCGCGCAGGTCCATCCCGGTGAGATCGCGACAGGCCAGGGCGCCATGCCGAACCTGGAACCGCTCCATGAGGCCGGCCACGAGCTCCCTTGCGACCCGCTTCGCTCGTGCCCGATCGCTGATCCGGCTGCCGGCGAGCTCGCCGAGGGCAATGGCCGCCCCGGTGACGGCGCCGCAGGGGCCGCCCGTCCAGGCGATCCCGCCGTTGAAGGCCATCGCCGGCGCCGAATCGTCCGGATCGGGAAGCCGAAAGGTGGCCCTGAGCGTGATGAACGTGGCCTCGGCACAGCCGTATCCACCTTCCAGGAAGGCGGCCCTCACCCGCACGAGGGCGTCGTCCGTGGTCATGCCGGCGGGGTCCCCGGGCATCGCAGCGCCGCCGCGGCTGGGCTCGTCGGGATTCACGGTGGCGTCGTCCATCGCATCGGCGGGGTTCGTGGCTGCGTCATCGGTCATGCGTCCGCGCCCGCTCTCCGTGCTCCTGCGCCAGCTCCTTGTACCGGGTTGAACGATAATCTATAATCGATGATTAGCCAGACCGCTTTGCGTGGGCGAGACCCAAACGTGACGCGTCCCCCGGGGCGGGAAACCGCTCATGCACGACCCCAACGGCGCCCAGGGGCCGGTCGGCAAGCGGAGGAATGCGGTGGAGTCCAAGAACACCATCCCGCTCTGGCTCGCGGTCGCGATCACCGTCGTCGTGAGCCTTCCCTTCGGCCTGTGGCTCGGCACCTGGAGCCTGCCACTGTGGGCCGCATTCATCGTGTGGGCCGAGTACTTCGCGCTGGGCGCGAAGCCGGCTGCCCTCAAGATCATGATCCCTGCCTACATTCTGGGCGTGATCGGCGCGACCGTCGTGCTCGTGTTCTCGCTCCTCGTCGGAAAGGTGCTGCCCTCCGACCTGAAGCTCGTCACCGACGGCGACCTGAAGTGGTTCATCGGGCTGTTCATCGCGTTCTGCCCGGTCATCTACGCGATGAAGTACCTGCCCGTCACCGACGGCCAGGGCGGGCTCCCGTTCTTCAACGGGATCTCCATGGGCCTGGCGACCTTCTTCACCGGTCTGTATGTCGCCTACGGCGACATCTCGATCTCGTCCGACGTGGACTTCCTGCTCCCGCTGCTGACCGCCGTTCCGGCGATCCTCGGCGGCATGCTGGGTGCCGCCCTCGGCTGGTTCAACATCGTGATCCTGTTCCCGCGACCGGTGAACAAGCAGCCGCAGGCACAGCACGCCCCCGTCTGAGACCCTCCCGCCGGGCCGACGGCCTGGCCGCTCCGCCGCTTCTGCGCCGGGTCCGCCCACGGACCCGGCGCGCGGCTGTTCGCATCGCTGACCACGCGCCCCGCATCTCGGGCCGCAGGCGGACCATGCCGGCCACCCGTGGGAATGACGGCCCCGGCGCCGCGCGTCGAGGGTCGAACGCGGGGCGCGGCGACGGCGGGCGGCGTGCCCTCGGTCTGCCGCCGGAAGCGCTGATCGCCCTCGCTACGGGCGCTCGTCCCTGCTGGGCTTGTCCCACAGGTTGACGCCACCCTCGACGGCGTAGCGATCGATCTCGGCCAGCTCGTCATCGCTGAACGCCAGGCCCGCGAGCGCGCCGACGCTGTCGCGGATCTGGTCGGGCGAGCTCGCCCCGATGAGCGTGCTCGTCACCCGCGAATCCCGGACCACCCACGCGTAGGCCATCTGCGCCAGCGACTGCCCGCGCCGCCTCGCGATCTCGTTGAGCGCCCGCACCCGGGACAGGTTCTCGGCGGTCAGCGCCTCGCGCGGGAACGAGTCGCCCCCGGGACGGTTGACCCGCGCCGAGGCCGGGATCCCGTCGAGGTACTTGTCGGTCAGGAGGCCCTGGGCGAGCGCGGTGAAGGCGATGATCCCGGCGCCGGTCGCCTCCGCGGCCTCGACCAGATCGGGCTCGATCCAGCGATTGAACAGGTTGTACGAAGGCTGGTGGATGAGCAGCGGCACGCCCTCGGACCCGAGGATTGCGGCGGCCTCGCGGGTCCTGACCGCGGAGTACGAGGAGATGCCCACGTACAGCGCCTTGCCCTGTCGGACCGCCGTCGCCAGCGCACCCATCGTCTCCTCGAGGGGGGTGTCCGGATCGAACCGATGCGAGTAGAAGATGTCGAAGTACTCGACGCCGACCCGGCGCAGGCTCTGGTCGAGGCTGGCAAGCACGTACTTGCGCGACCCGCCGCCCTGCCCGTAGGGCCCCGGCCACATGTCCCAGCCGGCCTTGCTCGAGATCAGCAGCTCGTCGCGGTGCGCGGCGAGGTCCTCGCGCAGGATCCGTCCGAAGTTGACCTCGGCGCTGCCGTACGGCGGGCCGTAGTTGTTGGCCAGGTCGAAGTGGGTGATGCCGAGGTCGAACGCCGTGTGGACCATCGCCCGCTGGGTGTGCGCCGGCGACGTATCCCCGAAGTTGTGCCACAGGCCGAGCGACAGGAGCGGCAGCATCAGGCCGCTCCGGCCGCAGGCGCGGTACGTCATGTGGTCGTAGCGATCGGGAGCGGGCAGGTAGCTCAAGGATCGTCTCCCCGCGACGAGCGTGGACCCATCCGGGCCGGGCCGTCGCGTTGCGTGTCGGGTCCAAACGTACCCTCCGCGGGCTGAGCCGGCTCCCGGGATGGGCCTGTTCTTCGCCCCGATCGCCAACGTCGTGCTGTCGGCGGTGCGACCCGAGGAAGAGGGCAAGGCGTCGGGCGCCAACAACACCATCCGCGAGATCGGCGGGGTGTTCGGCGTCGCCGTGCTCGCCTCCGTGTTCGCCGCGAACGGCTCGTACGCGAGCCCGCAGAGCTACGTCGACGGCCTGCTGCCGGCGGTCTGGGTCGGGGCCGCGGTGGTCGCGGCAGGCGCCCTCGCCGCCACCCTGCTGCCGGGCCGGCGCCTGAGCGGCGCGCGTTCGGGGATCGCGCCCGCCCGAGCTGTTCCGGACGGGATGCAGGCCATCGCGATCCCCCTCGACGATCCGGCCCCGGCCCGCCGCGGGTAGGTCGCGACCGGCCGCGTGCCGGGCCGGTCACCGAGGGGTCCGATCGCACCCCCGCACGAGGTCCGCCGGCATCGCTGGTGGGGGCCCGATGGCCCTCACCACCGCCAGCGCGGAACCCTACCTTCTCCACGCCGTATCGGCGTGCCGCGGAGGGTGCGCGGCCCGATCGGAAGAGGGACCACAGCCCACGCCGGCGTCCGCGTGGCGGGAGGCGGAACGACCATGCAGCATCTTCGTGACCTCCGGCGGCGCCCGGTCCGGACGGTCCTCACGATCCTGGGCATCACGATCGGGATCTGGGCCCTGATCGTGTTCGGCTCGATGGCCAACAAGATCAACGCCCTGGTGTCGGGCGGCAGCACGTACTACGCCGACAAGATCGAGCTGACCGACAGCTCGGGGTCGATGGGCGGGTTCTCGAGCGCCCCGATGTCGATCAACACGGCCGACAACGTCCGCGAGGTCGAGGGCGTCGACGTCGTCGTGCCGGCGGTGATGATGCTCATGGACGAGACGCCGTCCACCGTCAACATGGGCGTGCCCCCGATGATCACGGGCCATGTGGCCGGCTCCGACGAGGGGCGCGACAGCTTCGAGATCCGCTATGCGGAGGGGCGGGCGCTGACCCCGGCCGACGAGGGATCGTTCGTCACCGTGCTTGGCTCGGACATCGCCCGCAAGTACGACAAGCACGCGGGCGACACGATCGAGCTTCGCGGCAAGGAGTTCACCGTGGTCGGCGTGATGGAGCCGACGCTGACGGCGCCCGACCAGGCCGCATCGGTCCCGATGAAGGCGGCCCAGTCGCTGTACTACGGGACCCTGCCTCCCGTGGTCCGGTCGGGCGTCAATGCCGCCGACCTGGCCACGACGATGACGGTGTACCCGGTCCCGGGCACCGACACCGAGGTGCTGGCCGACCGGATCGAGTCGGAGGTGCCCAATGTCGCGGCCATGACCGGCAAGGACTTCGACCAGCAGATCGGCTCGGCGACCTCGATCCTCAACGCCATCCTGGTGGGGATCGCGCTGATCAGCCTGGTGGTGGGCGGGCTCTCGGTGGTCAACACCATGGCCATGTCGATCGCCGAGCGGACGCGGGAGATCGGCATCAAGCGCGCCATCGGCGGCAGCCGGGTCCGGATCGTCCGGGAGCTCGTCGTCGAGGCCGGTCTCATCGGGTTCATCGGCGGCATGATCGGGCTGGTCCTGGGGGCGCTCGTGGTCACCATGGCCAACGAGTCGGGGCGGTCCTCCGGAACCGTGCTGTTCGAGCTCACGCTCGGCACGGCCGTCTCGGCCGTGCTGTTCTCGACCATCCTCGGCGCCCTGGCCGGGTTCGTGCCCGCCGTGCATGCGGCTCGCCTCGACCCGGTCACGGCGCTGCGCTACGAATGACCAGAGCTTGACGAGGGATGGGGAACCACTGATGGCACTCCTCGAAGGACGCAACCTGCACAAGACCTACCGGCTCGGCCGCCACAACCTGGTCGAGGCCCTGCGTGGCGTCGACGTGTCGATCGAGCGCGGCGAGATGGTCGCGATCATCGGCCCGTCGGGCTCGGGCAAGAGCACCCTGATGCACATCCTGGGGCTCCTCCACGGACCGGACGCGGACCTCGAGCCGCGCCCGGAGCTCTGGTTCGACGGGCGCGACATGATGGCCCTGGGCGAGGGCGAGCGGACCCGGATCCGGGCCGGCCAGATGGGCTTCGTGTTCCAGGACTTCAACCTGGTGCCGACGATGACGGCGCTCGAGAACGTGCTGCTCGCCTGCGACTACGCGGGCGTTCGCGGCGCCGCGGCCCGGACAGCCTCGATCGCCGCCCTCGAGCTGGTGGGGCTGGCCGACCGTGCGACGCATCGACCGTCCGAGCTGTCGGGCGGCGAGCAGCAGCGGGTCGCGCTGGCCCGCGCCCTGGTCAACAAGCCCAAGCTCGTCCTCGCCGACGAGCCGACCGGCAACCTCGACTCGGAGCGTTCCGCGGAGGTGCTCGAGACGCTCAACCGCTTCAACCGCGAGCACGGCCAGACGTTCATCCTCGTGACCCACGATCCCGAGGTCGCGGACGCCTGTCACCGCGTGATCCGGATGCGGGACGGGAAGATCCGGGTGCCGACGACCGTCGCCGTTCCAGCGGATCCCACGTCGGTCCCGGCGCCGGAACGGGAGCTCGCCGGCGCCACGGTCTGAGCCGCCGGTCCTCCGCGCAGGGCGGCCCGGATCCGGGGTCTAGACCGCCACGTCGCGCCGGTCGAAGCGCAGCCCGCCGAGCGTGACCAGGAGCACGCTCACCACGAGCAGCACCGTCGTGTCGGCCAGCTGGAGGCCGTTGCGCAGTGGCTGGCCGCCCGAGTAGAAGTGGAACGGCGAGACATCGTGGAGCCAGCCCAGGCCCGCGATGCTCGGGCCCAGGTTGTTGCCGAAGTAGCCCACCACGGCGACGACGGCAACCAGCCCGAACGCGACGCTGCGGCGCCCCGTTGCCGCTCCGGCAGCCAGGGCGACTGCCGCGAACACGATCCCGAGGGCGGCGAGCTGGATGCAGGCGGCCACGAGGTTGCCGGTGTCCAGGCCGGTCAGCCCGGCCGGGCCCGAGATCGCGACCAGCGCGATGGCGAGCACGAGGTTCACGCCGACCATCGCGACGACGATCGCCGCGAACCGCTGGACGAGGAGGCTCCAGCGCGAGGTCGGGTGTGCCAGGGCCAGGTCGAGGCGGCCGTTCTCCTCCTCGCCGGCGATCGCCGATCCTCCGATCGCGGCCGCGAACACGATGATCAGCGCGGGGCCCAGCAGCCCGAAGGTGGTCGCGCCCAGGTACCCCGGCAGGCTCGTCACGTCGGTCATGCCAAGGGCTTCGAGCATCCCCTGCGGGTACGCTTCAAGCGCCTGGAGCATCTCCGGCGTGTTGACCATGGGATAGAACGTGGCGTACAGGACCCCGACGGCGGTGATCCCGATCGCCCAGCCGAGCAGCGACCGACGCTGGTCCCAGAGCGTCTTGCCGAACACGCTACGCAGCATCGTCCGCCTCCTCGCGGCGGTAGTAGGTGATGAACAGCTCCTCGAGATCGGGCTCCTGGACGGTGAGGCTGGCGACGCCGTAGCGGGCCAGGGCCTTGACCAGCGCGTCCGCGCGGCCGGCGAGGCGACAGGTCAGCGCATCGCCCTGGACCTTGACGTCGAGCACGTCGGGCAGGTTGGCGAAGGCCTCGGGGGGCACGGCGGCGTCAAAGCGGACCTCCACCCTGCGGACGGCCCGTCCGCGGAGCGCATCGACCGCCTCGACCGCGACCATCCGTCCATCGCGCACGATGCCCACCCGGTCGGCGCTCTGCTGGACCTCGCTCAGGACGTGCGACGACATGAACACCGTCTGGCCGGCGGCCCGGGCGTCGGCAACCAGGCCCAGGAACCGGTCCTGGATCAGCGGGTCGAGGCCTGTCGTGGGCTCGTCGAGGATGAGCAGCTCGGGCTGGTGCATGAACGCCTGCACCACGGCCACCTTCTGCCGGTTGCCCTTGGACAGGCTGCCGATCCGGACACCGAGGTCGAGGTCGAAGCGCTCGGCCAGCGACGTGATCCGGGACGCGGGCACGCCACCCCGGAGGTATCCGAGATGGGTGAGCAGCTCGCCGGCCGTCTGGCCGCCGCCGACCGCGAAGTCGCCGGGCAGGTACCCGATCCGCCGGCGCAGGCCCGGCCCGCCGGCACGCGGCTCCTGGCCCAGCACCATCACCGTTCCGTCCGTTGGCCGCAGCAGGTCGAGCAGGATGCGGATGGTCGTGGTCTTGCCCGCGCCGTTCGGGCCAAGGAAGCCGTAGACCTCCCCCTGCTGCACGTCGAGGTCGAGCCCGGCCAGGCCGCGTCGCCTGCCGTAGACCTTGGCCAGGCCCTCGGTCCTGATCGCGTCGGTCATCCGCCGGCGTCCTTTCCTTCCGCGGCTCGCTGGGCGCGGAACCGCTCGATCGCATCGGGAATGGCGTGCTCGACGTACGCGTAGAAGTCGCGGGCCTCGCGCAGCCGGGCGGCGCGTGGGTCGCGCTCGCCGCCGGCGACGGCGACCCCCTGGTCGAGGATCGCGCGGAGCATCCCGAACGGGTTGGCGGCGTTCATCTGTCCGGCAAAGAAGGCCGGGTCGAGCTCGAAGTGGTAGCCACGGGCGCCGGGCTCGCCGACCCGGCGCAGCAGGCCGGATGCCTGGAGCAGCCGGGTCGAGATGCTGACGGATGCGCGGCTGACGCCGAGCGCCCGCACGAGGTCGGTCATGGACTGGCGCGGCGGGTCGCAGATGAGCATCCAGCCGAGGAGCCGCGCGGTCATGCGCGGCATGCCGACGCGCTCGCCGACCACGCCGAAGTCCTCGGCGAACTGCCGGCCGGCGGCATCGAGCGCCGTCGCGTCGCCGGTGACGGTCTGTTCAGTCATGACTAAACGATACGACAAACGCTGAACGGCTGCTTGGCGCTCATCCCCCGCCGGGCGTCGTTGCGGTCAGGCCGGATCGGCCGTCGTCACCAGCTCGAACATCGGGTGGCGCCGCGCCTCGCCGACGTACGCCTCGAGCGTGGCGTCCCGCGGGATCGTGAAGAACCGGCCGAGGACGGCAGAGAGCACCCGCGACCGGCGATAGGGCTCGAGCGCGTCGCGCAGGATCGGGCCTGCACGCTCGGGAGTCAGCTCGACGGCCTCCACCGTCTCCCGGTGGCTGCCGCGTGTCACGACGGCCGTTCCGGCGACGCGCAGGTTCCGGACCCAGTTGACCTCGCCGAACGGCGACTGGACGAATCGGCGGCCTTCATGCTCGAGGATGGCCACCGGGAACGTGCGCGGCCGGCCGCTGGACCGGCCGCGCACCGTGAGCAGCACGTTGGGGCCGAAGGGAAGCCCCGCGCCCAGCAGGCGCCGGATCAAGGGGTTGAGCAGCGGGATGATGGACGGGACTCGCGGGGTGCCGAAGGCAGAGACGCCGGACATGATGGATGCTTCGCTCCTGGTCGCGCGGACCCTGACCGCGCTGGGCGGGTCACGGGTGATGGTCATGGTCAGCCGGTACACGGATCCCCGGCCGGTGTTGTGACCGCACCCGCGCCATCGTCCGCCGGTGGTCACACACGACCCGCCAGCCACGTGTACCGGACAGATGAACGACGACGACCGTCGGTCCCACGCCGACAGCCCGCACCTCGCCGCCGAGTTCCAGCGCCATGTCCCGTACCTGCGGGCCGTGGCCTACCGGATGCTGGGCTCGTCGATCGAGGCCGACGACGCCGTCCAGGAGACGTGGCTGCGCCTCGACCGCCGCCCGCCCGAGGCGACCACCAACCTCCGGCCATGGCTGACCACGGTCATCGGGCGGATCTGCATCGACCTGCTGCGGGCACGACGGGCACGGCGCGAGGAGTACGCGGGCTCGTGGCTGCCCGAGCCGCTGCTGGGCGTCGCGGGCTCACCCGAGGACGACACGATGCTTGCCGACTCGGTCGGCCTCGCCCTCCTGGTCGTCCTCGAGACGCTCACGCCGGCCGAGCGGATCGCGTTCGTGCTCCACGACGTGTTCTCGATGCCGTTCGAGGTCATCGCGGGCGTGGTGGATCGGTCGCCCGCGGCCACGCGCCAGCTGGCGAGCCGCGCGCGCAGGCGCGTGCGCATGGCCGCCGCGGATCCCGACGCCGACACGGACGTCGGGGGGCAGCGGCAGGTCGTGGAGGCGTTCCTGGCGGCCGCGCGAACGGGCGACTTCGAGACCCTGCTCGGCCTGCTGGATCCGGACGTGGTGCTGCGAACCGACGGTGGCGGGGTCGGGCCGCTGGCGCGGCCGCCGGTCCGGGGTGCGCCAGAGGTCGCGGAGGTGCTGCAGGCGCAGGCCGGGACCTTCGCGCCCCTGGGGCAGCCGGCGGTCGTGAACGGCGGCCCCGGCGTGATCGTGGGTCCGCCGGGCCATGAGTTCGCGATCGTCGGGATCGAGATCCGGGGCGGCCGGATCCGCTCGATCGACATCGTGGGCGACATGACGAAGGTGCGGCACGCGCTGGCGGCCTCGGGCCGGGCGGCGAACCCGAACCCCGCGGTCAGATGACGCGAGCCGGTTGGGAGCCCACTGCGACCGGGGCGAGACGGGCCGCCGCCGCGAGATGGCGGCCGGCCCGAGACCGGTCGGCGGCTCCGGGAGCTCGTTACGCGGGGTCGGCCGCGACCGTGACCCGCCCGTCCGCGCCCTCGACGAGCAGCGGATCGCCGCGCTCGGCGCGCCGGCGGTTGGCATAGGCGAGGCTGCCCTTCGCGCCCGGCTCGACGTCCGCCCGGGCCGGCACGACGTGCCCGTTGTAGTCGCGATGGGCGACCGGGCCGAGCACGCACGTCCCGTCCTCCAGCGCCTCGACCACGGCCTGGCTGAGCGCCCCTTCGGACTGCCAGCCCTCGCCGTTGTCGATCAGGTTCTGGAGGAAGGCCACGGGATAACGGTTCAGACCGTCGTGGGCCGCCTGGTACTCGGGGTCGATCATGGGTTGCTGCCTCTCGAGACGGTGGTTCGGACGGCGGGGCACATGGCCTCGTCGATTCTACGTGGACGCGGGTGGCTGCCATGGGCGGCGTGGTCCGGAACCAGCGGAGGCGCCGGCGAGTCCGTGCTCGCTGGCGCCACCATGCAGACACGGACTGGGCCCGAAACTCATCGGTCGGCCACGTCGGCGCGATCGTTGGGTCGTGACGTGGCCGCCCGTTCCCAGCTCGCCCGTCCCGGGCGTGGGCCTGGGCGGCATGCTAAAGTGACTGACCGTCAGTCACTGATCGCACGAGGGTCAAGGTGGTCACGGTCACCCGCGCAGGCGGCAGGCGCCGCACCCGATCGGCCGACCGTCGGAGCGCCCTGATCGATGCCGCCCTGGCCGTCTTCATCGCCAAGGGCGTGAGCGGCGCCTCGGTCGATGACGTCGTCACGACGGCGGGTGTCGCCAAGGGCACCTTCTACCTGTACTTCGGGTCGAAGGACGAGGTGATCAGCGCCGTCGCGGAGCGGATGGTTGCGGCGGTGGGCGACGCGGTCGAGGCGGCCGCAGCCACCGGACAGGGATCGGCGTTCGAGCGCGTTCTGGCGCTTGGCGGGGCGATGGCGCAGGTCGGGCACACGGCCCACGAGCGGGACCTGCTCGAGTTCATCCACCGGCCGGAGAACCGGACCGTGCACGAGCAGATGTCGGACCGGATCATGGCCCGGCTCGCGCCCACCCTCGCCGGGATCATCGGCGACGGGGTCGCCGAGGGCTCGTTCCGGCCCCAGGACCCGGACCTGGCGGCCAACTTCGTGCTGGGCGCGTTCTCGCGGCTCCACGACCTCGTCACGGCGCCCGAGGAGCTCCCGGCGGCGCTCGCCGAGCTCAACGCGTTCGTCCTGCGCGGGCTCGGCCGGAACGGGGTGGCGCCGCCGTGAGCGACCTCGCCATCGCCACCGCCGCCCTGTCCAAGCGCTATCGCGGCGGCGTGCTGGCCGTGGACCGGATCGACCTGCGCGTGGCCAGCGCCGAGATCTACGCGTTCCTCGGCCTCAACGGGGCCGGCAAGTCGACGACCATCCGGATGCTGCTGGGCATGATCGCGCCGACCTCCGGCGCGGTCGAGCTGCTGGGCCGGCCGGTGACGGCCGATGCGGTCGGGCTTTGGCGCCGGGTGGGCCACCTCGTCGAGAGCGCGACGGCCTACCCCGAGCTCACCGTCCGCGAGGACCTCGACGTCGCGCGACGGCTGCACGGCGTCGCGGATCGCGGGACCGTCGAGCGGATGATCGAGCGGCTGTCGCTGGGCGCCTACGCGGAGCGCCGAACCCGGACGCTGTCCCTGGGCAACCTCCAGCGGCTGGCGATCGCCCGGGCGCTGCTCCACCAGCCCGACCTCCTGATCCTCGACGAGCCCGCGAACGGGCTCGATCCGGCCGGCGTGATCGAGATCCGCGAGCTGTTGCGCGAGCTCGCCCGCGAACACGGCGTGACCGTGTTCATGTCGAGCCACATCCTGGCCGAGGTGGATCGGCTCGCGACCCGCGTCGGCATCGTCCACCGCGGCCGGCTCATCGAGGAGCTCGACAGCGAGGCGCTCGAGCGCCACCGCGACCGGCGACTCGAGATCGCCGCCCGCTCGCTCGACGCGGCGGAGCGCGCCCTTCGCGAGGCCGGGTTCGAGCCGCAGCGCCGGGCAGACGGAGACGGCCTGGGCGCCCGGCTCGAGCTGCGCGAGACCCGGGCGCTCGAGGCCGCGGACGAGATCGCCCGGATCCTGGTCGCCGCCGGCACGCCACCCACGCACCTCGCGCTCGGGCGCGAGACCCTCGAGGACCACTTCATGCGCCTGACCGGATCGGCGGACGTGAACCCGGCGGTCGCGGCGAGCGGGCCCGTCGCGGCGGTCGATGCCGGGGCCCCACGATGACCGGGCTGCGGGCCGCGATCGCGACCGAGCTGCTCAAGAGCCGCCGCTCACGGGTTCCGTGGGGTGTCGCCGTGGGCTTCACGCTGGCGCCGCTGGTGGGCGGCCTGTTCATGCTCATCCTCGAGGACCCCGACCGCGCCCGCAAGCTCGGGCTGCTGGGCGCCAAGGCGCAGCTGACGGCGGGCACGGCTGACTGGCCGACGTTCCTCGACATGGTCGGCCAGAGCATCGCCATCGGCGGAGCCATCCTGTTCGCCTTCCTCACCGCCTGGCTGTTCGGGCGCGAGTTCACCGACCGGACGATGCGGGCGCTGCTGGCCACGCCGACCACGAGATCGGCGATCGTGGTCGCCAAGCTGGTGGTGCTCGCCCTGTGGAGCGCTGCGATCGCCGTGTGGGTGGTCGCGCTGGCGCTCGCCATCGGCCTCGCCCTCGACCTGCCGGCCTGGTCCGCGGACGACGCCCTGCCGTCGCTCGCCGGGATGCTCGTGGCGGCGGTGATGACCATCGGCCTGCAGACCACGACGGCGTTCTGGGCGAGCGCCGGGCGCGGCTACATCCCGGCGCTCGGCTGGGCGGTGATCACGATCGCGCTCGGGCAGATCCTCGCGGTGCTCGGCTGGGGGCCGGTGTTCCCGTGGTCCGCCCCGGCCCTGATCGCGGGCGCCGGCGGCCAGGACGTCGGGAGCGTGGGCGCAGTCGGGGTCGCGGCGGTCGCCGTGACCGTCGTCGTCGGGTTCGCAGCGACGATCGCCTGGTGGCAGCGGGCCGATCAGACGGGCTGACCGCTCGCCGATCAGACGGGCTGACCGCTCACGGCGATCGGCGCCGCCTCACGGCCCCGGGCGGCCCTTCAGGTCGCTTGCCGGCCGCGCAGCTCGCGGCCGCGCCATCGGGCGACCGCCGCCGGGAGATGGACCACCGCGTAGTACGCGACGTAGGCGTAGGCGATCCCGGCCAGCCCGTCGATCAGCCAGTGGTCTCCGGTGTAGATGACCGAGAACGCCACCAGGCCGGTGTAGGCGAGGGCCAGCGAGCCCACCCAACCGAACGCGCGTCGAAGCACGAGGAAGGCAAGGAACGGATAGGCGACGTGGAGCGACGGGAACGCCGCGACGAGGTTGGGGTTCACGCTCCCGAACGCCAGCGAGTAGGCATACCGGCCGTCGAAGCCCAGCGCGGCCGCCAGCGTGTCGAAGGCTCCGGGCTTGAGGTAGGCGATCGCCGGGCGCCCGTCGGGTCCGTTGAGCTGGCCGTGGAGCGCGACGTACCAGGGTGGCGCGGCCGGCATCAGGAGGTAGCTCACGAAGCCGGCCAGGCTGAGCAGGATCAGGGCCGCAACGAAGTCGTAGTACTGCGCTCGGCGCCACAGCCAGAGCGCGAACCCCGTGGCCAGCGGCAGCACGAAGTGGAGCATGTACACGATCGTGGCCGCGATGGCGAGCACGTCGACGCCCGCGGCGGGCCGGAATGCGTCCTGGAGCACCTTGGTGGGCAGCGCGCCAAGGGCGATCACGGTGTCCGCGTGCGCGAGATCGGTGGCGTGGAGAGGCAGCCCGGCGTCGTCGGCGATGCCGCGCATCAGCTCGTAGGCGAGGAGCAACGCGACGAACGGCAGCCAGTCCCGCAGGAACATCCGGCCGCGGCCGAGCATGACCGCCGCCAACCCGAACGCGACCGCCAGCACATCGGGGGTGATCGCGACGCCGCCGACGATCATCAGCACCACGACGAGCGCCGCATAGCCGAGGATGCCGGCGACCAGCAGCTGGTCGTTGCGGCGGCGGAGCGCGTGGGTCCCGACCTCGGGGCCGTCGCGGGCGGTATCGGGGACCGTGTCCATGGGTGGCGGGAATCTACTCCGCCCCGGGCGTCTTCGAGCCGGGCGCCGGCACCGGGTCCGGCGCGACCGCGAGCCGGCACCGGTCCGGCGCGACCGCGAGCCGGCACCGGATCGCCCGTCCCGGGCGCAACCTCCGGCGGTGCGGGGTCGGGCCCCTTCGGATGGCACCGGCGCGGCGAGCGGCACCCCGGGCCGCCGGTCCGGGAGACGGTCAGGCTGCGCCCAGGCCGAGGTTCAGGCGATCCGAGCCCGGCGAACGGGGACGGCGAGCTGCGGGACCACCGCGAGGGTCCGGACGTCCTCGACCACGCGCCGGAGCCCGGCGCTCACCGCCGCCTCCGGTCGCGCGAGCACGAACGGGATCCCCGCCGCCTGGCTCGCGGACACGAGCGGCCAGTCAGAGGCGAGCGCATAGTCCGGGTCGCGGCCGATCGCCCGGCTGACCTCGGACATCGGCGCCGAACCCGCCGAGTCCGCGCGGTTGACGAGGTAGCGCACCTTCGAGGCCGGGTACCCGATCTCGCGGAAGGTCGCGGCGCTGAGCCGTGTGAGCTCGAGCGAACCCGGATCGGCGGTCAGGACGTCGATGATCGCGTCCGACGCGTCGAGCAACGCAAGGGTCGGCCCGCTGAGACTGGACGGCGTGTCCACGACGATCGCCGGGTAGGCGTGCCGGAGGACTCCGAGCAGCCGCTCGAGGTCGCGCCCGGTGATGAGCTCGGCAAGCTCGGGGCGCGGGGGCGCGAGCAGGACGTCGAGGCAGTCCGCGGCACGGACGACCGTGTCGTCGAGGTCCGAGGCCAGGATGCGATCGGTCGGCAGGTCGCAGATCGAGGGTGCCGTCGGCCCGGCGTGGAGGAGGCGCCGAACCTCGCCGAACTCGAGGCAGCCGTCGACGAGCAGGGTCCGCAGCCCGCTCGAGGCCAGACCCGCGGCGAGGCTGAAGGCGACCGTCGTCTTGCCCACGCCGCCCTTCGCCGAGAACACGGAGACGATGCGCGACGCGGCGCCCGGGTCGCGCGCCGCCAGCGCCGCGTGCGCGTCCGTGATCCCGCGCCCGAGGTCGTATGTCCCGAACGGCAGCGTCACGACAGCGTCCGCCTGCTCGACCATCGCGCCCTCGGCCGGGTGATCCGGCACCGACAGCACGACGACCCCGATCGGGCTCCCGGTGCGGCGCAGGCGCTCGACGACCTGGCGTCCGCTGACCTTCCCCTGGAGCAGCGAGTCCACCAGCACCACGTCCGGGTGCAGGTCGGCGATCTCCGCCTCCGCCCGACGGCCGTCCGTGATCACGTGGACCAGCTTGAACCGGGACAGCGGTCGCAGCACCTCCCGGACGTGCACCGCAACCTCCGACACGTCCTCCACCAGCACGATCCGGATGGGTCGATGGGCCGACAGATCCCGGTCGGTCTCGACCTCCGGCCCGGCCGGCGCGGACCCCGCGATCCCATCGGACTCTTGCGTCGGCGCCGGCGTGGCGATCGGCGCCGGGGCCGGCGGCTCGGCGGCGGCCGGCAGAGCCGGCGATTCGGCGGCGCCTCCGACGCCGGCCCCGGGGGTGGCCAATGAGACCTGTGTCCCGCCGGTGGTGGGCGTCCCACGGCGGACAAAGCGGCCATCCGGTCCGCGACCCGGCAGCCGCCGGCCAGGAGGCCGGGCGCCCGCCGGGTCGATGAGCGCTCGCAACGACGGCCCGGTGCTGGGCACGAGAACGGGCCGCGGCATCGGCTGACGGGCGGGCTCCGGCGGCCGTGCTCGCGGCGAGCGCGATGGCTCGCTCACGAGATCGGCTGGTCCGCCGGTCTCGGCCGGCTCGTCGGCTGCGGGCGGGGTCGCACCGCCTTCGGATGGGTCCCGGGCGCCCTTGTCCGCGACGCCCGAATCGATGGCGGCATCGCGAGCGTCGACCGGAGCGGCCGACGGCGCGTCGACTGGAGTAGTCGACGGCGCGTCGACTGGAGTGGTCGACGGCGCGCCGAAGCCGCGCCACCATGGGGCGAGGAACGCGAGCCGGGCGCGAGTGATTGCCATGGCGGAACCCTGCTGCGGGCTCGAAGGACTCTGAGGGTACGGCGCGGGCCGGCGGATTGGCAGTCACCACTGGGTACCCGTCGCGACCCGCAAACGTCCCATTGCCGGGGACCGGCCGGTCGTCAGGGCTCGTCGAGGAGGCGGGCCGCCGCGACCGCCGGCGCGGGCGTGGCGTTGGTCTCCTCGTGCACGTCCGGGTCGGGCCCGTCGCACGAGTGGAGCCGAACGATCGGCGCCATACGACCGCCGGGTTTGGAGTGGGCGCCCTCCCGGGGACACCGTGAGGGCTCCGGCGACCCGGATCCCGGACGGGACCCGACCTACCGGTCGACATTCGCGGCGGCGGCGTCCACATCGTCGCCCGGGTCGTATGCACCGCCCCGCAGCCGGATCGCGGACGCCAGCGCCGCGTACCGGGCATTGAAGGCCGCGCGATCGTCGGCGGGCACATCACGTCGCCAGCGCCCGAGGTGCGCCCGCTCCGGGGTGATCTCGAGGTCGAAGTAGCCTCGCATCGCCGGGTCATCGTCGAGGCCGACGCCGGCGATCAGCCGCGCATACTCGGCGTCGCGCGCGTGCGCGACGAGCGACTCCAGCTGCACGACGACGAGCCGGTTCGCAGGCAGCTCGTCGGTGGCCCGGAAGGCCTGCTCGAGCGACCCGGCCCACCAGTCGAGCGCCCCGAGGAGGTCCGATGGCCCCCAGTCAAGCGGGGTCACGGAGCAGGCGACATCCCGGCCGTCCCGGACGCTGTGCACGAGCCGCATGGCGGGGAACATGCGCAGCAGGGTCGGTGCCACGTTGACGTTTCCCGGCGTCATCTCGATCCAGCCTGCGGCTCCGGCTCCGACGGTGGCCGGATCCAGGACCCGGTGGACAAAGCGCGCGGCGGCCGGCCATCGGTCGTCGTCGAACCCGGCGGCCAGCTCCCGGATGGCGGCTCGCAGCATCTGCTGGTCGGTGATGAGGTGCAGCCCACGTTTGGGACCTCGGTCGAACCAGCGCCCGATGAGGCGGTGTCGGAACCGCGCGAAGGTCACCCGGTCCTCGAGCAGGTCGCACAGGCCGCCATCGTCGCTGATGAACCGAACCTCGATCGGCACCATCCGGTACGCGGGATGAGCATCGAGGAGTCGTGCCGTGATGGTCGTGCCGCTGCGGCCCGTGCCGCCGACGAAGATCGGCGGCCGCGTGGTGGACGGGCCGGTCCAGGCAGGCAGCGTCGCGCCAGGCGCGGCCCATCGTCCGGGGATCCGCCGGAGGATCCGCCGGCCTGCGTTCGCCAGCTCGGAGCGGGCCCGGACGAGGCGCTCGCTACCGGGTGCACCGAGGGCGATCGGATCGGTCGTGAGGCTCACGCGCGAGCCGGAGTCTCGCGCCGCTCGGGTGCCCGATCGAAGCCGATCGTCGTCTCGAACTGCAGGTCCTCCGCCCGGGACACGAACAGCCCCCAGCTCAGCGGCTGGTCGTCGAAGCCGAAGAAGAGGTGCTCGAGCACGAACGCCGGATGGCCTGTCTCGGATCGCAGGTGGCGTGCCTCCTCGACCCGGAGCGCGGAGGCATAGAGCCGCAGCCGGCCTCGCTTGGGGCCGTTGCCCACGCGGCCCTCGAACAGATCGCGCAGCCCGGTCACCTCGAGCTCCGACTCCACGACCGGATGGCTCGGATCGTCGATCATCCATTGCCGGTGGTACAGCCGTGGCTCGTCACCGCGCAGCAGCAGCCGGCGGATCATCATCACCTCGGTGCCGGGCCGAACCTGGAGCAGGTCCGCCGCACGTCCGCTGGCGGGAACGACGCTGGTCGCCAGGATCCGTACCCGGATCGCAGGGTCCATCAGGAGCGCCTGGAACGAGCCCAGGTCGAAGGCCGCGGCCTGGATGCTCGCCGCCTCGACGAACGTGCCGCGGCCCGGGATGGTGCTCACCGCGCGCTCGTCGAGCAGGACCTTGATGGCGCGCCGGACGGTCATCGGGCTCAGGCCGTACGCCGCGACGAGCTCGGTCTCGGTGGGCAGCCGGTCGCCGGCCTGGAACTCGCCGCTCACGATCCTCGAGCGCAGGATCCGTGCGAGCTGGGCGTAGGCAGGCTCGAACGAATCGCGCGCGATGGCCCCGGCAGCGCGACCCTCCTGCCGGAGCGCCACGTCTCGACCCGGAGCCACCGGCGACGTCAGATCACTCGACGGGCCCATCGTCACCCCATTCTAGGGTCCGAACGACCCTGCGCAGGGATCGCCGTCTGCCCTATTCCTATAGGGTAATCTGTCGCGGGCTGTCCGCAATCCCCGTGGCTCGACGCCGACCAGCCGGGAGACCTCCGCATGACCACCGACGTCGCCCCTCGCGACCCGGACCAGGGAACCGTGTCGCTGGGCGACCTGACCGTCCGCGACCTCATGGACCGGCTCGCGTCCGACAGCCCGGTACCCGGCGGCGGATCGGCGTCCGCGGTGGTCGCCGGGATCTCCGCCTGCCTCGTCTCGATGGTCGCCGAGCTCTCGGTCGCCTACGCCGCCGAGCATGGCACCGAGCAGCTGCGGGCCAAGGCGGCGACGACGGCCCGCCGGCTGGCCGATCGGTTCCTCGAGATCGCCGATGCCGACGCCGCGGCGTTCGGCCGGTTCGGAGCCGCGATGCGGCTGCCCCGCGCCACCGACGCGGAGCGCGCGGCGAGGACCCAGGCGATCCGCGACGCGGCACGGGGAGCCGCAGGGGCCCCGCTCGAGTGCATGGAGGCGTGCCTCGACGTCGTCCGCTCGGCGGAGGCGCTGGCCGGGCGCAGCAACCCCAATCTCGCGAGCGACCTCGTGGTGGCGTCGGTGCTCGCCGAGGCGGCGGCGCGCGGCGCGGCGGCCAACGTCGACGTGAACCTGCCCCTGGCCCGCGACCCGGAGTGGGCGGCCGAGACCTCCCATCGAGCGGCCACGCTCCAGTCCGGGATCGACCTGCTGGGCGCCTCGACCCGCTACATCGTCGACTCTGGCGTCGTTCGCCGGCCCGGAGGCGCCGAGGCCGGCACCGCGGCCGGGGATCTCGCTGCCATCGACCCGGCGGGGGTGACCGCATGATCGCGCAGCCCACCGGGGTCCCCGCACCGAGCACCGAGCCTCGCCTGCTGCGCGGGGGACCGATCGCGGCCGGGATCCGCGAGCAGGTGGCGGCCGACGTGGCCGCCTTCCGAGCCGAATGGGGGTACGTGCCCGCCCTGGCGGTGGTCGTGGTCGGGCGCGACGCACCGTCCGCGGTGTACCTCCACAAGATCCTCGACGGCTGCCGTCGGGTGGGCATCGAGGACCGCCTGGTGGAGCTGCCCGACGATGCGGACGAGATCGCCGTCGGCGACGCGCTGCGCGCGCTCCAGGCGGACCCCACCGTGGCCGGCATCATCACCCAGATGCCGCTGCCCCCCACGATCGGGCTGCACGCGGTGATCGACGTGCTCGACCCGCTGCGCGACATCGACGGCATCCACCCCCTGAACGCGGGCCTGCTGTCGCTGGGCTACGGGGGCTTCCTGCCGGCCACCGCGCACGCCGCGGTCGAGATCCTGCGCCGCTCGGGGATCGAGCTCGCCGGCCGCCACGCGGTGGTGATCGGGCGCTCCAACGTGGTCGGAAAGCCGGCCGCGTTGCTGCTGCTGCGCGAGCACGCCACGGTCACGATCTGCCACAGCCGGACGCGGGATCTGGCGGCCATCGTTCGCACGGCCGACATCGTGGTCGTCGCCATCGGCCGCCCGGGCTTCGTCACCGGCGACATGCTGAAGGCCGGGGCGGTGGTGGTCGACGTGGGCATCAACGTCGTGGGCGATGCGCTGACGGGCGACGTCGACTTCGCGTCGGCGTCGCGGGTGGCGTCGGCGATCACCCCCGTGCCCGGCGGGGTCGGCCCGCTCACCAACGCCATCCTCCTCGCCCACCTCGTCGAGGCTGCCCGCAGCCAGGCCCGCGGCCTCGTGCCGCTGGGCGCCCAGTCCCTCGCCGTCCCCCTCTCGGAGAAGCCGCTGTGACCACCGACACCCCCGCCCGGTCCTTTCCCTCCGATCTCGAGATCGCCCGCTCGGTCAAGCCGCGCCCGATCGCCGAGGTCGCTCACGAGCTGGGCTTCCGCGACGACGAGATCGAGCTCTACGGCAGCACCAAGGCCAAGGTCACGATCGAGGGCATCGAGCGGCTCGAGGCCGCCAACCCGCGCGGCAGGTACGTGCTGGTGACCGCCATCAGCCCGACGCCCCTGGGCGAGGGCAAGAGCACCACCACGGTGGGCCTCGGGCAGGGCCTCAACCGGATCGGCAAGCGGGCGACGGTCACCCTCCGCCAGCCCTCCCTCGGTCCGGTGTTCGGGATCAAGGGCGGGGCCGCGGGCGGCGGCTACTCCCAGGTGATCCCGATGGAGGACTTCAACCTCCACCTCACCGGCGATGTGCATGCGATCGGCGCCGCCCACAACCTGGCGGCCGCGTTCATCGACAACCACGTCCACCATGGCAACGCGCTGGGCATCGACGCCAACAACGTGCTCTGGCCGCGGGTGGTCGACATCAGCGACCGCGCCCTGCGGGACATCGTGGTGGGTCTGGGCGGCAAGGAGAACGGCTATCCGCGCCAGGCCCAGTTCGTGATCACCGTCGCGTCCGAGGTGATGGCGATCCTGGCGCTGGCGTCGGACCTGCAGGACCTCCGCGCGCGGCTGGGCCGGATCGTGCTGGCGACCCGTCGGGACGGGACCCCGATCACGGCCGAGGACCTGAAGGTCGCGGGCTCGATGACCGTGCTGCTCAAGGACGCGCTCAAGCCCAACCTGATGCAGACGCTCGAAGGCGGTCCGGCCTTCGTCCACTGCGGCCCGTTCGCGAACATCGCCCACGGCAACAACAGCATCATCGCCGACCGCGCCGCGCTCGCCAGCTCCGACATCGTGGTGACCGAGGCGGGCTTCGGCGCCGACATGGGCGCCGAGAAGTTCTTCGACATCAAGTGCCGGGCCAGCGGGCTCGCCTGCGATGCGGCGGTCATCGTGGCCACGGTGCGCGCGCTCAAGATGCACGGCGGCGTCGGCCGGATCGTGGCCGGCAAGCCGCTCGATCCGGCGCTCATCGAGAGCAACCCCGACGGTGTCCGGCGGGGCGCCGTGAACCTGGGCAAGCAGATCGAGAACGTCCGCGCCTTCGGGGTCCCGGTCGTGGTCGCGATCAACCTGTTCCCGACCGACACGGCCGACGAGATCGCGGCGATCAGGGAGGTCGCCCTGGCGGCCGGTGCCCGCGATGCCGTCGAGGCCCGCCACTTCACCGACGGCGGCGCCGGGGCCGAGGACCTGGCGCGCGCGGTCTGGGCGGCAGCCGAGGAGGGCGGCGCGGACTTCCGCCTGCTGTACCCGGACGACATGCCGCTGCGCGAGAAGATCGAGGTCGTCGCGAGCCGGATCTACGGCGCCGACGGTGCCGACTACAGCCCGGCGGCGAGCAGACAGCTCGCGCAGTACGAGGCGATGGGCTACGGCAACCTGCCGGTGTGCATGGCGAAGACCCAGTACAGCCTGTCCCACGACGCCAAGCTGCTGGGCGCACCGACGGGCTTCCGGATCCCCGTGCGCGAGGTGCGCCTGTCCGCCGGCGCCGGCTTCCTCACGCCGATCCTGGGCGACATGCGGACGATGCCGGGGCTCAACTCCCGCCCCGGCGGCGAGCGCATCGACATCGACGCCGACGGCAACATCGTGGGCCTGTTCTGATCCGGGACCGCGCCTGACGTCGGCCGCCGGCCGCCGCGCCTAGTCCAGGAGCCGGTAGGCGTCGAGGGTCAGGAACTCGACGAACGCGTCGGTCATGACCAGGTGCCGGAGGAGGCCGGTGGCGTCCTCAAGGCGTCCGCCGTCGGAGGTACCGAGCGCTCGCCGTTCCTCGCCGATGACCGCCTCGAGCCAGCCGGCGGTGACGGGGCGCCCGTCGTCGAGGGGGACGCCGGTCGACCGCCACTGCCACAGCTGCGAGCGACTGATCTCGGCGGTCGCCGCGTCCTCCATCAGGTTGTTGATCGCGGCGGCGCCGTTGCCGCCCAGCCACGCGTCGAGGTACTGGAGCGCGACGCTCACGTTGAGGCGCACACCCGCCTCCGTGACCGAGCCGCCGGGCACCCGCAGGTCGGTGAGCTGCGCCGCCGTCACCGCGACGTCGTCGCGCAGCCTCGTCCGCTGGTTGGGCCGGTCACCCAGCACCCGGTCGAAGATCCCGGTCGCGAGCGGCACGAGGTCGGGGTGCGCCACCCACGTTCCGTCGAACCCGTCGCGGGACTCCCGCTCCTTGTCGTCGCCCACCTTCGCCATCGCGGTCTCGTTGACGTCCGGATCCCGGCGCGACGGGATGAAGGCGGCCATCCCCCCGATCGCATGCGCGCCGCGCCGGTGGCACGTGCGGACCAGCAGCTCGGTGTAGGCGCGCATGAACGGGGTGGTCATGGTGAGCGCGCCGCGATCCGGGAGCACGAGGTCGGATCGCGAGCGGAACGTCTTGATGCAGCTGAACAGGTAGTCCCAGCGCCCGGCGTTGAGGCCGGCTGCGTAGGGGCCCAGCTCATGGAGGATCTCGTCCATCTGGAACGCCGCGTGGATCGTCTCGATCAGCACGGTCGCGCGGACGGACCCGCGGGGGATCCCGAGGGCCGGCTCCGCGTGGGCGAACACGTCGGCCCACAGCCGGGCCTCGGCCGCGGACTGCAGCTTGGGCAGGTAGAAGTAGGGACCGGTCCCGCGCCGGACGCGCTCGGCGGCGTTGTGGAACAGGTACAGGCCGGCATCGAACAGGCTGGCGCTGACGGGAGCGCCGTCGACGCGCAGGTGTCGCTCGTCCAGGTGCCAGCCGCGGGGCCGGACCAGGAGCGTCGCGACCCGCTCGCCGAGCCGGTACTCGCGACCGTCCGGGCTGGTGAACGCGAGCGTGCCCCGGACCGCGTCGGCGATGGCCTGCTGGCCGCCCACGACGTTGGCCCAGGTGGGGCTCAACGCGTCCTCGAGATCCGCCATGAACACGCGGGCGCCGGAGTTCAGGGCGTTGATCATCATCTTGGGCTCCGCGGGCCCGGTGATCTCGACCCGGCGATCCGCCAGGTCCCGTGGCGCCTCGGGAACCCGCCATTCGGTCGCGCGCAGCTCGGCCGTGGCCGGGTCGAAGTCGAGCGTCGTGCCCGCGTCGATCGCCGCCTGCCGATCGCGCCGGGTGGCCAGCAATGCCTCGCGTCGCGCCCCGAACGTACGCTGGAGGCCCGCCACGAACGCCAGCGCCTCCGTGGTCAGGACGCGATCGACGCCGGCGACGGCCGGGCCCGTGATCTCGATGGCGCTGGTCAAGGTGCCCTCCGATGCTGTCGGCGCGCATCCGACCCCGCGGCGCGGCCAGCGCCCGGGGCGGCCGGTGGGGTCGGCCGGCGGAGCGTGCCTGGCATTGTCGCCGACCTGTCGAACCGTGGCCGCGATGGTCGGCGAGGGAGATCCGGCTCGAGCGTGATGCCCGCCGGAGGCGGCCGGCTCGGGCTCAGCGTGAGCAAGGCGATGCTGTCGGCCGCCGGCAAGGAGGTCGGCGACTCGATCGACGTCGCGATCACGGCGACCGGCCGGGACTGACCCCCTCGCCAACCCGGATCTGCGTGCCCGGCTATCCGTTCGCGTGCTCGAGCACGAGCAGGAACTCGGCCACCCCGTGGTCCGCGAGCGAGCCCAGGTCGCCATAGCCGGTCGGGCCGGCGATGCCCCAGTCCGCAAACGCGACCGGCATCGAACCCACGACCTCGACCGTCGAGCCGTTGCGCCGCGCCACCATGGAGATCGACACCTCGTGACGCGCTCCACGGAGCGTGAGCGACCCGCTCGCGGTCATCGCGACCACTCCTCCTTCGGCCAGCCCGCCCGGCACGGTCACCGGCGCGTCCAGCTGGATCGTCGCGATCGGCTGCGTCGCCGTCCCGAGGCTGATCGCGATCTGTGGCTGCGGCTTTCCATTGACCGTCAGGGACGTGAGGTCGACCGTGAACGAGCCGCCCGTCACCTGGCCGTCGGCGACGTCGACCGTTCCGCTGACGACCGTCGTGCGGCCCACGACCGCGGCATGCATGCCGAGGAAGACCTGGTCGACGCGGAAGCCTGCGATGGAGCCGCTCGTCGCGGCCCATCGACCGTCCAGCGGGCCGGCCGGGGTCTCGGCGGCGATTGCCGGCAGCGAGAGCGGCGGCGGTCCCGACCTCGTTCCCACGATCACGAGGCCGATGACGGCGATCAGCACCAGAACACCCGCGCTCGCCACGAGCAGGCGGCGTCGTCGCCTGCGCGGCCGTACCGCCAGGCCAGCCTCGCCGCCTGCCGCCGGTGCGGTCTCCGGCGCCGAGGTATCCGCCGGTGCGGTCTCCGGCGCCGAGGTATCCGGCGGCGCGGTCTCCGGCGCCGAGGTCTCCGGCCGGCGCGGTCGGCCCGGCGGCGACGGCATCCGGCCGTGGGAGGTCGGCCCGTGCGACGGCCTCCGGCCGGTTCCGGATCCGGAACACGGGGATGGCGCTCGCCACCGCATCGAGGTCCGCGTCAGACGCGGTTCGCGACACGGGCAGGAACGAGCGCGCGGCCGGCGCCACCTCGAGGTGTCGGCGAACGATCGGTCCACGCTCCGCGGGGTTGACCTCGTCGAGCAGGACCGACTCGACGCGCCCATGCCGCAGGACGGCCCGCCCGCCCGCCGCACGAACGTTGGCCACCCAGTCGGCGCGCTCGCCGAGCATCGCCACCAGCCACCGCTCCCCATCACGGTCGGCGACGATCAGCGGCACCTCGATGCGGCGTCCGCTTCGTCGCCCGCGGACCTCGAGCGTGACCAGCCCGTGCCCCACCCAGCCTGCCGCGCCGGCCCGTGCCCAGATCGCATTGAGGAACGCCGCGACGCGGTTGGGCCGCGGGCCGCCGTACATCCACCGCTCGTGGCGGTACATGAGCCGTTCGAGCCGGCCGATCCTGCGCCCGGTCAGATGGCCGGGCTGGTAGGCTTCCATCGGTGATGCTCCAGATATGACATCCGAAACTTGGGATATCATATCTCATTCTAGCGGGGTCGGACCGATGTTGCAATCCCCCACCGGGCTCGGTCGGCGTCGTCAGCGGCTGACCGACGAGGAGACCGAGCGTCGGATGCTCCAGGCCGGTGTCGACATGGTCGGCCGGACCGGTCTGACGGTGAGCCTCGAGCACTTGAGCTTCGAGGACCTCATCCACGAGGCACGAGTCTCGCGCAGCACGGTCTACCGTCGCTGGCCGTACAAGGACCTGTTCTTCAGCGACCTGCTCAGGGAGCTGGCGAAGGGCGCGACCCCGGCGGCCATCTCCGCCGAGGCGTCCTCCATTCCGCTGATCCAGCGGGTGTTCGGAGAGCACCTCGACGGGCTGGCCACCGACGACGGCCGTCGCGATCTGATGTTCGAGCTGATCCGGCACGGTGGGCAGCACGACTTCGAGACCATGCGTGATTCCGCGGAATGGCGGACCTACCTCGCCCTTCACGCGACGTTCCTGGGCGTGGCCGACGAGGCGCTCCGCGCCGATCTGGCATCGGCCCTGGCGGCAGCGGAGCGCTCGTTCCTGGATCGGATCGCCGCGTCCTGGGAGCGGCTGAGCGCGATGCTCGGCTTTCGCATCCGTCCCGATGCGGGGATCTCCTTCGGGACGATCGCGAGCCTGCTCAGCGCCGACCTGCGGGGCCATGTGCTGATGGCGCTGGCCGGGCGCGAGATCGCCGAACAAACCGTCGAGGCGCGGCTGCCGGGGGCACCGGATTCCGCGACGTGGTCGCTGCCCTCCCTTGCCGCCGCGAGCATCGCGATGACGTTCTTCGAGGCCGACCCGTCGGTCGTGTGGGACGAGCAGCGCCTGGCCATGGTCCGGGCAGCGTTCGCCGCGCTGGGCACGCGCGAATAGCTCCCGGCCCACCCTCGGAGCCGCGGCGGCGTTCGCGGACCGCGCGCGTCAGGGACCGCGCTTGTCAGCGGACCGCGCTCGTCTGCGGACCGCGCTCGTCTGCGGACGGCGCTCGTCTGCGGACCGCGCGCGTCAGCGGACCGCGCTCGTCAGCGGCCGACGGCGAGCGACTTGAACGCCTCCACCTGGCCCCGGATCGCGCGTTCGGTGGGCAGCCGCTCGATGCTCGAGGCCCCGAAGAAGCCGTGCACGCCGGGCATGCGTCGCAGCGCCTCGCCCACGTTGTCCGGCTCGTCGAGCGGGCCGCCGTGACACAGCACGATGATGTCCTCGCGGACGGCCCGGCCCGCCTCGGCGATGGCCGTCACCCGCTCGATCGCCTGGTCGAGGCTCAGCGCCACGCCCGCCCCGATCGTTCCCGCCGTGGTCAGGCCGACGTGCGCGACGAGCTGATCGGCGCCGGCCTCGGCCATCGCCCTGGCCTGCTCGGGGTCGAACACGTAGGGCGAGCAGAACAGGCCGGCCTCCGAGGCGATCCTGATCGCCTCGACCTCCTGCCGGTAGCCCATGCCGGTGGCCTCGAGGTTCCGGCGGAACTCACCGTCGATCAGGCCGACGGTCGGGAAGTTCTGGACACCGTCGAAGCCGATCTCCCGGAGCTCGCGCATGAACACCGGCATGAGCCGGAAGGGATCGGTGCCGTTGACGCCGGCAAGGACCGGCGTGTCCCGGACCACCGGCAGGACCTCGGCGGCCATCTCGATCACGATCGCGTTTGCGTCGCCGTAGGCGAGCATGCCTGCGAGCGAGCCGCGACCCGCCATCCGGTAGCGGCCCGAGTTGTAGACGATCACGAGATCGGCACCGCCGGCCTCGGCCATCTTGGCCGAGATCCCGGTGCCGGCGCCGCAGCCCACGATGGGCGTGCCGGCGGCAATCTGGGCCCGGAGCCGGCGCTCGACCTCGACGCGCGGGATGAACGGCATGGTGGGAGCTCCCTTCGAACTGGACCGGGCGACGATCCGCCTGGATCGGCGCCGGTGTGGGTCGCCGCTCAGGTGCCGGCGAGCATCGCCAGCAGCCGGTCGGCCATCGCGTCGGCGAAGACCGGGTCGTTGATCGGCAGGTCGAGCTCGACGAGCTCGACCCTCGAGCGGTCGAGGTGGTCCCGGACGGCGGTGAACAGCGCCGTGTCGGCGACCGGGTCGTGGAATGGCATGCCGTCGGCATCGATCATGCTCACGCCTCCGAGGGGCACGAACAGGGCGGTCGGGCCGGTCGCGGCATTGAGCTTGGTCGCGATGATCTCACCCAGCCTCGCGCATTCCTCGGGCGTGGTCCGCATGAGCGTGACCGAGGGGTTGTGCCGGTAGAGGTTGCGGTCGCGGAACGGCGCCGGGACCGTGTCGATCGGCCCGAAGTTGACCATGTCCAGGGCACCCAGCGAGACCACCTGGGGCGTGCCCGTCCGCGCCGCGGCGTCGAGCCTCGTGGGGCCGGCGGACAGGACGCCGCCCACCAGCTCGTCGCACCACTCGGTGGTGGTGATGTCGGCCACCCCGACGATGAAGCCGTCGTCGATCAGCGCCTCCATCGCCCGGCCCCCGCTCCCGGTGGCATGGAACACCAGGACCTCGTAGCCCGCCTCCTCGAGGCGCTCGCGGACGCGGGTGACGCACGGCGTGGTGACCCCGAACATCGTGGCGCTGACCAGCGGCCGATCCTGCGCGGGCGGGATCTCCTGCTCGACCATGCCGCAGATGGCACCCGCGGCGTTGGCCAGGATCCGCCGCGAGAGCCGGTTGAGCCCGGCCACATCGACGACCGAGTACATCATCGTGACGTCCTTCACGTCGACGTAGCGCGACACGTCGCCGGAGGCCATCGTGGACACCATCAGCTTGGGCATCCCCACCGGCATCGCCTGCATGGCGCTGGTCGCGATCGCCGTGCCGCCCGACCCGCCCAGCCCGAGGATGCCGTCGATCCGGGTCGAAGCGACGAGCTCGAGGACCGCAGCGCGCGCCCCGCGGCACATCACCTCGAGCGCGGTGGCGCGGTCTCCGGCCGTGCGAAGCGCCTCGAGCGAGCCGCCGCCGGCCCGGGCCACACGAGCGGCCCCGATGTCCGCCGGCCAGGCGGGCTCATACACGCCTGCGTCCATCACGAGCGTGGCGTGGCCGTGGCCCGCGATGAGATCCCGGACGTAGGCGAACTCGGCGCCCTTGGTGTCGAGCGTGCCGATGATCAGGATCGTCTTGGCCACGGCTTCCTCCTTGCCGGCAACGCTCCGGCCGCCTGTCCCCGATCGTTCGCCCGGACCGCCGATCCGACCAGAGGCGAACGGCCCGCATCGGATGCGCGGCGCGGGCCCCGGGCCGGTACCTTGTTGGCCGTTCCAGGCGCTCGAGACCCGGAGGCACGATGGCAGGCACGGTCGCGGTCCAGCTGTACACGGTGAGATCGGTCCTGGCGCGGGACCCGGTGGCCACGGTCCGGCGGCTGGCCGAGCTCGGCTACGGGGCCGTCGAGGGATTCGACCTCGTGACGCTCGCGGACGGGTACGCGACCGCCCTCGGCGCGACGGGCCTGCCGATGCCCAGCGCCCACGTCTCGCTCGTGGGCGCGGACGTCGAGGCGGCCCTGGGCGCCGCGCAACGCCTCGGCGTGACGACGCTCATCGAGCCCTGGGTGGATCCGGCCCGCTGGGCGACCCGCGAGACGATCCAGGCGATCGCGGCGGAGCTGGCGGTGGCCGCCGACCGGGCCGCCGACGCCGGCATCGCCGTCGGCTACCACAACCACGCCCACGAGCTCGAGCGCCGGATCGGCGGCGTCACCGCGCTCGAGGTGCTTGCGGACGTGCTCGACGCCCGGGTCGTGCTGGAGGTGGACACCTACTGGGCCGAGATCGGCGGCGAAGCCGCGCCGGCCCTGCTGCGGCGCCTGGGCGAGCGCGTCCGGTACCTCCACGTCAAGGACGGACCGCGCGTGCGGGACGTGCGGACGCAGACCGCGGTTGGCTCGGGCGCGTTGCCGGTCGCCGACATCGTGGCCGCTGCGCCGGCGGCCGGGCTCGTCGTCGAGCTCGACGAGTACGCGGGCGACGTGTTCGACGCGCTCGCGGAGAGCCGGCACTACCTGGCCTCGATCGGGCGCTGACTTCGCTCCGGCAGCGCGTCCGGCGTCGACGGGTGCGGGACGCGCTCCCGCGTCGACGAACGCGCGACGGGGCCCGGCGTCGACGGGCGCGGGACGGGCTCCGGCACGGCGTCCGTGTCCGGTCGCGGGATGGCGTCCGGCGTCCACGGGTGCGGGTCGGCGTCCGGCGTGCTGGTCGCGCTGGTCGGCCGCTGCCGGCGACGACGGGCCTGGCGCCTACAGGGCGACCGTGACGGACTTGGTCTGGGTGTAATGGTGGAGGGCCTCCACGCCCTTCTCCCGGCCGTACCCGCTCTGCTTGAAGCCACCGAACGGGGTCTGGACGCCGCCGGACCACCAGCTGTTGACGAACACCTGGCCCGCCTCGATCTCCGCGGCGACCCGCAGGGCCCGGCTCACGTCGCGGGTCCATACGCCCGCCACCAGCCCGTAGGGCGAGTCGTTGGCGATCGCGACCGCGTCGTCCTCCGTGTCGAACGGGATCACGACGAGGACGGGCCCGAACACCTCCTCCCGGGCGATCCGCATGTCGTTGCGCACGCCCGTGTACACCGTCGGCGGGACGAACAGCCCCGGCTTCTCGGCGACCGCCGTGGCCGCCGCGGAGCCGCCGGTGACCGGCGTCGCACCTTCCCGCTCGGCGATGTCGAGGTAGGAGACGACCGTGCGGTACTGGCCCTCGCTGATGACCGGCCCCATGGACTCGCCCGGCCGGATCGCCTCGACCTTGGCCCTGACCAGCTCCACGAACCGGTCCTGGATCTCGCGCTGGACCAGCAGGCGCGTGCCCGCGGAGCAGACCTGGCCGGCGTTCGAGGTGAACATCGTCGCCGCCGATGTCGCCGCGCGTTCCAGGTCCGCGTCCGCGAACACGACGTCCGCGCTCTTGCCACCGAGCTCGAGCGTCAGCGGGATCAGCCGATCCGCGGCGAGGTGGGCCAGGCCCTTGCCGACCTCGACCGAGCCGGTGAACGCCACCTTCCGCACGTCGGGATGGCAAACGAGCGCCGGACCCGTGGTCGATCCACTGCCGAGCACCACGTTCCAGACGCCGTCGGGGATCCCGGCTGCCTGGCACAGCTCACCCAGGCGGATCGAGCTGGTGGAGGTGAGCGACGACGGCTTGAGCACCACCGTGTTGCCGGCGGCGATGGCCGGGGCGCCCGCGCGCGCCGCCTGGTTGATCGGCAGGTTCCAGGGGGTGATGACACCCACCACCCCGAACGGCTCGTGGCGGGTGAAGCTGTGGAACTCACCACCGAGATCGATCGTCTCGCCGCCGATCGCGTTGACGACCTCGCCGTAGAACTCGAAGTACTGGGCGGTGCCCTCGACCTCGTTGGCGGCCGTGGCACGGGGCTTGCCGGTCTCGGCGACCTCGGCATCGGTCAGCTCCGACGCGGCCGCGCGGATGCGGCGAGCGGCCTCGATCATCAGCCGCCCACGGACCGCCGGCGGCGTCTTCGCCCAGGCTCGCTGAGCGGCCCTGGCGGCCGCGACAGCCGCGCCGACATCCGCCGCGTCGCCGTCCGCGAGGCGGCACACGAGACTCCCGTCGACCGGGCTCGTGCGGTCCAGGTAGCGTCCGCTGGCGGGCGCGTGGCTCGCTCCGTTGATCCAGTGATCGAGCGTCCAGGCCATCACGGGAGCTCCTTCATGCCGTCCGGTTTTGAGATCGCGCGCTCGATCAGGATACCGTTTGGGGGCTGGCGAACCGCCGCCCAGGGTCGATCGGAGGGCTCACGATGACCGGTGCCAGGAATCCACGGCCGCTGCGGATCGGGATCCTCGGTGCCGGCATGATCGCCACCGTCGGCTACGGCTATCTGCCGCACCTGCACAAGATCCGCGACCGGATCATGGTCGCCGCGATCGCCGACCCCAACGTCGAGCTGGCCCGGTCGGTCGCCGCCGCCCATGGGATCCCATCGGTGCATGCCTCGCTGGAGGCGCTCCTCGGGTCCGACGTCGAGGCGATCGTCAACCTGACGCCGATCCAGGTCCACTTCGAGACGTCGAGGGCGATCCTCGAAGCCGGGCGGCACCTGGTCACCGAGAAGCCGCTGTGCTCGACCATGGCCGAGGCGGACGAGCTGCTCGCGATCGCCGAGGCGAAGCGGCTCCTGATCGTCAGCGCGCCGGCCGACATGGTCGCGCGCGAGTGGGCGCTGGCCCGGCGCCTGGTCGGCGAGGGCGCCATCGGCAAGGTCGCCTTCGCGCGCGTCCAGTCGTCGCATGCCGGTCCCGCGGGCAACGGCTGGCCCGTCGACCCGACCTGGTTCTACCAGGAGGGCGCCGGTCCCCTGCTTGACCTGGGCGTGTACGGGTTCCACCAGGTCACCGGCGTCCTCGGCCCCGCCAGGCGGGTGATGGCCATGGCGGGGATCACGGTGCCGGTGCGCCGGGCGCGCGGCGGACCCTTCGACGGCCTCGAGATCGCCGTCGGCACGGCGGACAACAACCTGGTGCTGCTCGACTTCGGCGAGGCCACGTTCGCCGTGGTCGACGGGACCTTCAACGTCGTGGCGTCGAGGAGCCCGCGCATGGAGCTGTTCGGGCTCGAGGGAACGCTCATCGTCAACCGCCCCGACAGCGGCGCCCCGCCGGTCGAGCTGTATCGGCTCGACGCGGCGCCCGGGCTGGCCGGGTGGATCACGCCCAGGGAGTACGGTTTCCCGCGAAGCGATGACCGGTTCATGGAGCTCCAGCGCGGCGTACTCATCGAGCACCTGGCGGACTGCCTGCGCGACGGGACGCCACCAGTACCGTCCGCGCAGCACGCCCGGCACGTCCTGGAGATCATGCTGGCGGCCGGGCGATCGGCGGCCGAGGGCGTTGCCGTGGACCTGGCGACGGCGTTCTGACGCCTTCGCCGCCGGCCGGGAGCGGCGGCACGGATGCATATCCGGCGCCCGCCGCGCGACACGGCGGGCCGGCACGGTGGCCGCGCGGGTCCGACCCACGTGCAGCCTGGGAGCAGCGGGGTGACCGGACCGCTGTCGTTCCGGGACCGGCCCCGGCCTCGCGGCTCCGGCCGGCGCGTCCGTCCGGAGGTGGCGACCGGGATCGCCATCGTCCTCTTCCTGTCGCTGGCGCTGCTCAAGCCGTGGGGTGATGGCGCGCCAGCCGGCGTGGATGCCGGTCCCTCGGCCTCGGGGCGATCCGTGGCCCCGGGGACGACGCCCGGCCCGACGACGTCCACCACCCGGGTCACGCCTGCGCCGTCCGCGGTCGCCCTCACGCCCCTCGACCTGGGGCTCTCAATCCCCGATGTGTCCGCGCGCTCGATCGAGTCATGGGGCTCCCTCGACTGGCAGCGGCTGCCGGCCGGCGGCGCGTCACCGTTCGTCACCTCGGTGCTCGAGTGGAAGAGCGGATTCGTCGCGCTCGGGCGGATGCCCGACGCGACCGAGAGCATCGTGTGGACGTCGGTGGACGGCAGCCACTGGGTCCTGCTGCCGTTCGCCACGGCGACCACGTTCTGGCCCGGCTCGACGATCGTCGGCCTTGCCGAGCTGGGCGACGGCCTGGTCGCGGTCGCCACGCTCGACACCGGGTGCATCGACGTCGACTCCTGCGCCGAGGGCGGCCCGTCGATCGTGAGCTGGACCTCGACCGACGGCATCGCGTGGACGCCGGACGCCCTGCCCGATCCAGGACCGGCGGAGGCGCTCAGGGGTGTCGTGGTGGCGACCTCGCCGGAGGGGCTGGTCGCGGTATCCGCCGGCGACCACGTCACCAGCGCGACGACCCTCGACGGTGTGACGTGGACGGTCGCGGACGCGGTGGGCATGGGCCCTTCGACCACCCTGTCCGATGCCGCCCACGCGAGCGTCGGATTCCTGGTCGCGGGCTCGGACGGCGTCGGCCCGGACACCCGGCCCACCGTCTGGCGGTCCCGGGACAGCGTGAGCTGGACGCCCTCGACGCTCGCCGGGCTGCCTGGAACGGACGGCGGTCGTGCGGGCTCGATCGCCACCTCCCTGGCGGTGGGCCGCGACGGCGCCATCGCGCATGTCCGGGGCGTGACCAACGTCGCCGACACCTGGTGGCAGACGTCGGACGGCCTGGTCTGGCAGCCCCTGCCGACCGCCCCCCGGAAGGGCCCCTGGCTGTTCGCCATCGACGGTCACGTCGTCGGGGACCTGCTCGCGGGTGACGGGTCGCGGATCGTCGCCTTTCGCGGCGGCGGCTTCCCCGTCGCCTGGATCTCGAGCGATGGGCGGTCGTGGCGCCAGATCGCGGTTCGCGGCGACCTTCCGTCGGAGGCCGCCCAGCGGGCGATCCTGGTTCCCGGCGGGATGCTGGTGACCGATGGCCGGACCGCCTGGCTCGGGACGGCGGGCGCCGGCTGAGGCGGGGCCGTACCGGCCCGGACCGGGGTGGGCCCGTCGGCGGCGGTGCGCGTCCCGGCGCTGCTAACGCGGGACGGGGGTCCGGTTTCAGCCGGTCTCGAGCACGCGCTTGAGGTTCGCCAGCGCGGCGACCTCGCCGTCCATCGCCCCCTGGACGGAGCGCGCCATCAGCAGCCGCTTGAGCCCCGAGAGGTCCGCGGCGAGCGAGAAGGTGATCCGGGTGCCGTCACCGGCGGGCTCGAACCGGTACTCGCCGTGCGGGCGCACCGGTCCGGCCGTGGCCTGGAAGGCCAGCCGATTCCCCTGCTCGAAGGCGGTGATCTCGTAGTCGGCGGCGATGCGCCGGCCGCCCGGGCCCCGGACACCCTGCCGGTAGCGGGCCCCGACGCCGCTTCCCGAGACCAGCGCCACGTCGACCACGCCGGGTCGCCATCTGGGATCGTTCGTACCATCGGCCACGAACGCGAACACGTCATCCAAGCCGCACGCGATCGTGACCGTGCCGGAGGCGCTGGGCATCGCGATCTCCTGTCACCGCTGCTGGCGCGCCGGGCGGCGAACCGGGGCCGGAGGGTCCTCGTGCGGTGGCCGGCATTGTGGGCCCTTGCGGACGCCGCCGCGCGCCACCCCGGCCGCGGCCGGGGTGGCGCTCGCGGCCGGGGTCAGGGAATGCGGTCGAGGCAGGTCTGCGCCTGCGCCTGGAGCGCGTCGTTGGTGGGGGCGTCGCCGCCGAGGACCAGATCGCTGAAGGCGAAGAAGGTCGTGCCCTTGAGGACCGCGATCGAGCTCACGCTGATCTTCTGGCCGCCGATCGTGGTGCTGCCCGCGAAGATCGCCGCGCCATCCGCGAAGTCCGGCAGCTCGGTCACGTTGACGCCCGCCGGCATCGCCTGCTCGATCTGCGCCTTGAAGTCCGCCTTCTCGGCCTGGGCGGTCGCGGCGTCGGGGGCCACGCCCACGGCCACCGTGAACGTGTTCAGCGTGCCCGACTTGTAGGTGCAGATCCGGCCGTTGCCCTCGGTCGTGTCCTCCTGGCCACTGCCGAACTGGGCTCCGGCAAGGGTCCCGGCCTCGTCCGAGGTGATGAGCTGGCACGGATCGATATCGGTCACCACGCCCGTGGGCTCCTCGGACATCACCGCTTCCGACGCGGGCGCCTCGGACGATGCCGCCGCCTCCGAGGCCGAGGCGGGGGCGCTCTCCGGCACCGAGCTCGGTGCCGCCGAGCTCGGTGCCGCGGACGACGGCGGACCCGACGACCCGGTGTCGGTCGTGGTCGAGCTGCATCCCGCCAGCAGCACGCCTCCCAGGACCGCGGCCAGAATGGAGATGGGAAGCGCGCTCCGCGCCCGAAGCCCCGTCACGGACATGTCGTTGAACCTCCTCGATACGGGCGGGGTCACCGCCGGCCGATCCCGGCATGGACGCCTTCGACCAGCCGGCTGAACGGGATGCGGGCTTCCTCGGCCGTGCGGCGCACGGCGTCGGCCGATCCCTCGAACAGGCACAGCACGACCTCGTCGTCCGGCATCAGGACCGACCCCAGATAGCGAACGTCCTGGCCGCCCGCGGCCAGGCTGGCCGCGGTGGCGCCGGCCCGGGTGTCGAGCTCGCGCAGGTCGCGCTCGCTGACCCCGGTCCAGAAGCATTCGGCGACGTAGCCGGCGGCACCGGGCATGGTCATCCGGCCCAACCGGGGCGAAGGACCTGCCGCGGCGAGACCGACCGCTCACGCATGGCCGGCACCGTAGCGAGGGCGATCGACCGAGGAAAGAGGCGACCACCCCGATCTGGAGGGCCTCGATCCCGGCGGTCCCGCGCGCATCCGCCTATGCTCCGCCTGCCGGCGCCGCAGGAGCCGATCGAGCCGTCGGCCGCTGGAGCACGGGGTGGCATGCAGGCCGGCATGATCGGGCGCGCGACGGAGCTGGCGGCAGTGGAGCGGCTGCTCGACAGAAGCACCGGGCGGTTCGCCACGCTGGTCATCGAAGGCGAGCCCGGGATCGGGAAGACCACGCTCCTGGCGGCGGCGAGCGAGGCGGCAGCGCGTCGCGGGTTCGAGGTCCTGGCCGCCGGGCCCGCGCCGTCCGAGGCGAGCCTGCCGCTCAGCGGCTACGGCGACCTGTTCGGGCAGCTGGTTCCGACCGCCACCGGGCTCCTGCCTGCACCCCAGTCGCGAGCGGTCGAGGTCGCGCTGCTGCTGCGCGAGCCACTCGGCCACCCCGCCGACCAGCGCACGCTCGCCGTGGCGACGACCACGCTCCTGCGAGCGCTGAGCCGCGATCGGCCGGTCCTGGTCGCGATCGACGATGTCCAGTGGCTGGACGACAGCTCGGCCCGACTGCTGGCATATGCCGCCCGTCGCCTCACGGACGCGCGGGTCGGTCTCGCCACGACCTGGCGGGGCGTCGTCCCGGGCGCCGATCCGCGGGGCGTGGTCCCGGGCGCCGATCCGCTGGGCCTGGCCGCATGGGTGGAGCAGGAACGTGCCGAGCGCGTCACGGTTGGCCCGATGTCGGTGGCCGCGCTCCATGCGCTGCTCCTGGAGCGGACCGGTCAGTCGTTCTCACGCTACGCGACGATCCGGATCCACGACCAGTCCGCGGGCAACCCGTTCTACGCGCTCGAGATCGCCCGCGCGGTGCTCCAGGCCGGGGAGCCGCTCGCCCCTGGCCTGCCGTTGCCGATCCCCGAGACGCTGGCCGCGCTCACGACCGAGCGCATCCGGACGCTGCGCGGAGCAACGCGGGTCGCGCTGGAGGCGACGGCCGTGGCCCTCGAGCCGCCGACGCTGGCGACCCTGGTCCGAATCGGAATCACGAACCCCCGTCGATCGCTGGGGCCGGCCTTGCGCGACGGGGTCCTGCAGATCGACCACGAGCGCGTTCGCTTCGCCCACCCGCTGCTGGCCTCCGCCGTGCTTGCGGACACGCCGCCGGCGCGCCTGCGGGAGCTCCATCGGGCCCTCTCGGTCGCCGCCGAGTCGGCCGAGGCACGGGCGCAGCACCGGGCGCGGTCGTCCGAGGGGCCGGATGAGGAGGCGGCGGACGCGCTGGACGCGGCCGCCACCCGATCACGCCTCCGCGGCGCGCCCATCGCCGCCGGTGAGCTGCTCGAAGCGGCGCGGGCCATCACGCCGCCCGAGCAGGCAACCGTGGCCGCTGATCGCGCTCATCGGTCGGCCCAGAGCTACTTCGAGGGCGGCGCCACCCGGCGGGCGGCCAGGCTGCTCGAAACCCTGATCGAGACGGCACCGGCGGGACCGGCGCGGGCGCGCTCGCTCCAGCTGCTCGGCCAGGTCAGGGCCAGGTCGCTCAGCCTCGAGGACGCGCAGTCGCTCGCCGTGCGGGCGATCGGCGAGGCCGGCGATGACGCCCTGACAGCGACGGGGATCGAGCTCGACATCGCCTTCTATGCGTTCTGCCTCGGGGACCTGTCGACCGCGCACGTGCACGCGTCGGCCGCCCTGGAGCTCGCCGAGGTCGCCGGACTGGACGGGCCCCGCTCGGACGCCCTCGCGTGCCTCGCGATGACGGAGTTCTGGCTCGGACGCGGCGTGGCCGAGGCGCGGATGACCGAGGCCCTGGCCGGCGAGGATCGGTCGCGGACCGGGCCGCTCGAGATGCGTCCGCACTTCGTCGATGCGCTGCTGCGCCTGTGGACCGGGGATCTCGACGGCGCACACGCAAGGCTGACGGCGCTGCGCGACGAGCTCGTCGAGCGGGGCGAGGACACGGCCCTCCCGTTCCTCTCGCTGTTCCTGGTGGTCGGCGCCCTGTGGCGCGGTGACCTCCCCACGGCTTCGAGCGCCGCGGACGCCGCCTGGGACACCGCATCGCTCAACGGGGAGCCCGTGGCCATCGCGCTCGCCCTCTCCGAGCGGGCGCTCGTGGACGCGATCTGCGGTCCACCGGAGCACGCCAGGGAGGCGGCGACCCGTGCCCTGGAGCTGTTCCGGAGCAGCCAGTGGAACCTGTACCTCACGTGGCCCCTGTGGGCGCTGGGCTTGGTCGAGCTCTCGCTCGGCAACGCGGCCGGCGTCGATGCCTGGCTCGGGCCGCTGGCCGACGGGATCGTCGCGATCGACGGCGCGGACCCCGTCCTCGGCATCGTGCTGCCGGACGAGATCGAGGCGCTCGCGGCGATGGGCGAAACGGCCCGGGCCGAGCGATACCTCGCCTGGCTCGAGGACGGCGGCCGGCGACTGGACCGCACCTGGGCGCTGGCGGCGGCCGCGCGTTGTCGCGGGATCCTCGCCGCGGCACACGGCGATCTGCACGCCGCCGTCGCGGCGCTGGACGCGGCCGTATCGGGGCAGACGGCGATGCCGTTCGAGCTGGCGCGCACGCTGCTCGTGAAGGGCCAGGTTCACCGCCGGCGCAAGGAGAAGCGCCTGGCCGCGGGTGCGCTCGAGGCGGCCATCGACATCTTCGACCGGGTCGGGGCGCCAGCGTGGTCAGAACGCGCGCACCGGGAGCTCGTGAGGGTCGGCCGGCGACCCAACGCGCCGACGGCGCTGACGGCCACCGAGCTGCAGGTTGCCGAGCTCGCCGCGCGGGGGCTCACCAACCGCCAGGTCGCCGAGCAAGCATTCCTCTCGCCCAAGACCGTCGACAACGTGCTCGGACGCGTGTACCGCAAGCTGGCGATCGGCTCACGCGCGCAGCTCGGGGCGATGATGGCGACCGGTGGCCGCGGAGGTCTGGACGGCATCGGCCCGGGCGGCGTCGGCCCGGGCGGCGTCGGGGCGGGCGGCGTCGGGGCGGGCGGCGCCCGAAGATGGGACGCTGCGGCGCCACGAGATCTGGTGGAGGCCCCACGCGGAGGGTCGGCAGCTCCGGCAGCCGAGGCTCAGGGGAGGTCCGGGGGGCGGTAGCCGCCGAGGGCCGCCTCGAGGGCCGCGGCCAGCGCCAGCGCGACGCCGTCGTGCCACGGCCCGGCGCCGATCTGGACGCCGATCGGGAGCCCGGCCGCCGAGGTCCCGCAGCGCACGACCGCGCACGGCCATCCGGTCAGGCTGAAGGGCGTGGTGTAGCTCACGCCGTCGTCGACGGGCTCGCCGTGAGGGTGGGCGGCCGTCGGGTAGACCGGGCACAGGATCGCGTCCCAGTCGTCCAGCCAGTGCAGCATCGCCGACCGGTACCGGTCCCAGCGCCGGAACAGGCGGTACAGCTCGAGGCTCGACCGGTCCCCGCCGTACGAGCGCCAGACCTCGTGCGTGAGCTCGTGGCCACCCGGGGGCAGGGGGGCCTCGTCGACCCTCGCTCCCGCGGCTGTCAGCGCGTCAGCGGCGGCGAGGACTGTTGCGATCGTGTCCGTGTCCGGGGCGACGATCCCGTTGTCGATCTCGACGGCGACGCGCAGCCCGTGGAGCGGCACGCCGGCCGGGTCGCCCGCCGGCAACGCCGTGCAGCCGGCGTCGATCCCGTCGGGACCCTCGAGGATCGCGACCAGGGTCGTCAGATCAGCTACGGACCTTGACACACCTCCTATGCTGATGTGGTCGACCGGTCCGCCAATCAGCTTGGGCTGGCCGCCAGGTCCATCTCGATCGGGATCGAGAGCTCAACGCGCCGCTGCCGCCTGCCCTCCTCCAGGCGGACGCGGCGCTTGTTGCCTGCTCCGGAGCCGTGGCGTACGGCCGGAGCATGGCGCCGATCCCGCCAGGCAGCCCTGGCGCACCCGGTCGCCGCCCGGCGACCTCGCCTCGGCTGCCTCGCCGCCTACTTCAGCGCGCCGGCTGCGATCGCCCGGACGAGATAGCGCTGGAAGATCAGATAGACGCCGACCATGGGCAGTGACGCCAGGAGCAGCCCGGCCATGAGGGCCGGGTAGTTGAAGAAGAAACGCCCCTGGAGTTGGAGCAGGCCCGGTGTCAGCGTCTTCACGCGATCTGGCTGCAGGAGCAGCAAGGCGAACACGAACTCGTTCCAGACGTACAGGACGTTGAAGATGATGATCGTGACGATGGCCGGGATCGACAACGGTGCCATGATCCGCAGGAAGATCCCGTGAACGGTCGCGCCGTCCACTCGGGCAGCCTCCAGGAGCTCGTCCGGAACGGCGCGGAAGAAGGCGGTCATCAGGTACGAATTGAAGGGCAGATTGAGCGCGGAATACAGAAGGACCACCGACCAGTACGTGTTGATGAGCCGGAGATCGACCATCTCGACGTAGATCGGAACCATCAGCAGCAGCGGCGGAATCGCCATCCACCCGAGCACGAAGAAGAAAGTCGGCGTGCTCCATCGCCAGCGGAGCTTGGCAAACGAGTAGCCGGCGGTCATGGCGAGGGCGACGGACAGCACGATCGTCGCCACCGTCACGATCACGGAATTGAGGACGTACCCGCCGTTGTTGGTGGTGGCCCACGCGGTCGCAAACGGGTCGAGGCTCAGCGAAGCCGGAAGATCGAGCTTGCTGGCCGCCCACTCCTGCGGGGTCTTGAACGCGTTCACCAGCATGAAGAGGATCGGAAAGACCGACGAAAGCCCCAGCAATGTCATTCCCAGGATGAGCGCCCCCTGGCCCGGCGCGGCGAGGATCGCGTGCACCGAGCGCCGCTTCCCTCCGCGCATCGACCCGCTCGATCCGGTGACGCTGGGTGGGGTGCCATGGACGTCCCGGGGCTCGACTGGCAGCGCACCGCGATCAGAGGCGTTCATTCCTTGCCACCCGTCAGCGCACGAATGTAGAAGTAACCAAGCACGGAGATGATCAGCGTCAGGCCGAAGCCCATCGCGCTTGCATACCCCATACGCTGGAACGTGAACGCATTGTTGTAGATCAAGAACTCCGTGACATACGTGTCGAACCCAGGTCCGCCGTTCGTGATCGTGTAGATGTACGTGAACATGTAGGCAAACGCGGTGATGGTGTTCGTAACCAGCACGATCTCCATCACCCGCCGAAGACCGGGAACGTAGACGTACCTGAGGACCTGCCAGCGTCCGGCGCCATCGATTCGTGCCGCATCCGGAAGATCGGGATCGATGGCACTCATTCCGGCGAGGTACATGACGACGTTGTAGCCGAAGTTCGCCCAGACGACAACCAGCAGGATGGCCGGAATGGACGTCCGTGGCGTCAGCAACCAGTCGAGCTGAAGAGCGTTGAGGCCAACCGATCCAAGTGCCTCGTTCAGCGGTCCATTGATGTCGAGAATGATCTTGGCAAGCAACCCGACAACGACGGTGGAATAGACCGCGGGAAGGAAGTAGGTCCAGCGGTAGAAACGCCAGCCGAAGATGAACTCATGGATCAGGAATGCGAGAACGAGGGGCAGGATCAGCTGGATCGGCACCGAGATGGCGAACAGGAAGTTGTTCCGCAACGCAAGCCCGAATTGCGGGTCCTCGAAGAGGTACTGGAAGTTCTGGAGTCCGATCCACGTCGGCTCCGAATAGCCGTTCCACTTGGTGAAGGCGTGGTAGGCGATGCTAACCGCCGGATATCCGATGAATGCGACCACCATCGCAACGGCCGGGAGCGCGTAGATGGGCCCCCACCACGCTTCGGCGCGGCGGGGGCCCTTGCGTGCGATCGGTGATCGCACGGTGATGTGGGTCAAGGCTTACCGCCCTGCTGGTCGACGTACTGCTGGACCGCCTGCATGACCTGGTCGGCCGTTTCCTGCCCGGCGAAGCCAAGCTGGAGGTGCTTGTAGAGGAACAGCGCGGTCGCCTGCGACATGACGATGTCCATCTCGGGCAGCGTTGCCGTCTTGATCAGGTCAAACGCCTCCTGGACGTGAGGATCGTCGATTCCTGCCTGTGCCGCGACGTTGCATGGCGGGGACCCCAGGAGGTCGATCATCGTGGAGCCCGCGGTTTGATCGGAGAACAGCTTGATCAGCTCCCACGCGAGATCCGGGTTCTTCGACTCGGCGGGGATCATCCAGTCGTCGCCCGACGACCCGATCACGCCATTCGACAGGGGTCCGCTGCCCGATCGCGGGAGCTTCGCGACGCCGATCTTGTCGTAGATCGGCTTGAAGTAGGGCAGGAACTGAGGCTGCCCCTCGAACATCACGCCCTTTTCGGACGTGATCAGGTCCGCGGAGTGCAGCTGCTCGAGCGTTGACGCATCGTTGTTCACGCAGTTGTTGGTCCGCATGGCCAGGATTGGCTTGAGTGGCTCGACCCACTTCGGGTCGGTGAACTTCAGCGTCCCTTGCTCGAACTTCTGGACGTCCCCCGGCTCCCAGTAGGAGATGATGTTGTCAACCAGCAGGTTGACGGTCGTGTAGCCATCGCGGTCGCCGTAGACGAACGGGACCAATCCCTGGCTGTCGATCTTGGCGCAGTCCTGATACAGCTCGTCATAGGTCGTGGGCGGCGCCGAGATCCCGGACTGGGCCAGCAGATCCTTGTTGTAGTACATCAGGAACGAATAGGCGTCACTCGGAACACCGAAGATCGTTCCACTGCCGTTCTGGCAGTCGTAGTCCTGGCACGACAGATCCCACAGGGACATCGAGTCATAGAAGCCGGGGGTCGCGTCCACGTACTTGTTGAGCGCCATGAGGCCCGACTGGTAGGCAAGGGTGTACGAGCCGGAGTAGAGCATCATGACGTCCGGGACGTTGTGGGCGGCAAACGCGGCCTGGACCTGGGCAGCCAGCTGGTCGTTGTTGGACGGCAGCAGCGAGATGTTCACATCCGACCCAGGGAACGCGGCCTTGAACCGCTCGATCACCTGGTCCACCCACTTGCGCGCATCGGAACCGGGCGTCGCCGTTGTGAGGATGCCGCCGAGCCACAGCTCCAGCGTTGCCGGCTGCGGGGTGGCGGGCGCCGTGGGTGTGCCCGGAGCAACGCTCGCGGGTGCCGTCCCGGTGGGGGTCGCGGCTGGCGGCGGCGTCGGCGTCGCCGCGCTCCCGCCGCAGGCAGCCACGAGAATCGCCACCGACAAGAGCGTGCTCAGGCGGACGGACCGCCCAGAACCTGACGACAAATACATGGGCGCGTCCTCCTGCACGTTCGTCAAACGGTCCGTGTACCGGCAGGCGAAGCGGAGCTCGGGAGGGCGCTCAACGCTCCGGGGACCGCCTTAGGCGATCCGATCGTAGCCTTGTCCCTGTCGCCTGCACGCCGGTCCACCGGTCAACCAGCACGCTAGCCCCGGTGGGTCTCGTTGTCA